>NZ_LMKZ01000005.1:0-79403 GCF_001422525.1 Sphingomonas sp. Leaf30 | reverse complement strand
ATGTTTCGCCTACCGCCCCCTCCGTCTGGCACGAGCCAGACACCTCCCCCTGGCGGGGGAGGATTTCAGGGATAGGCGATCGCGATGACCTCATATTCGCGCTCGCCCGCGGGCAGGTCGACGCGGCGGACGTCGTTGATCGCGGCACCCCTCAGCGCCCGTGCGAACGGCGAATTCCAGCCGATCCGCCCATTGCCCGCATCGGTCTCGTCATCGCCGACCAGCGTGAGCACGCGTTCGACATCCTCCTCGTCCGCCACCGTCACGCACGCGCCGAACCAGATGCGGCTGCGGTCCTCCTGCGCGGCGGGATCGACGACCTTGGCCGCCTTCATCCGCCGCGACAGCCAGCCGAGCCGCCGGTCGATCTCGCGCAGCCGCTTGCGCCCATAGATATAGTCGCCATTCTCCGACCGGTCGCCATTGCCCGCCGCCCAGGAGATCACCTCGACGAGCTTCGGCCGCTCGCTGCCGAGCAACAGCTCATATTCCTCGCGCAGCACCGTATAGCCTGCCGGGGTGATGTAATTGGGCCGATCCATGCGCGCCGTCTCGTCCGGTTCAGCCCGGCCGGGTCTTGCCGAGATACCAGGACGTCCGCGCGACGCTGCGGCTCTTGGCGCGGGCGGGGTTCATCAGGTCGTAGACGACCGCATTCTCGATCACGCGCTGCACATAGTTGCGCGTCTCCTGATACGGGATCGCCTCGATCCAGTCGATGATGTCGACCGCGCCGGTCCGCGGGTCGCCATTGGCGCGCAGCCACTTGTTCACATTGCCGCCGCCCGCATTATACGCAGCAATCGCAAGCGGATAGCTGCCATAGTTCGCATAGATACGCTGGAAGTAGCTCGACCCCAGCATGATCGAAAGATTGGGATCGGTCGTCAGCGACGCCTGGTTGTAGGCCAGCCCGATCTTACCCGACTGCTCGCGCGCGGTCGCAGGCATCAGCTGCATCAGCCCGCGCGCACCCGCATGGCTGACCGCGGCGCGATCGAACTGGCTCTCCTGCCGCGAGATCGCGTGGATGATCGTCCAGTTGTCCTCATAGCCCGCCGGCACGCTGACGGTCGGGAAGCCCGCCGCGGAATAGTCGCTGAGCCCGTTCGCCAGCGCGCTGCGCCCGACCATCACGCCCAGATCGGGGCGGTTGATGCGCGTCGACAGTTCGGCAGCGAGCGCATGGTCGGTGTCGGTCGTCGCATCCGCGGCGATCTGGCGGACGAACGCGGTCTGGTCCTGCCAGTCCGCGATCTGGCCGAGGAACTTGACCGCGCGCACCGTCTCGCGCTGCTCGAACGCGGCGCGCACCGCGGGGGCGATCGCAAGGCTGGCCATCGGCGGTGGCGGGGTCAGCGCCCGACCCATCCGCTCGGTCGCGAGCTGCCCGTAATATTGATCGCGGTAGCCGGCCGCCTGCGTGTAGAAGGCGGTGGCATCGGCCTGCCGGCCCGCCGCCTCGGCCGCGCGTCCCGCCCAGTAATAGCCTCGCGCCCGCACCACCGGCGAATTCGACCCACGCGCATAGCGGTCGAACAGCGTCATCGCATCCGCCGGCCGCCCGAGCTGCTTCATCGCCGCCTGCCCGCCGAGCCAGGCGAGATTGGTATATTCGTCACGCTCGGCATAGGATTTGGCCGAGATGTTCGCCCCCGCCGGATAGGCATCGTCGATCTGCCGCGCGATGTCATAGGCGACCTGCCACTGGCCGTCATTCGCCGCGCCGCGCGCATTGGTCACCAGGATCTCGTACCATTCGCCCGCATTGCCCGGCCGCGCGGTCAGCGCCCGTGGGCGCGCCAGCCAGGCGCGCGCGCTCGGGCTCGCACCGCTGTTGCGCAGCCACACCGCGCGGTCGGCGACATAGCCGGCGTCGCCGCGATAGGTCTCCATCGTCGCCGCCGACAGGTCGGACGCGTTCGGCGCATTGGTCCGGAAGGCGAGCCGCGCCTCGAACAGCGCGCGTTTCGCGGGGCTCACCAGCAGGATCTGGCGCTGCGCTGCACTCGTCTGCCCCGACCAGAGCAATGCGTCCATCCGCGCATCCTGATCGTCGCTTGACAGCGCGCCCGGGAAGCCCGTCGTCACCGCGACCTGGTCGATCGGCGTCAGCCCGCCCGATCGCCATGCGGTGCGCACCGCGGCATAGGCCCGGTCGCGCTGCCCGGTCGCCTGCAATGCGCGTGCATAGGCAAGATTGCCCGCCGCGGACTGCGGCGGATAGCGCGTGAAGAACGCGACGACGCTGCCCGCCGCACCGCTGCCGATCGCCGCCTGCCGCTCCGCCGCGCGGCGATTGGCGGTCTCGTTCGGCCAGCCGGGATGCGCCATCAGGAACCCGGCATAGCTGTCGAACGGCAGCGCATCGGTCTGTTGCAGCGCGCGCCACTGCGCGATCGTCGAGGCGATCGCGCCGTCGCTCGCCATCGGCTGCGCCTGCGGGCCAATATTCGAAAGCTGCGTTCGGTACCGGTCGAGCGTTTCCTGTCCGACCCCTGAAGATACCGCCGTGCCGGCCAGAGCCGCCAGGACGATGCTCGATTTGAACGCCAATGCTACCATGTGGACAGGATAGCAGTTCAACCCGTATCTGTCCTGAACGAAACGCCCGAATTCAGCGCGGCAGGAGCGCAATATACCGATGTTTGCAGGTTTTTCCTTTGCCGGGTCGATCCCGGCGCTCGTCACGCCGTTCGCCGCGGACGGCAGTTTCGACGAGCAGGCCTATCGCGATTTTGTCGAGTGGCAGATCGCCGAGGGCTCGTCCGCGCTGGTCGCGTGCGGCACCACGGGCGAGGCAGCGACCCTGTCCTATGACGAGCATTTCCACGTCGTTCGCGTCTGCGTTGACCAGGCGAAGGGCCGCGTGCCCGTGATCGCGGGGGCAGGGTCGAACGACACACGCGTCGCCTCGGCCAATCTGCGTGCGGCGCATGAGGCTGGCGCCGATGCCGCGCTGATGGTCCCGCCCTATTACAACCGCCCGAGCCAGGAGGGGATCTTCCGGCATTTCGAGGCGCTCGCCGCCGATGCGCCGCTGCCGATCATCCTCTACAACGTCCCCGGCCGTACCGTCACCGACATCCAGCCCGCGACGCTGGCGCGGGTCGTCACCGCCTTTCCGCAGGTGTTCGTCGGCGTGAAGGACGCCAGCGGCGTGCTCGCGCGCGTCTCGCAGCACCGCGAAGCCTGCGGACCCGACTTCTGCCAGCTGTCGGGCAATGACGACCTCGCGCTCGCGTTCAACGTGATGGGCGGCACCGGCTGCATCTCGGTCACCGCCAACGTCGCGCCGAAGCTGTGCGCGGAGTTTCAGGCGGCCTGCCAGGCGGGCGATTTCGTCACCGCGCTCGCCTATCAGGACCGGCTCTATCCCCTGCACGACGCGCTGTTCACCGACGCGTCGCCGGGCCCGGTCAAATACGCCATGGCGCGGGTACGGGCCGGCTTCCCCGAGACGCTGCGCCTGCCGATGACCCCCGCGGGCGACGCCTCGCGCGCCGCGGTCGACGCGGCGCTGGCGCACGCCGGCCTGGTCTGATCCCCGTCCGTCATCCTGACGCACGTCAGGATGACGGGAGGACCGACAATTAACGTCCAACGCGATACGACGCCCGCTTCCCCTTCGCCCTCCGACCTCCTACATCGCGCATCCCATGGCACGCCCCAAACCCCCGACCTTCGAAAAGACCAAGATCGTCGCCGAGAACCGGCGCGCGCGGTACGACTATTATATCGAGCAGGTGTTCGAGGCGGGGATCGCGCTGACCGGCACCGAGGTGAAGGCACTGCGCGGGGGCGAAGGCTCGATCGCGGAGGCCTATGCCGAGGTGAAGGGCAGCACGGTCCAGCTCGTCAATTCGAACATCCCCGAATTCAGCCACGGCAACCGCTTCAATCATGAGCCCAAGCGGCCGCGCAAGCTGCTGCTGCACGAGCGCGAGATCAACAAGATGTTCGGCGCGGTCGCGCGCCAGGGCATGACGCTCGTGCCCTTGATGATCTATTTCAATTCCAAGGGCCGCGCGAAGGTCGAGCTCGCGCTCGCCAAGGGCAAGCAGAACCACGACAAGCGCGACTCGGTGAAGGAACAGGACTGGAAGCGCGAGCAGGGCCGGATCATGCGGGATCGTGGATAAGCCGTGACCAGGGCGCCGGTCGGTCTTTTCGGGCGCCTCGCGGCGTGGTCGCATCGCAATCTGCCGACCCGCGATTCGATGGAGCGCAACCGCCTGTTGCGCCCCGTCGCGCACCGCGTGCTCGCGCCCGAACTGTGGCGCTTCACCCGGCGCTCGGTGCCGCGCGGCGTCGCGCTCGGCATGGTCGCGGGGATCCTCGTGCCCGTCGCGCAGACCCCCGTCGCCGCCTTGTTCGCGCTGCCGTTCCGCGCCAATGTGCCGACCGCCGCGCTGACCACCTTCATCACCAATCCGCTGACGACCCCGCCGCTCTGGATCGCCGCCTATTGGATCGGGTCGTGGATGCTGCGGATCGACGCGCATGTCCCCGGCCAGCCGGTCGCCGAAGCCGCCGCGCAGGCCGACTGGATCCCCTGGCTGATGCAGGCGGGGCCTGCCACCGCGCTCGGTCTGCTGGCGATCACCGTGGTGGCCTCGATCGGCGGCTATGCGCTCAGCGCACTCGGCTGGCGGCTGTGGATTGCCCGCAAGTGGCGGCACCGCCACGATAATCGCGGATCGTAACAATCGTCACTATCTGTCGCCCGACGAATTGACGGAGCGTCTTATCGGCGTAGAACACACCGCATCCTGAAGTTCTTCCCCGAGGGTCCTTGATGCGTACGTCGATTGTCACCGCCATTCTGCTCGCCTCCGCCGCAACGGTCTCGGCCCAGACCAGTCAGACCCCGGCCCGACGGGCCGCGCCGTCGCCGGCGCTCGCCGGTGTGGCCAGCGGTCCCGTCGCGCCGAAGGATGCGAACAAGCCGCAGATCGGCGATTTCGGCTTCGACATGGCCGGGCGCGATACCGCGGTGAAGCCCGGCACCGACTTTTTCGACTATGCCAATGGCGGCTGGGAGAAGGCGACGCCGATCCCCGCCGATCGCTCGTCCTACGGCATGTTCCACGTCCTCCAGGACCTGTCGCTCGAACGCACCCGGACGATCCTCGACGCCGCGACGGCAAAGCCCGGCGACAAGGTCGGTGATTTCTACGCCAGCTTCATGGACGAGGCGGCGGTCAACGCGAAGGGCGCGGGGCCGGTGAAGCCGATGCTCGCTGCGCTCAAGACGACCACAGACAAGACCGCGCTCGTCACCCAGATTGCGAAGCTGCAGCGCCAGGGGGGCGGCGGGCTCGTCGGCGTCGGCGTCCAGCAGGACGACAAGGACCCGACCACCTATGTCGTCGGCTTCGGCCAGAGCGGCCTCGGGCTGCCCGATCGCGACTATTATCTGAAGGACGATGCCAAGCTCGCCGCGGTCCGCACCGCCTATCAGGCGTATCTCGCGCAGATGCTGACGCTCGCGGGCGAGCCCAACGCGGCCGCGCGCGCCGCGGCGGTGTTCGCGATGGAGAAGGGCCTCGCCACCGCGCACTGGACGCGGATCGAGAGCCGCGACGCGGACAAGACCTACAATAAATGGACCGCCGCCGACTTCGCGGCCAAGGCGCCCGGTTTCCCCTGGGCCCAGTACATGACCGCGATGGGCGTCACCGGCCGTCCCTTCTACCTCGTCGCGCAGCCGAGCGCGCTGACGGGCGAAGCGAAGGTCTTTGCCGATACCCCGGTGAACGTCCTTCAGGACTATGCGATGCTCAAGGTGCTGCGCGCCTATGCGCCCTATCTCTCGAGCGATTTCGACAAGGCCAATTTCGGCTTCTACGGCACCACCCTGTCGGGCACGCCCGAGCAGCAGGTCCGCTGGAAGCGCGGCGTCTCGACCGTGTCGGGCGCGATGGGCGAGGCGATCGGCGAGCAGTATGTCGCGAAATATTTCCCGCCGGAATCGAAGGCGGCCGCCGATCAGCTCGTCAAGAACGTCATAGCGGCGATGGGCGACCGGTTGCGCAACCTCGCCTGGATGGCGCCCGAGACCAAGACCAAGGCGCTCGCCAAGCTCGCCGCCTTCACCCCCAAGATCGGCTATCCTGATAAATGGCGCGACTATTCCGCGCTTCAGGTCCAGCGCGGCGACCTCGTCGGTAACGTCGCGCGCGCCAACGCGTTCGACTATGATCGCGACCTCAAGAAGCTCGGCCAGCCGATCGATCGCGGCGAATGGTTCATGACGCCGATGACGATCAACGCCTATGCCAATCCGACGATGAACGAGGTCGTCTTTCCGGCCGCGATCCTCCAGCCGCCGTTCTTCGATCCGAAGGCGGACCCGGCGATCAACTATGGCGGCATCGGCGCGGTGATCGGTCACGAGATCAGCCATCACTTCGACGATCAGGGCCGCAAATACGACGCCAGCGGCAAGCTCACCGACTGGTGGACGCCGCAGGACGTCGCGCGCTTCAAGGTCTTCACCGACGCGCTGGTCAAGCAGTACGACGCCTATGAGCCCTTGCCCGGGCTGCACGTCCAGGGCGGCCTGACGCTCGGCGAGAACATCGCCGATCTCGCCGGGCTGACCGTCGCCTATGACGCCTATCACCGCTCGCTCGGCGGCAAGCCCGCGCCGGTGATCGACGGCACCACCGGCGACCAGCGCTTCTATTATGGCTGGGCCGGCGTCTGGCGCAGCAAGTTCCGCGAACCCGCGCTGCGCCAGACGCTGCTGTCCGATCCGCACTCGCCGGGTCACCAGCGCGTCCTCACCGTCCGCAACCTCGACCCCTGGTACGCGGCGTTCGGCGTGAAGCCCGGCGAGGCCAGCTACCTCGCCCCGGCGGCCCGCGTCCGCATCTGGTAATCCGCTGACGCCGACCGCCCCAAATCTGCCCCACCCCGGCGAAGGCCGGGGCCCAGTTGGGGGGACAGACGTAATGGCCGACTGTCCATCGTTACCAAGACCTTCCCAACTGGGCCCCGGCGTTCGCCGGGGAGGTGTACCGCGAACGAAATTCCAGGAGACCCCCATGAAGACCTACATCGCCGCCGGCCTGCTCGCCGCCACCGCGATCACCGGCGTCACCGCCGCAATCTCGCAGACCGCCGAACCAACCGCCGCGCCCGCCGCACCCGCCTCGACCGGCGCGCAATATGGCAGCTTCGGCTTCGACGAGAAGGGCATGGACAAGAGCGTCCAGCCCGGTGACGATTTCTACGCCTTCGCCAATGGCAACTGGGCGAAGACCACCCCGATCCCCGCGGACAAGTCGAACTACGGCGCGTTCAACTTCCTCTCCGACCTGTCCGAGACGCGCACCCGCGGCATCCTCGACACCGCGGCCAAGGATCCGAAGTCTAAGATCGGCCGTGCCTATGCGACCTTCCTCGACACCGGCACGATCGAGGCCAAGGGGCTGGCACCGATCCGCCCATGGCTCGCGAAGATCGCCGCGCTGAAGGACCGGTCGGGCTATCCCGCCCTGCTCGCCGAGGCGGATCGCGCCGGTATCGGCGGCCCGTTCGGCAGCGGCGTCGGCCAGGACGACAAGATTCCCGAGCAGTACGCACTGTCGCTCGGCCAGTCGGGGCTCGGCCTGCCCGACCGCGACTATTATCTCAGCACCGATGCCAAGCTGGTCGAGGCGCGCACCGCCTACCGCGCGCACATCGCCAAGATGCTGACGCTCGCCGGCGAACCCGATGCCGAGGCGCGCGCCGCCGCGTTGCTCGCGTTCGAGACCGAGATCGCCCGGGTCAGCTGGACCCGAGTCGACAGCCGCGACGCGACCAAGACCTATAACAAGATGTCCGTCGCCGATCTCGCCAAGCGCGCGCCCGGCTTCGACTTCGCCGGCTATTTCAAGGCGACCGGCACGCCCGTACCGACCGTCATCGTCGCACAGCCCTCGGCGATCACCGGCATTGCAAAACTCGTCGCGACCGCGCCGATCGGCGTGCTCAAGGACCAGCTGATCCTGCGCTCGCTCGACGGCTATGCCGATGTGCTGCCCAGGGCGTTCGACGCCGAACAGTTCGCCTTCTACGGCACCGTGCTCGGCGGCACCCCCGAGCAGGAGGCCCGCTGGAAACGCGGTGTCCAGTTCACCAGCGGTGCGCTCGGCGACGAGGTCAGCAAGCTCTACGTCGCACAGTATTTCCCGCCCGAGACCAAGGCGGCAGCGGACGTGCTGGTGAAGAACGTGCTCGCCGCGATGGGCCGCCGGATCGACAAGCTCGACTGGATGGCGCCCGAGACCAAGCAGAAGGCGCACGCCAAGCTCGCCGCCTTCACCCCCAAGATCGGCTATCCCAGCCAGTGGAAGGACCTGTCCGCGCTGACGATCACGTCCGGCGACGCGTTCGGCAACGAATGGCGCGCCAATGAATGGCAGCATCAGGACAATATTGCCAAGCTCGGCAAGCCCCTGCAGCGCTGGGAATGGGGCATGACGCCGATGACGGTCAACGCCTATGCCAATTTCGGCATGGTCGAGATCGTCTTCCCCGCAGCCATCCTCCAGCCGCCCTTCTTCGATCCCAAGGCCGACGACGCGGTCAATTATGGCGGCATCGGCGCGGTGATCGGCCACGAACTGAGCCATCATTTCGACGACCAGGGTTCGAAATACGACGCCAAGGGCCAGCTCACCGACTGGTGGACGCCCAAGGACATCGCCGGCTTCAACGCGCTCACCGGCAAGCTCGGCGCGCAGTACGACGCTTATGAGCCGCTGCCGGGCATGCACGTGAAGGGCCAGCTGACGATGGGCGAGAACATCGCCGATCTCGCCGGGCTGACGGTCGCCTATGACGCCTATCACACCGCGCTCGGCGGCAAGGCGGCCCCCGTGCTCGACGGCTTCACCGGCGACCAGCGCTTCTATCTGGGCTGGGCGCAGGTCTGGCGCCGCAACTACCGCGAGGCGAACCTGCGGCAGCGGCTGCTGACCGATCCGCATTCGCCGTCGCAGCAGCGCGCCTCGGTCGTCCGCAATCTCGACCCCTGGTACGCCGCCTATCAGCCCAAGCCGACGCAGCGTCTGTATCTCGCCCCCGAACAGCGCGTGCGTATCTGGTGACCGGCCGCGTCCCCGACCGGGAAACCGGGCGGGGACATGATGCTTGACCCCAAACCCCCGAACAGCGGAAGAGGCATCGCATGGTTTCGCTTCCGCCCCAGACCGGCCTCGGGCCGAACCGCCGCGCCGCCCTCGTCGCGGCGGTGACGGGGATCGCCGCATCGGGGCTGGTGCTCGGCATGATCGGCGACATCGTCGTCGCGGCGGCCTTTCTCGCCGCGGCGATCATCGTCATCGGCGCGGTGATCGTCTGGCGCGTGCTCGCGCGCGCCGGCAGCGCCGAACTGCGCACGATCGACTGGGACTTCACGCGGGCGGTTGCGCAGGCGAGCGGCGATGCAATCGCGGTGACCGATCGTGCGGGCCGGCTGGTCTGCGCGAACGATGCCTATGACGCGGTGTTCAGCGGCTTTCCAACCCCGCCGGGGCTGCCGCTCGACGCGAGTGGGGTCGTATTGCTGGCCGAGGCCGGACGCACCGCGTGGCGCGACGGTCACGCGCAGGCGGAGCGGCTGGTGGCCAACGGGCTGCGTATCTCGGCATCGATCACCCGCGCCGGCGACGAGGCGGACATGCTCGTCTGGCGGTTCGTCACCGCGCCCGACTATGACCTCGCGCAGACCGCCGAACGGCTGATCGACGGGCCGACCGGCGACCGGCTCGGCGGCAGCGGGATCATGGCGGCGTTGCTCAGCGCCGACGGCCGCGTGCGTGCGACCAACCGCGTGCTCCGCGTCCGCGCGATCGGCGACGAGCATGAGGCGATCGAGGGACGCGACTTCGCGCGCTTCCTGATCACCGACAATCGCGGCCTCGTCCGCTTCGCCCGCGAGGGCGGCGCGGGGACGCCGCTGCGCGTGGTGCAGGTGCCCTTTGTCGAGGGCGACGACGCCCCCGTCCTCGTCATCCTGCTCGACGACGAGGAGGATGCGCCCGCGATCGGCGCGTCCGCTTCCGCGCATGTCCGCAGCCTCGTCAGCCTGATGCCGTTCAGCATGGCGCTGGTCGATCGCGAGGGCCGCTTCATCCAGATGAATGACTCGTTCCTGCGCGCCGCCGGGGTCGTCGGCGCCGCGCCGCCGCTCTACCCCGGCGATCTCGTCGTGCGCGAGGACAAGACCGCGGTCGCCGATGCGATCCGCCGGTTCGCGGGCGGGCAGACGCATTCGACCGACATGGCGGTCCGGCTGAAGGATCATCCCGACGAGCCGGTCGCGCTGACCATCGCCGGCGCGCGCGGGCTTGGCGACGCCGCGGTCCTGCTCAGCCTCAAGGACAATAGCGAGGAATCGCGACTGAAGCGCGAGGTGGCGCAGGCGACCAAGATGCAGGCGGTCGGCCAGCTCGCCGGCGGCGTCGCGCATGATTTCAACAACATCCTGACCGCGATCATCGGCCACTGCGACCTGATGCTGATGCGCCATTCGCCCGGCGACAGCGATTATGACGACATCCAGCAGATCCGCACCAACTCGAACCGCGCCGCCGGGCTGACCCGCCAGCTGCTCGCCTTCAGCCGCCAGCAGACGCTGCGCCCGCAGATCCTGCAACTGCCCGACGTCGTGTCCGAGGTTTCGAACCTGCTCAAGCGACTCATGGGCGAGACCGTCCGGCTCGACATGATGCACGGCCGCAACCTCGGGCCGGTCCGCGCCGATCCGGGGCAGCTCGAACAGGTCGTCGTCAATCTCGCGGTCAACGCCCGCGACGCGATCCTGTCCGCCAACCCGCGCGGCGGCGGCACACTGACCATCACCACGCGCTCGGTCTCGGCGACCGAGGTGCGGCAGATGGCCTCCGACATCCTGCCCGTCGCGGACTATACCGCGCTGATCGTCCAGGACACCGGCACCGGGATCCCGCCCGAGGTCCTGCCCAAGATCTTCGAGCCGTTCTTCACGACTAAGGAATTCGGCAAGGGGACCGGACTCGGCCTCTCGACCGTCTACGGCATCGTCAAGCAGTCGGGCGGCTATATCTTCGCCGAATCGCAGCCGGGGCAGGGGGCGACCTTTACCATCTTCCTCCCCGTCCACGCCGCCCCCGCCGCGCCGCGGCTCACAGCGCCCAAGCCCGCGGCCAAGCCCGCCGACCTGTGGGGCACGGGGACGATCCTGCTCGTCGAGGACGAGGACATGGTCCGCGCAGTCGCCGAACGCGCGCTCACCCGCCAGGGCTATAGCGTGCTGACCGCGGAGAATGGCGAAGTCGCGCTCGAGATCATGGCGAAGAACGGCCGCCCCGACCTGCTGATCACCGATGTGGTGATGCCGACCATGGACGGCCCGACGATGGTCCGCCACGCACGCGAGAAATATCCCGACCTGCCGATCGTCTTCATGTCGGGCTATGCCGAGGAACAGCTGCGCAAGTCGATCGACCTCGACAATGTCGAGTTTCTTCCCAAGCCTTTCTCGGTCCAGCAGCTTGCCGAGGCGGCGCGCGACGTTCTTGCGGCACGTTAAGCAACAAGATGTTGGCGCTCGGCGAAATTGCCGCCTAAGGTACAAAATATGAACGTGCCACAGCAGATCCTCATCGTAGAGGATGAACCGTTGATCGCCATGATGCTCGAGGATTTCCTCGAGGTGCTGGACAAGGGCGTGGCAGGGTCCGTCGACACCGTCGCCGATGCCCTGCACCGCATCTCGGCCGGGGGTGTCGACGCCGCGATCCTCGACGTCAACCTGCGTGGCGGTGAGAAGAGTACTCCGATCGCCGAACGGCTTGCGGAGGGCGGAATTCCCTTCGTGTTCGCGACCGGCGGTGGCGATGACGGCCTCGATCCCCGCTTCCGCGACCGGCCCCGCCTGCAGAAGCCGTTCACGATGGACGGCGTCGCCAAGGCGCTCGAAAGCCTCTGACGGTCCGCCGCGCGGGCTCTGCGGTCCCCGTCTGGCCGCGGCCGCGGCGAATAAAACTGCAAATCAATACGCAACTGTCTTGCGTAAAGGCCCCGTCTCGCGACATAGGCGGTCGCCATGACCCGTATATTCGATAAATCGCGCCTGCCGAGCCGGCATGTCTCCGTCGGTCCAGAGCGTGCGCCGCACCGCAGCTATTACTACGCGATGGGTATCCCCGAAGAGGATATCGCGCGTCCGTTCGTCGCGCTTGCGTCCGCCGGCAACAACTCGGCCCCCTGCAACACCACGCTCGACGCGCAGGCCGATGCCGCGCAGGCCGGCGTCATCCAGGGCGGCGGCATGCCGCGCCGCTTCAACACGATCACCGTCACCGACGGCATCGCGATGGGGCATCAGGGGATGAAGGCGAGCCTCGTCAGCCGCGAAGTCATCGCCGACTCGGTCGAACTCTCGGTCCGCGGCCATTGCTACGACGCGCTGGTCGGCTTTGCCGGCTGCGACAAGTCGCTGCCCGGCATGATGATGGCGATGCTCCGCCTCAACATCCCGTCGGTGTTCGTCTATGGCGGCTCGATCCTGCCCGGCCGCTATCAGGAACGCGACGTGACCGTCGTCGACGTGTTCGAGATCGTCGGCAAATATGCCGCCGGTGCCTGCCCGCTGTCGGAGGTGCATGCGCTTGAGAAGGTCGCCTGCCCGGGTCACGGCGCATGCGGTGGGCAATATACCGCCAACACCATGGCCTGCGTCGCGGAAGCGATCGGATTGTCCATTCCGAACAGCAACATGGTGCCAGCGCCTTACACGACGCGTGAACAGATCGCGGTGGCTGCAGGCGCGCAGGTCATGGAGTGTCTGGCCGACAATATCCGCCCGCGCGACATCTGCACGCGCGAGGCCTTCATCAATGCGGCGCGAGTCGTCGCCGCGACCGGGGGCTCGACCAATGCCGCGCTGCATCTGCCCGCGATGGCGTCGGAAGCGGGGATCGAGTTCGACCTGTTCGACGTCGCGGAGATCTTCAAGACAACGCCGTACATCGCCGACCTCAAACCCGGTGGGAAGTATGTCGCCAAGGACATGTACGAGGCGGGCGGCGTCTACATGCTGATGAAGACGATGCTCAGCGGCGGCTTTCTCGACGGCAGCTGCATGACCGTCACCGGCAAGACGCTGGCCGAGAATATCGACCAGGTGACGTGGAACCCCGATCAGAAGGTCATCTACGACATCAGCACGCCGTTGACGCCGACGGGTGGCGTCGTCGGCCTGCGCGGCAGTCTCGCCCCCGATGGCGCGATCGTGAAGGTCGCGGGCATGCACCGGCTTCAGTTCAGCGGCCCGGCGCGTGTGTTCGATTGCGAGGAGGACACCTTCGCCGCGGTCGAGGCGCGCGCGATCAACGAGGGCGAGGTCATCGTCATCCGCTACGAAGGTCCCAAGGGCGGCCCGGGCATGCGCGAGATGCTCTCGACCACCGCCGCGCTATACGGCCTCGGCATGGGCGAGAGCGTCGCGCTGATCACCGATGGCCGTTTCTCGGGCGGCACGCGCGGCTTCTGCATCGGCCATGTCGGCCCCGAAGCCGCCGATGGCGGTCCGATCGCGCTCGTCGAGGATGGCGACATCATCCATATCGACGCCGAGGCGGGGACGATCGATCTCGATGTTCCCGAGGACGTGATGGCGGCACGCCGCGCGGTCTGGGTCCCTCGCAAGACCGATTACGGCTCGGGCGCGCTGTGGCGCTATGCGAAGACCGTCGGTCCGGCGTACAAGGGCGCGGTCACGCACCCGGGAGCCGCAGCCGAAACGCATGTCTACGCGGATATCTAAACGATCGCAGTATCTTGTCGGGCTTGTCTCGCTCCCGCTGGCAGCCTGCGGGAGCGGCAAGCCCGACGCCGGTGACACGGCGTCGCGCCGCGAGGACGCTGCCGTCATGCATGTCCCCTGCGCCAGGGGGGCCGCCGCTTTGGCCCCCGACTGCACGATCGAGCAGGCGCGCGGTGCAGATGGCGTGATCCTGACCCTCCGCCACGCCGATGGCGGGTTTCGCCGGCTGCGCGTCTCCCCTGACGGCCGCGGCGTCGTCGCCGCCGACGGGGCCGAGCGGGCGCGCGTCACGATGTCCGCGCCCGGTAGCATCGACGTCACGCTGGGCACCGACCGCTACCGCCTCCCGGCGACGGTCCAGCCGGGCGCGAACGGCTCATGATCCGGATCGAGGGCCAGCCCGTCCTGACCGCTGCCGCGATGCGCGCGGCCGAGGATGCAGTGATGGCAACCGGTGTTACGGTCGATACGCTGATGGACCGCGCAGGCACCGCGATCGCGCACGCGGTCCGCCGCCTGGCGGGATCGAACGCCATCCTGATCCTCTGCGGCCCCGGCAACAATGGCGGCGACGGCTATGTCGCCGCGCGCGTGCTCGCCGACCTGGGCGCAACGGTCCGCGTCGCCGCACTGTCCGAGCCCCGCACCGATGCGGCCAGGGCGGCAAGGGCAGGGTGGCCCGGCCCCGTCGAACCTCTCGCCGAAGCGAAGCCCGCCCCCGTCCTCGTCGACGCCCTCTTCGGCACCGGCCTGACCCGACCCTTGGATGGTCCTTCACCCCAAACCCCAAACACCCCCCCGGCGAAGGCCGGGGCCCAGTTGGGCACCGCCATCGACGACTCGCACGGTTCACCCAACTGGACCCCGGCCTCCGCCGGGGAGGTATCTGTGGTCAAGAGCCTCCACACCCTAAGCACCGCCGCCACCCTCGCCATAGCCATCGACCTCCCCAGCGGCCTCGCCACCGACTCCGGCCACGCGCTCACCACACCCCCCGTCTTCCACCTCACGCTCGCCCTCGGCGCACTCAAACCCGTGCACCTCCTCCAGCCCGCCGCCCGCTATTGCGGCGAGATCCGCCTCCTCGACATCGGCGTCCCCGTCACCAGCCAGATCGAAGTGCTCGCCCGCCCGCAGCTCGCACCCCCCGGACCCGACGCGCACAAATACACCCGCGGCATGGTCGGGGTCATCGCCGGCACGATGGCAGGCGCCGCCGACCTCGCCGCGCTCGCCGCGATGCGCGCGGGCGCGGGCTATGTGACGCTGCTCGGCGACAGCCCCGGCCCGCCGCATGCACTCGTCCGCGCGGCGTTCTCCGACCACGCGCTCGCCAACGACCGGATTGGCGCGCTCGTCATCGGTCCAGGCCTCGGCCGTGACGCCACCGCCCGCGTCCGACTCGACGCCGCGCTCGCCGCCGGCCACCCGCTCGTCCTCGACGGCGACGCGCTCCGCCTGCTCGGTCCCGACCGGATCCGCGCGCTCACCGTCCCGGTCATCCTCACCCCGCACGCCGGCGAGTTCGACGCGCTCTTCGGGCGATCGGACGACGACAAGATCACCCGCGCCCGCGACGCCGCCGCCCGCACCGGGGCGGTCGTCGTCTTCAAGGGTGCGGACACCGTCATCGCCGCGCCCGACGGCCGCGCCCGGCTCGCCCCCGGCGCGAGCGACTGGCTTTCCACCGCGGGCACCGGCGACGTCCTCGCCGGCGCGATCGGCGCGATGCTCGCCGCAGGGCTCGATCCGCTCGCCGCCGCCGGCGCGGGCGTGTGGCTTCACGGCGAGGCTGCGCGTCGCTCCGGGCCGGCATTTATCGCCGATGACTTGGCGGATGCGCTCCGGTCGGCCAGAGCGTCCTTATGACCAGTGACCCAACGACCGACACCATCGTCCGCGTCGCCGCACGCGGCGACGGCATCACCGCCGATGGCCGCCACGCCGCCTTCACCGCACCCGGCGACACGCTCGCGGCCGACGGCAGCGTGACCCACGGCCCGCACCACCAGACGCCGCCCTGCGTCCATTTCCCGACCTGTGGCGGCTGCCAGCTCCAGCATCTCGACGACGAGAGCTACAGCGCCTTCGTCACCGACCGGATCGCCTCCGCGCTCGACGGGCAGGGCCTGTCCGCGCCGATCCGCACCCCGCACATCTCGCCGGTCCGCAGCCGCCGCCGCGCGACGCTGCATGCCGAGGCCAAGGGCGGCAGGATCACGCTCGGCTTCACTGCCGAGAAGGCGCATCTGATCGTCGACATCAAGGAATGCTGGATCCTCGATCCGCGGCTGTTCGCGCTCGTCGCCCCCTTGCGCACCCTGCTCAAGCGTCTCAACTTCCGCCGCCGCGCGGACATCCACCTGACGCTCGCGGACCAGGGCGCCGACATCCTCATCACCGGTTTCGCGCCCGAAGGCCTCCCCGCCGCCGAGGCGCTCACCCGGTTCTGCGAGGAGCACGGCATCGCCCGCGTCGCGTTCGACGATGGTCTGGGGCCGGAGACCCGCTGGGAGCCCGATGCGGTGGCGATCACGCTGGGCGGCGTCCCCGTGCCGCTGCCACCCGCCTCGTTCCTCCAGGCGACTCCCGATGGCGAGGCCGCGCTCACCGCCGCGGTGCTCGAGGCGATCGGCACGCCCGCCACCGTCGCCGACCTGTTCGCCGGGCTCGGCACCTTCACGCTCGCGATCCCGGCGAAGGTTTATGCCGCGGAGGGTGCGCGCGACGCGCTGACGGCGCTCAAGGCCGCCGCGCACCGGCTGCAAAGCCCGGTGTTCCCCGAGCACCGCGACCTCTACCGCCGCCCGCTGACGGTGGCCGAGCTCGACCGGTTCGACGCGGTGGTGATCGATCCGCCCCGCTCGGGCGCGCGCGAACAGGCCGGCGCGCTCGCCGCGTCGAAGACCCCGGTGATCGTCTACGTCTCGTGCAACCCGGCGAGCTTCGCGCGCGATGCCAAGGAGCTCTGCGACGCCGGCTGGCGGATCGACTGGATCCAGCCGGTCGGCCAGTTCCTCTGGTCGACGCATGTCGAACTCGCTGCGAAGTTCGTCCGCTAAGGTGTTAATTCCTCAGGGATAAACCGCGGTCACGAAGAACAACCCATCGGGCGGTGCATTGAGCCCCAGCATCGCCCGATCCTTCGCCGCCAGCGCGTCCGCGACATCGCCGACCGCCCAGCGCCCCATGCCGACCAGCGCCAGGCACCCGACCATCGAGCGCACCTGGTGATGCAGGAACGACCGCGCCGCCGCGTAGACGAACAGCCGCTCCCCCTCCCGCACCACGTCGAGCCGGTCCAAAGTCCGCACCGGGCTGTCCGCCTGGCAATGCGCCGACCGGAACGTCGTGAAGTCGTGCCGCCCCACCAGCGCGCGCGCCGCCTCCGCCATCGCCTCCGCATCGAGCGGCTGCGGCACCTGCCACGCCAGCCCCGCCTCGAAGCTCAGCGGCGCACGCCGGTTGACGATCCGGTACTCGTACGACCGCCCGATACACGAGAACCGCGCATGCCAGTCGTCGGGCACCACCTCGCACGACAGCACCGAAACCGGCGCCGGTTTGACCAGCGCGTTCAGCCCCTCCATCAACCGGAACGCCGCGAGCGGCTTGGCGATATCGACATGCGCGCGCATCGCGATCCCGTGCACCCCCGCATCGGTCCGCCCCGCCGCCTGCACCGCCACGGTCTCGCCGGTCATCTTCAGCACCGCCGCCTCGAGCGCGGCCTGCACGCTCGGCCCGTGCTTCTGCCGCTGCCAGCCCATGAACGGCCGCCCGTCAAACTCCACCGTCAGCGCGAACCGCGTCAAAGCTGAGTCCCCGAGGGAATCGCAAACCCGCGCAGCAGCTCCTCGGCCGATGTCACGCCGCGCCCGGCCCGCTGTACCAAAGTCGGCCGGATCGCACCGTCGCCGCACCCGATCGTCAGCTCGGCATTCACCGTCAGCCCCTCGCACCCCAGGAAGCTGAACGGCAACACGTCCGCCGCGAGCACCTTCACGCGCTCGCCGGCGACCTCGAACCACGCGCCGGGCGCCGGGTTCATTGCGCGCACCAGCCGCTCGACCTCGACCGCCGGCCGCTCGAAATCGATCCGCGCCTCCGCCTTGTCGATCTTCGCCGCATAGGTGACGCCCTCTTCGGGCTGCGGCCGGGCAGGGTAGGCGTCCAGATCGCCCAGCACGTCGACCATCAACCGCGCGCCCATCACCGACAGCTCGGCAGTCAGATCGCCCGCCGTCTTCCCCGCAACGTCAGTCCGCCCCTCGAGCCGCACCGGCCCGGTATCCAGCCCGGCCTCCATCTGCATGATCCCGACCCCCGTCTCCGCATCGCCCGCGAGGATCGCGCGCTGCACCGGCGCCGCCCCGCGCCACCGCGGCAACAGCGAGCCATGGACGTTGAGGCACCCGAACCGCGGCGCGTCGAGCACCGCGCGCGGCAGGATCAGGCCATAGGCGGCCACCACCGCGACATCCGCCTCCAGCGCGGCAAACGCTTCCCGCGCGTCTAGCCCCTCGGGCAACGACGCCTTGAACGACACCGGCGTCCGAACCGCGATGCCCAGCGCCTCCGCCCGGACCTGGACTGGTGAGGGCACCAGTTCGCGCCCGCGACGCCCGCCAGGTCGTGCCGGCTGGCAATAGGCCGCCACCAATCCATGCCCCGCCGCGACGAGGGCCTCCAGCACCGGCACCGCGAAGTCCGGCGTTCCCATGAAGATGATCCGCATGCCCCTCTCGAACACGCTGGCGGGGAGCGACGCAACCCCCTATCTGGTCGTGATGGCATCCCCCGAGATCGAGGCGCTGACGCAGGCGCTGGCCCGGCTCCCCGGCCTCGGCCCCCGGTCCGCACGCCGCGCCGTGCTGCATCTGCTCAAGAAGCGCGACGCCGCGCTGGGTCCGCTGCGCGAGGCGCTGACCGCGGTCGACGAGCGGCTGGAAAATTGCAGCGTCTGCGGCAATGTCGACACCACCAACCCGTGCGCGATCTGCGCCGACCCGCGCCGCGACCAGCGCTCGCTCTGCGTCGTCGAGGAGGTCGCCGATCTCTGGGCGCTCGATCGCTCGCGGCTGTTCCCCGGTCGCTTCCACGTGCTCGGCGGTCGCCTGTCCGCATTGGAAGGCATCCGTCCCGAGGATCTCAGCATCGACAATCTCGTCCGCCGGATCGAGGCGGGGGGGATCGACGAGGTCGTTCTCGCGATGAACGCGACGCTCGAAGGCCAGACCACCGCGCATTACATCGCCGAACGGATCGAACGATTCCCCGTCCGCGTCACGCAGCTCGCGCACGGCCTGCCGGTGGGTGGCGAGCTCGACTATCTCGACGAGGGCACGCTCGCCCAGGCGCTGCGCGCGCGTCGCCCGATGGCCTGATCGTCGCGGCCTAACCCAAATGCTTGACGGCTCAACCCGCGGAACCTAGCTGCGCAGCATGACCGTCATGACCGTTCTCGAAGTCCCCGATCCCCGCCTGCGCCTCGTCGCGGAGCCGGTGGCGTCGGTGGACGATTCCACCCGTACGCTCGTCGCCGACATGATCGAGACGATGTACGACTTCAACGGCATCGGCCTCGCCGCGACTCAGGTCGGCGTGCAGCAGCGCGTCCTCGTCATCGACCTTCAGGAAGAGAAGGACGAAGAAGACAAGCCGATCAGGAATCCCAAGGCCTATATCAACGCCGAGATCCTTTCGGTCAGCGAAGAGATGTCGACCTATAACGAGGGTTGCCTCTCGATCCCCGAGCAATATGCCGAGGTCGTCCGCCCCGCCCGCTGCCGCGTGAAGTGGCTCGACGAGACCGGCGCGGCGCATGAGGAAGAGCTCGACGGCCTGCTCTCGACCTGCATGCAGCACGAGATCGACCATCTCGACGGCGTCCTCTTCATCGACCACATCAGCCGCCTCAAGCGCGACATGGTCCTCAAGAAACTCGCCAAGGCCCGCAAGCTCGGCTGACCCGGCGCCGGTCGTTGCCTCGACCGGCCAACCCAGACCAGTTCCCCGGCGAAGGCCGGGGCCCAGGCAGGCAGCCCCGCGTAACCGGGGGCAGCACACCCCACGAACACCACCCCGGCGAAGGCCGGGGCCCAGCTGAGAAAGCCTCCGTAACCAGGGGCGGCACTCCCCCAGCACACCACCCCGGCGAAGGCCGGGGCCCAGCTGGGAAGGCCCCAGTAACCAGGGGCGGCACTCCCTCAAGCACACCACCCCGGCGAAGGCCGGGGCCCGAATGGAACGTCCCCAACAAGCGCACGCCGTCCCCCGCGACGCCCCCAGTCGACATCTTCGGCTCAGGTCGAAGCTAGCAGGTCAGGCGCATCCGGTCGGTTCAGACACCATAGTAACACCATTCGACCTCCCGCCGCTGACGAGCGGACAAAGTCCCGCGCGCTATCCCGCCGGAAGCTCAGCCGGCCCATGACACACTGTGATCGCTGGTTCTCTGCAGCCGTGTAGGCCAGGATCTCCGCTGCCTCCAGGACCGTCCATGCATGCGCCAGCGCCATGCACGCACTTTCCGTGGCCAATCCGCGCCCCCATGCATGACGACACAGGCGCCACCCGATCTCATGATGCACACCCAGAGGATGATCCGCGTCGGCGCGCCTCGATACGCCGACATACCCGAGAAAGCCGCCTGTAGGATCCGCCACGACCCACCGCGATATGCCGTCGACGTCCCAGGCGTCACGGTAGGCATCGAACCTCGCCATGCTGACATCACGGTCGATCGGCCCCCCTTGGTCCGCCATGACCTCCGGATCGCCCAGCATTGCGGCAAAACCATCACGATGCGCATCGGCCCATCGTTGAAGTTCGAACCGCAATGTCGCCTCCCTTACCGATCATACACCACGATCGCGATGCGATCCGTCTCCCGCAGAAGCTGACACCGTGTAGATGCACCGTCCAGCACTCCCGTCTCGCGCGTCCCCCAAGCCTGCACGGCAGCAGCGTATTTGTGGCCGGGTTGCACCGGAGGTTCGAAATTCCGTTCGTGTCCGGCCCACTTCGCCATCACGTCAAAAGGTAGGAAAATCCCCCTGTCCCGTTCGACCCGTTCGTGCTATGTTCCGGCAATGACCTTACACCTCGGTATCGCCGCACGATCCGCCGCCGCATCTTGCTTTGCCGGCCGCCCCGCCCGAAATTGTACGGATCTCGGCGCAAAACACGCTTATCGTCTCAACATTCGCAACATTGGGACGCTGGCATGACCGAACTCATGATCGTCGCGCTGCTCGCGGCCGCCGCCGGACTGCTGCTTGGCTGGCTGCTCGCCTCGCGTCGTGCAGGCGCTCTTGCCGGCGATCTCGCGATCGCCCGAACGCGGGCCGCGGACTATGATCTCGTCCGCACCGCGCGCGACGCGGTCGAGCAGGAGCGCAATGCCGCGCTTCAGGATCTCGCCACGCTGCGTGCGCAGAATGCCGAACGCGCCGGGGAGGCGGACCGCCTGCGCATCGATCTCGCGACGATCCGCGCCGACCGCGACGCCGCGCGCACCGAACTCGCTACCGAGCACGCTCGCAGCGAAGCGTTCGAGGCCCGGCTGGTCGAACTCCGCGACGCCAAGGACGTGATGGCCGCGCAGTTCGGCGACGTTGCCAACAAGCTGCTGAGCGACGCGCAGAAGACCTTCCTCGACCGCGCCGACGCCCGCTTTCGCCAGTCCGAGGAATCCGCCGGGCAGAACCTCAAGTCGATGCTCCAGCCCGTCAGCGACCGGCTGCAGCGCTATGAAGAGGGCGTCGCCAAGGTCGAGGCGGAGCGCCGCGACGCGTTCGGCGATCTCAAGGGGCAGATCGAACAGATGCGGCTGGGCCAGGAAAAGGTCTCGACTGAAGCCGCCAAGCTCGTCAACTCGCTCCGCAACGCGCCCAAGTCACGCGGCCGCTGGGGTGAGCAGCAGTTGAAGAACGTGCTCGAGACCTGCGGGCTGAGTGAACACACCGATTTCCAGACCGAGGTCAGCGTCGCGGTCGGCGATGCCGATGAGCGCGCCGGCGCCCGGCTGCGCCCCGATGCGATCATCCGCGTCCCCGGCGGCCGCGCGCTCGTCATCGATGCCAAGGTCTCGCTCAACGCCTATCAGGATGCGTTCGGTGCGGTCGACGAGGCCGAGCGGCTGGTCGGGCTGGCGGCACACGCCGCGTCGATGCGCGCGCATGTCAACGGGCTCGGCAACAAGGCCTATTGGAGCCAGTTCGCCGACACGCCCGATTATGTGATCATGTTCGTCCCCGGCGAACATTTCCTCTCCGCCGCGCTCGAACATGATCCGACGCTCTGGGATTTCGCCTTTGAAAAGAGGGTCTTGCTCGCCACTCCTACCAATCTGATTGCGATCGCACGGACGGTTGCCGCGGTCTGGCGGCAGGAAAAGCTCGCCAACGAGGCGCGCAAGATCGGCGAACTTGGCAAGGAAATGCACGACCGACTCGCCAAGGTCGCCGACGATCTGCGCAAGGTCGGGGTCGGTCTCAACAGCGCGGTGAAGAACTTCAACGGCTTCACCAATTCGTTCAACGGGCGCCTGATGGTCACCGGCCGCAAGTTCCGCGACCTCAATATCGAGACCGGCGCGCGCGATCTCGAGGACGTGCCGTCGATCGACGCGCTGGCGCTGGGCGAGGGGCCGGCATTGATCGAAAAGCCAGAGACCGCGGACGTTTAACCCGCGTTTTCAACGCTGTTGGGCAAGAACCTCATAGGCCATCACCGCGGTGGCGACCGCGGCGTTCAGGCTGTCGGCCTTGCCCAGCATCGGAATCTTGACCAGCGTGTCGCAGCCTTCGGCCATCTCCGCCGGCATGCCCTGCGCCTCGTTGCCGGTCAGCAGGAAGGTCGGGGCGCTGTACGTCGCCGCCCGGTAATCGGTCTCGGTGTCGAGGCTCAGCCCGACCAGCTGCCCCGGGCCGCTGCGGAGCCACGCCTCGAACGGCGCCCACTCGGTTTTGACGACCGGAATGGTGAAGAGCGCCCCCATGCTCGCCCGCACCGCCTCGACCGAGAACGGATCGACCGACTCGCCGATCAGGATCAGCCCGCCCGCACCGACGGCATCGCCGGTCCGCAGGATCGTGCCGAGATTCCCTGGATCCCGCAGTCGCTCGGCAACCAGCCAGATCCCCGCACTGGTCCGGTCCAGATCCTCGAGTGCCGCGTCGAACTCATCGAACACGCCGACCACTGCCTGCGGATTGTCCTTGCCCGACAGCTTCGACAGGATGTCCGGCGTCGTCTGGATCGATTCGCCGCCCGCCTCCTCGACATCCATCGACAGCGCATGGACCAGCGGGTGGTTGGCACTCGCCGCAGAGTAGAAGAGCGTGCGGGGCAGCCGGCCGGTCTCGCGAGCCTCGGTCAAGATCCGCAATCCCTCCGCAAGGAACTGGCGTGCAGCCTTGCGATGTCGCTTGTCGCGAAGATCGCGGACATATTTGATCAACGGGTTCGAAAAGGCGGTAATTTCGCGAGGCATTTATCGGCCCTTCGGCGCGCGGAAACAGGGGAGGTTGGTCAGCACGCGCCGCTCATGCCCGCCGCAACCCGGCGCGGCAAGCGCTGCGGGGAAGGGGGCTCAATCCTCGCCGAACTTGGCTTCGACAAGCTCGACCAGCCGGGCAACGGTTTCATCCGCGCCATCGCCGGTCGCCGATATGACGATCGAGTCGCCCATCGCGGCCCCGAGCATCATCAGCCCCATAATCGACGTTCCCGTCACGCTGCCCGCGCCGTCCTTTTCAACCAGCACGTCGCAAGGTTGCGAGGAGGCAAGCGTGACAAATTTTGCGCTGGCCCGGGCATGCAATCCTCGGCGGTTGGTGATCAGGACCGTGCGCGCGACCGCGGTCACGCTGCCGCCTCGCCGAGAACCTCGGATGCGACGGAAATATATTTCCGGCCGGCTTCGCGGGCGGCAGCGACCGCCGCCACGACCGTCATCGCCTTGCGCGCCGACCCCAGACGGATCAGCATCGGTAGGTTCATTCCCGCGATCACCTCCACCCGGCCCCGCTCCATCAGGGAGATGGCAAGATTGGACGGGGTACCGCCGAACAGGTCTGTCAGCACGATCACGCCGCGCCCCGCATCGACTTCGGCGATCGCCGTCGCGATATCCGCGCGGCGTTCCTCCATATCGTCATCCGGGCCGATCGCGATTGCCGCGACACGTTCCTGCGGGCCGACGACATGGACCATTGCGGTCACGAACTCGTCGGCGAGCCGCCCGTGGGTCACCAAAACTAGGCCGATCATATCAGACGCTTCATACTCATAAGCCGACCGGTGGTCCCTCAAGCGAGTCCTGCGGCGCGGCCCCCAGGTCGCGATGGTTTACCGTGGGCGAAAAACCCTCTGCGCGCAACCGTCCGGCGATCCGTTCGGCGACATGAACCGATCGGTGTCTCCCTCCGGTACACCCGATCGCAACGCTGACATAGGACTTGCCCTCCGCTTTGTAGCGCGGCAGCAACAGGAGCAGCAGATCCTCGATGCGGCTGACAGCGGCTTCATAGGCCGGATCGGCCATGACATATTGCGCAACCTCCGCATCCAGTCCGGTCCCAGGACGCAGCTGCGGATCCCAATGCGGATTTCGCAAAAACCGCATGTCGAAGACGAGGTCAGCGTTGCGCGGTAGCCCGCGCGCGAAGCCGAACGACTGGATCGACAGCGTCGGAGCACCCTGATCGTCCTGCGCGAAGCTGTGGCGGATCTGTTGCGCCAGTTCGTTGGCCGCCAATGTCGTCGTGTCGATCAACCTGTTCGCCCAGTCGCGCAGCGGCCGCAGCATTTCACGCTCGCGCGCGATCCCGTCGCCCGCGGGGCGATCGGGGGCTAGCGGATGCCGCCGCCGCGTCTCGGAATAGCGTCGCTCGAGTTCTACCCCCGAACAGTCGAGAAACAGCGTCCCGATTTCCAGACCGTGCCGATCGCGCAGATCGCGGATACGCCCGATGATGCGATCGGCATCAAAATCGCGCGTTTGCGAGCCAATACCAATCGCCAGGGGGGTGGAATCATCCATTTGTCCCTGTGCGCGCGGCGTATCCAGCAGCCGATCGAGCAGCAGGAGCGGCAGGTTGTCGACGATCTCCCAGCCCAGATCCTCAAGCGTCTTGAGAACGGTCGATTTGCCCGCGCCCGACATGCCGGTGATCAGCAGGATCGGCTTTGATTGGCGCGTCATGCGGCGAGAATTCCGTGTGTCAGAGCCAGTTCAACCTTCAGTGGAGCGGACGCCTGGCGTGGTTCGAGCAGGAGGACCGGGATATCGACACCAGCGATCCGCCGCGCCTCAAGTTCGGGCATCCGCGGAACCTGTCCTCCTAGCCGTACGAGCAGGGCGATGGGTATGTCGACAACATAGGGCATGGCGATAATGCCCAGACCCCGAACCTCGATCTGGCCAGCGATGGAAGCGGGCGCGTGCGCCAGCAGCCGGGTCCCCGACCGCACGACGATGGTCTGGTCGTCACTGACCAGCATTGCGCCGCGGTCGATAAGGCGAAGGGCGAGGTCGGACTTGCCGATGCCGGAAGGTCCTTCCAGCAGGACGCCCTGGCCGCCGATCGAGACGGTCGTCGCATGCAGGCGATCGGACGAGAGGACAGACAGAACTAGAGCTCCCTCATCGTGCATATAGCGGCAGATGGATTACGAACCGGGCACCGCCCAGCCGATCCTCGCGCGATTCGACGGTGATCGTGCCCTGATGCCCCTCGACGATGGTGCGCGCAATGGCGAGCCCCAATCCGGAGTGACGGCCGAAGGCTTCGCCGTCAGGTCTGACCGAGTGGAAGCGGCGAAAGATCGCATCGCGTGCGTCTGGAGGGACGCCCGGGCCCTCATCCTCGACACGAAGGACGACCTCGTAAGCGCCGCGGATTGCGGACAACGTGATCAGGCCACGGTCTGGCGAGAAAGACAACGCGTTGTCAATCAAGTTCTCGATCACGCGCTCTAGCCGGGCGCCTTCGCCGAGCACAACGAATGGGCCATCGTCGCTGCGATCGAAGCGAAAGCGGATATCACGTTCGACGTCGCGAGCGAGGCGCTGCGACAGCAAGCCGTCGATCAGGCTGACCATGTCGATCGGTTCGAACTTTGCCCGGCTGAGCTGTGCGTCGAGTCGCGACGCGTCGGAGATGTCGGAGATCAGCCGATCTAGTCGATGGACATCATCTCGCACGATCGCCATCAGCTGCTCCTGGAGGGCGGGATCCTGCACGCGTGACAGCCCTTCTACCGCAGACCGTAACGACGCCAGCGGGTTCTTCATTTCATGCGTAACATCGGCAGCGAAGGCTTCGGTCGCGTCGATGCGAGCCCGGAGCGCCAGGCTCATGTCCGACAGCGCGCGGGCGAGCATCCCCAATTCATCCCGGCGCGACGGCAGCCGAGGGACAACGACCTCGCGCGCGCGTCCGAGCCGTACCCGCACCGCCGCCCGAGCAAGACGGCGCAGGGGCCGGACGATGGTTCGTGCGAGGAACAGCGACAGCAGCACGGACACGATCGAGACCAGCAACAGCACCATGCTCAGGCGGAAGCGTTCGATACGCACGGTGCGCGTGATGTCGCGCGCGTTCACCGTCGTCATCACGACGCCGCCGCCCGGCACGCGGGCCGCAGCCGTTATCACCGGGGTGCGGTCGGGCGCGCGCCAGACCGTCGTGGAGATGCCATGCCGCAGCCGCACGTCCTCTACATCGGGCCAGCGTTGGCGCGGGCCGCGTTCGCGGTAAAGCGGTGCGCGGGGCGCCATCACGACCACGTCGATGACCGCGTCGAGAAAGCGCGCCGCATCCTGCCCCCAGTCTTCCTTGTCCGGGTCGTGCAGCACGAAACTGCGCAGCCCCAGTGCGCGACTGTCCTTGATGATCTGCCCGTCGCGGTCGAAGACCCGGATCTGCGAGCCCGTATCCTGCGCCAGCCGAACGATGAGCGGCTCACGCAGCGCCGGATCGACTGCGGCGATTGCCTCACCAATCAGCCGCGCCTCGCGTGCGGCCTGCGCGACGCGGCTGTCGACGATCCGGCTGCGATAGGAATCGAGGTAGAAAAAGCCGCCTGCGAGCAGCAGGAGCGCAAAGATATTGACGGCGAGGATGCGCCGCGTGAGCGAGATCTGACCCGACCAGCGTAATGTCAGATCGCGACCGTCATCCTCGGTTCGATCGCCCACGTCGTCGCCCGGATCGCTCCGTCCCATGCTAATCTTCGGAGAACCGATAGCCTGCCCCATACAGCGTTTCGATCGCGTCGAAATCTGGATCGACCTGTCGGAACTTGCGACGAAGCCGCTTTATGTGGCTGTCGATCGTCCGGTCGTCGACATAGATGTCGTCCTGATAGGCGGCGTCCATCAACTGGTTGCGCGTCTTGACGATACCCGGCCGCTGCGCGAGCGTTTCGAGGATCATGAATTCCGTCACCGTCAGCGTCACGGGCTCGCCTGCCCATAAGGTCCGGTGGCGCGCCGGGTCCATGCTGAGCCGTCCCCGGTCGAGCGGCCCGGCCGCCTCGGCCTCCGTCTCCGTGCCAGGCGACCGGGTCAGTTCCGCGCGCCGCAGGATCGCCCGGACCCGCGCAATCAGCAACCGCTGCGAGAAGGGCTTCGCGATATAGTCGTCCGCCCCCATCGCAAGACCAAGCGCCTCGTCGAGCTCGTCGTCCTTGCTGGTCAGGAAGATGACAGGAATCTGGCTCTTTTCGCGCAGCCGCCGCAACAGTTCCAGACCATCCATACGGGGCATCTTGATGTCGAAGATTGCCAGGTCGGGGGGATTGTCCGTCAAGGCCTTCAGCGCGGTCTCGCCATCCGAATAGACCCGCGTGACAAACCCTTCGGTCTGAAGGGCGATCGACACGGACGTCAGGATGTTTCGGTCGTCATCGACGAGCGCGATCGTTGCCGTCATGGTCTGGCTGTCATCTTCTTGGCGCCCGCCGGGATAAATCTCGGGCTGCGTAGGGCAAAGTGCTAGCGTACTCAACCGGGGTACACCAGACCGCGGCGTGAGTTGCACGCCCTCCGGTCGAATTGACCCGGATCACAGGCCCGCCTAGATCGAGCCTCAACGATATACATACGTATGCGCAAGTGTCTTATGGAGAGATGCCGTGTCTGATTTGCGAACCCCTGCCTCAGGGCTCGATGCGCAGGGAATTGAAACACATGCGGAGGTGCACTGGAATCTGGTGACCGCGCAGCTGGTCGAAGCCGCGCTCGACCGGGGTGAGGGGCGTCTGTCCGCCGACGGGCCCCTGGTCGTCGAAACGGGCGCCCATACCGGACGTTCGGCTCAGGACAAGTTCATCGTCCGCGACGCGGAAACCGACGCGACCGTCTGGTGGGGCAAGAGCAACAAGCCGATGGCTCCGGCGCACTTTGCCGCACTGAAGGCAGATTTCTACGCCGCGCTGGCGCAGAAGAATACGCTGTTCGTTCAGGACCTATATGGCGGATCGCAACCCGATCACCGGGTGAATGTTCGCGTCGTCACGGAACTCGCCTGGCACAATCTCTTCATCCGGACGATGCTTGTCCGTCCGGAAGCGGCAGCGCTGAAAGGCTTTCAAGCCGACTATACGATCATCGATCTGCCCAGCTTCCAGGCCGATCCTGCGCGGCATGGCTGCCGCAGCGAAACCGTCATCGCCGTCAATTTCACCGATCGGCTTATCCTGATCGGGGGTACGAAATATGCCGGGGAAATGAAAAAGTCGGTCTTCGGCCTTCTCAACTACCTCCTGCCGCCGGCCGGCGTGATGCCGATGCATTGTTCGGCAAACATGGGCGCAAACGGCGATACCGCGGTGTTTTTCGGGCTTTCTGGCACCGGCAAGACGACATTGAGTGCCGACGCCAGCCGAACGCTGATCGGCGACGATGAACATGGCTGGTCCGATACCGCCGTCTTTAACTTCGAAGGTGGCTGCTACGCCAAGATGATCCGTCTGTCGGCCGATGCCGAACCCGAGATCTTCGCGACGACGAAGCGGTTCGGAACGGTTCTCGAGAATGTCGTGATGGATCCCACGACGCGCCTGCTGGATCTTGACGATCACACGCTGGCGGAGAATAGCAGGGGTGCTTATCCGATCGACTTCATTCCAAACAGCTCGGCGGAAAATATGGGTCCGGTTCCACGGAACATCGTGATGCTGACCGCCGATGCCTATGGTGTGCTCCCACCTATAGCTAAACTGACCCCGGATCAGGCAATGTATCATTTCCTGTCGGGCTATACGGCGCGCGTCGCCGGCACGGAAATCGGCGTGACCGAGCCCGATGCGACGTTCTCGACGTGTTTCGGCGCTCCGTTCATGCCGCGGCATCCCTCGGTTTATGGTAATCTCCTGAAGGCGCGGATTGCCCGCGGCGGGGTCGACTGCTGGCTGGTGAATACGGGTTGGACCGGGGGCAAATATGGCGTCGGCAGCCGGATGCCGATCAAGGCGACGCGTGCGCTGCTCAACGCCGCGCTGGACGGAAGTCTGAAGACTGCCGAATACCGGACGGACCCGAACTTCGGGTTTCAGGTTCCGGTGAGCGTACAAGGCGTCGACGATGCCATCCTCGATCCGCGGACGACATGGGCAGATACCGATGCCTATGACGCAACAGCGGCTAAGCTGGTCGATCTATTCGTCGAGAATTTCGCGCAGTTCTCGGATCACGTCGATGCCAGTGTGATGCAGGCGGCGCCGAAAGTGACCGAAGCCGCGTAACCGAATGCGCAGCCTGATAGAACTGCGCGTGCCGGATCGGGATTCGGCGTTGAGCCATTCCTGGTCCGGCCATTGAAATTGAACGGACCATCCGAGACGTTGCGACAATCGTCTACTGAGGTTCCACAGCCACCGCGCCGTCCATCACCGCGACAATCCTGACCCGCGTGCCGACCGCCGCGTCGGGCCCGCGTGCGGGCCAGCTGCCGTCACCGACGAGAACACGGCCTTGGCCACCAACGAGCGCCGTCTCGACGATCACGATCTGGCCGATCAATCGCGCCGCGCGGTCGTTCAACAGTGGATCCCCGCCCTCGACCGGATAGTCACGATACCATCGTTTGCCGATCGTGACCGCGACCACACTCCAGACCGCGAAGGCGCCAAGCTGTACGGCGACCGGCAGGTCCGGCAGCGCGAACGCCATCACCCCGGTGAACGCTGCGGCGATCGCCAGAAAGACCAGGAAAACCCCCGGAACAGCCAGTTCCGCGATCCCCAACACCAGCGCAGCGATCAGCCATGCGACGGCCGGTCCGATCCCATACATCAGCTTTTCGGCACCTCGTTGGCGTTCGACAGTTCAAATGGTCCCTTAGGCGCGGGCTTCGCTTGCGAGGTGGTCGGCGGCACCGTGTCGCGCAGGGCATCCTTCGCAATCTCGCCAATGCCACCCAGCGTTCCCATCAACTGGGTCGCCTCGACGGGAAACAGGATTGTCTTCGCATTGGGCGAGGTGGCGAATTTGCCGATTGCTTCGACATATTTCTGCGCAATGAAATAGTTGATCGCCTGGGCACCGCCCTCTTCGATCGCCTGCGACACCGCCCGGGTGGCCGACGCTTCGGCAACGGCCGCGCGCTCGCGGGCCTCGGCATCGCGAAAGGCCGATTCCTTGCGGCCCTCCGACTCCAGGATCCGTGCCTGCTTCTGGCCCTCTGCCCGAAGGATTTCTGAGGCGCGTGCCCCTTCCGCGTCGAGGATGTTCGCGCGCTTCTCGCGCTCGGCTTTCATCTGGCGGCCCATGGCGTTGACGATGTCTGCTGGCGGACGAATGTCCTTGATCTCCACCCGGGTGATCTTGACGCCCCACGGCGTCGTTGCGTGGTCGACGACGCTCAACAATCGCGCATTGATCTCGTCGCGCTTGCTCAACGTCTCGTCGAGATCCATCGAGCCCATAACGGTGCGAAGATTGGTCGTCGTGAGCTGCAGCAGCGCCTGATACAGGTCGGACACTTCATAGGCGGCCTTGGCCGAATCCAGCACCTGGAAGAACACGACCCCGTCGGTCGATATCATCGCATTGTCCTTGGTGATGATCTCCTGCCCGGGAATATCGATCACCTGTTCCATCATGTTCACCTTCCGCCCTACGCGGTAGAAAAACGCCGGATAGAAATTGAAACCGGGCCGCGCGACGGTTGTGAATCTGCCGAAATGCTCGATCGTGTACTGATAGCCCTGACGTACGATCTTGATACTGGTCATCAAATAGAACAGCACCAGCGCCACTGCGAGCCCGGCGACAATCAACCCCATCGGAATATCCCCCATGCGTGTAGTGCTTGGCTATAGCACGGCGTGCGCAGAGGGGCCTAGCCGTGCGCGCCCGCTTTGGTTACATGGCGCGCCACCCCACACCCAGGATCGGCAGCTTTCATGGATATCCGCCTCGGCCTCACTTTCGACGACGTCCTTCTGTATCCGGGGGAATCGGACGTGCTGCCAAGCCAGGCGGACACGCGGACCCAGGTAACGCGGGGCATAGCCCTCAACATTCCGATCCTGTCCTCCGCAATGGACACCGTGACCGAAGCGGACATGGCGATCGTCATGGCGCAGCTCGGCGGTATCGGCGTGCTGCACCGTAACCTGACGATCGAGGAACAGGTTGTCGCGGTCCGTCAGGTCAAGCGGTTCGAATCGGGGATGGTGGTCAACCCGATCACGATCAAGCCGACCGCCACTCTGGGCGAGGCGCAGGCGTTGATGGCCGGCCATCGGATCAGCGGCATTCCGGTCGTCGAGTCGGATGGCAAGCTGGTCGGGATCCTGACCAATCGCGATGTTCGCTTCGCCGGGAACCCGCAGCAGCCGGTCAGCGAGCTCATGACGCACGAGAATCTTGCAACCGTGTCGACCGAGGTCGGCAAGGAGGAAGCGCGCCGGCTGCTGCACCAGCGTCGCATCGAAAAGCTGCTGGTCGTCGATGCCGAGTATCGTTGCGTCGGCCTCATCACGGTCAAGGATATCGAAAAGGCCGTCATGTTCCCCGATGCGACCAAGGACGAAGCGGGCCGCCTGCGTGTCGCAGCGGCGACGACCGTCGGCGACAAGGGCTTCGATCGCACGGAACAGCTGGTCGACGCCGGATGCGACCTGATCGTCATCGACACGGCCCATGGGCATAACCGCGACGTGGGACGTGCGGTGGAGCGGGTCAAGAAACTGTCCAACTCGGTCCAGGTCGTTGCCGGCAACGTCGCGACGGGCGACGCCACCCGCGCGCTGATCGACGCGGGCGCGGACGGCATCAAGGTCGGCATCGGCCCCGGGTCGATCTGCACCACGCGGGTGGTCGCCGGCGTCGGTGTGCCGCAGTTGACGGCCGTGATGGATTGCGCCGAGGCCGGTCACAAGGCCGGCGTACCGGTGATCGCGGATGGCGGTATCCGCACGTCGGGCGACATGGCCAAGGCGCTGGCTGCAGGCGCATCGACCGTGATGATCGGGTCGCTGCTCGCCGGGACGGACGAGGCGCCGGGCGAAACCTTCCTCTACCAGGGCCGCGCGTATAAATCTTATCGTGGCATGGGTTCGGTCGGCGCTATGGGGCGCGGGTCTGCGGATCGCTACTTCCAGGGCGATATCAAGGACCAGCTGAAGCTGGTTCCCGAGGGCATCGAAGGGCAGGTTGCGTATAAGGGTCCGGCACGCGACGTCGTCCACCAGCTCGTCGGCGGGATCAAGGCAGCGATGGGCTATACCGGGTCGGCGACGATTCCGGATCTGCAGGCACGCGCGGAATTCGTCCAGATCACCGGTGCCGGCCTGATGGAGAGCCATGTCCACGACGTCACGATCACGCGCGAGGCCCCGAACTACCCGACGCGCTAGCATCGACGCCTCCCGATGCCGCAACGGGATCGGGAGGGCCCGCCGGCCGGGAATGTGGCGAGCGGATACCTGAAATCATTCCCTTCTGCGTCCGGGAGGGGGTAGGGGCAGGGGATGATGATGATCCCCTACCAAATCACTACCCGATATTGCGCAGTCCCGGGAGGCCGGCCTTGACCCCGTCGGCACGGACCCAGGCCGCGATCGAACTGCTTGACCAGATCATCGCCGCTGCCCGGGAGAGCGGCGCGGCAGCCGACACGCTCATCGCCCGCTACTTCGCCACGCGTCGCTATGCGGGGTCGAAGGACCGTCGCGCCGTGCGTGAGCTCGTCTATGCGGCGATCCGCAAGGCAGGGGATCGGCCTGAGGACGGTCGTGCCGCGATGCTGCTGGTCGCTGATGCCGACCCCGCGCTGGCCGCGACCTTCGACGGCTCTACCCATGCACCAGCGCCGATCGGCAAGGACGAACCGCGCGCACGCGCCGGCGTCGCGCCGCAATGGCTGACCAAGGCGTTGCGGGCATCGGGACTCGACGGCGCGGCGCTCACCGATCTTGCCGGGCGTGCGACGCTCGACCTACGCGTCAACACACTCATCGCGGATCGTCCCGCCGTGCTCGCCGCATTGCCCGAGGCTGAGGCGACACCGCACGCTCCCGACGGCATCCGGCTGCCGACCGGCACGAATGTCGAGGCATTGCCGCTGTTCAATGAGGGGGCGCTGGAAGTCCAGGACGAGGGCAGCCAGATCGTTGGGCTCGCGATGCAGGCCAAGCCCGGCCAAAGGATCGTCGACCTGTGCGCAGGCGCTGGCGGCAAGACGCTCGCGCTTGCCGCGATGATGGCGAACACGGGTACCGTCCTTGCCTGCGATACCGATCGTAACCGGCTGTCACGGCTGGCGCCGCGCGCGACGCGTGCGGGGGCCGTGATCATCGAGACGCAGTTGCTCAACCCGACCCGTGAGATCGAGGCGTTGAGCGAATGGGCAGGCCGTGCGGACGGCGTGCTCGTTGATGCGCCTTGTTCGGGAACAGGCACGTGGCGACGCAATCCCGAGGCGCGCTGGCGCCTGACGCCCGACCGCGTGTCCAGATTGCAGTCGACCCAACAGCAGGTCCTGTCGGTCGCGGCAACGCTAGTGAAACCGGGCGGTGCATTGGTATATATCGTCTGTTCGCTGCTCGATGCAGAAGGCACGGACCAGGTTGCGTGGTTCCTGGGCGCGCATCCCGGCTGGACGACCGCGCCGCTGTCGTTGCCCGCAGGCGCTGTCCACGGCCACGGGGTTCGCCTCGAGCCCGGCCGCGACGGCACCGACGGATTTTTTGTCGCGCGCCTTATCAGCCCATGCTAGCCAAATCCGCTGTGCCCCGCCTGGAGACCATCATGCGTTTTTCGACCGTTGCCGTTGCCGCCGCGCTGACGGTCGTGTCCGTATCGACGTCGCTGAGCGGCCAACGGCCCGATACGCAGATTGATGCGCGGTCGTTGCAACTGCTCGCACAGGGGCGCAGCCTGAAGGCGGCCGGCAATCTCGACGGTGCGACCGACATGCTCGAAACCGCGGTCGCGGTGGATCCGCGCAATCGCGCGGCATTCGTCGAACTGGGCAGGGTCGCAGAGGCACGCGAACTGCCGGGCAAGGCGATCCGCCTTTACCGCGAGGCGCTGCTGCTCGAGCCCAACGACGTCACCGCGTTGCAGGGGCAGGGCAGTGCGTTGGTGATGAAGGGCGCGGTCGTCCGGGCCCGCGACAACCTTGCCAAGATCCGCACCATCTGCAAGGGTCAGTGCCCTGAAGCCGTGCAGCTTGCCGCGATCATCGCCAAGGGGCCGCCGATCACGACCGCGCAGGTCGTAAAGCCCACGACCCCCGCCAAGGACTGAGCGGGACGACCTCAGCCGCTGACGGTGAGCGGCCGTGTCTTCGCGGCGCGCGCCAGTGCCACAAAATCCAGCACCGACAAGGTCTCCGCGCGTCGCGTCCCATCGATCCCGATCCGCTCCAGCGCATCGAGAGCGCCAGGCACCGACTTCAGGCTCTGGCGGAGCATCTTGCGGCGTTGTCCAAAAGCGGCGCCGGTCAGCCGTTCGAGCAGGGCGAAGTCGACACCCTCGGGCGCAGCCTGTGGCGTGATGTGGACGACCGCGGACATGACCTTGGGTGGCGGCGTGAAGGCCGACCTGTGGACCGGCATCGCGATCCGCGACGCGCTTCGCCATTGTGCCAGCACCGCCAGACGTCCGTAATGGTCGCTATTGGTGGTCGCGACAATCCGTTCAGCGACCTCCTTCTGGAACATCAGCGTCAGCGACTGCCACCATGGCACCCAGTCCGCCGACAGCCAGCCGACCAGCAAGGCGGTACCGACATTATAGGGCAGGTTGGAGACGATGTGTGGCTTTGTCTTGAACAACGCCGGTGCGTCGATCACCAGCGCATCGCCCTCGATGACCGTCAACTGCCCCGGGAACGCCTCGCCCAGTTCGGCCAGCGCCGGGATACAGCGGTGATCCCGCTCGATCGCCGTCACGCGCGCACCCGCCGCAAGCAGGGCGCGGGTCAGTCCACCGGGACCTGGGCCGACTTCGAGGACTTCAGCGTCGTGCAGGTCACCCGGCACAGCGGCGATGCGCGACAGCAGTTGCCCGTCGAACAGGAAATTCTGCCCCAGCGCCTTGCTGGCGTTAAGGCCGTGCCGCGCGATCACCTCGCGCAGCGGGGGGAGGACCGTTGCCGGGGCGATCATCGACTTTCGGCGCTTTGCGCGGCACGCCGATCGGATGCCTGGCCGGCCATCGCGATCGCCGCAATCATGGCACCCGGTTCGGCAAGGTCCTTACCGGCGATCGAGAATGCCGTGCCGTGATCAGGCGAGGTGCGCACGATCGGCAGCCCGAGCGTGATGTTGACGCCTTCGTCGAAATGGATGGTCTTGAGCGGCACGAGCGCCTGGTCGTGATAGCAGCAGAGTGCCGCGTCATAGGTCGCGCGCGCGCGCGGGTGGAACAAGGTATCTGCCGCAAAAGGCCCGGTCGCGTCGATGCCCTCCGCGCGCAGCAGGTCGATCGCTGGGGCGATGATATCAATCTCCTCACGGCCGAGCGCGCCCTGTTCGCCCGCATGCGGATTAAACCCGGCAAAGGCGAGCCTTGGAGCCGCAATCCCGAAATTGCGCGTCAAGCCGCGCGCCGTCGCCCGCCCTTTTGCGACGATCAGATCGACCGACAGCAGGGACGCGACGTCGCCGAGCGGTACATGCGTCGTGATCGGCACGACACGGAGCGACGGGCCGGCGAGCATCATCACGGCATTCTCGCCCGCGACGCCGAACCGTTCAGCGACGAACTCCGTCTGCCCGGGATGGGTGAAGCCAATCGCATAAAGCTTTGCCTTCGATACCGGCCCCGTGACCAGTGCGCGTGCTGCTCCGGTCTTGACCAGTCCCACCGCAAGCTCGAGCGCGTGCAAGGCGCAACGGGCGCCCTCGACATCCGGATTCCCTGGCACGATCTCGCCCGCGTCTTCGACGCTCAGCACCGGCAGCGCGCCTGCGAATACCGTGGCCGTTTCGGTAGGATCCGCGATCCGGACCACGGGCCCGGACCAGACCCGCTCGATCGCCCGGATGTCGCCGATCGCAACGAAAGGAGGCAGGTCGTGCGCAACACGCGCGGCCCAAGCCTTGGCGATGATTTCAGGTCCGATCCCCGCAGGATCGCCCATCGAGACGGCGAGGGGGCGCGACTGCGGCATGCCAGGATCAGCGATATTCGACGACGGCGTCACGACGCAGATCGCGCAGCTTCTGCTGGGCGCGCAGATTGACGCGCTGTTGCTCGAGCTGTCCCTGGATCTGTTCCGAACTTGGCAGATTGCCTGACTGCGGATCGTCGCGTCCGCACAGGACGAGGGCACGTACGCCCTGTTCGGCTGACCCGAATGGCGGGCTCGATTCGCCGACCTGCAACTTGAGCATCACTTCCTGAAGCTGCGGCGGGAGATCGCGGATCCGGACCGTGTCATTGTCGACAACGTCGGCGCCGATGCCCGCGGCGACCTTTTCGACGGTGCCACACCCACGCAGATCCTTTGTAGCTCTTGCAAACGCCTCGGCACGGGCTGCGGCCTGCGCCTGCGAGGTATTAGGGGGGAAGCGCAACGTCAGCTGCTTCAGGCTGAGCCGCGCGTCGCGTGGGTCGGCGGTCAGCACCTGGCGCTTGTCGGTCAGGTACAGAATGGAATAGCCGCCCGACACCTCGATCGGACCGGCGACCTGGCCGACCTGCATCGACTGCGTCGCCTGGGCGAGCTCCGGCGGCAGCGTCGATGCACGAACCCAGCCGAGATCGCCGCCGACCGCGCGGGTTGACGCCTCAGAGAATTGCCGCGCATAGGTTTCGAACGGCTGCGTGCCCTTCTGGATTTCCTGGATCAACTGGCGGGCATTGGCATAGACCTGTTGCCCGTTCGTCGCATTCCCGGCGAGATAGATTTCCTTCAGGTTGAACTCGTCCGTACCCTTGGCCGCCTCGAGGCGGTCGATGATGCCTTTGACCTCCTCGTCACCGACGTTGACGAAGGGCTCGACACGCCGCCGCAGATAGCGTTGCCAGGCCAGTTCGCCTTCGATCTGACGCTTGAGCGAGCGATCCGACGAGCCGGTCTGCCGCAGATAGGCCGCCATGGTGGCAGGGGTCCGGTTGAACCGCTTCGACACCGCGTCATAGCTCTGCGTCAGTTCGGCGGGCGTGATCGTGATGTCGGCGGTCTTTGCCTCCTGGATCTGCAGCGTCTCGTCGATCAGCTGCCGTAGGACCTGGAGCTTCAACCGGTCGCGGTCTTCGGGGGAGAGCTTGGCGCCCTCATTGGCCATCGCGATCAACGCAACGCGCTGATCGACGTCGGTGCCGGTGATCACGGAGTCGTTGACGATCGCCGTCGGCTTGCGGACGTTCGGATCAACCTTGCCGAAGATCTGAAGGTTGGTCGGCAGATTCAGCCCGGTATTGTCGGGCACGCTCTGATCGGACACGGTCTGGCCGGATCCTCCAGCGGGCGCGGGCGTTGGCGCGGTCTGGGCAATGGCGCTTGCGGTCAGTGCGGCAAGGACCACAGCGCCGATTACGCGGCCACCACGCGCCGTCAGTCGAACATCATGCTTCAAGGTGTCGGTATCCCATCATCGCGTATCATCGCACGTGCCGCGCGGCCTACCCTGGCTTAGCTGAATGCGGGCTTAGCGGCCAAGATTGGTGAAGGCCAGCGTCAGCAGGAAACTGTTCCCCTTCCGCGCATCACCGGTATCGTTGTACGTCCGCCGCCACGTCGCGCCAAGCCGCAGGCAATCATCTTCGTACTGAACGCCGACACGGTGGCGGATCGGGCTGAAACCGTCGCTGACGGACAGCGGATCTTCCGACTTGTTTGTCAAATCGACGACCCCCGATCCAAAGGCGGACCAGAACCGGGCAAACTGGACACGGCCGGCGACGCGGATCTCCTCGCGGTCGCGCAAATCCTCGATCGCGGCGTCGATGTTGCGGTTCAGCTTGAGATAGCCGACGAGGACATAGGTTGCGCGCGACCCGATCGTGGCGTCGACTTCGTTGCGGCGGATCGCCAGGCTGTCCTTGTCGAGCCGGTAGCGGTGCACCACCGAGACAAAGTCGCGGAATCGCAATTCGCTGCGGCCTACAATATCGGAGAACCGGTCGCTGAGCCCGGTACCGTCGGGCAGGATCGTCGGCCGCGTACCCAGGCGATAGCTCTGTCCGATATTCGTCGTGAAGGCGATCCCCGGAAGGTCGAGCGCCCATTCGCCGCCATAGGTGGCGCGCGAGGAATCCTCGAACCGGTCATACCCAGCAAAGCGGTTCAGTGCGAACAGGTTGGTATCGTCGAGGTCGACGGCGCGCGAATCCTCGTTGGGAATGCGCGTGTTGGCAATGCTCGGTGCGGCGACGAGCTGGACACGCGGCGTGAACCGCTGCGTGCCGCCGAGGAACGTGCCGATGAACGGCCATTTCACGTCGACGGCCGCTGCGCCAATCGCCCGCTTGTGAAACCCTTCGAGTCCGCGATAACTGACGATCGAGGTCGCGTCCGTGTTGTTCGTGTTATAGGCGTCGGCGCGGGCGAATGCCGTGAAGGTGACTTCCTGACCCCAGTTCGTCAGGCGCCGAAGATCCCATTGCGCGCTGGCGAACGCGCGCTGCGTGTCCTGCCCGTCGGTGCGTGTCAGCGCGAGCGTGTTGAGCTGGAGCTGGACGCGGCCCCCGACCAGTCCATCGTCGAAGCGCTTGCGATAGTCGATCTCGGGAAGCGCGATCGGCTGCTGACCCTGGCTGTCATTGACGCGCAGCGTTTGGACGTACCAGCCGGTCAGCGCGAAATAGCTGCTGTCGTCGATCCGCTCGAGGCTGGCCGTGCTGCGCAACCGGTCGTCGCGCGAGATGTCGTAGCGCCGCAGGAACGTCCGGTCGGTCGTCAGGCGGAGCGAGCCGCTGACACTCCAGTTGGGCGTCAGCTGATAGCGTGCCATGCCGTCAAGATAGCCGCGGAACGCCATGCTGGTGTCCGCTGAATTTGCCGTGGTCAGATCGTCGCTCCGGCGGCTTTCGGTCGCATAGGCGCGCAGGCTGAACGCGCCCCTGGTGCTCAGCGCGGAATAGTCTGCCTGGAGCATCGGCAGGACGCTGGTGTAGAGATGCGGCGTGACGACCAAGCCCTGGTTGGGCGCAAGCTTCAAATAATAGGGAATGCTGACTTCGAAACCGTTGACCCGGCTATAGCCGCCATTGGGCGATAGCAGCCCGCTGTCGCTGCCCCCGCCGACGGGATTCGAGAATTTGGGTAGCGGCAGGCTGGGAAGTCCGAACAGGTGCAGGCGCGCGCCGGCGTAATAGATCCGCTTGCGATTGGGTTGATAGGTGACGCTGACCGCGGTTATCTTCCACGTTGGCTCCTTGGGGCAACCGGCCGAGTTGACGACGGCGCAAGGCGTATACGCGGCACTGCGCAGTTCGACCGTGCCATCGGCCTCGCGCGTCCCCTGCTTGGCGGCCAGCCTGCCGCCCTGTTCGAGAACGACGAGCATGTTGTCGACGACGCCGTCTTTCAGCGAGTCGGTCAGCTCGATCGAGTCGCCATAGGCAATGTCGCCCTGGGGGTTGGTGACCGCGATATTACCTGTCGCAAGAACCTTGCCCGTCTTGCGGTTCCACACCACCTTGTCGGCGCGCAGCCGATCGCCCTGGCGGAACATGCGGACCTCGCCAGTTGCCGTGACGATGTCGGCGTCAGTGTCATATTCAAGACCGCTGGCGCTGAACTGCACCTGATCCGGATCCGTTGGGGTCGACGATGTCGGCGTTTCCGGTAGGGGCGGCGCTGCCGGACGCGCCTGGAGATCCTGCGCGCGCGCGGACGCTGGCAGCAGTCCCGATGCGAGCAAGGCGAGCGACAGGGCGCAACCCGCCATAAGGTCGATACGCAACACGATCCGAACCAACCCCTTTTGGAACTGCGGCCGGTCGCCGCCATACCGCGCCGCCTATCGCATCGTCCGCGCGTTGCTGCAATCGCCGTGCGTCGGATCACGGCTATCCACAGGCTTGATCGGCCGCGACCTTGCTTTGCCGGCCTCGCAGCATCAGCTTAGGGGCATCTAGCCCAGTCTATTCAATGTTCTTCGAGGTCCCCATGCAGATCGATTTCACCCCCGTCGCCAAGCCCGATGCGGCCATTCTCGCCGTGCCCGTTGCCAAGGACGCATTGTCCACGACGCGATGGACCGCGATCGGTGACGGCGTCGAGGCGGTCGCAATGCAGGCGGCGGCCGCTGCCCGCTTCACCGGCGAAGCGGGGGCGATCATTGAGGTCTTCGTGCCGGTCGCGGACGCTGTTCGCCAAGTCCTGTTCGTTGGCGTCGGCGCAGGCGGCGATGCGGATTGGGGGAAAGCGGGCGGTGCGGTCACCGCGCGCCTGCTGACGTCGGGCGCCACCGCGGTGACGATCGACCTGGGTGCCGCCTCGACGCCCCCGAGTGCTGCGGCTGCCGCCCGGTTCGCCGCAGCGGCCCTGCAGCGCGCATGGCGTTACGACACGTATCGCACCAAGCTTGCCGAGACGTCGAAGCCCAGCTTGACGACATTCACGATCGCCGGTGCGCCCGAAGGCACCGACGCGGCATGGGCCGAGCAGGCCGCGGTGAGTGGTGGCATGGACCTGACGCGGTGGCTCGTCACGTCGCCGCCGAACATTGTCTACCCCGAGAGCTTTGTCGAGAAGGTGACGAAGGACGTCGAAGGGCTGGGGCTCGAAATCACCGTCCTCGACGAAGCGCAGATGGCGGAACTCGGCATGGGTTCGCTGCTGAGCGTCAGCCAGGGCTCGCGCCGCGAGGCCCGCCTGCTGGCGCTGAAGTGGAACGGAGCCGCTTCCGACGTCCCGACGCTTGCCCTTGTCGGCAAGGGCGTGACGTTCGACTCGGGTGGTATCTCCATCAAGCCGGGCGCGGGCATGGAAGACATGAAGTGGGACATGGGCGGGGCAGGGGCCGTCGCCGGCGCCATGAAGGCGCTGGCGGCGCGCAAGGCCAAGGCCAATGTGGTCGGCGTGATGGGGCTGGTCGAGAACATGCCCGATGGCGCGGCGCTGCGGCCTAGTGACGTCATCACGTCGATGTCGGGCCAGACGATCGAAGTCCTGAACACCGATGCCGAAGGACGGCTGGTGCTTTGCGACTGCGTAACCTGGGTGCAGAAGATGCATCAGCCTGCGACGATCGTCGATCTCGCGACGCTGACGGGTGCGATGATCGTCGCGCTTGGCACCGAGAATGGCGGCATCTTCGCCAATGACGACGCGCTGGCGGACCAGTTGCTTGCGGCTGGTACGGCCAGCGGCGACACGCTGTGGCGCTTCCCGCTGTCGCCCGCCTATGACAAGCTGATCGACTCCCCGATCGCGGACATGAAGAATGTCGGCCCGCGCGGCGCAGGGTCGATCACTGCGGCGCAGTTCATAAAGCGCTTCGTCGACGAAGGCGTGAAATGGGCGCATCTCGACATCGCCGGCATGGTTTGGTCCGACAAGCCGGGAACCCACCACGACAAGGGCGCGACCGGATATGGTGTGCGCCTGCTCGACCGGTTCGTTGCCGACAATTTCGAAGGCTGAACGGCACCTATACCGTCATCCCGGCAGAGGTCGGGATGACGGGGTGCACTTGGGTGGCAGTCTGATTTCGGGGGAGCAACACAATGCAGGTCGATTTCTACCACCTGACCAGCCCGCTCGACCGTGTCCTGCCGCGGATCGCCGAGCGCGTCGTGCAGACCGGCGGTCGCCTGTTGATCGTCGCCGAACCCGAGGCGCAGCGTGTCGCGCTCGATCGGCTCCTCTGGTCCTATGCGCCGGAGAGCTTCCTGCCGCATGCGCATATCGGCGCAGGTGACGACGCGGCACAGCCCATCCTTATTGCCAGCGACGTGACGACGGCCAACGCCGCGCGCAACGTCGCGATCGTCGATGGTCGCTGGCGGGACGCGGCGCTCGATTTCGAGCGAGTTTTTCATGTTTTTGACGAAGAGGCGATTCGCGAGGCGCGGCTGGCTTGGAAGGCGCTGGGTAATCGTGACGGTGTCGAGCGTCGGTACTGGAAACAGAACGATGCCGGCCGCTGGGAACAGGCTGCCTGAAATTGGACGGCATAGGCGTTGCCTTGGGGCCGATCCGCGCCTAAGCGCCGCGCATCCAATTCCCGCCAACACAGGAGCCCGTGACCATCATGGCCGCGAACCGTACCTTTTCGATCATCAAGCCCGATGCCACCCGCCGCAACCTGACCGGTGCGGTCACCAAGATGCTCGAGGAAGCCGGCCTGCGCGTCGTCGCGTCGAAGCGCATCCAGATGACCCGCGAGCAGGCCGAAGGCTTCTACGCGGTGCACAAGGAGCGTCCCTTCTTTGGTGAGCTCGTGTCGTTCATGATCTCGGGCCCCGTCGTCGTCCAGGTTCTCGAGGGCGAGAACGCGATGCAGCGCAACCGCGACATCATGGGTGCGACCAACCCGGCGAACGCCGAGCCCGGCACGATACGCAAGGAACTCGCCGAGTCGATCGAAGCGAATAGCGTTCATGGTTCGGATTCGGACGAGAATGCCGAGATCGAGATCGCCTATTTCTTCAAGCCCGAAGAAATCGTCGGCTGATGCTCTGGCGGCTGCGACGCGCGACGGTTGGCGATGCGCCCGCCCTCTCGCTCGTCGGAGCCGCCTCGTTTCTCGACGCCTACGCAACAGCCTTTGCGGGGGTCGACATCGTCGATCATTGTACCCGGAACAACAGCGTCGCGGTCTTCGAGGCATGGCTCGACGATCCGGCAACGATCGTGACGCTCGCCGAATATGAGCCGGGCCATGCCCCGATCGGCTATTCCGTACTCACGAAGCCTGCATTTCCTATCGACACCGGCCCTCGCGATATCGAACTGCGCCGCATCTATCTCATGAAGCAGGCGCACGGATTAGGTCTCGGCGCCGCGTTGATGGACCGGGCGCTCGCTGACGCGGCCGAGCGCGATTACGCCCGTGTGTTATTGGGTGTGTGGGGCTTGAACGCCCGCGCCCGCGCATTTTACGAACGCCAGCATTTCTCCGTGATCGGCACTCGGCCCTTCAGGATCGGGACGACACCGTACACCGATCCGGTCTACGCCCGCGAAATTTGACGGTCTCAGGGGCAGCGTGGCTCGCTAGCGTTGTTGGCGTGTCCATAACGCGTCCAGCTTTGCCTGATCGCCACCACGTTGCCTGAGCTTCAGGCCTTCCAGTTTCAGTGACCGGCCAAACGAGAACATGCCGGCTTCCGTACGCCAGATCACGTCGTAGATCCCGCTTGCCGAGCCCGAGACGTCGCCATCGGTATAGGTGACCGCAATGAGGACCGGCAGCCGCCCGGTCTGATCGTCCTCGCCCCCATCGGTGGCTTTCAGCAAGGCCTTTTTGAACCAGTCACGCTGGATCTGATCCGTCAGGGCATCCTTGCGCTCGACGCTCAGCGCCGAGGGGAACGCGATCGTCGCCGTCTGGATGTCGTGCTTGTCGTCGCGCAGCAACATCAGCGAATCGCCATCCTCCGCCGCGACGGCACGAATTTCGAAGCGTCGGCTTTCGCGCTGTTCGCTGGCACGCGCGCTCGCCTTCTCGGCCTTGTCCGCGTTGCGTTCGGACCAGTTGCTCCAGAGCGTGAGTGCCGCGATGAGCACACCGGCGACCGCAAGGACCTCTGCCAGCGTTACCCAGCGGCGGCGCGTTTCGGCGGCTTCACGCCGTTCGGTCGGTGTTTCGCGGCTCATCAGATGTCTGTTTTCGGCAGGGCGTTCATCGTTTCACGAACTCGGCAAGCGTCTTGGGGTATAGCGCATGTTCCGCGGCCAGCACGCGATCTGCCAGCGCGTCGGCGTCGTCGCCTGGCAGAATCGGGACTTCGGCCTGACCCAGCACGACGCCGCCATCGAGTTCCTCGGTAACCAGATGGACCGAGCATCCTCCCGTGGCATCGCCCGCCGCGATCGCCCTAGCATGCGTGTCGAGCCCCTTGTATTTGGGGAGCAACGAGGGATGGATATTGACGATCCGATCGCGCCATGCGGCGACGAATTCGTCGGAGAGCAGCCGCATATAGCCGGCCAGCGCGATGACCTCGACCGCGGCGTCCCGGAGCGCCCGATCGATCGCCGCCTCATAAGCCGGTTTGCCCAGCCCGCGGGGAGACAGCGCAAACGTCGCTATCCCCTCGGCCTTTGCCCATGCGATGCCGGCCGCCTCCGGCTTGTCGGACGCGACGAGCACCACCTCATAAGGGCAGTTCGCAGCGCGCGACGCCTCAATTAGCGCGATCATGTTCGATCCGCGCCCCGATAGGAGCACGCCGACGCGCATTCTGTCAGCCATGAGTCGCGGTCCAGTCGGCGCGCGCGCTCCACGTGCCCGCCGAACCGCGCACGGTGCAGCCATGTGTCCCCGCCTCGATCCGCCCGATCGGGAATACCGTCTCGCCCGCGGCTTCCAGCGCAGCGGTGATCATTGTCACATCGTTAGCGTCGACGATAGCGACCATGCCGACGCCGCAATTGAAGGTCCGTGCCATCTCCTCGGGTTCGATAGCACCCTGCGCCTGAAGGAAGGCCATGAGCCGGGACTGCTCCCAGGCATCTGCATCGACGATCGCATGAACGCCTTGCGGCAGAACCCGTGGAATGTTTTCGAGCAAGCCACCGCCCGTGATATGCGCGAGGCCCTTGATGCGGCGCTCACGCAGAAGTGGCAGGAGGCCGGCGACGTAGATCCGAGTCGGCGCCATCAGATGGTCGATCAGCAGCTTGTCCTGATCGAACAGCGCCGGCCGGTCGAGTTTCCACCCGCGGTCGCTGGCGAGCCGGCGGACGAGCGAAAAGCCGTTCGAATGCACCCCTGACGACGCCAGCCCGAGCATGACGTCGCCTGCCGCGATATCGCGGCCGGTCAGCATGTTGGTCCGCTCGACCGCGCCGACGCAGAAGCCGGCAAGATCATAGTCGCCGTCCGCGTACATGCCCGGCATCTCCGCGGTTTCGCCGCCGATCAGCGCACAGCCGGCCGTCTTGCAACCCTCGGCGATCGACGCGACGACGCGCTCTGCAACTTCAGCGTCGAGTTTGCCGCTGGCATAATAATCCAGGAAAAACAGCGGCTCGGCGCCCTGGACGATCAGGTCGTTGACGCACATCGCGACGAGATCGATGCCGACGCCGTCATGTCGGTTCCATTCGATCGCCAGCTTCAGCTTGGTGCCCACACCATCGTTCGCCGCGACCAGCAAAGGGTCGACGAAGCCCGCCGCCTTCAGGTCGAACAGGCCACCAAAGCCGCCGAGATCGGCATCGGCGCCGGGGCGTCGCGTCGAGCGGGCAAGCGGTGCAATCGCGCGCACCAGCGCGTTGCCGGCGGCGATCGAGACCCCCGCTTGAGCGTAGGTATAGGGCGTGGCGGAGTCTGGCGTATCGGTCATGATCGGTGCTGCTAGCCACATCGCGCTTGGATTTCCACGTCTGCTTCGCCAAAAGGCCCGCGTGATGCGTATCCGTGCCCTTCCCACCGCGCTTGCCGGCGCCGCGCTGCTGCTTGGCGGCGGGGCCGTGCTCGCACAGATCGAGGGCGGCAGCCGCGGCGCAGCGCCCGTCGATAGCGGGAGTGCGTACGAGGTCAGCGGCGTCATTGTCGACGTCGCGGGCCCGTCCGCCGATGCTGCCCGCTATGGCGGCTGGCGACTGGCGCAGCGCAAGGCCTGGGTGCAATTGTCGAATCGGCTGGGCGGGGGCGGCGCGCTGGTGTCCGACGGCACGCTCGATTCGCTGGTTTCGGGTATCGTCGTCGAGAACGAACAGATCGGGCCGCAGCGTTATGTCGCCAAGCTCGGCGTCCTGTTCGATCGTACCCGGGCGGGATCGCTGCTGGGCATCTCGAGTTATGCGGATCGTTCGCAACCCATGCTTGTGATACCCGTCCAATGGTCGGGTGGCGTTGGACAGGTCTTCGAACAGCGGACGGAATGGCAGCAGGCCTGGGCACGCTACCGGACGGGCAACAGCAGCATCGACTATGTCCGCCCGTCGGGGTCGGGTCCCGACGCGCTACTGTTGAACGTCGGTCAGACGCAGCGGCCCGGCCGCGGATGGTGGCGGACGATCATCGATCAATATGGCGCCAGCGACATTCTCGTTCCGGTCGTCACGCTCTATCGCCAATGGCCGGGTGGTCCGGTCATCGGAGTGTTCGAAGCACGTCATGGCCCCGACAATGCGCTGATCGGCCGTTTCACGCTGCGTGTCGGTACCCCTGACGGGCTGCCGCAGCTTATGGACACCGGCGTCAAGCGGATCGACGACCTGTACCAGCAGGCGCGGCGGAACGGCACGCTGCGGGTTGATTACAGTCTTTCGCCGCCACCCGCGCCCGATCCGATTGCGAGCGAAACCGCCCCCGTCGACGAAACGGCCGATGCCAATACGGCCGTCCTGACGGGTGGCACCGGCCTGTCGATAACCGTTCAGTTCGATACGCCCGCAGCGGCGGCGGTTACCTCGACGGAGGCGGCGCTGCGGGCGATTCCCGGCGTCCGGTCGGCCGCGACCACCAGCCTCGCACTCGGCGGCGTGTCGCTGATGCGTGTCGCCTATGATGGCGATCCGGCAGCGCTCAAGGCGGCGCTCGAAGCGCGCGGCTATCAGGTGTTCGGCTCGGGCCAGACCATCCGGATCCGCCGGACCGCACAACTTCTTCCGCCGGACCTGCCCGCGGACAATGCGACGACAGGGTGAGCGCGGATCGAATGACTCAAATTGCGCTGCCGCTCGGTTGGCCGGCGGATCCCCGTGACGACGCCTTCCTCGTAACCCCTTCAAATGTCCGTGCGGCGCAGACGCTGGAGCATTGGGCGACCTGGCCGGTGATGACCGCCATCCTGACCGGTCCGCGAAAGTCGGGCCGCAGCCTGCTCGCGCGGATCTTCGCGGCCAAGAGTGGCGGGACGATCATCGACGACGCAGAACGCGTACCCGAGACACAGCTTTTCCACGCCTGGAACCAGGCCCAGGAAGAGCAAAAACCTTTACTCATTGTCGCTGACGCGGCGCCGCCCGAATGGAAGGTCAAGCTTCCCGACCTGCGATCGCGCCTTGCTGCGAGCCCGATCGCGGCGATCGGTGCACCCGACGACGAGCTCATGCGCCTGTTGCTTGCGCATCTGTTCGAGCGCCGCAACGTCGATGCACGGCCCGATCTCATCGACTGGCTCGCGTCGCGAATCGAGCGTAGTCATATTACCGTCACGCGAACCGTCGATGCGCTGGATCAGGAAACCATGGAACGCCGCAAGCGCTTGTCCATTAATCTTGCACGCACCACGCTGACCGAGGCTGGCCTGATCCTACGACCGCAACTTGCCCTTGATCTGCCGCTTTTTACGTCACCTTAAGACCCCAGAGGATCGATGAACCGTCCAGCGCATATCGTCCGCCAAGCGGAAGACGACGACGATCCCATCGGCGCTCAGCCGAACGACCGATTTTTCAACCGTGAGCTTTCCTGGCTCGCGTTCAATCGGCGCGTGATCGAGGAGGCGTGCAATCCGGCGCATCCGTTGCTCGAACGGCTTAGATTTCTCTCTATTTCGGGATCCAATCTCGACGAGTTCTTCATGGTGCGTGTCGCCGGACTGAAGGGTCAGCAGACGCAGGACGTCGATCGTCGCTCGGCCGACGGCTTGACCGCCGGGCAGCAGCTGACCGCGATCATCCGCGAAGCGGACGCGCTGATGGAGAGCCAGCAGGCGGTCTGGGGTGATCTTCGTCTGCTGCTCGACGAGGCGGGGCTGTTTGTCCTGCGCCGCGATGCCGTAGAGGGCGAAGCCGATGACTGGCTCGAAACACATTTCCGCGAGCAGATCTTTCCGATCCTGACCCCGCAGGCGCTCGACCCCGCCCATCCGTTCCCATTCATCCCGAACCGGGGCCTGTCGGTAATCTTCGACCTCGTCCGTCGGTCAGACAACGAACCAGTCCGCGAACTGGTCATGTTGCCGCACACCATGACGCGCTTCGTGCGGTTGCCTGGCGAGCCCGCGCGCTACGTCGCGATCGAGACGCTGCTCAAGCGGTTCGCGCCCGTACTGTTCCCTGGCTATGAGGTTCTTGCCGCCGCGAGCTTCCGCGTCCTGCGCGACAGTGACATGGAGATCGAGGAGGAGGCGGAGGACCTTGTCCGTTACTTTGCCAACGCGATCAAACGCCGCCGCCGGGGCCGGGTAATCCGGCTCGAGCTGGAAACCGGGATACCGGACGTGCTGGCAGCCGTGCTCAAGGATGAACTGGGCGGTGCCGAGGCGATCATCACCGAAAGCGGCAATCTGCTGGGCATCGTCGATCTCGACGGACTGGTCGAGGAGGATCGCCCCGATTTGAAATTCCCGCCCTTCACGCCGCGCTTTCCGGAGCGGATCCGTGAATTTGGCGGTGACTGTTTCGCAGCGATCAAGGCCAAGGACATCGTCGTCCACCACCCCTATGAAACGTTCGAGGTGGTGCTCGCTTTCCTGAAGCAGGCGGCAAACGATCCCGACGTGGTGGCCATCAAGCAGACGCTCTACCGCGCCGGCAAGCAGCCGGCCGTCATCAACGCGCTGATCACGGCCGCCGAGGCCGGAAAGTCTGTCACCGCGGTGGTCGAACTCAAAGCACGGTTCGACGAGGAGCAGAACATGGTCTGGGCCTCCGCGCTGGAACGCGCAGGGGTGCAGGTCGTCTATGGATTTATCGACTGGAAGACCCATGCAAAGGTCTCCCTGGTCGTCCGCCGAGAGGGGCAGGCGTTCCGGACCTACTGCCATTTCGGTACCGGCAATTATCACCCCGTCACAGCCAAGATCTACACTGACCTCAGCTTCTTTACCGCCGACGCGGCGGTCGGACGCGATGCCGCGCAGATGTTCAACTACATCACTGGCTATGTCGAACCGACGGACATGGCCCGTGTCAGCCTGAGCCCGCGGGACCTCCGGAGGAATCTGATGACCCTGATCGACGTTGAGATCGCCAATGCGCGCGCGGGGCGACCGGCAGGGGTCTGGGCGAAGATGAACTCGCTGGTCGACCCTGCGGTGATCGAAAAGCTGTACGAGGCGAGCGGGGCAGGGGTCGAAATCGACCTCATCATCCGCGGCATCTGCTGTCTCCGACCGGGTGTGCCCGGCCTGTCCGAAACGATCCGCGTCAAATCGGTGATCGGCCGGTTTCTCGAACACAGCCGGATCTGGGCTTTCGGAAACGGGAAGGCTTTGCCGAACGACGGAGCGAAGCTGTTCATCTCGTCCGCCGACTGGATGCCGCGTAATTTCGATCGGCGCGTCGAATATATGCTGCCGATCCTCAACCCGACGGTGCACGACCAGATCCTCGACCAGGTGATGGTCGCCAATCTCATCGACAACGAGCAAAGCTGGGAGCTAGGACCCGACGGCGATTATTCGCGCGTCGATCCCGGCGATCGTCCGTTCAACCTGCATCGGTATTTCATGACCAATCCGTCTCTTTCCGGCCGTGGTGCATCGCTTGCCACGAGCGCGACCGTGCCGACGCTTTCGCTCCGTCGACAGCGATGAGCGTTACCAACCTCCTGTTCGGCACCGCGACGCCAAAGGTTGAGGTCGACGACCATCCGCGCACCGGGATCATCGACATTGGATCGAACTCGATCCGGCTCGTCGTCTATCAGGGACCGCCCAGACTGCCGGCGATCCGGTTCAACGAGAAGGTGCTGGCGGGCCTCGGCCGCGGATTGGCGGCGACGGGCACGATCGAAAAGTCAGCACTCAAGACCGCTAAGGTAGCACTCGCGCGGTTTGCCGCGGTCGCGCGCGAGATGGAGTGTTCGACGCTGCGGACGGTCGCGACGGCAGCGGTTCGCGATGCCCGGAACGGTGGTGACCTCATCGCCGCGGCAGAGGAGTTGGGGCTCAAGGTCGAGACGTTGTCGGGCGGACAGGAGGCGAGCGCTGCTGGCTATGGCGTGCTGTCTGCGATCCCTGAGGCGGATGGCATCGTCGGCGATCTCGGCGGCGGCAGCCTCGAACTCGTACGCGTCCGCCGTGGCAAGATTGAGGACAGCGTCTCGTTCCCGCTCGGCGTGCTGCGTATCGGACCGATGCGGGCGAAACGCGGCAAAGTGCTAGAGCGCCATGTTGCGCGGCTCGTGCGCGACGCCGGCTGGGCCGCACGCGGGCAGGGGCTGCCACTGTATCTTGTCGGCGGATCATGGCGCGCGCTGGCGCGGCTCGATATGGAGTTGTCCGACTATCCGCTGCCGATCATCCATCAATATCCGATGACCGCGGCGACCGTGACGCGGCTCAGCCGCACCATCCCGCAATTGTCCAAGCCACGCCTAAAAGCCATTCCGGGCCTGTCGTCCGGGCGGATCGCGACGCTCGGCGATGCCGCCGCGTTGCTCGGCATTCTCATGCGCCAGCTCGGCAGCAAGACGACGATCGTCTCCGCCTATGGCCTTCGTGAAGGGCTGCTCTACGGCGACCTTAAGCCGGCGGCGCGGGCCCTCGACCCCCTGATCGAAGCCGCCCGCGAGGAGGGGCGACTGCTCGGCCGCTTTCCCGAACATGGTGATCTGCTCGATCGCTGGATCGCGCCGTTGTTCGTTACCGAGCCCCCGGCGGTGGCGCGCTTGCGCCACACCGCCTGCCTCCTCGCCGATGTAGGTTGGCGCGCCAATCCGGAATTTCGGGCCGAGCGCGGGGTCGAGGTCGCGCTACACGGCAATTGGGTCGCGATCGACGCACCGGGTCGCGGTATGCTCGCCCAAGCCCTGTATACCAGCCTTGGCGGTGACCTGGCCGCCGCGGATCCCGTGGAGCGCCTGGCGACACCCGCAGAGATCCAGAGCGCAACGGCCTGGGGACTTGCGATGCGTCTCGGGCAGCGAATGAGCGGCGGGCTTGCCGGACCGCTCATTCGCTCGCGCATCACCGATGATGGCGTATCGCTGACGCTTACGCTGCTACCCGCAGATCGGGGACTCTACGGGGAAGCCGTTGAGCGGCGACACGCGGCGCTTGCCGCGGCGATCGGCCGGAAACCTGTGCTCGCGATCGCCTGACCGGAGACGAACGCGGGGTCAGGCTCAGGCGCAGGTGAAACGCTCGATCCTGCTCGCGCCGTCGACATAGACATTCAGGCGATCGGTCCGAAAGTCCATCGTCACCGCGTCGTTCGGCGCAATCCACCGCAGCGTCCGCGCGCCCGATCGGGGCAGCATCACATCCGCGCGTGCATCGCTTGCGCGCTTGCCGATCAGATCGCCCAGGGCTTCAATCTTGCACGTGGCACCGGGCGGGGTTGGCGTCGCGGCACCGGGCGGGGTTGGCGTCGCGGCACCGGGCGTGCGGTCGCGCATCTCGACTGGCATGCACCCCGCTGAAGCAAGCACGACCGCAAGCAGCGCCCGCTTCATGCCGCGTCCTCCGTACGGGTCATTTTCAACTTTCCGTTGATCACCGCGAAGGCCAGTCGGCCTTCGACCAGATCCAGCGCGTCGCGGCCGAACTGGTCGAACCGCCACCCCTCTAGCATCGGCAAGCCCGTCCGCACGCCCGCGGCCAGCGCCTCGAGTTCGTCGGTCCTCGCAAGAAGTTTCGACGCTACATCAATATCTCGCGAGCGGATTTTGAGAAGGAGCTTGAGCAGATCCGCGACCAGCGAGCCCTCCTTGCCAAGGCCCGGCTTGCGATCGTCGCGGGGCGGCAGCTCATCGTCGCCGAGCGGCTGTGCCTGCTCGATCGCGAGCATCAGCCGCGCCCCGATATCGTTGCCAGCCCAGGTGGCGGAAAGGCCCCGGACGCGGGCAAGGTCGGACTGTTTCCGCGGCGGATGCCCCGCCATGTCGCCGAGCGTCTCGTCCTTGACGATCCGCCCGCGCGGCAGATCCTTCGCCTGCGCCTCGAGCTCGCGCCACCGCGCCAGCGCCTTAAGCCGTCCGAGCACCTCGGGCTTGCGGCCCGAGATCCGCACGCGCTTCCACGCCAGATCGGGATCGTTCGCATAATTGGCGATGTCGCCGAGCCGCTCCATCTCCTGGTCGAGCCACACGCCGCGCCCGGTCTTGCGCAGCCGCTCGAGCATCTTGGGGAAGATCTTCGACAGATGCGTGACGTCGCCGATCGCATATTCGATCTGGCGTGCATCCAGCGGGCGCCGCGCCCAGTCAGTAAAACGCGCACCCTTGTCGACGGCGATCCCGAGCCAGCTGTCGACTAAGTTTGAATAGCCAATCTGTTCGCCCTGGCCGAGCGCCATCGCCGCGACCTGCGTGTCGAACAGCGGGAAGGGCGTCTTGCCCGTGAGGTTATAGACGATCTCGATATCCTGTCCGCCGGCATGGACGACTTTCAGCACGTCGTGATTCTCGACGAGAAGGTCGAGCAGCGGCTTCAGGTCGATGCCCGGGGCCATCGGGTCGATCGCGGCAGCTTCCTTGTCGTCGGCGATCTGGATCAGGCACAGCTCCGGGTAATAGGTGCTTTCGCGCATGAATTCGGTGTCGACGCACACATAGTCGGCGTCAGCCATGCGCGCGCACAGATTGGCGAGCGTGGCACTGTCGGAGATAAGCGGGTGGATATGCATGGCGTTTCCATAGCGAGGGTAGTCCGGGTTGACAAAGGCGGGTGAGGAAGGGAAGCGCGAGACACCTGTTTATCGTCCGAGAAGACCCATCATGCACGCCTATCGCACCCATAACTGCGCCGCCCTCCGCCCCGAACAGGTCGGCGAGGAGGTCCGCGTCTCGGGCTGGGTCCACAAGAAGCGCGATCATGGTGACCTGGTCTTCATCGATCTGCGCGATCATTACGGCATCACGCAGATCGTCACCGACGTGTCCGGCCCCGTCTTCAAGGTCATCGAGGGCCTGAAGAGCGAGAGCGTCGTCACGATCACCGGCAACGTGACCGCACGCGCGCCCGAAGCGGTGAACCCGAACCTGCCGACCGGCGGAATCGAGGTCCGCGCGACGGCCGCGACCGTCCAGTCGATGGCAGGCGAGCTGCCGATGCCGGTCGCCGGCGAGGCCGAGTATCCCGAGGATATCCGCCTGCGCTATCGCTATCTCGACCTGCGGCGCGAGCGGCTTCACGCAAACATCATGCTGCGTTCGAAGGTCATCACCTCACTGCGCAACCGCATGAACGATCAGGGTTTCACCGAATTCCAGACGCCGATCCTGACCGCGTCGTCGCCAGAGGGCGCGCGCGACTATCTGGTGCCGAGCCGCGTGCATCCGGGCAAGTTCTACGCGCTGCCGCAGGCACCGCAAATGTTCAAGCAGCTGCTGATGGTCGCGGGCTTCGACCGCTATTTCCAGATCGCCCCCTGCTTCCGCGACGAGGACGCACGCGCCGATCGTTCGCCGGGCGAATTCTACCAGCTCGATTTCGAGATGAGCTTCGTCACGCAGGACGACGTGTTCAACGCGATCGAGCCCGTCCTGCACGGCGTGTTCGAAGAGTTCGCCGATTGGCAGGGCAAGGGACGCCAGGTCTCCGCCCTGCCGTTCAAGCGCATTCCCTACCGCGAATCGATGCTGAAATACGGCAGCGACAAGCCTGATCTGCGCAACCCGATCCTAATTCACGACGTCGGCCACCACTTCGTCGACTCGGGCTTCGGCCTGTTCGCGGGCATCGTCGCCGGCGGTGACGTGGTGCGCGCGATCCCCGCACCAAACACCGCCGAGAAGAGCCGCAAGTTCTTCACCGACATGAACGACTGGGCCCGCGCCGAAGGGCATGCTGGGCTCGGCTACATCACGCAGAAGAACGGTGAGCTGGGCGGTCCGATCGCCAAGAACCACGGCGAGGAAGCGACGCGCAAGCTGATCGCGGAGATGGGCCTCGGCCCGAACGACGGCATCTTCTTCGCCGCCGGCAAGGAACTCCCCGCTGCCAAGCTCGCCGGCGCAGCCCGCGCGCGCATCGGCGCGGATCTCGGCCTGATCGACGAGAACCGGTTCGAGTTCTGCTGGATCGTCGACTTCCCGATGTTCGAATATGACGAGGACGCCAAGAAGGTCGACTTCAGCCACAACCCGTTCTCGATGCCGCAGGGCGAGATGGACGCGCTGGAGAACAAGGATCCGCTCGATATCCTGGCGTATCAGTACGACATCGTCTGCAACGGCGTGGAACTGTCGTCGGGCGCGATCCGGAACCACCGGCCTGAGATCATGTACAAGGCGTTCGAGATCGCCGGCTATACGCAGGCCGATGTCGACACGAACTTTGCCGGCATGATCAACGCGTTCAAGGTCGGCGCACCGCCGCATGGCGGCTCGGCACCTGGCATCGACCGGATGGTCATGCTGCTCGCGGGCGAGCCGAACATCCGCGAGGTCGTGCTGTTCCCGATGAACCAGAAGGCCGAGGATCTGATGATGGGCGCACCGAGCCCGGTCAGCCCGCGCCAGCTGAAGGAGCTCAACATCAAGCTCACCGTCGATGGGCCGAAAGACCCGGCCAAGACGGTGACGCCCGCCGCTGGCTGACGCCGAGGCGGCTCGGCCGTCTCGGTCCTTTCCGTCCCGCCCCTGGTGGCCGCCTGATCTTCTGGAGTTTGCTTATGACCATCGATCTTGCCCATTATGAAGCCGGCGACGCCTATGACGGCAAATACAAGCACGACTTGGCAAAGCTCCAGAAGAGGCTTGAGCACATCCAGGTCGCGCATATCGTCAACAAGCGCCCCGCTGTGGTGATGTTCGAAGGGTGGGATGCGGCGGGGAAGGGCGGTATCATCCAGCGGTTGTCGGCCGAGTGGGATCCCCGTACCTACCGCGTCTGGCCGATCGCTGCCCCGAGCGCCGACGAGAAGGCACATCACTTTCTCTGGCGCTTCTGGAAGCGCTTGCCGGCCGATGGGAATATCGCCGTCTTCGACCGGAGCTGGTACGGCAGGGTACTGGTCGAGCGGGTCGAGGAATTCGCCACGCGCCGCGAATGGGAGCGCGGCTATGACGCGATCAATGCCTTCGAAGCGGGACTGATCGAGAACGACACGACGCTGATCAAGATCTTCGTCCATATCACCCAAGCGGAACAGGACCGGCGGCTGGAGGCGCGGCTGCGCGATCCCTGGAAGCATTGGAAGACCGGTCTCGACGACTATCACAACCGGTCGCGACGCGAGGACTATCTCGCCGCGATGCATGAGATGTTCGCACGCACCGACACCGCGGCAGCACCGTGGATCGTCATCGACGGGAACGACAAGAAGGCGGCACGGATCGCTGCGCTGACCGTCGTCGCGGACCGCCTGGAGGGCGGAGTCGCGATGGTGCCCCCGCCGCTTGATCCCGCCGTCCTCAAGGTCGCGAAAAGGGCCCTTAAGCTCTAATCTTCGCAAGGCGCAACCCCGCTTTTGGTCGCAGTCCTCTGCAGCTATATCCATTTTGGTCGAAATTCTAACGCCTTCCGAACAACTTATGTTAGCGTGAACAGCTTCCGATGATGGTTAGGCTTACCATAAGATAATGGGCGTGTCCGAGTAGCGGACGGCCATTCAGTGGGCGTAGGTCATGACGGAACGCGGTCGAATAGGTGTCGACACCTCAGGGGCGATTGTCGAGGTGGACGCGACGTTCTGCCGCACGCTCAATGCGACAGCCGCCATTTTGCTTGGCAGCAACATGCTCGATTTCACCGCGCCTGCCGACCGCGAGCGCTGCCGGCGACTGATGCGTCGCGTGGTGCATACCGGATCCCCGATCAGCACGACCAAAAGGCTGGTCAGAACCGACTCGTCGCATCTCTGGGTGCAGGGCCATTTATCGATCGCGCCGCCAGGGACCGAGGTCTGCGTGACGATGATCTTCGAGGAAACCATGCTTGGGTCCGGCGAGGTCAAACCCGAAGCCTTGTTGAAGACGGCACAGCTGACGCTGGATGCCCGGCGCGCGCGCGGGGCAATATTCTGCCCGTCGTTATTTGCCGACAGCGCCTGGGACATCCTGCTTGCGGCCTATGTCAGCGAGGCCGAGGGCGTCCTCCTGACGCCGACCGACCTCGAACCGATGCTCGGGGTCGGACACGCCACGCTGACCCGCTGGATTCGCGCACTCGAGGTTCAGGGGCTGATCGAGTTCGAGGCGGCCGGCGACGGGCGAGCGGGGGGCGCGGCGTTCCAGCTTACGTGCGATGCGCATCAACGGTTCGAACGGTATCTGTCCGAGCGATATGCCGTCGCGGTATCGGCTGCAACGGATCTGGAACGGTTCCGCTGACCTGGTCGGTGCGGTACGATGTAGCAGGCACGCCCGGGCTGCCATCTGCCCCATCGCGGGGGCGTTGTTACCGGCTTGGCAGGATACCGGTGATATCGGGCGAAGAACCGCATGTGTGTTGTTTCGCATAGCCGGGATCGCTATCTGCCTGCCATGAACGAGATGACCCCGCTCGCCGCGCCGCGCGCTCGAAAGCCCGACTGGATCCGCGTCAAGGCCCCGACATCCGCCGGCTTCGCCAAGACCCGCGAACTGATGCGCTCGAAAAGCCTGACGACGGTCTGTGAAGAGGCCGCATGCCCGAATATCGGCGAATGCTGGTCCAAGAAGCATGCAACGGTCATGATCCTCGGCGATACCTGCACCCGTGCCTGCGCCTTCTGCAACGTGAAGACCGGTATGCCCCGTGCGGTCGACCGGATGGAACCGCAGAACGTTGCCGATGCCGCCGCGCAGATGGGGCTGAACCACATCGTCATCACCTCGGTCGACCGCGACGACCTTCCCGATGGCGGCGCTTCGCAATTCGTGAAGGTCATCCAGGCAATCCGCGCGTCGAATCCCACTACGACGATCGAAATCCTGACGCCCGATTTCCGCAACAAGGCGCAGGCCGCGATCGAATCGATCGTCGAGGCGCGGCCCGACGTCTACAACCACAACCTCGAGACAGTCCCCCGCCTGTACCCGACGATCCGGCCTGGCGCGCGCTATTATGCCTCGTTGCGCCTGCTCGAGAGCGTGAAACGCCACGACCCGTCGATCTTCACCAAGTCGGGCGTCATGCTCGGCCTGGGCGAAGAGCGCCTCGAGATTCATCAGGTGATGGACGACATGCGCTGCGCGGACATCGATTTCCTGACGATGGGCCAGTATCTTCAGCCGACGCCACGCCATGCCAAGGTGGCCGAGTTCGTCACGCCGAAGGCGTTCGATGCCTATGCGTCGATCGCCCGGGCCAAGGGGTTCATGCTTGTCGCATCGTCGCCACTGACGCGGTCGAGCTACCATGCGGGGGACGATTTCGCGCAGCTTCGGGCGGCGCGTGATGCCAAGCTCGGGGTCGCACGGATCTGATGCCCAAGCATTCCGAAACACGCCATCTTCCCTATACACCCGAACAGATGTTTGATCTGGTCGCCGATGTCGGCCGCTACGCCGAGTTTCTGCCATGGGTCAGTGCGATGCGCGTCCGTTCGAACAGTGAGACGGAGACTCTCGCGGACATGATCGTCGGCTTCAAGGGCTTGCGCGAGACGTTCACGTCCCGTGTGCAAAAGACTCGACCGACCGAGATCTTAGTCGACTATGTCGACGGTCCGCTCAAATATCTTCGCAACGAATGGCGTTTCCGCCCTGAGGAGCAGGGATGCGCGGTCGACTTCACCGTCGACTTTGCCTTCAAGAACCGGATGTTCGAGCTGATCGCGGGTCAGGTCTTCGGTGCCGCACTGCGCAAGATGATCGGCGCGTTCGAGACGCGCGCGGCCGAGCTTTACGGTGCGACATCCTCGACCGGCAGCAAGAGTTCGAGCGCGCACAGCGCAGCCTGAAGGCGGATACCGCCGCGGCCGAGATCGCCGAAATCCTTGCGATCTGCGTCGACATCGCTGCGATCGCCGCCCTTCTCGGCACGGGCGAAGACCACCGTCCCGACCGGCTTCTTCGCCGATCCACCGCCGGGCCCGGCGATGCCGGTGATCGCGACGGCAACATCCGCGCCCGACTGCTCGAGTGCGCCCTGTGCCATGCTCCACGCGACGGCGATCGACACCGCACCGAAGGTCTCAAGCACGTCTGAGCTGATCTTGAGCAGTTTCAGCTTGGCCTCGTTCGAATAGGTCACGAACCCGATTTCGAACACGTCGGAACTGCCTGGAATTTCCGTCAGCGCGGCAGCGACAAGGCCGCCGGTGCAGCTTTCGGCAACCGCGACGCGTCGTCCGAGGGCGCGATTTGCCTCGATGACCTTGCGTGCCGCGTCGATCAGCTGGGGAGGGAGAAGGGTATCCATCAGCGGCTCTCCGTCGCGGTGCAGAGCGGGAGGTCGGGCGTCGATCGATCCCCGCGGCGTGCCTTGTCAGCCTTCAAATAGCGCAGCGTCTCGACGACGATTCCGGCTGTGTTCCGCGGCGGCAGCGGCTGGAGCAGCGTCACGAGCCGATCGATCGTCCCACAGTCGCGCGCCGCGATGCGTCCGACAATCTGCGGGACGAGCAGGCTCGTCAGCAATGGCCGGGCATAGTCCGACTGGAGAAGCGCATCGACGGCGGGGTCGCTAAGCTTGACGATCGCGGCCCGGGCGGATGGCCAGGCGCGATCCGCTTCGATTTGATAGCGCGCGATCAGTGTACTGGACTGGTTGCGCACGAGGCTGGTCGCGGGAAGCCTTGCCGCGCAGACTCGGCCCGTTTCACGGATGATGTCGGGCAGCGCGACGAGCGTCATCGCCTCCGCCTCGGGGCCGGAGATGCACGGGGACTGTGCCGATACCGGCGTTGCGACGACCGCGGCGAGCGTCAGTGCGGCAGCAAACCTCATGCGCCGACACGGCCGCGATTCGAGGGGAGGCTGATCGTCGCGACCGCCTGCGCGGCAATGCCCTCGCCCCGTCCCGTGAAGCCAAGTCGCTCGGTCGTCGTCGCCTTCACGCTGACCCGGTCCGTGGTGAGGTCGAGCAGGTCGGCGATCCTGGTCGTCATCGCCGACCGGTGCGGCCCGATCTTGGGCATCTCGCACAAGATGGTCAGGTCGACGAAATCGATCCGACCGCCCTTGGCGACGATCAGCTTCGCGGCATGCTGCAGGAACTGCGCGGAGTCGGCACCTTTCCACTGTGGATCGCTCGGGGGGAAATGCGTGCCGATATCACCCGCGGCGATCGTTCCGAGCAGCGCGTCGGTCAGCGCATGCAGCGCGACATCGGCATCGCTATGGCCGGAAAGCCCCTTGTCGTGCGGGATCCGGATGCCGCCGAGCCATAATTCCTCGCCCGTTTCCAGCCGATGGACGTCAAAGCCCATCGCGGTTCGGCTTTCATAGGGCGCGCGCGCTTCGGCGGCGGCAAAATCGTCGGGGTGAGTCACTTTGTCGAGCATCGCATCGCCCTGCACCAACGCGACGCTGCCGCCAACCCGTCGCACCATCTGGGCATCGTCGCTGGCATCTTCATCGGCCGGCCAGGCCGCGTGCGCGGCGCGCAGCTTAGCGATCCGGAAGCCCTGCGGCGTCTGGACCCGGTACACGGCCTCACGCGGAACGACTTCGCCGAGAATGCGACCGGTCAGCGTCGTCGCGCCGCGCGCCAGCGTATCCGCTACCAGCAGCACAGGCACCGCAGCGTCGCTGTTCGCTAGCGCTGCCACCACCGCGCTGATGACCCCGGCAGGAAGAAACGGCCGGGCGGCATCATGAACGAGAACATGGTCCAAGTCGGACAGGGCAGCGATTCCCCTCAGGACCGAATCCCGGCGGGTACTGCCCCCGACGATCACCGTCGCGTCCGTAACGCCTCCTGCTGCCAATACTGCCTTTGCATGGCCCAGCTGACCTTCGGCAACGACGACCGTCACGGCGTCGATCGCTGGGTGCGCGGACATTGCGGTAACCGCGTGCATGAGCATCGGCCTTCCTGCGACGGTCGCGAATTGCTTGGGGAGGGTGCCGCCAGCGCGGGTGCCGGACCCGGCTGCGACGATCAGGGCGACGGTGCGGCGCTTTGTCATGGGCGCCGATTAGCGTCTTGAGCGCGGCATCGCCAGTGCAGGCAGTCGTTCCCCACGACGTCGCGCACGACGGGAACAGCTGGACCAGCCTTGCCAGTTCCGGCATCGCGGCCTATGTTCTGCCTCTTTTTTGGGCAGCTTATGCGTAATCTCTCACCTATCCAGATCGGCACCGTGCGGATTGAAAGTCCGGTCGTCCTCGCACCCATGACGGGCGTGACGGATATGCCGTTCCGTACGCTCGTGCGGCGATATGGATCAGGGCTCAACGTTACCGAGATGGTCGCGAGCCAGGCTGCGATCCGCGAGACCCGCCAGTCGATCCAGAAGGCTGCGTGGGATCGGCTCGAAGAGCCGGTGTCGATGCAACTGGTCGGGTGCACGCCCTATGAAATGGGCGAGGCCGCGCGGCTGAGTCAGGATCGCGGTGCCGCGATCGTCGACATCAACATGGGGTGTCCGGTCCGCAAGATCGTCAATGGCGATGCCGGGTCCGCGCTGATGCGTGACGTCAAGCTCGCGACGGCGATCATATCCGCGACTGTGAAAGCGGTCGATGTCCCGGTCACGTTGAAGATGCGCATGGGCTGGTGCCACGACAGTCTCAACGCACCCGAATTGTCGCGGATCGCAGAAGATCTCGGTGTGAAGCTGATCACCGTCCATGGCCGGACGCGGAACCAGATGTACAAAGGAAGCGCCGATTGGGGCTTCGTGCGCCGGGTGAAGGACGCAGTGTCGATCCCCGTGATCGTCAATGGCGACATTTGCTCGATCGAGGATGCCGAGGCGGCGCTCGACCAGTCAGGTGCCGACGGCGTGATGATCGGACGCGGCGCCTATGGGCGGCCTTGGCTGCTTAATCAGGTCATGACCTGGTTTGCGACCGGCCGCCGCGTGGCCGATCCGTCAATCAACGAACAATATGAAGCGATCGCAGGGCATTACGAAGCGATGCTCGAGCACTATGGGATCGAGACGGGTGTCAACATGGCCCGCAAGCATATCGGGTGGTACACCAAGGGCCTGCATGGCTCGGCGGAGTTCCGGAACCGGGTGAACCAGGTGGCTGACCCGAACCAGGTCAAGGCGATGCTGGCCGAGTTCTACGCGCCCTGGCGTCACCTTGAAGCCGCCTGAGCCGGATCGGCGCGACCATCCGGGGTTCAACGACGTCTTCGCGGCGCTGCCGGTGGCGGTGGTGGTGGTCGATCCGGACGACCGGATAGCCCATGCAAATGCACTTGCTGAGCAATTGCTCAACCTCTCGGAGCGCCTCATGGTCGGGCAGCCGATCGCGGCGATACTCCCGCCCCCCGACGAATCCCGCAAGCACGACAATCGCGGCCTTGCCGTTTTCGATACCGAGATCGCGACCGCCCGCGGCGTGAAGATCCGCGTTGACTTTGCCGAGACGATCATGCCCGATCATTCCGGCTGGCGCGCGATCACACTGCACGTTCCCGCCATCTCGCGACGGCTGGGCTATTCGGCGGACCGTACTGCGGGCGCGCGCGCGGCAGTTGGGGCCGCGGCGATGCTCGCACATGAGATCAAGAATCCCTTGTCCGGCATCCGCGGCGCGGCGCAGCTGCTCGATGCTGGAGAACTGACCACGCTGATCACGACCGAGGTCGACCGGATCGCGGCGCTGATCGATCGCATGCAGGACTTCAGCGATACGCGTCCGCTCCCGCTCGCCAGCGAGAATATCTACCCGTTGTTGACGCACGCGCGTCGCCTCGCGCTCGCCGGTTTTGCGCGCGGAATCGCGATCGAGGAGCGATTCGATCCGTCCCTGCCGCCCGCCCAGATCAATCGGGACGCGGTCCTTCAGATTGTCATCAACCTTCTGAAGAACGCACGCGAAGCCGTTGCAGAGCAGCCAAATCCGCTGATCATCATGACCACGGCCTATCGCCACGGGATCACCGTCAGCAGCGCGCCGGGCAAACCGCGTCTGCCGTTGCCGATCGAGATCTGTGTGTTCGACAATGGCCCCGGCGCGCCGCCCGATATCGCCGACCACCTGTTCGACCCGTTCGTGTCGGGGCGCCGTGAAGGGCAGGGGCTGGGCCTCGCCCTCGTCGACAAGCTGACGCGCGATATGGGCGGGATCGTGCAATATGCGCGTGAGGGGATTCCTGAAATGACCGTTCTTCGCCTGCTGCTACCAAGAGCCACATCATGAGCACTGTGCTGGTCGTCGATGACGACGCCGCGATCCGCACCGTCGTCGCGCAGGCGTTGCGGCGCAGCGGCCACGACGTAACCGTCGCCGACAGCCTCGCGCAACTCGAACGCGCCCTGGCTGTGGCGATACCCGACGTGCTGATCACCGACGTGGTGCTGCCCGACGGCGACGGCATCGATCATATCCGCAATGTCGCCGAGCGCCACCCCACGCTGCCGATCATCGTCCTGTCGGCGCAGAACACCCTGACCACCGCCGTACGTGCGGCGGAGGTCGGTGCGTATGAATATTTGCCCAAGCCCTTCGATCTCGATGTCCTGTCGCGCGCGGTGACGGGAGCGCTGGCGCGGGGCGGGGTGCTGTCCGATGACCGGATCGGCGACGAGGATCGTGCACTGCCGCTGATTGGCCGGTCCGCGGCGATGCAGGACGTCTACCGGGTCATCGCACGCGTCATCTCGAACGATCTGACCGTGTTGATTTCCGGCGAATCGGGCACCGGCAAGGAGCTGGTCGCCCGGGCGATTCACGATCTCGGCCGGCGAAGTGCTGCGCCGTTCATCGCGATCAACATGGCCGCGATCCCACGCGAACTGATCGAGGCCGAGTTGTTTGGCCATGAGCGCGGCGCCTTTACTGGTGCCGCAACGCGAAATGCCGGCCGGTTCGAGCAGGCGACGGGCGGCACGCTGTTCCTCGACGAAATCGGCGACATGCCGATGGAGGCGCAGACCCGGCTGCTTCGCGTGCTGCAGTCGGGGGAGTTCACGAGCGTCGGCGGTGCGCGCACGATCCGGGTCGATGTCCGCATCCTGGCCGCGACAAACCGCGATCTGGCGGCGCAGGTGGCAGCCGGGCATTTCCGGGAAGACCTGTTCTATCGTCTTAACGTCGTGCCCGTCACGTTGCCTCCGCTCCGCGAGCGGCGGCAGGACGTCGCCTTGCTCGCACGACATTTTCTCGATCATGCGGCGATCCAGGGTCTGCCGCGACGTCAGTTGGCGGGCGATGCGATCACCGCACTCGGCGCGTATGACTGGCCGGGTAATGTTCGCGAACTCGAAAACCTCATGCGCAGGCTCGCGGTGCTCGCGCGCGACGAGATCATCGGCGCGGACGCGATTCACGCGATGCTGGGCGCGCGAACGCCGACCACCACTGCAACCGATCTCGACATCGCCGGCGCGGTGAAGGCGCTGATTGGGCGGATCGAGCGCGAAAATCCGGCAGCGCTCGACGATGGCAGTCTGTACGACCGCGTCATCGGCGAGGTCGAGCGTCCGTTGATCGAACTGATGCTTGCCCGGCATGGGCATAACCAGCTTCGCGCCGCGCGTGCGATGGGGATCAATCGGAACACGCTGCGCAAGCGTCTCGACACGCTCGGGATCGATATCAGCGGCGACATGACCGAGCTGGACGCGGCAGGGTCACGCTGACCCGGCCATTATGTGGTTTCCCGGCAACAATTGTCGTTGTATCACGGCAACGATGATCGCCCCCGCGACGCTTGCCATCGAAGACGACGTGCCATCGCACCGGTTCGCCGTGACGCCTGCGCTTGAGGCGCTGGTGGTCGCGCTGGCGATTACCGTCGCGGTCGCGAGCTATGTGCTCATCAGCGGCGCCAATTCACCCCAGCGTTTGATGCCGCCACCGCTGATTGCGCTGCTGCTGATCGCCAATCTCGTCCCCGGCATCGCATTGCTGATGCTGCTCGGCCGGCGGGTCGCGATGCGCCGCGCCGCCCGGTCTCCGGTTGGCGGGGGCGGCCGCCTGCACGTCCGGCTCGTCGCCCTGTTCTCGATCGTCGCCGCGGTGCCGATGCTGCTTGTGACGATCTTCGCGTCGCTGCTGTTCCAATATGGCGTGCAATTCTGGTATTCCGACCAGGCGCGGGGCATGCTCGAAAACGCCACCGAACTCGCCCAGTCGTCCTACGCGCGCCAGCTCAGCCGCTGGGAAGAGGCGAGCGTCACGATGGCAGCGGACATGTCCAACTACCTGCGGGAGCGATCGCTGGAGAGCCCGGGCTTTTCAGGCTTTTTCTACCAGCAAGTCTATTTCCGGAGCCTGTCCGAAGCCGCGCTATTCAAGGTCACGCCACAGAACGAGATCCAGACCTTCGCGGTGGTGAACCCCTATGAAATCGACTTTACACGACAGGTGACGCCCGAGGCGATCCGCGAACTCCGGAGCGGCAAGCCCGCCGCAGTATCGGTGACGGGGGATCGTATCCGCACGATAACGATGCTGCCCGGCGCCGACGAACTCTTCCTTTACGCTGGGCGCGTCGAGGATACCAAGCTCCTGTCGGAGCAGACGACGCGTGCCAACGCCGTGCTGGCAAGCTATCGCCAGCTGCTTGCCCGGTCGCGCAGCCTCCAGCTCCTGTTCAACGCGGCCTTGCTGGGCATTTCCCTGCTCATCGTTGGCGTCGCTGTCTGGATCGCGCTGGCTGTCGCGGATCGTCTAGTACGCCCCGTCGGCGAGCTGGTCGATGCGGCGCGTCGGGTGGCCGAGGGTGATCTGACCGCGCGCGTGCCAGATCCGCGCAGCCGCGACGAGGTCGGGACGCTGGCGCGCGCGTTCAACCAGATGACCGGTCGGCTGCAGGAGCAGAACAGCGATCTGATGACCGCGAACGACCAGCTCGAGACCCGTCGTGCGCTGATCGAGGCGGTGATGGCCGATGTTTCGGCGGGCGTCGTCGCGACCGCGAAAGACCGCGTGATCCGGATTGCGAATCGTTCGGCGATCCAGCTGCTGGGTGCGGAGGGTCTTGTCGGCAAGCCGTTGCACGAGGTTGCGCCCGAACTCGACGCGCTTGTGCAGGAGGGAGGGCGCGAAGCGATCGTCCAGGTCGGCCAGGCCGGCGATGCGCGGACGCTCGCCGTCCGGATCGCACATGCACCGACCGGCCCGATCCTCACCTTCGACGATATCACGCAGCAACTGCTCGACCAGCGCCGCGCTGCCTGGTCGGACGTCGCCCGCCGGATCGCGCACGAAATCAAGAATCCGCTGACGCCGATCCAGCTTGCCGCGGAGCGACTGCAGCGGCGCTATGGGGGCAAGATCCCCGCGGAGGACGGGACATTTGCGCGGCTCACCGACACGATCATCCGCCAGGTTGCGGACCTCCGCCGGATGGTCGATGAATTCTCGTCATTCGCACGGATGCCCAAGCCCGTCTTCCGCGAGGAATCGCTACTCGACGCCGCACGCCAGGCGATGTTCCTCCACGAGGTGGCGCATCCGGGGATCCGTTTTCTGCTGGTTCATGACGACCCCGGTCCGATGCTCGTGTGCGATCGCCGGCAGATTGGGCAGGCTCTGACGAACATCGTCAAGAACGCGGTCGAGGCGATCGAGACGCGGGGCGACGACGCGGGCGGGGCGGTTACCATGACCCTGACCGAGACGCGCCGCGATGGAACGGCGCACTGCGTCGGGATCGAGGTCGCCGACACCGGTATCGGTCTGCCGGTCGAACGCGACCGGCTCATCGAACCCTATATGACGACGCGGGCGCGCGGAACCGGGCTCGGGCTTGCCATCGTCAAGAAGATCATCGAGGAACATTGCGGGACGATCGCATTTTCGGATCGCCCCGGTGGTGGCACCATCGTCACCATGAACTTCGACGCCAGAGCGCTGGTCGCGCTTGATCAGGGGGCATCCGCACCCGAGCCGGCAGGGGATGGCCAGCTCGTCGCAATGACTCGCAATCGGACATGAATTGATGGCGCTCGATATTCTCGTCGTGGACGACGAACGTGACATTCGCGAACTGGTGGCCGGCGTCCTGGAGGACGAGGGCTATCAGACGCGCGATGCGGGCGACAGCGACGCTGCGCTCGAAGCGATCGCGGCGCGGCGTCCGTCGCTCGTGTTGCTCGACGTCTGGCTGCAGGGGTCGCGCCTCGACGGGCTCGAACTGCTCGACGAGATAAAGCGGCGGGATCCATCGATCCCGGTGCTCGTGATATCTGGCCACGGCAATCTCGACACCGCGGTTGCGGCGATCCGGCGTGGCGCGTCGGACTTCATCGAGAAGCCGTTCGAGGCCGAGCGACTGTTGCTCATGGTGGCGCGCGCGACCGAAACCGAACGGCTGCGCCGCGAGGTCGCTTCGTTGCGGGCCACGGTCGGCCGCGAGACTGATCTCACCGGCAATTCGGGGGCGATCAACGGCGTCCGGGCAACGCTCAAGCGCGTCGCCGCAACCGGCAGCCGTGTGCTGATAATGGGTGGGGCAGGGGTCGGCAAAGAGGTCGCTGCACGCCTCCTGCACGGCTGGAGCCTGCGCACCGATGCGCCGTTCGTAATCGTCAGCGCCGCGATGATGACCCCTGAACGTGTCGACGAAGAATTGTTCGGCGCGGAGGAGGGCGGGGACAAGATCCGCCCCGGGCTGCTCGAGCAGGCGCATGGCGGAACGCTGTTCCTCGACGAGATCGCCGACATGCCGATCACGACGCAAGCGCGGATCTTGCGGGTCCTGACCGACCAGAGCTTTACGCGGATCGGCGGTACCAGGGTCGTCAAGGTCGATGTGCGTGTGGTGTCCGCGACGGCGCGCGACCTCGTCCACGAGATTGCCGAGGGTCGGTTTCGCGAGGACCTCTATTACCGGTTGAACGTCGTGCCGGTGGCTATCCCGCCGCTCGCGGATCGCCGCGATGACATTCCCGCGCTGGTCCAGCATTTCATCGCGCATTATGCGGCAGAACGCCGGGTCCGGACACCGGAAATCGCGCCCGATGCGATGGTTGCGCTGCAATCCTACGACTGGCCAGGAAATGTTCGTCAGCTTCGCAACGTGGTCGAACGGACGATCATCCTTGCGCCGGGCGATCGATTGGGGCGCATCGATCTCGACTTGCTGCCGGCCGAAGTCCTGGGCGATCAGGGCGACATGGGCAGCGCCGGGGGCACCGCGATCATGGGCTCGCCGCTACGCGAGGCCCGTGAAACCTTCGAACGGGAGTATCTGCGTGTGCAGATCCGTCGGTTCTCCGGCAACATTTCGCGCACCGCGAGTTTTATCGGGATGGAGCGATCGGCGCTGCACCGGAAGCTGAAGCTGCTCGGGATCACCGAGACGCGGGACGATTGATCGCATATCTGTCGCCCGCCCCTATGGACGAAGCGGTACCGGGAACATAGATTAGACGCTCGCCCGGCAATCGGGTGATCTCCGACGCCGGGAAACGGCGCCACGCGGGCAAAGTCCCGCCAAAAACAAGGGTTATCCCATTGGCCGAAAAAATTGGCTCGCTACAGGACCTGTTCCTCAACGCACTGCGCCGCACTAAGACCCCTGTCACGATGTTCCTCGTCAAGGGCGTCAAGCTCCAGGGTATCGTCACCTGGTTCGATAATTTCTCGGTGCTGTTACGTCGCGACGGTCAGTCGCAGCTCATTTACAAACACGCAATTTCAACGATCATGCCCGCGGGACCGATGGACGTCGCCGCGATCGTGAACGCCGTCGCAGAAACGCAGAAGAAGCAGCCGCTTTTGCAGGAAATTTTTCTGAACGCGGTCCGCAAGTCGGAAGACAGCGTGACCATGTTCCTGATCAACGGCGTCATGCTCCAGGGCCAGATTGCCGGCTTCGACCTGTTCTGCATGCTGCTCCAGCGCGAAGGCATGGCGCAGCTCGTCTACAAGCACGCGGTGTCGACGATCCAGCCTGCGCGGCCCTTGAACCTTGCCGAGGATCCCGACGACAGCGATGAGACGGATGCGGTGGACGACGCATGATCATGACGGCCTGGGGCAATGCGCATGACTAGTGGTTTCGACCGTGACCGCGACGAGTTCGCCCGCGGCACGAAAGCGATCGTCGTCTTGCCCGACCAGGGCGATGCGGCACGCGATGTCGACGCACGGCTCGAAGAGACGGCGGGCCTTGCCGCCGCCATTGGCGTGGAGGTGGTTGAGCGGATCGCCTATCGCGTCCGCCAGGCCAAGCCCGCAACGTTGATCGGCAGCGGGCAGGTCGAGCTCCTCGCGACACAGGTGCGAATGGAGGAGGCGGGGCTCGTCGTGTTCGATGCGAGCCTGAGCCCGATCCAGCAGCGCAATCTCGAAAAGGCGCTGGCGACGAAGGTCATCGACCGCACCGGGCTGATCCTCGAAATCTTCGGGGAGCGCGCGGCGACGGCCGAAGGGCGGCTGCAGGTTGAACTCGCGCATCTCGACTACCAAGCTGGCCGGCTCGTCCGGAGCTGGACCCATCTCGAGCGTCAGCGCGGCGGGTTCGGCTTTCTCGGCGGGCCTGGTGAAACCCAGATCGAGGCGGATCGCCGGCTCATCCGGGACCGGATGGCGCGGCTCCGGCGCGAACTCGAGCAGGTGAGCCGCACCCGCGGCCTGCACCGGGAGCGACGCCAGCGAGCCCCTTGGCCCGTCATCGCGCTCGTCGGCTATACCAATGCCGGAAAGTCGACGCTGTTCAATCGGTTGACCGGTGCCGACGTCATGGCCGAAGACCTGCTGTTCGCGACGTTGGATCCGACGCTTCGGCAAATCCGGTTGCCCGGTATCGACAAGGCGATCCTCTCCGACACGGTGGGGTTTGTCTCGGACCTGCCGACCCAGCTCGTCGCGGCGTTCAAGGCGACGCTCGAGGAAGTTGTGTCCGCCGATCTGCTGATCCACGTCCGTGACATCGCGCATCCCGATACTGAGGCGCAACGTGCCGATGTCGAGGCGGTGCTGGCGGACATCGGCGTCGACGATATGACCCCGCGGTTCGAAGTCTGGAACAAGCTGGATCTGCTCGATCCTGCCGACCATGACGAGATTGCCGGGGAGGCTGCGCATCGCGAGGATATCGTGGCGATCTCGGCGCTGAGCGGGGAGGGGGTGGACCATCTTGTCGAGCAGGTCGCCGCCAAACTGACGGATGCGCATCGCCGCTATCACATTACGCTCGATGCGACGGACGGCGCAGGCGCGGCATGGTTGCACGCGCATGGCGAGGTGCTCAGCAGTCTCGCGGACGGGCTGGCCACCACCTATGACGTACGGCTGTCCGACACCGATTACGACCGGTTCAGCCGCCGCGACGCTTGACCGCCTGCCAAAGCGCTTCCTTTTCCTCGAGCGACAAAGCTTCGAAGCCCGCACCGGCGATATGCTCCATCGCCCGAAACCTGGCTTCGAACTTTGCGTTGCCCGCGCGTAACGCCACTTCGGGATCGACACCGAGGTGGCGGGCATAATTAGTCACCGAGAATAATAGGTCGCCGACCTCTTCGGCCAGTGTGTCGGCGGTCGCTGTCGCAATCTCGTCGAGTTCTTCGTGTACCTTGGCCAAGGAACCGGCTGAGTCGGGCCAGTCGAACCCGACGCGCGCAGCACGCTTTTGCAGCTTGTCGGCACGCGCCAGCGAAGGCAGCGCCGTGGCGACGCCGGCGAGGGCACTCTGGTCAGGCTTGCTCGCGCGCTCGGTCGCCTTGATCGTTTCCCAACCGGGCGATGTCTTCGCCGGACCGAAGATGTGCGGGTGTCGGCGCTCCATCTTGTCACTGATCGCGTCGATGACGTCGGGCAGGGCGAACGCGCCCGCTTCCTCTGCAATGCGGGCGTGGAATACCACCTGCAACAACAGGTCGCCGAGTTCGTCCTTCAGATCGGCAAGATCGCCGCGTTCGATCGCGTCGACAACCTCATAGGCCTCTTCGATCGTGTAGCGGGCAATCGTCTTCGATGTTTGAACACGGTCCCATTCGCATCCCGTATCCGGATCGCGCAGTCGCGCCATGATGGTCGTGAGGCGGTCAATCATGGCGGCGCTCCGCATAAAGTGAGAATGACGTGGAGATCACCGACGCTACGACGAAATCAAAAGGTTCATAACGTACCACGCCCGATCCGATAATATACATTATGTAAAACGGCATGGCACGTATGCCGGTCAGGCCTGGAGGATCTGTCCATCAAAGCCAGGCTCCACTGTGTCAGGCAGTTCCGCCCTCAACGCTGCATAGTCCATGCTGTTGTCCATATGGATAAGCGCGGTCCGCCGCGGCTTGAACGCATCGACCCAACCCAAGACGGCTGAGAGTTGTGGATGCGTCGGATGCGGACGACGGCGCAGTGCATCGACGACCCACACGTCCAGCCCCGTATACATCGCGGCCATATCATCAGTCATGATGTTGAAATCGGTCGCATAACCGATTGCCTTGCCATCTGCCTCGAAGCGCAGCCCAGCGGCGTGGATCGATCCGTGCGGCTGATCGGTAACACGAATGTCGATCGCGCCGATTGTCAGTCGGTCCGGCAAGACCGCCCCGGCGATCGTCGACGGATAACCGCTGCGGCCCCGGAACGCATAGGTGAAGCGATCCTCAAGCGCGGCGAGCGTGGCCGGCCGCGCAAAGCCGATCACGGGCGCGCCCATCGCGTGATAGAGCTGCCGGAGGTCATCAATGCCGTGGCAGTGATCGGCGTGATCATGCGTCCAGATGACCGCATCCACCTCGGAGACGTTCGCCGCGAGCAACTGCTCACGCATGTCCGGCCCCGTATCGATCAGGATACGGGTGCCGGCATGCTCGACGAGCGCAGAGACGCGGGTGCGGCGGTTACGAGGTTCGGCGGGATCGCATGCACCCCAGTCATTGCCGATCCGGGGCACGCCGGAGGACGTACCCGAGCCGAGGATCGTGATTTTCACGCGCGGTACGCCGCAGCCGACGTAGCGACCAGTCGTGTCTTGGCGAACAGCGTATGGAAATTCTCGGCCGTCCGCTGGGACAGCTCGCCGACGGAGACGCCGCGCAGGTCTGCCACAAACTGAGCGGTATCGGCGACGAAGCTGGGCTCCCCCGTCCTGCCCCGATTGGGCACGGGCGCAAGAAAGGGCGCATCGGTTTCGATCAGCAGTCGTTCGATCGGCAAGCGCGCAGCGATCGCCTGAAGGTCGCGCGCGTTCTTGAACGTGACGATTCCCGAGAGCGAGATATAAAGGCCGAGTTCGAGTGCCTTGTCAGCAAATGCTGAGCTTGCTGTGAAGCAGTGGATCACGCCGCCATAGGCCCCCTTCCCCATCTCGTCCGAGAGGATCGCCGCGGTATCCTCTTCGGCATCGCGGGTATGCACGACGATCGGCAGGCCGGTTTCACGTGCCGCGTCGATATGCGCGCGGAAGCTCAGCGCCTGGCGTGCACGATCGGAGGTCTCGCGGTAATAATCGAGCCCGGTCTCGCCCAGGCCCACGACCCGCGGGTGACGTGCGCGCTCGACCAAACGCGTCGCGTCGATCGCGGGATGGGCATCGGCTTCATTTGGATGGATGCCGACCGTCGCCCATACATCGGCCTCACGGTCCGCCGTGGCGATCACCGCATCCCACTCGCTCTCCCGCGTCGAGATGTTGAGCATCGCCGTCACACCGCGCGCCCGCGCGCGATCGAGGACCGCCTGCTGATCCTCGATCAAGCCGGGGTAATTCAGGTGGCAATGACTGTCTGCAAGCATCAGGCGTCGGTCTCCGCGGGCATCTCCAGCCGTGGGAACGCGCCGGTCGGCGCGACGATCCGGAAGTCGCTCGCGGACTGCCGGTCATACCAGCCGTCATCGTCAAGCGCTGCATGGTCGCGGCCCTCTGCACCGATCTGGTCGAGGACCTTGCCCGCTGCGCTCGGCACGACCGGAAGAATCGTGATGGCGAGCATCCGGATTGCGCGCACCAATGTCGCCAGCACCGTGTTCATCCGTGCCGGGTCGGTCTTGCGCAACGCCCAGGGCGCCTGCACGTCGATATACTGGTTGCAGGCAAAGACGCCCCGCATCCACGCCTCGATGGCGTGCGACAGTGCGAGCTCCGCAAAGCCGGACCTGTACGCGGCGCAGGCCGCGGTGACGTCTTCGAGCAGCGCCGCGTCGGCCGGTTCGATCGCAGTCGCCATGGGCAATGCACCGTCCAGGTTCTTGGCAATGAACGACAATGTCCGCTGGGCCAGATTGCCGAAGCTGTTCGCGAGCTCGGCGTTGACCCGCGTCACGATTGCCTCTGCCGAGTAGCTGCCATCCTGCCCGAAGCTGACGTCCCGAAGGAAGAAATAGCGCAGGGCGTCGACGCCGAACGCATCCGCCAGCACCATCGGATCGACGACATTGCCGACCGACTTCGACATCTTCTCGCCGCGGGTCAGGAGAAAGCCGTGGCCAAAGACGCTTTTGGGGAGCGGGATGTTCGCGGACATCAGGAAAGCAGGCCAGAAGACGGCATGGAAGCGGACGATGTCCTTGCCGATCAGGTGAAGGTCCGCCGGCCAGAAACGCGCAAGATCTGCGTCATCCGGTCCGGTGTTCGGATAGCCCGTCCCTGTAAGGTAATTAGTGAGCGCGTCGACCCAGACATACATGACATGGCCCGGGCTGCCTGGCACGGGCACCCCCCAGTCGAAGCTCGTCCGCGACACAGAGAGGTCGGACAGGCCCCCTTCGACAAAGCGCATGACCTCGTTGCGGCGGCTCTCGGGCCGGATGAAGTCAGGGTTCGCGGCGTAGAGGTCGAGCAGCGGCTGCTGGTATTTCGACAGCCGGAAAAACCAGGTCTCCTCGGCGGTCCATTCGACCGGCGTGCCTTGCGGAGACCGGCGATCGGCGCCCTCCCCCGTCAGTTCGGACTCGTCGTAAAAGGCTTCATCGCGGACCGAATACCAGCCCTCATAGCGATCGAGATAAAGGTCCCCGGCATCCGCCATCGCCTGCCAGATCGCCTGACTCGCCGCGTAATGATCGGTGTCGACGGTCCGGATGAACCGATCATAGGAGATATCAAGACGGTCGGCCATCCCACTGAAATAGGCCGACATTTCATCAGCGAATTCGCGAACGGGGACGCCGCGGTCGCGTGCGGCTTGAACCATCTTCAGGCCGTGTTCGTCGGTACCGGTCTGGAACAGCACGTCGCGTCCCGCCTGGCGCTGAAACCGGGCGATCGCGTCGGCTGCAACCATTTCATAGGCATGGCCGATATGCGGTCGGCCATTGGGATAATGGATTGCGGTGGTGATGTAGTAAGGGTCGGCCATGTCGGCGCTCCTAGAGCATCCCCCCGAGGAGGTGAAGCCCATGTCGCCCGCTTCGTCAGGTGCGCAGCGTCGCGAGAATTCCCGCAAGCTCGAAGACCGTCGCCTGCGCATCGAGCGACAAGCCGATGGCAGCGGCGGACAGGTCACGGGCCGCGGCATGCGCGTCGAGCGCGGTCTTGAGCCGGGCGCCCGACCGGTCCCGCGCCGCACGCGCGATGAACACCGGCACGCGATCGAGAAACGCCTCATAGCGGGGTTGCGACGCCTTCCCAGCAAGGGACTTCGCCAGCCGGAGCCGATGCCCGTTATCGCGATCGCCTTCGTCGGCGATCCGCGCAATCGCTTCGTCGAGGCTCGCAATATCGAGACCCGCGTAGCGCAGCGCCCTGCCCGGCGCTCCCTCACTCGCACGTACGAGGGCAGATATCTCGTCGTGGTCGAGGTCCGGCTGCGCCAGTCGCAACGTCACCGCGACCTCGTCGGGCGTCAGTGCCTCGAACCGCAAGACCCGGCACCGCGACCGGATCGTTGGCAACAACCGTCCCGGCGCGTGGCTGACCAGGAGGAATATCGTCCCGGCGGGTGGTTCCTCAAGGTTCTTGAGCAACGCATTGCTGCCGCCGCGCTCCAGATCGTCGATCGCGTCGATCATGACGACCCGGCGCGGGCTCATCGATGGCGTCGTCGCAAAGAGCGGCTGGAGCGTACGGACCTGCGCGATCGTGATACTGCGCGCGAGATCCTGGTCGGGCTTTTCAGGATCCTTGGGCAGACGCGTCAGCAGGCGGAAATCGGGGTGCGAACCCGCCTCGATCAGCGCGCGCGTGGGGTCGCCGGCCGGCACGGCAAACCCGCGCGGCTCGGTCGACCCGCCGCGCGCATCGGCCAGCATGCGCATCGCCGCCAGCCGTGCGAAGCTTGCCTTGCCAACGCCCTGCGGGCCGGTGAACAGCCACGCATGGTGAAGCGCGCCGCTGTGCATCGCCGCGGCGAAAGCGGACTGCGCCGCGGCATTGCCGATTATGTCGGTCATGCCGGCGACGGGCTCACCCGAACGATGCGCACGCGCGCCGGCACGCCAAGCCTCAACCGAACAGCCCGGTCAGCCCAGACCAGGCACGCCCGAAGAACCCGGCTTCGGCAACGTCCTTTTCCGCGACAAGCGGCATACGCTGCTCGACCCCGTCAGGCATCGACACGACGAGATCCGCGATGTGCTGGCCCGCCTTGATCGGCGCCTTGACCGGCCCCTGATAGACGACCTTGGCGTTCAGGTTCGGCGATGTCCCCGCCGGTACGGTGACGGTCAGCGCCTTGGGCGCGATAAGGCCGACACTCGATGAGCCGCCCATCTGCACGCTGGCCTCCTCGACCTTTCGACCCTTGGCGACGATCGGCTTGGACTGCCACGCGCGGAAGCCCCAGTCCATGAACCGTACCGACTCGTTCGCGCGCTCGGTCGAGCTCTTCAGGCCTGCGACGACCAATACCAGACGGCGACCACTCTGCTCGGCCGACCCGGTGAATCCGTATCCGGCTTCCTCGGTATGTCCGGTCTTCAACCCGTCGGCGCCCGCGACGCGGCCGAGCAGCGGATCGCGATTGGCCTGGGTGATCGCGCTGCCGCCCATGGTCTTGCCCCAGGTAAAATCGCGCTTTGCATAGAATTGCTTGTAGAGCTGGGGATGGTTCGTGATCGTCGCCGATGCCAGCTTGGCCAGATCATGCGCAGTGACATAGGTCACGCCGTTGTCTGGCCACCCGTTCGACGTCCCGAAATGACTGTCCTTGAGGCCGAGCTGCGCAGCGACGCGGTTCATGCGCTCGGTGAAGGCGGGCTCCGAGCCCGAGATCGATTCCGCAAGAACGACGCAGGCGTCATTGCCCGACAATGTCACGATGCCATACAGTAAATTGGCCACGCTGACGCTCTCGTTCGCCGACAGGAACATCGTCGAACCTGCTGACGGACCATGCCATTTTGCCCAGGTCTCCGGCCGGACGGTGACCATGTGATCGAGCTTGAGCTCGCCCTTTTTGAGCATGTCGAACGCGACATAGACCGTCATCATTTTCGCCATCGACGCCGGCGGCATACGGCGATCGGCATCGCGTGCGAACAGGACCGCGCCCGACGACAGATCTTCCATATAGGCGATCGGTGCACTGGTCTGGAACTGTGGCGCGGCTGCGATCGACGGCGTCGCAAGCGCGATCATTGCCAGCGGTGCGACGGTGATGCGGCGCCGGACCATTTGAGTAAAGGGCAGCGTGTTCATGGGCAGCTTCGTCATGATATCCGTTACGTCAAAGAGGAACGCGATGGGAGGCAGGCTCGCGGCGCCGCCGGGACCTTATCGAAGTCATAGCCGGGCTTGGCAACCGCGTCACGCCTGGCTTTGAGTCTATCAGGCACGCCGGTCAGCGCTCGACTGCATCCGCCAGCAGCCCCACCGACAGCGCATAAAAATTCGAGCAATTATAGTCGAGGATTACGCGGTAATTGCTCGTGAGCAGATACGCCGTGGCGCCGGGACCGTCGGGTTCGAGCAGCGTCGCCATGACATGGTCGGCCGGCCACGAGGCGCCTTGCGTCATCACCCCCAGACCGCGCCACTCCGCGATCGTTCGCCAGCCGCTATGCCGTTCGAACACGCGCGGGCACCGCGGCGACACGAGCCGATTGCGTACCTGCGACCGATCGAATCCCTGCGGCACGGAGACCGCGACGCCCCAAGGTTGGCCACTGCGCCAGCCGGCATTGGTGAAATAATTGCCGATCGACGCCAGCGTATCGGCCGGACTGTTCCAAATATCCGCGCGGCCGTCGCCATCCCCGTCACGGGCCAGTCGAAGATAGATGGACGGCAGAAATTGGGGATTGCCCATCGCGCCTGCCCAACTGCCCTTGAGTTGTTCGCGCGAGATGCCCCGGTCGACGATCTTCAAGCCGGCAATGAACTCGCCCGCAAACAGTGATCGCCGACGCCCCTCATAAGCGAGGCTCGCGAGTGACCGCAGAATGTCGAAATTTCCGGTATAGCTACCGTAATTGGTCTCATGCCCCCAGATCGCGACCATGATCGATTCGGGCACACCTGTTTCGCGCTCGATACGCTGCAGCCTGCCCCGCTGCGCCCGATAGGTTTCCCGACCGCGTCCGATCCGCGCCGCGTCGACATGCTGCGCCTTGTACGGCGCGAAGGCCGGAATGGCGCTGCTCGTGCCGCTGCCCGGCTGTGCACGATCGAGCGCGATGACACGCTCGTTCAGCGTCAATGTAGGAAAGACGGAGTCCACCGTACGCGCCGTGACTCCGGCCTCAAGCGCCTGCGTGCGAAGCTGGCCGAGATAGGCCTGAAACCCCGCCTCGTCCTGCGCACATGCGGGGGTGGTGACCGCGGTCATCGCCGCGATGGTCAAAGCGCCACGTCGCAACGCACTCGATAGGATAGATTTTGCCCACATGCCGCTTGCTCTGCCATAGGGGCGCCCGCATCGGAACCTCGCCCTGACGCAAGCACGGCTCGCACCGACGCTTGGACCGCCCGCTGCGCTGCTACCCTTCCCCGCCAAGGCTATCGTTCGGGTGCCAGCCCCGTCCTTCAGCGACGACTTTCCCTGCCCGCCGACACGAAGCTGCTTGCCTTTCGTCAACCGCACCCGCTAAGGGCTGCGGCGTCGGGGAGTGGCGCAGGCTGGTAGCGCACCTGGTTTGGGACCAGGGGGTCGCAGGTTCGAATCCTGTCTCCCCGACCATCATCCGCTAAGTAATTGATTTCTCGTCGCCAACATGGCGATCGGGAATGGTTGTACCCACGACTGTACCCATCGTTGTACCCATTTGGGGGCGATGGATTGGGACTGCCGAACCTCAAGCTGCGCGGTGGCAGCTACCACTGGCGCAGGAAGATCACCGTGGCCGGCGTGGTCATGCCGCTCTCCCTGTCACTCGGCACAGGGAATTTTCAACGCGCCCGGTGTATGGCAGACAGACTTGCTGCGACGGTCGAGGGTTTGCGTGTGGCCTATGGTCAATCGACGGGGATGACCCCCGATCAGCTGAAACAGGTTTTCAGCGATGCCCTACGCTGGCAGTTGAAGCGCATCGAGCAAGATCAGGTCGGCAGCCCGGCCCGGCCGGAAGATCACGCAACGATCAATTCCATCTATGCCGAAGCTTGGGCTTTCCTCGGCCGCAAGGGCGTCGACGCGCGCTGGTCGTTGGACGAACATGACCGATTAATCGATACCGGCTGGAGCGAGGAGCGCGCGAAGGCGGTGGCAAATCTGGTGTTCGATCTCCAGAACGGTGATCCGGTCTCGAAGGCGCAACTCGACAGTTATAGCGAGGGGTTCGGCATCCCATCCACCCGAGACAACGTCGCTCGGATGGCCCGGATGATCTGCTCGGCGCGTGCGTCGGCATGCCGCGAGGCAATTGCTCGCCTCCCAGTTGGCGACGAAGACATGAGGCGATGGATTGACGAGGCATTGGCCGATGATGCGCCTTTCGCCTTCCAACAAGTCGAGCGACCGTCCGTGTCGTTGACTGCGTTGAATTCGATGCAATCCGCGCCGACGGCCCGGGAGGCTGTCGACATCGATGAAGCGCCCGCATTACCCGTCCCCGAGCGTTCGAAGAAGCGCCTGCTCGAAGCGGCCGAAGAGTGCATCACGGCCTATCAGAGTGAGGACGCCTGGGATGCGGACTCGATGAAGCAGGTGCGCACAGCATTGCGGCTTTTCGATCATGCCTGCGGCAGCGGCATATTCATTGAAGACCTGGAGCAATCGCACGTCCGCCGTTTCACGACCCTGTGTCGGTCGTTGCCGAATCGCTGGGGCCGCACCCGCGAGGAACAAGCAGGCGGCATTGCTGCCAGCTTAGCCCGAGCAGCAACCATGCCACCGGCCGACATCGGCATCAGCCAGACGACCATCAACAAGCACCTGACATGGGTCACCGCCGTTCTGGCCCATGCAGCGGGCGAACATGACGATCCGCAGACGCATCGGCCGGCCAAACCGCTTTCTTTCAAAGTGGCACGAGCGGGCATAGGCAAGACATCACGTAAGGCGCTGACGCGAGATCGCGACAAGCGCGCCAATTGGACAATACAGGAGGTCGCTAAGCTCTTGTCGGCGCCTATTTGGACAGGAACTGCCGGTATCGACCGCCGACTTCAGCCGGGCACTAAGATCATTCACGACGCCTGGTATTGGATGCCGCTTATGTTGCCCCTCTACGGCGGTCGCAGTTCGGAACTCGCCGGACTGGGGCTTGCGGAGGTGCACGAACTGGAGCCGATCCCCTACTTCCGGATCGACTTTACTGAAGAGCGCGCGCTGAAGAATATCCAGTCGATCCGTAGGCTGCCTATTCATTCTGAGCTGATCCGCCTTGGGTTCATTGACTATGTGGCGGAATTGCGAGCAGCGGGTTGTACGCTGCTGTTCCCGGAAATGAAGTCGCCGAGCTCGACCACCTTCGCCGGGACGTTCTACAAGTCGATCTTCCGACCGCTGCGAAAGTGGGCATTCCCTGAGGGCACCCCATGGCTCCACCGTGTTGGCGGCGCATGGATAGACAAAGACGTGCACAGTTTTCGCGGTCTGGCGACGACGATGCTGAAGGGACGCGTCGCGAGCGAGGTCCGCTGCGATCTATTTGGCCATGAAGGCGAAACGGAAACCGCACGCACCTATGACGAAGAGGTGGAGCTTTCGATCAAGCTTGACGCCCTGCAACTCTTGACGCCGATAACCGCGCACATTGCTCCTAGGGTCAGGACCCATTGATGTTAAAGGCGCGATCTGATTCAGGCTCCGTGAGGAGACTG
>NZ_LMKZ01000004.1:1108-3267 GCF_001422525.1 Sphingomonas sp. Leaf30 | reverse complement strand
TCTAGCTCTGTTTCAAACTACGGGCCTGCCCGCGGCCGATCCCAGCTTTTTCAACACAATCGGTGGAAAACGGACCGTCCGGTTTCAGCCACGGCTAGTGATATAGGGGGCATCGCTTTCACAGCCCCGCAGGCGCCAAATAGCGGCATGACGCCGACTCCATGTTGCCCGCGAATGGCTGACGATTTAAACCGGGTTTGTGCCATTCACGCGGATCGGTTGGAGTGACCCGATGTGTTCGTCGCGGACATGAACGGGGGCTACGATCCGATCGTCCACGATGGCGGTAGCAGCGCTATCGGGATCGTGTTCGGCCGTAGTGCGGCTCTCGCCTGCCCCGAATGGGGTATTGATGGGAAGAAAGCAGATTGTCGCTCTTTATGATCATCAGGCCAAGCGTCCTTGCGCTCGGACGCTACCACAAACATCAATAAGGGCAGCGTAAACAGGAACAGAAGGTCGGCATGCTTATATTGAGTGAAACACTGACTGTCGCGCAGCCTGCAAAGTCAGGTGCGTTTAACTAACAGCATCTTTCATGCTAATTAGCCCACTCATGAAGCAGAGGGGGTAAATGACTTTTTCTTCGAGACGCATGCGTTCGCCTGCACGAGCCAAGATAGTGTGTGTCGCGACAGTGAATTCTGCCCATTGCGTTTCTAGCCTATCGCAATCCCAGGTATAAAGATAACTGTCCCAATCAGTCTCTATTTCACCAAGCAGCGTGCGGAGCCTCTCTTCTAAAGAGAAACCGGCGTCGATCCCTCTGGTCATTAGAGGGCCGTAGATGCAGCATCGTTCCAAAGCCCGGTGCGCATCGATAAGCTTTCCAAATTCGGTAAGCTGTCGCTGAGCCTCAATGACATTCTGTGGCCCACGCACCAGCTGAATTAGCGACTTACGGCGGATGTCGAGATCTATATGATCGCTCATCAGTCGCTCTAAACTAGCAGGTGAGCGAAGCGATACGACATTATCGCCAGAACGAGTTTGCAATGCAACAGCTGTTGGAAAGTCGCTTATTAATGAATCCATACTCGACAAACTACCAGACTCTATCCGATAGGTTATCAATTGATTAAGCGCTTCATCCAGCTTGATACTTACCAAAGCAAGTTCGTTATCATCTGCTAATACAAGAGCCTGCTCAATTAATTGTGTTAGTTTATCAGTGTCATGAAACATATCAACCATCCGGCCAGCTCAAAATGATAGAAACTCATAGGTCTTTAGGTCCCTACAAGACAGTTTGTCTGCCTTGATACGGATCAAGTGCCAAGACTGCGCTGCGCTAGACAGGCGATGGTATTTCTCTGCCATGTCTGCATGGCTTTTGCGAATTGCAGGGTCTGACGTATCTGACGCCAACGCTCGTGCGGCTGCAGCTCGTTGGGCAAAGTAAACGCGGTCTTGATCGTCGAACATATCACCCTCCCCTCTAGCGCGATAAATTCGACTAATCCGGATAGCATTGTCAATAACATAAGTTATGTCGCGTTCAATGCATTTATTGTCGGGGCATTAAGACTCAATAGTTTGATCAGCAGTATTAAGTGGTGGTTATTATTTCGTATAACAATGATTCTATAAATACTATATACTTGTAAAGATGCTATAATAAGCATCTTGTTATGTATACTATTCGATAATAATCACCAAGCTTGCCTGCCGCAAGCGGAGCACCTGCTGCTGGGCACCAATGGGGCTCGCGGTCTAACGAAATGGCTGCTTTTGGCCTCGCGGATCTTCAACCTGAGCGTCCGACTTTGAGCGTTAGCGGAATGGCCAGGATTGGTGGAAAGCGGACCCACTTGCGCGTAAAACAAGTGCCTCATCGTCATGAGGTCGCCGCACGATGCGTCTGCTTGTTCTTGCCTCCTATATGGTGTGCTCAACCATTGCTCCGGCAACGAGTCCAGCCCAATGGATCATGGAACGATCTGAATGCCTCACGATCCAGACTGACCACGTGCGGGTGGGGGCTGCAAATTCGCTTTCGATGCAGACCGCTCGCACATTAGCTAAACGCATCACGCTCGCGTGTCGCTCGACTATTCCAAGCGAATTGTTCACAGCGCAGGAGCGTGCAGACATGGAAGGTGCCGACCGTTTCGACATCATCCGTGAGTTGATGTCCAAGCCACCTTCGGATGTCCGCT
>NZ_LMKZ01000004.1:0-1072 GCF_001422525.1 Sphingomonas sp. Leaf30 | reverse complement strand
AGTGGGCGATTGTGTTGAAAAAGTCGGCCTTGCAGTGGTGTCGGCGGTCTGATTCAATCTTCGCGAGGTGAGCGGAGACGGGCCGATGATGGGCGAGCGGACGGTAGCGCAGGAAGCGCTGTTCTACAGCTTCAGTCTGGAGCGGCATGTGCCGGCGGACCACATGCTGCGTTCGATTGACCGGTTCGTGGACCTGTCGGGCGTGCGCGAGCATCTGAAGCCGTTCTACAGCGAGATGGGACGGCCATCGATCGACCCCGAGCTGATGATCCGCATGCTCATCATCGGCTACTGCATGGGGATCCGTTCCGAGCGTCGGTTGTGCGACGAGGTGCATCTGAACCTGGCCTATCGCTGGTTCTGCCGGCTCGGGCTGGAGGGCGACGTGCCCGACCACTCTACCTTCTCGAAGAACCGCCATGGCCGCTTTCGCGACAGCGACCTGCTGCGCCGACTGTTCGAAACGACGGTCGAACGCTGCATGGCCGAGGGGCTGGTCGGTGGCGAGGGCTTCGCCGTCGATGCGAGCCTGATCCGGGCCGATGCCAATCGTCAGACTGGCGGCCCGGGAAGCGACGGCCTGCCGCCCGACGCCGACACGCGTGCCGTTCGCGAGTATCTTGCCGTCCTCGACGATGCCGCATTCGGGGCGGCCACGCCGGTGGTGCCGAAGTTTCTGGCACCGGCGGATCCGGCGTCGCGCTGGACCTGCGCGCATGGCGGGCAAGCCTATTACGCCTACTCGACCAACTACCTCATCGATCTCGACCATGCCGTCATCATGGACGTGGAGCCGAGCACTGCGATCCGGCAGGCCGAGGTGACCGCCTGCAAACGGATGATCGAGCGCGTGCAGGACCGCTTCGGCGTCTGGCCCGAACGGCTGGCGGCGGACACCGGTTATGGCTCGGCCGAGATGCTGGCGTGGCTCGTCCACGAGCGCGACATCCACCCGCACATCCCCGTGTTCGACAAGTCTGCCCGCCGCGACGGCACCTTCGCGCGGGCAGATTTCCGCTATGACCTGGGCGACGACAGCTATGTCTGCCCTGCCGGCAACCGCCTGCGCCCC
>NZ_LMKZ01000003.1:44491-47012 GCF_001422525.1 Sphingomonas sp. Leaf30 | reverse complement strand
TCCGCCATTGCCCTCGCCGCCACCGTCATCTTCTGGCTTTGATCAACGAGTCCTGACCCTAGGATAGATATTGCAATAAGCGCCACAAGCACGAACCGGTGATTGATCCTTTGTATTAATTTCGCGGAAATAAAATAAACGGGTAGGCACCACAGAAACCATATAAAGCTCAAGGGACGAACTATAGTTTTTAGAAGGGATATAAAATCTTCTGGAAACGCGGGATCACCTTCAAATGCTGGAACCCTGCTTAGCAGCCACATGATGGTAGACCAAATCAAGAAAAGCCATATATATTGTGCAATGCGTCTATTCCAAAGGTTTTTCCACGAAGACCTTATAGAAGACGATGCGAAAAATCCGGACACAAGAAAAAATAACGGCATTCGCACGAGCTCTAAAAAGTCATGAATGTCGGCACTGAAAGACGTGTCTATTCCACTCCGGCTGACCACGAAATTAGCATGTAGTAGGGTAACCATTAAAATTGCCATGCCTTTGGCAACGTCAATCCACTCAATTCTTTCTTTGACGATTTGGCCGTTGCCCATTTTTCACCCCGATCACCGTCTGGTGGTACCATTCTAGCAAGATACGCGTTCTAAAATAACCCCGGAGTCATCCAATAAGCGACGTCGGTAGTGATCGGTGAGGCGTCAGAGGCTATGCGACAGGTCAGGAAGCGGGAGCGAGTAGAGATGAAACCCCACGCTACGAGTCACTAGCACTCACTAGCTCCCGTCAGTAATCCAGCAGCGGCTCGTCCCCGGGCAGGCAGCGCTCTTCGGTCAGGTTTATTGTTCCACTCGGTAACGGTGTGACGTTCCAGTACCGCAGATTATGCTCGGCTAACATACCGCTTGGCACGTCGCGCTAAGTCGTAAGACCAGCCGGAAAGCTGAGCCAGACCGCTCCCCTTAATGATCGGGTCCGTCCGGGCCAGATAGTGACCCTTAAATAATTTTTTATGACTGTTTTCGATTGCCGAATAAATAAGCCCGACTTCAGTATCTACGACAAGGCGGTGCGGGTATAAAGACATCAGCGGCTCTATGGCTTTGGTATAGGCGATAGGCCCGGTTACGCGGTAAACGCCCTTCCCGCCCGTGCCATATTTCCATGGGTTGTAATTTGCGATGTTTTTTAAGACACTCGCGATTACTGCTCTAAGAAAAGGATGACCCGCTATCGTCATAATTTGCCATTGCTGCAATTCGCCACCGGGAAGAGTTATTTCTTTATGTTTGCCAAATTCCGCGCGTCCAATGACGGCACTAGTTTCCCATTGCGATAACAATACCTGTTCGCCCGGCAAGAGCAATTCATCAAGCGGGCGGCTTACCCCGCTTTTGATATCCAGATAGACGCCACCTCGTTTATAAAGCAGCAGGTAGCGGAACAAATCCGCGCGAGCCGCGCCATATGCGGGGCTAATCTGATCGAAGAACGCAAGGATGTCCGGCCCGTACTCTTCTTTAATGAAGGTGACGATATCAGAGTCATCGTAAAGTTCATGGCTCCACCCGGGGTTTTGATCCTTCAAGCGCTCGACATTCTGTGAAAATTCAACGGGTAAACTGCGTGTCGGAAACGTCTGATGGATGACCTTCGGAATGGTTTTGCCGGTCTCCACGAGTGGCAGGCCTAGCGGATGCATCATTTACCCCTTTGTTAACGCTTTGCTAGTTATCTGTTTGCCTCTAGAATGGTCGTCATCGTAGCCGTATGTCAAATCGACGTTTTGTGTTTTTCAATAGCCTGCAATCATACTCCCTGATCAGCTCGTGGCGTCGCGCACGGGTTTTGCGGATGATGGCCCTTCGGATCACCGGCAAGCCCATCATCCGCGATGGCACCTACTTCGGGTCGAACCGCGTTGAAGTTGGCGATGGCTGTTTGGTGAACCACCAGTGCTATTTCGACGGAAGCGAGTGGGTGGGCCTCGGAGAGAGGGTTCAGGTAGTACGCGTGTTACCTTTCTGACCTCGGCACATGAGATTGGAGGTTCGGATTGTCGCGCCGGTTGTTCCCGTTGTGCTTTATGGCGAATGCACTGGCAACAGCAAACCACGCTCGATTCGGCGGGGCGCGCTGTTGATGACGACCCCTGTTTCCACCACGGCGGCCCGGCTTAGCGCACCGCAGGAGAGCAACCTTGCTAACACCCGCTGATCTGTTCGCGTCGCTCAAGGCGCGCTGGCGTATCGAGCTGGCGATCATTCTGGTGACCGTCGTGCTGGTCGCACTTTGGACGGCCAGCACGCCCAAGACCTATGTCGCGCAGTCCTCATTGCTGTTCGACGGCGGCCCGGTCCAGTCGGTCACCGACGAGGCGGCGCCGGAGGATGGCGTGGTCGCGCTAGTCGCGACCCAGGCCGATGTCCTGCAGAGCGAGGCGATCGCCGCCGCGGTCGTCCGCGACCTGAAGCTTGCCGCCAATCCGCAGGTCGCTGACCAGTGGCGTGCGCGCACCGGTGGCACCGGCGACGTCAACGCCTGGTATGGTCGCCAGCTGCTCGGT
>NZ_LMKZ01000003.1:42911-44361 GCF_001422525.1 Sphingomonas sp. Leaf30 | reverse complement strand
GGCGGATGCCGGCGCGCGAGCCGGCGGCGGCAGCACCGGGCTCGACGTGCAAACGGCCGGTGTTGTCCAGGGTTTGCGCACGCAGATCTCGGCCAAGACGGCCGAAGTCGCACAGCTCAGCGCGGATCTCGGCCCGAACCACCCGCAGCGTCAGGCCGCCGAGGCAGAATTGTCGGCGCTGCGTCGCCGGCTCGCGGTCGAGACCGGTACGAGCACCAATGCGGTGCGCGTCGCCAGCGGTGCGGCGAGCAGCAGGGAAAGCCAGATGCGCGCCCTGGTGAACCAGCAGCGCGGCAAGATGCTGTCGCTCGCGGGTGACCGCGCCGAGCTCGACGTGCTCCAGCGCGATGTCGATTCGGCCCGGGCGGCCTATGACTCCGTGACCCAGCGTCTCGGCACGATGCGGCTGCAGAGCGAGGCGCCGTCGACCAACGTCGTCCAGCTCGACGTCGCGCAGCCGCCGATGTTTCCCTCCTTGCCCAACGTACCGATGCGGCTGACGCTCGGCCTTGTGCTCGGCGCGATGCTGGCGGCGGGGACGGCGCTGGCGCTCGAACTGTGGCGACCGCGGGTGCGGACGTCGCGTGGCGCAGCGACGGCCATCGGTGCGCCCGTGCTGGCATCGGTATCGTTTTCGCAGTCGCGCGTCGCGTCGCCGCTGGGTGGACGGCAAACGTCGTGAGGCTTCGTTCGAGCGAAACGGCAAATGTTGTTCGGCCCGCGGTCGCACCGGCCGCCGAAGCGCCCAGCCAGCGGCATCTTCTGGGCAAATTGCTGTCGCTTTCGCCCGAGGCGCATCGCCAGATCGAGCATCGCCAGGCTGAAACCGGGCTGCTGTTCGGCGAGGCGACGGTCGAGCTTGGCTTTGCGACCGAAGAGCAGATGCGCCGCGCGATCGGGCTGCAACAGGGCTTCACGGTTCTCCCCGAGGGCGATGAGCGCGTCGATCCGCTCGTCGTCGCGGCGTTCGCGCCCGATGAGCCCATCGCGGTCACCGCGCGCGACATTCGTGCGATCGTGACGCGCTACGTCCGTCCCGACGGCTCTCCGCTTCAGGGGGTCGCAATGATCGGGATCGACGACGAAACGCTGCACACCACTGTGCTCACCGCCAATCTGGCGGTCGCCTGCGCACAGGCCGGCTATTCGACGCTGCTCGTGGACGGCGGGATCGGCGCACCGCGTCAGCACGGGCTGTTCCGCCTGCCCAACCGCACCGGTCTGTCGACGCTGCTGTCGTCGGGCGGCCGCGTCGAGGCGATCGCCCAGACCACCGCGATCCCCGGCCTGTCGCTGCTGTCGGCGGGTCCGAGCGTCCCCAATGCGTCCGAGCTCTTCGATCGCCAGCGTCTTGCCAACATGCTCGATCCGCTGCGCGATCATTATGGGCTGGTGATCTTCGATGCCGGCCCCGCCAGCGCGACACAGCTCGAGGCGTGTTTCGGGCTCA
>NZ_LMKZ01000003.1:34821-42817 GCF_001422525.1 Sphingomonas sp. Leaf30 | reverse complement strand
CGCGCTGCGCAACGCCGCGGCCGTGCTGCAGGAGCATGCCACCCCCGTGCTCGGCTCGATCCTTATTGATTGAGCATCGTGGGCATGATGGAGATTCGTTGAATCGGCCACATCGATACCTCGCCGCGGTGCAGCCGCCCCGGCCGCGCGGTCTTCGGACGCTTGCCGCACTCCCTGCACCGAACGTTGCCGGCACCTGCGGGGTGCAACCGCACGAAGAATTTTCCTGTAGATTGCTCAGCCTGCCTCTCGAGGACACCAGATCGTCGTACGGGCGGCAATACACTGCTATCAAGCAGTATTAATGAAATATTATCCTTTTAAGTTGGCTGCGCCGAGATGGTCGGCGTTTTCTATCAGCCGAGAAGGGGACCGAAAATGCGTTATTGGATCGTCGACAAGCCAATTAAGTGATCAGGGCGCCCGGTTCGAAAGAGCCGGGCGTTTTACCGAAGCAGCAGCGACTGGTCCGCGGGCAGGTAGAGCGCTTGGGGCGGTTCGGCGACTGCATAACTTAGGCCGCCGGTTGCAAACTAGTGCAGCTGTGCTACCCGAAGACTTTCTGCCACTCACCCGCGCACGACGTTACGATGTCGTAGGCACTGGCTTGGTTTCGCTACACCCTCGCCCCCTAGAATGAATTTTAACTAGTCGCGACCAGTATTTCTGCCATCATTCCCGCATGATGATTCTGTACGGCGTACTTGCGGTCGTTTGGGGCCTCCCAATCGCCATTATCCTGGCAACTTCCGTCGGCTATGGTGTCTCTTCACGCTTTGCCCGGTTTATGCGGATACACCTTGGGCTCTGATGCCACCGACCAGCGGCGGTCGCATTCATCGCTGCGGCGACGCCCGTTCAATCATCAGGAAAAGCCTGGGGCTGGACCTTCGCCTGCCTGGGCGGCCATCGCGATGATGTGTTTGATAACCGGCTCCGGAATGGCGTTAGCCACGTCGAGCCCGAATTGATCGCGATAAGACCAGGCTACCCAACCAGCGTACGTAGCCAGCCCCGGTATATCGATTGAGAGAAACCGTCCGACAGTGACCCCGTATTCTGAGCGAATTTTGAATCCCAGAGTAGACACGTTCTGAATGATTGCCGAATGCTTATCTCCAAGAGCCGTTATGAGTGCGGCCGGATGGCTCATGCACGTTCGGTTTGAGCACCGCCGATCAAGCGGATTGTCGCCAGCATTGGCCATCGGGCGGCGATAGGTGTTCATGGGGCTATCGTCCGTCAGGGTTGCTAAGGACTGGTTATGTCTGGATTTAACCTCGTCCCATAGCGCATTGCAAAGGCCCACCGCCCCTCGCAAGTTCTCGTTATGACACACTTGCCACGGCAGCATTCTATGAACGATCATACCGCAGGTCGAGTTAATGCATCCGCCCGTCTTGATCGTGTCGACAGCGGCAGAGCAACACGCGCCCAATCGCCGATGTCAGCTTCGGCGTACGCGATTTGCAGCAAGGTACCGACCAACGGCTCTGCTGCAAATAGCCTACGTGCCTTGACGCTCGTCATCGCCTTAAGTCAAACTTCTCGAGTGCTCGTCATAGCCCGAGCTTACGCCGCCTAATCTCGATCGTCAGCGCGTCCGCTATCGGATCGCCGTCATTCCTATCGGTTTGCTCGTATGCCTCTAGCCAACTACGATCATCGCGGAACTTGATGACATTGGGATGCACTGCCGGTGAAGCCATATCCTAGGACTATGCGCGGTTGCCCACTCCAGGCAAGGTATGACGCCCCGCGAGCCAAGACACCTTCTGAGTAGCGTCCAGCGCAGCAGTGCAGCGCCCAGTCATCGTGTCGAAATATTTTGCAAGTTTGAAGCAGCGTCTCCATAACAGGGCCTCAGAATGGCGCTTCGAGGCCCGCGTCGCGGCTTGAATTACTCATAGAATATGGTGTCGTTCTGAGGCACATTTACTGCGTTCATAGACCGTTAGTACGTGCTAGGTACAACGAGACGCGAAATTAAGACGTCGAAGTTAGGGGCGCGTGGTCTTGCACGCATTCTGTTAGGACAGTTTTTTGCAGACCTTTGGTGCCGCACTTTCGCCGATGCTTGAGAAGTTTGCTTTAAACTTAGCCTTAGCAGACGATGATCGTGCGGCCATAGTTGCGCTCCCGTTTTCGTTATATTCCTATAATCCCGGTAAACATATAATAAAGAACGACGCAACTTGTACGGAATTCCAGGTTCTTGTCTCGGGTTTCGCTATTGCATATAAAGTTACGAGTGACGGATTCCGCCAGATTGTCGGCTTTAGACTACCGGGCGATATAATCAACATTCAGCATATGCAATTCGCGTATAATGATTGCAGCGTGCAGGCGACAGCGCACTGTATGGTAGCCGCAGTAGACGAGACGTTAATCCGAAGGTTGACCTGCGAGCGCCCGATCATTTCGAATGCGATAATGGCAAGTGCTCTGATCGAGGCCTCAATTTCTCGCGAGTGGATTGTGAATATCGGACGCCGTAATGCCCGAGCGCGGATAGCGCATCTGTTCTGCGAGCTTGCGAGTAGGCTCGATCCATACCGGCTAGCAGAAGGTCAGCCATTTAGGTTGCCTTTGACGCAGCAACAGATTGGCGATGCTGTCGGATTGACAGCGGTTCACGTCAACAGAACGATCAAGGGCCTGATAAAGGATGGCCTTCTCGAGCAAGACCGCCACCTCATTTCGTCTCCTGCCTGGGACCTGCTCAAAAGCGTAGCAGGCTTTAACCGCCGCTACCTCCAACTCGATCAGAAGGCCGCTACACTCGGACATTCCCAATGACGGATCGAGCGACCGGCGCTGAACGGAAAATACCCGCTGACATGCGCGCGCGCATAGCTCGACGGAAAGCAGCTAGATTTGATAGTTTTCCATTAAGGGCTCGCCGCAGCGCGGAAACAACGCTGTTAGAAATCGTAATGCGAAAGTCTGCACGCTTAAGCCCTATGTCTGCTCTCGCATGGATCACGCCGATTTGGGCGGGTCTTTTTGTCCTCGATGCTGTGACGGGCCCGCTCTACTCGTTGAACTCAGCTTACCTTGTTCCACTATGTCTAACGACTTGGTGCTTCGGACGGATCGCCGGCCTCATAGCCGGCACCTCGGCAATTGTCACAACGCTACATTTAAATGGCTTCGCCGATCAACTGTCAGATAGGGCAACCTCTATTACTGCCGCAGCGGCTGCTTGGAATGCCTCGATGCTTGTCCTCGGAGTGATCTTTATAATCCTCCTCGTGAGTGCCTTCCGTCGAGCGTTCGACCACGAGAGCAGGAACGCGTTGATGGACCCACTCACGGGGCTGGGCAACCGAAGGTCCTTTCAACGTGAGGGCAAGCGACAGGAGTCTTCGGCTGCTCGAGATCGCAGGATCCTTTTGTGTGGCGTGATAGACTTGGATGGATTTAAGGCGGTAAACGACCAGTATGGACATGCCGCAGGCGATGAGGTGCTGCGTATCGTCGCCCATGCACTCAGCGCGTCCGTTCGGCCTTACGATATCACTGCACGCCTTGGAGGTGATGAATTTGCGTTTTGCTTAACAGTTCGAGACGAGGCCGCGGGTAACCGAAAGTCTAGCAGCATCCATCAGGCGTTGATAGCTGCGCTGGAAACCTCACAGTGGCGTGCAACGTGTAGCTTGGGCGCTGCCACAGGAAGCGACTTTGAGCAGGCCATTCAAACTGCTGATAAGATCATGTACGAAGCAAAGTCGATCAAGAAGTCTACGGTGTCGTAGTGACAATCAACACGAACATGATGAACTAGTAATAAGCGCCCTCGTTAAAGCGAAATAGAAAGCGATGCTTTACACAAGGCTGCTTTTGAGGCGTAACACCTGTTGTGGTTGACTCGTTCTAGTATCTCGCAACGCACACCTTTGCACCATATACAACCAGTGCAACAGCTGAATCGCAAGCATCAAACGATCAGTTCATACAGTGAACTTTTCAAGTGTGATCACAATCAGTCAGGCTTAAGTCGCAGCCCAGCTTCCTTCATCGCCACCTGCCCTAGGGCCACAGCGCTCGCGTCTATAAGCGAGTCCGCGAGTTTGATGGCCGCTGCGGGGGAAAGGGTCAGCGTGATTCCTGCTCCTTCAAGCCGAACGCAGCTTTTCCAGGGCGTCGCGGTAAAGCACTCAGTATCCAGTACGACGACCATCCATCTCCTATCGTCAGGCCGCAGGTGCCTGAATGGTCTAACGTATCATGTTATAGATTGATTATGGGATTTATCTTAAGGGCAGAGCGACCGCGTCCGGATTTCCGCGGCACCCGGTGCACAGACCTGATGGTCCAAGATCTGCGAGCCACGCTCAGTGAGACCGCTAACGGTCGTGTAGGCACATTAGCGGTCCGTCTAGCCCTGCGCTGTCTCTGGCATCACTGCCGCGAGCGCGGGCCCCTCGTGATGTTTGGGAGGGCGCGCAGCAGGATAACGAAATCGGTCGGACGCAGAGTGTGACGGCCTGATTCAACGGCATTTTGCGGCAGCTGCGTCGATCGGGCGCATATACCGAAGTCAGCAACGCGCGGGCAACATCGGCAGCAGAATTTTGCAGTTAATAGACTTTAACCGCATGAAGTTGCAATTATTAAACAGTTCTAATGCATGAATTCCCTTGTCGAAAGACAAGCACGTTAATCTTAGGGGGTTCAAATGCGCTACTGGCCAATCGGTAAGCCCGTCCGGGGGTAAGTTTTACATCAGCTTGGAAATAGTCATTGTCATTATTGGCGTATCCTTCATCTTTCGATGCAATGCGTTACTAAGACAAAAGTTGACCTCATACCGGCTGAGTTTTAAAAATGCCCGGCTTTTCGAGCCGGGCATTTTTTGCGTTCACGACCGCGGCATATCCTTTACCAGCATCTCATCAGTGTAAGCCTGAGAAGCAAGGGCAAGGGTTTCTCACTGCTCTTTTGCATAGCGTCGTGCGCAGTTTCAAGCAGCCCGCCCACTAAACAGCGAAGCAAAGGCGTTCGTTACGCCACACTATTGCAACACCCCTTCGTTGATCGCATCGACAGCCGCAGCAACGCGCGCCCAATCAGAGTGGTGAGGATCATCGCCCAATATGTCGAGCAGCGTGGCGACAACAGGCGCGGACTCCAGCGCGCCATGCGTCCGGACGACGTCCCACGCTTTCAACCATACCTCCCGGTCGCTCATCATTCGGCGAACCTATGCGCGGGCAACCGATCCGGGCAAACCATCGTCATGGACGAACTGACCACCTCCATTGTCGGCATCAGGATTAAGCTGTCGAACAACCGTCAGCCTCACCCAGATGCAGGGGCTAACCTCTCGCGATCCGTATCAACCGCCTCCGTTCCCTGTCGTCGGCGCGAAGAAAGGCGAGCGCGGGGACACCTGGGGGCACGGTTGGATCAGTCACGACGGCAATGGCGGCGCCTTTCCGGCCGCATCGGCAGAGCAGGCGTTCGGTCAGATCGTTAATCTCAATGTATCCTCGGACCTTGGAGCGCTCAGCCCCCGGCGTGGTGAATTCCGCAGGGGCTTTCCAGACTTCCCGGCCGCAGCCGCACCTAATGCGCAACAATGCATCTTGCCTCGCGCACTCTGAAAGGTCCGAAGGCTCTTATACGCCACAGCCGGGTGACCAGGGATCGCGCGCGCCCAGCTCCCGCTCGTCGACGTTGAGCACGATCGCTAGGTGGCGGCGCTCGTCCTCCGGCAGCCTTCGCGGCGTACCTCGCAAAACGAATTGGTTTAGGTAAGCGGCGTTACGCCCGATTATCGTCGAAAGGCTAGCTAAACTCCTGCCCTGCGCTCTGGCGAGTTCGGGGAGCCGCGCTCGCGGCGTCTGCATAGTCATTGATACGTACCCTCAATTCGATTCAAGGTACGTGCGAACTACAATGTTCTTTATTTGTTCTCAACCGGTTTGCTGCTTGCGCCGGTATTCGTGCGAGCCGCAAACCAAACGGCACTCAAATAAGCGACACGCTAGGAATGCGCCGGCGTAAACAAAACGCGACGTCGCCGCATTCCATAACCGACAACCCCGAACCCAGCGACCATAAACAGCCATGTTGCCGGCTCGGGTACCGGGCTAGTGGCGCCCTCAACGCTTAGAAGAGCGTCGCCAGAAACCACCCCACCCAGCGGGGTATAATCACCGTAAAAGAAGCTGGCTGTTCTTCCATTCAGCTCGTTAGCAGTAGGATAATTTCCGAAAAATGAGCTCAAATTGAGACTTATGGAAGTACTACCTCCTTGGCTTGCACCACCAGCAAGAAATTCGACCCCGCCATCGGCCGATCGTCCAGTCAAACGAGGGAGAAATCGACTGGAAAAGTCAACGCCGCCGATAATAACGTTGAACGTCTGCAAATCTAAGAGCGAAAAATCCCCATCGTTTTCGATGGGTTTATCGGTATCATACGAAAAGCTTCCGGAAAACGCCTGCCCTATCCTGAAGAAGTCTGACGATGGAATTGATGGATCGTCATACGTGTTGTTTTGAGCAGATGTAAGCTTCCCCGAAAAGCTTGCGACGATGACTGTTGCTTCGCTGGGTACCGATACGCCCGCCGCGACCATCGCGCATAGAGCGGACAAGCTAAGTTTCATCAACTTCATGCCGATTCTCCTCACCCTTTTGCCGAAAGGTAACCGAGGCTGTTTACTTGCACAAGACAATTAATGCGCCGTTCATCGTATTGCCAGCGCCCCAATTTGCAGCTTTCAATAAGCAAAGGTGCTAGCGGTCAAAATTGTCTAGGCGGGTGGCAGTATCTCCGGGGTCAAATTGAGCTGGTATACGTTCATGCGGAGATGGCGCTGCATCAGTCCTCGGGTGAGTGTCGACGTTGACCTCCTTATGCCGTCCACAGCGACAGATCAGATCTATGGTCTGGACCATAACGCTGCTGGCGCCGATCGATGGATGTTGAACAGAAAAAGGGCCCGAAATGCGTTATTCGATCTTCGACAAGCCGTACAAGCGATGAAGGCGCTCGGTTCGAGAAAATTAGGCATTCATACTAATAACAAGACATAGGCCACGGTGAGCATAGTTGCTCATGATCATGACAATCTAGCCACAGGCACAGCGATCTTATTCGCTTGCTGGGCGGCATGCCTGTGACTAGAGAATTGCAATAATATATTAACGCTGTGCTAAACAATAGGGATTGTCACTATTAACGCAGGTATCTGACGGTACCGGCCGAACGCATTAGTTGTTCGGTTGACGCGATTTTCGAAGATGGTGAGCGAGCTTTTACCAATCGGCCGTGTTAACCATTGTATTGCGTCAACCTCTTCACAGTAACCGCAAAGATCATCGCTGGCTAAAAGCGTTTTCTAATGGAGAGGCGCAGCTGTCCCGAAACCGCACAAAGGCTGGGTGGCGGCTATTTTGAAGCAACATGCCCGTTTGCATATCAATATGGCCCCCGATACCTGTTCTCTCGACACCCGGTAAAGGAGATCATCATGAAGCGTGTACTTTTTTCGACAATGGCATTCGTATCCGCATTCGCGATGGCCCCAGCAGCTCACGCAGTGAATTTTGTTCCGGGTAACCCCGGGTTCACCGTAAGCGGTGATATCACGGACGGTACTGTTTCGGCAGATTTCGGTCGTTCGGGCATCGCGAAGGGCTCGTTCACAGATACCTTCAACTTCATCATCGACCAGACCGGTCTGGCTAGCGGCACGCTGAGCACCAACACCACGCGCCTGAAGAGCTCGACCGATCTCGACATTCTGTCGGTGTTCATCAATGGCTTTGCGGCCACAAAGACCATCGTCGGCAACGCCGAGTTCTTCGAGATCAACAACGTCGCGATCTCATCGGGTGAGACGAACAAGATCGTCGTGAACGGCATGTCGCGTGGCAACGGCTCCTATGCCGGGACCGCAACCTTTGAGCCGACGGCAGCAGTTCCCGAGGCCGGTACTTGGGCAATCATGCTGTTCGGTATCGGCGGTATCGGCTCATCA
>NZ_LMKZ01000003.1:0-34757 GCF_001422525.1 Sphingomonas sp. Leaf30 | reverse complement strand
GCCTAAGCGCATTTCACAGCCGGTCCCAGTGTCCGGCCGTGTGAAGGCAGCCGTCAACCTTTCAAGGTTGGCGGCTGTTTTTATTTAAATTCAGCGCGATCGAGACTGCGGAGGGATTGATGTGGTGCGACGACCGCCGTTGACCGACACTTAAGCGTACGGACAGGCGCGAACTGGTCGAAGTCGACTTCCTTATGCCGTCCACAGCCACAGACCAGATCTATAGTCCGGATACCGGGGGACCGCATGGGTCGAGTTTAAGTGGTCAAACGTCGACGGAGTGACAATGCAGAAAATCCAATAAAAGCTGCCTTTATCGGATCACATTTGACGTCGGCAACGTGTTTCATCACGCGATCAAGGAACCCCCTCCCGTCACAAAGGTCGCTCTCGTCTCGATATTCCGTTAGCCACGAATTAAATTGGCGACGATCCGTTTCAATGGGTTTGAAATAGCTGATATTGTCATGACGTGAGTCGTTGGCAATTCGGTCCATTACAACCTGCACGGCGGCAGCGTCCCCCTCCAACGCCTGTATGAAGCGGGTACCGTCAAATAGTAGAAGACCGGTGATATTTAGAGAGCGATTTCTGGCGGCAGCAAGGTCGCGAAGCTCGGCCAAGTCGCTCGCCGTGAATCTGTGTTTGGCCCTGCTAATGTAAATGATGATCCGCATTGGGTCCCTCGAACCGAATCATAGGAGAAACATGTCGATCGAAGGGACTCCGGCCGAGGGCTCATTTTCAAGTTGTTTTGGTTAAAAAAGGTTTAACGGTCTCTAATTGAACCCTGGCAAGGATAACTTACGTCGGTCACGTTGGGTGAATGCGCTCCGATCGTTCCGGTAGCGTGAGCGCCTATCGGGCAGCGATAGCCATCTTACGAAACGCCGCTTGCCGCGTCGCGCCAGCCTGTTGCGACGGTGTCCAGTCCTCGACCCGCTCCGTGCGGCTCTCCCACATATAGGCCGCGACGTGTTCGAACACCGCCTCCTCATCGTTGTCCGTGCAGAGCCAGCATCGTCCGGACACATAGACCTGACGGCCCAAGCCCTGCGAGCTAAGCTCAGTGAGACCCCTAACGGTCGCGTAGACACACCAGGGGTCCGCCTAGCGCTGCGCTGTCTCTGGCATCACTGTCCCCGAGCGCTGGCCCCTCGTGATGTTTCGGGCTGGTGCGCAGCAGGATAACGAAACCGGCCGGTGCCAGAGTGTGACGGCCTCATTCAACGGCATTGTGCGGCAGCTGCATCGATCCGGCGCAAATACCGAAGTCAGCAACGCGCGGGCGGCATCGGCATCGGCATCGGCATCGGCATCGGCATCGGCATCGAGAAATTGCAGTTAATGCGATTTAACCGCATGAAGTTGCAATTACTAAACAGCTTTAATGCATAAATCCCCTTGTCGAAAGACAAGCACTTTAATCTTAGGGGGTTCAAATGCGCTACTGGCCAATCGGCAAGCCCGTCCGGGGGTAAGTCTTACATCAGCTTGAGAACAGTCATTGTCATTATTGGCGTATCCTGCATCTTTCGAGGCAATGCGTTACTAAGACAAAAGTTGACCTTATACCGGCTGAGTTATAAAAATGCCCGGCTTTCCGAGCCGGGCATTTTTTGCGTTCACGACCTCGTCATATCCTTTACCTGCATCCCATCGGTGCAATCCTGAGAAGCAAGGCCAAGGGTTCTCACTGCTCTTTTGCATAGCGTCATGCGCAGTTTGAAGCAGCCCGCCCACTAAACAACCAATTAAAGGCGTTCGTTAAACCACACTATTGCAACACCCCTTCGTTAATCGCATCGACAGCCGCAGCGACGCGCGCCCAATCGGAGTGGTGGGGGTCGTCGCCCAATATGTCGAGCAGGGTGGCGACAACAGGCGCAGACTCGAGCGCGCCGTGTGTCCGGACAACATCCCATGCCTTCAACCATACTTCGCGCTCGCTCATCATCGGCCGAGGCTATGCGCGCTCCACCGATTCGGGCAAACGATCTCGATAGACGAAGTGACCACCTTTATTGTCGGCATCGACTTCCCGATCGAGGAAAAGAGCAAGAGCAACCGGCGGATGGAGCGCATTCTCTGCGCGCCTGGCGACGTGGTCAAGCCGCGCCTCGAGCCGACGAAGTCGTTCGACTATAACGCTCTTGCCGACTTCAGCAAATGGGGCTTGCAGAGGGGCTATGTAGGGCCCGATTTGGCGCCGAGAGCAACGATATGCTCGATAGCGTCCTCGGAAATTGCCTGAGCGCCCTCGAGTCCAAATTCGCTGAGATATGACCAAGCAACCCACCCAGCATATCTCGGCAGCCCCGGAATAACGAGAACGAGAAATCGGCCGATGGTTACCCCGTAGTCTGCCTTCACCCGGAATCCACCAGTGGAGGCGTCTGTGACGGTCGCCGGTATCATATCGCCCAGAGGCGTCATTATAAGCGCCCCTATGTTGACGGGACGCCGGGACGAGTAACGGCGATCGAGAAGCGCGGGAGAAATATCAGTCGCGATTGTACGATAAATGTTCATATAAAAGCGAGCCTAGGTATAATGCACCCCCGCGTACAGGAGGCTGTCGTGGTCAACTATTCTGCGTTGAGTACTGGCATGCCCGATCGTCAGTAACCTCATTTTCCTTGCTTATGTCTTTGATAATATCTTCTGCTTCTTTCTTTAGCTCGATGATTCTAGATCTGTCCTCGGCCGTGATAACCTGACGGGGCTTCTCGTCAAAGGCGCACAACGCCCCAAGCACGGTGCCGTTTTCGTCTCGAAGAGGCGCACCAATATAAAATTGAATTCCCTGGCTAGTATTTACTAACGGATTACCTGCGAAACGCTCGTCTGCGCCGGCGTCCGGGACGATTGTCAGTTCATCCGGATACAGTATTGCATGCGCGCAGAAGGACGTTGACCTCTCATATATGCCAGCCTCAAAACCTACTGCCGACAAAACATATGACGAGTATTGATAGATTATCGTAATTGCCGCAGAGGCTGCACCTAATCTATTTCGTATTTCTTGTAGTATAGGTTTAAATTTCTTGACATGCGGGTTAGTAATAATCCTGCTTTTTTCGATTGCCATCTCACGATCTCGTTCGTTTTCTGGCTTATCCGCCACAATGTAGAACGAGATCGACATCTTTTATCCTCAACCCATCTTATCATTCGAGCAGATCGGTGGCCTAAGCGTCCGCTTACCCGGCCTGCGACCATACCAAATGATGCCTAACGAAGCCTTAAGATCCACGCGAGATGGCCGCTCGATGCCACGGCCGCGCGTGGTAAAGCGTTACCGGCGCGGAAGTGCTTACCAGATTTGGGGATAAATGAAGGAAGGCGAAGCAATCGCCGTCTTTCAAGCGATGTACGGAAGCGGCGTGAACATCCGGATACAGCTCGGAGGCGGGTGCCGACCCTTCCCGACCCCGTCCCCGATGTTCTGAAACGCCCACCTCCCCGCCATACGCGGCCGCCTCAGCGACAGGTCTACGCCCCCCACGCATTCCACGCATTCCACCCAGACCACGAACGCTCCAAGTTCGGCAATTAACATTGGTCTTGAAGTGCGGTTCGACCTATATTTGGATATGAAGCCCAGCAAGTTCGTTCCGTACTATGAGCGACTGCTAGGGCGAGCGCTTGGAGCTGACGAACGTGACGCGATCACTGAGGCCCGCGACAAAAGTGTTGGGAAACGGGACGCCGTCAAAGCAATGCGTGCGGCATTGCTCAAAATGGTGCCTGACGCTCACGCTAAATCCCGAATTCCCGGTCTGAATCAACGCTCCGCATACCACGCACCCGCGTTCCACCCTGGTGAATTCGCGCCAGTGGCCGCGCAAGAACCGTAGGCGCCATCTTCGGCATGGTGAAGTGCATCAGCCAAAAAAGATGCCACTAGCGGATTATTAGATGCGTCGGCGACGTGAAGCGCCCATGCGATCGCGGAACGCAGAATTTCTGCGTCGTTTCCAAAGGGCATATTCATGGGTAGTTTTGTTACAAAGTGGATCGTTAGACGCCAAGCCATCCTTCGACAAACAAGGTTAAAATCAATCTATGTTGCTTTCCGACAGCGTTTGAGTTGGTTGGAATAAGCATGTTCATAGCTATCCCGAGCAGAACTTAGTCGACTAACTGCCTCCACGCACAGTAGCCTGCCGCTTGGCGTGAGCGGACGCGGCCACCAGATCCATCGCGGAGGCTAAAGCTGCTTCGGGTGTCATCGCCATAGCGTATCCACCGGCTTCAACTAAAACTGCGCCCTCGACGGCAATCGCAGTGAACGGGTTGATGCGCGGCGTGTCGGCCATTTGTAGACTCCTACGTTATCAATAAGAGAATACATTATCATTGGTCGACCATCTTCGATTAGATGCCGCGTTCACAACATATGATAATTTGATGGCAGTCCGTCCGGTAGTAATCGGTGGTGACGGTCCCCCCTGACAATCCTAATACGCGGCCGTCGATGGGGCATGGCGCGAGCGCCGAGCTGGTGATCGGTCAGCGAAAAATCGCCGGGCGATCACATAACGGTCGTCATCGTCCAGCTGGGCGATCTGGGATTCCGCATTTTTGCGGACCAGGATGACGATCTCGGCAACCGACTTCTCGACGCTGACCTTCGTCGCTTCAGCATATGCCATGCGCGTCCTCCAGATTGAGGGTGTCGGGCGTCTCTTTCATCCGGATCGAAAACCGCAGCGTGGTGATATCGTACCCGCGTGCCTCGAGCTCTTCGATCAGGGACGGTCGCTGCTCGATCGCCATCGACGGGAAGGCATTGCCCTGCCGCTTGTCCTCGAGCGCGGATGCCAGCACCCGGGCGTCTGGTTTTTGGGCGCCCTTGCCGCCCCAGACATAGACGAGGCTCGGCGAGCAGTGCCGGTCCTCCCTGCCATAGCCGGCCCTCAACTCGCCCGGCTTGGCCGTCGGCGTCCTGTAACGCTTCATGCTGCCGCGCTCCTGTATCGGGGATTGAGGGTGTCGATGATCATGCGGCGGTCAATGCGGCGACCACGGATTTAAACGGGCGCCCTGCCCGCACATGCTGCTTATAAACCTGGTGGTAGTTCAACCCGAGGTCCTCAACGGCCTCAGCTAGGCATACCGAGCGGCCGTTATGCTCGACCCAGATGGTGCGACGCGTGTTCCGCGCCTGCACTTTATTGGTTGCCCATTGGCAGTTCTCCGGCGTGTAATCCCGTCGTTGTCGCGCCGGTTGATCGAAAGGTGTTCGGCGTACCCGTGCGCGTGTGCCCATGCGGCAAAGACGTCGTAATCTTGCCACTCGCTGCAAACCGAAATGCCGCGACCGGAATAATTCCGCTGAACCTCGTCATCGCCGAGCGCGCAACGATGGCGCATGTTGCACCATATCCGCCACAGGCGAACGTCGGAACCTGCAGGAGCTTTAACTTTCCGTCGCCGCCTGCACCCGCAAGACGTAGATCGACCAGATTTTAAGCCCCCGGCCTGAACCACTGAAGTCGCGCCACAATCGCACTGGCACCTCCACCGCAGGCTGCGCCCTTGTCCAACTGGGCCCAAGACTACCAGCATGCCGAACCGCTCTCCGGTTGGTGTCCAGGTCATCGCAGCTGACTAAATCGAGGGTCGAATTCGACGCCACGGATTGAGTGCGCTTCATTCCGACAAATGAGGGCTTCCCTCGGTGGGCTACAGGGGTATGAAGGGGGAACTTGTCGGGAGACGTGTTGAAAACATTGGGAGAACTGCTGTCTCTTAATCAGCGGGTCCTTGGTTCGAGCCCAAGTGCGTCCACCATTCTCCACCGCAGAAAACAAACGTTTTCCACTGCGGCGGAGTCATGTCTGTTCGACATGGTCCGATACGTCTTCGGACAGCTTCTCTCCCAACCGCATGATATGCGCCCGCCGCGCGACCGCGATTTCTCGCGCGTTGGCGGCGGTTGCCTTGGTGTAGGTGCGCGTGACGTCGGACGTTGGGTGATGCGAGATCGGCCGGACCACCGGGTTGCCCGTCTTCGACTGTATCAGGGCGATCTGCTCGCCTAGCTGGGCCCCTGCCCGCGCAATCGCGCGGCACCCGGTGCCTGTGGCATCCTCCGAGCCGAATACGTCCCAGGCGCGCCGGCAGCGGTCGCTAAAACTAGGTCGTTGGGCAGCAGTCCCTGCCCGTCCCAGCTGGGGCGGCATCATGACGAGCAGGGAACCCTTGCGGGGAGGCGAGGCCTCATCGGCCGGATGAGGCTTTGTGGTTAAGAAATGGTTAACGCCGTGGGTCGATGCGTCGTTTGTACGAACAACGAGGCTGGTCGAATGCCGGGGCACCTCGGCACGGATCGACTTTGGCGATGTCCCGACCAGGACGGGACAGATGATATGGAGCGATAGGCTCTTGCGCATCGCGGATCGGGAATGCCTTGCGGGTGGTTGCAAGCATGCGTACGTGTTCGGCAACCGCGATGGCCGAACCGCTTGTATGGCTCACCGTCGCTGACCTTGCCGATCTCTCAGATATGCGCCCGACGTCTGTCGCCAGTGACAGCCGAGCTCGACTTTGACTTAAATATACGCCGGCGTCGTACCATGGCCCTGGTATTTCTCGCCTTTCACGCTGCTGCGATTGAACATGCCGAGATCTCGGTTGCCCGCCTTCACACTGCTCGGCATCCGCTGGCAGTAACCACGATCCTGGTTTGCTGATCCAGCACCATGTGGTGTCGAGGCCTTGTCGCGCATCGTGAACTCCCATTAACCCTATTGTTTAACTCTTTTCACATTCGCGTTAATTGCGATGTAACTGAGTTCGTGAGAGTCCAAGAATTGAGCGGCGCATTGGTTCCGACCCAAAATTCCGGTAAATTTTGCGAGCAACCAAAGTACCATAGTGCCCTTGGTGCCGTGATACCCAGGGCCGAGGACGTGGTGAGCCGGGCATGGCCGAAACGTTGCAACGAGCGCCTGTTCGGGCAGGCCGAGCATGCCGCGATCGACCCGGGGACAAATTTTCGCGTGATCGTGCAGGTCGACGCGGCCACGTTCCAGGCTCGAAAGTGCGGTGGATTCCGTCGGCCGAGGCGCTAGGCTGCGCCTGATTAAAGGGAGACGTGCCGTGATACGGACCTTGGCCGCTATTGGTCTTGCGATGGCCGTTCCAGCGACCGCGCAGCACACGCGCTCACTGGGGAACGGCACTTCGCCACCCGCGTCAATCGATCAACTGGCCTGGCTGGCTGGCAGCTGGGTCGGCACGGGAATGGGTTCCGACGTGACGGAAACCTACTCCGCGCTGCTGGGAGGCCGGATCACAGGCCATTTCGCGATGGCAGACGGCAAGGGCAGCGTATCGTTTACCGAACTCGTTGATTACGTCCCGCTCCGGGGATCGCTGGCCTATCGGGTTCGTCACTTCAGCCCGGACATGACGGGCTGGGAAGATGGGACGGGCAAGCCCGTAATCTTCCCGCTGGTGGCGGTAGAGAAGGATCGATGGTTTTTCGACGGCATGACGATCGAACGCACGAGCCCGAACGCGCTCACGATGTGGGTAAGGATCACCGAAAAGGGCACGACGAACGAGGTTCCCTTCAGACTGGTCCGGACGCGCTCGGTGGCTCGATAGGTGAGCGGGATTGGTGGTGAAGTGTCCGTGACGTCGATTTTGACAGATGTCTGTGTTGGGGTCGGAGGCGGAATGGCCGGAGTTGGTGAAAAACGGTCAGGCGGCTTTTGAGCCACGCTAAACCATAGCTGCCCTAACCGCGACGCTTGACCACGCTAGTCATCGCAGGTCGTGGGCGTTGAGTGAGGTTGACTGCATCCTGAAGCCTTATGCCGCTAAGCAGGTCGAAGCCTTCCATATACCACCCTAGAGCAATAGGATCAGCTTCGGTGTACGCGCCATTCTCCTTGTCGGTATGGCCGATGAACAGATACGACGGCTTTGAAGAAACTTCGATGTTGAACGAAATTTCTACCACCAGCTTTGCCAAATCGCGGCGCTTCAGGAGAAAACGCAGACGGTCGCCATGTTCCCGGACAATCGCATCAGCGCGGCGGATTACACCCTCCTGATCCGGCCTTGTGGCGAGAATAGCATCCGCAATACCGCGCATGACGATACCACGTTTGTCAGGCGCGTCCGGGAAATCAGCGGTTACGCCGACATAAACATACCGCTGCCACCAGTCGCCGCCTTCATTTGTGAATTTGACTGAACCCGGCTCCAGCAACGGCGTGAACAGCACGTATAGCGCTGGGAATGCTCCAAGGCTGAACCCTTCGCTGTTGAGTAGCCAAGCGATCCGGCGGCCGTAAGCAACCGCCTCCTCCTGGCCTTCCAGATAGGGCGCCGAATTATAGCGTTCTCCGGCAAAGAGCCTGATGTCAGTGATCAGGGACGGGCGGCCATCTTTTGTCATGCCTCGAGACTAGCGTCAGCTTTCGGGCAGCGCCATTGACGCGATGAACCGCAACATCTGGGCGTCAGCGGACGAGCAGGCAGGCATGATCCATCACTAATTCAGCTGACCATATTACGGTCTGCCTGTGCATCGGTGAGCTCCGTCGTGACATAGGCTGCTCGCCGATCACGAGTTGCTGTGGGCTGTGATCGGCCGCGGCGGAGGGGGGCTCTGCCGCCACGGAGGGCGACAGCGCGCGATCAGTCGCGACGTCGGCGTGTCAATTTTCTCAGCTGGGCTTGATTGAGTTCCCGGGTCCGCTTGCGATCGGCGATCAACGCCCGCCGAAGCGCCGCACCGTGCAAAGGCTGTGCAATCCACCTTGAAGACCGCGCGCGCGCAGGCCGCGCCTTACGTCTCGCGGGTGAAAGCCTCCGTGCCTTTTTGGGCATTGATGCTCGAGCCTGGCTCGGCGCGGCATTGGCCTTCTGCGCCACCGGAATATTGCCACCTTCAGCTGGAACTGCGGTCGAGATAGCGGCTGGCTGCGGCCTGACAGGCGGTGCGATGGGGGCTTTTGGGGTTTGGGCGACGGGAGCCTTGACCAGAGCCGGGCGAAGATCTGCCTGGCGGGCGTAATAGGCTGCGCCAACCGTGCTCATGATCCCCAGAACGACTGCGGCGATCGCCGAATATCGTGCCGTACGGATGCTTCGTTGGTTACGGGCCGTGAGGACCGCCAAACGTTTGTCGATGTCCTGACGCTGGTTCGCGAGCGCCCAGAGCGCCGCGTTGCTCCCGATCCTCGCGCCGTAGTGCGAACCCGGAATCGTGCTCGCGGCAACCAGGTATTCCCGATCGGCCGGCTCGATGGCCGGCGGTTGCAGGGGAGGATCGTCGGGGAGTGTTTCCGCAGACCGGGTTGCCGTTGGGGGAGATTCGCTGCTTGCCATGGAAACGCTACGTATCAGATTGAATTAGGTTTTATGCAGCCATTCGGTCCCGACATAGCACACCGACGCCAATACTCCCCGGGTGGAACGCCGGGCCGTGCTTCAGGCCGCGACCGTTCCTCGTGGCGCAGGGCCATTCGGTCGCGACGTCTGGGGCTTGGGCGCGGTGGCGGCCATATACCCGACCAGCATCCACAAGGGGGCGGCGACCTTCATCGAGAAGATCGCGGTGCCGCCGATCATCATGTTGGCGAAGAGATAGACCGCTTCACATCGAGAGCACGGCATTCCATCCAAACCTCGTAGGTGAAGTAAGATGATTCTTCCTCGCGTCATCGCCGCTGCCACGGCCCTGCTGTCCTTCGCCACGGCCGCCGAGGCCGCGCCGCGGTTCGGCGTCAATCTCGCGGGATGTTCGTTCGTCGCGAACGGCGCCCTGTGCCCGACCGTCGCCGACGTCGCCTGGTACGTCGACAAGGCCGGGTTTCGCAGCATCCGCCTGCCGTTCAACGGCAGCCAGATGAATGAGCCCGTCGTCCTCCAGCGGGTGGTCGACGTGGTCAAGGCGGCCAACGCCCGCAACGTGCCCGTGATCCTCGACCGCCATGACTATAAATGGCCGACGCCGGCCGAGCAGATCGCGTTCTGGCTGCCGATCCTGCGCAAGCTCGACAATTCCGAAATGGTCATGATCGACCTGATGAACGAGCCGCGCTTCTTCACCGATCCCGTGGTGACGAACGACTGGATGCAATGGGTTCGCGATACCAACCAGATCGTCGCGGGCATTCGCAAGGCGGGGTTCAAGCACCGCATCCTCGTCGAGTGGCCACAATGGTCCGCGTCATTCCGGTTCGACAAGAACGAACCGGCCAGCCGGGACTGCGAGAGCGCTGCATGCGCGATCGATCGCTCCGGCGGCCTCATCGACCCGCTGAACCGCATCATCCTGTCGCCGCATCGCTATTTCGACACCGGCTCCAGCGGTACTAATGCGGAGTGCGTCAGCGAACCGGCGGGCGACGGCGGACTGAAGATCTTCGCCGCCGCTGCCCGCAAGCGGGGATATCGGGCGATCCTGGGCGAATATGCACTGGGAAGCTCGAAGGGGCTGCCCGCATCCTGCACCGCGATCGCGGCGAACGTCGTCAAGTCGATCAAGACCGACAGCGACGTCTGGCTCGATGCGATGGCCTGGGGCGGCGGTCGCGCGTGGACGGAATCCTATTTCTTCAAGATCGAACCGACCAAGGGCACGCGGGAATCGGTGCCGGTGGCGGCCTACACGAAGATGATCGCGGGACAGTAAGCCGCGAGGGCCCCTCCCTCACAGGCGCGGCGTGAAGGGCCGTATTCCGGCTCTTCATCCAGTGCCGAAGGACCAGGGCGGGTTCTCGAACATTGCCGCCAAGGGCGAGACGCGGCTGGCCATCGCAGAGCTCGGGGTGCTGACGCAGTAGACCGGTCGCGGCGCGGCGTGTGATGGCGAGTAACCAAAAGCTAAGTCTTTGTTGTTTAACATAGCGCAATGTTCATATCGCTTACTGCGCGGATCGTCGCGATCGGCCTCATCGTGGTCCTGGCACTGGGGTCGCTGGCCGGGCTGCTCGCCGACGCCTCGTACCAGGCCAGCCAGAGCTTCCAATGGGCCGCCCATTCCGCGCAGGTCATCGAGATGACCGAGGCGGCGCTGAACGATCTGCGCGAGGCCGAGTCGGGCCAGCGCGGGTTCGTCATCACGCGGGATCCAGCCTATGCCCGGTCCTTCGCCAAACGCCTGGACAGCGCCGCCCGGACCATCGCGCGGGTTGCGGGCCAGACCCGCGACAACCCGCGCCAGCATGCCCGTGCGCGCGAAATGGCATTGCTGATGAAGGAGCGGTCCGCCTTTCTGCGCCAGCCGCTCGACCTTGCCCGCCGGGGCAATTTTGCGGGAGCGGTCACGATCATCGCCAGCGGCCGTGGTCGCGACCTGATGGATGCGATCAGCGTGCGCGGAGAGGCCTTTCTCGAAGAGGAACGCGCGTTGCAGACCACGCGGCAGGATGCGGCGGCGCAGCGCCTGCGCCGCGGCAAGCGGCTTGCCATCTTCGGCGCGATCGCCGTCGCGCTGATCGTCATCGGCGGCTTTACCTTGCTGGTGCAAGGTATCCGCCGCCCGCTGGAAACCATGTTGCGCGCGATGACCGCGCTGGGCAGCGGGGACGAGCAGACGCGGATCGATACCGCGATGGGGTCGCGCGAATTCAACCGCCTCGCGATCGGCTATAATGCGATGGCCGACCGGCTGGAGGGCGCGGTTTCCGATCAGGGCGCGAGCGAGCGCCAGCTGCAGGTCGTCAACGCCGAGCTCGAGCGCAATACCAAGACGCTGCGCGAACGCGGCGACGTGATCGAGCTGCTCGGCGGCATGGCGCATCGCATGCAGGCCGCCCGCACCGACGACGAGCTGGCCCAGATCATCCGGGTGTTCGTACCGCAGGTTCTGCCCGACATTCCCGGCGCGTTGTACGCACACAACAACTCGCGCAACTGCCTGGTCCCGGTCGCCAGCTGGGGAGACATCGTCGTGCCCGACGACGGCTTCGCGCCGGAGCGGTGCTGGGCGCTGCGCCGTGGCCAGAGCCATTCCGTCGTGGATCCGCGCCGCGACATCGTCTGCGCGCATGTCGCCGAGGGCGAGGTCTATCACTGCGAGCCGCTGCTCGCGGGCGGCGAGGTCATCGGCGTGCTCTATCTGCGCGGCCGGATCGAGGCCGAGAACCGCTTCCGGATGAACGTGCTGACCGAAAACATCGCCTCGGCGCTGGTGAACCACCGCCTGCAGCGGTCGCTGCGCGAACAGACGATCCGCGATCCGCTGACCAGCCTGTTCAACCGCCGCTACATGGAGGAAGCGCTCAAGCTGGAGATCGCCCGCGCCTCGCGGTCGGGCAATCCGCTCAGCCTGGTCATGTGCGACGTCGATCATTTCAAGCGGTTCAACGACGAGTTCGGTCACGACGCGGGGGACGCGGTGCTCCAGCAGGTCGCGGCCGAGATGCGCAGCCGGTTCCGCGACGGCGATGTCGTCTGTCGCTTCGGCGGCGAGGAGTTCACCATCATCGCGCCGGGCACGACCGCGGAGGCGCTGGCCAAGCGAGTCGATATCGTCCGGCAGGCGATCTCCGAGATCGCCGTCCGCCACGGCAACCGCGCACTGGGATCGACCAGCATGTCGTTCGGCATCGCGACCTGGACGGACATCATGGACCGGGAGGGCGCGACGCTGATCCAGGCGGCAGACATGGCGCTGTATCAATCCAAGCGCGACGGCCGCAACCGCGCGACGATCAGCGCGCTCGCGGCCTGATCAGGGCGCTCCGGAGATCGATATCCCCCGCCGTACCGGGCGGTGTCAGAAGAGCTTGCGCAGGCCCAGCCTGACGGACCGGCCGACCGGATCGATATACGCCGCCTGGAACCGGTTCGGCGTCCGCCCGAGCCGATCGCGAACCGCGATACGGTCGTTGAGCAGGTTTTCGACCGTCAGCTGCAGCGTCATGTTGCTTGCCCAGGGACGTTTGATGATCTGGTCGACCTTGAGCGAGCTATAGGGCACCAGCCAGGTCCGACCTGAAAAGCGCAGATCCGACGCCGCCAGGTCGCTGCGGATCCGGGTCGGCCCCTGCAGACGGCCGTACACGCCGATGCTCGCAGCCCCGAGCGATCCGCTGAGGTTCAGCTCGGTTTCCCAGCGCGGTCGTCCGCCGGTGCCGGTCAGCGTGTCGCCATCGAGGAGATCGAGTGCCGGCCCCCCGCTCCGCAACGACAGGCGATCGTCGAGCCGCCACGTCGTGGTCATCGACATGTTGAGGTGCGGCCGGGGCCGGGGTGGCGCCGGCGGTGGCACATCCTTCGCGGCAATGCCGACGGGCGGCGTCAGCGGCGCAGGCGCACGCCCGATCGGCGTCGACAGGCTGATCGTCGCCTGCACCTTCGTTTCGCGTTCGCGGGCGATGTTGACCGGCCGCAGATCGGCGCTGACGAGCTGTCCTGTTGCATCACGCTGGAACGCCCCGGCAAATGCGGTCTGGAAGGCCGGGGTGGCGCTGCCCAGCGTCGCGGTCTGATTGTCGATGCGCGTCTGGAGATAGTTGAGCGTGAGCCGCAGATCGCGGGCCTTGATCGGCGACACGGCGACACCCAGCGTGACGAGCCGCCGGCGTTCCGGGTCGAGCGCGGGATTCCCGCCGGCGATCGTCGTGACGAGCACGCTGGTGCCGGTGGTGAAATCGAAAAACGGCGTGTTCGGGGTGGTCACCGTCGGGTTGGTCAGCAGCGCGATCGCTGGTGGGGTCTGCGCGGCATTGACCGAGGCGATCAGCTGGACCGGCCGCACCGGCGACCATGTCAGGCCGTAGTTGGAACTGAGCAGCCGGCCGTAATCGGACACGTCCGAGACGCCGATCATGCCGTTGACCGACAGCTGTCCGAGGAACGCGAGAACGTCCTGATTGGCAGAGGCGATCGGCAGATCCGCGTTGACGCTGGCGCCCCCGGTGGTGCGCGTCAGATCGAGCGTCGTGTCGCGCAAGCCCGGCAGGCTGCCCGAACTGCTCGACCGGGCATAATCCCCCGAGAGCGTGATCTGCGCGTCGCCGGCCGGCAACCGGACCAGCGGGCCGTTCGCGACCGCCTTTGTCAGCAATGTGCCGGTAACGGTCCGGCTGCGATCGGCCAGCCGAAGCGCCGCCGCCTCGGAACTTACGCGCGCCAACGGATCGCCCCCCGCATCGATCGTGGCCTGCAGATCGTCGATCGGCACGCCGCGTTCGGACCGCGCCACCCCCAGCACCCGGTCATAGCTGGTCGTGACGTTCCACCCCCAGCGCCGGATACTGCCCTGGACCATGCCCGATCCATGCAGTGTCAGGCTGGTGCTCCGCTGCCGGAGCACCGCATCGGGCAGGTAGCGATAGAGCAGGACATCATCCGCAAAGGGCAGCGCACCGCGTCCTCCCGGCACGCTCAGCAGCGCGGGCGCCAGACCGTTCACGCCGATGTTACGCTGCGCCTCCATCGACAGGTTGAGCGATCCGCTCATCGTCCGCCCGATCGGCGCCGCGAGCGTTCCGTCGACCGAAATCCTGTCGCTGCGCTGCTGGAGCGAGCGATAACGCCCGATATCGGTGACCGCGGGTGCCCCGGCGCCGGCGGCATAGCCCGCCAGAGTGTCGCGCCCCGCCGGGTCGTCCGGCACGGCGGCGATCGTGACCGGGGCCCCGACGAGCGCATCGAGCGCGGGATCGATACTGGCCCCGCCTATTCCCGTAACGGTGCCGCCAAGCGCATAGAGCGTGTCCGGATCGGGCAGGATCGCGCGTTCGTTCTGCAGGATCGGGTTGAGCCGAAGATGCGACAGCGTCAGCGTCGCGCGGCGCGGCCCGTCGATCCGTGCGGCGGTCACCTCGGCATAGCTTGTCTCGCCCCCGCCTTCGGTCGTGACACCCGTGGCCTGCTGGTAGGTGACCGCGCGAAACCGCTTTTTGGTGATGAAGTTCATCACCCGGACGGTGGCCGGAAACCCGAAGCGTGCGGCCTCGGACTCGGGCAGGACCTCGATCTTCTCCATCGCCTCCTGCGGCAGGCTGTAGAGTTCGTTCATGCTCGACATGCGTCGACCGTTGAGCAGATAGACCGGATCGCCGCCGCTCGCCGACGTCGTCAGGGGTTTCAGGCGCTCGAGCAGCGTCTTGAGATCGGTCGCACCCAGCGACTGGATCCCGGCCTGATCGAGGGTCGCGGTCGGATCGATCGCCCCGACCGCGCTGCCCGGGCTCCGCTGGCCCGTGATGACGATGTCGTCGCCCGACGCCGATGCCGGCACGGGGATCGCCTGCGTCGATCCGGCCGCGGGACAGACCACGCCGCCCCCGAGGCAGACGAGCATCGACGGATACAGGCGGACCGGCGCGTGAACCCTCACGAACGGCGGATCGGGATGGCGGGGGGATCGATCATCGTCACACTCTCACGCAGCGGGCGAGATCGAGTGGAGCGGTATTATATGTCGGGAATAGGGCGGCTTGTGAAAGCAGGCAGGGCAGTATGCCTGAAGGCAGCGCGGTCACGCCGCGGATCGGGGCGTCGGGACGCGATCCGGCGCATCGCCGGCATGGGATGACGCAAGACTATTGCCTATCGTCCGGGCCGGATTACGCTTCGTAACCGTAGCGCGAGACTGCGAGTCGGAGATCGATGGTCGCGCGCTGCTGCAGGTCTATCCGAGGTGATCCGCTATGGCCGTCAGGGACAAGGCTTCGATCGATACCCAGCATGCCGTGATCGTCGTGATCCGGGGCGATCCCGTCCCCGACGCGGCGGTGCCGACGATCGAACTGGATCTCGCGAAATTTCAGAGCGGTCGCTGGGCGCTGCAGCTCGACGCGGCATTTGCCCGGCGCGAGGAGCCGGCGGTGATCCTGGCGCAGGGCGTCGCGTGTCTGGCCGTCGCGTGGTGGGCGCAATTGTCGCCGCGCAGCTATTTGCAGGCGATCGAGGGCGCGGTCCTGCTGTCGCCGCTGTCGGTCGGCTTCGGTCAGGAGGCGATCGCGGCGGCGGCGCGACCCGGGCCGACGACGCGCCTGCCCTTCCCGTCGGTCGTCGCCTGTGCCCCGGGTCCGTTCATCGACCGGGTGCTGGCGCTGGCCGATCGCTGGGGCAGTCATTTCGTCGAGCGCGGATCGATCGCCGTACCGGCGCCGACGACGCGCACCGCCACCCCGACCGAGGACGAGGCCCGGCTGATCGCGCTGCTCCCGCTGCTCCAGCACCGGGTACCGGGCGATGCGTTCACGCCCGGCCCCCGCCCCGCACGGCGCCTCCGCCGACCCGCCGCGATCGACTGAGCGCGCCTGCCGTCGGCGCTGCGCCGCGAGGCCCGCCCCTCCCCACCCTCCCGGTCGGCATCGTCGCCACGCTGACGAGCGCGCCGCAAGCGTGCCTCGTCGAGATCGCGCAGGTCGATCCCGCGGATTGATTGGAGCGACCGCTGGCGCCGGCGCCGTCCGCTAAACCCAGGCTTGATCGGGCCAAAGCCGCTATCGATGGCGGTCCGCGCGTCGGCGTGGCAGAGGGCGCGCTTAATTCATCCGAGGCTTCATGACCGATCTCGCCGTCCTTTACGAACATCCCGCCTGGTTCGTGCCGCTGTTCGCAGCGCTCGACGCGCGCGGCGTCGAGTTCTCGCGCGCCACGCCGGACGGGTTCTGGAACCCCGCGGACCAGACTGCGCCGGCGCGCGTCGTGTTCAACCGGATCGCGATGTCGAGCTTCCTGCGCAGCGACGAGCATCCGATCTTCGACACGATGGCGATGCTCGATCACTGGCGCCGCACCGGCGCGCGCGTGATCAACGGCGCCGACGTGCTCGCGATCGACGCCTCCAAGGCGCGGCAATTGTCGCTGATCGCGTCGCTCGGCCTCGCAATCCCCGAGACGCGCGTCGTCCACCGCGCCGCCGACGTCGTCGGCGCCGCGCAGACGCTGCGCTTCCCGCTGGTCGTGAAGGCCAATATCGGCGGTTCGGGCGCGGGGATCATCCGCTTCGACAGCCTCGACGAACTCCGCGCCGCGGTCACCGACAACGGCCTGCCGAGCAGCGTCGACGGCGTGCTGCTCGTGCAGGAATATGTCCCCGTCCGGGGTGGCGCGATCACCCGGATCGAGACGCTCGACCGCAAGTTCCTCTATGCGATCGACGTCGCGGGCGGCGGCGCGTTCGATCTCTGCCCCGCGGATGCGTGCGTCGTCCCCGGCTCAGGGATCAAAATGGCCGCGGTCGAGCCGTCGCAGGTGCTGAAGGATGCCGCCGAGGCGATCGCGCGCGCGGTCGATCTCGATGTCGGCGGGGTCGAGGTGATGATCGACGACCGCGACGGCGTCGCGCGCTTCTACGACGTCAACGCGCTGTCCAATTTCGTCGCCAGGCCGCTCGACGTCCTCGGCTGGGATCCGCATGACCGGCTCGTCGATTACCTGATCGAACAGATTGGGAAGACTCGTTGATGCGCTATGGCTATTGGACTCCGGTTTTCGGCGGCTGGCTTCGCAACGTCCCCGACGAGGGGATGGAGGCGAGCTGGGCCTATACCAAGGCGCTGACGCAGAATGCGGAGCGCTGGGGCTATGACCTGACGCTCATCGCCGAGCTCAACCTCAACGACATCAAGGGCGTAGAACAGCCCGCGCTCGATGCGTGGTCGACCGCGGCGGCGCTCGCGGCGGTGACCAACAGCATCGAGCTGATGGTCGCGGTGCGCCCCAATTTTCACCACCCGGCGCTGTTCGCCAAGGCGGCGGCCAATATCGACCGGATCTCAGGCGGGCGGCTCGCGCTCAACGTCGTATCGTCCTGGTGGGCGGACGAGGCGAAGCAATATGGCCTGCAGTTCGACCAGCATGACGATCGCTACGCGCGCACCGACGAATGGCTGTCGGTCGTCGACGGGCTGTGGACCGAGGAGCGGTTCAGCTTTGCCGGGCAATTCTACACCACCGAGCAGGCGATCTGTTCGCCCAAGCCCGCCAAGCGCCCGACCGTCTATGCCGGCGGCGAGAGCGAGAAGGCGAAGGCGATGATCGCGGCCAAGTGCGATGCCTATGTCATGCACGGCGACCCGGCCGACGCGATCGCGCCGAAGATCGCCGACATGGCGGCACGACGCGAAGCCGCGGGCGGTGCGCCGATGCAGTACGGCATGGCCGCCTATGCGATCGTCCGCGACAGCGAAGCGGAGGCGAAACGCGAACTCGAGCGGATCACCAGCGTCACCGAACTGCCCGCAGGCTATGCCAATTTCGACCAGTGGCTGTCGGGCACGCAGCTCGAACGCGAATTGAAGATCCAGGAATATTCGGTCTCGAACCGCGGGCTGCGCCCCAATCTGGTCGGCACGCCCGAACAGCTGAAGGAGCGGATCGCGGAATATGAGGCCGCGGGTCTCGACCTGCTGCTGCTCCAGATGAGCCCGCAGGCCGAGGAAATGGAGCGGTTCGCGGTGCAGGTGATGGGGTCCGCATGATCCGCCTGCGCGACGTTTCCAAAACCTACCCGGCGAGCGATGCGGCGGCGCTCGACGGCGTGTCGCTGGAGATCCCGGCGGGCGGCGTGTTCGGGGTGATCGGTCAGTCCGGCGCGGGCAAGTCGACGCTGATCCGGCTGATCAATGCGCTCGAACGGCCGACGTCGGGGCGCGTCGAGGTCGACGGTATCGACGTCGCAGGCCTGTCGGCAGCGGAGCTGCGCGCGCTCCGGCGGCGGATCGGCATGATCTTCCAGAATTTCGGGCTGCTCTCCTCGCGGACGGTCGCGGCGAACGTCGCCTTCCCGCTGGTGCTCGCGGGGGTCGCAAAGGCGACGCGCGAGTGCAAGGTTGCCGCCTTGCTCGACCGGGTCGGCCTGTCCGATCACGCCGCCAAATACCCCGCCCAGCTGTCCGGCGGGCAGAAGCAGCGCGTCGGTATCGCGCGCGCGCTCGCCACCGACCCCGACATCCTGCTGTGCGACGAGGCGACGAGCGCGCTCGACCCCGAAACCACGCGCTCGGTGCTTACGCTGCTCCGCGACCTCAACCGCGACCTCGGGCTGACGATCGTCCTGATCACGCATGAAATGGACGTCGTCCGCTACGTCTGCGACCGCGTCGCGGTGCTGGAACGCGGCCAGGTCGTCGAGACCGGCACCGTCACCGACATCTTCGCCAACGCCGCGCATCCGGCGACCCGGCGCATGCTGGCGGCCCTCGCCGCATGACCTTCTTCGAAAATGTCGACTGGTCCGATATCGGCCAGGCGTGCCTCGACACGCTCATCATGCTCGCCGGGTCGCTGGTGCTGACGATCCTGCTCGGCCTGCCGCTCGGCGTGCTGCTGTATCTGACCGGCAAGGGGCGGCTGATCGAGAACCGGCTCGCCAATGGCGCGCTCGGGATCGCCGTCAACATCCTGCGCTCGGTGCCGTTCATCATCCTGCTGATCGTGATGATCCCGCTGACCGTGCTGCTGGTCGGCACGTCGCTGGGCGTCGCGGGGGCGATCCCGCCGCTGGTGGTGGGGGCCGCGCCCTTCTACGCGCGCCTCGTCGAGGGATCGCTGAAGGAGATCGACCGGACGACGATCGAGGCGGTGCAGGCGATGGGCGCGACGACCCGCCAGATCATGACGCGCGCGCTGATCCCCGAGGCGATGCCCGGGCTGATCTCGGGCGCCACCGTTACCGCGGTGGCGCTCGTCTCGTTCACCGCGATGGCAGGCGTGGTCGGCGCTGGCGGGCTTGGCGATCTCGCGATCCGCTTCGGCTATCAGCGCTTCCAGACCGACGTGATGGTCGTCACCGTCGTCCTGCTGGTCGTCCTCGTCCAGATTCTCCAATATGCCGGCGACGCGCTCGCCCGCCACTTTACCCGCCGCTGATCCAACGATTCTAGGAAATGCCATGAACCGCCGCACGCTTCTCGCCTCGCTCTCGCTGCTTGCGCTCGCCGCATGCGGTGGCGCCAAGACGGATGACGGCACGGCACTGACCGTCGCCGCGACCGCGGTGCCGCATGCCGAGATCCTCGAATCGATCAAGCCCGCGCTCGCCAAGCAGGGCGTCGATCTCAAGATCCGCGTCTTCAACGACTATGTGCAGCCCAACCTTCAGGTCGAGCAGAAGCAGATCGACGTCAGCTATTTCGAGACCAAGCCCTATCTCGACGAGTTCAATGCTTCGCGCGGCACGCATCTGGTTCCCTATGCGGGTGTCCATGTCGAGCCGCTGGGCGCCTATTCGCGCAAGTGGAAGACGATCGCGCAGGTCCCGAACGGCGCGACCGTCGCGATCCCGAACGAGCCGAGCAATGGCGGCCGCGCGCTGCTGCTGTTGCAAAAGGCCGGGCTGATCACGCTGAAGAACCCGACCAACCCGCTGTCGAGCCTCAACGACATCGCGACCAACCCCAAGAACCTCAAGTTCAAGGAGCTGGAGGGCGCCACCCTGCCCCGCACGCTCGGCGAGGTCGATCTGGCGCTGATCAACACCAACTATGCGCTCGACGCGAAGCTCAACCCGGTGCGTGACGCGCTCGCGATCGAGGACAAGAACAGCCCCTATGTCAATTTCGTCGTCGGCCTGCCCGGTGGCGACAAGGATCCGCGCGTCGTCAAGCTGATCGCCGCGCTGCGAAGCCCCGAGACGCGGCGCTTCATCGCGGATCGTTATGCGGGCGCGGTGCTGCCGGCGTTCTGAGCCCCGGTGACGAACGGATCGCTGCACGTCATCCGCCCGGGCGCATCGACCCGCCCCGAGACGCGGCGCCGATAGGTTGGCGCGGTCGCCGCCGTGATCGTGACGTCGTACCAGCCATGGCTGTTGCGGAGCGGCCAGCGGTAGCGCGCGTCGACCAGCCCGGTCACGAGCGCCGCCGCCCCGACGCGCTCGACCTGCGCGACCAGCGCGTGTTCGCGGTGTCCGGCGGGAAGCACTAATCCCAATTCGGTCGGTGTCGCGTGCCAGACGAGCAGCGACATCGACGCCGGGTCGTTGCGATGCCCCGCATAATGCCGGTGGAATCCGTTCGGGCCCAGCACCCAGAGATCATAGCGCCCCTCCGCGTCGAATCCCCATTGCCCGTCGAGCGTGCGCCCGGGCTCGACCGTGAAGCGGCGGGGCGGCTGGTCCAGGCCCCTGCGGTCATAGACGTGGAACACCGCGGCCTGCGTGCCGTCGGCCGCGAAGTGCAGCCGGATCGCGTCACCCGTGATCGTCTCGCCGACGCGCAGCGCATAGGGGAGCGGGCGGGAGCGGCGGATGCCGGGCTCATGCCACGGGAGGGACTCACCCAGTGGGGCCTGCGGGCTAACCTGCCGGGGGATCGCCGCGGCGCGCGCGGCTTCGGCACGCGGATCGGGCATCGCCGCGAAGGGCGTGACGTCGGCGGCGGTGAAGTAGAATGCCGAGGTCAGGTCGCCGCAGACCGCGCGGCGCCACGGCGCGATATTGGGCTCGTGAAAATCGAACCGGCGTTCGAGGAAGCGGATCACCGAGCTGTGGTCGAACACCTGCGAATTGACCCACCCGCCCCGGCTCCACGGCGAGACGACGTACATCGGCACGCGCGGCCCCAGGCCATAGGCGCGGCCGCGATAGGCGGGGAGGTCGAGCGCCGCGTCGCCCCTGCTCGGGTGGAGGTGATAGCTGCCGGTCAGGTCGACCGTCGATCCGCCGAGCAGCGTGCCATCGGCAGCGTGCGACGGCGGCGCGGGCGGCGGGACATGATCGAAAAAGCCGTCATTCTCGTCGAACATGACGAACAAGGCGGTCCGCGCCCAGATTTTCGGGTCCGCGGTGAGCGCGTCGAGCAGCTCGGCGGTATAGGCCGCACCCTGTGCCGGGCTCGACGGACCGGGATGCTCGGATCCCTTGGCGGTGGCGATGACATACGACACCTGCGGCAGTCGCCCGGCCAGCACGTCGGTGCGCAGCGCGTCGAGCCCGCGCGTCGTCAGCGCCCGGTCGCGCAGCTCCGCGTCGCCAGCCGCATGATGCGCCGCGCGGAAGGCGGCGAACCCGACCAGCGGGTTGTCGGTGAAATTGTCCGCCATGTCCTGATAGATGCGCCAGTCGACGCCCTTGGCCTGCAACCGCTCGACGACCGTGGTCCAGCGATAGGGGTCGGGATCGCCGCCATCCTCCGGGAAACTGTCATGCGAATTGCCGATCGCCGGACCGCCCAGCGTGCCGCCGGGATCGTTGGTACCGCTCCACAGGAACAGCCGGTTGGTGTTGGTCCCCGTCTGTACCGAACAGTGATAGGCGTCGCACAGCGTGAACGCCTCGGCGAGCGCGAACTGGAACGGCAGGTCCTCGCGCCGGTAATGCCCCATCGCCCGCTGGCTCTTCGCCTCGGGCCAGTGCGCCATCCGCCCCTCGTCCCAGCCGCGCTGCGCATCGGGCCAGCTGTGCGGCGTACCCTCCATCCGCATCAGGTCGAAATTGGTGCGCGTGGCGAGATGGAAGGGCAGCACGGTCCGCGCGCCGCCCGGTGCGGTCCGGTCGCGCTGATACCAGACCGGCGCCGCCGCCCCGCCCGCAGCCGTTGCCGGCACGGGGATCGGCAACCGGTCGGCAAACCCGCGGACGCCGCGCAACGTGCCGAAATAATGATCGAAGCCACGATTTTCCTGCATCAGGATGACGACATGCTCGACATCCATGATCGAGCCCGTCTTCACATCGGGCGCGATCGCCGCCGCCCGCGCGATCGCCGCGGGAAAGGCGGACAGCGCGGCACTGGTGACGCCCGCACCGAGCAGTGTACGACGGGAGACATCGGTCATCGGGGCAACCCACAGGAGGAGCGCATGGTCCGCAAACGCCCGCGGACCATGCCGGTTCAGATCAGACGTCGAGCGACAGCGGCGACGGCGTGTTCATCCAGGATCGTTAGGGCCGACAGGTTGCACCGGCGTGACACGCGATCGTCGACGATGTCCGTGACAGACGCTTTGGCGGTCAGCGGCCGGAGCCGTCGCAGCCCCGTCCGCGCCGACGCAGGCGCGCGGCATGGACGGCGTCGACCGTGTGGCTGTGCCCGCGGCGTTCCGCCCGGACCATCTGCCCGACGCGTTTGCCGTGGATCATCAGCGGCAGCCCGAGCAGCGCGAGCGGGAAGAAGAGGAGCATCAGCGGCGATCCGTCGACCGCCATGCACAGCGCACAGGAGACGGCCATCAGCGCGAAGCCGCCCGCCTTCCATTGCAGGTCGCGCCGCGTCATGCCGCCTGCCTCCGCACGCGCGTCGCGACGGGATCGGGGATCACGAGGGTGCCGGCGGCCGCCAGCAGCCGTGCGATGCCGCCGTCCTGGTCGTGGCACAGCACGATGTCGGCGGGAAAATCGGCTTCGCGGGCGAGCGCCTGCGCCAGACCGCCACCTTCGAAGTCGAGCCCGATCGCGGGATCGTGCAGCCGCGCTGCAGCGGCGCGGGCGCGGCCGATCAGCGCCGGCGCATCGGCGACGCCCTGCCCCTCGATCGCGGTGAAGCCGAGCGCGCGGGCGTAACGCACGGTCTCGATCAGCAGCGTCCCGCATGCACAGTCGGCATCGACGATCCGGACCGCGTGGCGATGCCGTTCGCGCAGATCGGCGAGCGCCGCCGCGATATGTGGCCAGCGCGGATCGCGCGTCGCGCGGCGTGCGCAGGCTCGGGTCATGGTGGCGGGCATGTCCGCCTTCGCTTCAGCCGTGGCGCCGAGTGCCGGGGTCACACGCCCGTGGCCCGCCTTGTTCTGGCCGAGAGGAATGACGCGCCCGCGTGCGCGGGGCTCCGGCGTGGGTTCGGACGACATGTTCGCGTTTTTGCCTGTGTGATCGGGCGTCCAGGCGCCCGCAAACCCGAATTACGAACCGCGGCATAGGGATTCGAGAGCGATTCCCCGAAACCCCATAGTGGCGCCATAGTGGCCGCAACAGCTCGTCGCATTTCACCGCATGCTCGCTGGCGTGGCGCGGACGCGGGGCCGCCAGCGCTCGCTGACCGCGATACCGTCGAACAGGTGATGCCCGAGTAGCACGATGACACTGCCCGCGCTCGCCCCCAGAAAGCCGATCGCGGCGAGCGCGAAGGCCAACGCACCCGAGCCGTGAGGGGAAAGCGCGAGGGCGGACAGGCGCCACACCGCGATGTACGCCATTGCGCAGAGGAGAAGTCCCACCGCGCGCAGACCAAGATCCGCGCGCCGCGAACGATGCCACGCTGCCATGCCACTCTCCTTGTCGTGGCCCTCCAGCTATCGGCCGCGGCATAGCAATTCGAGAGCGATCCCGGCCTTTTGCGTAGCGGGGGCATAGGGTTGGGCAGTTTTCTCGCATGCGGCGGCCGCCGCGGGGGCCCCGGAAGGGGGTGTCTGCCCGCGCGGTTTGTGCGTAAACCCCCGGCATGAACCGACCCGAAATCCTGATCCCCGCCCCCATGCTGCCGAGCGTCCTCGACGCGCTGGGCGAGCGGTTCGTCGTGCACCGGCTATGGGAGCAGGAAGACCCCGACGCGTTCCTCGCGACGGTGGCGCCGCGAGTCCGCGGGCTTGCGGCGAGTTCGCTTGCGGGGCGGATCGACGCGTCGTGGTATAACCGGTTGCCCGCGCTCGAGATCGTCGCCAATTTCGGCGTGGGCTATGACGGGATCGACGCGGACGCCGCGGCTGAGCGCGGGATCGTCGTGACCAATACGCCCGGCGTGCTCGACGAGGAGGTCGCCGATCTGACCATCGGGCTGCTGCTCGCCACGCTGCGCGGGATTCCGCAGGCCGATCGCCATGTCCGCGACGGCGCCTGGGCCGAAAAGTCGTTTCCGCTGTCGCCGAGCCTGCGCGGACGGCGGATCGGGATTCTCGGGCTCGGCGCGATCGGCAAGGCGGTGGCGCGGCGGCTCGCGGCGTTCGACGTGCCGATCGCCTATCACGGCCGTTCGCGACAGGCGGATATCGGCTATGACTATTACGACACGCCGGTCGCGCTGGCGGCAGCGTGCGACGTGCTGATCGCGATCGTGCCCGGCGGTCAGGGGACGCAGCATCTGGTCGACGCCGCGGTGCTCGAGGCGCTGGGCGCGCAGGGCGTGTTCATCAACGTCGCTCGCGGCAGCGTCGTCGATCAGGACGCGCTGATCGCGGCGTTGCAGCAGGGCACAATCCTCGCCGCCGGGCTCGACGTCTATGAGGACGAGCCCAATGTCCCCGTCAGCCTGCGCGCGCTGCCGAACACGGTGCTGCTGCCGCATATCGGCTCGGCGTCGAAGCGGACGCGCGCGGCTATGGGCGGGCTGGTGGTCGACAATCTGCGCGAATGGTTCGAGACCGGCCGCGCGCTCACCCCCGTCGCGGAGACGCCCAACCCGGGCTGAGCCCGGTCACCGCCGCACGTCGGCGGGTGCCCCGGTGAAGTCGGCGAGATCGGTCAGCGTCGTCCGGCTGTGATCGCCCGCGGTGCCGTGCTTGAGCGCGGCGAGCGCGAGGCCGCGACGCGCCGCCGCCTCGCACCCGTCGTCGAGGCAGGAGAGCACGCCCGCGGCGAACGCGTCGCCGGTGCCGATCCGGTCGACGATCTGCGTGACGAGGATCGTCTCGGTCTCGAACGCGTCGTCGCGGCGATCGACGCGCGCGGACAGGGCGTGCGTATCGGCATCGATCACGCGGCGCGCGGTCGAGGCGATGCAGGCGAGCGTTGGAAACCGCGCGAACGCGGCCTCGCACGCGCGACGCCGCGCGTCCGGCGTGTCGCCCGCATGGTCCTCGCCGAGCAGCAGCGAGATGTCGCGGTGACTGCCGAACAGCAGGTCCGCACCGTCGATGTGATCGACCAGCACGCCTTGCGGATCGGCGCACCAGCGCGCCCACATGCTCGCGCGGAAATTGCCGTCGAACGAGACCCTGACCCCCGCCGCCCGCGCCGCCGCGATCGCATCGAGCGACAGTTGCGCGGCACCCGGACCGATGGCGGGAATGATCCCCGACAGATGCAGCCAGCCGACGCCGTCCAGCATCGCGGGCCAGTCATAGGCGCTCGACGGGGTCGCGGCGAAGCTGCTGTCGAGGCGATCGTAGACGATCTGCGCGCCGCGCGACCCGCTCGGCGGCGACAGGAAATACAGGCCGAGCCGACCGTCCGCGCGCACCACCCGCGAGACGTCGACACCGGCGGCGCGCACGGAGTCGAGCGCCGCATTGCCGATCAGGCTGTGCGGCAGCGTCGTGACGACCGCGGCGGGCACGTCGATCCGCGCGAGCGCGACCGCGACGTTCGCCTCCGCGCCGCCGAAATGCGCGTCGAGCCGGGCGTCCTGGAACAGATGCCCGCGATCGGGCGCGGCGAGCCGCAACAGCATCTCGCCGAAACACACTATCGTACCGGTCATGCGACGGGTTCTCCGATGGCGCCGCGCAGCGCGGCCTCTGGCCCCTGCGCCTGCCAGGTTACCACCGCATCGCCCAGCGCCGCGTGGTCGAAATCGGCGGGGAATATGCCGAGTTCGTCGACGAACCGCGCGACGACCTGCCGCGCGTCGCCCGCGGCGTCCGCCCAGATTACGGCGTAGCGATTCCGCAGCGGATCATCGGCCATCGCGGGCGCGGCGGCGGTATAGGCGATCCACGCGGCGAGGCTGAGGCGATGGCGCGGACTGTCGAGCCCCTGCGCCTGCCGCTCCGCGACGGTGGCGATCCAGCGTTGCGGAAGCTTCTGCGATCCGTCCATCGCGATCTGATCGAGCCGGTGGTGAAGATCGGCATTGGCGAAGCGGTCGAGGATCGCGTCGATATACGCCGCCGGGTCGAGCCCCGCCGCCGCGGTCAGGCTCGGCACCGCCTCCTCCTGCATCTGCGCGATCGCGAACGCGCGCAGCGCCGGGTCGGCGATCGCCTCATGGACAAAGGCGTGGCCCCGTTGCAGCCCGACATAGGCGAGCGTCGAATGGCTGGCGTTCAACAGCCGCAGCTTGGCGAGTTCGAACGGCGCGACGTCGTCGACGATCTGCGCACCCGCCGCCTCCCAGCGCGGGCGCGGGCCGGCAAAGCGGTCCTCGATCACCCATTGCCGGAACGGTTCTGTGACAAGGGCGGCGGCGTCGTCGACCCCGATCGCGGTCGCGACGCCCGCACGGTCGGCCTCGGTCGAGGCGGGCACGATCCGGTCGACCATCGTGTCGGGCGCGGTCACGTGCGCACGCACCCATTCGGCCAGATCCGCATCGCGGCGCTCGACGAACGCGAGCAGCAGGCGCATCAACAGCGCGCCATTGCCCGACAGATTGTCGCACGACACCAGCGTCAGCCCGCCTGCCCCCGCGCCGCGCCGCCGATCGAGCGCAGCCGCCAGAAAGCCGAAGATCGTCCGCGGCACGCCGCCGCCCAGGTCGTGCGCGATCGCCGGATCGTCGACGAGCAGCGCGCCGGTCGCCGGATGCCGGTGATAGCCCTTTTCGGTGACGGTCAGAGTCACGACCCGAGTCTCAGGGTCGGCGAGCGCGGCGATCACCGCGTCGGGATCCTCCGCGGCGACCAGCAGCGTGTCGATCACGTCGATCAGCCGGGTCGCGCTGGCGCCGTTCGACCGTTCGGTCACGGTGTAGAGCCCGTCCTGCGGCGCGAGCGTATCGCGCACCTGCGGCGAGCGCAGCGACACGCCGGTGATCCGCCAGCCCGCGTCCGGCGTCGACGCATCCTGCGTATAGACCGCCTGATGCGCGCGGTGGAACGCGCCGATTCCGAGATGGACGATCCGCCCGACGGTGACGGCCGAGGATGCCGGCTGCGTCACGTCGGCGGCGAGCGCGGAGCGCGTGGCCCTGGATAGCCTCACAGCCGGTATGCCTTGCGGACCAGATCGCTCGTCAGTTCGCGTGCGAGCTCCGCTGCCTCCCAATCCTCCAGCCGGTGCTCGGCGACCAGCCGCGCGAGATAGCCGCAGTCGATGCGGCGCGCGACGTCGTGCCGCGCCGGGATCGACAGGAACGCGCGCGTGTCGTCGTTGAAGCCGACGGTGTTGTAGAAGCCCGCGGTCTCGGTGGTCATCTCGCGGAACCGCCACATCCCCTCCGGACTGTCGTGGAACCACCAGGCGGGGCCGAGCTTCAGGCACGGATAATGCCCCGCCAGCGGTGCCAGCTCGCGCGCATAGACCGTCTCGTCGAGCGTGAAGAGGATGATCGACAGCGCGGTCGAGGTCCCGAACCGGTCGAGCAGCGGCTTGAGGGCGTGGACATAGTCGGTGCGCCCGGGAATGTCCGCGCCCTTGTCGCGGCCATGGCTGGCGAACAGCCCGGCATTGTGGTTGCGGACCGAGCCCGGATGGATCTGCATGACCATGCCGTCCTCGACGCTCATCGCGGCCATCTCCGTCAGCATCTGCGCGCGGAAGAGCTCGGCGTCGGCCGCGGTCCAGTCGTCACCGGTGATGCGCGCGAACAGCGCCTCGCATTCGGGGGTCGACAGGTTCGCGGTCGCTGCGGTCGGATGGCCGTGATCGGTCGCGGTGGCGCCCGCCGCGCGGAAATCGGCGCGGCGCTTGCGGTGCGCGGCGAGATAGCCCTGCCAGCCATAGACGTCCTCGCCGGTCAGTTCGCCGAAGCGGCGCAGCGCGCCGGCGAATTGCTCGTGCTCGACATCGATCACGCCGTCGGGGCGATAGGTGGTGACGACGCGGCCGTTCCAGCCGCTCTCGCGGATCCGGTGATGCGCGTCGAGGCTGTCGTGCGCGCCTTCGGTCGTGGCGAGGAAATCGATCCGGAACCGGTCGAACAGCGCGCGCGGGCGGAACGCCGCGGTCGCGAGCTTTTCGCCGATCGTGTCGAAATACAGGTCCGCGGTCGCCGGCTCGAACGCGACGTCGAACCCGAACACCTCGGCGAAGACATGGTCGAGCCACATCCGCGACGGCGTGCCGCGGAACAGCGCATAATGATCGGCGAGCAGCCGCCACGCCGCGCGCGGATCGGCGCTCCGCGTGCCGTCGCGCCGCGCGATCGTCAGCGCGTCGAGATCGACGCCCTGGCTGTAGAGCATGCGGAACAGATAATGGTCGGGCGCGAGCAGCAGCGACGTCGCGTCGGTCCAGTTGGCGTTGTCGGCGAACCAGGTCGGATCGGTATGGCCGTGCGGGCTGACGATCGGCAGGTCGGCGATCTCCGCATAGAGCGTGCGGGCGATCGCGCGGGTCGTCGGATCGGCGGGAAACAGCCGGTCGGGATGAAGCTCGAGAGGACGGGTCATGCAAGCGCTCCTGCCGCAAAGGCGATACCGCGTTCAAGTCCGCGCAGTTCGGCGAGCCCGCGCATCCGGCCGAGCAGCGAATAGCCGGGATTGGTCGTGCGCGTCAGGTCGTCGAGCATCTGATGCCCGTGATCGGGGCGCATCGGGATGCTGCGGCCCTCGCGGACCGACAGCCGGTGGACCGCCGCCATCACCGCGGCCATCCCGGCATCGCCCTCCAGATGATCGGCTTCGTGGAACGCGCCATCGGCCTCGCGCTGGACCGAACGCAGGTGCAGGAAGCCGATCCGTGAGCCGAGCCGGTCGACCATGCCGGGCAGGTCGTTGTCGGCGCGCACGCCGAACGACCCGGTGCACAGGCACAGCCCGTTCGAGACGTTGGGCACGCGCGTGAAGAGATCGGTCACGTCGGCCTCCGTGCTGACGACGCGCGGCAGGCCGAAGATCGGAAAGGGCGGATCGTCGGGATGGACGACCAGCGCGATGCCGAGCTCGTCGGCCAGCGGGCACACCGCCTCGAGGAACGCGACATGGTTGTCGCGCAGCCGCGCGGCGTCGATCGCGTCATAGCGGCCGATCGCCTCGAGGAACGCGGCCGAGGTGAAGCCCTCCTCGCTGCCCGGCAGGCCCGCGAGGATCGTCCGTTCGAGATCCGCGCGCGCCGCTGTGTCCATGCCGGCAAAACGCGCCGCCGCCGCGTCGCGCACCGCTGGCGCATAGCTCTGCTCGGCGCCCGGCCGCTGCAGCATGAACAGGTCATAGGCGGCGACCACGATCGCCTCGTACCGCAGCGCACGCGATCCGTCGGGCAGTTCCCAGGCGAGATCGGTCCGCGTCCAGTCGAGCAACGGCATGAAGTTATAGGTAACGACGCGAATGCCGCACGCCGCGAGATTGCGCAGGCTCTCGCGGTACGCCTCGATCAGCCGGTCCCATTCGCCCGAGCGGGTCTTGATGCCCTCGTCGACCGGCAGGCTCTCGACCACCGTCCAGTCGAGCCCGGCGTCGCGCACCATCTGCTTGCGCGCGGCGATCGCCTCGCGCGTCCAGACCTCGCCGTTCGGGACCTCGTGCAGCGCGGTCACCACCTCGGTCGCGCCGGATTGCCGGATGCTGTCCAGCCGCACCGGATCGTTCGGCCCGAACCAGCGCATCGTCTGCGTCATCAACACACTCGTCATCCTCTCAAATCCTCAACGCCGTGCGCGGCGTAGCGCGCAGCAAACTCCACAAGACCACCGCCGCGAGCAGATCGAGCGCCGCCAACGCGGCGAACAGCGGGTCATATCCCCACGCATCCGCGCTCTGCCCGATCAGCAGCGTGAACAGCATCCCGCCGACCCAGGCCGACGTCCCCGCCATTCCGGTCGCGGTGCCGACCGTCCGGCTGTCGAACATGTCGGAACACAGCGTTACCAGCGCGCCGCTCAGCATCTGGTGCGCGAAGCCGCCGATGCAGAACAGGATGATTGCGACACCGGGCGAGTGCGCAAGACCGATGCACGCCGGCCCGATCATGCACATCGCGCCGATCGTCATCGTGATCTTGCGCGACGCGACCAGCGGCACGCCGCGCTTCATCAGCCAGCTCGGCAGCACGCCCGCGGCCAGGCTGCCGAAATCGGCGGCGAGGAACGGCATCCACGCCCATAAGGCGATACTCTTCAGATCGAGCTTCCACACCGACACCAGATAGAGCGGGATGAAGAAGTTGAACGTCTGCCACGCCGGTTCGGCCAGGAATTTCGGAACCGCGATCCCCCAGAAGCTGCGGCTGCGCAACAGGTCGCCACGCGTCGCGGGCTTGGCGGTGACGTCTTCGCCGCGGGTCTCGATGATCGCGGCGCGTTCGTCCTCGCTCAGCGCGGGATGGTCGGCGGGGCTGCGATAGCCCCAATACCACAGGAACGCCCAGACGAGGCTGAGCCCGCCGGTCACGATGAACGCCGCCTGCCAGTTCCAGGCGAGGATACAGAAGGCGACGAGCGGCGGCGCGATCATGTTGCCGACGCTGGTGCCCATCTGGAACACGCTGGTCGCCAGCGACCGCTCGCGCGGGGGGAACCATTCGGACACCGTCTTGGCGCCCGCGGGGATCGCCGCCGCCTCGCTCGCGCCGAGCAGTGCGCGGAACAGCGCGAGGCTCGGCCAGCCGGTCGCCAGCGCGTGCGCCATGTTGGCGAGCGCCCAGCCGACCGCGAACAGGAAGAAGCCAAGCCGCGTGCCGAGCAGGTCGAGCACACTGCCGGCGACGGTCTGCATCACCGTGTAGCTGGCCTGGAACGCCAGCACGACCCAGCTGTAATCCTCGGTCGACATGCCGAATTCGGTCTTCAGCTGCGGTGCGGCCACCGACAGGGTCGAGCGCGCGAGATAGTTGAGGATCGTCCCCAGCGTCACCAGCGCGATCAGCCGCCAGCGCAGCGGCACGCTGCGCCAGCCGCGCCGCGGGGTGCCCGGCGCGCTCATCGCGTGATCTCGATACCGGACACGATCGCATCGCCCTTGATCGGCACGAATTTCAGGTCGAGCATGCCGTCGGTGACGCCCACGACGATCCGCCGCGTGACGCGCGTGAGCGGCGCGCCCGCGACCGCGGCGATGTCCAGCGCGGCGATCGCGCGCTTGCCGTTGGCGACGACGTCGAACTGTCGGGCGCCCGCCGCGAGCGCGGGTTCGACGAAGCTCAGCTCGACCGTGTAGCGTCCGTTGGCAAGCGGTACGCGGTAGCCGAACCGGCCTTCGCGGTAGGTTTCGGCGACGGCACCTTCGGGCGTCCCCGCGACGACCTTCTTCTCGGGGCGCGGACCATAGCCCGAATAGGCGTTGATATCGCCGAAACTGCCGCCGTCGAAGAACGCGTCCGAGCCATAACGCTTGCCCGCGATCTCCGGTGCGACCAGCGCGCCGCTGTCGATCCGGACCGACCGCGCAGCCTCCGGCGCCACCCGCCATTCGATCCCGTCGTCGACCGCCCCGGTCGGGAAGACGCCGCGCGCGACGACGCGGTTCGCCCCCGCCGCCAGCGCGACGTTCGCCCAGGCGCAGATCATCTGCGGACAGGCGCTCAGCGTGCCGACGACGCGGTCGTTGACGAGCAGGTCGGTGCGCGGCGCGTTGCTGTACACGCGGACGTCGGCGACCGGATAGGCGCGGTCGACATAGCGCCGCCCGGCGACGTGCACGGTCGGCGTCGCGGTCCAGTTCGCCTTGTAGAAATAATAGGCGTCCTTGCGGATCTTCCGGTCGTAGGTGACCAGCCCCTTGGTGTTGATGTCGATCGCATCGCCCTCGCGCCGGACGGTCGTCGCGAAGTCGAACGAATTCCACAGCCATGTCCCCCACAGATAGGGTTTGGCGGACAGCGTCGCCCAGGCGGTTTCGTGGATGTAGCTCTCATATTCCTCGGGCTGGTTGCGACCGCGCTGGTCGACCTTGCCGCCGAGCGGATTGTCGGTGTGGATCGTCGTCGCGCCGCCCGCGCCATATTCGGTCACCGACACGGGCTGGTTCGGGCGCAGCGCGCGGAGCGAGTCGAGATGCTTGCCGAGATCGCCGGGCTGTCCGTAATACCAGCCGAAATAGCGGTTGGCCCCGCCGAGATCGGCGGCCTCCGCGGTGATCGGAATGTCCGCGGAGCCGAGCAGCCGGCCTTCGCAACAGGTCGCCAGCGCGGTCGCGCGGGACGGATCCTCGCTTTTCGCCAGCGCGTTCAGTTCGCGCAGCAGCGGCAGCGGATCGGGCGCGGGCGTGTCCTTGCTGGTGGTGATGAACGCCGGCAGCGACTTGCCGAAATCGACCTCGTTCGCGATCCCCCAGTTAAACACCGACGCGTGGTTGCCGTTCTGGCGGATCAGCTCGCGCAGCTGCTGGCGCGCATCGTCGCGCAGCCCGGCAATCGCGACCGCATCGTCGCCCCAGGTCCAGCGCGACACAAGCGGGATCTCGTCCCACAGCACCATGCCGTAGCGGTCGGCGAGGTCGTGGATCACCTGGCCGTGCTGATAATGCGTCAGCCGGATGCTGTTCACGCCCATTTCGCGCATGATCGCGAAATCCTGCTCGATATCCGCAGGCGCGGTCGCCCAGCCCTTGCCCTCGCGATCCTGGTGATAGCCGACGCCCTGGAGCCGCAGCGGCTTGCCGTTGAGCATGAAGCCGCGAGCCGGGTCGGCGCGCATCTCGCGGATGCCGAATGCCTGCTCGACCCGGTCGAGCACCGCGCCGGACGGCGTCGCAATCTCGACCACCAGACGGTGCAGATACGAATCAGCGACCCCGTTCCACAGATGCGGCGTCGCGACCGACAGCGCCTCCACGCTCTCGGACGCGCTGTCGGCGCGCAGGGGAATGCGGCGGGTCGCGGTAGCGACCGTCTTGCCGCCCGCGTCGATCAGCCTGACCACCGCGTTGACCGCCTGAGGCTTGGTGCCGTCGTTCCGGATCCGCACGCGGACGTCGACCTTGGCCATCGCCGCGTCGATCGACTTGGTCGTCGCGAAGATCCCGCTGCCACCGGCATCGAGCATGTCGACATGGACCGCATTCGTGACGATCAGACTGACCGGCCGATACAGCCCGCCATGGACGAAGAAATCGCCCGCGAGCGGCAGGATGTCCGCGGTCGACGACCCCTGCGCCGGTTGCGTATTGTCGACCTTGACCAGCAGCGTGTTCGCCTGCCCGGCGCGGAGCGCACGCGTGGCATCCAGCCGGAAGCGCGAAAACCCGCCCTTGTGCCCGCCGATCCGCTGGCCGTTGAGCCAGACCTCGGCAGTGCGGCTCGCCGCGTCGAACTGGAGCCAGGCGCGCCGACCTGCGTCCATCGCGGGCGGCGTGAAGGTCATGCGGTACCAGCCGACGCCCTGATATTTGTCGACCGACTCGGCACGATTCAGATGGGTCTGGGGGTCGGGCATGTAATAGCCGACGCGGTTCCAGGTGTGCGGTACGCTGACCCGCTCCCAGGATCCGGCTGCCTGCGCGGCCTGCGCCGGATCGACGTCGCCGCCGCGCTGGAACTCCCAGCCCTGCGCCAGGGGGACGACCGATCGCTCGCTCTGTGCGGCAGCGGGCGCGGCCATGACGACGATGACGGCCGCCGCGACATATCTGGTCTGCATAACCCTCTCCCTGATCTTTTTCTGGCAGCTTAATTCCTGACAATTGGCCTGACCAGTTAATTTTTGAGTTTGGCTTGGATTTTGGACGGTTTTTGGAAGGTCGGGTTGCACGGTGCCACCTCTCCAACGCGCCCGGCCCTCTGCGTGTCAGGACAATAAGGCTGTCGCGGCTTGGCATGTGATCGGGTTTGCGGCCGTCCGGTAAGGCAGGTCGCGCGTCCAGCATCAGCCGGTGCACGGACCTATTTTTTGATTCAGATCAAGAACAGAGATCAACGTTAAGAGAAAGGTAACGGAATCGGGGTATATTTTAGTTGTATTCGAAGGACTAAGCCATCGCGGCCGTTCGTTTTATACAACGATCGACCTTCTTCTCATCAAGACCTGCGCCACCGACATTGCCGCATTCAGCGGCTCTTCCGACGCCTTGCTAGGGTCAGGACTCGTTGATCAAAGCCAGAAGATGACGGTGGCGGCGAGGGCAATGGCGGA
>NZ_LMKZ01000002.1:438971-578280 GCF_001422525.1 Sphingomonas sp. Leaf30 | reverse complement strand
TCTCTGCCGTCGCGCTCGCGGCCACCGTCATCTTCTGGCTATGACCAATGAGTCCTGACCCTAACCGAAGATTCGACCAGGGCCTTCACCATGAATGCTCGAGCAACTGCTGGGCGTCCTTGCGCCAGTTCGCGAAGTAGTTCGCTGTGGACTACGGCTGTTTCGCAATCCGTTAAAGCTCGAATATCGTGATCGGCAGCAGCCAGAAACAGGTTGGGTAGGTCCAGAGCGTCTCCGGGTATGGCGAGTGAGACGATCTGCCTCGCATTGAAGCAAGCCAACTTTTGGCAATATGCCAAGCCATCGATCAGTACCGAAAAGGTACTTGAAGCAGTTCCCTCACGAGCGATATAGCCGCCGGCTGGTATCCTTTTCTCCGACACCGGAAGTGAAAGAATGCCCTCCCGGTCGAGCTCTTCCAAGGGGGACAACATCCCCAAATGCTCGACGAAAACTGATAACGTCACGAATTCCCCTGTCCAACGCACGCACGATTCCAGGAGGAATCAGTACGGCCGTTAAATCTCAACAGGGCTGCGTTTAACGGATAATATCCTTTTTAGCGAGTGGCTTAGGAGTATTTTATAGCCGCCCTGGCGAAATGCATATGGCACAAATTGCCGTTTTTAACGGCACACCCAATGGATTAGCTTAGCTCTCGCAAGGGTCTGCCATGGCTACCGATGGTCCGAAAATCGGACGGTCTGTATTCTTTTCCTTCACGACATCCATGTCGGACGATTGTTCGCTAAGCTCAGTCAGCGCGGGGATGAACGAACGTCTGAAGCTGGGGAACGGGGAAGGGTTTGTCCGTGTGTAGGTTTGGATCGCACACGCAATTCCTATAGTCGATTTCAGGATATACCAGGGCTTTCCCGTCCCGTTCGAAGGTTCCGTTGATCAGTTTGGGGAAACAGCAACTTGGCAGGAATTTTGGGGAACCCGTTACCGGAACCCGTTACCGGAATCCGCTTACCGGACACTGGACCCGCCTGCTTAACCGGCGTCGTGGCGAGGCCATCGACGTAAGTGATTGGGGCGCCTAAACGGCCGTCATAGACCATTCGGGGTACAGGTTTATGGTGACAGGGTCCGCCAGGATACGATTTGCGACCATCGCGGCGCCGGGCGGGATGCCACCGGTGATCTGGTTAGGGATCACAATCATTCTCACGATCGTCGACGCCTTTGGCGTCTCTACGGCGTTCGGATCTGTACTCGCGCTCGCTTTTTGGGGCGCACTGGTCGGCTTAAACATGCTCGGCTGGTCCGCTTGGCGACGATCACTGCCGGGGAAGCGTGAGGGCGCAGGCCGCATGGCGCTGGGAGCCTTCGTCCTCAACTTGTTGCTCGCGATCGAGGTGCCGCTGCTCTATCGCCTGATGGGGCAGGGCGACGCCACAGTCGATTGGAAACCCTTCGCCTATGGTCTGCTGGTGACGGGTTTCGTCACGGTCCTGCTCCGCGCCACGCGAGTGCGGCACACGCCGGCCGGGCAGGACGACGACGTGTCCGACACTGCTGGCGCGCCAGCGATACCGACCACGAGTTTCGGCATCCTCGCCCGCGCCGGCATTGATCCGGCCGACCTCCTCTCGGTTCGCGCCGAAGATCATTACTGCCGCCTCGCGGTGCGCGGTGGGGGGACGGTGTTGGTGCACTATCGTTTCCGTGATGCAGTCGGCGACCTCGCCAACGTTCAGGGTGCACAGGTCCATCGCGGGGCCTGGGTCGCGGATTTCGCCGTCACGGGCAGTGAGCGCACCGGGCGACGCTGGTCGCTTCACCTCGCCGACGGGTCACGCGTGCCGGTCAGCGAGACAAGCGTCTCGCTGTGTCGAGCGCGTGGCTGGCTGGACCGCGGCGAACTCGCGTAACGCCAAACCGGTTTCGCGAAATCTGTGCCTATCCGGCGCAATCACACCTTACCGAACCGCGATCCGCCGACCATCACCGATCCTGTATCGGGGATAGGGAACGGACGATGGGTGGGATATCGGCAATCGGCGCGGCGCATGTCGCGATGGGAAGCGTAGCGCTTGTCAGCGGCGCCGTCGTGTTGATGCTGCCCAAGGGGACACGGCGGCACAGACGTGTTGGCAGGATCTATGCCGCCGCGATCCTCGCAATCAACGGCACCGCTTTGTCGATGTACGACCTCACCGGGACGCCCAACGTCTTTCACGTCATCGCGCTCGTCAATCTCGCGACGTTGGCGATGGGACTGCTGGCGCTACGCCGTTGGCGCCGGACGCGCGAGCCCGGTGATCTTGTCACTCACCAGCGACGGATGGCAATGAACTATGTCGGCCTGTGGATGGCCTTCGTCACCGAACTGCTGGTCAATCCAATGCTGGGCGTCAGCCGGATCAGCGACCCGCGGAGTCACTGGCCCCTGATGATCGCACTAAACCTCGCGCTGTTCGGCGTTGGTGGCTGGCTGGTACGGACGCGCCTAATCGCTCCGACGGTGCGGGCATGACGCCGCGGTCGTCTACCGATCCGCGCGCGCCACTCGCAGACGTCGTCGCATTGGCGGCGCTGGCGTGGGTCGCGGCGGCCTCGCTACACGAGGGGATGGGCCACGGCCTCGCCTGCACCGCGATGGGGGGCGATCCAACGAACTGGAGCACCTTCCACTTCGGCTGCAACCAAGAAGCCATGCCGCTGTGGGGCAGGCGGATCGTCGCAGGAGCGGGAACCGCGGTCAACGTCACCCTCGCCGCGCTTGGCTGGCTCGTCTGGCGAGGAAGCGGCTCGCTGAGGGGGCGGCTCGCTGGTTGGATCGTGTTCGCACTAAACGGATTGACCACCTTCGGCTATCTCGTCTTCTCCGCAGTCTTCGGCATCGGTGATTGGAACGGGCGCGGAGTGATGGCGGGGGTGACCGATCCTGTTCTCACGCGTGTTGCGCTCGCGGTCGTCGGCATCGCCGGTTACTATGCCGTCGTCCGCCTCGCTGCGGGAATGCTGTCGCGCGTGCTCAACGGTGAAGGTGTGGCGGCGCAGGCACGGCGGTGTGCGGTCATTGTGTGGATGACGACAGGGGTGATCTCGCTGACTGCGGCGCTGGCAGCGGGTAGTGATTGGCGGTCTACGATCGGCGCGTCGATTGGGGTCGCACTCGGCGGTAATGCCGGCCTGTTGAGCATGGGGCGGTTCGTTAAGCCAACGGCTGCCGCATCGGCGACCACACTTTCGCCAAGTTGGCTGCTGCGCGTGGCTGCTATCGTCGGGACGGTAGCGTTTGTTGCGATCCTCGGGCCGGGGATTGCCTTGTAACGCAACGGACTAGGGGCTTCGCTAAGCAGTCAGGGCACTGCCTGCGGCACTACCTCGCCTAGGACATGAATGAGTGTCTGAAGTTGAGAAGCGGGGAAGGGCACTCGAATGGCGGCGTATGGGTCATTAGATCGCGTCTGCTTGACGACGCCCCGGGATTAACTGGTAGCGCCAAGACCGGTTTAGGCGGCATTCAGCGACGTGATGGCTTCGTATGTCCTTCCAGATCACAATCTCGTTCGCAACGTCACACCGTATGTTGCCGGATCGCCGGGCGTGTAGGTCACTGCGCCTGTGTTCGCGGCTGAACGCGTAAGCGCGTAATGTGTATCGAACACGTTTCGTCCCCACGCCTGGATGTCGAACAGTCCGTCATGGGTGCGCAGACCGATACGAAAATTGGTCAGATCGTAAGCAGCGACACGCGAATAGGAGGAGAGGTTCGCAGTCGTGTAGAATGACGAGCGGTAGCTGTGGTCGCCACCGGCATAGAGTTCGACGTCACGTCCTGCGAACCGGCCGACACCGCCGTGCGCCTCGCCACCGGCGGACCCCGACCATTTGCTGACGCCGGGCAGGCGCGCACCGCTCAGGTCGCACAGCACCTGGCCGGTGGTTTCGATCGGGCAGGGGGAGTTCGGGTAGGAGACGTATCGCGCATCGTCATAGGTGCCCGATGCATATAGCGACAGCCAGCGGGCAGGCGTGGCACGGGTGTCGACTTCGATACCGCGAGACCGGATCGCACCGACATTGGTGAAGAAGCTGGCACCGTTGCGCTCGACGTCGACGATCGTCGACTGGTAATTGCGGTCGTCGGTCCAGAATGCTGCCAGATTGGCAATCAGATGCCCATTCGCCCAACTCGTCTTCAGGCCGATCTCATAACTGTCGATGGTCTCGGGTCGGATGACCGGATCGGCGGCAAGCGCGCCGACGACGTTGATGTTGGCAAGGTTCAGCCCGCCGAACTTGTGCCCGCGCGCGTAGGTCGCATAGCTCAGGGCGTCCGGCGTTATCTTGTAGGCCAAGGTCGCCTGCCCTGAAACGCGGCCGGCGCTCGTATGCGCGGTGTAGCTGTTGGCGACGCCGTAGCGCGCCCGGATCGCCTGCGCCGCCACCTGTTGCGCGGCGGTCAGCGTCGAGAGATCCGTCCCGCTCGCGGTCTGATCGAAATAGCCGCTTTTGTCTTCATACGTGTATCGCAGCCCGCCGGTCAGATCGAGCGACGGCGTGATATGCCAGATGCCCTGGGCAAACGCGGCGTAGCTGTTCGTAACCGGACTGGAATCGCTGACATAGGTGTAATTGTTGAGCGCGGCGGCACCGACGACCCGGTCCACCGTCGGAGCGAGGAACCAGTCGGCCGCGCGCGTTCCATAGGCATTGACCGCGTTCGCCTTGATCTCCTGCCACAAATAATACACCCCGGCGACGTAATCGACCCTCCGCTCGCCCTCGGAGGCGATGCGAAGCTCTTGGCTGAACTGCTGCTGTTCGTTGCTCTGATGGAAGTCGCGACCGGCGTCGAGCGAGGTGCTGTCGCCGTCATTATGCGGATACCAATGCCAGTAGCGCCACGCGGTCACCGAGGTCAGCGTGTTACCCGGCAGGCTTAAGTCCGCGATTGCCGATACGCCGCCCTGGTTCATTTTATACCGCGGGTCGGCATCGACATCGACCACGCGTTCGGTGGTGCTGAAGGGGGCGGGCGTATAGCCGAGCCGGGTCGCGCGATCGGTGTAGTTGTTGGCGAAGTTCGTGCCGTTGTCATAGCTCCGGACGACCCGCTCGAGCACGGCGGCTGCAGTCGTCGCATGCTGGCGCCCGTAGTCGCCGATCACGCTCAGCTTGAAGGCGTCGGTCGGTTTGAACAGCAGCTGCCCGCGCAGGCCGAGATCGTGATAATCCTGCGTCCTGCTGCCGTCGAACCGGTTGTGGTTGAAACCGTCGCGTTCGGTCTTGCTGAACGACAGCCGTGCGGCGAGCGTATCGCCGGCCAGCGGGCCACTGAGATAGGCGTGAACCTGGCGGAAATCGTAATTGCCGAGTGTCACATCGCCGCCCGCTTCCGGGGTGAAGCTCGGCGCGCGGGTCGAGATCACGACCGCGCCTGCCGACGTGTTCTTGCCGAATAGCGTTCCCTGCGGACCGCGGAGCACTTCGATCCGGTCGACGTCGACCAGATCGAACACCGTCTGACCGGGGCGCGCAAGATAGACCTGGTCCAGATACACCCCGACCGCGGGCTCGAGTCCATCATTATAGACTGATACGTTGTTGCCGAGCCCACGGATGTTGATGCTGGTGTTGCGCGGGTTGGTGGTGGTCACGACGAGGCTGGGTGTCAGTTGCTGGAGGTCGCGCAGATTATAGGTTCGGGTCGCCTCCAATTGCGCGCCGCCGAATGCGTTGACCGCGACCGGTACGTCCTGGCTGCGCTCCTCGCGACGACGTGCGGTAATGAGGATCTCGACGGATTGGCCGGGATCGTCGGTGGCCGCACCCGGGCTCGGTGTTGCGCGGGGCGTTGTGCGGGGCGGTGCGTCGTCGGCTGTCGCCGGGGCGGCGATCGCGGGAGTGGCAACCATCGCCACGCAAAGCGCGATCCAGGATAAATTCGTGTGCGTCGTCATGATGCGTCCCCGATCGTGGCCGGGTGCCGGGCTCGCTTGCGTCCGTACCGGTCCAGCGAGGGCGCGGCTTATGGACCCGACAACAGACACGCCTGATCGGAATTGATCAACGAGGCGCTAAATCCGATCTATAAAATATCCTTGCGAGTTAGCTAAGCTGCGAGTTCGTTAAGTATCTATAGGCCAATGCTTTTCAATCAACGATATCCCGGTTTAGCGTCCTTAGTCCGTAAGGCAGTCAGAAAAGTAGAAGGCCTAAAAGTGACCAATTTTTGCTTTTACCGCCGTAAGACGAGCGCATTTAAACCGGACATTGCCGACGCAAGAAGCGCGAGATAGATTCTAGCCATGTGGACATTGTTCCCTTGAAATATTGCGGCTCTGGGCATCCAGGCTTTCCGCTGCGGGCCTTCCGGGTGCGCTTCGGATTACCGGACCAGTCGGTAAGCTCTCCCGCCGTATGAGGCGGAACGGGGGCGGCTGGGGGGCAACTGACTCAAAGGATATAGATTGTTGGTGCGAGTTTCCTAACTTAAGTCTACGAAAGCTACCATCAACGGCGTTCCGTTGGCTGAGAGACGCTGGAGTGCTCCCGCTTATCTGGGGGAGTGACCAATGTTCCGTTTCGATCTGCAGCCTGCGATACCGCTTCTGACGGTCACCCAGAAAGGCGTTTGGACAGCCGCGACGGTGGCGACGTTTGAGCCGGCATTTCGGCAAGAGCTGAAACGGCTTCTGGTCTCGGGGCGGCCGACATCGCTGATTGTCGAAATCAGAGCCACGGTGCCCAGGGATCTTCTTGTCACCGAGGCGCTGCGCGCAATGGTTGCGCGACTTGGACATCTCAACGCGGACAGAACCGCCGTGGTGTCGTCGTTGGGATTTGCAGATCTGCAAGCCGGGCGCATTTCCGACCCAAATACACGGATTTTTACGTCGATCGTCCAGGCAAGGGACTGGGTGACGAACAAACCCGCGGAAAACCCAGGTATGACGTCCGGCAACGAGCCGAGCGATGCTAGCCCAAAAGGGTCTGTCGTCCATGTACGCGGTCCTGCAGACGTGGACTTTGTGCTTACCCCGGCCGCCGCGCTCGAAACGGCTAGGCGTATCAGCGATGCAGCGGTGGAAGTGCTTCTCGAAACCGCGAGCGCGACGGCTCAGCGCGTCATTCCGATGTGAGCAGTTCCAAAGCCCGGACGCTTGATTTGGTGCCAGCACTGGAGTGGCGCTGAGGATGGAAAGCCTCTGCATCGCATCATTGTTTGATCATGACACGCGCACTTGGCGCCACCGGCCTGAGGGGCGCCACGGTGAACCTCAGGCCGGGTTGTGTGCGCTGGGACCGGAAATTTCGAATGTCACCTGCCGAGCGCTTTGGCGATCGCCGCGGTCGCGAGGGGGCGCATGACGGCATAGCCCTGCGGGGTCGGGTGGACGCCGTCGGTTGCGTAGCCGGGCTTCATCGCCCCCGCCGGCGTCGAGAGTGCGGCGTGATAATCGACATAGGTAAAGCCATTGGCTTTGGCATAGCCGCGCAGCCAGTCATTGAGCGCGGCGATCTGCGGGACCGGGCGTTTGTCGGGGCTCCAGGGAAAGGCGGCGGCGGGGGGAACCGAGGCGAGGATCACCTTGATCCCGTGCGCGCGCGCGAGTTCGGCCATGCTCCGGATATTGCCTTCGACCGTCTCGATCGTCGCGGCGCCCGTGTTGCCGGCGATGTCGTTGGTCCCGGCCATGATGTGGACTGCCCGCGGTTTGAGCGCGATGACATCGCTGCGAAACCGGACGAGCATCTGCGGGGTCGTCTGTCCGCTGATCCCGCGATCGACCACGCCGTTCGAGAACAATGCGGCGTCGGCATGGACCCAGTTGTCGGTGATTGAATCGCCCATGAACACGACGCGGACCGTCTTGCCGGAGAGTGTGCGATTATCCGCCGCGTAACGGCACAACTGTCCAAAATCGCGGGTCAACATATGCCGTTTCCACGTTGCCCAGCCGGCTGCATCGGCCGGTGCCGGATGTTGCGGGCAGGGGTCGGCGACGATACCCACCGGATCGCTGGCATAGGGCGTGTCTGCGTCACTCGTCTGCGCGGCGACGGTGATTGGCAACACAACAAGTATCATTGGCAAGAGCCAGTGTTTCATCGCCATGCAGTGGATCCTTTCCAGTGTCCTGCGGCGCCCTCGACAGGCGCGATTATATAATTACCGCAATTTATCATACAAACCTTGTTACCGCTATCGGATCAGGCAATACAGCGGCGCTACGCGACCGGAGCTTATCGGTTGCGAGGCTAGAGGGGACGGGACTGGTGGGGAAGAGGGTGGTCTTGACGAGCGCGATCGCGTTGCTCGCCCTGTCGGCGCATCCCCGTCCCGCAGCGTCGCACGCCGAGGTTTCTCCGGCTCGCGCGCCCTATGCGTGGCGCAACGTCCGGGTCGGTGGCGGCGGCTTCGCGCCCGGCATCATCTTCAGCACTGTCGAGCGTGGGCTCGCCTATCTGCGTACCGACATGGGCGGCGCCTATCGCTGGGACGCGGTCCGGCGTGCGTGGCTGCCCTTGCAGGACGGCAATGCCGTCAGCAGCTATATGGGGATCGAGAGCATCGCTGCAGATCCGGTCGATGCGGATGTCGTCTATCTCGCGGCGGGCATGTCGGCGCGGGGCGAAGCGGCGATCTGGCGATCGGACGACCGTGGCGCGCGGTGGCGGATCACGCCGGTACCGTTTGCGATGGGCGGCAACGAGGATGGCCGCGGCCTTGGCGAACGGCTTGCGATCGACCCGCATCGCCCGGCGACGCTGATGTTCGGGTCACGCCATGACGGGCTGTGGCGCAGCGACGATTCGGGTGCGCATTGGCGAAAGGTCGACAGCTTTCCGGTCGCGGGGCTCGGCAAACCGGTACAGTCCCGCGCAACGCATGGCGGGCTGAGTTTCGTCTTGTTCGATCGCGCGCATCGCGGGCGGATCTTCGTCGGCCGGGCGGACTCGGGCGCGCATCTCTTCCGGTCCGATGACGGTGGTGGGTCGTGGCGCACCGTGTCCGGAGGGCCGGATGACAGCATGTGCGCGGTGAAGGCCGTGCTCGGCGCGGACGGCGTCCTGACGATGACGTTTTCCGACGCGATCGGGCCGAACGGGATCACGCGAGGCGGTGTCTGGCGATATGATCCCGCGACCAATGTCTGGACCGACGTGACCCCCGACAGGCGCCCGGATGCACCGCCGGGGGGCTATATGGGCGTGGCGGTGTCGGCGCAGGATCCGCGCGTCATCGCCGTCAGTACCGTCAATCGCTATCGCCCCGTCGACACCGTGTGGCGATCGAGCGACGCTGGCGCACATTGGGACCAGCTCTACCAGCGCAGCACGCGGGATGTGACACAGACTCCGTTCCTCGCGTTCGACGGCCCGGCGGATTTCGGGCACTGGATCGCTGGGCTTGCGATCGATCCGTTCGACCCGGGCCACGCCGCCTATGTGACCGGCGCGACGCTGTACGAGACACGCGCTTTCGACCAACACGGTGCCATGCCGTGGAAGCCCTGGACACGGGGTATCGAGCAGACCGCGATCATCACGCTGATCAGCCCGACGGGGGGCGCACCGTTGATCTCGGGGTTCGGCGATATTGCGGGGTTTCGCCACGACGATCTGACGGTTTCACCGCCCAACAGCCACCGTAATCCCTATCTGACCAACACGAACACGCTCGATTATGCAGGACTGGCGCCGGCGGTGGTCGTCCGCAGTGGCAGCAGCCATAGTCGCGAGGTCTCTGGCGCCAGTCTGGCTTGGTCGCAGGATGGGGCCCGGAGCTGGCGACCGCTCGTCACGCCGGGCAGGGGCGCGTCCGAACGGACCGGCGATGCGCCGATCATCGTGTCGGCAGACGGTGCGGCGTTTATCGTCGAGACCGAACAGCCAGTCCTGACCCGCGATCGCGGGCAGACCTGGGTCCGGATCCAAGGTCTTCCGGCGAGGCTGCGGCCGGTCGCCGACAAGGTCGACCCATCCCGGTTCTACGTCGTCGACACGCTGAACAACCGCGTGTTGCGCAGCACGGACGGCGGCGCGCATTTCATGCCCGTCGCCGCACAGGGCCTCCCCGCTGACCTTTCGAGCGCGCAGGGCCGCAACCGGGAGGCGCAGAGCCCGCTGCTCGCGACGCCGGGCACTGCGGGCCTGCTGTGGCTCAATCTCGGCGGCGACCTGTATCGCTCGGTCGACGGCGGCGTGCACTGGGTGCGGGTCGGGGCAGGGTTGCACGTCGCGCAATTCGGTCTGGGCAAGGCGGCACCCGGCGCCCGCTGGCCGGCGCTCTACGCGATCGGCCAGCAGGCCGGACAGGATGGAGTGTGGCGATCGATCGACGGCGCGACGACGTGGCAGCGGATCAACGACGACCGGCATCAGTGGGGACTGCGCTTCCGCGTGATCAGCGGCGATCCGCGGATATTTGGCCGCGTCTATATCGGCACCGACGGCCGCGGCGTCGTCTATGGCGATCCGGTCGCCCGGAACAAGAAGAGCTGAGGGGATGACGATGAAACGACAGGCTCTACTGCTTGCGTGGACGCTGTCCGCGCTGGTGACCGCCGCACATGCGCAACAGGCGACGCCGGTGCCACATGTCGAGACGAAGAACGGCCGACATGCGCTGATCGTCGACGGCGCGCCCTTCCTGATGCTCGGAGCGCAGGTCAATAATTCGAGCAACTATGCCTCCGCGCTGCCGAAGGTCTGGCCGATGCTCGAGCGGATCCATGCGAACACCGTCGAGGTCCCCGTTGCCTGGCAACAGATCGAACCGATCGAGGGGCAGTTCGATTTCTCGTTCGTCCAGACGCTGCTCGATGAGGCACGCACGCATGACAAGCGGGTCGTCCTGCTCTGGTTCGGAACGTGGAAAAACACCGCGCCGGGCTACACGCCCGACTGGGTCAAGCTCGACAATCGCCGCTTTCCCCGGATGAAAGACAAGACGGGGCAGGATCATTCCGTCCATACGCCGCTCGCCCGGTCGACGCTCGAGGCCGACAAGCGCGCCTTTGTACGCCTGATCGGCTATCTCAAGGAGCATGATCCGCAGAATACGGTCATCCTCGTCCAGCCCGAAAACGAGGTCGGCAGCTACCGCGTCCCGCGCGACTATAGCCCGGCGGCGAACGTGCTGTTCGCGAAGCCCGTGCCCGCGGCGCTGACGCGCAAGCTCGGCAAGCCCGCAGGAACGTGGACCGCGTTGTTCGGGGCGCAGGCCGACCGTGCCTTCAACACCTGGTACACGGCACGATATGTCGACGAGATCGCCGCGGCGGGCAAGGCCGTCAAGCCGATCCCAATGTACGTCAACGCATCGCTCGCCGGACCATCCAACGTGCCCGATCCGACCGGCGTCGCCAGTGGCGGGCCGCAGCAGGACGTGCTCGACATCTGGAAGGCGGCAGCGCCGTCGATCGATTTCGCCGCGCCAGACATCTATGACCGTGCGAGCGAGAACGTCGCGCAATATCTCGATAAATATGCGCGCTCCGACAATGCGCTGATGGTCCCCGAAATCGGCAATGCCCGCGAATTCGCGCGCTATTTCTACGGTGCGCTGGGTCGTGGCGCGATCGGCTACGCGCCGTTCGGGATGGATGATACCGGCTACGTCAACTATCCGCTCGGCGCGCGGTCTCTGGACGAGGCGACGCTCGATGCGATCGCCAAACCCTATGCCCTGTTCGCCGGCATGGCGCGCGAGTGGGCGAGGATCGCGTTCGAGCGTCCGACCCGGGGCGTTTTCAAACCCGACGACAATACGCCCCGGTCGACCGTGATGGGCGACTGGACGATCGCTGCGACCTGGGGCGAATGGCAGTTCGGTCAGAAGGACTGGACCTGGATCAAGACCGAGCCCGCGCCATGGGGCAACGAGCCCGTTGGCGGCGCGGCGATCGCGCACTTGTCCGCCAATGTCTTCTTGGTCGCCGGCGATCATGTCCGGCTCAACTTCGGCGCGCGATCGGGCGGCCCTGCAAACGGCCTCATCCTGCGCGTGGAGGAGGGGCATTTTCGGGACGGTGTCTGGGTGCGCGACCGGATCTGGAACGGCGACCAGACCGATTACGGGATCAACCTGATCGAGCCCGTGCTGCTTCGCGTCACGATGGGCGGATATCGCTGAAACATTACCGATCGACGCGCCGCTGGCGGCGTCGGCATTGCTGGAGAGTAAGATGACCAAGCCATTCCTGACCCTGTTGCTGGCGAGCAGCGCGATCGCCTCCGCGCACGCCGCTGCACCCGGCGGGTACGAGAAGATCGACGGCGGCGTTGCCGTGACCCCCGCGGGCGGCGCGACCGCGCGCGTAGAGGTCACGGTGCACGGCGACGGGATCATCCACGTCGTCGCCGCCCCGACGAGTTCGATCGGCGTGACCCGCACCACGAGCCTGATGGTGCCGAGCCCCCCAAAGGCGGGCGCGTATACGGTGACGGAGCGGGCAGGGCATGTCCTCATCAAGACGGCGCGGGATACGGCGGACGTCGACCTCGCGACCGGGCATGTTCGGTTCCTCGACGCTGCCGGCAAGACGGTCCTCGACGAGGCCAATACGCGCCGCTTCCTGCCGAAGACGGTCGACGGACGGCAATATGTCACGGCGTCCCAGCAGTTCAACCGCGGTACCAGCGAGGCCTTTTACGGGCTCGGCCAGCACCAGAATGCGCAGATGGATTATAACGGCGAGGACGTCGAACTCGCCCAGCATAATATGGACATCGCCGTCCCCTTCCTGGTTTCGACCGGCAAGTACGGCATCCTGTGGGACAATGACGGGATCACCCGGTTCGGTAATCCCGAGCCTTATGACCTGGTCGGCGCGGGAACCGACACGGGCCTGCGCGTGACGAGCAACGGCAAGCCGGGCTTCACCGCCAACTATTATCTCGACGGCAAGCTGGTGGTCACGCGCCAGGAAGCCACGATCAACTATCAGTATATCAAGGATCAGGCGAACTGGCCCGAGGCGGCCAAAGCCCGCACGGTGGCGGCAACCGGCGGCCAGAACACGGCCGGCAACGCGGCCCAGACGCAGCGGGTCGTATGGACCGGCCGCGTGACGCCCGAACAGACGGGCGATCATAAATTTCAGCTCTATGGCTCGAGCTATTTCAAGGTGTTCGTCGACGGGCGCGAGGTGCTCAACCGCTGGCGGCAGAACTGGAATCCCTGGTACGCCAATTTCGACCTGTCTATGACCAAAGGCAAGGCGGCCGAGATCCGCATCGAATGGGATCCGAACGCGGGATACATCGCGCTGCTCCACAATGATCCGCTGCCCCAGGCCGATCGCCACTCGGCCTGGTTCACCAGCGACGTCGCGCGGTCGGTCAATTATTGGTACGTGCCCGGCAGCGATATGGACGACGTGATTGCGGGCTATCGCAAGCTGACCGGCAAGGCCGTCATGATGCCCAAATGGGCCTATGGCTTCTGGCAGTCGCGCCAGCGCTACAATACGCAGGACGAGGTCGTCGACGTGGTCCGCAAGTATCGCGACCTCCGCATCCCGCTCGACAACATCGTGCAGGACTGGTTCTATTGGCCCGAAAACGCCTGGGGCAGCCATCAGTTCGACAAGACGCGCTTCCCGGAGCCGCAGAAGATGGTCGACCAGCTCCACGATTTGAACGCGAACTTCATGATCTCCGTCTGGCCGAAATTCTATCCGACCACGGACAATTACAAGGAGCTGGCGGCCAAGGGTTTCACCTATGACGGCAATCTGAAGATGGCGAACAAGGACTGGGTCGGGCCCGGCTATGCCAATACCGACTATGATCCCTATGCGCCCGAGGCGCGGACAATCTTCTGGCGGCAGATGCGCGACAGCCTCGCCAAGTTCGGGGTCGACGCCTGGTGGCTCGATGCGTCGGAGCCGGACATCCATTCGAACCTGTCGATCCCCGAGCGGATCGCGGCGATGGGGCCGACCGCGCGCGGGCCGGCGGAGGAATTCTTCAACAGCTTCCCACTGGTCCATGCCGGCGCGGTCTATGACGGCTGGCGCCAGTACAAGCCCGATGTCCGGCCGTTCATCCTGACGCGCTCGGGCTTTGGCGGACTGCAGCGCGAGGGGGCCGCGATCTGGTCAGGCGATGTCGCCAGCCGCTGGTATGACCTGCGCGCGCAGGTGTCCGCCGGCGTCAACGCGTCGATGTCCGGCATCCCGAACTGGACGCACGATATCGGCGGCTTTGCGCTCGAGGACCGCTATGCGAGCAAGACGCCCAAGCCGGCCGATCTTGACGAGTGGCGCGAGCTCAACCTGCGCTGGTTCCAGTTCGGCGCGTTCAGCCCGTTGTTCCGCAGCCATGGTGAGAGCCCGTACCGCGAGATTTACGAGATCGCGCCCGAGGGCACGCCGATGCGCGCCTCGATGCTCTGGTATGATCAGCTGCGCTATCGTCTGATGCCGTATATCTACACGCTGGCAGCGGAAACGTGGTTCAAGGACGGCAGCATCATGCGGGGCATGGTGATGGATTATCCCGACGACGTGAAGGCGCGCCGGATCAACGACCAGTATATGTTTGGCCATGCGTTTCTGGTCGCGCCCGTCACCGACTACAAGGCTCGGTCGCGGTCGGTCTATCTGCCCGGCGCCGCAACGCTCTGGTATGATTTCCAGTCCGGCCAGACGTATCGCGGCGGACAGACGATCACCGCGCCCGCGCTCTATACGCGCATGCCGCTGTTCGTGAAGGCGGGTGCGATCGTGCCGATGGGGCCTGTCCGCCAGCACGTCGATGACCTGCCCGACGCACCCGTGACGGTGACCGTCTATACCGGCGCCAATGGGCAGTTCAGCCTGTACGAAGATGACGGTCGGAGCGAGCAATATCGCGGCGGTGCGTTTGCGCGCATTCCGATGCGGTATGACGATGCAGCGGGCACGCTGTCGCTCGGTGCGCGCGAGGGCAAGGGCTTCAAGGGCATGGCGACATCCCGCACGATCAACGTGCGCTGGATCACGCCCGGCAAGCCGGTGACCGACGCCGATACCGCCGATGCGACGGTGACCTATGCGGGCAAGGCGATCACGGTGCAGCGCCCGCGTTGATGGCCGCGCGAGGAGGCACGGACGCGAAATCCCTTCGGGTCTGAACAGTCGCGGCGGGCATCTGGACGCCGCAACGAATGCCGGGCTAGATCGGGCGAAACGAGACTAGGCGGGACGGCATGCGCCGCCCGTCTAGAGACGGCATGTAGAGAGAGAGAAATGTGATGATGACGCGCGGTACCCGATCGCTCCTGAACGTCTTGCTGCGCAGCGCGGTGCTGGTCGGTGTAATTGGGGTTTCGCCCGCGCTGGCGCAGACGACGAACAACGCGCCCACGGCGGCGGCGGCGAAGACCGATGCGCCAGTCGCGCGGCCATGGATGGATGCGGGTCTCGATCCGTCCGCCCGCGCCGATCTCATCCTCAAGGAGATGACGCTCGACGAGAAGCTGCAACTGACCTTCGGCTATTTCTCGACCGATGCCGCCTGGCTCAAGACGCCGACCAAGAACTGGGAGTTTCCGAAGGACGGCTTGCCGGGATCTGCCGGCATCGTTCCGGGCATCGCGCGGCTGGGTATCCCGAGCCAGTGGCAGACCGATGCGGGCGTCGGTGTCGCCAGCCAGCGCAGCGCAACCCCGCGGCTGCGGACGTCGTTGCCATCGGGAATATTGACCGCGGCGACGTGGAACCCGGCGCTCGCCGAAGCCGGTGGCGCGATGATCGGCAACGAGGCGTTCCTGTCGGGCTTCAACGTGCAGCTGGCGGGCGGCATGAACCTGCTGCGCGAACCCCGGAACGGCCGCAATTTCGAATATGGTGGCGAGGATCCGCTGCTCGCGGGCGTCATGACGGGGCATGCGATCAAGGGAATCCAGTCCGAGCATGTCGTCTCGACGATGAAGCATTACGCGTTCAACGGGCAGGAGACCAACCGCTTCACGATCGATCACCGGATCGGCGAACAGGCGGCGCGCCAGTCGGATCTGCTGGCGTTCCAGATCGCCAACGAGATCGGCCAGCCGGGTTCGGTGATGTGCTCTTACAACCGCGTCAACGGCCACTACGCGTGCGAGAACAACTGGCTGCTGAACACGGTCCTGAAGAAGGACTGGGGGTTCAAGGGCTATGTGATGTCGGACTGGGGAGCTGCCCATTCGACGACGGAAGCCGCCAATGCCGGGCTCGACCAGCAGTCGGGCTGGGCGTTCGATCGGTCGCCCTATTTCTCCGAAGCGCTGCGCGAGGCGGTCAATAACGGCCATGTCAGCACGGCGCGTGCCGATGACATGGCCCGACGCGTGCTGTGGGGGATGTTCTCGGTGGGCGCATTCGACACGCCGGTCCGCGGCGATCGCGCGACGACGATCGACTATGCCGCGCACGCGGCGGTCACGCGCAGCGATGCCGAGGAGGGCATCGTCCTGCTGAAGAACGACGCCAATCTGCTGCCCCTGGCGAAAACGGCGAAGTCGATCCTGCTCATTGGTGCGCATGCCGATGTCGGCGTTTTGTCGGGCGGCGGATCGTCACAGGTCTATTCGCCCAACGCGCCGACCAGCGGCCTGATCGTGCCGGACGAGTTCAACAAGGGCTTTCCCGGCCCCAAGACCTATCACGCATCGTCGCCCATGACCGCGCTGCAGGCCCGCACCGGTGCCCGCGTCACCTATCTCGACGGCAAGGATCCGCGCGCGGCCGCAGCGGCGGCGCGCAAGGCCGATATCGTGATCGTCTTTGGCGAACAGTGGACCGGTGAGTCGATCGACGTCCCCGATCTGGCGTTGCCCGATGCGCAGAATGCCCTGATCGACGCGGTCGCCCGCGCCAACCGCAAGACCGTCGTGGTGCTCGAGACGGGCGGCCCGGTTGTCATGCCGTGGCTGTCGAAGGTCGGCGCGGTGATCGAGGCCTGGTATCCGGGCACGGCGGGCGGCGAGGCGATCGCGCGCATTCTGACCGGCGAGGTCAATCCGTCGGGTCGCCTTCCCGCGACCTTCCCCGCGTCGCTGTCGCAACTGCCGCGCCCGGTTCTGGAAGGCGACCCGAAGCTCGACCGCGACGCACATCCGATGGGCAATTACGACATCGAAGGCGCCGCCATCGGCTATAAGTGGTTCGACAAGACCGGCCGCAAGCCGCTGTTCCCGTTCGGCTACGGCCTGTCCTATACCCGGTTCGCACTCGGCGGTCTGAAGGCCGACGCAAAGGGCAAGGGCATCGCCGCGACGTTCGCGGTCCGCAACACCGGGTCTGTCGCAGGCAAGACCGTCGCTCAGGTCTATGTCGCGGCGCCGGGCTGGGAAGCGCCCAAACGGCTCGGCGCGTTCAAGAAGGTCGATCTGGCACCGGGGGCGAGCCAGTCGGTGGCGACGATGATCGACCCGCGCCTGCTCGCGACCTTCGATACGGCAACCGCGACGTGGAAGATCGCGGAGGGCGACTATCAGGTCATGCTGGCCGACTCCGCGGTGAGCATCGCGCAGACGGTCACCGTGCATCTGCCGGCGCAGACGCTCGACAGCCGGGGGAAATAGTCGACGGCGCGGGGGCTGTCGCGCGGCGGCGGACGCTGACCACGACCGCGACCAGTCCCAGCGCCGACGCCCCGGCACCCGCAAGCGCGACCATCGGATAGCCGAGGCCTGCCGCGATGACGCCGCCGCCAAGCGCTGCGCCGATCGCGTTGCCCAGGTTGAACGCACCGATGTTCATCGCCGAGGCGAGGTTCGGCGCGTCGGCGGCGGCGTGCATGACGCGGACCTGAAGCGGGGGGACGAGCGCGAAGCTGGCGACACCCCACAGGAAGATGAGGATCGCGGTCGGCACCTTGAACGGCATCAGCACGGCGAAGGCGACCAGGATCGCGGTCAGCAGCGCAAGCGTCACGACCAGCGTCCGGTCGACCGAGCGATCGGCGAACCGCCCGCCGAGCCAGTTGCCGACCGTCAGCCCCACGCCGTAGGTCACCAGCATCGCGGTGACATAGCCAAGCGACGCGTGCGTCACCTCGCGCAGGATCGGCGTGATATAGGTGAAGACGGTGAACATCGCGCTGGCGCCGACGACCGTCAGGCCGAGCGCACCCAGCACCGGCCCGCGCGTGAGGACGCGCAGTTCGGCCTTCGGGTCGGTGCCGGTCGGCGCGGGCAGCACGGGAAGCGTCAGCCGAAGCGCCGCCATCGTCGCGAAGCCGAGCACCGAAATGCCCCAGAACGATGCGCGCCAGCCGAGGTGATCGCCCGCCCATGTCGCGAGCGGGACGCCGACGACGTTGGCGATGGCCAGCCCCATGAACATCGCTGCGACCGCACCGGCCCGGCGTTCGGGCGGCACAAGACTGGCGGCGACGATCGCCCCGACCCCGAAGAACGCGCCGTGGTTGAACGACGTCAGGATCCGCGCGGCCATCAGCATGCCGTACCCCGTCGACATCGCGGCGAGCAGGTTGCCGATCGTGAAGATGCCCGCGAGCACGATCAGCAGCGTCCGGCGCGGCACGCGCCCGGTCGTCAGCGTCATCAGCGGCGCGCCGATGACCACGCCGAGCGCATAGGCACTGATGAGCAGGCCCGCGGTCGGGATCGAAACGCCAAGATCGCCGGCGATGACGGGGAGCAGGCCCATGGGGGCGAATTCGGTCACGCCGATGCCGAACGCGCCGACGGACAGGGCCAGAAGCCCAGGGTTCAATTTCATCGTTGTATTCCTGATGACGTGGGTGGGTCAGACCATCGCCGGGTTCAGCCGGGCGAAACCCTCCTGCTGACGATAGGGGGTGTGCGGATAGGGCGGCAGAACCGCGCTGGCGGCATCGAGCGCGGCGACCTGCTCGACCGACAAGGCCCAGCCGACCGCACCGATATTGTCGCGCAGCTGCGCCTCGGTACGTGCGCCGATGATGACCGACGCGACGGTCGGCCGACGGAGCAGCCAGTTGATCGCGATCTGCGGCACGGTCTTGCCCGTTTCGGCCGCGATCACCTCGAGTGCATCGACCACGCGGTAGAGCAACTCGGCGTCGACGGGCGGCGCGAATTGCTCCGTGTGGTGAAGCCGGCTGCCAGCGGGAACGGGTCGATCCCGGCCGATCTTGCCCGTCAGCCTGCCCCAGCCGAGCGGGCTCCAGACGAGCGCGCCGATGCCCTGGTCGGCGCCGACCGGCATGAGGTCTGCTTCGTACGCACGACCGACGAGCGAATAATAGACCTGATGCGCGACGAGCCGGGACCAGCCATGGCGGTCGGCCAGGTTCTGCGCCTTCATCACCTGCCACCCGGGATAATTGGATATCCCGGCATAACGAACCTTGCCCGCCGCGATGAGCTGGTCGAGCGTGGCCATCACCTCCTCGGTCGGGGTCGATGCGTCGAAGGCGTGAAGCTGCAACAGGTCGATATGGTCGGTGCCGAGACGTTGCAGCGACTCCTCGACCGCACGGATCAGCCGGGCGCGCGACGTGCCCCAGTCCTGTGGCCCGTCCCCCATCGGCAGGCCGGTCTTGGTCGAGATCAGCACCTGATCACGCCGCCCCTTGATCGCGCTGCCGAGCACCGTTTCGGACGCGCCGTGCGAATAGACATCGGCGGTGTCGAACAGGGTGATCCCGGCATCGATGCACAGGTCAACCAGTCGTCGGGCTTCGACGGCGTCGCTGCATCCCCATGCGCCGAACAGCGGACCCGTTCCGCCAAAGGTGCCAGTTCCGAAGCTCAATGCCGGCACCCGCAGGCCCGACGATCCCAATTGGCGATAGTCCATAATTTTGATCCCGATCGCGGTGTACCCGGCTGCGATTTAGACGCATAGATAGGGCGAAGTGTACGGGCCGATTAGGCGGTATCGCCACGAAGGACCTTTGACTTGAACGCAAAGACGGGAATGGGGGCTGATCGGGCCCGCGCGCTTGAGATCTTCGCCGTGGTCATGCGCGAGGGAAGCTTCTCGGGGGCGGGACGCGTGCTCGGACTGACGCCGTCTGCGGTGGCGCGGGCGATCGACCGGATCGAGGCTCGGCTCGGCGTCCGGCTGCTCCTGCGGTCGACCCGTGCGCTGACCCCGACGGCCGAAGGGCAGGCCTATCTCCAGACGGCGCGCCGGATCCTGGCCGACCTCGACGATGCCGAACAGCAGATCGCTGATCAGGGCGCGCCCCGGGGACGGCTGCGGATCAGTGCCGCTCTGTCGCACGGGCGGTTGTGCGTCGTTCCGCTGCTCGGCGATTTTGCCGAGGCCTATCCGCATATCTTCGTCGATATCGCGTTGACCGACACGATCGTCGACGTTGCGGCGGGGCAGGCGGACGTCGCGATCCGCTTCGGGCCGCTGGTCGACAGCCTGTTGACCGCCAGAAAACTCGGCGAGAGCTGTCGGGTAATTGTCGCGGCACCCGACTATCTGGCGCGGCGTGGTACCCCGACCCGGCCCGAGGACTTGCACCGGCACAATTGCCTGAACTTCAACTTCCGGCGGGTCGAACCCGTCTGGCCGTTCCGTGTCGATGGGGCGGACATGGCGCTCGTCGTGACCGGCAATATCGAAGCCAATAACGGCGAAACATTGGGGCAGCTGGCCGCCGCGGGCGTCGGGATCGCGCGCGTCGGTGCGTTCAGCGTCGTCGACGATATCGCCGCGGGCCGTCTCGTCCCGCTCTTCGAGGCGTATAATCCGGGCGACGTCGAACATATCCACGCGCTCTTCGTCGGCGGTAGCAACACGCCGGCGCGTGTCCGGGTGTTCGTCGACTTTCTCGCGGAACGCCTCCGGGGGTGATCGTCGCGCCGCCGTGTCGGGAGAGGCTATTGGTCCGCGGCCATTCTCGGTCGCGCAGCCGCATGCCGGTGGCCGCTGAGATCCGATCCGGCATCGGCGGCAAAGCGGCGGTTCCAGATCGTCGCGGCCGCCGACACCGCCGTCACGACCAAGAAGGCGAGGGTGAAATCGGCGAGCACCGGGCGTGTCGTGCCCGATCCGAGCATGCCGACATGCAACGCGGCCGCGCCGACGCAGATGCCGAGCGAGAGCATGAGCTGCTGGAACGTCGCGTAGAAACTGGTCGCGCTGCTCATCCGTGACGAGGGAATCTCGTCATATGCGATCGTGTTGTAGGCGGAGAACTGGAACGACATGAAGAAGCCGGAGAGCATCAGGACGCCGAAGATGACGGGGATGGGCCAGTCGGGGCGGAACAGCCCGCACACCGCATAGCCGCCGCTCGAACACAGGCCGCCGACGATCAGGCTGTTGCGGAATCCGAACCGTCGCAGCACGCGGGGGGCAAGGCTCTTCATCATCAGCGAACCGATCGCCCCGGCGATCGTGAACGCGCCGCTCGCCGCCGCGGTCATGCCGAACCCGAGCTGGAGCATCATCGGCAACAGGAACGGCTGGGCGCCTTGCGTGATCCGCGTCAGCGATCCGCCGATCACTGACAGGCGGAAGGTCGGGATCCGCATCAGCGACAGGTCCAGGATCGGATCGCTGCGGCGTCTGGCATGGCGGATATAGGCGGCGCCCGCGACCAGGCCGATCGCGATGAGCCCGACGGCCTGCGTCAGTTCGCCCGTGCGGCTGGTCATCTCGAACCCGAACAACAGGCAGCCGAGCGACACGCCCGACAGGATGAAGCCGGGGACGTCGAAGCGTGCTGGCCGATCCTCGCGCACATCACCGATATAGCGGGTGACGAGCATCACGCCGAGCATGCCGATCGGGATGTTGAGGTAGAAGATCCAGCGCCAGTCCAGATAGGTGACGATCGCGCCCCCGACCGGCGGCCCGAGGATCGGACCGATCAGCGCGGGCATGATCAGCCACGACATGGCCTGTACCATGTCTTCCTTGGCCACGCTGCGGAGCAGGACGAGACGCCCGATCGGGATCATCATCGCACCGCCCAGACCCTGCAGGAACCGTGCGCCCATCATGAACGACAGGCTGGTCGCCTGACCGCACAGGATCGAACCGCCGACGAAGATCAGGATCGCGGCCCGGAACACGGTGCGCGAGCCGAACCTGTCGGCAAGCCGCCCGCTCGCCGGAATGAAGATCGCCAGCGCGAGCAGATAGGAAGTGAGTGCCGATCCCATGCTCGTCGCGGGCACGCCGAAATCGCGCGCCATAGTCGGCAACGCCGTCGCGAGCACGGTGGAATCCATCTGCTCCATGAACAGCGCGCAGGCGATGATCAGCGCGGTGACGCGGTAGTTGCTCGGCGTGTGCGGGGGCGCTCCGGCGTCGCGCGGGACCCGGGCGATCGTGTCGGCGGCCGGGACGATGCCGTCGCGGACTTCGCTGTTGATCGCGGCGAGCCCCCGCCGGCGAAGCCTCATGCCTGCCACCCGCCGCCCAGCGCCCTGAAGACATCGACCTGACGATCGATCAACAACGCGTCGGACGCGGCGAGGTTGGCCTGGGCCGTGGTCAGGGCCGCCTGCGCGGTCAGCAGCGACAGGAAATCGGTTCGGCCAAAGCGATAGAGCGTGCCCGCCTGGCCGGCGGCGGTCGCAGCGCTCGCCTGCGCTCGCGACAGCGCGGCGTTGCGGTCGCCTTCGCGCGCATAGGCGGACAGCGCGGTCTCGGTTTCGCGCAACGCCTCCAGCGTCGTCGAGTCGAACTGCGCCAGTGCCTGATCCGCCGCAGCGCCGGCCTGCGCTATTCGTGCACGGACGACCGGGCGGTTCGGAAAGCTCCAGCTGATGAGCGGGCCGAGCCCCAGGTGAAACGCGCTAGTGGATCCCAGCGTCGAGACCGGCCCGGTGAACCCGGCGGATCCCCCCAGGCTGACCTGCGGATAGAGGTCTGCGGTGGCGATGCCGATCCGCGCGGTCGCTGCGGCCAGAGCGCGTTCGGCCTGACGGATATCGGGCCGGCGGCGGATCAGCGCGGCGCCGTCGCCGATCGGCAGCGGCCGGGTCAGCGCGGGGGGCTTCGCGCAGGTCGCGACTTCGGCGGGATAGGCGGCGGGTGCGCGACCCATCAGCGTCGCCAGCCGGTAGAGCGCGGCGGTGCGCGTCGCGACCTGTGACGGGATCAACGCCTCGCTCTGGTCGACCGCGGTCCTTGCCCGCGTGACGTCGAACGCCGTGCCGCGCCCGCCACGCTGCAGGCGCCGCGTGACGTCGAGCGTCTGGCGCTGCAGGGCCAGGACGCGGCTGTTCGCGGCGAGCACCATGTTTGCCGTGCACACCGCGGCATAGCTGCGTGCGGTTTCGGCAGCGACGGTCACACGGACGTCGTCGCGCGCCGCGGCGACCGCCTGCGCATCGCCCTGCGCGGCTTCGATCGCCCGCCGGATGCGCCCCGACAGGTCGAGCGGATAGGCGAGGGTGATGCCGAGATTGGCGTCAAGCGTTCCGGGCAGGTTGCCGCGGCTCGCATAGGGCCGGTCGATCGACGTACCGCCGCCGAGCGTGGTCGACAGCGTCCGCCCGGCGGCAACCTCCGCAACGACCGCGTCGGCGCGGCGGAGATTGGCATCGGCCGCGCGCAGATCGGTGTTCGCCGCCAGCGCCTCGGCGACGAACGCGTCGAGCCGGGGATCGCCATAGAGCTGCCACCAGCGATCGGGGAGGGGGGCATCGACGAACGCGGCCTCGTGACCGCTGTCGAACGCGCCCTGCGCGGCGGGCATCGCGGCGACGGCGTGGTCGGGGCGCGCATAGTCCGGGCCGGCGGTGGTGCAGGCGGCGAGGCCGAGCGCGAGGATACTCGCGGCGAGACCGCGGAGGGTGGGGGAACGGCTGATCGGCGAGAAACGCGTGCTCATCACGCCGGCGCTCCCGACTGAAGTTTGGGTTCCACCGTCACCGTCGCCGTCCGCCCGACGATAAGCGGGACACCCTTCGGCACCTGCACCAGCTTCACGCGCACCGGGATGCGCTGTGCGAGGCGGACCCAGTTGAACGTCGGGTTCACATTGGGCAGCAGGTTGGTCGTGTTCGTCCGTTCGCTGTCATTGATGCCTGCCGCGATGCTATCGACGCGGCCGTGCAACGCCTGCGCTTCGCCCATCAAATGCACGGTCACCGGGTCGCCGAGATGGATGCTGCCGAGCTTGGTTTCCTCGAAATACCCCTCGACGCGAAGCGAGTCCGTGTCGATCAGCGCCATCGCTTGTGCACCCGCCGCGATATAGTCGCCGGGATGGAGATCGAGATTGGTGACGATGCCGTGCACGGTCGCCCGCACCGTCGTCCGCGCGAGGTTCAGCGCCGCGGTCGACCGCGCGCTCCGGGCCTGCGCGAGCGTTGCCGAGGCGGTGGCGACGCGCGCGACATTCTGTTCGTGCGTTTCCTTGGCGACCAGATCACCCAGCGCGAGGTCGCGCTGGGCCTCGCGCCGTGCCTGCAGCAGCGTCGCGCGCGCACTCGCGATCGAGGCATCCGACTGGGCGAGCGTCAGTTCGAAACGCGGACGATCGACGACGAACAGCACGTCGCCGGGCTTGACCGTCTGGTTGTCCCGCACCGCGACGCGCGTGACGAGACCCGCGACATCGGGCGTGACGCGAACGATGTCGGCCCGGATATGCCCGTCGCGCGTCCACGGATCGCTCTCATAGCGTTTCCACAGCCACAGCGCGACAACCACCGCGAGCGCGACGATGACCAAGGTGACGGCGGAACGGCCGAGCGGGGCCAGCAGGGACTTGAGACGGGGCGAGGTCATGCGGAGGGTCCGGTGAGCAGGGCAAGCAGCCCGAGGATGAGGATGAACAGCGCCAGGTCGACCAGCGGACGATAGGTCACCGCGCGGTACACCCCGGCAAAGGCGAGCAGGCGGGTGGCGACGCCCGTGAGCACGACCGCCGCGACCGCAAGCAGGAGGAGGGTCGGCAGATAGACACCGCCGATCGAGATCTCGCCGGTCATGCAGGCATCTCCGGCGAGCCCGTATAGGCGGGGGCCGAGGGAAAGAGGTTGCGGCGCAACGAGGTGAGCGCGAGCACGCTGGTGCGGTGGCGCTCGGGCATGCTCGACGCGAAGCCGGTCAACGCGCGGTCGATCCCCGCGAGCAGATCGGGTTCGGGGGGCGCCGGCTGGTTGGGGCGTAGGGCGCGGTAATGCGTGCCGACCCCGCGCAGCACCGGCGTGATCATCGCTGCCTCGTCGACCGGACCGTCGATCCGGAGCTGGCGGAGTTCGCCGACCGCCACACCGACGCGCAGGTCGGTCAGCGCATCGAGCAGCGGCTTGCCGGGATCCTCGCCCTGCAGTGCAAGCCGCGGTGCGAGCAGTCCGATCCGGTCGAGCATCCGCGCGATCCAGCCCGCCGTATCGGGCCGGCCGGTCGAATCCGCGCGCGTCGCCAGTTCGCGCCAGCCGGCACGGAGCAACCGTCGCGCGCTGGTCTGCGCGCCGATCGTCTGGAACAGGCCGACCGTGACGACCGCGAACAACGTCCCGATCAATTGCGCGATCGCGCCGTTCATAAACTGGTCGAACCCGCCGCCGAACCGGTCGTTCAGCCCGACCGTGTTGAGTCCGCCAAGCAGTGCACCGAGCGTGACGAGCAAGGTTGCCGGCCGCGCGAGGAACATTCCCCCGATCAGCATCGGCGGGGCGAGCACCGCGGCGAGCGTCACGAAGTCGGTCACGCGCGGCAGGATCGCAAACGCATAGACGGCCGACACGACCAGGCCGAGGATCGTGCCATAGAAGAACGCCTTGATCGCCGGCGCCGGGTTGTCGCTGTTGCCGAACAAGGCGCAGCACACCCCTGCGATCAGCACCGCGCCCGCACCGTCGGTCCATGCGGTCCCGATCCAGAAGGCGCAGCCCAGCAGGATCGTCATCACCGTGCCCGCGGCTGCCCGCAGTGCGATGCCGCGATCGCGGTGGAGCGGTCTGCGGGCGGAGCGTGCGAGCAGTCGCGCGACGGCGGGGGTGACCGGCGCGCGCGACGGCGATCGCATCTGATCGCGCAGGTCGCGCACGTTGCGATGCGCGTCGACCAGTTCCCCGAGCCGCGCCACCAGGCTCAGCCGCAACGCGTCACGCCAGATCAGCGCGCTGCCGGGCGCGGGTTCGAGCGCGCGGGCCCGGGCGATCAGCTCATCGGCGTGAGCGCCGCGTTCCGATGCCGAAGAGGGATCGCGCAGCCATTCGCGAACGTCCTCGATCAGCGCGAGCGCCTCGGGACGCGGCATGTCGGCGCCCCGCTTGAGCTCGACGATCCGGTCGTCGATCGCACTCGCCAGCGGCAACAGCATCGACAGCTCCGCCTGGAGTGCGCGCAACGTCCGGACGCGCGGGAGCAACCGGGCGGTGTCGAACGGCAAGTGAATGGAAAGCTGGTGCAACTCGTTGATATCGAGCGCCAGCCGCCGCCGGTCCCGGTCGAGCGCGGCATCGTTTTCCCCCGCAAGCGAATCGCGCGACCAGCGTTCCGCATCGGCAAGGATCGCGTCGATCCGGCCGAGCAGCACGGCGGTGACGGTCTGCGGGAAGACGAGGCCGTGGATCAGACTGCCGCACAGGATACCGATCGTGATCTCCTGCACCCGCAGCGCAGCGATGGTGAAGACCGCGCCCGGCGCCGCAACCGACGGAAACCCGATGATGCTGGCGGTATAGCCCGCGAGCAGGAACACATAGGCCCGCGGCGTCCGGTCGAGCAGCGAGATGTAGAGGCACAGCCCAAGCCACAGCGCGAGGCCTAGCGACAGGAGTTCGGGCGCGTTGACGAGGTTCGGCACGAGCACGACCGCGGCAATCGCGCCGAGCACGGTGCCCGCGACCCGGAACACTGCCTTCGACAACACCGCGCCGGCCAGCGGCTGCGCGACGATATAGGACGTCGTCACCGCCCAATAGGGCCGGGTCAGACCGATCCGTAGCGCGATGTAATAAGCGAGGATCGCGGCGACGAAGCATTTGACCGAGAAGAGCGCCTCCTTCCCCCCGAACCGGGACAGCGTCATCGTCCACGATCTGCCACAAACCGCGCGCCAAGCCGTTCCGCAACGCGTAGCGCGGTGGCGAGATCGTCGTCCGGCACACCCTCGAGCATCGCATGGCGTAGCGTCGCGAACTTGGCCTCGATCGTGGTGACAAGCTTTCGTCCGTGCGGCGTCAGGCGGATCCGGCTGACCCGCGCATCGGCGGGATCGCGGTGGCGCTCGACAAGCCCGGCGGCGGTCATCTGGTCGATCGAGCGCACCAGCGATGCCTGTGTTACGTCGAGCTTACAGGCGAGATCGATCTGCCGTACATCGTCGCCCAGCCGCCCGACCTGAACGAGCGCCCAGCCGGTCGATGCCGACACCCCCATGTCGCGGAGCGCGTGGTCGGCCGCCTGCCGCCAGCTGCGCGCGAGCGGCAGGAGGGTTCGGGCATAGGAGGATTCGAGCACGGCGCGGGGGGAGGTCATTAGCGTGCTAAGTAATCATGTCAGCCCATGCTGCAATGCAAAATAGCGAGCCATGCAAGGAATTTGTTCGCGCCCGCCGGGCCGCGCGGCGTGCGCGACCCGGCGGCTCAGACCTAGTGGTTGTCGCGCGGCAGGCCCATCGTCTGGGCGATGCGCTGGTATTTCTCCGCACCTTCGAGGATGGCACCGGTTTCCATCTGGCCGACCGTGGCGCGCTGAATTTCCTGCCACGGCGTCTGCGAGCGCGGGAAGGCATAGCCGCCCGCCGCAGTCAGCGTGCGGCGCCGCTCGGCGAGTTCCTCATCGGAGATCAGGACATCGGCGCTGCCCTTGCCGAGATCGATGCGAACCCGGTCGCCGGTGCGGATCAGCGCGAGGCCGCCCATTGCCGCCGCCTCGGGGCTGGCATTGAGGATCGACGGCGAGCCAGACGTGCCCGACTGGCGACCGTCGCCGATGCAGGGAAGCGCGTGGACGCCTTCGCGGATGAGATAAGCGGGCGGACGCATGTTGACGACTTCGGCGGCACCCGGATAGCCGATCGGGCCGGCACCGCGCATGAACAGCAGCGTATCGGTGGTGATGCCGAGCGACGGATCGTCGATCCGGTGGTGGTAATCCTCGGGGCCGTCGAACACGACCGCGGGGCCTTCGAACGCTTCGGGATCGTCCGGATTGCTGAGATAGCGTTCGCGGAATTCCGGCGAGATGACGCTCGTCTTCATGATCGCGCTGTCGAACAGGTTACCGCGGAGCACGATGAAGCCGGCATCCTCCAGCAGCGGGGTCGCGAACGGGCGGATGACGCGCTCGTCCTCGATCGTCGCGGTGCGGCAATTGTCGCCGATGCTCTTGCCGTTGGCGGTCATCGCGTCTTCGTGGATCAGGCCCTGCTTCATCAGCTCGGCGACCACCGCTGGCACCCCGCCGGCATGGTAATAATCCTCGCCGAGATACTCGCCGGCGGGCTGAAGGTTGACCATCAGCGGGACCTTGTGACCGTGCGTCTGCCAGTCGTCGATCGGCAGGTCGACGCCGATGTGGCGCGCGATCGCGGCGAGGTGGATCGGCGCGTTGGTCGATCCGCCGATCGCCGAATTGACGACGATCGCGTTGTGGAACGCCTCCCTGGTCAGGATGTCGCTGGGCTTCAGATCCTCGGCGACCATGTCGACGATGCGCTTGCCGGTCTTGTACGCGACTTCCTGGCGGTCGCGGTAGGGCGCCGGAATCGCGGCCGAGCCGGGCAGCTGCATGCCGAGCGCCTCGGCGAGCGAATTCATCGTCGTCGCGGTGCCCATCGTGTTGCAATAGCCGGTCGAGGGCGCCGACGAAGCGACGAGCTTGATGAAGCCTTCATCGTCGATCGCGCCGGTCGCGAGCAGCTCGCGCGCCTTCCACACGATTGTCCCCGAGCCGGTCCGCTCGCCCTTGTGCCAGCCATTGAGCATCGGCCCGACCGACAGTGCGATCGCGGGAATGTTGACCGTAGCGGCGGCCATCAGGCAGGCGGGCGTCGTCTTGTCGCAGCCGATCGTCAGTACGACGCCGTCGAGCGGATAGCCGTAGAGCACCTCGACCAGCGCCAGATAGGCGAGGTTGCGGTCGAGCCCGGCGGTCGGTCGCTTGCCGGTTTCCTGGATCGGGTGGACCGGGAATTCGAGCGCGATGCCGCCCGCCTCGCGAATGCCTTCGCGCAGCCGTTCGGCGAGCACGAGGTGGTGGCGGTTGCAGGGGCTGAGGTCGCTGCCGGTCTGCGCGATGCCGATGATCGGCTTGCCCGAACGCAGTTCTTCCAGGCTCAACCCGAAGTTCAGATAGCGCTCCAGATAAAGCGCGGTCATGTCGATATTCTCGGGATTGTCGAACCACGCGCGGCTGCGGAGTTTGGGCAAGTCGGTCATGAGAGGCTTTCCGGGGTGAGCAGGTCGAATATCAGCGAGCGACGGAGACGCGGTAGATCATAGCGTGATGATAGGGCTTGCCCGGATCGACGCGCGCGGAGACGAAATTCGGCTTGTTCGGTGCGTCCGGAAATTTCTGCGGTTCCAGCGCGATACCGTCGCCCATCCGGTAAAGATGGCCGTGCTTGCCGATGAACGTCCCGTCAAGAAAATTGCCGGTGTAGAATTGCACGCCGGGCTCGGTCGACAGGACTTCGAGCACGCGTCCCGAGGCAGGATCCTCGAGCCGCGCGGCCAGCTCGGGCTTGGCGGTGACGCCCTTGTCGAGCGCGAAGTTGTGGTCGTAGCCGTGGCCGTAGCGGATCTGCTGGTCACGGCCGTCGCGAAGCCCTTCGCCGACGATCCGGCCGTTGCGGAAGTCGAACACGGTCCCCTGGACGGGCTGCAGCGCGCCGGTCGGAATCAGCTTGTCGTCGACGGGCGTGATCGCCTTGGCGGGGATCGTCAGTCTGTGGCCGTTCGCGCCCATCGCCGATCCCTCGCCACCAAGATCGAAGATCGCGTGATTGGTCATGTTCACGATCGTCGGCTTGTCGGTCCTGGCATCATAGGCGATGCCCAGATTGCCCGCTTCGTCGAGGGTGTAGGTGACGGTGACGTCGAGGTTGCCCGGATAGCCGGACTCGCCATCCGCGCTGCGGTGGCCGAGCACGAGCGTCGCGGTCGGGCCATCCTTTATCGACAGGACTTTCCACGCGACCTTGTCGAAACCCTTGCCGCCGCCGTGCAGCGAATTGACCTTGTCGTTGAGCGGAAGCTGATAGGCCTTGCCGTCGAGTGTGAAGCGGCCGCCGGCGATACGGTTTGCGAAGCGTCCGACCGTCACGCCGAAGAAATTGGGATGGTCGACATAAGAGGCGAGGTCGTCATAGCCGAGCACGACGTCGGCGACCTTGCCGGCCCGGTCGGGCGCCATCAGCGATTGCAGCGTCGCGCCATAGGACAGGATGCGCGCGGAGACGCCGTGCGCGTTGCTGAGCGTGATCGCCTCGATCGCCGTGCCGTCGCGCAGCGTACCCGCGGGGATGCGCCTGGCATCGGCCGCGTTCGCCGCTGGCGCTGCCAGAGCGGCTAAGAGAGTTGCCAAGATGATCCCCGTTTTTCCGATTCCGCTCATTCCGGTTCCTATCCTGATCCTCTGACGCCGTTGACGCGCCTTATGGGGGTATATAGTCGGACAATATATTTCTGAGCAAGCCATGCGGGAAAAGACTGATGTTCAGTCGCCGACATGGCACGGAGGATGGACGATTATGGCGATGCCGATACAGACGCACGGGACGATCGCAGGCGCTGCACCGGGGACAGGGGGCAGTGCGGAGGGGCCAAGCTACCGATCCGCGCTGACCTTGCTGGCCAGCCTGTTCTTCATGTGGGGCTTCATCACGGTCATCAACAACACGCTGCTGCCGCATCTGCGCAGCGTGTTCGACCTCAGCTACACACAGACCACGCTGATCGAGAGCGTCTGGTTCATCGCCTATTTCTTCGCGTCGATCCCCTCCGCCAAGCTGATCGAGCGTGTCGGCTATCAGCGCGCGATGGTGTTCGGGCTCGCGCTGATGGCCGCCGGTGCGCTGATGATGGTGCCCGCCGCGCGGCTGCCGTCTTATGGCGTGACGCTGTTCGCCCTGTTCGTGATCGCCAGCGGCATCACGCTGCTTCAGGTCGCGGCGAACCCCTATGTCGCGGTCGTCGGCCCGCCCGAGACCGCCTCGTCGCGACTGAACCTGGTCCAGGCGTTCAATTCGGCGGGCGCGACGCTCGCGCCCTTGTTCGGCGGCTATCTGATCCTCGGCCGCTCGACCTCGGGTACGGCGGTGGCCGGATCCACCGCAGTACTGACCCCCGCCGAGCGGCTTGCCGACGCGCAGTCGGTCGTGCTGCCCTATCTCATCGTCGCGGGCGTGCTGGTCGTGCTCGCGGTCGTCATCGCGCGCTTCCCGCTGCCGGCGATGGGGGCGGCGACGCAGCGTTCGGCAAAGGCCGATCGCAAGGGCCTGTCGCTCTGGTCGCATCGCAACCTCGTCCTCGGCATCCCGGCAATCTTCATCTATTTGATCGCCGAGATCGGCGTCGCCAACCTGTTCATCAACTTCGTCAGCCAGCCGCAGATCGGCAATCTGACGCACGAGCAGGCCTCGCACTATCTGTTCATCCTGTGGGGCGGGATGATGGTCGGGCGGCTTGTCGGCAGCGTCATTATGCGCAGCGTTCCGGCGGAGCACGTCCTGGCGCTGGCCAGCATCGGCGCGTTCGTCGTGATGCTGGTCGCCACCTTCACCACCGGGCACGTCGCGATGTGGGCGCTGATCTCGGTCGGGCTGTTCCATTCGATCATGTTCCCGACGATCTTCACGCTCGGCATCCGCGGGCTCGGACCGCTGACGGAAGAGGGATCGGGGCTGCTGATCATGGCGATCGCGGGTGGTGCGCTGGTGATCGTGCAGGGTTGGCTCGCGGACCGCTATGGCTTGCAGATCTCGTTCCTGCTGACCGCGGCGTGCGACCTCTACATCCTGTTCTACGCGATCTGGGGATCGCGCGTGACGCATGCGCTGCCCGAGCCGGTCGCGGTCGGATGATCCGGATATCGGCGGTGCGGCGCGTTCAGCGCTGCATCGCCGCCTTCGTATCTTCCAGTGCCAGGTCGACCAGCGTGCGCATCGCGGCACTTGCCGCCGCGGCATCGCCAGCCGCGATCGCGTCATAGACCAGGACATGATCGGGGATCGGGTTGCGGGGCAGCGCGCGGGCGCGTTGCTTGTACTGGGTGGTCCAGTTGACCGCCGCGCCAATACTGGCGCTCAGCACGATCAGCGCGTCGTTCCGCGTCGCGGTCAGCACGGCGTCGTGGAATTCGCGATCCGCCGCGCGGCCCGCCTCGGTCGCGAGCGTGTGGCGACGCATCGCGGTGAGCGCGTCCTTCATGATCTTCAGATCGGCGCGGTCGCGACGCTCGGCCGCCAGCGCGGCGGCGGCCGGTTCGACAATCGCGCGCAGTTCGAACAGGTCGCGCACGAACATGATGTCGGGCTCGGCGGCGAAAGCCCAGGCGAGCACGTCGGGATCGAGCAGGTTCCACCGGCTGCGGGGCAGGACGCGTGTGCCGATCTTGGGCCGGCTTTCGACCAGCCCCTTGGCGGTCAGCACCTGCACGGCCTCGCGGTACGCGCTTCGCGACACGTCGAGCGTCTTCGAGAAATCGACTTCCCCGGCCAGCGTGTCGCCGGGCGCATATTCGCCCGACAGGATCGCAGTGCCCAGCTTGTGCGCCACCGCGCCGTGAAGGCGGCGGCCGGTCCCCCGGGGGCTGCGTGCTGTTCCGGCGTCGGTCACAATCTCCTGTGGATCGTCGTCGTTGATCGTCATAGCGCCTGCTCCATCATCACGGCGTAACAGTCCGCGTGCCATCAAGGAACGCCAAAAGATTGCTAAATCGGGCGATTGCGCATAAGTCTGAGTATAAGGGAGCTACTATCCATGACTGATATCCAGACGGCCGAGACGGCCGGCCACGACGCGTTCCGTTCGATCGACGCGGCGACGGGGCTCGCGACCGGCGAGGCCTTTGCGGTCCACGGCGCTGATGACGTTGCGACGGCCTGTGCTGCCGCCGACGCGGCATTCGATGCGTATCGCGCGACCGACAATGCAGCCCGCGCGGACTTTCTCGAACGGATCGGCGAAGAGATCGTCGCGCTCGGCGACACACTGATCGTCACCGCGATGCGCGAGAGCGGCTTGCCGCGCGCGCGGCTCGAGGGCGAGCGGGGTCGTACCGTCGGCCAGCTGAAGCTGTTCGCCGGCGTCGTGCGCCGCGGCGGCTGGATGGGTGTCCGCATCGACCCGGCGCTGCCCGACCGCGCACCCTTGCCGCGTCCCGACCTGCGCCTGCGGATGATCCCGCTCGGCCCGGTCGCGGTGTTCGGCGCGAGCAATTTCCCACTCGCCTTCTCGACCGCGGGTGGTGATACCGCCTCCGCGCTCGCTGCGGGCTGCCCCGTCGTCGTCAAGGGTCATCCGGCGCACCCCGCGACCGGCGCGATGGTCGCTGGCGCGATCGAGGCGGCGGTTGCTGCGTGCGGTCTGCCAAAGGGTGTGTTCTCGCATCTGGTCGGCCCCGGCAATGATCTGGGCAGCACGCTGGTTCAGGATCCGCGGATCGCTGCGGTCGGCTTCACCGGGTCGCGCGCTGGCGGTCTGGCGCTCGTCAAGCTGGCGCAGGCGCGCGACGTCCCGATCCCGGTCTATGCCGAGATGTCGAGCATCAATCCCGTCGTGCTGCTGCCCGAGGCGCTGAAAGCGCGCGGCGCGGCGCTGGGTACGGCCTTCGTCGGTTCGCTGACGATGGGCGCGGGGCAGTTCTGCACCAATCCCGGGTTGGTCCTCGCCATCGAGGGCGACGGGCTCGATGCGTTTGTCGCCGCAGCGGCGACCGCGCTTCCCGACGCATCGGCGGCGACCATGCTCACCGGCGGCATCCATGCCGCGTACCAGAAGGGCGTCGAGGCGCTCGCGGGCCATGACGCGGTCAAGACGATCGCACAGGGCAAGGTCGGCGAAGGTGTCGCACAGGGGCAGGCGGCGTTCTTCGAAACCACCGCCGCGCAGTTCCTGAGCGACGCGGCGCTAGGGCATGAGGTGTTCGGGGCGTCGTCGCTGCTGGTGCGCTGCGCAGACGAGAACGAGCTCCATGCCGTGCTGCGCGCCGCGGAAGGTCAGCTGACCGCGACGATTCAGATGGACGCGGGCGATGCCGGGATGGCGTCGCGCCTGATCCCGCTGCTCGAGCGCAAGGCGGGGCGGATCCTGGCCAATGGCTGGCCGACGGGTGTCGAGGTCGCGCATGCGATGGTCCATGGCGGGCCGTTCCCGGCGACGTCGGACGGTCGCACGACCTCGGTCGGCAGCCTGGCGATCGACCGCTTCCTGCGGCCGGTATCTTACCAGAACTTGCTGCCGGAATTGCTGCCCGCATGCGTACGTGACGACACGGACGCGCCGCGGCTGATCGACGGCGTCGTCGCCGGCTGACCCGCCAATTCCCTGCATGATGACGTCCGGGCGAACCGTAACAGCGGCACCCGGAAAGGAGAGGATGATGAGCTTGCGCCTGTTGCAGCATGTTGGCGTCGACGGCACGCGATCGGTGATCGCGGCCACCAGCGCCGGGGCGACGTTCGTTCCCGGCATCGACAGCGTTCGCGCGCTCGCCGAACGCGCGATCGCGGAGGGTCTCGATCTTGCCGCGACGGTCGCGGCCTGCGGCACCGGCGCCAGCGTCGACATCGCGGCCGAACTGGCTGCCGGTCGGCTGATGTCGCCGATCGATCATGTCGACCCGGCGCATGTTGTCATGACGGGTACCGGGCTGACGCATCTCGGCTCGGCCGAGGGCCGCGACAAGATGCACCGTGCCGCGGCGGATGCGGAAAAGCAGACCGATTCGATGCGGATGTTCCTGGAAGGCGTCGAGCGCGGCAAGCCGGCGCCGGGCGAGTGCGGCCAGCAGCCCGAATGGTTCTACAAGGGTGACGGTTCGGGGCTCGTCGCGCCGGGCGCGGCGCTCGAGATGCCTGATTTTGCCGAAGATGGCGGCGAGGAGCCCGAGCTTGCCGGTATCTACCTGATCGGCGCTGACGGCACGCCGTTCCGGCTCGGCCTGTGTCTGGCCAACGAGTTTAGCGATCACGTGACCGAGCGGCACAATTACCTCTGGCTCGCGCATTCCAAGCTGCGCCAGGCGTCGCTCGGCCCGGAGTTGCTCGTCGGCCCACCGCCCGAGCATGTCGAGGGGATGAGCCGGATCCACCGCGACGGCGCCGTCCTGTGGGAGAAGCCGTTCCTGTCGGGCGAGGCGAACATGTCGCACAGCATCGCCAATCTCGAGGCGCATCATTTCAAATATGATCTGTTCCGCCGCCCGGGCGACATCCATGTCCATTTCTTTGGGACTGCGACGCTGTCGTTCGCCGAGGGCGTGACGACGCGTGAAGGCGACGTGTTCGAGATCGAGGCTGCGCCCTTCACGCTGCCGCTGCGCAACACGCTGACCAGGGCCGCACCGCGGTTGGTCTCGGTAAAGGCGCTTTGAGCGTGGCGGGTATCCGCATCGCCGTTGTCGGCATGGGCAAGATCGCACGCGACCAGCATCTCCCGTCGATCGCGTGCAACGCCGAATTCGAGCTCGTCGCCAGCGTCAGCCCGCGGGATCCGGGCGTCGAGGGCGTCGTCAACTTCAAGTCGCTGGAGGCGCTGCTCGCCGACGGTCCGGCGATCGACGCGATCGCGCTCTGCACGCCGCCGCAGGTGCGCTATTCGCTCGCCGCGATGGCGCTCGATAAGGGCCTGCATGTGTTCCTCGAAAAGCCGCCGGGCGCGACACTCGCCGAGGTTGATGCGCTCGAGGCTCAGGCCGCACAGACCGGCGCGACGCTCTTTGCCGGCTGGCATTCGCGGTTCGCCGCGGGTGTCGCGCCCGCCAAGGCCTGGCTGGCCGATCGTCGCATCGACCGCGTGTCGATCGTCTGGCGCGAGGACGTCCGCGTCTGGCATCCCGGTCAGGCATGGATCTGGGAGCCCGGCGGGCTCGGCGTATTCGATCCGGGCATCAACGCCTTGTCGATCGCGACCGAGATCCTGCCCGAGCCGTTCTTCCTCGAGTCCGCGACGCTGTCGACACCGGCCAATCGTGCCGCGCCCATTGCTGCCGATCTCGCTTTCCGCAGTGCGTCGGGCACACCGATCACGATGGATCTCGACTGGCGTCAGACCGGCCCGCAAAGCTGGGACATCGTCGTCGACACCGACGCCGGCACGCTCCGTCTCGCCAAAGGCGGCGCGGTGCTCACGCTGCCCGAGGGCAGCAGCGAGCATGACGATGCCGAATATGCCGGGCTCTACGCGCGTTTCGCCGCCCTGGTCCGTGACGGGCGCAGCGAGGTCGACACGACCCCCTTCACGCTCGTCGCCGACGCGTTCCTGCGTGGCACCCGCGTCTCGGTCGCGGCGTTCGACGACTAGGACCGCGGGTGCGATGGCCCGCGGTCCTGCTCGGCCGTGGGTTAAAGCCTCAGGCCGAGACCGACGCCGAAGACGAGCGGATCGAGATTGATCTTCACGGTCTGCGTACCGATTGCCGTCGTGCGCAGTCGGGCGCTCGTGTCGATGTCGATATATTTGACGTCGAGGTTGAGAAAGACCTTCGGCGTGATGTCGACATCGACCCCGGCCTGCGCCGCCCAGCCGAAGCTGTCCTTCATACGCACCCGCGTCCGCCCGACCGCCTTTTCGAGACCCGCCGAGGCATCCTCGTTCCAGAACATCGTGTAGTTCAGTCCGGCTCCAACATAGGGACGGATCGAGCCGCGCGGGTTGAGGTGATATTGCGCGGTCAGCGTCGGGGGCAGCACCCAGGTCGAGGCCAGCTTGCCGATCGATCCGGTCGTCCCGCTACGCCCGCTGGCGCTGTGCTTGGTCGTCGCGGCGATCAGTTCGAAGCCGATCTGGTCGGTGGCCATATAGGTGACGTCGACCTCGGGCATCGCGCTGTTGTCGACGCTGACGCGCTCGCCGGGGAAGGTCGGGAGGATCCCGCCCGAGCGTTCGTTCGGCGCGACGAGGATCGCGCGCAGGCGGACGAGCACGTCGCCCGCCTGGATACCGGTGCGCGGTGCCGGGTCCTGCGCCATGGCCGGCGTGGCGATGCCGAGGCCGGCGGCGGCTAGAACTACGCCGATGGAAAGATGCTTCATTGCCCGACTCCTGATTGGGATGCGTTCGGGCTAGGCGTACGGCGAGGCGGGGGCGTTGATCACGGCCAAACGCGGATTTGATGCCGATCAAAGACCAGTCGAAGGGGACATCGCACCCATCGTCGCATGTGGACCTATCACCCCGAACTGCTCGCGACACCCGTGCCGCGCTACACCAGCTATCCGACCGCTGCCGAATTCGGCAACGATGTCGGCCCGGCCGACATGGAGGAGGCGCTGGGGGGCATGGTGCCGGGGACGGTCGTTTCGCTGTATCTGCACATCCCCTATTGCCGGGACATATGCTGGTATTGCGGATGCAACACGGGGGCGGCGAACCGCGCCGCGCGGCTCGCCACCTATGTCGAACGGCTCGAACGCGAGATCGCACTCGTTGCGCAGCGGGTGACTGGCGTCCGCGTGGGACGGATCGCGTTCGGCGGCGGCAGTCCGAACGCGATTCCGCCGGCGGCGTTTCTCCGGCTCGTCGAAAGCGTCAGGACGGCGTTCGACTGCACCGATGCGATACTATCGGTCGAGGTCGATCCGCGTGGCTTCGACCGCGACTGGGCGGGGGCGATCGGGCGAGCAGGGGTGTCGCGGGTCAGCCTCGGCGTCCAGACGCTCGACCCGCAGGTCCAGGCGGCGATCGGGCGTGTGCAGCCGTCGGAGGATATTCGTCGCACGAACGCGCTTTTGCGCGATGCCGGTGTCGGGTCGATCAATTTCGATCTCATGTATGGCCTGCCGCAACAGTCCGAGCAAAGCCTGCGCGCCAGCATCGTCGAGAGCATCGCGATGGCCCCCGAGCGGCTCGCGGTGTTCGGCTATGCGCACGTCCCGCACCTCGTACCGCGCCAGAGACGTATCGTCGCGGACGGGCTGGCCGGGACGGCGGAGCGCTTTGCGCAGGCGGCCCTCGCGCATCGCATGCTGGTCGATGCCGGCTATGATCCGGTCGGGTTCGACCATTTCGCCCGACCGGGCGATGCGCTCGCGCAGGTGGCGGCGAGCGGCGGCCTGCACCGCAACTTCCAGGGATTTACCGAAGACCCGGCGGAGATCCTGATCGGTCTTGGCGCCAGCGCGATCAGCGACTTTCCCGACCGCATCCTGCAGACCGAGAAGAATACGGGGCGCTACGGCATGCGGATCGATGCCGGAACCCTGGCAACCTGTCGCGGGCTGCGGCGCAGCCCCGAAGACAGGCTGCGCGGCCGGGCGATCGAGACGATCCTGACCCGGGGCACGGCAGACCTGACCTCGCTGGATGGCGCGGCCGATATTCGCATGCGGCTGACGCCGTTCGAACGGTACGGGCTGATCGCCTGGGAGGGGAGCGTGCTCCGCCTGAGCGAAGACGCGCTTCCCTATGCGCGCGTCATTGCGAGCAGGCTGGACGCGTACCGGCAGACCGCGTCGGCACGGTTCAGCCATGCGGTCTAGTGCGGCTGGCGGGGCGATCGTGACGCTGCCGCCGCGCTGTGCCGCCTGCAACGTACGCGAGGATGCGCTGTGTGCGACGCTCGAAGACGCGGGCCTGGTCGCGCTGCACGGGATCGGCCGGCGGCGGACGATGCCGGCGGGGCAGGTGCTGGTCTGGAGCGGGGATCCGAACGCGATCTGTGCCACCGTCGTGTCGGGGGTGCTGAAGGCGATGCGCGCGGGGCCGGGGGGGCGCGAACACATTGTCGGCCTCGCCTTTGCCGGAGATTTCGTCGGCGACCTGTTTGCCGACACCGCGAACGAGACGATCCGGGTGATCACCGATGCGGAGCTGTGCGTGTACCCGCGCGCGGCGCTGCAAAAGATGCTCGACGCGCATCCGGCGATGGAACGCCTGTTGCTACACCGCGCGCTCGGTGCGCTCGACGACGCGCGGATGTGGATGCTGATGCTGGGACGCAAGGCCGCGGGCGCGCGGATCGCCACGTTCCTGCTGGAAATGGCACGGCGGATGGGTCAGCCGGGCCCGGCCCGCTTCGACCTGCCGATGAGCCGGTCGGAGGTCGGCGCACTGCTGGGGATGACGATCGAGACCGTCAGCCGGCAGATGACGTCCCTGAAGCGCCGCGAGGTCGTTGCCCTGCCGGGCGGGCGCGGCGTCATCATCCTCGATCGGGCGCTGCTCGCGCGGGCCGCGGCAGGCTGAGCGACAGCCCCCGAGATTTGGTACTAGGCGGCGCTGCGCCGGTCCGATCTTGCCTGTGTCAGGTCGAAACGCCGCGGGCAGAGGGCGACGAGCGCCGGGCGGTGGCTCACAAGGATCAGCCCCTGTCCGGTCGTGTCGAGGCGCTGCGCCAGTCGGACCGCGAGCAGCTTTTCGGTCGTGCGGTCCAGCCCTTCGCTCGGCTCGTCGAGCACGAGCCATGGCGCGAGCGAGCAATAGGCGCGCGCCACCGCGAGACGGCGCCGCTCCCCGCCCGACAGCCGTGCGCCGTTTTCACCGACCCACGCGTCGAGTCCGTTATCGAGCGCGCGAACCCGACCGTCGAGCACCGCGTCGTGCAGCGCCCGCCACAGCGTGGCATCGTCGGCATCCGGGTTGGCCAGCATTAGATTGTCGCGCACCGTTCCCGACAGCAGCGCGGCATCCTGTGGTGACCAGGCGAAGCTCCGCCGCGATATCTCTGCCGGGATCAGGCCGATATCATCTCCGTCCAGCCAGATATCGCCAGGCGCGCTCGGCCGCAACGACAGCATCTTTTCCACGAGCGTCGTCTTGCCGATCCCCGAGGGGCCGGTCAGCGCGACCCGATCGCCGTGCTGCACGTGACACGTCCCCGCCGGCAGGACGAAGTGCAGTGCGCTACGGCTAGGACCGGCCGTGTTCGGCAAAGCAAGCGAAGATGCATTCTCCAGGTAAGTCTCTGCGCTCTCGTGCGTTTCCAGGATATCGTCGAGCCGGTCGCGTGCCGCGCGCATGCGGCCCCGCTCGATCATCGCGCGCAACACCGGCGTGCCCGCATCGATCGTCATCGCCGCTGCCAGCGCCGCCAGCGCAGCCCGTGGCGCCCCCGATCCGGCCGACAGGATCGCGGCGCCGGCGGCGGCGATACCGACGGCCGTCGCGTGCAGCAGGTCCAGCCATCCGGCGGCTTCTGCCTGCGCACGCTGCGCGGCGGCGAGCGCACGGCTTCGATCGTCGACCTGCGCAGCGGCCCAGGGCTCGAGCCCGAAGCATCGCAGTTCGGGGGCGGCATCGGCAAGGCCTGCGAACGTCTCGCGAAGTGCCCCGGCAGCATATTGCACCGCCTGGCCGAGCGGCGCGCTACGACGGGCAAGCCGGTCGGCAACGATGAGGAGCACCGCCATGCAACAGGCGGTGGCGATCGAGGCTGCGACGCTGCCCAGCGATACGAGCCCAAGCCCCGTGATCAGCGCCGCGGCGACGCCCCAGGGCGCGGACTGGCGTACGAACTGCATCTCCATCGCATCGACGTCGCCGATCAGCCGGGCGGTCGCCTCGCCCGTCCCGAAGGCGAGCGCGGTCCCAGCGGGCTGTGCTGCGAGCGCCCGGAAGATGGCCGGGCGGATCCGCGCGAGCGCGCCGAACGCCGCCTCGTGGCTGGCGAGGCGCTCGCCGTAACGTGCGCCGGTCCGCAGGATGGCGAGAAGCCGGATTCCCGCGCTCGGCAACATGTAGTTGAACGCGAGCGCTGCCGCCGGGCCCGCCAGACCGGCGATCGCGGCGGCGGTGATGAACCAGCCCGACAGCCCGAGCAGCAGGACCGACGCTGCCGCGACGATTGCGGCGAGCAGCGCGGCGCGTGCGAGGATTGGGCGCTGCGCACCTCGCTCCTGCGCGAGCAACCTGTCGAGTGGACCGTTCATGCGGGGTCTCCAAGCCGGACCACATGATCGGCGATGCCGGCCAGGCGGTCGCTATGCGTCGCAATCAGCGTCGTCCGGCCGCGACAGGCCGCCGCGATCGTCGTTACCAGCGCAATCTCCGACAGTGCATCGAGATGCGCCGTCGGTTCGTCGAGCAGCAGGATCGGTGCAGGCTTGAGCATGGCGCGCGCCAGGGCAAGCCGCCGCCGTTCGCCACCGGACAGCCCGCCGCCGCGCGCATCGAGCCGCGTGTCGAGACCGGCCGCCATCCGACCGCCGCCGCGTGCCATCAGCATTGGCCGAAGACCGGCCTGCACCACCGCGCGGTCGATCGCATCGTCGGTGGCGTCGGGGCAGGCAAGGCGCAGGTTTTCGCGGATCGTGCCGGCGATGATCAACGGATGCTGGCCAGCCCAGGATGCGCGCGGCGCGAGCGAGCCGCCGGGTGGGAGTCGCTGGCCGTCGATCAGGACATCGCCCGCGACCAGCGGGGCGAGGCCGAGCAGCAGGTGCAGCGCGCTGGTCTTGCCGCTGCCCGATGGTCCGGTCAGCACGACGATGCGGCCGGGCGGGACGTCGAACGACAGGCCGGACACGGCGTCCCGTCCCGCGCCGGGATAGCGGATCGCGACCGACCTGAACGCCAGTGCGGGAAGAGCGGGTATTTCGAGCCGCAGTGCGTGCGGCGTCGATGGCAGCGACGCCGGCATGGGAGAGGCGGGCGCGGGGAGGGCGATCAGGCGATCCGCCGCCGTCTCGGCCGTCTGCTTGTCGTGATAGGCGGCGGCGAGACGTCGCATCGGTGCGTAGAATTCGGGTGCGAGCGCGAGGACGAAGAAGGCGCGGCCGAGATCGAGCTGCTCGGGCACCGGGAAGGGCAGGAGGTGGAGCAGGTTGAACCCGCAATAGACCGCGACCAGCGCGACCGAGAGCGCGGCGAAGAACTCCAGCGCGCCCGAGGACAGGAAGGCGACGCGCAGCACGCCCATCGTCCGCGCCGCCAGTTCGTCTGCTGCGATCCCCAGCGCGCGGGCCTCGCGGTCCTTGGCGCCGAACGCAAGGACGACCGGTAGTGCGCGGACCCGATCCGCGAACCGCCCTGTCAGCCGGGCCAGCGCGGTGAACTGGCGCCGGGATTTGTCCGCGGCCGCACCCCCCGCAAGCGCCATCGCGACGATGAACGGTATGAGCGTCACGACCAGGATGCCCGCGGCGACGGGGCTGGCCAACACGGTCGCGAGCAGGATCAGGAAGGGTGCGATGGCGCCCGCTTTGCGCGCGGGCAGGAAGCGCGCGATATAGCCGTCGAGCGCGTCCACCTCGTCCACCACCGCGGCCATCAGGATACCCGTGGTCGTCGGCGCACCGGGGGCGCGGTGCAGCGCCGATGCGACGATCCGGCGACGCAACGTCACCTTGGCGTCTTCGGCCTGGCGGGCGCCCGTGCGCGTCGCGAGCATGACGACGAGACCGCGAAGGCCGCCGGACAGGACGACGAGCATTGCCCAGGGCAGGACCGCGGCGGCGCCGGCCGGAACCGCGACGATCGCCCCCGCCAGGCCGCCGGCAAAGCCGATCGCGGCAATGCTGTCGAGCATGAGCCACGCCGCCGCCGCATCGCCGCGTCGACCGCCCTGGGCGATGGTCTTGAGCCACTGGCGACGCGCGCGGGGCGTCGGGTCGGTGGATGCGAGGTCGCTCGAAGATAGTGCCGTCATGGACAGGCTTGTCGCGTATTGCCGTTCGTCTGGTCTTTGACCGCGGTCAATGTTCTCACCGGCCGCGCCACTTACGCCCCGACCAAACCGGCATGTTCGCCGGGGGGGAGACCGTTCCATGGACCTCGGGGTCATCGACCTGTCGCGGCTGCAGTTTGCGCTCACCGCGCTCTATCATTTTCTCTTCGTGCCGCTGACGCTGGGCCTGTCGATGATGCTGGTCATCATGGAATCGGTCTATGTCATGACGAACCGGCCGATCTGGCGCGTGATCACGCGCTTCTGGGGGCGGATCTTCGCGATCAACTTCGTGCTGGGGGTGGCTACGGGGCTGACGATGGAATTCCAGTTCGGCACGAACTGGTCGTATTTCTCGCATTATGTCGGGGACATATTCGGCGCGCCGCTCGCGATCGAGGGGCTGATGGCGTTCTTCCTCGAAGCGACGTTCGTCGGCATCATGTTCTTCGGCTGGGGGCGGCTGTCGAAGCTCGGGCATCTGCTCGTCACGGCCATGGTGGCGCTGGGCACCAACCTGTCCGCGCTGTGGATCCTGATCGCGAACGGCTGGATGCAGAATCCGGTCGGCGCGACGTTCAATCCGGAAACGATGCGGATGGAGGTGACCGATTTCGGCGCCGTCCTGTTCAACCCGATCGCGCAGGCCAAGTTCGTCCACACGGTCAGCGCGGGCTATGTCTGCGCGGCGGTGGTCGTGCTGGGCATCAGCGCCTTCTGGTTGCTCACCGATCGCTACAAGGGCGTGGCACGGCGATCGATGACGGTGGCGGCAGCCTTTGGCCTGGCCGCATCGCTGTCGGTCGTCGTGCTGGGTGACGAGAGCGGCTATGCCCTGACCGACAACCAGAAGATGAAACTCGCCGCGATCGAGGCGGCCTGGCACACGGCACCCGCGCCGGCCGGTCTGACGCTATTCGGCGTACCCGACGTCGCCGCCCGTGAAACCCGGTATGAGGTCCAGATCCCCTGGGTCCTCGGGCTGATCGCGACGCGCAGCCTCGACGGCACCGTCACCGGCATGTCCGAACTGGTGCTCAAGGCGCAGGAGCGGATCACGTCGGGCGTGGTCGCCTATGACGCGGTCGAACGGCTCAAGACCGACCCTGCCAACGTCGTGCAGCGTGCACGGTTCGAGGCGCACAAGCGTGATCTGGGCTATGCCTTGCTGCTGAAGCAGCATGTCGCGGACCCGCGCACTGCCAGCCCAGCGCTGATCGCCACGACCGCGTGGGACGTGGTGCCGAACGTGCCGCTGATGTTCTGGAGCTTCCGGATCATGGCTGCGATCGGGGTCCTGATGATCGCGCTGTTCGGTTCGGCGTTCGTCCTGACGTCGCTCCGCCTGCACACGCAGACGCGGTGGTTCCTGAAACTCGCGGTGCTCGCGATCCCCTTGCCCTGGATCGCGATCGAGCTGGGCTGGATGCTTGCCGAGATCGGCCGCCAGCCCTGGGCGATCGAGGGCGTGCTGCCGACCTTCCTTGCCGCATCCTCGCTGACGCGCGGCGTACTGTGGACGACGATCATCGGTTTCACCGCAATCTACGGGACGCTCGCGGTCATCGAGGTCCGTCTGATCCTCGCGACGATCCGCAAGGGGCCGTTCGAGCATGACGAGGATGCCTATCCGGTGCCCGATGCCGGACCGGCAGGGCGCGGTGCCGCGCGCCCCGTTGCTGCCGATCCGATCCCCGCCTGACCCCTTCTCGCCTGATCCGAAAGGCACGATCCGATGTTTGACTATGAGACGCTGCGCATATTGTGGTGGGGGCTGATGGGAGTGTTGCTCATTGCCTTCGCGCTGACCGACGGGTTCGACCTCGGGGTCGCCACGCTTCTGCCGTTCGTCGCACGGACCGATTCCGAGCGCCGGATGGTGATCAACTCGGTCGGTCCGACCTGGGAGGGGAACCAGGTCTGGTTCATCCTGGGTGGCGGCGCGATCTTTGCCGCCTGGCCGTTCGTTTATGCGGTCAGCTTTTCCGGCTTCTACCTCGCGATGTTCCTCGTGCTCGCGGCGCTGATCCTGCGACCGGTCGGGTTCAAATACCGCTCGAAGCGGCCGGATCCGCGGTGGCGGTCCGGATGGGACTGGGCGCTGTTCATCGGGGCCGTCGTGCCGGCGCTCGTCTTCGGGGTCGCGGTCGGCAATGTCCTGTCGGGGGCGCCGTTCCGGCTGGACAGCGATCTGCGCGCCTTTTTCGACGGCAGTTTCCTCGGGCTGTTCACGCCCTTCACGCTGATCTGCGGCCTGTTGTCGGTCGCGATGCTGGTCCTGCACGGCAGCGCGTGGCTGGCGATCAAGGTCGAGCATGGCCCCGTCCATGACCGCGCGACGCGGTTCGGGACGCTGGCCGGCATGCTGTCACTGGTCCTGTTCGCGGCCGGCTGGGCGTTCGTCGCCTGGACCGATATCGGGTTCCGCATCGTCGGGACCATCGATCCGGCGGGGCCGTCCAATCCGCTGCGCACGACGAGCGAAATCGCTGCGGGCGCGTGGCTGGCGAACTATGCACTCCATCCCTGGATGATGATTGCCCCGCTGCTGGGATTCGGCGGCGCGGTGGTCGCGCTGATCGGGATACGCCGACGGATCGAGAGTGCGGCATTTGCGGGATCCTCGGCATCGGCGGTGGGGATCATTGCGACCGTCGGGCTGTCGATGTTTCCCTACATCCTGCCGTCCAGCATCGATGCGCATTCGAGCCTGACGGTCTGGAATGCGTCATCGTCCGAAAAGACACTCGGGATCATGCTGTTCGTCACTGTCGTCTTCCTGCCGATCGTCCTCGCCTACACCGCATGGGCCTTCAAGCTGATGTGGGGCCGGGTCACCGCGCACGAGGTCGCGACCAATCCCGATTTCTACTGATCACTCCATGCGCCAAGGACGATAGATAATGTGGTATTTCAGTTGGGTATTGGGCCTCGGCCTTGCGCTGGGCTTCGGAGTGCTGAACGGCATGTGGCATGAGTTTTCCCTGCCGGCCGATGACGAGATCGACGTATCGGACATGCCGTAGACAGTGACGGGCAACATATCCTGCCCGCCCCGTCCGGCGATATTGACCAGTCGGCGCCGAATTGATGCGGTCAATTCGGCGACCGGGCGCTATATCTCTCGTCATGCTTGCTGCAACCATCTGCGTCGACTGTGCGGTCCGCGATCAGTCGCTCTGCGGAAGCCTGACCAACAGCGAACTGCATGCGCTCAATACCCTGGGTCGGCGGCGGATCGTGCGGCGTGGCGAGACGCTGATCTGGGCGGGCGAGGACAATATCCTGTGCGCCAACCTGCTGTCGGGCGTGCTCAAGCTCGTCGCCTCGAGCGGTGACGGTCGCGAGCAGATTGTCGGGCTCCTATATCCCGCCGACTTTGTCGGGCAGCCCTATCCCGGGCAGGCGGATTTCAGCGTGTCGGCGCTGACCGACGCCGAAGTGTGCATCTTTCCGCGGGCGTCGTTCGAGCGCGTACTGACCGATCATGCGCGGATGGAGCGGCTATTGCTGCAACGCACGCTTGCCGCACTCGACGAAGCACGATCGCGCATGCTGACGCTCGCGCGCAAATCGGCGAGCGAGAAGGTCGCGGGGTTTCTCGTCGATATGGCGGCCCGTGCCCCGGCGACCGGTTGCAGGGGAACGCCCAGCGGGCCGGTCACGTTCGACCTCCCGCTTTCGCGGGGGCAGATCGCCGACATATTGGGGCTGACGATCGAAACCGTCAGCCGGCAGATGACGCAGCTGAAGACTCGCGGCGTCATCGGCTTGCCCGGCGGAAGAGCCATCACCATTGTCGACCGCGATGCTCTCGCGGCGCGCGCCGATCCGGCATAGCGACGCCGGGAGCGACAGCAGGCTGTGCTCAGGGTCAAGTGCTACCCGCCAGGCTGTCGGTCAGCCGCATCCTGGCGGCGCGCGTGAGGCGGGCATGTCCCAAGGTCAGGATCGCCAGTTCGGTGAAGTCGGTGGCATGCCGGCAGCCGTCGAAGAAGCATCGCAACATATAGCCGAGCATGTCGGGCGCGAACCGGTCGGCTTCGATCGAACGCGGATCGAGTGCGACGATGAGATCCTGTGCGTAGACGGCGTCGGTCGCGCGGTGTGCGGCGACATGATCGAGCAGCACGCCGATCAGCGGCTGTGACGGGGTTCGCCGGAACAGCGTGTCGAGCGTCGGCTCGAGGCCATCGTCGTGCCGTTCGGTCACCAAGGCCAGTCGCGCACAAATCCAGTCCGCATCGCGTGCCGAGGGTCTGACGGGCAAGCAGTCTGCGCAATGTTCGAGGATGCTGCACAGGCTTCGCAGATCGGCATGCGCGGACAACAGGTCCGCAAGATCGTCGTCGCGGATGACATGCCAGTGACGACACGCTGGAACCGGGGACGACTCGCCGTCGCGCGATGCCCGATCGACGCGCTGCGCCGTGCCGTCCTGCTTCGTGCCGTGCCCGTCCGTCATGCCGGCTCCTCCGGTCATCGCTCTGCCCGTCATGGCGAACCGCGGCATTGATCGTCGTCAAAGGGGCAGGGTGCCGGTTTGACGCGACCGCGGCACCAGGTCGCGCACTGATATTTGGTGACGTTTACCGATGCTTAGGCGCGCCGGCCTATCCTGAGACGGGTCGCCGGGTCGTTCCGAAGTCGCGGGATGGACGCATTTTCGCAGCTGACCATAATGGTGGAACTGCCCGTCATTATGGGTCAATATATTCGCCAATGAGCTAGGTAATAATACAGTATTGGCATATATTTGCCGGATAGCATGGAGACTTCAACGCAAGACGATTCCGTTTCGAAAATGAGCCAGCCGGGCCGTACTGTGGCCGGGTTGTGCATCGCGGCTGTCTTTGCGTGTGCGACGGTCCCGATGATCGGGTGGATGCTGCGGATTCCCGTGCTGACGACGTTCGGTTTGGTCGAGCCAATGCCGCCGTTCGGCTGCATTGCCTTTGCCTGCATGGCGGCGGCGACCCTGATATTGTCACGCGGACATTCCAGTCGCCGGGCCATGCCGCTGCTCGCCGTGCCGATCGCCATTGGTCTTGAGCGCCTGTTCGTCCAACTGGTCCTGCCGGCCGGGAGCCATGGAATCGATGGGTGGCTGTTTGCGGACGATGTCCGGACAGCCTTTGATCGCGCGATGACGGGGCCGGGCATTGTCGCCGATCTCATACTCGTCGCATTGCCCGTCGCGATCGGCGCAGCCGCGGCAAATACCCGCTCCTATGGACGGCTGGCGGCGGCACTCGCAGGCGGCAGTTTGGTGACTGCAAGCACAGCCTTATTGTTGATCCCGATGCTCCCGGCCCTGCATGCGACCGGGTGGCATCTGTCGTCGACGTCCCTGCCATCCGCGATCGGCGCGATGCTGCTGGCCCTGGCGGTACTTGCCTGGCGAAGTGATGATCTGGACGAGCCCGGTGCCTGGTCGCCCGAATGGCACATGCTGCGGCTTGTCCTGCCACTGCTGCTGGTCGTACCGGTGCTAGCGCCGCTCGTGGAAATGGCGAGCATCGAGCTTGCCGGGGTGTCAGCGGTCTGGGGCGAACTGATGACCGTTACGCTGAACTTCGTGGTGGTCAGCGCGCTCGTCACCTGGACGGTGCGGAGCGCAGCGCGGCATCGCGCCGCGTTGTCCGAGCTGACCGAGGCATTGAACGCCGCACCGATGGCGCTGGTCGATACCGATGACCGGATCATCCACTGGTCGCGCGGGTGCGAGGAATTATACGGGTGGCGTGCGCACGAGGCGCTCGGCAGGCAGAAGCATGTACTGCTCGCGTCGTGCACCGCCGACGGCAGCTTGGCGACGGGCTGCCCGCATGCCGATGGCGAGCGTGAACTGATCGAGCGCCGACGCGACGGCAGCGCGGTGCACGTGATCGAGCAGGCGCGCAGGGTCGAGAAGCTGGCCCGTGCGCCGGCCCTCGTCCTGTCGATGACCGATATCAGCACCCGGCTCGAGATCGAGGCCGCGCTGCGCAAGAGCGAGGAGCGTCTCGCGCTCGCCAGCAGTGCGCACGAGATCGGGGTCTTCGAATGGGAAATCGCAACGGGGGCGCTGACCTGGACCGCAGGGTCCGAGCAGCGTCTGGGGCTGCCCGCGGGAAGCCTGCACGATTATCCGAGCTGGGCGGCGTTGATCGACCCGGACGACCTGGCGGAGGTCGAGCGCACGATCGCCGAAACCGTCGGCATGCGCGCACCGCGCATCAGTTTCACCTATCGATTGAGACTGCCCAACGGCACGCAGCGTTTCCTCGAAGGCTCTGCGCGCTGCTTCTACGATCAGGCAGGCGCGATGGTCCGGACCACGGGGATCACGCTGGACATAACGCGGCACGAGGAGCGCGAGGCGGCGCTTCGGGTGCGCGAGGCACAGCTGCGGTCGATCCTCGAAACCGTGCCCGACGCGATGATCGTCATCGACGAGGCCGGCGCCATCCGCTCCTTCAGCGCCGCCGCCGAACTCATCTTCGGCTATAGCGCCGCCGAGGCGATCGGATTGAACGTGCAGACCCTGATCCCGGGCGAGCGTGAGGCGTGGCAGCAGGGGTATTTACGGCGTTATCCGGCCTCGGGCGATCGGCGTGGCGTTGGTCATGGCCGGCTCACCACCGCGCGGCGCGCGGACGGGAGCAGCTTCCCGGTAGAGCTGCATGTCGGCGAAGCGCTGGTCGACGGCGAACGCGTGCTGACGGGGTTCGTCCGTGACATTTCGGAACGGATCGCCGCGGAAGAGCGGCTGAGCCTCGTCCGGCGGGAATTGATGCAGGTCATCCGGTTGAACGCGGTCGGCGAAATGGCTGCGGCGCTCGCGCATGAACTCAACCAGCCGCTCGCTGCGATCGCGAACTTCGTCACGACCGCCGAATTGCTCCTCGACAGCGGCGCCGGCATGGATGGCGACCGGCTCAAGGCCACGTTGATATCAGCGAACACGCAGGCCCTGCGGGCAGGAGACATCATCCACCGGCTTCGCGAGTTCATCGCCAAGCGCGAGTCCGAGATGCGGATCGAGCCCGTGGAGGCGACACTGCGTGAGGCCGTCACGTTGCTGACGTCCGGTGGACAGCATGCCGATATCGAGCTGAGCTTCGCGCTGTCCCCCGACGCCGACTTCATGCTCGCGGATCGGATCCAGGTGCAGCAGGTGGTCGTCAACCTGCTCCGCAACGCGTTCGAAGCATTGGCGACATCGCCCGACGGCGCGCGCGGCGTCCTCATCGAGGCGCGGTTGAACAAAGCGGCGCTCGTCGAGATCAGCATCTGCGACAATGGTCCCGGCTTGCCCGATGCGATCCTGTCGCGGATGTTCACGCCCTTCACGTCATCGAAGGGGGAGGGGGGCATGGGCTTCGGCCTGTCGATCTGCCGCCGCATCGTCGAAGCGCATGGCGGGGAGCTGGTCGGCTTCAATGCCCCGGGCGGTGGCGCCTGCTTTCGCTTCACCGTGCCGCATGTCTGTTTGGAATAAGCCGTGAAAGGATGTCTGGATGCGTACCGTCTATGTCGTCGACGATGACGACGCCGTCCGTGCATCGGTGCAGGGGCTGCTGTCGACCCGTCCGAACCTGCTGATCCGCGGCTTTCGCTCCGGGGATGCGTTTCTGGACGAGCTCAGCAGCCTCGACCCGGGTATCGTGCTGCTCGACCATCATATGCCCGGAACCACCGGGCTTGAGGTGTTGCGAAAGCTTGTGCCGTTCGCACCGCATTTTGCGCCGATCATCCTGACCGGGCAGGGCGACGTGCAGCTCGCCGTCGAGGCGATGAAGGCGGGCGCGCTCGAGTTTCTGGAGAAGCCGTGCGATCCGCACATCCTGCTGCGCACGGTCGACGAAGGTTTTGCGCGGCTCGAAACCGAAACCGCGGCCGCGGACCGGACCCAGGCGGCGCGTCAGCGGATCGCGCGGCTCTCGATGCGCGAGACCGACGTGCTGATGGGACTGATCGACGGCCAGCCGAACAAGGTGATTGCGCATGCGCTGAGCTTGAGCCCGCGGACCGTCGAGATTTACCGCGCCAATCTGATGGACAAGCTCGGCGTACGCAGCCTGTCGGAGGCGCTGCGGATCGCCTTTGCCGCCGGCCTCGTGACGGTCGACTGACGATCGTGGTGTCCAAGGGGGTGTCGTTTGTGGCGTGTGCCGGTTAGGAAGGACCTGACGCCAAGCGGGAGTATCTTTTGGAAGCTGTATCGATCGTTCTGTTCCTCCTGCTCGCGGTCGTCCTGAGCGGGTCCATTTCGCGAATGCTCCCCGTGCCGGTGCCGACGCCTCTGGTGCAGATCATGCTCGGTGCGGTCATCGGTTTGTCGACGTCGTACCGGGTTGCGCTCGATCCCGAACTCTTCCTGCTGCTGTTCCTGCCACCGTTGTTGTTCCTCGATGGCTGGCGGATTCCGAAAGACGAGCTGCTGAAGGACATTTCGACCGTGGTCGAACTGGCGCTGGGGCTGGTCCTGATCACGGTGATCGGCATGGGACTGTTCATCCACTGGATGATCCCGGCGATGCCGCTCGCCGTCGCGTTCGCGCTCGCCGCGGTCGTCTCGCCGACCGATCCTATCGCAGTCTCGGCGATCGCCGCGCGCGTCCCGATCCCGAAGCGGATGATGCACATCCTCGAAGGGGAATCGCTGCTGAACGATGCGTCGGGCCTCGTCTGCCTGCGCTTCGCGATCGCCGCGGCGCTGACCGGATCCTTCTCGCCGTCCTCCGCCGCGATCAACTTCGTCTGGGTTGCCGGCGCAGGCATCGTCGTGGGCGTCGGCCTGACGCTCGCGGTTACGCGCGCCAAAGCATGGGTATCGCGGCGGTTCGGTGAGGAATCGGGGTCGCAGATCCTCGTCAGCTTGCTGATCCCATTCGGTTCCTATCTGCTCGCCGAACATCTCCACGCGTCGGGGATCCTCGCGGCCGTCGCGGCGGGCGTGACGATGACCTATGCCGAGATATCGCGTCAGGCGCTGCCCAATACGCGGATGCGGCGCAACTCGGTGTGGGACACGATCCAGTTCGCGCTCAACGGCATCATCTTCGTGCTGCTCGGCGAACAGCTGCCGGCGATCCTTGCGGGTGCCAGGACGACGGTCAAGATGACGGGGCATGACAGCACTCTCTGGCTAGCTGCCTATGTCCTCGCGATCGTCGCCGGGCTCGCCGCGCTGCGGTTCGTCTGGGTCTGGGTATCGCTGCGGCTGACGTTGCTGCGTCGACGCTATCGTGACGGGGTGACGGTCCACAGCCCGGACTGGCGGGTGGTCGCGGCGATGTCGCTGGCGGGTGTCCGCGGGGCGATCACGCTGGCAGGTGTCCTGACGATCCCGCTCGTGCTCGACGACGGCACCGCGTTTCCGGCGCGCGACCTTGCCATATTCCTCGCCGCGGGGGTGATCATCGTGTCGCTGGTGCTGGCGAGCGTCGGCTTGCCGATCCTCCTCAACGGCCTGACGATGCCGCCCGAGCCGTCGTTGCTGGCGGAAGAGGACGCGGCGCGGGTCGCGGCGGCGGAAGCGGCGATCCGCGCGGTCGAGCGGTCGCAGCATGAGCTGGCCGAACGGATGGGCGACGGCGATTTCTATGCGGCGGCGGGTGGCCGGGTGATGGACATCTATCGCGACCGGATCGACAGCCGCAGCGGTTCTGCCAAGGCGTCCGCGGCCGCGCGGGTGCAGGACCGGATCGAGCGGGACTTCAAGCTCGTCGCGCTCCAGGCCGAACGCAGCACGATCGTCGATCTCGCGCGCGATCGCCGGATCGGCAGTGCGACGATCCGCAAGCTGGTCCGTGAGCTCGACCTCGTCGAGGCCCGGTATCGCAGCTGACGGTTTGCGAGCGCCTCAGACGGGGGCTCCCGGCTTGGTCAGCGTGGAAAGCCATGCGACCACGTCATCGGGTCGTGTCACGGGGATCATGTGGCCGCCCGCGACCAGCGTGAGCGCTGCGCCGGGATAGGCGTCGGCGAGACCCTGGCCGTGCGCCAACGGATCGAGCACTGCGTCGTCGCGTCCGAAAAGGATCGCGGTTGGAACGGACAGTGAGGGATAGCGCGCGACCATGGCCGGCAGATCGGCATTTGCCGCGGCGAGATCTGCCGCTGCTCCGGCAAAGGCCGATGGGCGACCGATCAGCGCGCCGCCGCCGCGCGTGGCGAAATCGTCGGGTACCGGATCGGGTGCGAAGACCATCCGCGCGCCGCTGGGTCGCGCGAGCAGCGCCGCAGGCGTGGCGACCGTCCATGCCAGCGCGCTGCGCATCGCGCGCGTACCAATAGCGCGCGTCGCGACGATCTGCGGCACGGTGGCGAGCGGCTGGGTCAAGGGTGCGATCAGTGCGAGCCCGCCGAGCTGCTGCGGATGATCGAGCGCCAGCGCGAGCGCGATCGCGCCGCCCAGCGAGTGGCCGACGACGAGCGGCCGGTCGAGCCCCATCGCGGTGATGAACGCCGCAACATGCGCGGCTTGTGCACGGATATTGGCCTGCGCGATCGGCGCTGAATAGCCCGAGCCCGGGCGGTCGATCAGGATCACGCGGTGATCCGCACGCAGTCGGTCGAGCAACGCATAGCCGAAGTTACGCATCTGCCCGCCAAGCCCGTGGATCATCACGATCGCCGGGCCCGTTCCACTTTCGAGATAATGCACGCGTCGCCCGTCGATATCGATAAACCTGCCGTCGGCGGGCACGCGGCGTTCCACGCGGTTCGCCGCGAGCCTGGCAAACAGCACAAGACCGGCCACCACACCGAGCGCGAGGCCGGCTGCACGCGCGGCCAGATGGCGAGGCGGCGTGGAGGCCGCATGGTCGTTCTCTTTCATATGCGTCATCTGCCGACGCATAGAATGCGCCGACAGGTCACGCCAAGCCTCCGGCGCGCCTGGAATAACCGCCCGCGAGCGCCAGGTCGCGCGGACCCCATTTCAGGAAGGAGGGTGAGCCGTTCTATCATCTCGTCGATGTCGCATGGGCGGTATGCAACCCGCTTGCGAAGCGGCAGGCGCAGGCGGCATGACGCTGGTATTGGAACCGGGCCGGGCGGGTGCGCCGGATGGGAGATGGCGATGACCGACATGACGGCGATCCTGGCGGCGCAACGCGCGGCATCGATGGCGGCGATGCCCGAGCCGCTGTCGGTCCGCAAGGACCGGCTGAAACGGGCCGCGGCGATGATCCGCGAGTCCGCCACACGGTTCTGCGACGCGCTGTCGGAGGATTTCGGGCACCGGAGCCGCGAGCAATCGATGATCACCGACATCGCCGGATCGATCGGGCCGATCACCCATGCGATCAAGCATCTCGACCGCTGGGCGAAGCCGGAGCGGCGCGCGGTCCAGTTCCCACTCGGGCTGCTCGGCGCGAAGGCCTGGGTCGAATATCAGCCCAAGGGCGTGGTCGGGGTGATCGCGCCGTGGAATTTCCCGGTCAACCTTATCATGGCGCCGCTTGCGGGCATCTTCGCGGCCGGCAACCGTGCGATCGTCAAGACCAGCGAATACACCCCGGTCACGGGCGCGCTGTTCGAGGAGCTCGTCGGGCGGTATTTCGCGGCGGACGAACTGGCTTTTGTCGGGGGCGGTCCGGAGGTCGGCAAGGCGTTCGCCAGCCTGCCGTTCGACCATCTGCTCTTCACCGGCGCGACAGGGATCGGGCGCCATATCCTCCACGCTGCCGCTGACAATCTCGTCCCCGTGACATTGGAGCTGGGCGGCAAGTCGCCAGTGGTGATCGGTGACGGGACGGATATCGCACGCGCGACGGAGCGGGTGGCGCTTGGCAAGATGCTGAATGCCGGCCAGATCTGTCTCGCGCCCGATTACATGCTGGTCCGCGACGCGGACGAGGCTGCGGTGGTGGCCGGGCTGACCGCGGCGGCGAGCGCGATGTATCCGACATTGCTCGACAACCCGGACTATACGTCGCTGGTCAGCGACCGTCACATGGCGCGGTTGAACGACTGGCTCGACGATGCCCGGGCCAAGGGCGCGCGGGTCGAGATCGTCAATCCGGCGGGCGAGGACCTGAGCGGTGCGAACACGCGCAAGATGCCGCTCCACATCGTCCGCGATGCGACCGACGATATGATCGTGATGCAGGAAGAGATCTTTGGTCCGGTCCTGCCGATCCGTCGCTATGACGATATCGACGACGCAATCGGCCAGATCAATCGCCGCGACCGGCCGCTTGCCCTTTATCACTTCGGCAGCGATGCGGACGAGCGTCGCCGGTTGCTCGATCGAACCGTGTCGGGTGGCGTCAGCCTCGACGACGTGATCCTCCACGTGTCGATGGAGGATCTGCCGTTCGGCGGCATCGGCCCGTCGGGCATGGGCGCCTATCACGGCGCAGACGGGTTCCGCACGTTCAGCCATGCCCGTGCGGTCTTCCGGCAGGCGCGGTTCGACGTCGCCAAACTGGCTGGCCTGAAGCCACCCTATGGTGCGACCGCACGCAAGGCCGCCGCGCGGCTGATCAGGTGAACCGCGCGTCCATCCGGCCCGCCGCGCCCGGTGGCGGTCAGAAGTCCTTGCGCAGCAGCAGGCCAGCGTAGCGCTGGTCGTCACGCGGGACGAACCGGACCGTCCCTGCGAACGTCCCCGCGGTCAGGAATGACGAATAGGAGGTGTTCGTCAGGTTCTTCACATAGGCGCGCAACTGCCAGCCCGACTGGTCGCTGAGCAGGGCGACGCTCGCATTCCAGATCGCATAGGCGGGCTGCACGGTGCTCGGCGTCTGCGCCAGCGCATATTGCACCTTGCTGCTGAACGTCACGTCGCTCTGCAGTTCGAGTGCTAGGCTGTCGCTGAGCGCGAAGCGGTACGCCGCATTCTCATAGAGCTTAATCTTGGGTGCATAGGGGAGTGGCTGGCCGTCGATGTTGCAGCTCGTCGGCGCACCCGGCGGGCAGAGGAAATTGCGCACCGTGGCGTCGGTATAGGCGGCCGAGATGTCGAGCGTCAGCCCCTTGGTCGGGCGCAGCGTCACGTCCGCCTCCGCCCCGCGCGAGCGCACCGAGCCCGCGTTGATCAGGCGGCTCACCTGCGCGCCCGCGACGACGTCGTTGAAGCTTGCCTGATACCCGTCGAAGTTCGTCGTGAATGCGGCCAGGCTGTAGCTCAGCGCGCGGTCCGCGGTGCTGCCCTTCAACCCGACTTCATAGGAGTTTGACGTCTCCGGGCTCAGCGGGACCTCGTCGAGCGGCGTCGTGGCGTTGAGCGACCGCATGTTGAAATACACGTTATACGCCGGCCCCTTATAGCCGCGCGAATAGGTGAAATAGGTCTGCGCGTGATCGCCGATGTCATATTGGAGACCCAGCCGGTAGCTGTCGCCACGCCGATCGAGCCCGTCGCTGGCATTGTGATAGGCGCGCACCCCGGGTCGATCGAGCGCCGCTGCGCCGGTATTGAGGGGATCCGCGCTCGACGTGCGGACATGGTAAAAATCCAGGCTGTCCCAGGTCGAACGATAGCCCGCGATACCGCGGAAGCGCGGGGTGAAATTGACGTTGGCCTCGCCGAACAGCGCGAAATTGTCGTTGGTGATGCCGTAGTTCGCGACGCCCGTCGTCGTGCTGCGTGCACCACCAGCGGCGAGCGACGTCAGCGTCCGCTGATAGGTCTCGTCGGTGGTGGCGTGGAGATAATAGGCGCCGAGCACGTAATCGATCAGCCCACCCTTGGGCGATGTGAGCCGCAGCTCCTCCGAGAACTGCTTGGTGTTCACCCGCCCCGTGTCCTGGCCGGACGGGAAGGCGGTCGATAGCGCGGCGACGCTGTCATAATCCTGACGCTGCGTGTTCAACCACTGCCGCCAGCCGGTGATCGAGGTGAGGTGATAGTCGCCGAGCGTCAGGTCACCCGTGAACGAGCCGCCGTAATTTTCGTCGCGCACGTCGGTGATCGTATCGTTGTTCGTGCGGCGGTTGCTGGCGTTCGCACCGATGCCACTTGCCGTAAGCGCGGCAGCCAGGTCGGGCGAATTGGTGACGGTGCCGGTGGGGTAGGCGGTCCGGCTGGTGCTGGCATAGACGCTGGTCGGGGTGGTATCGCGCGAATTGAGATAGTCGCCGATAATCGTGAACTTGAGCGCGTCCGACGGCGTGATCACCAGCTTGCCGCGCGCACCGTAGCGTCGATAGCCGTTGACGTCGTCGTTGCGCGTGACGTTGCGGACATTGCCCTTGAAGTCGTCGTAAAGGCCGCCGATCAGCGCCTGGACCTTGCCGGGCACGAGCGCGCCCGAGATGCCGGCCTTGATCCGGTATTCCTCGTCCGACGTGACGCCCGCTTCGCCGAACATCCGGAACTCGTCGGTCGGATTGCGCGTGACGATGTTGACGACGCCCGCCGACGCGTTCTTGCCGAACAACGTGCCCTGTGGACCACGCAGCACCTCGATCCGCTCGACCTCGCCCAGGTCGAGCGTCGACTGGCCGGGGCGGGTGAGGACAACGCCGTCGAGCACGGTCGACACCGACGGCTCGACGCCCGGCGAAGTGGTGATCGTGCCGACGCCGCGAATGAAGATCGTTCGGTCCTTGTTCGACGCACCGCTGCGAAAGCCGACCGCGGGGATCGTCGCGGCGATGTTCTCGACGGTGTTCAACTGGCGTTCGGCGAGCGACTGCCCGCTGACGGCGGTGATCGCGATCGGTACGGACTGCAGGCTTTCGTTGCGAAAGCGCGCGGTGACGACGACGTCTTCGCCGGTGTCGGCGGCAGGCGTCGCCGCCTTGGGCGGCGCGACTGCCGGCGCCGCGGCCGTGTCCTGAGCGAATGCCGGCGCGGCCAGGGTCGCAAGCGCGGTGCCGGCCAGCAGCGCCACATGGCGTGGATCGATCATGATATCCCTCCCGAAGATGATGTCGTCTTTTAAATCCCATTCAGCCGATGGGTATATAGATCTGGATGCAGCCGCATCGTATCAGCTTTAGTGCCCCTCGACCGGGCGCAACCGCGGCAGCAGCAGCTGGATCCAGCCGACCGCGAGCAGATAGGAGACGCTGGCGAACAGAAACAGCGGCAGGTAGCCGAGCCCGGCGGTCAGGACGAGGCCGGCGACCTTGGCGATCACCATACCACCGACATTGCCGCTGAACGAGCCGAACGCGGTGACCCGGCCAAGCTTGTCCTGCGGGACGACGTCGGCGATCAGCGCGAACAGGTTGGTCGAGAACGCCTGGTGCGCGGCGAGCGTCAGCGCCATCAGCGCGATCGTGACGGGATAGCTGCCGACGTAAAGCACGAGCGGAACGGGCAGGACGCAAAGCGCGGCAACCAGCAATATGCCCTTGCGCACCGCGTTGACGCTGTATCCCAGGCTCAGCAACCGGGTCGCCACGCCGCCGCCGAGCAGCGAGCCGACCGCAGCGCCACCATAGGCAATCGCGAGTGGGACGCCGAGCGCGACCCCGCTCAGCCCATATTGGCGGTGGAAGAAGTCGGGCAGCCAGAAGAGCATCAGCCACCAGGTCGCGTCGGACAGGATCTTGGCGACCGCGATCGCCCAGGTCTGGCGGTTGCGCAGGATCGGGCCGTATTCGCCGACCGGTGCCGCGGCATCTGCTGGGCCCACGGGCTGCGAGGTAAAGCGCAGGCGGCGGGTTGCGATCAGCCAGACCGCCGCCCAGACGAGCCCGAGCGCGCCTGCGATGACGAACGTCCCCCGCCAGCCGACGAGCAGCGCGACCCCCGGAATGGCCAGCGGCGCCAGAATCGCACCGATGCTGTTGGCAGCATTGGTCGCGCCGAACCCGCTCGACCGCCAGTTCTTGGGCAGCACCGACGCGATCGTCTTGATCCCGGTCGGCGTGCCCATCGCCTCGGTCGCGCCCAGGCTGACGCGGATCATCACGAACTCGGTCATCGATCGTGCCCAGCCATGCGCCATCGCGGCGATGCTCCACGCCGCGACACCGATCGGGTTCGCCCATTTCACCCCGAGCTTGTCGACGATCCAGCCGGTGAACAGGAACGCGAACGCCGCGCCGCCCTGGAACCAGGCGGCGAGCGTCCCGTAATCATCGTCACTCCAGCCGAGATCGGCGGCGATCGTCGGCTTCAGCACGGCGATGATCTGGCGGTCGACGAGGTTGAGGATGCCGGCGGTGACGACCAGCGCGAACAGCAATGTGCGGCCACGGGCGCTGAGTTGCGCGACGGTCTTGATGGGCAAAGTCATAGCGGGCCAGCATGGACGAGAGGACGATGGATGCGAGCCAGTTTCTCTTGTCCGCGTCGGTTATTTGATTTCAGTCGGTCGCAGCGGCCAGGCCTGCGTCCTAGACGACCAAGGGACCATGCTCGATCCGCGGCAGCACGTGGCGGGCGAACAGGTCGGCCTCGGCGGCGTGCGGATAGCCCGACAGGATGAACGCATCGATTCCTTCGGCCCGGTAGGCGTTGAGCTTGGCGAGCACCTGATCCGGATCGCCGACGATCGCAGCCCCGCATCCCGACCGTGCGCGGCCGATCCCGGTCCACAGATTGGCTTCGGCATAGCCGTCGTCGGATCCCTCACGCAGTTCGGCCTGGCGACGGACGCCGGCGGACTGCGAATCGAGCGAACGCGCGCGGATCGCCTGGCCCTCGGCATCGTCGAGCTTTGACAGCAGACGATCGGCCGCGGCGCGGGCTTCGGCCTCGGTGTCGCGGACGACAACATGGACACGGTAGCCGAAGCGCAGCGTGCGGCCGTAACGTGCGGCGCGGGCACGCAGGTCGGCGATGATCGCACGAACGCCGTCCATCGTGTCGGGCCACATCAGATAGACGTCGGCATTGGTCGCCGCGGCTTCCCGCGCCGCCTCGGACAGGCCACCGAAATAAAGCGCGGGACAGCGCCCCGACACGGTGGTCGTCCGGGGAGGATCGAGCTTCAGCTTCCAGAAGTCGCCGTCATGGTCGAGCGGCTTGCCGTCGAGCAGCGTGCGCAGGATGTGCATCGCCTCGACGGTGCGCGCATAGCGTGGCGCGCTCGCGAGCGTTTCGCCGGGCAGGTCGCTCGAAATGATGTTGATCGCCAGCCGGCCGCCGAGCATCTGGTCGATCGTCGCAATCTGCCGGGCGAGCTGCGGCGGCCAGCTTTCGCCGATCCGTACCGCCATCAGCAACCGCAATCTCTTGAGCATCGGTGCGATGCCCGCGGCGAACGCGGTCGTGTCGATGCCGAGCGTATAGCCCGAGGGTAGCAGGATGTTGTCGTATCCCGCCGTCTCGGCCTGCATCACGATGTCGCGGCAATGCTCCCAGCTCGATTTCAGCGCAGGGTCGGGGACGCCGAGAAACTCGTAATCATCATCGCACAGCGCCGAAAACCAGCTGATCTCGCAGGGCGGGAGGCTTGCCGACGGATCGATCATGGCAACGAGACACCCATGCCGGCCTGCAGCACCGCATACCATTCGCTGCGGGTCCACGCGACCTTGTACGCATCGGCCGACGCTGCGATCCGTGCCGGGGTCTGCGAGCCGACGATCGGGATGATCCGCGCCGGATGCGCCATGATCCAGGCGAGGGTCGCGGTCGCGGCGTCGACGCCGTAGCGCGCGCCATGCTCGGCGAGCAGCGTTGCCGCCGGATGATCGCCCTGCGCCAGCCGGCCCCCGCCAAGCGGCGACCACGCCATCACCGCGACGTCGTGCGCCATCGCCTGATCGAGCGTGCCATCGAACAGGGGGGTGGTCTGGAGCGGCGAAAACTCGGGCTGGGTGCTGACGATCGGCTGGCCGAGAAACGCCTGCAACGCCGCGAATTCGTGGACGCTGTAGTTCGAGACGCCGAGGCTGCGCACCTTGCCTGCGTCGACCATGCGCGTCAGCGCCTCGGCGACCTCCTGCGGATGGGTCATGAAATCGCGGCGGTGAATCTGGTACAGGTCGACCTGGTCGATCGCCATCCGCGTCAGCGACGCATCGAGGGCGTCGGCTAGATACTCTGCACTGGAATTATACGGGATGCCGGGACGGATGCCCGCCTTGGTCGCGATCACCATGTTTGCGCGCAGGCTGCGGTCCTCGGCCAGCGCGCGACCGAACAGCGCCTCCGCCGAGCCGAAGCCCGCCGGGACGTCGCAGCCATAGATGTCGGCGGTGTCGAAGAAGTTGATCCCCGCACCCAGCGCCGCGTCGATCATCGCGCGGACCGGCGCGGTTTCTCCGGCCAGCCGCCACATGCCCCAGGCTATCGGCGAAACAAGGATTTCGCTCTTGCCGAGCGGGCGAAGGTCGTTGGAAAGGCGGATCGTCGTCATGCCGACGGCTCATGGCATAGGGATAGACAGCTTGGTAGCCACGATCAGATACGGTGTCGTCGGAACGGGCATGATGGGCGTCGAACACATCCGCAACCTGGCGATCCTGCCCGGTGCGGAGGTCGTCGCGATCGCGGATCCGGTCGCGACCTCGATCGACTGGGCGACCGAGGCGCTCGGCGACCGGGCCGATGGCGTCGCGCGGTTCGACTCGGTCGAGGCGTTTGCGAAGCGGGCCGATGTCGACGCGATCGTCATCGCGTCGCCGAACAATACGCACCGCGACGTGCTCGATCAGCTGTTCGCGATGGACGCCGCGATCCTGTGCGAGAAGCCGCTGGCGACGACGATCGACGATGCGCGGTGGATCGTCGATCGTGCCGCCGCACACGCCAAGCCGTTCTGGACCGGGATGGAGTATCGTTTCATGCCGCCCGCAGCCGCCTTTATCGAGCAGGTCCAGGCGGGCCGGGTCGGCCGGTTGCAGATGCTGTCGATCCGCGAGCACCGCTTTCCCTTCCTGCCCAAGGTCGGCGACTGGAACCGGTTTGCCCGGAACACCGGCGGCACGATGGTGGAGAAATGCTGTCACTTCTTCGATCTGATGCGGCTGATCGTCGGGTCGGAAGCGGTGCGCGTCCATTGCTCGGGCGCGATGGACGTGAACCATCTCAACGAACTTTATGACGGCGAGCGCCCGGACATCATCGACAACAGCTATACGACGGTCGATTTCGCGAACGGCGTGCGGGCGATGCTCGATCTCAGCATGTTCGCTGATGGTGCGGAGAATCAGGAGGAGATGTCGGCGACGGGCGATGCGGCGCGGCTCGACGTGCTGATTCCTGCCGGCGAGCTCGTCTATTCGCCACGGGTCGGATTTCTCAACCCCAAGGCGGTCGAGCGCAGTCATGTCTCGGTCGATCCGGCGGCCCGGGCCGCAGGCTCGCACGAAGGCGCAACCTATTATCAGCACGCCGCTTTTGCCGCCGCCGTGCGCGGCGAGGGACCGGTGCAGGTCACCGCGGAAGATGGTCTACGCGCGGTCGCGATCGGTACCGCGGCGGAGATCAGCGCGCGCGAGCACCGGGTCGTGACGATGGCGGAACTGGGCGTCTGACACGGCCGCGGGGTTGCGCGCCATCCGCCGGGCGCGCACAGGCTGTGGCGAAATCACGCCCAGGAGGTCGATATGCCCGTGAAGGTCATTGCGTTCGTTTCCGTCAAGCCCGGCCATGAGGAGGCGTTCATTGACGCCGCCCGCATCTGCGCCGCGGCGTCGCGTAATGAACCGGGGGTGCTCCACTACGATCTGTGGCGCGAGGCCGATGGCGACCGGCGTTTCGTGTTCAACGAGCTGTATGTCGACGATGCCGCGGTTCAGGCGCACATGGCGTCCGACCATTTCAAGGCACTGGGCGTGGCGTCACGCGATCTCGCCGCCGCGCGACCGACGATCATCGCCACGAATCCGGTCGACGTTGCAGGCTGAGGCAACACCGCGGCAAGGGCGCGCGCATCCGTGAGGGGCTAACGCGCGCCGCCTGCGGCCGAGCGTCCGCCATGGTCGTGACGTTTTCTCTTACGGTATAGGCGACGGATGGACACGCAGGGTCTGGAGGCCGTTTTCCTCGCCAATCGCGATACGCTGCTCCGCTTTCTGTCGGCGCATGGCGCGGGGGATGCGGCGGAAGACCTTTTGCACGAGCTCTGGATTCGTGTGCGGACGCCGCGCGGCGGACCGATCGCCGCGCCGCTGGCCTATCTGTACCGCGCGGCGCACAATCTCATGCTCGACCGTCATCGCGCGGTCCGGCAGGCCGCCAGACGCGATCATGACTGGAGCGACGCGGTCGGTGCCACGGTCGCGGGCCAGTCCGATGCACCATCGGGTGAGCGCGTGCTGATCGCGCGCGAAGAGGCGCGGATGGCAGCGCGCGCCCTGGAGGCGATCGGCGAACGCGCCGCGGCGGTGTTTCGCCGCCACCGGATCGACGGGGTCGCCCAACGTGCGATCGCGGACGAGATGGGCGTGAGCCTCAGCACCGTCGAAAGCGACCTGCGGCAGGCCTATCGTGCGATGATCGCGTTGAAAGGGCGGCTCGATGAGGTTTGAGGCGAACGTCTCCGTCAAGCCAGTCAGGAGGCCATGATGGCGCAGGACGACACCGCATTGGACGCACAGGCGCTCGACTGGATCGTGCGGACGGGCGATCCCGCATTCGACGACTGGCCCGGCTTCATGGCGTGGATGGAGGCGGACCCGGCGCATGCCCCGCGCTATCACGCGCTGAACGCCGCAATCGATGATGGCGTCGCACTGGTGTGCGCGCCGCAGGCGGGCGCGGTGGCGCCTCCGATCGCCAGCCCGTCACGACGCGCGCCGAAGCGTATCGGTCGGTGGGCCGGTGGGGCGATCGCCGCATCGCTGGCGGTCGTCGCCGGCCTTTCGGTCTATGAGCGCCGGCCCCAACCCTATGCCGTCGAGGCGGCGCCGGGGGCCGCGCGGACGATCCTGCTTGCTGAGGGAAGCCGGATCATGCTCGCGGGCGGTTCGCGTGTGACGATCGATCGACGTGATGCGCGTATCGCGACGCTCGATCGGGGCGAGGCGATGTTCGTCGTCGCGCATGATGCGGCGGATCCGTTCGAGGTCCGGGTCGGCGAGACGCGGCTGGTCGATGTCGGCACGGCCTTCGACGTCAAGCGTACTAGTGATGGCATGCGCGTTGCCGTGTCCGAAGGTGCGGTCGACTATGATCCGGGTCCGAACGCGATCCGGATGACGGCGGGGCAGGGCGTCGTGGCCACGCGCGGCGGTGTGATGCGGATCACGGTCGATGCCGCGGCGGTCGGATCGTGGCGCGAGGGGCGGCTCGCGTTCGAAAATACGCCGATGACCGAAGTCGCCGAAGACCTGTCGCGGACACTGGGCATCACGATCGCGGTGGCGCCGGACGTCGCCGATCGCCGCGTCCGTGCAACGATCGCCACGGCAGGGCTCGCGCGGGACCCCATGCCGCTCGCTGCACTGCTCGACGTGACGATGCGGCGGTCCGCCCAGGGTTGGACGATGTCGGCACGGTGATCCGGCAGGGCGGGGTCTTTGTCGTTATGGTGGCAATCGCCGGGCTGACCGCTGCGTCGGCTGCGGCGGGGCCGGTATCGCTCGACCTTCGCGCGGGCCGGCTGGGCGACTCCGTCCTGGCGCTGGGACGGCAGGCCGGGGTCAGCATCGCCGTCGACGACCCGGTCCTGTGGGCACGACCCGTCCCCGCGATCCGGGGACGCTTCACGGCGCGGCAGGCGCTCGCAAAGCTCGCACGGTCGACGGGGTCGACGATACGGTCCGCAGGGGCCGGGGGGTGGCGTCTGGTCGCGCGTGACGCGCCGCCACGTGCGGCACAGCGCCGTCTGCCGGGGGCGAGCGCGAATGCCGCGCCGGCAGTGCCGACCATCGCAGGGGCAGATATCATCGTCGCCGCGAGCAAGCGGGACACCCGGCTGCGCGATTTTGCCGGGCAGGTCGCACATCTCGACGGGATCGACTTGGCGCTTGGCGGCGCGGGGGGCAGCGACGCGGTGCTGGCGCGGCTGGCGAGCGTGTCGTCGACGCATCTCGGTGCGGGGCGCAACAAGCTGTTCATTCGCGGCATCGCGGATTCGAGCTTCACCGGACCGACGCAGACGACCGTCGGCCAGTATCTCGGTGACATCCGGCTCAGCTACAACGCGCCCGATCCCGACCTGCGGCTCTACGATATCGCCTCGGTCGAGGTGCTCGAGGGGCCACAGGGCACCCTGTACGGCGCAGGGTCGCTCGGTGGCATCATCCGCACCGTCCCCAATGCGCCGGTGATCGACGACACGACGGCCGCCATCGCGACGGGCGTGTCCGCGACGACGCATGGCGACCCCGGCGGCGACATCGGCGCGACGCTCAACCTGCCGGTATTGGAGGGCCGGATGGCGCTGCGCATCGTGGGCTATGCGGTGACGGAGGGCGGGTATATCGACAACCCGACGCTCGGGCAGAGCGACGTGAACCGCACCAGCATCGCCGGCGGGCGGGGTACGCTGCGCGTCGATCTGGGGCGCGACTGGACGCTCGATCTGGGCGGCGTGTACCAGCGGACCCGCGGCGACGACAGCCAGTATACCGATCGCGACGCACCGCCCCGCACGCGGAACAGCGCCGTCGTGCAGGGCTTCGGTGCGGACTACCGAATGGGCGACCTGGTCGTATCGGGCACGCTTGGCGGCCTGATGCTGCGATCGTCGACGGCGATTGTCGGGCAGACGCTGACGGAACGCTATGACGCCACCATGGTGGACGGTGATCCGCGGCTGTTCGTGCAGCGCAACGCGACCGCGATGGTGACCAACGAGACCCGGTTGTGGCGGCCGATGCGCGCCGGCTTCGGCTGGGTGGTGGGCGGCAGCTTCACGCACAACCGGACACGGCTGTCGCGCGCACTCGGCGCAGTCGAGGCACCGGTGCCCGTGACGGGCGTCACCAACCGGATCGACGAGGCGACGCTGTATGGCGAGGGCAGCATCGCGCTGTTCCCCGGATTGATCGCGACCGGCGGCGCGCGCGTGACACGGGCCGCGCTGTCGGGAACGGGCCAGGATCTGGCGGAGGCCCTCGCTCCGATCGCGCTGGCAAGGGCGCAGGTGACCGCCAGCCGTCGCGAAACCAGCCTGTTGCCGTCCGGATCGCTGATCGCAACGGTGCTGCCGCGGCTGTCGCTCTATGCCCGGTACCAGCAGGGGTTCCGCCCAGGCGGGCTCGCGATCGAGAGCGACTTCGTCCGGCGGTTCCGCAACGACCGGGTCCGCACGATCGAAAGCGGCATACGGTTCGGGCAGAGCGGGATCGACGCGGTATCCCTGTCGGCCGGGCTGTCACATACGCTGTGGGACGATATCCAGGCGGATTTCATCGACGGGTCGGGGTTGCCGAGTACCGCCAATATCGGCAACGGCCGGATCTGGTCGGCAAGCGCGGCAGCCGCCTGGCGACCGGTCGCCGGGCTCACGATCGACGCCGGGCTGACGTATAACGACAGCCGGGTGACCGAACCCAGCCAGGCCTATGCACTGGCGTTCGCGCGCATGAGCCAGGTTCCCAATATCGCCCGGTTCGCAGGGCGGCTGGGGCTCGACTATAGCCGGCCGCTCCGCGGTGACCTCGATCTGCGGGTCTATGGCTGGGCGCGTTATGTCGGCCGCTCCCGGCTCGGTATCGGCCCGGTGCTCGGGGAGGAGCAAGGCGATTATCTCGATACCGCGCTGACAATGCGGGTCGGCCGGCCGACCCTGGGCTTCACGCTCGGCGTGACCAATCTGACGGATGGCACCGGCAATCGCTTCGCGCTTGGCACGCCGTTCCAGATCGGCAGCGGCCAGATCACGCCGTTGCGTCCCCGCACGTTGCGCCTTGGGATAGACGCGGCATTCTGAAAAGCTGCGCAGGTCGGCAAGGCTGCGCGGCAATGGTTCCGTCCTGTGTTCGAAACATATTCGAAAAGGGACCTGGTTCATGCGTCGTATCCTGCTTGCCTCTACCTGCCTGATGGCGGTCGTTCCGGCCCATGCGCAGACCACGATCGAGACCAAGCGCACCGATGCGGTGCGGACATCGACCGTGAAGGCCGGGGCGCCGGATGCGATCCGGATCACGGCCGCGGGATCGGTGACCCCTGCCGGCGGTACGGCGGTGACGATCGACAGCGTGCACGCCGTCACCAACGAAGGCACCGTCCAGATCACCAATGCGGACAATGCGACGGGCATTCTCGCGGTGGCGGGGACGGGCGGCGGTATCACGAACAGCGGCAAGATCATCGTCGACGAGACCTATGAGGCGACCGATGTCGACAAGGATGGCGATCTCGACGGCCCCTTCGCGGCGGGCAGCGGCCGTACCGGCATCCGCACCGCGGGCGCCTATAGCGGCGCCATCGCCAATACGGGCGCGATCACGGTCGAGGGGAACGAGTCCGCAGGGATCTGGCTCGGCGGCCCGCTGTCCGGCGCGTTCAAGACCGAGGGCACGATTGCGGTGACGGGGACGAACGTGGTCGGCGTACGGACGGGCGACATTACCGGCAACGTCCGGCTCGCCGGAACGGTCGCGGCGATCGGGCAGGGGGCCGTGGCGGTCCGGTTAGACGGCGCGATCACCGGTGCGCTGGTGGTGCAGGGTTCGCTCGGCGCGACCGGCTACCGTACCACGACCGCGCCGGCGGATCCGTCGAAGCTCGATGCCGACGACCTGTTGCAGGGCGGCTCGGCGCTGGTCGTCGCGGGCAACGTGTCGGGGGGAATCGTCTTCGCAGTGCCGCCAAAGGATGCCAGCACGACCGACAATGACGAAGACAAGGACGGGATCGACGACAGCAAGGAGGGATCGGCCATGGTCACCGCCTATGGCGCGGCACCAGCGGTCCAGATCGGGTCGGCGACCAATGCGGTCGCGATCGGCGCAGTCGCGGGTAGCGGCACGAATTTCGGCCTGATCGTCGATGGCGGCATCGGTGGCAGCGGTGTCTATGCGGGTGTCACCGCGACCGGCCTGTCGATCGGCGGCCTTGGTGGCAGCGTGTCGATCGTCAACGGGATTGCGGTCAACGGCACGGTCCAGGCGCAGGCCAACGGGGCGAGTGCGACCGCGATCCGGATCGGCAGCGGCACGACGACGCCCGAACTGCGCAATGCCGGGACGATCGCGGCGGCGGGCGGCGGCACGACCGCGTCGCTGTCGAGCGCGGTCCTGATCGAGGCGGGCGCGACGGTCGGCACGATCCGCAACAGCGGTACGATCAAGGCGAGCGCACAGGCGGCCGATGGCAGCGCCACCGCGATCCTCGACCGGTCCGGCCGGGTGACGCTGGTGGAGAATAGCGGGGCGATCACCGCAAGTGGTGCACTGGCTACGTCAGAGCGCAACGTCGCGATCGACCTGTCCGCAGCGACGGCGGGCGCCACCGTCCGCCAGACCGCGGTCGCGGCGGGCGTCACGGCGCCGAGCATCGTCGGTGACGTTCGGTTCGGTTCGGGGAACGACGTGTTCGAGATCGCCGATGGCACCGTGTCGGGCACGACCCGGTTCGGCGGCGGCGCGAACCGTCTCGCGCTGTCGGGCGACGCAGCCTATGCGGGGGCTGCGCTCTTCGGCGCCGGCAATGACGCGATGGCGCTTGCCGGTACCGCGGTGTTCAGCGGCGCGGCGGATTTCGGTGGCGGGGCGGACACGCTGACCATCGGCGGGACATCGCGCTTTTCGGGCACGCTCGCCAACAGCGGCGGGCTGGCCGTGACGGTCGCGGGCGGTACGCTCGACCTGACCAAGGCTGCAACGATCGCGTCGCTGGCGATGGGCTCGGGCAGCGTGCTGGCGGTGACGCTGGACAAGACCGGGGGGACGGGGACGTCGATCACCGTCGCCGGGGTGGCGTCGTTCGAGAAGGACACCAAGCTCGCGCTCAAGCTCGCCAGCATCACCGGTGCGGAAGGACGGTACACGGTCCTGCGCGCGGGGAGCCTGACCGGCGCGGCAAACCTGACCGCCTCGACCACGCTGTTGCCGTTCCTTTACAAGGGGAACGTCGCGACGGGCACGGGCAACGACGTTGCGATCGACATCGTCCGCAAGACCACGGTCGAACTCGGCCTCAACCGCTCGCAGACCTCCGCCTACAACGCAGTCTATGCGGCGCTCGGCACCGACGCCAAGGTCGGCCAGGCGTTCCTGAACATCAATGACGGCGACGCATTTCGCGGATCGCTGCGCCAGATGCTTCCGGATCATGCCGGCGGGACGTTCGAGACCGTGACGATGGGCTCGCGCGCGACGGCCCGGGTGATCGCCGACCCGCACGGCCCGTTCAAGGATGAGGGCCAGTGGGGCTACTGGGTCAGCCAGGTCGGCTGGGGCACGTCGAAGAGCATCGGCGATACCGGCGGCTATGACGTGACCGGCTGGGGCGTCTCCGGCGGGGCCGAATACAAGACCGGGCTGGGCAATATCGGTGCGTCGCTAGCCTATCTCAGCGGCCGCGATGCCGATGAGGGGACCAGCAATGAGGTCAGCTCCAACCAGTATGAGCTCGCGGCCTATTGGCGTGGGCACTGGGGTGGGCTGAACGCCAATGCCCGCGCCTCGGGTGCGCGGATCGGGTTCGACGGCGTGCGGCGCTTCGCCGGCACCGCGGGGACCGAGGCGGTCCAGCGCGTGTCGAGCGCGGACTGGAACGGCACGCTCTACTCGGCGTCGGGCGGCCTGTCCTATGATGCCGATCTGGGCAATATCTCGTTCCGGCCGATCATCGCGGTCGATTATTACAAGCTGAAGGAGGACGGCTACAGCGAAACCGGGGGCGGCACCGCGATCGATCTGGTCGTCCAGTCACGCAGCAGCGACGAACTGGCCGTGACCGGTAGCGCGGCGCTGGGTCTCGATCTCGGGGGACAGAACCAGGACGCAGGCTGGTTCCGCTTCGAGCTCGAGGGCGGGCGGCGCGAGCTCGTTGGCGGGGGGCTGGGTGCGACGACCGCGGCCTTTGCCGGCGGGACCGCGTTCACGCTGACACCCGAGGAGCGGACCAGCGGCTGGGTCGGCAAGCTGCGCGCGGTCGGCGGCAATGCGGCGTTCCGCTTCGGCGGCGAATTCAACGCCGAGGAGCAGCAGGGACGCGCCGCGTTGTCGCTACGCGCAAGCCTGCAGATCGGGCTGTAACGACGGAAGACTGGTCTGCCCGCGTCAGCGCGGTGCGGACCAGTCCCCGGACTTTCCGCCGCGCTTTTCGAGCAGGCGGATCCCGTCGATCTCCATCGCCTTGTCGATCGCCTTGGCCATGTCGTAGACCGTGAGCAGCGCGACCCCGACCGCGGTGAGCGCTTCCATCTCGACGCCGGTCTTGCCGTCGGTCGCGACGGTTGCGGTCGCGGTGACGCCGCTGGCGTCGACGTCGAGGTCGAGCGTGATCTTGGTCAGCGGCAGCGGATGGCAGAGCGGGATCAGATCACTGGTCCGCTTCGCGGCCATGATCCCCGCGACGCGGGCGACGGCGATGACGTCGCCCTTCTTTGCCGATCCCTCGGCGATCGCGCGCGCGGCCTCGACCGACATCGTGATCCGGCCGGTCGCGACGGCCTCGCGTGCGGTCGGGGTCTTGCCGCCGACATCGACCATCCGTGCGGCACCCGTCGCATCGACATGCGTCAGCTGGCTCATCCGACCAGTGCCCGCGTCGCGGCCTCGACATCGTCCTGGCGCATCAGCGCTTCCCCGATCAGGAAGCACCGGATCCCGCGCTCGGCCATCGCGTCGAGGTCGGCGCGCGTCGTCAGCCCGCTTTCGGCGACGAAGGTGCAGTCGCGCGGGGCCTTGTCGACCAGGTCGTAGGTCCGCTGAAAATCGACCGTGAAGTCGCGCAGGTCGCGGTTGTTGACCCCGATCAGCCGCGACTTGAGCTTGAGCGCGCGATCGAGTTCGTGCGCGTCGTGGATCTCGACGAGTACGTCCATCCCGCATTCGAGCGCGGAGGCCTCGATCTCCGCCATCTGGATATCGTCGAGCGCGGCGACGATGATCAGGATCGCATCGGCACCGATCGCGCGCGCCTCGGTCGCCTGCCAGGGGTCGACCATGAAGTCCTTGCGCAGCACCGGTATCGACACGGCGTCACGCGCGGCGGACAGATAGGCGTCAGCGCCCTGGAACCATTTTTCGTCGGTCAGCACCGAGAGGCAGGCGGCACCGCCAGCTTCATAAGCGCGGGCATGCGCGGGGGGATCGAAATCGGCGCGGATCAGCCCCTTGGACGGGCTGGCCTTCTTGACCTCGGCGACCAGCGCATAGCCCGACTTCGCATCGAGCGCGGCGCGGAAGCCGCGTGGCGCGGACATGCGGGCGATGCCGGCGTCGATGTCCGACAGCGAGGTGGTGGCCTTGCGCGCGGCGACTTCGGCGCGCTTGGTCTCGAGGATACGGTCGAGCATGGTCATGTCAGTAGGCGATCCAGCGGTCGAGCAGCGCGTCGGCGCTGCCGGTGTCGAGGGCGGTGGCGGCGAGCGCGGCGCCTGCGACAAGGGTGGGGACGGTCCCGGCGACCATCAAGGCCGCGGCGGCGTTGAGCAGGACGGCGTCGCGATAGGCGCCCGCCTCGCCCTTCAGCAGGCGGCGGAGCGCCTCTGCATTATGGGCGGCATCACCGCCGCGAATTGCCGTGATCGCATGCCGCGGCAACGCTGCATCGTCGGGCGTGACGCGCGCGGGAAGCGCGACGTTGCCGATGGACGCAACGACGCTGGGGCCCGCGCCGGACAGTTCGTCGAGCCCTTCCTCGCCGGAAACGACGAGTGCGGCCTGGGTACCGAGCTGGGCGAGGGCATCGGCGTAGAGCGGGACATAATCGGGCCGCGCGATGCCGATGAGCTGACGCGTCGTTCGCGCGGGATTGGCGAGCGGCCCCATCAGGTTGAAGATCGTCCGCCTGGCGATACGCTGACGGATCGGGGTGATCCGCTTCATCGCCGGATGGTGATTGGCGGCGAACAGGAAGGCGATGCCGATGTCGCGCAGGCTGGCCTCGGCGGTTGAGCCGACGCGGTCCATGTCGAGGCCGAGGACTTCGAGCGTGTCGGCGGCGCCGGCCTTGCTCGAGGCGGCGCGGTTGCCATGCTTGGCAACCGGCACGCCGCAGGCCGCGACGACGAGCGCGACGGCGGTCGAGACGTTGAGCGTGTGGTGGCCATCGCCGCCGGTGCCGCAGACGTCGATTGCGCCCGGCGGCGCATCGATCGGGATCATCCGCTCACGCAGCGCACGCGCGGCCTCGGCGATCTCGATACTAGTTTCGCCACGCTCGGACATGGCGATCAGGAATGCGGCGATCGCGTCCTCGCTGGCGCGCGCGTCGAGGATGTCGGCAAACGCCTCGCGCGCGGTCTCGCGCAACAGCGGCGTCGTCGGATCCGGCAGGAGCACGGTGGTCGTCATCGATCGAGCCCCTCGCGCAGGCGGTCGGGCAGCTGATGCGCAATCCCCGCCAGCGTCAGGAAATTGGCGAGCATCGCATGACCGTGTTCGGTCGCGATGCTCTCGGGATGGAACTGCACCCCGTGGATCGGCAGCGTCGTGTGGCGGAACCCCATCACGCTGCCATCCTGCGCGGTCGCGTTGACGACCAGCGTATCGGGGACCGCGTTGACGATCAGCGAATGATAGCGCGTCGCGAGAAACGGCGAAGGGAGGCCGGCGTAGAGGCCGGTGTCGTCATGGACGACCGGCGACGTCTTGCCGTGCATCAGCCCGCCACGTTCGACCTTGCCGCCGAAATGCTGCCCGATCGCCTGATGGCCGAGGCAGACGCCGAGCAGCGGCCTGCCGGCATCTGCGCAGGCGGCGACGAGGTCGAGGCTGACGCCCGCTTCGGTCGGCGTGCAGGGGCCGGGGGAAATGAGAAACGCCTCCGCGCCGGACGACAGGGCCTGTCCAGCGGAGATCGCATCGTTGCGGACGACCTCCACCTCGACACCCAGTTCCATCAGATAATGGACGAGGTTCCAGGTGAAGCTGTCGTAATTGTCGACGACCAGGATCATGCGTTCGCCATAGACGAAGTCGAAGACGGTGCAACGGGGATGCGCATCGGGCGACGCTGCACATTATGTCGGCCATAATCGGTGCAGGGCAAAGCGCGGGGCATGCTATTCAGCACGGAGCAACCTGCGGCGGCAGACGTTGTGCGTATGCAAGGAGTTTCCCACCAATGTTCCGTCTCACCGTCCTCGCCGCGCTGATCGCGCTTCCCGCCCTCGCTTCGGCGCAGGAGCAGACGGCCGAACAAGGCCAGCCTCCGCAGCGGATCCGCAGCGTCACGCTGGGGGCTGGCCAAAAGTGCCCGACATCGACCAGTGGCGAGATCGTCGTCTGCTCGACGCTCGACCAACCCTATCGTATCCCCAAGGAACTGCGCGATACCGCACCGATCGCCGCGCAGAATCAGAGCTGGGTCAACCGCGCCGCGACCGTCGACCAGGTCGGCCGCGTCGCGGGCGGGCTACCCGACACCTGTTCGCCGGTCGGCACGGGCGGACAGTCGGGATGTGCGCTCGCGCGTGCCCGCGCCTATTCGGCCGAGCGTCGTGCGCAGGCTGCGGGGCAGGCGATCGATCCCTGACGCCACGGCGAGCTCTATCCGGATCCTAGGCCGCGGTCGTCACCTGACGCCCGCGGCCTTTTACTGTGTTTGTCGAACGATGGCGGGATTACTGCCCGTAGGACGTCCCGCCGGCGCGCGCGACCGCTTCGCGGGCGGCGGCGAGGATCGCCCCGGCCTTGGCCTCGCATTCGCGCTGTTCGGACACGGGATCGCTGTCGGCGACGATTCCCGCCCCGGCCTGTGCATGGATCATCCCGTCCTTCACGACGGCGGTCCGCAACACGATGCACGAGTCCATCGATCCGTCGGGGGAGAAATAGCCGACGCCGCCGGCATAGGCGCCACGCCGTTCGGGTTCGAGTTCGGCAATGATCTGGCACGCCCGGACCTTGGGGGCGCCGCTGACCGTGCCGGCCGGGAACCCCGCGAACAGCGCATCGAGCGCGTCGCTGCCGGGCGCGAGCGACCCGACGACGTTCGAGACAATGTGCATGACATGACTGTAGAATTCGACGCCGTAGCTCGCCGTGACGCGGACCGATCCCGGCGCCGATGCCCGTCCGACATCGTTGCGGCCGAGGTCGAGCAGCATCAGATGCTCCGCGCGTTCCTTCGGATCGGCCAGCAGGCTGGTCCGGTTCGCCTCGTCTTCCGCAGCACTGCGGCCCCGCGGGCGGGTCCCGGCGATCGGGCGGATCGTCACCTCGTCGTCGCGGACGCGGACGAGGATCTCGGGTGAGGATCCGATCAGCGCGAAGCCGGGAAGATCGAGGTGATAGAGGAAAGGCGACGGATTAATCCGCCGGAGCGAGCGATAGAGCTCGAACGGCGGGAGCGTGAACGGCGTGCTGAAGCGCTGGGCCAGGACGACCTGGAAGATGTCCCCGGCCACGATATAGTCCTTCGCGCGCGCGACCATCGCGCCGTAGCGATCCGGCGACAGCGCCGGCGTGTAGGACGGCTCTGGTGAGACCGCCCGGACCGGCGCCGGTACCGGCGTGGTCATGAGCTTCGCGGCGACGGCGTCGAGTCGCTCTTCGGCACGCGCGACGATCGTGGCGGGATCCATCGCGGGATCCGGCCAGGCGGGGGCGACAAGAAACAGCGCATCGGCGAGCCGGTCGAAGACGAGAACCACCGAGGGACGCACGAAGATCATGTCGGGCAGGCCGAGCGGATCGCTGTCGGGTTGCGGCAGGGTCTCGACCAGACCGACCGTCTCATAGCCGAAATAGCCGACCAGACTGGCGAGCGCGCGTGGCAGCTCCTCCGGGACGTCGCTGCGGCATTCGGCGACCAGAGCGCGCAGGGCATCGAGTGTGGGCAGCGCACAGGGCTCGAACGCCTCGCGATCCGTCGACCAGTGACGGTTGATCTCGGCACGATGACCCGCGGCACGGAACAGCAGGTCGGGCGCAAGGCCGATCAGACTGTGCCGTCCGCGTGTTGCGCCGCCCTCGACCGACTCGAGCAGGAAGTCGCCACGCCCCGGCTCGATGAGCTTGAGGGCGGCGGCGACCGGCGTCTCCGTGTCGGCGACCTGCCGCCGCCAGACGAGGGCAGGGCGTCCGGCGGCGAGCGCCGCGCGTGCGAGCTCAGTTATTGGAACCACCCTGTGCCAGCAGTTCGGCCCGGACGCGGGCGACGGCCTTCGGATCGGTCTTCACGCCGACCTGCGCGCGGACGGCCTTGACGAACTGGTCGACATATTCGCGGCCGACACTGCGCGCGATCGAACCGCGAGCGGCCTGGATCGCCGCCTGGTTACCGGTCGCATTGCCGCGATCGATCTTGTCGAGCTTGACCACGAACCAGCCATCGGGACCGGCGATCGTCTTGGCGGTACCCTGCGCCATGCTGAACATCAGGCGCAGCACGGGCGGGGTGTTTTCGGGGTTCTGCATGATCTGCGCGCGCGACGCCGTGACGGGGCGCGCGGGCGGGACCGGGAAGCCCGACTGCCCCAGCGCCTGCTGCAGCGGCATACCCTTGTTGATCCGTGCAAGCGCGGCATTGGCATATTTACGGGCGGCCTGGCTGGCGCGGTCGGCCATGAGGTCGCGCATCACGGCAGGACGAACCTGTGCGAGCGGACGGGGTGCGGCACGAACGACGCGGCCGAGCGCGACAACTGCGAAGCTGCCGTCCGACCCGGTCTGGACCATCTGCGGTGCATCGCCTTCCGCGGCCTGGAATGCGGCGCTGACGATCGGCGCGAGCGCGGCGTCGGGCTGGGTGGCGGGCGCGTCGGGGTTGGTGCCGTTGGCGACGAGGCCGGGCGTAGTGATCCCGGTCAGCTTACGGTCTGCGATGATCTCGTCGAACGTTGCATTGTCCGACAGGCCATCGTCGATCGCGTCATGGATCTTGCCGAGCGCTGCCTGCGCCTTTTGCGCGCTGAGTGCTGTGGCGATCTCGGCACGTGCCTGGTCGAGGGTCTTGGCGGGGACGTTCTGGATCGAATCGATGCGAGCGATCGTCCAGCCGAGCGGCGTACGAACGGGGCCGACGACCGCGGCATTCGCTGCCGCGAACACGGCATCCGCGACCTGCGGGCTGGTTGTGCCGGCATAGGCGGCCTTCTCGACACCCGTCTGGGTCGATGCTTCGAGACCGGCGGCGCGGGCGGCGTCGGCGATCGCGGTTCCGGCCTTCACCTTGGCAGCGATCGCGGCTGCTCCCGCCTGATCGGCGACGACGACCTGCGTGATCGTGCGCTTCTCCGTCGGGGCGTAGCGCGCGCGATCCTGCTGATATTGCGCGGCGATTTCGGCGTCGGTCGGGACGGCCTGCGCCTTCACCTGCGCTGCGTCGACGACGGCGTAGCGGATGACGCGGCGTTCGGGGATCGTGTAGCGCGCGACGTTGCGACGATAGAAGGCGTTCAGTTCGGCGTCGGTCGGCGCAGGGCCGGCGGGCACCGCGGCGGTCGGGATGAAGCCGACCAGACCGCTGCGCTTCTCGAGCAGCAACGAGGCGAAGGGGAGGGCGAGCTGGCTCGGGACCTGCGACGCGCCGCGCGTCGGCAGGATCAGCTGCTGCGCATAGGTGTCGCGGACGATATCGGCGCGGATCTGCGCGTCGGTCAGCTTCCGTTCGACCAGCACGCGCTGATACAGGGACGGATCAAACTTGCCGGTCGGGCCCTGCAGTGCGGGGATACTGGCAATCTGCCCGTCGACCGCGCGCTTGCTGACGACCATGCCCTGCTGCCGGCCGAACTGCTCGAGCGCGAGGCTCGCCGTGATGCGGTCGAGCGTGCCGTCGAAGCCTCCCTGCTGGACATAGCTCGCCATGTCGAGCGTCGGCTGCTGCTGGCGGAAGCCTTCCATCTCGGTCTGGACACGCGTGCGAAGCTCGTTCGCTGTCACGTCCGCCTTGCCGACCGTGGCAACGTCGTCGGCGGCGATGCCGCTTGTTCCGCCGCCCAACCCGGTCATGTCACCCGCCGCGAAGGCGAGTGCGATGACGCCGAGGAGGCCGAAGGTGATGATCACGCCGAACCTCGACTGGGTGAGGCGGCGGAAGAAACTGAGCATGAATGGCCGATCGACAGGGACTGAGTTCCTTCCGCTTTACGGTGCGCATCGGCGCGCTTCAAGCTTGTGCCGTTCGGTGTCGGCGCTATCCGGGACCGATGATGATCGGGAGAGTGCGATGCGGCGCAAGTTGGTAGCGGGAAACTGGAAGATGAACGGGTCGCGCGCGGCGCTGGCCGAACTCGACGCGATCGCGGCGGCGGCGGCGGCAGCGCCGGACGTCGATGTGGAAATTGCCGTGCCCTTCACGCTGATCGCCGCGGCGGCTGATCGCGCGCCGGCGCTCGCGATCGGTGCCGAGGATGTGCACGAGGCCGATTCGGGCGCGCATACGGGTTGCGTGTCGGCGGGGATGGTGAAGGAAGCGGGTGCGTGCTTCACGATCGTCGGTCATTCCGAACGCCGTGCTGACCAGCACGAAACCAGCCACGACGCCTGGGCGAAGGCGGCGGCGGCGCGGCGGCAGGGGCTGCGCGTCATCCTGTGCTGCGGCGAGACCGAGGCGGAACGCGATGCCGACCGTGCCGAACGTGTCGTGCAGGCGCAGATCGAGAAATCGGTACCCGACAATGCGGACGGAAGCTGGTTTACGCTGGCCTATGAGCCGCGCTGGGCGATTGGTACCGGGCGTACGCCGACCCTCGACGAGATCGCCGCGATCCATGCGATCGCGCGGGCGAAGCTGCGCATGCTGATCGGCGATGCGGCAGCGGGGGTGCGGATCCTCTATGGCGGGTCGGTGACCGGCAGCAACGCAGCCGCCATTCTGGCGACCGCGAATGTCGACGGCGCTCTGGTCGGTGGCGCCAGCCTGACTGCGGACAAGTTCGTCCCGATCATTGAGGCCGCGGCGGGCTGCAACGACGCCCGCTGACGCGCGGTCCGGCCGCCGGCCTCAGCCGGCGCCGTACCGCGTGCTCAGCATCGCGAAGGCGGCGCGCAAGGCATAGGCCTCGCCCCCCTTGGGGCGGCCGGGCTTCGCAACCGGGCGCCAGGCGAAGACGTCGAGATGCGCCCAGGCGATGCCGGGCGGTACGAAGCGGCGCAGGAACAGCGCCGCGGTGATCGCGCCGGCAAAACCGCCATCGGGCGCGTTGACCAGATCGGCGATGTCCGACTTGAGCATGTCGTCATACCCGTTCCACAACGGCATCCGCCAGAGCGGGTCGGCTTGGTCATGGCTGGCGGCGATCAGCTCGGCCGCGAGCGTCTCGTCGTCGGTGAACAGCGGCGGAAGATCGGGGCCGAGCGCGACACGCGCCGCGCCCGTCAGCGTCGCGAAGTCGAGGATCAGCGCGGGCCGGTGCTCGACCGCGCGCGTCAGTGCGTCGCCGAGGACAAGCCGCCCCTCGGCATCGGTATTGGTATTCTCGACCGTCATGCCCTGTCGCGTGTCGAGCACGTCGCCCGGGCGGAAGGCGTTGCCGGCGATCGCGTTCTCGACCGCGGGGATGAGCAGGTGGAGTCGGACGGGGAGCTTCGCCCCCATCACCAGCCCGGCCAGGGCGAGCGTGTGCGCAGCGCCGCCCATGTCCTTCTTCATCAGCCGCATGCCGGCCGATGGCTTGATGTCGAGGCCGCCCGAGTCGAAGCAGACGCCTTTTCCGACCAGCGCGACGCGCGGGTGCGTCGGGTTGCCCCATTCGAGCTCGATCAGTCGGGGCGCGCGTGCCTCCGATGCTGCCTGGCCGACCGCGTGGATCATCGGATAGCCGCTGGCGAGCGCGTCGCCGCGCGTCGTCGTCACGGTCGCGCCATGCCGTGCGGCGAGCGCTTCGACCGCTGCCTCGAGCTCGGCGGGACCGAGATCCGATGCGCCGGTGTTGACGAGGTCGCGGACCATCGCGGTCGCCTCGGCAAGACGGATCGTCGGCTCGATCGCCGCGACTTCGCTCGTCAGCAACACGCGTGCGGGCTTGCCGGCGGGCTTGCGATAGCGATCGAACTGATGCTGTGCGAGCATCCAGCCAAGTCCGGCACCCCCCACGTCGCCCTGCGCGAGGCGGTAAGTGCCTGCGGGAAGCGAGGCACCGAGCGAGGCAATCCGCCACGGCGACGACATCGCCTCGTCACACACTAGCAGCATCGACCATGTGTCAGGGGCGTCGCCGGGCAGCACGGCGCGGTCGCCCGGCTTGCCAGTCAGGCCATGCGCCGCGACCGCGGTGCGGATGCGCGGCGGCTGAGCACCGAGCCAGCCCGCAAACCCCTCCGGACGGACGACGTGGATCGGCGTGGCGGGTTGGCCGCGGTCGGGCTGAAGCAGGGAAGCGAAATCGGTCATTGCATGCCAGTTACTGAGAGGGGGCCACGAGGAATTGTTCGTACCGGCCGTTCGTGCCGGGTTCGGCATAGGTGCTGAGCGACAGCGTACGGTCGGGATAGGTGATGCGATAGGTGCGGTTGACGAAGCCGCCGCGCAAGCGGGCGCGGCCGGTTTGCGCAAAACCGGTCGGTTCGCCAAGCGCGCCGAGGCTCGACTTATAGTCCGCGAGCGCCACCGGCTTGAAATAGAAATTGGCGTCCTCGGTCAGGCGGCTGCGGTCGAGCGTGCCGGTGCGGAGCTGATCGTAGACTGCGCGTGCCCTGGGCAGGGCGGCGGTATCCTCTGCGTTCGCGGCGGGGGGTGGCAGGACGATCTTCGCGATCCCGCTCGAGATGCGGCCGACCGCATCGCTGAACCAGCTGTTGGTCAGCACGACGATCGCCGCCTGATCGTCGGGATACACGATGTTCTCCGAGAGGAACCCGACCGCCTCGCCGCTATGCTCGACATAGCGACGCCCGTTGGCGGTGCCGGTCGAGACGCCGAGGCCATAGCCATTGGTCGATCCGTCGACGAGCCTGACCGGGGTCTCCTGCGCCGCCCAGTCGTCCGCGGGCAGCGTGGTTCGGGTAAGGCGCGCGACGTCCCATTTGGCGAGGTCCCGCGCACTCATCGACAGCTCGCCCGCGGCGTACAGCCAGCCGGGCGCACTCGGCGTCTCGGGACGGACGGGCCCGAGCGCGAAACGGCCATAGCCTTGCGGGAATGCCTTGCCGATCGCCTTGTCCTGATCGAGCGCGCGAATGTCGAGCGGCTTAAAGATGCGCTGCTGCAGGAAGTCGAGCAGCGGTTGTTTCGCGATCTTCTCGACGATCAGGCCCGCGACGACATAGCCGGTGTTGGAATATTGCCACTGCGTGCCCGGCTGGAAATCGAGCGGCTTCTTCCCCCAGCGATCGACGATCTGCTGCGGCGTGACGGGGGTCGCCATTGCCGCAAAGCTGTAATCCTGCGGCCAATAGTCCTGCAGGCCCGAGGTGTGGCTGAGCAACTGGCGGATCGTGATGCGGTCGCCGCCGGTCACGCCGGGGACATATTTTGCCACCGTATCGTCGAGGCTCAGCCGGCCCTCATCCTCGAGCAGCAGGATCGCGGCGGCGGTGAATTGCTTCGAAATCGACGCGATCTGGTAGGGCAACGCCGGATCCGCCACGGCGATCGTTTCCGACGGCTTGCCATAGGCCTTGGCGAATATGATCCGCCCGCCGCGCACGATCGCGATCGATGCGGACGGGACGCCTGTATCGCGGAGCGAACCGGCGACGAGCGTATCGATCTGCGCGCTTTCCGCAGGCGTGAGCGACTGGGCGATGGCGGGCAAGGGAAGCGCGAGCGCGGCGAGCGTGAATAGGCGAAACAGCATGGCGACATCGAAGCAGAAGGCGGGTGGCGGTGCAACGCCGCAACTTAATGTCGAGCCAGCTGAGGAGCTTAACCCATATCAGGTTAAACGGCGGAACACGCTCGAGCGCGGGGACGTTTCAGCGGCATCGATCACGTCATCACAACAGATTGGGAACTGCCATGCTTTGGACCATCGCCGTCATCTTGCTCGTCCTCTGGCTTGCCGGTTTCGCCTTTCACGTCGCGGGCGGGTTGATCCACATCCTGCTCGTTATTGCAGTGATCGTGGTGCTCGTGAAGCTGTTCACCGGTCGCAACGTCGTCTGAACGTGTGAGCCCTAAGGTGCAGGCGTTTTCGCGTGCACCTTGGGGTAGTATCGTTGCGTCAAGACCGACGCAGGCGCTTCAGACCGGCACGCCGTACAGATCATGGTCGTCGGCATCTTCGATCGTCACGGGTACGATATCGCCGACCGTCAGGTGGCCCGCGTCGCGCAGGAAGACCTCGCCGTCGATCTCGGGCGCATCCGCCTGTGAGCGACCCGTCGCCCCCTCGTCGTCGACCACGTCGATGATCACGTCGAGCGTCCGGCCGATCTTGGCCTGCAACTTCGCTGCCGAGATCGCCGCAGTCTTTTCCATGATCCGGGCGTAGCGCTCTTCCTTAAGTGCCTCGGGCACGTGGTCCGGCAGCAGGTTGGCGGCCGCGCCCTCGACCGGTTCGAACCGGAACGCGCCGACACGGTCGAGCTGCGCCTCGTCGAGCCAGTCGAGCAGATATTGGAAATCCTCCTCGGTCTCGCCGGGGAAGCCGACGACGAAGGTCGAGCGGATCGTGATGTCGGGCGCGATCTCACGCCATTTGTGAATGCGCTGGAGCACTTTGGCGTCGTTGCCGGGGCGTTTCATGCGGCGCAGCACCGCTGGCGCGGCATGCTGGAACGGGATGTCGAGATAGGGCAGCACCAGGCCCTCAGCCATCAACGGTATGACGTGGTCGACGTGCGGATAGGGGTAAACGTAATGCAGCCGCACCCACGGCGCGATCTTGCCGAGTTCGCGCGCGAGGTCGGTCATGTGTGCACGAACCTCGCCGCCACCCTTCAATGGCCAGACCGAGTGGCGCAGGTCGACGCCATAGGCCGACGTGTCCTGGCTGATGACCAGCAGCTCCTTCGTGCCCGCGGCGACGAGCTTTTCGGCTTCGCGCAGGATCGCGTCGGGACGACGGCTGACGAGATCGCCGCGCAGGCTCGGGATGATGCAGAAGGAGCAGCGATGGTTGCAGCCTTCCGAGATCTTCAGATAGCTGTAGTGGCGCGGCGTCAGCTTGAGCCCGGCATCCGGAATCAGGTTAAGGAATGCGGAGGGCGGCATCGGAGCGGCTTCGTGGACCGCGCCGACGACCTGCTCATATTCATGCGCACCGGTGATCGCGAGCACCTGCGGAAAGCGCGCGCGAATCGCCTCGGCTTCCTTGCCCATGCAGCCGGTGACGATGACACGGCCGTTCTCGGCGATGGCTTCGCCGATCGCCTCGAGGCTTTCTTCCTTCGCCGAATCAAGAAAGCCGCAGGTGTTGACGAGGACAACGTCGGCACCGGCATAGTCGGGCGACATCTGATAGCCGTCGCCGCGCAGCTGCGTGAGGATCCGCTCGCTGTCGACGAGGTTCTTCGGACAGCCGAGCGAGACCATGCCGATCTTGGGCGGAGTGGGGAGTATGGTTGCCATGGGAGCCGCGCACATAGGCGCAAAGTTCGGTTTTTTCTAGGCGGTCGAGATTCGATCCGTCATGGCCGGGTCTGAGGACAGGGAAAGGGACCCAAAATGCTGGCGATTGGATTGATGTCGGGGACGTCGCTCGACGGGATCGACGCCGCGCTGATCGAGACCGATGGCGAGGCGATGGTCCGCCCCATCGCGTTCCGTGGGGAGCCCTATTCGGATGCGGCGCGCGCGGAACTGTCCGACGCGACACGGATGGCGCTGACGTTCGATCGGCCGCGCGCCAGTCCGCCGATCGTCGCGGCGGGCGATCTCATCACGCGTACGCATGTCTTCGCGGTACACAAGCTGCTGGCGGATGCCGGTGTCGCCGCGGCGGATGTCGACGTGATCGGGTTTCACGGCCAGACGATCGCGCATCGTCCCGATCGCGGCTGGACCTGGCAGATCGGCGACGGCGCGGCGATGGCGCGCGCGACGGGGATCACGACGGTATCCGATTTCCGGTCGGCCGATGTGGCGGCGGGGGGGCAGGGCGCGCCGCTGCTGCCGGTCTATCATGCGGCGCTGGCGTCCACGCTCGACGGGCCGGTCGCGGTGTTGAACCTGGGCGGGGTCGGCAACATCACCTTCATTCCCGGCGCGACAAATGGCAACGACTCGCTGGTCGCGTTCGATACGGGGCCGGCGAACGGCCTGATCGACAGCTGGGTCGAGGCGGAGACGGGCGCGCGCTACGACAAGGGGGGCGCGCTGGCGGCGGCGGGGCGCGTCGACGAGACGGTGCTGACGGCGATGCTCGATCACCCGTTCTTCGATGCACCGCCGCCCAAGTCGCTCGATCGCAATGATTTTACCATACAGCCGGCGCGCGGGCTGTCGGCGGCGGACGGTGCGGCGACGCTGACCGCATTCACCGCGCAGACGGTTGCGGATGCGATCCGGCATCTGCCCGCGCGACCCAAGCGGCTGCTGGTCGCGGGCGGTGGACGTCACAATCCGACGATGCTGGCCATGATCGCCGCGGCGACCGGGCTGGGCGTTGAAGCGACTGACGCGCTCGGTTGGAACGGCGATGCGCTGGAGGCGGAAGGCTTCGCCTATATGGCGGTGCGGATGCTCCGCGGGCTGCCGATCAGTTTTCCGGGGACGACGGGGGTGCCGGCGGCGATGGCTGGCGGGGTCGTCCACGCGGTTTGAGGCCACTGAACATGCCAGAGGTGATGGCCCGCCTTTGTCGGCGGGCCATGCATTTCGATCAGTGGGCCTTCTTCGGCTTGCCGGGCTTCTTGGGCGCGGGCTTTGGCGGGGTCTTCTTTTCCGGTGCGTCCTTTGCGCGGAGCGCAGGTGCGGCAATCGCAGCAGCGATCCCGGCGACCAGCGTGGCGCCGACCGCGATCGCGGTCTTCGGGTGCGATTTCACCGCGTCGGTGGCGGTGGCGATGCCGGCCTTGGCGGCATCCGTCGCATCGTCCATCCAGTCGCCCTTCGCGGCGGGGGCCGGCGCGGCGTCGTCGTCATGCTTGACCTTGGCATGCGGCATGGCAGAATTCGGGATCGACGACATAAGCTATTCCTCGCACAGGGATGATGCACGCTAAACCGACCGGGTCCATGACGGTTCCGTTACGGGATCGCGCAGGCGGGGCCTTAGCGCTTGCGGGTCAGTTCACGCATCGCGTCGTCGAGACCGGCGAGTGTCAGCGGGTACATGCGGTCGGTCATCAGTTCGCGCATGATGCGGACCGATTGCGAATAGCCCCATTGCGCCTCGGGCACGGGGTTGAGCCATGCCGCAGACGGATAGGTCGTCGTCAGGCGCTGCATCCACACCGCGCCCGGCTCCTCGTTGAAATGCTCGACCGAGCCGCCGGGATGGGTGATCTCGTACGGGCTCATCGATGCGTCACCGACCAGCACGAGTTTGTAATCATGGCCGAACTTGTGGAGCACGTCCCACAAGGGCGTGCGTTCGGCAAAGCGGCGCGTGTTGTCCTTCCACACGCCCTCGTAGGGGCAATTGTGGAAATAATAGAATTCGAGATTTTTGAACTCGGTGGTCGCGGCCGAGAAGAGTTCTTCGCAAAGCTTGACGAAGGGATCCATCGATCCTCCGACATCGAGGAACAGCAGCATCTTGATCGCATTGCGGCGTTCGGCGCGCATGACGATGTCGAGATAGCCCTGGCGCGCGGTGCCGGCGATCGTGCCGTCGATGTCGAGTTCGTCCGCGGCGCCGTCGCGTGCGAAGCGGCGCAGGCGTCGCAGCGCAATCTTGATGTTGCGCGTGCCGAGTTCGCGCGTGTTGTCGAGGTTGCGGAATTCCCGCTGGTCCCAGACCTTCAGCGCGCGCTTGTGCCGGCTCTCGCCGCCGATCCGCACGCCTTCGGGATTGTAGCCGCCATTGCCGTACGGGGAGGTGCCGCCGGTGCCGACCCATTTGTTGCCGCCCTGATGGCGTCCCTGCTGTTCCTCAAGCCGCTTCTTGAGCGTCTCCATGATCTCGTCCCACGAGCCCAGCGACTGGATCGCGGCCATCTCGTCGGGGGTAAGGAATTTCTCGGCGACCGCCTTCAGCCAATCCTCGGGGATGTCGGTCGGCGTCGTGCCATAGCTCGTGGCGAGGCCGCGGAAGACCTTGGCGAAGACCTGGTCGAAGCGGTCGAGGAGTCCCTCGTCCTTCACATAGACCGCGCGGGAGAGGTAGTAGAAATCCTCTGGCGTGCGCTCGATCACCTCGGCGTCGAGCGCCTCAAGCAGGAGCAAATGCTCCTTGAGGCTGGCCGGGATGCCCGCGCTGCGCAGCTCGTCGAGAAAGTTGAGAAACATCGCCCCATCCTGCCTCTTGAGCCCCGCGAAGTCGAGGGGCGAGTCGAGGATCGGGTATGCGCGCTCAGCTGCCCGGGACGTATGCGTCGATCAGCGCGCCGACATAATCGGGATTGCGACTGGTCAGTTCGGCCGCGGGTCGCGCATCGCCGTGGATGAAGCCGTAGACGGGGTAGATGCCGCCGCCGAGGCCGTCGACATCCTTGTACCAGACCTTGACGCGGCTCCAGTCATTGGCGGGCGAGACGTCGAACAGCGTGACGTCCTGTTCGGCATGACCGCGTTCGCCGTTCTGGCGCGACCAATTGGCATGGGTCAGCATCACGACGCGCTTCTCTACGACGCGGCTGATGACCGCGACATGCCCCATCGGCAGGCGGGCCGTCTTCGCGAAGACGATGACGGAGCCCGTCTTCGGCCGATGCGTGCGCTCGTAGCGGCCATCGGCCTGACGCCACCATGTCCAGGCATCGCCATAGATCTCGATCCCCGAGGCCGCTCGCGCAAACGGAACGCACTGCCCGACATAGTCGAGCAGCGATGCCTGTGCAGCGGACCCCGCGCCGATCGTGAGGACAGCGGAGAGAAGGGCGCGACTGAAGCGATTCATCCCGTGATCCTAAAGGCCGTCCCATGACCGCCATGTTGCTGCCTGTGGTTAATGGCATGACGATGCGCCAGCCTCAATATGGATTAGTCGCCAAGGCGTTGCGTGCGCGCGGTAGCCCGTAAAGCGCCCAGTCGGTTCCCGACAGCATCCCCCGGCGGCGGACGGTCCGGAGCGTATAGACGCGTCCGCAGCGTCGCGTCGTGGCCGCCGCCGCGCCGCCGTCGTCGAGATCGACGAAGACGAATTGCACAGGTCGGCAGTTGCCTGTCAGAACGAGCGGATAACGAGCCGTTGCGGCTGCGACCCGAAGCGGGGCAACGGGCTGGAGGTGATCGACATGAACGCGTGCGCCGCCCGGTGCTTCGATGCGGACGCGGGCGATGGCGGCATCGATATCGCCGCGTCGTCGCGCGATGTCCTGCGTGATGTCGTGGTTCATGCCGATCGCGAGGAGGGTGAGGGCGAGTGCGGCCAGCATCCTTGACCGCGGGCCTTTCGTAAGCGCGGTGGCGATCAGGTCGGTCAGGAGCAGCAGTATAGCCACGCTGGAGAGCAGGAAATATCGCGGCATTCCCGTGTTGGCGATGTGAAGCGTGGCGAGGGCGATCGGCAGTCCTGCAATGGCGAGCATTGCCAGCCACGCCACGGGTCGTCGTTGCGCCACGGCGGCCATTGCAGCAACGCATAGTGTGAGCGCGAGGACCGCAATCCACCAACGTGGCAAGGCGGAAGCGCCGAGCGTCGTCGCCAGCATGACCTGCAGCGCGCTGGCCAGGCTCGCGAACGAGAAGGGCACATAGTCGCCGACCTGCATGCCGCCGGGGCTTGCGGCGGCGGCGCCGAAGACCAGGGTGAAGACGAGCATGACCGCAACGACGCTCGGCAGCATCAGCCGCGCGGTCATCGCAGCGGCCGTCCCTGTGGCAACCCGCTGGCGCAGCGTCAGCGCGACCCAGCCGGCGATCGCAACCACGAAGAACAGCATCGTCAATTGCGACAGGAGTCCGAAAATGGTCAGCAGCGCGAGCAGCCCCGGCGCATGGCGGGGCGCAGAGGCGGGGGCGTCGAGCCAGCGTGCGGCGACCAGGATCGCACCCAAGGCGCACAGCAGCATCGGCGCATAGCCGCGCGCTTCGCTGCCATAGTTGACCAGGATCGGCGACAGCGCGAACAGTGCCGCACCGACCAGCGCATGCGCCGCGGAGCGCCGCGCACCGATCGCGGCAACGACCAGCACCGTGGCGGCGCCGGTGACGATCGACAGCGCACGCAAGGCCAGCGGCGGCGTGGCGTAGCCGACCGCCTGCATCCACAGGCTGTTCAGATGGTGATTATTGTCGTGGTTGATCGAGGTGAACACGGCCCAGGGTGTGTCCGCCCTTGCCACCAGCACCGCAGACCACGCCTCGTCGACCCACAGCCCGCCATGGGCCGATAGGATCCGGACCCAGACCGCGACGCCCAGGATCGCAAGCAGAGCGTACGCCGCTGGGAGGGACTGGTTGTGACGCACCCCCGGAGCATTAGCGCGAAACTGATTAAAACCGCGTTTTCAGCGTCGCTCAGGCGGACCGTTCCGGCCGCGGCTGTCTCGTCGCTCCCGAAGCTACCCCTGGTTCTTCTGCCGCTTCGCCATGAAGGCGAGGCGTTCGAACAGCATCACGTCCTGTTCGTTCTTCAGCAGTGCACCGTGCAGCGGCGGGATCGCCTTGGTCGGATCGCGGTTCTGCAGCGTCTCGAGCGGCATGTCCTCGTGCAGCAGCAGCTTGAGCCAGTCGAGCAGTTCGGAGGTCGAGGGCTTTTTCTTGAGGCCGGGGACGTCGCGGACGTCGTAGAACAGGTCCATCGCGCGCGAGACGAGCATGCGCTGGATCCCGGGGAAATGGACGTCGACGATCGCCTGCATCGTGTCGCGATCGGGAAACTTGATATAGTGGAAGAAGCAGCGCCGCAGGAACGCGTCGGGCAGTTCCTTCTCGTTGTTGCTGGTGATAATGACGATCGGACGCTCGACCGCGCGGACGGTCTCCTTGGTCTCGTAGACGTGGAACTCCATCCGATCGAGTTCCTGCAGCAGGTCGTTGGGGAACTCGATATCGGCCTTGTCGATCTCGTCGATCAGCAGGACGGGCGGCGCCGGCTGGGTAAACGCCTCCCAGAGCTTGCCCTTGCGAATGTAGTTGCCGATGTCGTGGACGCGCTCGTCGCCGAGCTGGCCGTCGCGCAGGCGGGCGACCGCGTCATATTCGTACAGCCCCTGCTGCGCCTTGGTCGTCGACTTAATGTTCCATTCGATCAATGGCGCGCCGAGCGCCTTGGCGATCTCATAGGCGAGCACGGTCTTGCCGGTGCCGGGCTCACCCTTGATCAACAGCGGGCGGCGTAACGTCACCGCGGCATTCACCGCGACCTTGAGGTCGTCGGTCGCGACATAGCTCTGCGTGCCTTCGAAGCGCTTCATGCCCATTTCCGTCAGAATCGAATTCCCGGTACGGATAGAAGCTGTTGGGCATCCGACGCAACCCGGACGATGGCGACACCGACAGCGATCGGGTTTCGTTGCAAGGCCTGGACGGTGTACCGAGCATCCGCGCGGCGAAACGACGCGGCTGGAGGAGGCATCACGATCATCATGCTGAACAGGCGGGCTCTCCTGTCAGGCGTTTCCGCAACGCTCGTTACGCGTCCGGCCTTCGCACGCAGCGAGGCTCCTCCGCCCGGCGTCGCCGACTATGAGACCGCGAGTGGCGGCCATGTCGGGCTCTACGCGCGCAACCTGACGACGGGGAGGGCGATCGCCTGGCGTGCCGATGAGCGGTTCGTCATGTGCAGCACGTTCAAGGCGTCGCTCGCCGCGTGCGTGCTGAACCGGGTCGATCGCGGCCGGGCCCGGCTTGCGGACAGGATCGCGCTATCGCCCGCAGACCTGCAGGACTGGCACGCACCCGTTGCCCGTCAGAATCTGGCGCGCGGCGAGATGTCGCTTGGCGAGATGTGCCAAGCGGCAGTCGAGCAGAGCGACAATAGCTGCGCCAACATCTTGTTGCAGCGGATCGGCGGACCCGCCGCGCTCACCGCCTATTGGCGGGGTCTCGGCGACGATGTCAGCCGGCTCGACGATATCGAGCCGTTCCTTAACCGTACGCCGCCGGGTGGGTTGCGCAACACGACGACGCCGAGGGCGATGGCGTCGACGATCGGACGGCTGACACGTGGTCCGGTATTGTCGCCCTCGTCGCGCGCGCTGCTCATGCTGTGGCTCCGGCAATGCCGGACCGGCGCCGCGCGGTTGCGGGCCGGTCTGCCGCGCGGATGGGCAATCGGCAACAAGACGGGGAACAACGGCAAGGACGCGGCCGGCGACATCGGGCTGTTGTGGCGCGATCCCGACACGCCGATCATCATCAGCGTCTACACGCGTGGCGGCTCGCCCACCGAGGCACAGTTCAAGAGTTTGTTTTTAGAGGTTGCCCGGGGAGTTGCTACGACACTGGCCTAGGCTGCGTGTGCAACCCGTTCAGAGATCGCCGCGCGCGCTGGCGCGGGCTTCGAGCAGCGACCAGAGGCCGCGATGCTGGGCGTAGAGCTGCTGCGCGCCGAAGGTAATGGCGCGCCGCGTACCGGGCGTCGCACCCAGCGTCGCCAGCGCCTTGGCGCTGACGTCAGCGGGCGGGAGCGCGCGCGGCGGCGCGACGATGCCGAAGCGGGTCGCGGCAAGGTCGAGCACATCGCGCGTCACCGCCCAGTCGTGGAGCAGCGCGGCCACCGCCCCCGTGGCGCAACCGGCGCGCTCCGAACCGGACAGGATCTCCAGCGCGTTGCGCACGCCCGCGAGGGCGGCCTCGGTCGCCGCCTGACCCGGTGTCGAGGGCAACGGCCCCACGGCCGCGGTCAGCTGGGCGAGATAGCCGCGTTCGATCGCGAACCCGGTCGCTGCGGTTTCGAGCCAGGGCAGCGAACCCAACTGTGCGCCACGCAGCAAGGCGTCGTCGATCATTCCGGGGTGCCGTCCATAGACGTCGCACAACGCATGCACCGCATCCGACAGGTTGCGCTGGGCGGGGGCGGATTGGATCAGCCGCGCCGTGTGAGGGTGCGCGACAGCACCGTCGACGGCGCCAAGGCGCGCGACGACGTCCCAGGCGCCGGGCCGTGTTTCGTCAATGGATGCCGTCGTCGAAGCCATTAGTCCCCGGTCATGTCTGGGATGCCCGCGCGCCATATGCGTGCGGACGTCCGGCCACGGGTCCTCGCACGCGACCTGTAAAGACGGCGTGCACATGACGTTAACCGGCTGCTAACCATCCGCCGGCGAGTCCGGTCGGCCTGGGCGTGACGGCTTGGTCGCGGGCAAGCGCGTGACGCGGGGTTTACGGCTTTACGGGGGCGGGACGCGCCGCGATAACGCGCGCGGCACCGGCGCCGCGCTGGAGCCCGTCCATCGGAGACTATAGGATGCGTACATGGTTGCTTGGGCTTGCACTTGCTTCGGTCGGAACCGCCGCGATGGCTGCTGACGGCGCGTCCGCGCAAACGGCTGGCGGAGCCGACGGCGTCGCCAAGCCGAGCGATCCGGCAGCGGCTCCCATGCCAGCGGCTGCCCCGGCCGGCGATCTGACGCTGGCGCGGGTGTTCGGCAATCCCGACCTGTCGGGCCCGCAGCCGCGCGCGGTACGGCTGTCGCCCGACGGTGCGCTGTTGACCTCGCTGCGCAACCGGGCGGACGAGAAGGAGCGGTTCGATCTTTGGGCGGTCGATACCGCCACGGGCCAGGAGCGGATGCTCGTCGATTCGAAGAGCGTCGGCAGCGGCGCCGAGCTGAGCGAAGCCGAGAAGATGCAGCGCGAGCGCGCGCGGATCGCAGGTTCGAAGGGCATCGTCGCCTATGACTGGGCCCCCGATGGCAAGTCGATCCTCGTGCCGCTCGACGGCGACCTGTACATTGCGACCCTCGACGGCAAGGTCCGGCGGCTGACCGATACACCGGGTGGCCAGCTGAACCCCGTGATCAGCCCCAAGGGCGGGTTCGTCTCCTATGTCCGCGACCAGAATCTGGTCGTCCAGCCGCTCGCGGGTGGCGAGGCGCGCGCGGTCACCAAGGGCGGCGGCGGCACCGTCCATTTCGGCGAGGCGGAGTTCGTCGCGCAGGAGGAAATGGATCGCCGCACGGGCTATTGGTGGTCGCCCGACGAGCGCTATGTCGCGGTCGAGCGCTTCGACGAGGCGCCGGTGCGGATCTTCACGCGCGCGTCGATCGGCGCGACCGGGACCAAGGTCTATGATCAGCGCTATCCCGCCGCGGGCACGCCCAACGCGCTGGTCGACCTGTACGTGATGAAGCCCGACGGGTCGGGCCAGGTGAAGGTCGATCTGGGCACCAATCCCGACATCTATCTCGCGCGGGTCGACTGGACGCCCGACGGGACGATGTTGCTCGTCCAGCGCCAGAGCCGCGACCAGAAGCTGCTCGAGATGCTGCGCGTCGATCCGGCAACGGGCAAGTCGACGATCCTGTTCACGGAGAAGTCGGGGGTGAAGAGCTGGCTGAACCTGTCGGACGCCTACCGCGTGCTGAAGGACGGCAGCCTCATCTGGCGGTCGGAGCGCAGCGGCTATGGCCATCTCTACCGGTTCGCGGCAGGGCGCTGGACGCAGCTGACCAAGGGCGACTGGGTCGTGACCGGCCTGGTCGGCGTCGACCAGGCCAAGGGGCGGCTGTTCTTCACGGGCAACAAGGACGACGTGCTCGAGCAGCAGCTCTACTCGGTCGATATCGCCAAGCCGAACGCGATCACCAAGCTGACCGAGAGCGGCTGGTGGAACAGCGCGTCGATGGACGGCGCGGGGACGCGGTTCATCGTCTCGCGATCGAACCCGTCACAGCCGACCCAGGTCTATCTGGCGGATGCGACCGGCAAGCGGATCTCGTGGATCAACGAGAATGCGGTGAAGGAGGGGCATCCCTATCATCCCTATGCCGCCAGCCATCAGCAGACCAAGTTCGGCACGCTGAAGGCCAAGGACGGCACGACGCTCTATTACGAGATGATCACCCCGCCGATCGAGCCGGGCAAGAAATACCCCGTCTTCTTCCAGCATTATGGCGGCCCGGGCACCGGCCAGCAGGTCACGCGCGGCTGGCAGGGGCCGCTGCCGCAATATCTGGTCGATCAGGGCTGGATCTTCTTCCAGATCGACAATCGCGGCTCGTACAACCGCGGCAAGAAGTTTGAGGACGCGATCTATCATGCGATGGGCACGGTCGAGGTCGAGGACCAGCTGGCCGGGGCGGAGTATCTGAAGACGCTGCCGTTCGTCGAGCCGAGCAAGATCGCGACCTATGGCTGGTCCTATGGCGGGTACATGTCGCTGAAGATGCTGGAGAAGACGCCGGGAGTCTATGCCGCCGCAGTCTCGGGCGCGCCGGTCACCGACTGGCAGCTTTACGACACGCATTATACCGAGCGGTATCTGGGCGATCCCAAGACCGATCCGGCGAGCTATGCCACGTCGGCCGCGGTCGAGGATGCGGCTCTGATCAAGGATCCGCTGCTGCTGATCCACGGCATGGCGGACGATAACGTGTTCCTCGACAATTCGACCAAGGTCGCGGCCAAGATGCAGGCGACTGCGACGCCGTTCGAGATGATGTTCTACCCGGGCTATACGCACCGCGTCGCGGGGCCGGGGATCAGCGAGCATGTCTGGGGGACGATCCTGAACTTCCTCGACCGGACGGTGAAGGACAAACCGGTTCCCGGCGAAGGGACGAGCTTGCCCACGACGAAATAAAGTTATCTGGCAGGGCGCGCCGGAGACGTATACGGACGCGCCCGGATGAAAATCGGCAATGTCGCGATCGTTTCGCGGCGGCATCAAGGGACGACATAATGGGTTATCGGATCGTGGTCGCAGGGGCGACCGGCAATGTCGGGCGCGAAATGCTCAACATCCTGGCGGAGCGTGAATTTCCGGCGGACGAGATCGCCTGCGTCGCATCGTCGCGCAGCCAGGGCGAGATGGTCGATTTCGGTGACACCGGCAAGCAGATCAAATGCCAGAATATCGAGAATTTCGACCCCAGCGGCTGGGACATGGCGCTGTTCGCGATCGGGTCGGAGGCGACCGCGGTCTATGCGCCGCAGTTCGCCGCGGCGGGCTGCACCGTGATCGACAATTCGTCGCTGTACCGGATGGATCCGGACGTGCCGCTGATCGTGCCCGAAGTGAATGCCGACGCGATCGACGGCTACAAGGTCCGCAACATCATCGCCAACCCGAACTGCTCGACCGCGCAGATGGTCGTCGCGCTCAAGCCGCTGCATGACGCCGCGAAGATCAAGCGCGTCGTCGTCGCGACCTATCAGTCGGTGTCGGGCGCGGGCAAGCAGGGCATGGATGAGCTGTTCGAGCAGAGCCGCAACATCTTCGTCGGCGACCCGGCCGAGGCCAAAAAGTTCACCAAGCAGATCGCGTTCAACGTGATCCCGCACATCGACAGCTTCCTCGACGACGGGTCGACCAAGGAAGAGTGGAAGATGGTGGTCGAGACCAAGAAGATCCTCGACCCGAAGATCAAGGTCACCGCGACCTGCGTCCGCGTGCCGGTGTTCGTCGGCCATTCGGAAGCGATCAACATCGAGTTCGAGAACGAGATTTCGGCCGAGGAGGCGCAGAACATCCTGCGCGAGGCGCCCGGGGTCATGCTGATCGATAAGCGCGAGGATGGCGGCTACATCACGCCGATCGAATGCGTCGGCGAGTTCGCGACCTTCATCAGCCGCGTGCGCGAGGATTCGACCGTCGAGAACGGCATCAACCTGTGGTGCGTGTCGGATAATCTGCGCAAGGGCGCGGCGCTGAACGCGGTGCAGATCGCCGAGCTCCTGGGTCGTCGGCATCTGAAGAAGGACGCGTAAGCGGGGGAGCGGGAGGGGGAGCCTCCTTCCGCTTATCCGACGTCGAGCGCGGGATGACGTATCGCGGGCGTCATCCTGCGTGGGCGGACACGGGCAAAGCCCGTGTCGTCGACCGGCGCTGAGTGCGCCGTCGGCCGATCTTGCCTATGCGATCCTGCTTCGCTGGATCGTCTTATGGCTGCGATCAATGACCGATATACCGTCCCGGCCTATGCCAGGCGATCAGGATCAGGCTGATCGCGGCCGCGCTTAGGACTGACCAGCCGAACTGACCCGCGCTGACGACAGGGATCGCGGCGGCTAGGATTACCACGTCGAGTGCGATCTGCGTGCGGCCCGCATTCCATCCCCGCGTGCGCTGCAGCCACAGCGTCACGACCCCGGTGCCGCCGACCCCGGCCTGATGCCGCGCGAGGACGAGGATGCCGAGCCCGATCACCGTGCCGCCTACGATCGCGGCGAAGAACGGGTGCATCTGATCGACGTGCATCGATCCGCCCGCGAAGGTCGAGAAGGCGGCGATCCCGGCATTCACCAGCATCGTCTTGATCGCGAAGCGGCGGCCCATCGCGTAATGCGCGAACAGGAAGAAGGGCAGGTTGATCAGCGTGAACAGGACGCCGGTCGGCAAGGGCACCAGATAGGACAGCAGCAGCGCGATCCCGGCGATCCCGCCGGTGACGAGCCCCGCCGCCTTTAGGAAGACCAGCCCGATCACCAGCAGGATACAGCCGATGACGAGCGCGTAAAAATCCTCCGCGATACTGTGCGGGCGTCCCAGGGGAAGGGTGGCTAAGGGGAGGGTGGCGTCGGCAGATGGCGGCATTGCGGGTCCTTGGTCGGGCCCTTCGCGCATCCTCGATGAATCGTCCGACGCGATCCTTGCGCCTTAGCTAAAGGAGTTTGCGTGTCACACTACCCCTTTTTGCAATGTCGTCGTGCGGCGGGGCCATAACGATGGGCGCTCGTCATCCTGACGAAAGTCAGGATCCAGGATACCAAGCGCCGCATACGTGGCTCTGGATCCTGACTTTCGTCAGGATGACGTAGCGGTGGGTCGCGGATACTCCTCGGAGCGCGTCTCTTCGTGGCGGTTGACAGCACGGTGTCGTGTGTCGGACGGGGGCGGCAACATCCTAAGATTATAGGGATCTGGATCCGTGGCACATTCCCCGACCGAGACGCAGTATTTCCAGAGCTTCGACGGCACGCGTATCGCGTGGCGCGAGGTCGGCGAGGGGCGGCCGGTGGTGCTGATCCACGGCTATTTCTCCGACGCGAAGACCAACTGGATCCGCTACGGCCATGCCGCCAAGATCGCGGCTAAGGGGTTCCGCGTGATCATGCCCGACCTGCGCGCGCACGGCGAGAGCGGCAAGCCGCATGGGCTGGAATTCTACCCCGCGGATGCGCTGACGCTCGACGGCCATGCGCTGGTCGATCATCTCGGGCTGACCGATTATGATCTTGGCGGTTATTCGCTCGGCGCGCGGACGACGTCGCGAATGCTGGCGACGGGCGCGACCCCCAGGCGTGTGATAATTTCCGGGATGGGGCTCGCCGGGCTGACCGAGACGTCGCGGCGCGCGGGGCATTTCCGCAATATCCTCACCAATCTGGGCAAGCATGTTCAGGGCACGCCCGAGTGGCTGGCCGAGGCGTTCCTGAAGACCACGGGCGGCGATCCGGTCGCATTGCTCGGGATCCTTGAGACCTTTGCAGATACACCGATCGAGGCGGTCAAGGCGATCGAGCAGCCGGCGCTGGTGGTGTGCGGCGCGGAGGACGAGGATAACGGGTCGGCACCGGACCTCGCCGCGGTGCTGCCGCATGGCCGCTATGTCGCGACGCCGGGCGGGCATATGAGTGCGGTGGTAAAGCCTGAGCTTGGCCAGGCGATCGCGGATTTCCTGGCGCGCTAAAGCCTGCCGTCATCCTGACGAATGTCAGGATCCAGAGTTACGGAGGGCGGCACTGCTTGGCTCTGGATCCTGACTTTCGTCAGGATGACGGGGCGGGGTGCGCAGGCCGCATCAAGGGGCGGGTTGACCATCCGGCGGCGGATCATCCATCAGGGCCTAACGATAAGGGGATGATGATGGTTCGGTTCAGCGTTTCGATGTTTGCTCTCGCCGGCGCGCTGTGCGCCGCGCCGTCGGTGGCCGGTGCCCAGGCCGCCGCTGCTCCGTCCAGCCCGACCGCCGCGCAGGCGGATGCATTCGTCGCCGAGGCGGAAAAGGTCTTTGCGGCCAAGTCGGTCGACGCAGCGCGCGTGGCGTGGGTGAACGCGACCTACATCACCGACGATACCGATGCACTGGCGGCGAAGTCGGGCGCGGAGATGACCGATCTCGGCGTGAAATATGCGCTGGGCGCGGCGAAATACGCCAATGTCCCGGGCCTGTCGGTCGACACGAAGCGCAAGCTCGACCTGCTCCGCGGGGGGCTGACGCTGCCCGCGCCGACGCGGCCGGGCGCATCGGACGAACTGTCGATGCTGACGACGAAGATGTCGTCCTCCTATGGCAAGGGCATGGGGACGCTCGACGGCAAGCCGATCAACGGCTCGGACATCGAGGCGGCGATGGGCGAGAGCCGCGATCCCGCCAAGCTGCAGGAGATGTGGACGAGCTGGAACGACGCGGTCGGCGCGCCGATGCGCGGCGACTATGCCAAGATGACCGCCATCTCGAACGAGGGCGCGCGCGAACTCGGCTACAAGGATGTGGGCGCGCTGTGGCGGTCGGGCTACGACATGAGCCCCGAGCAATTCGCCGCGCTGACCGACAAGATCTGGAAAGAGGTCGAGCCGCTCTACATGGCGCTGCACACCTATACGCGGTGGAAGCTCAACGAGAAATATGGCGATGCGGTCCAGGCGAAGACCGGGCCGATCCGCAGCGATCTGCTCGGCAATATGTGGGCGCAGGAATGGGGCAACATCTATGACATCGTCGCCCCCAAGGGGTCTGGCGATCTCGGCTTCGACACGGGCGAGCTGCTGAAGGCCAAGGGCTATGACGCGGTGAAGATGGTGAAGCAGGGCGAGGGGTTCTACTCGTCGTTGGGCTTTGCGCCGCTCCCCGAGACCTTCTGGAAGCGGTCGCAGATCACCAAGCCGGCGGACCGCGACGTGATCTGCCATGCGTCGGCCTGGGATCTCGACAATCAGGACGATATCCGGATCAAGATGTGCACCAAGGTGAATGCGGACGACTTCGTCACGATCCACCATGAGCTCGGCCACAATTACTACCAGCGCGCGTACAAGGCGCAGCCGATGCTGTACAAGAACGGCGCGAATGACGGCTTCCACGAGGCGATCGGCGATACCGTCGCGCTGTCGATCACGCCGGATTATCTGGTGAAGATCGGGCTGCTCGACCAGGCACGCGTGCCGAGCGCGGACAAGGATATCGGCCTGTTGCTGCGTCAGGCGATGGACAAGGTCGCGTTCCTGCCGTTCGGGCTGCTGATCGACAAATGGCGCTGGGGCGTGTTCTCGGGGCAGATCCCGACGACCGGCTATCAGGCGGCGTGGGACCAGATGCGGCTGCAATATCAGGGGATCAAGCCGCCGGTCGCGCGCGACGAGACGAAGTTCGACGCGGGCGCGAAATATCACATCCCGGCGGCGGTGCCCTATACGCGCTACTTCCTCGCGCGCGTACTGCAGTTCCAGTTCTACAAGGCGGCGTGCGAGCAGTCGGGGTGGAAGGGGCCGCTGCATCGCTGTTCGTTCTACGGCAACAAGGCGGTCGGCACGAAGCTGAACGCGATGCTGAGCATGGGCCAGTCCAAGCCCTGGCCCGACGCGCTGCAGGTGTTCACGGGCAGCCGCGAGATGTCGGGCGCGGCGCTGGTCGAGTATTTCAAGCCGCTCAAGGCGTGGCTGGACGTGCAGAACAAGGGCAAGCCGACCGTCTGGTGAGGCAAGGCTGTCATTCAACCGCCCCGTTTCCCCGCGAAAGCGGGGATCCAGGGCCGCGAGCGCGCTTCGGATTTTAGCTGGGCCCCTGCGTCCGCGGGGGAACAGTCCCGCACCTCCCCGGTCTTAGCCGGGGGGAACCGGTCGCGCGGTCCCGGGGACGATTATTCCGGGATCGTCCCTTCGTCGGCAATCCCGGCCTCGAACGACTTCGACGAATCCGTTCCGTCCGCCTGATGTGCATGCTTGCCAGCCGGTTTGGGCGGCTTGGGCGTGCTGCCGCGAAGGGTCAGCAGCGCGGCGGCGGCGCCGAGTACCGCGACGCCGCCCGCGATCGCGGCGGCACCCCATTTGCCGCCGACCTTGTCGATCGGCTTGGCGACGGGCGGCGGTGTCTTGCGCGCCGATATCGGTCGAGGCGTGCTGCGCTTGGTCGAGCGCGGCTTGGGGGCGGGCTTGGGCTTGCGCGAGACGGGGACCGCCTTTTCGGATGCCGGCTTGTCGAGTGCCGGCGCGGCCGGCGCAACCACTGGCTTTGCCGGCTTGGGTGCACTGGCCTTGCGCGGCGCGCGGCGGCGCGTGACGACGGGCTTCTTGGCGTCCGTTTCAGGCGGGTCGGTGTCGGCCACGGCTATGCTCCCTCACAAATGATCCCGCGGGCGTAACGCATCGGCCTGCGATGCGCTCCGAAAATCGCGCGGCAGGCCTTACCGGAACGGCGGCTCGTCGAACGCGCGCAGCTTGCGGCTGTGCAGCTTGGCGCCCTCCTGGCGAAGCTGCTCGCAGGTCTCGATCCCGATCCGCAGATGCTCGCTGATCGCGCGTTCATAGAAGCGGTTGGCCTGACCCGGCAGTTTCAGCTCGCCGTGGAGCGGCTTGTCCGAGACGCAGAGCAGCGTGCCGTAGGGAACGCGGAAGCGATAGCCCTGCGCGGCGATCGTCGCTGATTCCATGTCGATGCCGACCGCGCGCGACAGCGAGAACCGCAGCGCCGATTTCGAATAGCGCAGCTCCCAGTTGCGGTCGTCGGTGGTGACGATCGTCCCCGTCCGCAGCCGGCGCTTCAGGTCCTCGCCCGACTGGCCCGAGACGATCTCGGCGGCCTTGGCCATCGCCACCTGGACTTCGGCGATCGCGGGGACGGGGATCTCGGGCGGAAGCACGTCGTCGAGCACATGGTCGTCACGCAGATAGGCATGCGCGAGCACATAGTCGCCGATCCGCTGGCTGGGTCGCAGGCCGCCGCAGTGACCGATCATCAGCCAGGCCTCGGGACGGAGCACCGCAAGATGGTCGCAGATCGTCTTGGCGTTGGACGGGCCGACGCCGATGTTGACGAGCGTGATCCCGGTGCGGTCGTCCGCCATCAGGTGATAAGCGGGCATCTGATGCCGCCGCCATGCGCTGTCGGAGATGATCTTGTCGATATCGTCCCCGGACGTGATCGTGATCCCGCCCGCGCCCGACAGCGTCGTGAACCGGCTGCCTTCGCCAAGCTGGGTACCCGCCCAGCGAACGAATTCATCGACATAGCGGTGATAGTTCGTAAACAATACGAAGCGCTGCGCGTGTTCGGCCGGGGTGCCCATGTAATGGCGCAGCCGTGCGAGACTGAAATCGGTGCGCAAGCCATCGAACAGCGCGAGCGGGCGTGTGTCGTCCTGCGCCACCCAGAGACCATCGGCAATCTCGTCGCCGATATGCGCGAGCTCGGTGGCGGGAAAGAATCGTGCGAGCTCGGTCGCAGAGACCTCGTCGAGGCTCAGCGCGTGGCCGGGATCGATGACGTACGGGAAGGGGATCTCCTGCCGCCCTTCGACGGCTTCGACCTCGACGTCATAGTCCTCGATCAGCAGGGTGAGCTGTTCGGTCAGATAATCGGCGAAGATCGCGGGCTTGGTCACGCTGATCCGGTATTCTCCGGGATTCACCATGCGTCCGAAGGAGCGGAGCGGGGTGGGGCGGTCAATGCCACCTTTGTAGATCAGCCGGATTTCGGGATAGGCGAACGAGCCATCGCTGCGGGTTGCCGGATCGGGCACGGTGCCGTCGGCGATATACGCACTCATGGCGGACTGGAGCCGCGCGACGGAGGCGCGGTAGAGGCGGTCGAGTTCGGCGACCAGGTCGGATGCGATTGTCATCGCCCAGTGTTACGCGGGAGAGATTACGGAGGCAAGACTGGCACGCGTGCGGCGCCAGCTCCGTCATTCCCGCGTGCGCGAGGATGACGGAGCGCGACGTTCAATCAGGCGCGCGACGCGATCAGATCTCGCTGAGCAGATGCTCGGCGGAGCTGACCTTGAACTCACCGGGGGCCTCGACGTTGAGCTGCTCGACGACCCCGTCATTGACGATCATCGAATAACGCTGGCTACGCGTGCCCATGCCGAAACCCGAGCCGTCCATCGTCAGGCCGACCGCCTTGGCGAAATCGCCATTGCCGTCCGCGAGCAACGTGATGTCGCCGGCGCCAGCCGACTTGCCCCATGCGTCCATCACGAACGCGTCATTGACCGAGGTGCAGGCGACCTCGTCGATGCCCTTGGCCTTCAGCGCAGCTTCCTTTTCGACGAAGCCCGGCAGGTGCTTGGCAGAGCAGGTTGGGGTGAAGGCGCCGGGGACGGCGAAGAGCGCGACCCTGCGGCCCGCGAAGAAGGTCTCGGACTCGACCTGATCGGGGCCGTCCGCGGTGGCCTTGACGAGAGTGGTGTTGGGAAGCCGGTCGCCGACGCTGATCGTCATGGAAATTCTCCTGTCGCCGCGAGATCGTCCCGGGCGGACGGTACCTCGTATGGGAGGCGCGCGATTTCAAGCGTGGCGGCGGGGCCGTCGCGACGCTATGGTCTAGGGCATGGACAAGACGGCTTTTCTTTCCGGGCAACTCCTCCTTGCGATGCCGGGGATGAGCGATCCGCGGTTCGCCCGCGCGGTGATCGCAATGTGCAGCCACGACGAAAACGGCGCGCTCGGGATTGGTCTCGGCGCCACCGTCGACGGGCTCGGCTTTCACGATCTGCTCGACCAGTTCGAGATCCCACCCGGCGACGCGCCCAATGCACCGGTGCATTTCGGCGGACCGGTCGAACCCCGTCGCGGCTTCGTCATCCATTCGTGCGACTGGGGCGGGCAGGACACGATCGAGGTCGCAGGGCTTTGGGCCTTGTCGAGCACGATCGACGTGCTCCGCGCGATCGCGGAGGGGAAGGGACCGTCGCAATGGGTCGTCGCGCTCGGCTATGCCGGATGGGACAGCGGGCAGATCGAGGGCGAACTCGCACGCCCCGGCTGGTTCAACGTCGCCGGCGCTGCCGATCTGGTGTTCGACACCAACGCGGATGAGCGCTGGAGCAGGGCGTTCGAGCGGGCCGGCGTCGACCCGCGGCTGCTGGTGGCGGATACTGGTACGGCGTGATGATCGCCGCACGCATCCGCGGGTCAAGATGACATTCTAGCGCGGCGGAGACCGCTCCGGGCATCATATAAAGATATCTTTATATTTGATTTGGGCGGCCCGTTCCTCTATGCGCCCCTGCATCCGGCACGGGCATGAGGCCCGCCGATCAAAGATTTCCAGGAGATATCCTCGTGGCCACCACGCTCGCGCCCCAGAAGACGGACGGCAAGACCGATTATGTCGTCGCCGACATCAGCCTTGCCGATTTCGGCCGCGCCGAGATCAACATCGCCGAAACCGAAATGCCGGGCCTGATGTCGCTCCGCGAGGAATTCGGCGCCGCGCAGCCGCTCAAGGGCGCGCGCATCACCGGTTCGCTGCACATGACGATCCAGACCGCGGTGCTGATCGAGACGCTGACCGCGCTCGGCGCCGACGTCCGCTGGGCGACGTGCAACATCTTCTCGACGCAGGACCATGCCGCCGCCGCGATCGCCGCGTCGGGCGTGCCGGTGTTCGCGATCAAGGGCGAGACGCTCGCCGACTACTGGAACTATGTCGGCGACATCTTCTCGTGGGATCGCGACGTCGAGGGCCAGACCGCCAACATCATCCTCGATGACGGTGGCGACGCGACGATGTTCGCACTCTGGGGCGCCAAGCTCGAAGCCGGCCACACGATGCCCGAGCCCGAGAATGAGGAAGAGGTCGAGATGCAGCGTGCGCTGAAGGCGTATGTCGCGAAGAACCCCGGCTATCTGACCGAGACCGTGAAGAACCTGAAGGGCGTTTCGGAAGAGACCACGACCGGCGTTCACCGCCTGTACGAGATCGCCAAGAAGGGCGAGCTGCCGTTCCCCGCGATCAACGTCAACGACTCGGTCACCAAGTCGAAGTTCGACAATCTGTACGGCTGCAAGGAATCGCTGGTCGACGCGATCCGTCGCGCGACCGACGTCATGCTCGCCGGCAAGGTCGCCTGCGTCGCCGGTTTCGGTGACGTCGGCAAGGGTTCGGCGCAGTCGCTCCGCAACGGCGGCGCACGCGTGATGGTCACCGAAGTCGATCCGATCTGCGCACTGCAGGCGGCGATGGAGGGCTTCGAGGTCGTGACGATGGAAGACGCCGTGAAGCGTGCAGACATCTTCTGCACCGCGACCGGCAATGCCGACGTCATCACCGCCGATCACATGAAGGCGATGAAGCCGATGTCGATCGTCTGCAACATCGGTCACTTCGATTCGGAAATCCAGATCGCCGCACTGTCGAACTATGACTGGACCGAAGTGAAGCCCGGCACCGACCTGGTGAAGTTCCCGGACGGCAAGCAGATCATCATCCTGGCGAAGGGTCGCCTCGTGAACCTGGGTTGCGCCACCGGCCACCCGTCGTTCGTGATGTCGGCCTCGTTCACCAACCAAACGCTCGCGCAGATCGAGCTCTGGACGAAGGGCGAGAACTACAAGAACGAAGTCTATGTCCTGCCGAAGCATCTCGACGAGAAGGTCGCAGCGCTGCATCTCGAGAAGCTGGGCGTGAAGCTGTCGCAGCTGACCCCGAAGCAGGCCGGTTATATCGGCGTGCCCGTCGAAGGCCCGTTCAAGCCGGATCACTATCGCTACTGATCGCCCACGCGATCTGAAGCGGAAAAGGCCGCGTCTACCGAAGGGTGGACGCGGCCTTTTCTTTTGGACCTGACTGTTGCGTGTCGACTGGTATGCCGGTCTTTCCGTTACATCTCGGTCGCTTGCGGTGCTTTCCTGACGTCCGGCTTCAACACCGGGGCTGCGGCCGCCGCTGCCGTGGCGGGCGTCTTGCGCCGCACACCGTCGAGCTCCTGCGGCGCATCCGCCGGGGGTGCAGCCTTGTCCGCCGCCGCGGGGGCCGCGCGCAGCGTTTGTCGCGCGCGCATGCACTGCGTCGGATCGGGCCGGCGGACCTGCTGGCAGTTCCACAGCGCCTTTTCGTAATCGGCCGAGCGATCGCGCAGATAGCTGAACGTGATCGCCGCGCTCTGTGCCGGCGTCAGCGGCGTGGACGTTGCGGCCTTGGTTTTGTCGGCCCATGCCATGAACCGGCAAAAGGCGCGATCGCCGCAGGCGATCGTCGCAAGCGTCGGGTAGGCGTTGGGGAGAACGCCCGGCGAGAAGGTCATCAGCACGGTATCGCCTTCGGCCGTCGCGAAGGGCGTCGAGGCGGCGTTCGCGAGGTCACCGGCGACCGCGTCATCGCCCAAAACAAAGCCGAGCGCGGCGGATGCCTCGGCAATCGCGGCATCGGCTTCTGACAGCGCCGCGGCGGTGCGGTGCGCATCCGAAATAGGCGCGAGCTGCGCTATGACCGGTTCGCCCTGCTCGGGCGCACGTCGGAAGGCCGGGGGTGTGCCCCACCAGCCCGACCAGCGGAAGAACAGGTGCGATCCGACCGCGACGATCTTGTCGAGGCTCGACTGCCAATAGGGAACGACCCAGTCTGTGTGGTAATGCGTGGCATAGCCGACCGATCGATAGACATTGCCCGACAATGCGGCGGTCGCGACGCTGCGCGCCCGGCGCCAAGCGTCGTCGGAGGGCTTCCAGCGGAGCAGCGCGCCGTCGCAGCTGAAGCTGAACTGGCATCCCGTCGCGCGCGTCTCGCCTTCGAATACGACCCCGCAGACGGTTTTCGGGAAGGCGGGATGACGCAGGCGGTTCAGCACGACCTGCGCGACGGCGCGCTCGCCGACCGTGTCGTCCCCCGCCTCGTACAGCGTGCCGGCCGCGAGGCAGTCGGTTGCGCGTGCGAGGTCGTCTGCGGTACCGGCGAAGCGGAACGGCCGTGCAGCGGGGTTCGGATCGGTCGAGAACGGCACCGTGGCGTTGAACGCCCGCGCGTCCTCGGGCGCGAGGTCGACGAACCGGACCGGCTCGACCGGGGGCAGCTCTGCCTGGGGCACGACGCGCTGCTTCGGCATCGCGGCGCGCGCCGGGTGGGGCAGCGCCGGGGGATTGGTCACGACGAGCGTCGGTCCGACGATCGCCGCAGCCGCGATCGCGAGTACCGACACGCGCAGATAAACGGCGCCACGCGCATCGGTCATCGTCGTCACTGCTCCGGAAGGAAGTCCGGCACGGACAGATAGCGCTCGCCGGTATCATAGTTGAAGCCGAGGACGCGGACGTCGTCGGGAAGATCAGGGAGCTTCTGCAGGATCGCGGCCAGCGTCGCGCCCGAACTGATCCCGACCAGCATGCCCTCTTCGGCCGCCGATCGGCGTGCCATGTCCTTGGCGACCGCGGCATCGACCTCGATCACGCCGTCGATCGCCTGGGTGTGGAGATTGGCGGGGATGAAGCCTGCGCCGATGCCCTGGATCGGATGCGGGCCCGGCTGGCCACCGGCGATCACCGGCGAGGCGGCGGGCTCGACCGCATAGACCTTCAACTCGGGCCAGTGCGCCTTCAGCGCCTCGGCGACGCCCGTGATATGGCCGCCGGTGCCGACGCCCGTGATGATCACGTCGATCGGCGTATCCCGGAAATCCTGGAGGATTTCCTGTGCTGTTGTACGGACATGCACGTCGATGTTCGCAGGATTTTCGAACTGCTGCGGCATCCAGGCGCCGGGCGTTTCGGCGACGCGCTCGCGCGCGCGTTCGATCGCGCCCTTCATGCCCTTCTCGCGCGGGGTCAGGTCGAAGGTCGCACCATAAGCGAGCATCAGACGCCGACGTTCGACGCTCATGCTCTCGGGCATCACGAGGATCAGCTTATAGCCCTTGACCGCTGCGACCATCGCAAGGCCGACGCCGGTGTTGCCGCTGGTCGGCTCGATGATTGTGCCGCCGGGCTTCAAGTCGCCGGACTTTTCCGCGGCCTCGATCATCGCCAGCGCGATACGGTCCTTGATCGAACCGCCCGGGTTCGACCGTTCGGATTTCACCCAGACTTCGGAATCGGGGAAGAGCTTCGACAGGCGGACGTGCGGCGTGTTGCCGATCGTGTCCAGGATCGAGGAGGCTTTCATGGCTTGGCTTCTCCGTGCTGTGGTTCGGTCTCTAGGATCTCGGGGGGATCAAAGGTCTTCGCCGCCCCGAGTTCCGGGAACAGGCGCGCCCAGCCGATCGTGACGGCAATAGCACCAACCCCGCCGAACACCACTGCACCGACCGGGCCGAGCAGCGACGCCATCACCCCGCTTTCGAATTCGCCGAGCTCGTTCGAGGCCGAGATCGTCAGCTGCGACACCGCGCTGACCCGGCCGCGCATCACGTCGGGCGTGTGCAGCTGGATGAGCGACTGGCGGACATAGACCGAGATCATGTCCGCACCGCCCGCGACGATCAGCGCGACGAGGCTGAGGACGAACGCAGGATGAATGGGGAACCCCGCAATCGTGCCGGGGGTGAGCCCGATCAGCTCGACGATCGGCGTCGCGACCCCGAAGGTTAAGATCGCGATGCCGAACACGATCACCGCAACCAGCATCTTGACCCCGACATTGCGCGACATCGGCCGAATCGAGAACCAGATCGCGGTGACCGCGGCACCGATTCCCATGCCCGCGGCAAGCACGCCGAGCCCCTGCGACCCGACATGCAGGATATCGCGGGCATAAACCGGCAAGAGCGACGTAGCACCCGCCAGCAGTACCGCGAACAGGTCGAGCGTGATCGTCGCGAGCACCAGCCGGTTGCGGCGGACATAGGTGAAGCCCTCGATGATCCGCGCGAGGGGGCGATGGTCGGTCTGCGCGGCGGGCTGTGCCACCGGGCCGATCAGGAACATGAACACCAGCGCGACGAGGAAGAGCAGCGTCGCCACGCCGTAAGCGACCTCGGGATGGATTGCGTAGAGCAGCCCGCCGACGCTGGGGCCTGCAATCGTTCCGACCTGCCACGCGATCGAACTGATCGCGATCGCGGTGGGGAGCACAGCCCGGGGCACGAGATTGGGCGCGAGCGCCGAATAAGCCGGGCCGGAAAAGGCGCGCGCGACGCCGAAGGCGACCGCGGCGGCGAACAGCGCGCCGAGCGTGAGATGGCCGGACCAGGTCAGCAGCCAGAGCGTCGCGGCGGTGAGCACCAGCAGCGTGGTCGTGCCGCGAACGATCCAGCGCCGGTCGAAGCTGTCCGCGACGAGCCCGGTGATCGGGGTCAGCAGGAACAGCGGCACGAACTGCGCAAAGCCGATCATCCCGAGCATGAACGCCGCCTGGCGGATGTCCATCGTTTCGCGCGCGAGGTTGTAGACCTGCCAGCCGATAACGATCGACATCGCGCTGACCGCGATCGTGCCGGCGAACCGCGACAGCCAATAGGCGCGAAAATTGGCGATCCGGAAGGGATGCTGATGCGGGTCGATCGTCGGGTTCATCGCCCCGGGCTTTAGGGGGTCGGGCGCGGGAAGGGCAACCGGAGCTTTGCTTGGGGCGGGGATAGGGGCGGGGGCGACAGCCCGCGTGTCGGGCACGACGGATCGAGGCTCGCGGGACATTCGCAAAATCGCATACCCCAGACGGGAATTGATGTTCGGCCCCGTCCGCGCCTATAGGCTGCGGCAACTCCCCTACGGAAAACGAGGTTTCCCACATCGTGGCCAAAGCCCCCCCAGCACGTGCAATCGCCGAGCCCCCGATCACCAACCGTGAACGGCCGGCCGAACCCAAGCCCTATGAGGCCAGCAAGGACGAGCTGCTCGCCTTCTACAAGCAGATGCTGCTGATCCGGCGTTTCGAGGAAAAGGCGGGCCAGCTTTACGGTCTCGGCCTGATCGGCGGCTTCTGCCATCTGTACATCGGCCAGGAAGCCGTCGCAGTCGGCCTGCAGTCCGCGCTCGACGGCGAGACCGATTCGGTCATCACCGGCTATCGCGACCACGGCCACATGCTCGCCTACGGGATCGACCCGAAGGTGATCATGGCCGAGCTGACCGGGCGCGGCTCGGGCATCTCGAAGGGCAAGGGCGGGTCGATGCACATGTTCTCGACCGAGCATAAATTCTACGGCGGGCACGGCATCGTCGGTGCTCAGGTGTCGCTGGGCACCGGCCTCGCGTTCAAGCATAAATATTCGAACGACGGCGGCATCTGCATGGCCTATTTCGGCGACGGCGCCGCAAACCAGGGCCAGGTGTATGAGAGCTTCAACATGGCCGAGCTGTGGAAGCTCCCGATCATCTTCGTGATCGAGAACAACCAGTACGCCATGGGCACGAGCGTCAATCGCGCCTCGGCCGAGGACCAGCTCTATCGCCGCGGCGAATCGTTCCGCATTCCCGGCATCCAGGTCGACGGCATGGACGTGCTGGCGTGCCGCGGGGCCGCCGAAGAGGCGATCGCCTGGGTCCGCGCGGGCAAGGGCCCGGTCATCCTCGAGATGAAGACCTATCGCTATCGTGGCCACTCGATGTCCGATCCGGCGAAATACCGTACGCGTGACGAGGTCCAGGCGGTCCGCGACAAGTCCGACCCGATCGATCACATCAAGAAGCTGCTCGACGAGCAGGGCGTGACCGAGGCGGACCTGAAGTCCATCGAACAAGAGATCAGGAAGACTGTGAACGAAGCCGCCGATTTCGCCGAGCAGACCCCCGAGCCGGATGTCGCCGAGCTCTACACCGACGTTCTGGTGGAGTCGTACTGATGGCGATCGAGATCAAGATGCCCGCGCTCTCCCCGACCATGGAAGAGGGTACGCTCGCCAAATGGCTCGTCAAGGAAGGCGATAGCGTCAAGTCGGGCGACATCATGGCCGAGATCGAGACCGACAAGGCGACGATGGAGTTCGAGGCCGTCGACGAGGGCACGATCGGCAAGATCATGGTCGCTGAGGGTACCGACAATGTGAAGGTCGGCACCGTCATCGCGACGCTGCTCGAAGAGGGTGAAAGCGCCGACAGCGCGCCGACCGAGGCGCGCGCGGGCGAGGCCGCCAACGCCGCACCGAAGGAAACGCCGTCGGACGACAAGGCGCCGCCGGTTCCCGAAGGCGCGTCGCCTGCCAAGGCCGAGAGCGGGACGCAGCAGCTCGTCGCGTCGGCGGAGAAGGTCGGCAAGACCGATCCGGCGATCCCGGAGGGTACCGAGATGGTCAAGACGACCGTCCGCGAGGCGCTACGCGATGCGATGGCCGAGGAAATGCGCGAGGACGACCGCGTCTTCGTGATGGGCGAGGAAGTCGCGCAGTATCAGGGCGCGTACAAGGTCACGCAGGGGCTGCTCGACGAGTTCGGCGAGCGTCGCGTGATCGACACGCCGATCACCGAATACGGCTTTGCCGGTATCGGTGCAGGCGCGGCGATGGGTGGCCTCCGCCCGATCGTCGAGTTCATGACCTTCAACTTCGCGTTGCAGGCGATCGATCACATCATCAACTCGGCGGCCAAGACCAACTACATGTCGGGCGGCCAGATGCGTTGCCCGATCGTGTTCCGTGGTCCCAACGGTGCCGCGTCGCGCGTCGGTGCACAGCATTCGCACAACTTCGCGGCCTGGTATGCGAGCGTTCCTGGCCTGATCGTGATCGCGCCCTATGATGCCGCGGATGCCAAGGGGCTGTTGAAGGCGGCGATCCGTACCGACGATCCGGTCGTGTTCCTCGAGAACGAGCTGATGTACGGCCGCAGCTTCGACGTTCCCAAGCTCGACGACCATGTCCTGCCGATCGGCAAGGCGCGGATCGTCCGCGAGGGCAAGGACGTGACGATCGTCAGCTACTCGATCGGCGTGGGCATCAGCCTCGAAGCCGCCGAGAAGCTCGCCGAGGAGGGCATCGACGCAGAGGTCATCGACCTGCGCACGCTGCGCCCGCTCGACACCGACACGGTGCTGAAAAGCCTCGCCAAGACCAACCGCATGATCATCGTCGAGGAAAACTGGGCAACCTGCTCGATCGCGTCCGAGATCGTGTCGGTGGTCATGGAGCACGGCTTCGACGACCTCGACGCGCCAGTGCTGCGCGTGACCAACGAAGACGTGCCGATGCCCTATGCGGCGAACCTCGAAAAGCTGATGCTGGTCGATGTCGCCAAGGTCGTCGATGCGGCGAAGAAGGTGACGTACCGGTAACGGCTTGCCGTTCGAGCGAGGGGCTGCGTGCGGTGTCTGCCGCCCAGCCCCAAGCCCGTTTCGTCGTGTTTTCGCGATCCGACGCCGTCAGGCGCTGAACTGAGTGCAAGGCGAGGCGGTGCCTGTCGATTGCACGTCGTTGACCTTACGCTCGCGTACCGTCATCCCGGTGATCGATCGCAGTGTGCGCGAACCGAGAAAACTGTTCGAGATGAGCGGCTGATAGGCATAGACGACCTCAACGAAGATGACTTCATCGTTGGGACCAGCGGCGATCTTGCGCCCAGATGGTCCGATTCCCGCGATCCCCAATGACGCGCCGGCAGCGCCATAGGACGACGTTACAGCCAGAGCGCCGGAACAGCGTTGCCACCGGATCCTCTGATTGGTTACTGTGCCGGCTGAGTCCAGGATCGGCTGCACGCTCGAAACAATGATGCGGCCGTTCGCGGCAAAGCCCATCGTCGATCCGATGTCCTTGATCCCGTTCAGTGACTCGGTGATGTCGCCCTCGCTGATGCCGATCCGGATGCGCGCGATCTGGTCCGTCGTGAGTGTCGCGACGTCACCGACTTTCTGCGATGCATAAGCAAGATTGACGGTTTCCATCCCGACCATCGTCAGGCCGACGAAGATCGGTAATGCCAGCGCGAATTCCATCAGCGCGATGCCGGACCGATCGCCGAGAATTGCCATGACGCGCCGTCGCGTTGGGCGTAATTTGGGGGAGGTGATCACGATTTACACCGGATGGTCGGGGCGGTCTGCGCTTCGAACGGCTGGCGACGCACCACCGTGCTGGCCTGTGTGCCGGTGCGCGACGATCCGCCGATAAAGCGGTTGATCGGCAGCAACCGGTCATATGTCACGGTCACGGTGTATTTAACGATGTCGTCGGCCCCGCCGATCGAATTCGCGCCCGTGGTTACGATGTTGCGGACACCGTTATTGTCGACGTCTTCCCAGCAGTCCGACTTGTCCTTCACGCCATTACCATCGGTATCGACAGGACCGTCAAGAATGCCGTTGTTGTTGAGATCCTGCGTCAGGCGCTCGAGCGTGCCGAAGCTGTTATACCGGTTCACGCTACCGCGCACGATGTCCACCGTGGCGGAAGGCGCGACGCGTCGGATCTGCGCGCGCAGTTCGGTTTCCCCGACGCTCGCATCGGCATTCTGGAGCGTAACCGCACGGGTCAGCGTCTCGACTGCGCCAAGCGTGACGGACCGGACATAGGCCTGATAGCCGACCTCCATCGTTCCCATGATCATCACGCAGAGCGGGGCAAGGATCAGTGCGAACTCGGTTACCGTCGCACCGCGCCGGTCCTGGGTGATTGCGGGGAGGAGGCGGTATGTCACCGCGAGAGCCTCAGCGACCCGATATTCTCGCCGATGTCCTGGAACGCCTTGTTGAGCGCATCGCTGTCTGCGGCGCGATAGCCGTAGCCGGCGCCCGACGAACAGGCCTGAAGGGCAGCAGACAGGGTCGATCCGTTGCCGAACGAGATCGCGTAGATTTCCGCTTCCATATTCTTGATCGCGTCGCAGGTCATCAGCAGACGCTTTTCGTGGTTTTCATCCGACGTGTCGCGGTTGCCGTTGTTCGTAATGCGCCTCCAGAACAGCTCCTGCGCATAAGCTCCATAGCCGACGTTGCCGGTGTCCATCTCGCCGTCGGTCATCAGGATGACATAGCGTTTGACCGGGAAGCCATTGTAAATTGCCGGATTGTCACTTCCCCATAATCCGTTTCGCGACAACAGCCGTGCCGCCCACAACATGCCGATATCAAGATAGGTGCCGCCGTTCGCAACAAAGCCAGTGTTGAACGCGAAATAGTCATTGAACGCGTTTGCCGTCATCGGCGCGAGCTCGCGCATTGCCTTGGGGCAGGCATATTGCGCGACTCCAGTCGCCTCCGTGTCGGCCATCGTCCAGCGCGTGTCCGTGCTGTTGGGGACGACGTCGAATTTCAGATCTTGTGCATTCCCCGGAAGATTTCCGGGAATTTGATAGCCTGAGTTGGCCGTGATCAGGTTGCTCGTGCCGCGTTCCTCGACACACCCATCCCATTTTCTGGCGATCCAGTCAGCGTCGTGAGATGTCGTTGCAGGCGCGTAGGCACAGGACGTGGACGCTGAGCCGCACCAGGAGTAGCGGTAGGATCCGCTGGCATTGAACCAGCCGGGATTGCGGGCATAGAGCGTCGCTCCCGTCGCACCGGTGCTGAACCCGGGGTTCGTCATCTGTGAGAACGGCACGATCGCCCAGCGAATGCGCTTGCGGGAGCTGGAGGACGCAGCGGAAAATTGCGATTCGATGATTGCCATCTGCGCCTGAAGCGATTTCAGCGCATTGCGCAGCCCTTGCATGCGCGAGATGTTGCCCGTTCCGATCGCACCTTCTTCCGCGACATAGGTCACGTCCTTTCCGGCGACCCGGAGGATGTTGCCCAACTGTGCGTTGGCATAGGTACTGCAACTCGATGCCGTGCGTGCCGGCGCGCACGCCATCGAGCCGGTGGTGTCGAGAACCAGCACGATGTCGATGTTCGCATAGTCGTCACGGGCGCTGCAATTGACCGTCACCGCGACGGTGCTTGTCCCGAACAGCCGCATGATCGCGGTGTTCATTGTCGTCGACAGCGTCAGGTTGATCGTATCCGTCGCGCTGGTGAGCGTGGGGGCGATCGTGAACGGCGCAGTGTCGTATGACGTCTGCGGGAAGTTGAAGTTGACGAAGCTTGCGATCTGCCCGGAAACGCTGGTGGATAGCGACCCTCCGGCGCCCATCGCCCGCCGCCCGGCCAGTACGCCGGCGTCACAGGCCTGCTGAAGTCGCGTGCGCACGAGATAGGCACGGCTGAGATCGAGACCGGCACCGATAAAGGCCGTCATCGGCAGGATCGCCGCCGCGACGATTGCCAGGACATTGCCCTTGGTGTCTCGAGCTAGCCTGCCTAGAAAGCCACGGGCCGGCGAAGATGCCTTATTCCTACAGAATCGCATTGTGCGCCATCGAACGAAATTGGAAGTGCAGGTCTTGCACCGGAAGTCGATAAGCGGAGCACAAGCAATATGGTTAACGAGACTGCCTCGGCGCAGACGGCACCTCCAGTGCCGGCCGTCAATCCCGAGCGCGCGCTTGCCCTGAGCTATGCGCCGGCCTCGACCCGGCCCGGGCTCGAGGCGCTGTTCGCGCTCGACACGGCGCTCGGCACGATCCTCAAGACGACGCGCGAGCCGATCGTCGGGCAGATGCGGCTGACCTGGTGGTATGAGGCGCTCGGCCGGCTTGACACCGCGCCGCCGCCGGCCGAGCCGGTGTTGCAGGCGCTCGCACGCCATGTCGTGCCGCAGGTCGGCGGCGCGACGATCGCGACGATCGCCGAGGGGTGGGAGGCGCTGCTCGAAACGCCGCTCGACGATGCGGCGGTCGAGCGCTTTGCCCGTCTCCGCGGCGGACAGTTGTTCGCGGCGGCGGCATCTCTGCTGGCGGTGTCGGACGATCGCATCGCGGCGGCGGGCGAAGGATGGGCACTGGCGGATCTGTCGCTGCGGCTGTCGGATCCGGCACGCGCAGCAGGCGTGGCCGCGATGGCGCGCGGGCGGCTCGACTCGGCGCTCCACGGTCACTGGCCACGACGCGCCCGATCGCTCGGCGCACTCGCACTGCTGGCGCGGGCCGATCTTGCGGCGCCGGAGCATCCGGCTGGCAGCCCGAAGCGGGTCGGCCGCCTGCTGCTGCACAGACTGGTCGGATACTGACCGGTTCGTTTGAGATCGGCGCGCTGCGGGACTAGCCTTGCGCCTGGACGGGGACGTCCGGGGGCGGGGGAGACCGGGGATGTGGCGATACCTGACGGGTGGCGCGGCGCTGATCGCGCTGATCGGTGCGGCGATACTGGGCTTTGGCGGCAAGGTGCGATCCGGGCCAGTGCTGGCACCACAACCGACTGCACAAGCGCAGACCCAGGCGCGGCCTGACGGCGGTACCGATCCTCTGCCGATCATGGCACCGCGCGCGAACGATGCCACGCGCGAACAGCGGCGATTTCAGCGGTACGACAAGGATCGCGACGGTGCGGTGACGCGCGACGAATATCTGGTCGCGCGGCGCAAGGCCTATACGAAGCTCGACGTCGATGGCGACGGGCGGCTGTCGTTCGAGGAATGGGCGGTCAAGGCAACGACCAAGTTCGCCGGTGCGGATGCGGACAAATCGGGCGCGATGACCGCGCCCGAATTCGCCACCACCGCGGTCAGGCGGAAGCCGTCGTCTCGGGCTGCCTGTCCGCCGGTTCCGCCGTCGTCTGAGGAGAGTTGAGCCACGCCGCCAGCGCCGCGCGGCCGCGATCGGTGTACATCCGCTTGCGATCGGTCTTCTTGGTGCGGCCGGGGATCGGCGGGAACAGCCCGAAATTGACGTTCATCGGCTGATAGGTCTCGGCCTCTGCGCCACCGGTGATATGGCCGAGCAACGCGCCGAGTGCGGTCGCAAAGGGCGGCGGCGTCAGCGTCTGGCCGGTCAGTTCGGCGGCGGCGAACCTGCCCGCGAGCAGGCCGATGCCGCAGCTTTCGATATAGCCCTCGCACCCCGTGATCTGCCCGGCGAAGCGGATGTTCGGCCGCGATTTCAGCCGCAGCGTCGCGTCGAGCAGCTCGGGCGATCGGATGAAGGTGTTGCGGTGAAGGCCACCCAGCCGCGCGAACTCCGCATTCTCGAGGCCGGGTATGGTCCGGAACAGCCGGACCTGATCGGCATGCTTCAGCTTGGTCTGGAAGCCGACGATGTTCCACAGCGTGCCCTGCGCATTGTCCTGGCGCAGCTGGACGACGGCGTGCGGCCAGCGCCCGGTCTTGGGATTGTCGAGCCCGACGGGCTTCATCGGCCCGTAGCGCAGCGTGTCGACGCCGCGCTCCGCCATCACCTCGATCGGCATGCAGCCGTCGAAATAGGGCGTGTCCTTCTCCCAGTCTTTGAACGGCGTCTTCTCGCCATCGACCAGACCCTGATGGAAGGCGAGATACTGGTCCTTGTCCATCGGGCAGTTGATGTAGTCCTTGCCCTCGCCCTTGTCCCAGCGCGAGGCGAACCACGCCGTCTCCATGTCGATCGAGTCGCGGTGGACGATCGGCGCGAGCGCGTCGAAAAAGGCGAGTGCCTCGCGGCCGGTCTCGGCGCCAATCCCTGCGGCGAGCGAGGCGGCGGTGAGCGGGCCGGTCGCGACGATCGTCGGGCCGTCGGGCAGCGCGTCGATGCGTTCGCGGACGAGCGTAATGTTCGGATGCTGGTCGATCGCCTCCGTCACGCTGTTCGAGAAATTGTCGCGGTCGACCGCGAGCGCGGAGCCGGCGGGGACGCGGTGGATATCCGCCTGACGCATGATCAGCGAGCCGAGCGTGCGGAGTTCCTGATGGAGCAGGCCGACCGCATTGCTCTCCGCATCGTCGGATCTAAAACTGTTCGAGCAGACGAGTTCGGCGAGGCCGTCGGTCTGGTGCGCGGGCGTGGCTTCGCCGCTGCCGCGCATTTCGGAGAGGCGGACCTTGAGGCCGGCTTCGGCGAGCTGCCAGGCGGCTTCGGATCCGGCGAGGCCGCCGCCGATAACATGGATGTCGTGGGTCATGGCCGTCAGATAGCGCCGGACGCTTGCCGTGTCAGCGGTCCAATCCCACTTCGTCCTCATGAAGATCTTCACGATCGGCTATGAAGCCACCACGATGACGGACTTTCTCGCGGCGCTGACGCGGGCCGGGGTCGAGCGGGTGATCGACGTCCGCGCGCTGCCGCTGTCGCGTCGGCCGGGCTTCTCGAAGACATCGCTTGCGGCGTCGTTGCGCGAAGCCGAGATCGATTATGCGCATCTGAAGGCGCTGGGGACGCCTAAGCGCGGGCGCGATGCGGCCAAGAAGGGGGACGTCGCGACACTGACCGCGGTGTATGACGAACAGCTCGAATTGCCCGAGGCGCAGGCGCAGGCGGCGATCATGCTCGCGCTCGCGGCGGAGAAGCCGAGCGCGCTGCTGTGTTACGAGCGCGACCCCTGCCATTGCCACCGGACCCTGCTGTTGCAGGCGGTGGGCGAGGGGGTCGAGGTGGTGGACCTGTTTACGTGATTTTCGGGAACCTCATTTATCCGTCATCCTGACGAAAGTCAGGATCCAGAGCCAGGAACGGCGCGGTTTAGCAACTCTGGATCCTGACTTTCGTCAGGATGACGGGGGCGTCAGGATGACGGGGTTGTTGAACCACAGTGGCAGGCCGTGTTGCAATGCAGCACCGTATCCGCTAGCAGGCCTGCATTCGCTTGGACCCGGTGCAATTCCGGGTGGCTATTCCGGCCGCCGATCCGCCGGACAACGCAACGACGCCATTGTGAAGACCCGCGACCGAAAGCGTCGCCGCGGTTCGTGCGTCCTATGCGGACACATCCATGACAATTTCTGCTTTTTCTCGTTACCGCGCCGAGTGGTATAGCGGCCCGACGGCCGCGCGGCGTGACATTCTCGCCGGCATGGTGGGTACTTTCGCGCTGATCCCCGAGGTTATCGCCTTTTCCTTCGTCGCCGGCATCGATCCCGAAGTCGGCCTGTTCGCCTCGTTCGTGATCGGCATCGTCATCGCCCTTGCGGGCGGGCGCCCCGCGATGATCTCTGGCGCGGCGGGCTCGGTCGCGCTGGTCGCTGCCGCGCTCGTTCATGCGCACGGGCTTCAATTTCTCCTCGTCGCGACGATCCTCGCGGGCATGCTGCAGATCGCGTTCGGGCTCGCCAAGCTCGATGTGCTGATGCGGTTCGTCTCGCGCTCGGTCCATGCGGGGTTCGTCAACGCACTCGCGATCCTGATCTTCTCGGCGCAGGTGCCGCAGATGGTGGGGGTCAGCTGGCAAGCCTATGCGATGATCGCGGGCGGGCTTGCGATCATCTATCTCGTGCCGCGGATCTCGAGTGCGATCCCGTCGCCGCTGATCTGCATCGTCGTGCTGACCGCAATCGCGATGTGGTTTCCGATGCCGCTGAAGACGGTCGGCGATCTCGGGCGGCTGCCCGATTCGCCGCCGTCGTTCGGCTTGCCCGACGTGCCGCTCAGCTGGGATACGCTGCGCATCGTCGCCCCCTATGCGCTTGCGATGGCGGCGGTTGGGCTGCTCGAATCGATGATGACCGCCAATGTCGTCGACGAGCTGACCGAGACGCGTAGCTCGAAGGCGCGCGAATGCACCGGGCTCGGGCTCGCCAACATCGCCGCGGGCGTGTTCGGCGGGATCGCCGGGTGCGGGATGATCGGCCAGACGGTCGGCAATGTCCGCTATGGCGGCACCGGACGGCTGTCGACGATGGTCGCTGGTGTGTTTCTGCTCGTCGTGATGGTGCCGTTGCGTCCCTGGGTCGCGCAGGTGCCGGTCGCGGCGCTGGTTGCGATCATGATCATGGTGTCAATCAGCACCTTCTCCTGGGGGTCGCTGCGCGATCTGGTGCGGCATCCCAAGGTGTCGAGCGTCGTGATGCTGGCGACGGTCGTCGTCACGGTTGCGACCCACGACCTGTCGCTCGGCGTCGGGGTGGGCGTGCTGCTGAGCGGCGTGTTCTTCGCGTGGAAGGTCACGCGGATGATGGACGTGGCGGTCGAGTACGATGCGGCGAGCGATACGCGCATCTACAGCGTGACGGGGCAGGTGTTCTTTGCCAGCGCGGATATCTTCGCGGACCGGTTCGACCTGCGCGAGGAGGCCAAGCATGTGCGGATCGACCTGACGGGCGCGCATCTCTGGGACGTCACCGCGGTCGGCGTGCTCGACGATGTGGTCGCCAAGCTGCGGCGGCATGGTGCGGTGGTCGAGGTCGTCGGGCTGAACCAGGCAAGTGCGGTGCTGGTCGACCGGCATGCGCCGTTGATGCGCGATCTGGCGGCGTGATCGGGTAACGGAGGGGCGGTCTGAACGACGGTCGTCGCTGCCGCCCCCTCGGTCAGGCTCTGCCTGCCACCTCCCCCTTGCGGGGGAGGATGGTCAGGGCTTCAGCCGGCTACGGGCAGCTTAACCTGGCCGGCATCGTCGCGTTCGAGCGGGCTGTAGGACAGCACCGTCTCGAGCAGCAGTGGACCGTTATAGATGTGCGGGAAGAGCTGGCCGCCGCGTGATTCCTCCCAGGTCACGTCGTCGCCGATCGCTTCGAGATCGACCGCGGCGACGTACAGGTCGGATTGACCCGCGAAATGCTTGTCGACCGTCTCGGTCAGCTGCGCCGCGGTCGAGAGATGGATATAACCATCCGCCAGATCGACCGGCGCGCCGGCGAAGCTGCCGCTTTCCAGCGACGCCAGCTGCTCGCCTGTCAGCACCTTGTAGGCGATAGGATCGCGGCTCATTCGCCGTCCTCCTGGCCTTCGGTCGGATCGCCCGCCGCCGTGTCTTCGCCGATCGTCGCGCCGGTGTCGGGCGCCAGCTCTGGCGTTGCGTCGGCCAAGTTTACTTCGGCGTCTTCCTCGGTTTCCTCGATCCGCGCGGCCGAAACGACATGCTCGCCCTTCGCCACGTCGAACAGCTTCACGCCGGCCGAATTACGGCTGATGACGCGCAGCGATGCAAGCGTCGTGCGGATCAGCTTGGCCTGGTTGGTCACCAGCATCAGCTGATGGCCCTTGGCCGCGGCGAAGCTCGCCACGACCTGGCCATTGCGCGCGATATTGTCGATGTTGGTGATGCCCTGACCACCGCGACCCGTGCGGCGATAGTCGTACGCGCTCGACAGCTTGCCATAGCCGTTCTCGCAAACCGTCAGGATGAACTGCTCGCGATCCTTGAGATCATTGTAGCGTTCGTCACCCATCCCGTGATCACCCTCGCGCTCGCCCTTCCAGGGGGCGAACTTCAGGTACGTCTCGCGTTCTTCCGGAGTCGCGCCGACACGGTGAAGGACCGACAGCGAGATGACCTCGTCGTCGCCCTTCAGCGTCACGCCGCGCACGCCGGTCGATGTGCGGCTCTGGAACTCGCGGACGTCGTCGCCGGCAAACCGGATCGCCTTGCCAAGGCGTGTCGCGAGCAGCACGTCGTCATGCTCGGTAAGCAACGCGACGCCGATCAGCTTGTCCTCCGAACCCTCTTCGAAGCGCATCGCGATCTTGCCGTTCGACGGCACGTTGGTGAACGCATCCATCGCGTTGCGGCGCACGAGCCCGCGCTGCGTCGCGAACATCACGTGCAGGCGGCTCCACTCGCTCAGATCCTCCGGCAGCGGGAGAACGGTCGAGATCGTCTCGCCCGGCGCCAGCGGCAGCAGATTGATCATCGGGCGCCCACGGGTTGCTGGGCCACCCTCGGGCAGGCGCCAGACCTTGTAGCGATAGACCTTGCCGAGGTTCGAGAAGAACAGCACCGGCGTGTGCGTCGAGGTGACGAACAGCTCGGTGACGACATCCTCGTCCTTCGTCGACATGCCCGCGCGGCCCTTGCCGCCGCGTGCCTGCGCACGGAATGTGTCGAGGCTGGTGCGCTTGATATAGCCCTGCATGGTCACGGTGACGACCATGTCCTCGCGCTCGATAAGATCCTCGTCGTCGATGCCGTTCGCGGCCGCGGCGATCTCGGACCGGCGCGGGGTCGCGAATTCGTCGCGGATCGCGATCAGCTCGCCGCGCATCACCTCGTACAGCTTGGCGCGATCGGCGAGGATGTGGAGCAGTTCGGCGATCGATGCCGCGAGCGTCTTCAGCTCGTCGCCGATCTCGTCGCGACCCAGCGCGGTGAGGCGGTGGAGACGCAGATCGAGGATCGCGCGGACCTGCGGCTCGGACAGCTTGTAGATGCCCTCCTGCTGCTTGTCCTCGACCGCCTCGACCAGCGCGATGTACGGCGCGATCTCGGCGACCGGCCATTCGCGCGCGAGCAATTTGCCGCGTGCTTCGGCGGGGCTCGACGATCCGCGGATGATGCGGACGACTTCGTCGAGATTGGTGACCGCGATGACGAGGCCGAGCAACAGATGCGCGCGCTCGCGGGCCTTGGCGAGCTCGAACTTCGAGCGGCGGGTGATAACCTGCTCGCGGAAGGTGATGAACGCGCCGATGATGTCGCGCAGATTCAGCAGCTCGGGGCGGCCGCCGCGGATCGCGAGCATGTTGGCGGGGAAGCTGGACTGTGCGGGGGTGTGCCGCCAGAGCTGGTTCAGTACCACGTCGGGGGTCGCGTCGCGCTTCAGGTCGATGACGATGCGCACGCCCATGCGGCTCGATTCGTCGCGAATGTCGCTGACGCCCTCGATACGCTTGTCCTTGGCGGCTTCGGCGATCTTCTCGACCAGGCCGTTCTTGCCGGTCTGGAACGGGATTTCGGTTAGCACGATCGAGCGACGGTCGCCCTTGCCCTCCTCAACGACGTGGCGCGAGCGGACGATGATCGAGCCGCGGCCGGTCTCATAGGCGGACTTCGCGCCCGCACGGCCGAGGATGATCGCGCCGGTCGGGAAATCGGGGCCGGGGACGATCTCGAACAGTTCCTCGGTCGTGATCGCGCCATTGTCCATATAGGCGAGGCACGCGGCGATCACTTCGCCGAGGTTATGCGGCGGGATGTTGGTCGCCATGCCGACCGCGATGCCGCCTGCGCCGTTGACGAGCAAATTGGGGAAGCGCGCCGGCAACACCGACGGCTCGCGCTCCGAGCCGTCGTAATTCGGCGTGAAGTCGACCGTATCCTTGTCGAGATCGCCAAGCAGCGCGTTGGCGACCTTGCCGAGGCGTGCCTCGGTGTAGCGCATCGCCGCGGGTGGATCGGGATCCATCGAGCCGAAGTTGCCCTGACCGTCGATCAGCGGCACGCGCATCGACCAGTCCTGGGTCATGCGGGCCAACGCGTCGTAGATCGAGCTGTCGCCGTGCGGGTGATATTTACCCATCACGTCACCGACGATACGCGCCGACTTGCGATAGGGCTTGCCCGCGACGAAGCCGCTCTCGTGCGCGCCATAGAGGATGCGGCGATGAACGGGTTTCAGGCCGTCGCGGACGTCGGGGAGCGCGCGCGCGACGATCACGCTCATCGCATAGTCGAGATAGCTCGACTTCATCTCGTCGACGATCGAGATGGTGGCAATGCCGGCTGGCTCGCCGCCGGTGGGTTCGGCGAGCATGGTCTCGTCGGTCAAATCTGAAGGCTTTCGGCTTGTTTCGGTACGATGACACACCTTAGCCGAGGGGGGACCACCTTACTACCCCCGCGCACGCGTACGCGCGGGGAGAGGAGAGGTTTCATCGGTATTTGCGGGTGATTGCCGGTTGTCGGCACGATGCGTTTTACCAGCGTTCGCTGGGGTGACGGACTTCAGGGCGGGCGAAGGCCCGGGTCAGGGGGTAATCTCGACCCCGTCCCAGGCGAACAGCTTCCCGCTGTCGGGCGCGCGGAGGCCGTCGATCACGTCGAGCAGCTGGACCGCCGCCCGGTCCGGCTTGAACAGCGTGCCGGGCGTCACATTGCCCTGGAACGGCTGCGACAGGCCGGTGTCGACCGTGCCTGGATGAAGCCCGACGACGATGCCGCTCGAATTGCGGCGCTTGTCCTCGATCGCGATCGTGCGGACGAGCTGGTTGAGCGCCGCCTTCGACGCGCGATAGCCGTACCAGCCACCGAGCTTGTTGTCGCCGATGCTGCCGACCCGCGCCGAGAGGACCGCGAACACGATCCGCCCCGCCTTGGGCATCGTCGGCAGGAAATGCTTGGCGACCAAAGCGGGACCGATCGCGTTGATCGCGAAGTTGCGCGCCATCCACACCGGATCGAGATCGCGCATCGCCTTTTCAGGCCCCTTGTCGCCCGCATGGAGCAAGCCCGTCGCTACGATCACGAGCGTCGGCGATCCGACCTTCGTTGCAGCCGCGACAATGCTCGCTTCATCCTCCAGGTCCAGATGGCGATCACCATCGGCCGACCGCGAGAAGCCGTGGACGGCATCGAATGTGCCCTCGTCGCGCAGCGCCTCTTCCAGCGCTTTGCCGATCCCGCCCGAGGCGCCGATGACGACCGCGCTGCTCATCGGCGAACGAACCGCCACTGCGCGTCGGTACTGCCAGCCGCGTCATAGGCATAGCCGTCGGTGTCGAAGCCCTTCATCCCCTCGATATCGTCGATGCGGTGCTCGAGCATCCAGCGCGCCGCCATCCCGCGCGCCATCTTGGCGTGGAAGCTGACGAATTTCTGGGCCTCCCCCTCGCGGAAATCGAACGCGACGACGCGGATCCCGGCAGGCAGCTTGCCATCGGCCGCCGCCCAATATTCCTGGCTGGCGAGATTGAGGATCGTCCCCGAGCCTTCGGCCGCGACGTCCTCGGCCAGAAGCTTTGCGATCCGGTCGCGCCACCAGTCGGTTAGCTTCTTCTGACGGGGTGCCCAGCGTGTCCCCATTTCGAGCCGATAGGGGCGCATCGCATCGAGCGGACGGAGCAGGCCGTAAAGCCCGGAAAGCATACGCAGATGATCCTGCGCATAGTCCACCGCCGCCTCGTCGAGCGTCTTCGCGTCGAGCCCGGTATAGACGTCGCCCGCGAACGCGAACAGCGCGGGGCGTTCGGGCAGCGTGTCGAAATCGCTGAACCGGTCGGCATTGAGCTTCGCGAGCGCCGGCGAGATGTGCATCAGCTCGCTCAGCCGCTTCTGCGTCAGATGCGCCGCCGCATGCGCGAGCGTCGTCGCCTCGTCGGCGAACCGCGGCTGGGTGGGGGTGACGGAGGGCAGGGCGGTCTCATAGTCGAGCGTCTTGGCGGGCGAGAGGACGGCGATCATGCGGGTCACCTAGCCGTGCAACCCGGCGCGTTCAATCGGCGTTCAGTGCGCGGGACACATAAGGCGTGTCTTCACCCTGATTCCCGCTGCTTGCTTGAACGCAATCGGCCACACCCATATAGCGTCGCGCCAAGTCGCAGATACGCACGAGGAGAGTTCCCGCATGAAGACCATTTCGAAACTCGCACTGGCCGCGGTGCTCGCCACCGGGGTGAACGGCATGGCACTTAGCGTTCCGGCCATGGCCAAGGACAAGAAGGAAGAGGCCAAGGGCGGTCTCAAGCTGAGCCCCGAGGTCCTGAAGGCCGCGCAGGTCGCACAGCCCGCGATCGCTGCGAAGGATTTCGCCGCCGCAGAGCCCGCGCTCGCGCAGATCGACGCAGCCGCGAAGACCGACGACGACAAATATATCGGCGCCGCGCTGCGCTATGATCTGGAACAGCAGAAGCTGGCCGCCGCACAGGCCGCCAACCCCAATGCTCCGATCAACGAGACGGTCCTGGCCGGGCCGCTCGACGTGCTGATCGCCAATCCGAGCACGCCTGCCGACATGCGCGGGCGCTATACCTATCGTCGCGGCGCGCTCGCGTTCAACGGCAAGCAGTATCCGGTCGCGATCCAGTATTTCCAGAAGGCCAAGGCGCTCGGCTTCACCGATCCCAACCTCGACCTCCAGATCGTTAAGGCGAAGATGGAAAGCGGCGACGTGAAGAGCGGCCTTGCCGATCTCGACGCGTCGGTGACGGCATCGACCGCGGCCGGTCAGAAGGCACCCGAGGATTTCTATCGCTATGCGATCAGCAAGGCCAATGCCGCCAAGCTGAAGCCCGAGACGTTCGCCTGGCTGCAGAAATACGCGGTGGCCTATCCCTCGCCCAAGACGTGGCGCGACGTGATCGTAACGTTCGGCCTTCAGCAGAACGGCGTCGTCACGCTCGACGAGACGCAGAAGATCGACCTGTTCCGGCTGATGCGCCAGACCAAGTCGCTCGCCGATCAGAACGACTATCTTGAATATGCGGACAGCGTGAACCGTCGCGGTCTGCCGAGCGAGGCGCAGGCCGTGCTCAAGGAAGGCATGGCTGCGGGCAAGATCCCTGCGACCAACACCATGGCGAAGACCCTGCTGGCGGATACCGGCACGGCGATCCGCAACGACGGCCCCCTGTCCGGGCTCGAGAAGAAGGCTGCGAGCAACGCTGATGGCAAGCTGGCTGCCGGCACTGCTGACGCCTATCTGGGTCAGGACAATTACGCCAAGGCGATCGAACTCTATCGCCTCGCGCTCAGCAAGGGCGGTGTGAATGCCGACGACGTCAACCTGCATCTCGGCATCGCGCAGGCGAAGTCGGGCGACAAGGCTGGTGCCGCGACCTCGTTCGCAGCGGTGAAGACCACGCCGCGTTTGGAGACGGCGCAGCTCTGGACGGCCTGGATGAACGCCCCCGCCGCCTGAGCGGGTGGCAGGAATGGAAAAGGGGGCGGCAGCGATGCCGTCCCCTTTTTTTGTGCCCCGCGTCGGAGGGGGCGCCGCGGATGCCGCGTTGAGCTTGAGTCTAGTCGAGCGTGACGGGAATGCCGGACAGCGCCTTGGCGGTGCGGATCGTCAGCGAGGTCTTCACGCTGGCGACATTGGGGGCAGGGGTCAGGTGCGTGGTCAGGATTTCTTGGAAGCTCTTCAGGTCGGCGGCGACGATCTTTAGGATGAAGTCGATCTCGCCGTTGAGCATGTGGCATTCGCGGATCTCGGGAATGTCGGCAATATGCGTTTCGAACGCGGCTAGGTCGTGCTCGGCCTGACTGCGCAGGCTGACCATCGCGAAGACGGTGATCGGGAAGCCAAGGCGGCCGGCGTCGAGGTCGGCATGATAGCCGCGGATCGCGCCCGCTTCTTCCAGCGCTCGGACGCGGCGCAGGCATGGCGGCGCGGTCAGCCCGACCTGGTCTGCCAGGTCGACATTGGTCATCCGACCGTCGGCCTGCAGAAGCGACAGGATCTGACGATCGATCCGGTCAAAACTCATTACGTGTAACTCCCATGAAACGCGTCAAACACGGCGATCGACCCTCCATAGCGATAAGATTGTTGCGGCGAAACGCAATTGTCCCACATCGCCACGGCATAACCATGCACGCCAATTCTGTTGTTCCTTCCAAGGCCGCGTCGGGGTATGACACCTTGATGACGCAGGCGGTGCAGCGTCCATTCGGGGAACTCCGTGCGCTTCGACGACAGCCTGAAGACCGTGCTATCTGCCGACATGGCCACGGATTTCGGTGCTCAATCGGCGTGGCGTCAGATGGTCGACCTGATCGGCCGCGGGCGTAGCCCGGCCGATGCTGAGTCGCTGGCCCGGTTGCAGGCGCTGCGCAAGCTGGTCCCTGACACGGTTCGCGCGGCAAGCGCGCGTGCGCTGGCGTTTGCGAAGCCCGATGTCGCACTGGTAGGGTTTTTTGCCGAAGACACCTTGGCGATCGCCGCCCCCGTGTTGCGGACCGCGATGCTGCCGGCGGATGACTGGCTTGCTCTGCTGCCTCAGCTGACCCCGGCGGGCCGATCCGTTCTGCGGCATCGGAGAGATCTGCCCGAGCCCGTCTGCCGCGGTCTTGAGAGTTTCGGATCGACCGATTTCGTCCTCGCGCATCATCCGGCGCCGTCCGAGGATGCTCCCGCGATCAACTCCGGTGCAGAGGTGCAGCTTTCTGTCGATGACGCGGTGCCCGCCCCTGCCGTCGAGGCTCCAGCGGAATCACCGTCGTGTCCGACCATGCCGCGCACCGCGTCGCCCTTTGTCACGCTCGGCGCGATCGCGCGCGGTCTGCCGGTCGTGGCCGAAGCGCTGCGCCACGCGGCGGTACCGGCGACCGACGTCGCGCCCGAGCCCGTCGCGAAGCCCGAGCGGTTCGAGATTTCCGACCTCGTCAAACGCATTGACGCGTTCAATCGCGACCGGATCGTGCCTGACGCGACGGACTTTGCCGCGGAGGTTGCCGACAGCTTCCGCTACGAAACCGATCCGACGGGCGTGATCCGCTGGGTCGACGGCGTGTCGCGCACGGCGCTGGTTGGCGCCTCGCTGGCCTATGCCGCCGTTCAGGGTGAGGTTCAGATCGACGGAGTCGCGGCAGGCGCCTACCGGCGGCGCTCCGCCTTCGACGCGGCGCGGCTCCAGATTGGCGGTCTGTCGAGCGCTGCCGGTGCATGGCGTATTTCGGGTGTTCCGGCCTTCGATCCCGCATCGGGGCGGTTTACCGGGTTTCGCGGCACCGCCCGCCGGCCGCGCCGCGACGAGGTCGCGTCGCTCGGGGAGCCGTTGGCCGCGCCCAAGTCGCCGGTTTCCGATTCGTTGCGGCAACTGGTGCACGAGTTGCGCACGCCGACCAATGCGATTGCGGGCTTCGCCGAACTGATCGAGACCGAATTGCTCGGCCCGGTCCCTGCAACCTATCGCGAACGCGCGGCGATGATCCGGAGCCAGGCGTCCGAACTGCTGGCCGCGATCGAGGATCTGGATACCGCGGCACGGATCGAAGGCGATGCGCTCGAGCTGCGCCCGACGATCGTGCCCGTCCTGCCGTTGCTCGACGGCGTGGTGCGTGACCTCGCGCCGCTGGCAGCGTTGCGCGGCGCCCAGGTCGTCATCGATCCGTCGGCGGCCCATTGCGACATCGCCGGTGACGACCTTGCGGTCGAACGGCTGGTGGGGCGCCTGCTGGCGACCCTCGTATCGGCCTGCAGCGCGGACGAGATGCTGATGGTCGCGGTCCTGTGCTGCGGCGATACGGTGGCGCTGCGCTTTGACCGGCCTCGCGCGATGGCGGTGCACGACACGAACATCCTGCTGAGCATCGACAACGACCGCGGTCACGAGCGCGATGGCGCCCCGTTGCTGGGTACCGGATTTGCGCTGCGGCTGGCGCAGAATTTTGCGGTCGAACTGGGTGGGCACATGGCGTTCGAGGCCGAACACATCATCCTCACGCTACCTGCCGTCGCGGCCGAACGGATGGAGCGCGTTCTCGACCGGTTTCGGTGAACGACGCGCGGTACAGGCTGGCTTCACCGCCGGACCCCATCGTCTGGCGTCCGGGTTTCGCACCGCGCTACACGCTGTTCGTCGATGTCGAGGAGGAGTTCGACTGGACCGCGCCGTTCGAGCGTACGCGACATTCGACGAGTGCGATGGCGGCATTCCCCGACGCGCATGCGCGGTTCCGCGAGCAGGGCGTCGCGCTGACCTGTCTGGTCGATTATCCGATCGTCGACGATCCCGCCGCCGTCGAGATCCTGCGCGACGTCGTTGCCGATGGCCGGTCGGAGATCGGCGCGCAGTTGCACCCCTGGGTCAACCCGCCCTTTGGAGAGCCGCTGACCCCGGCGATGAGCTTTGCGGGCAATCTTCCCGAAGGCCTCGAAGCCGCGAAGCTCCGCTTTCTCACCGACGCGATTGCTGCGGCGTTCGGTCGACGCCCGCGTGCCTATCGCGCCGGTCGCTACGGGGTTGGCCCGGACACGTTCGCGACACTCACGGCGCTCGGCTATCGCCTCGATAGCTCGGTCCGGCCCGGCTATGACTATTCAGCCGAGGGCGGGCCAGACTTTTCGTCGAGCGACCCGCGTCCCTGCCGCCGGGGCGCGCTTCTCAGCGTGCCGTTGTCGACGCTTTATGTCGGCGCGCTGCGTGGTCACGGTGCGGGACTGTATCGCGCGCTGGGGCGGGTGCCCTATGCGCGCGGTGTCGCGTCGCGACTGGGCCTGCTGTCGCGGGTCGCGTTGACGCCGGAGGACATGCCGATCGGCGCCGCGCTGGAGGCGGTGACGATCGCGGTGGGCGAGGGGGTCGAACTGCTCAATTTCGCGTTCCATTCACCGTCGCTCGTCCCCGGCAACACGCCCTATGTCCGCGACGCCGCCGATCTGCGCGCGTTCCATGACTGGTGGTCGGCGATGCTGACCCGGCTCGACCGGCTGGGCGTGCGCAATGCGTCGCTCGACGACATCCTGGAGAATGCTTTGTGACGACGCACCCTTCGCGCTGTGGCTGGGCGGGGCATGATCCGCTGATGTGCGCCTATCACGACACCGACTGGGGCGTTCCCGAACGCGACGGACGCGCGCTCTGGGAGAAGCTGATGCTCGACGGTTTCCAGGCGGGACTTGCCTGGATCACCGTGTTGCGCAAGCGCGAGGCGTTTCGCGCCGCCTTTGCCGGGTTCGACCCGGAACAGGTCGCGCGCTTCGACGAGGCGGACATCGCCCGGCTGATGGGGAACGCCGGCATCATCCGGTCGCGGGCCAAGATCGAGTCGACGATCGGCGGCGCGCGCGCGGTCCTCACGATGCGCGATGCGGGGCTGGACTTCGCGACCTATTGCTGGTCGTTTACCGATGGCAAGGTGCTGATCGGCGACGGTACCAAGCTGGTCACGCAATCGGCATTGTCGGCCCAAATCGCAGCCGATCTCAAGAGTCGTGGGTTCAAGTTCGTCGGTCCGACGATCGTCTATGCCTGGATGCAGGCGGTAGGCATCGTCAACGACCATGAAGCGACGTGCTTCCGACGCGCGGAGCTCGGCGGCTAGGACGCGACAGGTCGGCGCGTGGTCAGAACGCGCGCCGGTGCTTTCCGCCATAGCGACGGCCGATATAGTCGCCGATATGCGCGACCTCGATCGCCGCTTCGCGCACTGCGCCGTTCTGGCAGGGCATCGGGTCGCTGGCCGGTTCGGCGGCGCGGCGCTGGACCGTGGCGCAAAGCTCCTCGATGTCGGCGCGCGACAGAATGTTCTTCTCGCGCAACAGGCAGATCAGGCTTTGCAGGATGACGAGGTTCTTGTCCTCGGGATCGGCTTCGAGCCGTAGCGGCGTCGTCACTGTCTCTCTCCTTATGTTTATCCGGTGATGATATGCTCATGGGGTTCAGGCGCAAGGATTGATTTTCGCTGTGTTGCAAAGGCTTGCCGGTAACGGGTGACGCATCGCCCTACGCACCCTATCTGGTGGGGATGTACAAACCGAAAGCCGGTCTTCCGACCCGCCAGCAGATCCTGGACTTCATCGCGTCGTCGGACGTCCCCGCGGGCAAACGCGAAATCGCCAAGGGCTTTGGCCTGAGTGCGCAGGACAAGATCGGACTGAAGGCGTTGCTGAAGGACATGGCGGACGAGGGGCTGATCGACAGCGCCCCCGGCCGCGCGTTCCACAAGATGGGCGGCGTGCCGAAGGTCACCGTGCTGCGGATCGCCGACGTCGACGATGCCGGCAATGTCTGGGCGGTCCCCGAGCGCTGGGAGGCCGAGGGCGTGCCACCGCCGCGGCTGCGCGTGCGCGAACGCAAGCGCGGGGCGCTGGGGGTCGGCGAGCGGATCCTCGCGCGGACCGAGGAGGCCGGCAATGGCTGGACCGCGCATCCGATGAAGGTGCTCGCGCCGGCATCCGAACAGGTGCTGGGCGTGCTGCGCGAGGAGGCGGGGCGGCTGTGGCTGACCGGCGTCGACAAGCGCGAGCGGCGTGAGTTCGCGGTTGCCGATGCCGGCGGCGCCGCGCCGGGCGATCTGGTGCTGGCCGAACTGGCGGGCAAGCCGCCGCGGATCGCCGCGCGGGTCGTCAACAAGCTGGGCGACCCGTTCGCCGCGCGCAGTTTCTCGCTGATCGCGATCCACAAGCACGGCATCCCCGACGTATTCGCGATCGAGGCGATCGACGAGGCCAAGCGCGTCGCGCAGCTCCCGCTCGGCGACGACCGGGAAGATCTGCGCCACCTGCCGATCGTCGCGATCGACCCGGAAGATGCGCGCGATCATGACGACGCGGTCTGGGCGCAGGCGGACGAGGATCCGGCCAATGCCGGCGGCTGGAAGGCGATCGTCGCGATCGCCGATGTCAGCTTCTACGTGCGGCCCAAGTCCGAAATCGACCGCGAGGCGCGACGTCGTGGCAATTCGGTCTATTTCCCCGACCGCGTCGTGCCGATGCTGCCCGAGATCCTCTCGGCGGACGTCTGTTCGCTGAAGGAGGGCGAGGATCGCGCCGCGCTCGCCTGTCACCTCGTGATCGGCAAGGACGGGTCGCTCAAGTCGTGGCGCTTCACCCGGGCAGTGGTGCGGATCGCGGCGAACCTCGCTTATGAGGAGGCGCAGGCCGCTATCGACGGGACGCTGGCGCTCGACATGACCGAGACGGTGCTGAAGCCGCTCTGGGGCTGCTGGGCGTCGCTGGCGAAGGCCCGCGATGCGCGCGCGCCACTCGACCTCGACCTGCCCGAGCGGCGGGTGGTGCTCGACGAGAGGGGGCGGATCATGTCGGTCGCACCGCGCGAGCGGCTCGATGCGCACCGGCTGATCGAGGACTACATGATCGCGGCCAACGTCGCCGCGGCCAAGGCGCTCGAGGGCAAGAAGGCGCCGGTCATGTACCGCGACCATGAGCCGCCGAGCCGCGAGAAGCTGATGGCGCTGAAGGATTATCTCGAGACGTTCGGGGTGCCGTTCGCGCTGGGGCAGGTCATCCGGCCAGCGACGTTCAACCATGTGCTCGAGCGGATCGGCGACGCCGACTTCCGGCCACAGGTGATGGAGCAGGTGCTGCGCACTCAGACCCAGGCTTATTACAGCCCCGCCAATCATGGGCATTTCGGGCTGGGGCTTGGCAGCTATGCGCATTTCACCTCGCCGATCCGCCGTTATGCCGATCTGATCGTGCATCGATCGCTCGTCGCGGCCTATGGCCTGGGGGCAGGCGGGTTGCCCGCCGAGGATGCAGCCGGGATGGAGGCGATCGGCGAGACGATCAGCCGACTCGAACGCCGTGCGATGGAGGCCGAGCGCGACACGATCGACCGCTATGTCGCCTCGTTCCTCTCCGAACGCGTCGGCCAGATCATGGAAGTGCGGATCACCGGCGTCACCAATTTCGGATTCTTCGCGACCGTCGAGGGAATCGGCGGGGACGGGCTGATGCCGGTGCGCGACCTTGGCGGCGAGTATTTCCGTTTCGACGAGGCGGCGCGGACGCTGGTCGGCGAAGACAGCGGCGACGTCTATGCGCAGGGGCAGATGCTCGACCTCAAGCTCGCCGAGGCGAACCCCGTATCGGGCGCGTTGCGCTTCGAAATGCCCGAGGGGAAGGGGGCCGCAGGACCGGCACGCGCGCGCAAGCCGGGCCGCGAGATCAAGCGGCGCGGGCGTCCGGCGAACATCCGGCACCAGGGAAAGCGACGCTGATTGTGATCCCCGTTGCCACGGATGATGCGGAAGCTTTGGCATAAGCCCGGCGAGGTGCTAACGGCGCGCGCATGACGACCGAATTGTCCCGCATCCGCAACTTCTCCATCATCGCGCATATCGACCATGGCAAGTCGACGCTCGCCGATCGACTGATCCAGCAAACCGGCGGCCTGACCGCGCGCGAAATGTCCGAGCAGGTGCTCGACAACATGGACATCGAGAAGGAACGCGGGATCACGATCAAGGCGCAGACCGTGCGCCTGGCTTACCGCGCGAAGGACGGCGAGGATTACGTCCTCAACCTGATGGACACGCCGGGGCATGTCGACTTCGCCTATGAGGTGAGCCGCAGCCTCGCCGCCTGCGAGGGCGCGCTGCTGGTCGTCGACGCGGCGCAGGGCGTCGAGGCGCAGACGCTCGCCAACGTCTATCAGTCGATCGAACATGATCACGAGATCGTGCCGGTCATCAACAAGATCGATCTTCCCGCCGCCGAACCCGAGAAGGTCCGCAAGGAAATCGAGGACGTGATCGGCATCGACGCGTCCGGCGCGGTGCTCGCATCGGCCAAGTCGGGCATCGGCATCGAGGACATCCTCGAGGCGATCGTCACGAAGATCCCGCCGCCCAAGGGTGATCCCGAGGCACCGCTGAAGGCCATGCTCGTCGACAGCTGGTACGATCCGTATCTCGGCGTCGTCATCCTCGTGCGCGTGATCGACGGCGTCCTGAAGAAGGGCCAGCAGATCAAGTTCATGCAGACCGGCACGATGCATCTGGTCGACCGGGTCGGGTGTTTCCGCCCCAAGATCGAGCAGCTAACCGAGCTCGGCACGGGCGAGATGGGCTTCATCACCGCGCAGATCAAAGAGGTCGCGCAGACGCGCGTCGGCGACACGATCACCGATGCGAAGCGGCCGGCGCTGGAAGCGCTGGCGGGCTTCAAGGAAGTCCAGCCGGTGGTGTTCTGCGGGATGTTCCCGGTCGACGCCGCCGAGTTCGAAAAGCTGCGAGAGTCGATCTCGAAGCTGCGCCTCAACGATGCGAGCTTCTCGTTTGAGATGGAGACGTCGGCGGCGCTGGGCTTCGGCTTCCGCTGCGGGTTCCTCGGGCTGCTCCATCTGGAGATCATCCAGGAGCGCCTGACGCGCGAATATGACCTCGACCTCATCACCACCGCGCCGTCGGTGGTGTACGAGATCGAGCTGACCCACCCCGATCCCGCGGGCACGACGCATATCGAGCTGCACAACCCCGCCGACATGCCCGAGCCGAACAAGATCGCAACGATCAGCGAGCCGTGGATCGAGGCCACGATCTACGTCCCCGACGAATATCTCGGCAGCGTGCTCAAGCTCTGCCAGGACCGCCGTGGGATCCAGAAGAACCTGACCTATGTCGGCGGCCGCGCACAGGCGACCTACGAGCTGCCGCTCAACGAGGTCGTGTTCGATTTCTACGACCGGCTGAAGTCGATGTCGAAGGGCTATGCGAGCTTCGACTATCACCAGATTGGCTATCGTGAGGGCGACCTCGTCAAGATGGGCATCCTGGTCAACGAGGAGCCGGTCGACGCGCTGAGCATGATCGTCCACCGCGGCACCGCCGAGGTACGCGGTCGCGGGATGGTCGAGCGGCTGAAGGACCTGATCCCGCGTCACCTGTTCAAGATCCCGATCCAGGCAGCGATCGGCGGCAAGGTGATCGCTCGCGAGACGATCAGCGCGATGCGCAAGGACGTGACCGCCAAATGCTATGGCGGCGACGCGAGCCGCAAAAAGAAGCTTTTGGAAAAACAGAAGAAGGGCAAGCTGAAGATGCGCGAATATGGGTCGGTCAGCATCCCGCAGGAGGCATTCATCGCCGCGCTGCGGATGGGCGACGACTCCTGATCGGGTGTTCTCTTTCAGGCTGACGTGACGGATTTGTCATTGTCCCGATCGGTTGCAGGCATGAATGGTGGTGCATGGCGCGCGATCCTGGGGTCGGATAGCGTTGGTCATGGCACTGCATCCTGTTTTCTACGACGCTAGCGGTCGGCGTCGTCGTCGTTTCGCATTGGGTGTCATCGCGTTCGTCGCGCTCGTTTTATTGTCGGTGGCGGTGTTCGCCGTGTCGATCGGCGCGGTCCCGGCGGCACCGTTGCTGCCGTTCGAGCCCGAGCATCCCGGTCTCCACCGTCTTCCGGCACCGCATAGCGGCGTGATCGGCCGGGCGCAGCGCAGCATCGATTATTACGGCAAGGCGCTGTTCGGTGGCCCCACCGCGGGCGCCGGCAAGGCGGGTGCGAAGGGGGGCGTCGGACAGGCACCGCGCGCGACCAACCCGCGGCTGGCCATCGCCTTCCACGTGCCCTGGGACGAATCGAGCGTGGCGAGCCTTGCCCGGCATGTCGAACAACTCGACTGGGTCATTCCCGGCTGGGTGTCGGTGACCGGGGCCGACCACCGGATCACCGTGTTCCGCGATGTCGCGGGCCGCGCGGTGCTCAATCGTGCGATCCATCGCCCGGTGATCCTGCCGATGGTGCAGAACGCCAAGGACGGCGACTGGGACGGCGCGGGCAGCGCCGCGCTGTTTGCGGACGCGAGCGCCCGGCATGCCTTTCTCGATCGGCTGGTCCCGTTCCTTGCGGCGAACCATGCAGGCGGCGCCTTTTTCGATTTCGAAAGCCTGCCCGCGGGTGCGCAGGCGAACTATCGCCTGTTTCTTGCCGAGGCGAAGGCGCGATTCGCGCCGCGCGGCTGGGTTGTCGCGATCGCCGCGCCGGTCGGGAGTGCGGACTGGGACATGCGCGCCTATGCGCGCGTGACCGACAAGATCTTCCTGATGGCCTATGACGAGCATGAGACGAGCGGACCGGCCGGGCCGATCGCATCGCAGCGGTGGTTCGCACGGTCGGTCGCGGATGCCGCGCGCGGTGTCGCCCCCTCCAAGCTGGTCGTCGCGTTCGGCTCCTATGCCTATGACTGGCATGACCGTGGCGGCGATGCGCTGGGCGTCGAGGAGGCATGGCAGGCCGCATCCGATTCAGGCACCGTCCCGACGTTCGACAAGGGCAGCGGCACCAGCAGCTTCGCCTATGCCGATGGCGGGACCCTGCATCAGGTATGGCTGCTCGATGCGGCGAGCGCGTATAACGAGCTGGCCTTTCTTCAAAAGGCGGGGGTGCAGAGTTTCGCGCTGTGGCGGCTTGGGTCGGAGGATCCGGCGCTCTGGTCGATCTTCGGGCGCAACCATCGCCGATTGCCCGACCTGCGTGCGATCAACATGACCCCGGCCGGGACGAATGTCGATATCGAGGGCAATGGCGAGATCCTGAAGATCGGGTCGACGCCGGTGTCGGGGCTGCGTGATACGGTCGCGGCTGCCGACGGGACGATCGCGGACGTCCGCTTCACGCGCATGCCCTCGCCCTACGTCGTCCAGCGTACGGGCTACAGCCCGCGAGCGCTTGCGCTCACTTTCGACGATGGGCCGGACGCCGAATGGACGCCGCAGATCCTGGATATCCTCAAGCGCAAGCACGTGCCGGCGACATTCTTCGTGGTGGGCGAGAATGCGCTGACGCAGCGGAGCCTGCTCGAACGCATGGTGGCCGAAGGGCATGAGGTCGGCAGCCACACCTATACACACCCCAATCTGGCGACGGTATCGGGGCGCCAGGTCGGGTTCGAGCTCAACACGACACAGCGACTGTTCCAGGCGTTCACCGGGCGATCGCTCCGCCTGTTCCGCGCACCCTATTTCGGCGATGCCGAGCCGAGCACCGCGGACGAGATCAAGCCGGCACTCGAGGCGCAGCAGCGCGGCTATGTATCGGTAGGCCTGCACGTCGATCCCGACGACTGGAAGCGTCCGGGCACCGCGGCGATCATCGACCGCACGATTGCACAGGTCGCGGAGGGATCGCCCGAACGCAGCGCCAACATCATCCTGCTGCACGATGCGGGCGGCAACCGCGCGCAGACCGTCGCGGCGCTGCCGGTGATCATCGATCGGTTGCAGGCGATGGGCTATCACTTCGTGCCCGTCTCGGCGCTGGCCGGGCTGACGCGCGATGCGGCGATGCCCGTGATATCCTCGAGCGACCGGGTCGCGGCGGTCGCGGATCTTGCGCTGTTCAGCACGCTGGGTGGGCTGGTAATCGGCCTGCGCTGGATCTTCGGGATCGCGATCACGATCGGCATCCTTCGTGCGCTCGCGCTGTCGGCACTGGCGCTGATCCAGGCACGGCGCGAATTGCGGACGGTGTTCCCGGCGATCGATCCGGCCCGATTCGTCACGGTGATGATCCCGGCGTTCAACGAGGAACGCGTGATCGTCCGCGCGGTCGAGGGCGTGCTGGCGTCGACCGATGTCGTGGTCGAGGTGATTGTGATCGATGACGGGTCGAGCGATGGCACGAGCCAGGCCGTCGCCACCGCCTTTGCCGGCGACGCGCGGGTGCGGCTCATGACTCTGGCGAACGGCGGCAAGGCGCGTGCGCTGAACCGCGGGATGGCCGCGGCGCGCGGTGACATCGTCATCGCACTCGACGCCGATACGCAGTTCGAGCCGCTGACGATCGCACGGCTGGCGCGGTGGTTCGACGACCCGGCGCTGGGGGCGGTCGCGGGCAATGCGAAGGTCGGCAACCGGGTCAATCTGATCACGCGGTGGCAGGCGCTCGAATATATCACCGCGCAGAATCTCGAGCGTCGCGCGCTCGCGCGGCTGAACGCGATGACCGTCGTGCCGGGCGCGGTCGGCGCGTGGCGACTGGCAGCAATTCGCGCGGTCGGCGGCTATCCCGACGATACGCTGGCCGAGGACCAGGATCTGACGATCGCGATCCAGCGCGCGGGGTGGACGGTCCAGTATGACCAGTTCGCGATCGCCTGGACCGAAGCGCCCGAGACGCTGCGCGCGCTCGCCAAGCAGCGGTTCCGCTGGGCGTTCGGGACGCTCCAGTGCCTGTGGAAGCATCGCTCGGCGATCGGCCGCAGCCAGCCGCGCGGGCTTGGCTGGGTGGGGCTGCCCCAGGCGATCGTGTTCCAGATCCTGCTGGCGGCGATCTCGCCGATCATCGACCTCGCGCTACTCGTCAGTGTCGCAACGACCTATGTCGCGGTCTCGGCGCATGGCTGGGCACAGAGCAGCCATGATCTGCAGACCATGCTGACCTATTGGCTGATCTTCACCGCGATCGACCTGCTCGCGGCGACGATCGCGTTCGCACTCGAGCGACGCGAGCGGTGGAGGCTGCTCTGGCTGCTGATTCCGCAGCGGATCGGCTATCGCCAGGTCATGTACTATGTCGTGCTCAAGGCGCTCGCCCAGGCCCTGCGCGGACCGATGGTGGGCTGGGGCAAGCTTGCCCGGACGGGGCGCGTGACGGCGCCCTCCGGGGCGGAATGAACCCCATGTCCGTTGTGGCGTTCAGCGGGCGGCATATTATAGCGCCGTGATCGTTGGCGGCCTGAGGGGACATGATGAAGTATCCGGTATTGCTCGCCATGCTGGCCGTCGGCGGCGTCGCGACGGGCGCCGACGCTGCGCAGCGCGCGGCACCGCTCGTGCTGGCGGCGGCGAGCCTGCAGGAATCGATGACCGCGGCCGCCGATGCGTGGGCGGCAAAGGGGCATGTGCGCCCGACGATCTCGTTCGCGGCCTCGTCGGCGCTGGCACGGCAGGTCGAGGCCGGTGCGACGGCGGACCTGTTCGTGTCCGCGGACGAGGACTGGATGAACGAGCTGGCAAAGCGCCGCCTGATCGTCCCTGCGTCGCGCTTGACGTTCCTGGGCAACCGGCTGGTCGTCGCGGCGGCGGCGGGGACGACGGTGCGGATCCCGTCACGTCCGCCCACTGCGCTTGCGCGGGTCCTGACCGCGGGGCCACTCGCGATGGCGGATACGCCCGTGCCCGCGGGGCGGTACGGCCAGGAGGCGCTGGAGGCGCTCGGCGTATGGAAACAGGTCGCGCCGCGCGTCGTGCGCGCCGAAAACGTCCGCGCGACGCTGGCGCTCGTCGAGCGCGGCGCGGCACCTTTGGGGATCGTCTATGCGACCGATGCCAAGGCATCGACGCGTGTCAGGATCGCGGGCGTGTTTCCCGCATCGACGCATCCCGCCATCACCTATCCGATCGCCCGGTTGTCGACGTCGCGCAATCCGGAAGCCGAGGCGTTCCGCCGGTTCCTGACATCGCGTCAGGGCAAGGCGATCTTCGTGCGTTACGGCTTTTCGGCGCGCTGAGTGACGGATGGGTTCGTCCTGACACCGGCGGAATGGGGGATCGTCGGTCTGTCGTTGAAGGTCGGCGCCGTCGCGATGCTGATCACATTGCCGATCGCGTTCGGCTTCGCCTGGCTGCTGGCCCGCGTACGGTTTCCCGGGCGGATCCTCGTCGATGCGGTGATCCACCTGCCGCTCGTCGTGCCGCCGGTCGTGACGGGGTGGCTGCTGCTGCTCGCCTTTGCGCCGAACGGGCCGGTCGGCGGGTGGCTGCAGTCGTGGTTCGGGGTCAGCGTACTTTTCCGTTGGACCGGTGCGGCGATCGCAGCGGGGGTCATGGCACTGCCGCTGATGGTGCGCGCGATGCGGCTGTCGATCGAGGCGGTCGATGCAAGGCTTGAGAGTGCGGCGCGGACGCTGGGCGCGGGGCCGTGGCGGGTGTTCTGGACGGTCACGCTGCCGCTGAGCGTACCGGGCGTGCTCGCGGGCGCGGTGCTGGGCTTTGCGCGATCGATCGGCGAGTTCGGTGCGACGATCACCTTCGTCTCCAACGTGCCGGGCGAGACGCAGACGCTGCCGCTGGCGATCTATTCGGCACTTCAGCAGCCGGGCGCGGAGATGCTGGTATGGCGGCTCTCGGCGATTTCGGTCGCGCTATCGCTGATCGCACTGGTCGCGTCCGAACTGCTGACGCGGCGCGCGGGCAGGGGGCTGCATGTCCTTTGAAATCGACGTCCGCAAGCGTCTGGGCGATGCCGCGGTCGCGCTGACGCTGGCGGCGGGCGACGGCGCGACGGTGCTGTTCGGACCGTCCGGCGTCGGCAAGACCAGCATCCTGAAGATGGTCGCCGGGCTGCTCACGCCGGACCAGGGCCGCATCGTCGTCGATGGCGTCACGCTGTTCGGGGAGGGCATCAACCTGCCACCGGAACACCGCCGTGCGGGCTATGTGTTTCAGGAAGCGCGGCTTTTCCCGCATCTGAAGGTGCGCGCTAACCTGCTTTACGGCGCCGGCCGCGACACGTCGGGGTTCGAGGAGCGGATCGGCTTCCTGGGGATCGCGCATCTGCTCGACCGCTGGCCGCGGTCGCTATCGGGCGGCGAAGCGCAGCGTGTGGCGATCGGACGGGCATTGCTCAGCAACCCGCGCTTCCTGCTGCTCGACGAGCCGCTGGCGTCGCTCGACCGACCGCGCCGCGAGGAGATCGTCCGCGTGATCGAGCATCTGCGCGATACGATGCGCCTGCCGATCCTGATGGTGACCCACGACCCCGACGAGGCCGCACGGATCGGCACCCGCGTCGTGCGAATGTAGCGCAGGCATGAAAAAAGGCGGCCCGGGAAAACCCGGACCGCCTCTTTCGTAGTTCGGTAAAGCGTTTAGCGCTTTGAGAACTGGAAGCTACGACGGGCCTTCGCCTTGCCGTACTTCTTACGCTCGACGACGCGGCTGTCGCGCGTCAGGAAGCCTGCAGCCTTGACCGATGCACGCAGCACCGGCTCGAAGCGGGTCAGCGCCTGGCTGATGCCATGCTTGACCGCGCCGGCCTGACCCGAAAGGCCACCACCCTTGACGGTGCAGACGACGTCATACTGACCTTCGCGCTCGGTGATACCGAACACCTGGTTGATGACGAGACGCAACGTCGGACGTGCGAAATACACTTCCTGGTCACGACCGTTGATCGTGATCTTGCCGGTGCCGGGCTTGACCCAGACGCGGGCGACGGCGTCCTTGCGACGGCCGGTCGCATAGGCGCGACCCTGCTTGTCGAGGATCTGCTCGCGGAGCGGCATAGGCTCGCGGACCGGCTCGTTCGAGACGGGCGCTGCGATGTCGCCTTCGCTGGTCGGCAGCGACTGTGCGGCCGGAGCAGCCGGTGCGGGCTGGTTGGTCAGGCTCGCGAGATCGGCGAGCGACTGGCGGTTGTCGGTCATTTACGCACCCACCTTGTTCTTGCGATTCATGCTGGCGATGTCGAGAACCTCGGGGTTCTGCGCCTCATGCGGATGCTCGGTACCCTTGAAGATACGCAGGTTGCGCATCTGCTCACGGCCAAGCGGGCCGCGCGGGATCATGCGCTCAACGGCCTTTTCGAGAACGCGCTCCGGGAAGCGGCCGTCGAGAACCTTGGCGGCAGTGATGCCCTTGATGCCGCCGGCATAACCGGTGTGCTTGTAATAGACCTTCTTCGCGGCCTTGTTGCCGGTGAAGCGGATCTTGTCGGCATTGATCACGACGACGTTGTCACCGCAATCGACATGCGGGGTGAACGACGTCTTGTGCTTGCCGCGCAGGACGTTGGCGATGATCGACGCTGCGCGACCGACCACCAGATCCTCGGCATCAACGATATGCCATTTCTTCTCCACCTCGTGCGGCTTGGCCGACTTGGTGGTCTTCATGAGCGCCTTCATGGGGCTGAGACCTTTGCTGAAACGATATGCGCCGCCACGACGGACGGCGCTAACGAGGCGGCAATGGCGAAAAGGGGTGTTTAAGTCAAGCTTTCCGCCGGTTTCATGGCGGGTATCATGATACCTTGGACGGATTGCCGAGGCGGTGCGCGGCAAATACCGTGGCGATCAGCAACAGCGCGGCGTTGGCCTGATGCGCGACCGCGACATGGATGGCGACGCCGGTCATAAGCGTCGCGATCCCCAGAAAGACCTGCAGCGTGACGAGCCCGACCACCCAGAAGCCGGCGCGCGAACCGTGCTGCGTCGCGCGGACCGCGAGCCAGACGAGCCCGGCAGCGGTTGCGAAAGCGAGCCACCGGTGAATGAACTGCACGACGATCGGGTTGTCGACCGCGTTGATCCAGCCGGGTGACAGCATCGGGACGCCGCCCGGGAATAGGCTGTCACCCATCAGCGGCCAGCTTGCAAAGGCATAACCAGCGTCGAGCCCTGCGGTGAACGCGCCATAGACCAGCTGAACGAACAGCAGCGCAAACGCAGTGATCGCGATCGGCATGAGGCGGGCTGGCGCCGCAAGCTTCGAGCGGTGGAGTGCGATCAGGTCCAGCGCCGTCCAGACGATGCCGGCGAGCGTGACGAGCGCGGTCATCAGATGGACCGCCAGACGAATGTGGCTGACGTCGGTGCGAACGGATAGCCCGGACTTCACCATCCACCAGCCGACAGCGCCCTGAAGCGCACCGAGCGCCAGCAGCGCGCCGAGTCGCCAGCCATAGCCGACCGGAATCGCCCGGCGCACTGCGAACCATACTAGCGGAATCGCGAACGCCGCGCCGATCGTCCGTGCCAGCGCGCGGTGGAGATATTCCCAGAAGAAGATCGCCTTGAACCCGTCGAGCGTCATGCCACTGTTGAGCTGGCTAT
>NZ_LMKZ01000002.1:379442-438904 GCF_001422525.1 Sphingomonas sp. Leaf30 | reverse complement strand
CCCCCCTGCCACTGCGCAAGCGTCAGTGGCGGGATGATGCCGGTGATCGGCTTCCATTCGGTAATCGAGAGGCCAGAATTTGTCAGGCGCGTTATGCCGCCCACGACGACGATGCCGACGATCATCGCCGCGACGAGAAGAAGCCAGGTCGCGACCGCTCGCGGGCGCGCTGTGGACAGGAAGGCGGCACTAGGCTGGAGCATAGCACGGCTCTACGCCTGTCTGACTGGGGCGTCGAGTATCAGGGGTTATCGGCCGCCGGCTTTCTACCGGGCTGGGACACACGCGCGATGCGTTGGGAAAGAGCGCAAGCGCAGGATTGATCACGACATCAATGGAGCGTCCTTTCCTGAAAAAAAGCGAGCAGACTATCGCCGTTCAGCCGAATGTGATGTTGTATCCTTTCCTCTGATGGACTATCTGCTCGGAACGATGTCGACGACCGCCCACCACCATACCCATGCGCATCCGTCCTGGATCGCAGGCCTGGATCGCTATGCGATCGGGCTGTCGGGTCTGTGCATGGTGCACTGCCTGGCAACATCGGTGCTCGTCGCGCTGATGTCGACCGCAGGCGGGGTGCTACTCGATCCCATCTTCCACGAGGTCGGACTGACGATCGCGATCCTGTTCGGTGCAGTTGCGCTGGGGCGCGGCATCCTTCATCATGGCTATGCGATGCCGGCCGCAATGGGGGCATTCGGGCTCGGGATCATGGCGGGGGCGATGACGCTGCCGCATGATTCGGGAAGTGGTGAGACGCTCTGGACGATCATCGGCGTCGCGTTGCTCGCGTTCGGGCACGATCTGAACCGCCGCGCCGACAGCTGAGCCGGGCCGCAGGATCGCCCCGGCGCGGTCGCTGCTTGCCGCGGCTCCTGCGGCACCCTAGATTCACGGCATAATGGCAACGCATTCGCATTCGCATCATGAGCCGCAAGGCGCCGACCTCAACGTTGCCGCACAGGCGACGCTTGAAAAATCGGGCGAGCAGTGGACGACGATGCGCGCCAGCGTGTTTTCCGCGCTGGCTGGCTTCGACAAGCCGGCCTCGGCCTATGACATCGCAGAAGCCGTGTCGAAGGCGGAGGGGCGGCGCGTCGCTGCCAACAGCGTCTACCGGATTCTCGACCTGTTCGTGGGCGCCAATCTCGCGCGACGGGTCGAAAGTGCGAATGCGTATGTCGCCAACGCCCATCCCGATTGCCTTCACGACTGCATCTTCCTGGTGTGTGATTCGTGCGGGCAGACGACGCATATCGACAATGACGTGATCACCCGCGGCGTCCGCAACGCGGCGGTTTCGGCTGGTTTCGTCCCTATCCGCCCGGTCATCGAAGTGCGCGGCCGGTGTGCCGCATGCGAGGCGCAGCGCTGATCTAGGACGGCTTCCAGCGCCATGACGGGGTGACCAATCTGGCGTCGCTGCGTAGAAATATCTGCGGATGGCGGGGTTTCGTTCGGTAACAATCGACACCAAACCTGTGCTGCGATAAGCCGGTGGGATGGCAGATACTCTTGTAACCCCGTTGCTCGACACGGTTTCGACCCCCGATGACCTGCGCAAGCTGAAACCCGACCAGCTTCGCCAGCTTGCCGATGAATTGCGGACCGAGACGATTTCGGCCGTCGGCACGACCGGTGGCCACCTCGGATCGGGGCTCGGCGTGGTCGAACTGACGACCGCGATTCACTATGTGTTCGATACGCCGCGCGATCGTCTGGTCTGGGACGTCGGGCATCAATGCTATCCGCACAAGATCCTGACCGGCCGCCGCGACCGGATCCGGACGTTGCGCCAGGGTGGCGGCCTCAGCGGCTTCACCAAGCGGAGCGAGAGCGAATACGACCCGTTCGGCGCTGCGCATTCCTCGACGTCGATCTCGGCCGCGCTCGGCTTCGCGGTCGCCAACAAGATCGCGGGCACGCCGGGCAAGGGCATTGCCGTGATCGGCGACGGCGCGATGTCGGCGGGCATGGCCTATGAGGCGATGAACAATGCCGAGCAGGCGGGCAATCGCCTCGTCGTGATCCTGAACGACAATGACATGTCGATCGCGCCGCCGGTCGGCGGGTTGTCGGCCTATCTTAGCCGGATCGTGTCGAGCCGCGAATTCCTGGGCATTCGCGAGCTTGCCAAGAAGCTCGCGCGCCGCCTGCCGCGGCCGTTCCACAACGCCGCGCGGAAGACCGACGAGTTCGCCCGCGGCATGACGATGGGCGGTACGCTGTTCGAGGAACTCGGCTTTTATTATGTCGGGCCGATCGATGGGCATAATCTCGAGCATCTGATTCCCGTGCTCGAGAATGTGCGCGACGCGGAGGAGGGCCCGATCCTCGTCCATGTCGTGACCAAGAAGGGCAAGGGCTATGCGCCCGCCGAGGCCGCGGCCGACAAATATCACGGCGTGCAGAAGTTCGACGTGATCTCGGGCGTGCAGACCAAGGCCCCGCCGGGACCGCCGCAATATCAGAACGTCTTCGGCGCGCAGCTCGTCGCCGAGGCTGCCAAGGACGACCGGATCTGTGCGATCACCGCAGCGATGCCGTCCGGCACCGGCCTCGATGCCTTTGCCAAGGCCTATCCCGACCGCTTCTTCGATGTCGGCATTGCCGAACAGCACGGCGTGACGTTCGCGGCAGGACTCGCGGCACAGGGGATGCGGCCGTTCTGCGCGATTTACTCGACGTTCCTGCAGCGCGCCTATGACCAGGTCGTGCACGACGTCGCGATCCAGAACCTGCCGGTGCGCTTTGCGATCGACCGCGCCGGGCTGGTCGGCGCGGATGGGGCGACGCACGCCGGATCGTTCGACGTGACCTATCTCGCGACGCTGCCGAATTTCGTCGTGATGGCGGCGGCGGACGAAGCCGAGCTGGTCCATATGACACACACCGCGGCGCAGTATGACACCGGCCCGATCGCGGTGCGCTACCCGCGCGGCAACGGCACGGGCGTCGCCTTGCCTGCCACGCCCGAACTGCTTGAAATCGGCAAGGGCCGGATCGTTCGCGAGGGCAAGGCCGTGGCGATCCTGTCGCTCGGCACGCGGCTCGAGGAAGCATTGAAGGCCGCCGATGTGCTCGAGGCCAAGGGGCTGTCGACCACCGTCGCCGATCTGCGATTCGCCAAGCCGCTCGACGTCGAGATGATCCGCAAGCTGCTGACCACGCACGAGGTCGCTGTCACGATCGAGGAGGGCGCGGTCGGCGGTTTCGGGGCGCATGTGCTGACGCTGGCCAGCGACGAGGGGCTGATCGATGGCGGGCTGAAGCTGCGCACGCTGCGTCTGCCGGATCTCTTCCAGGATCAGGACAAGCCCGACGCGCAATATGCCGAGGCCGGGCTCGATGCGGCGGCGCTGGTGGAAACCGTGCTCAAGGCGCTGCGCCATAATTCGGGCGGGGTTGCCGAAGCGCGCGCATGACCGGGCCGACCAAGGCCATCGTGATCATCGCGCTCGCGGTGATCGTGATGGTGTCGCTGAACATCGCCATGTGGCGGCGGATGCGTGCCGGGCTGGCCGCGGCGCGCGCCGCGGACCAGCAGGATCAGCAGACGGGGGCAGACGACACACTGCGCGGTTGATCCGGAACGACTGCCCGACCCGCGCCTGCCTATCTGCCCAGATAGTGGGACTGGGCCGCGTCGGTTGCGCTGACGGCGAGGATCGATCGCGCCTGGCTCGGCGGCAGCGCTTGCCCGTGACCGTCGCCACTCGCGGCGATCACCCGCTCGAGCAGATCCTGTCCCTCGCGCCACCAGCCGATACCGCTCACGGCATTGAGATGCCCCTGCGGGCCGGCATCGACGAAATGACTGCCCCAGTCGGCGGCCATGCTGTGCGCGCGGTCGGGCGTGACCCAGGGATCGTCGCTGCTCGCGACGACGATCGAGGGGAAGGGCAGGGGGCCGCGCGGGGTCGGTGAAAAGCCCTTGAGCTCGGCCTGGGCCCCACCGCGATCGACATCGGCGGGCGCGACGAGCAATGCCCCCGCGACGGGCCAGCCATAGGGTTGCGGGCTGAGTTCGGCCCACCACGCCACCGCAAGGCAACCGAGGCTGTGCGCGGCTAGGATGACGGGGGCCTGCGCGCGCCGGATCGCCTCGTCGAGTCGCGTGACCCAGGCGTTGCGATGCGGCGTGTTCCACATCCCCAGTTCGACCCGGACGGTATCCGGCCGGGCATCTTCCCACAGGGTCTGCCAGTGTGACGGGCCGGATCCGCCGAGCCCGGGGACGGTCAGGATGGTCGGCTGAACGCTATCATATGGTGCAAAAGAACCCACGACGCCTCTCCTTCTCCAGACCCCCGGAGCCCGGGGGTAGGATCGTGATCGATCGACGCTCTAGGGGACGTCGGCCGATCACGATCCCTGTCCGCAAGATAATCCTACCAGTTCAGTGGGCAATAGACATTGCGGCGAAAGGAAGGCAGCTTGCGATGATCGGACGCCGGGGCGATAGGCTGGGCGTATGGCAAAGCAACGCGCGGACCAGATGCTGGTCGACAGGGGACTGGTCGAGTCGCGGACGCGCGCGCAGGCGCTGATCATGGCGGGGCTGGTCTTTGCCGGCACGCGCAAGGTCGACAAGCCGGGGCAGACGCTGGCGGACGACGTCGTGCTCGACGTCCGGGGCCGCGATCACCCCTGGGTGTCACGCGGCGGGATCAAGCTCGCGCACGGGCTCGCACATTTCGGCTGGATGGTCACGGACGCGGTGGCGATCGACGTCGGCTCGTCGACCGGCGGGTTTACCGACGTGCTGCTCAGCAACGGGGTCGCCCGCGTCTATGCCGTCGACAGCGGGACCAACCAGCTTGCGTGGAAACTCCGCCAGAACCCGCGCGTGATCGTCCATGAACAGACCAGCGCGCGCATCCTGACCGACGCGCATATCCCCGAACCGGTCGACCTGATCGTCTGCGATGCGAGCTTTATCGGGCTGGCCAAGGTGCTCGAGCGACCGATTAGGTTCGCACGTCCCGGCGCGCGGCTGCTCGCGCTCGTCAAGCCGCAGTTCGAGGCAGGACGCGAAGAGGTCGGAAAGGGCGGCGTGATCCGCGATCCGGCCGTCCATGCGCGCGTCTGCGGCGAGGTCGCGGCCTGGTTCGAGGCACAGGGCTGGCAGGTCGAGGGCGTCGTCGAGAGCCCGATCACCGGTCCCGAGGGCAATATCGAGTTCCTGATCGCCGCGCATGCGGTCGCCGCGCCACGCGGCTGAGGATCCCGATGCTACCCGCGCTGGACCCGGATCGGCCATCGCAGAATGACACACTTCCCGATCGGTACATGCATGTTGCGGTTTACGGCAGGGCGTTCCCGCGGCAGGACTAAGGCGATCAGTCGTGAAAGGACGTATGTGGGAGGCATCGCTTCGAAGGGCCAGCTGAGGATGTCGTTCCTGCGCTGGGCGATCGTGACCGTTCCGTTGATCGTCCTGCTGGGCTTTCTGGCCGGGCGCGCGGTCCCGGTGGGGAGCGAAAGTGCCTGGTACACCGCCCTGGTGAAGCCCGCGCTCACTCCGCCAGGCTGGGTGTTTCCGGTCGCCTGGTCGACGCTCTACGTGCTGCTCGGCCTGGCTCTCGCAATGATCCTCAATGCGCGCGGCGCGCTGGGGCGGGGGCGCGCGATCGCCTTGTTTGCCGCGCAGTTCGTGTTGAATCTTGCCTGGACGCCATTGTTCTTCGGCGCGCACCGAATCGGGGCGTCGGTGCTCGTCATCGTCGCGATGTTGCTGCTCTCGATCGCGGCGACATTCCTGTTCGCGCGCATCCGGCGCGGGGCGGCGTGGCTGATGGTGCCCTATATGGTGTGGATCAGCTTTGCGGGAATGCTCACATACGGTATAGGCCGGCTCAACCCCGAGGCCGAAACCCTTGTGCCGACGACGCGCACCTCCCAGATGTTGTGAAGAGGCGCGCCGCGCGAGTTACTAGCAGGATGATGACAATGCAGTCCGAAAACCGGATGTTCGACGATTTCGTGAAGGTCCTGAACGGCGCCGCAGGAACCTTTGCCGGTGTCGGCCGCGAAGCGCAGTCGGGAGTTCGCGAGCGTGCCCGCGAATGGCTCGGCGGCCTCGATTTCGTGAGCCGTGAGGAGTTCGACGCGGTCAAGTCGATGGCGGCTGCGGCGCGCGACGAAAATGATGCGCTGAAGGCCCGGCTCGACGCTCTCGAAGCAAAAATGCAGGTCGGCGTCTGACTTTTCCACAGATTTCTGGGCATTCGGATCGAACGGGGTTGTCGGAGCATTTTTGCCCCGGCACCCTTTGTCGCGTGACAAGGAGTGCCAGGACGTAATGATGCTCGACCACGCCGACCATGACCAGGACGATGCTGCGCCCATCGACATGCTCGAAGCCTATTATGCTGCGCATGGATGGGAGCACGAACGTCACGACGACGAGATCGTCGCGACCGTAAAGGGCAGCTGGACGACGTACGAGCTGCGCGCCCTGTGGCGCGAGGACGACAGCGTGCTGCAGTTCCTGGCGTTTCCGGACATCAAGGTGCCCGATGAACGGCGTCAGGCGGTCTACGAGACGATCGGGCTCGCCAACGAGCAGCTCTGGATCGGCCATTTCGAACTCTGGTCGACGAGCGGAATCCTGCTGTTCCGTCACGCGGCGATGGTCGATGGCGGTGAGGATGGCACGATGTCGCTGTCGGCCGCCGAACTGCTCGTCGAATCGGCGATCGAGGAATGCGAGCGTTTCTATCCAGTGTTCCAGTTCGTCCTGTGGGGCGGGAAGACGCCCGCGGATGCGCTTGCCTCGGCATTGATCGAAACCCAGGGCGAGGCGTGATCGCGCGCGTTTCCCCGGGCGCGGCGTGCCGATGACCGGGCGGATCCTGATGATCGGCTGTGGCAATATGGGCGGGGCGATGCTGGCCCGCTGGCTTGCCGACGGCCTTTCACCTGACAGCGTGACCGTCGTCAGCCCCAGTATGCGCGTGATGCCACCCGGTGTGCACGTCGTCGCCGCGGTGCCCGACCCCGACGACTTTTCCGCTGAAACCGTCATGCTCGCGCTGAAGCCGCAGCAGCTTGGCGCGCTGAAGACGCCCGTTTTCGCGCGCTATGCGCCAAAGCTGCTGATTTCGATCCTCGCGGGGGTCGAGATCGCCGCACTCGACCGTCTGTCCCAGGCGCAGGCGGTGGTTCGAGCGATGCCCAACCTGCCGGTTGCGATCGGCCGCGGCGTGGTTGCGCTGCACGGCGCAACGGATGACGGCGCGGCGCGTGCGACCGCAGAGGCGTTGATGACCCCGCTCGGTCTGGTCGAGTGGATCGCCGCAGAGGCGCAGTTCGATGCCGTTACCGCGCTCGCGGGATGCGGGCCGGGATTCGTGTTCCGTTTTGCCGACGCGCTGGCCAAGGCGGGGCAGGCGCTCGGCCTGCCGGCGGATCAGGCGGCGCGACTCGCGATCGCGACGCTCGACGGATCTGCGCAGATGGCCGGCGTAGCCGACGTTTCGCCGGCGGTACTGGCGGACCGGGTCGCGAGCCCGGGTGGATCGACGCGGGAAGGCTTGAACGTGCTCGACGACGGCGATGCACTGGTCACCCTGCTGTCCCGCACGCTGGCGGCGTCGGCACGACGCAATGCGGAGATGGCGGCAAACGCCCGCGGCGACCGCGCGCCGCGCTAGTTAGCCGCGCAGCTTGATGACCTGCTCGCGTTCCTCTTCGGGGATCAGGCCTTCTAGCACCGCCCAATAGCCCGCAACCGCACCGTGGCCGGCGTGATTATAGGCTGCGGACATCTTCTGTCGCGCGGCTTCGAACAGGTCGCTTTCCATCTTGCTGCCGACCGGCGTCAAGCGCAGCAGCCGCTGACGCCGGTCACGATCGCCGGGACGAACCTCGATAAAGCCGCGATCGCTGAGTTCGTTCAGCACGCGACCGAGTGACTGTTTGGTGATCGCCAGCAGCGACAGCAGTTCGCTGACCGTCATGTCCGGTTTGCGGGCGATGAAATACAGGGCGCGGTGGTGCGCGCGCCCCAGCCCCTGCTCCGCGAGCCCCGCATCGATCGACCGGACCAGATGGCTCTGACCGAAGTACAGGAGTTCCATGCCGCGACGCAGTTCGGGTTCGCGAAGAAACAGGGGTGAAGCGGGTGATGCTGAGGCAGCCATGTTGACCGGTTTAGTCTTCGGTCCTAGTCGACGGCAAGCCGTGGAAAGAGAGAAAAATTCAATGCATCCTCCGTTGTCGCAGGCCTCATCGTCCCCAGACGCGAGCATGACATTTTCGTTCGAACCGTGTGGCGATCCGGTCGCTGCGAACGAGCGTGCGCAGCGCCTGATCGATCCCGGCTTCGGCCGGGTCTTTACCGACCATATGGCGATGATCCGCTTCAGTGACGCGAAGGGCTGGCATGATGCCAGGATCACGACGCGCGCGCCGATCATGATGGATCCCGCATCGTCGGTTCTGCACTATGCGCAAGAAATCTTCGAAGGAATGAAGGCCTATCGACTCGCCGATGGCGGCACCGCGCTCTTCCGGCCCGAAGCCAATGCGCGGCGTTTCCAGGATTCGGCACGCCGGATGGCGATGCCCGAGCTTCCCGAATCGCTGTTCCTCGAATCGGTCGAGCGCCTGGTCCGGACGGATCAGGACTGGATTCCCGACAGCGACGGCGGCGCGCTGTATCTGCGGCCGTTCATGTTCGCGAGCGAGGTGTTCCTGGGGGTCAAGCCGAGCGCCGAATATCTCTACATGGTGCTCGCCTCGTCGGTCGGTGCCTATTTCAAGGGCGGTGCCTCCGCGGTCTCGATCTGGGTCAGCCAGCATTATACGCGTGCGGCACAGGGCGGCACGGGCGCGGCGAAGTGCGGCGGCAACTACGCCGCCAGCCTGCTCGCGCAGAAGGAAGCGATCAGCCAGGGCTGTGACCAGGTCGTCTTCCTCGATGCGGTCGAGCGCCGCTGGGTCGAGGAACTCGGCGGCATGAACGTCTTCTTCGTCTTCAAGGACGGCAGCCTGTCGACCCCCGCGCTCACGGGCACGATCCTGCCCGGCATCACCCGCGATTCGATCCTGACGCTCGCGCGGGCGCAGGGGATCACGGTGCGCGAGGAGCCCTATGCGATCGACCAGTGGCGCGCCGACGCGGCGAGCGGCAAGCTTGTCGAGGCGTTCGCCTGCGGCACCGCCGCGGTCGTGACCCCGATCGGGACCGTCGCGTCGCCCGAGGGCCGCTTCACGATCGGCGGCGGCGAGCCGGGCGCGATGACGCTGCGGATCCGCGATTCGCTCGTCGCGATCCAGCGCGGTCTGGCGCCGGATGCCAATGGGTGGGTCCATCGACTCGATTAAGACGCGATAGGGCTTTTCTCGTCGGGGCGCGCCGCTATAAGGCCGCCTCTGCTGGGGCGTCGCCAAGTGGTAAGGCAGCGGCTTTTGATGCCGCCATGCGCAGGTTCGAACCCTGCCGCCCCAGCCAGTCCTTCCTGCGTCCATCGATTCTGCCATATGTGGAGAGTTGAGGATTGAGTGAAAGCAGGCGGTTATGACCTATCCTTATGATCTTGAACGATTCGTCACTGCGCAGGCGGCAGTCTACGAGTCCGCGCTTGCCGAGATACGCCGCGGCGCCAAGCGTAGTCACTGGATGTGGTTCATCTTCCCGCAGGCTGCCGGGCTCGGACGAAGCCCGATGGCGCAGCATTATGCGATCGTGTCACTCGAGGAAGCGCGGGCCTATCTCGCGCATCCGGTGCTCGGGGCGCGTCTACGGCAATGCGTGGAAGCGCTCGACGCGCTGACGGGGGTGACCGCCCGGGCCGTTTTCGGTGAGGTCGATGCGATGAAGCTGCGATCGTCGCTGACGCTGTTTCGCGAGGCGGGGAATGATCCGCTGTTCGGCGCAGCGCTCGATCGCTGGTTTGCCGGGACGAGCGACGCGGCCACGCTTGCTCTCATCGACAGATCAAGCTGACGGCGATCCACGCCGCGCCGTTCAGTCCTCGGCCCAGCGCCGGAGCAGGTTGGATTGCGTCTTGGCGAGCAGGTCGAGTTCGGGCGTCTTGCCCAGCCGCTCGAACAGCGCGTGGCGGGCGGTTTCGAGATCGAACAGCAGTTCCCGTGCATCCGCGTCCCGAACGAGGCTCCGGACCCAAGTCACCGCGGCAAGCCGCTCGCCCGACACGACTGGCGCCACGCGGTGCAGCGAGGTCGTCGGATAGCAGACCGCCGAGCCCGCAGGCAGCTTGACGTCCTGTTCGCCGGCGGCGGATTCGATCACCAGTTCGCCGCCGTCATAATCCTCAGGCTCGCTGAGGAAGACCGTCACCGACACATCGGTCCGCATCCCGCCCATGATCGCATCGTCGACATGACTGCCATAGGCCATGCCCGCATCATAGCGGCTGAAGAGCGGCGGGCGGACGACATGCGGTCGCGTCGCCATGCGGAACAGGGCATTGTCGAGCAACCGGTCGACGACGAGGTCCTGCATCTCGGCGAGCAACGGGTCGCCGCGGTCGACCTGTTCGTTGCGTTTGACCGTTCGTGCCTCGCGCCCCGCCGTCCGTCGGCCGTCGACATAGCGGGTCTTGCGCATATTATCTCGCAGCCGCTGGAGATTGTCCGCATCCAGGACGTTGGCAATCATGATCATCATGGGAAATCTCGCAAATCCGGCATGGAGCCGGGTGATGCGCCCCTAACAGTTCAGTGCCCTCCCGGCCAACGTGTCAGGACCAAGGAGATAGTATGCGTACAAAATTATGGATGGGCGTCGGCGCCTTTGTGATCGCGCAATCGGGCCAAGCCGTCATCGGGGACGCGGCCGCCAAGCCAATGCCGTCGCCAGCTCAGCAGGTCGGTGAGGGCGAAGGCGAGGGTGAAGGTGAAGGACGGCGGGTCGTTCGGTCGGGCAAGGCTCGGCATGCGGTGACATCGCCGCGGCGCGCGCGCGCGGTGCAGCAGCAGCGTGGCCAGCGCGGCGAAGGCGAATATGAGGGTGGTGAGAACGAGCGCGGCGAGGGTGGCGAAAACGAGGGTGGCGAGGGCGAACGATGAGCCGCCTACGCCGATTGGCGTAACCAGCACTGCCGCACGGACCGGCATGATCCGTGCGGCAGTAACGAGACGGCACCATGGGCATCGCCCCGGCGGTGACGAACGGACGGTCAGTCGGTGCGTGATCCGCTCGGCTTGGCACGATAGCGATCGAACCAGGCGATGATCGCCGAGGCCTTTGCCGCGGATTGCGACGGCCGTGCGGTGAAGCCGCCATGGCTCGCACCCGGCACCTTGACGAGCGCGGTCGGTACGCCGCGAATCTGCAACGCGGCGTAATATTGCTCGGATTCCGAAACCGGCGTGCGGTAATCGTCGCTGCCCACCACGACCAGGGTCGGCGTCTTGACGTTGCCGACGAGACTGAGCGGCGAGCGGTTCCAGTAGCTCATCGGATCCTCCCATGGCAGCTTGCTGAACCAGTAGCGCGACGTGAACAGCGTATTGTCCATCGTCAGCGCCTCGCTCGCCCAGTTGATCACCGGCTTCTGCGTCGCCGCGGCCTTGAACCGGTCGGTCTTGCCGACGATCCAGGCGGTCAACACGCCGCCGCCCGATCCGCCGGTGACGAACAGATTGTCGGGATCCGCGGTCCCATCCGCGATCGCCGCGTCGACCGCGGCGATCAGGTCGCCATAATCGTCGGACGGGTATTTCTTGTCGATCAGGTTGGCGAACTCCTCGCCGTAGGAGGTCGAGCCGCGCGGATTGGTCCACAGCACCGCATAGCCTGCCGCGGCATAGAGCTGCATGTCGGTGGCGAACCCCGGGCCATAGGCGCTGTTCGGCCCACCATGGATTTCCAGGATCAGCGGCACGCGCTGGCCGGGCGTGCGATTGGCGGGCGTTGCGAGCCACGCGTCGATCGCGCGGCCATCAGGCGCGGTCACCGCGATCTTGCGGATCGGCGCGAGCGTCTTGGCGCCGGTCATCACCGCGTTGAGCTGCGTCAGCCGCCGTGACTTGCCACCGCTCGACACCCAGACATCGGCAGGAGCGCTGCCGTCGCCGCCGGTATAGGCGATCGTCCCGCCTCTCGCGACCGAGAACTCGCCCCCGGTATAGGGTCGGTCGAGCCCGCCGCCCGCGACATTGTCGACCAGCGGCGTCGTCCGGCCGTCGAGGCCGATGCGCGCAATCCGGCGCTGGCCGTGATCGTCATAGCTTGCATAGAGGCTGCGCCCGTCGGCGGCCCAAATCGCATCCTCGATCCCGCGATCGAGCGCGGCGGTCAGCGACCGGGGACTGCCGGCGTTGCGGTCGCCGAGGTAGAGCTGCGTATTCTCGTAACTGCGTCGCTTGTCGTCGAAGCCGAGCCACGCGATCCGCGTGCCGTCGGGGGAGATCCGCGGCTGCGCATCGGGGCCGTCGCGGGTCGTCAGCGTCCGCATCGCGCCGCTCGTCGTGTCGACCGCGATGAGGTCCGAATTCATCACCTGCCGCTCGGCTTCGGGCCCACGGATCGCGGCGAACACGATCGCGCGGCCGTCGGGCGTCCATGACAAGGGGCCGCCGTCATCGAACGCGCCGAAGGTGAGCTGTTGCGGCGCGCCGCCGTCCGCCGCGACGACGAACAGATGATCGCGGCCGGGCTTCACATAGCCGGGGCCATCGTTGCGATAATTGACGCGGTCGATCACTGTCAGCGGCTCGGCCCATTTTGCGCCCTCGGGCTTGGGCGGTGCCTTGCCGAGCGTCGTCGCCTCGCCAGCAACGGTCGCGACGTAAGCGAGCCGGGTGCCGTCGGGCGACCAGGCAAGCGCCTGCGGATCGCCGGGAAAGCCCGTCACCCGCGCGCTCGTGCCGGTCGCGATCCAGCGGACGAACAGTTGCGACTGCTCGCCGTCGCGCGCGACATAGGCAACGCGCGTGCCGTCGGGGGACCAGCGCGGGTCTGACCCTTGCGCGGCGAACGGCGACTGGCGACCGGTCGCGACGTCGATCAACCACAGCGACGACTGGACACGGTCGGTCATGACGTCGGCGGTGCGGCGGACATAGACGATCGTGCGTCCGTCAGGGCTGATCTGCGGGTCCGCTGCGATCGACAGGCCGAACAGGTCGGCACCGGTGAAGCGCCGCGTCGGGGCGTCGGCCGGGGCCGCAATCGGCTGCTGCTGCGCGACGGCGGGGGCAGCCGACAACAGGGCGAGAACGAGGGTGAGGCGCAAGCACGGCTCCTTTGACGATGATCGAGGCGCGATCATGCCCGATCCCCCGGCCCGTGCAAGGGCAGGGGCGGGGGCGTCACCGGTCGGGTGATCGTCAGCCGTTCGGCGCGAGGAACACCGCCCCGGGGACGCGCAGCGTTTGATCGGTCGCCGCGAGACGGCCGTCCTTGCCAAGCGCCATGACCGCGATCGTGCCCGACCGCTCGTTCGCGACGAGCATCTGCCGCTGATCCTCGAGCAGGAGGAAGATGCGCGGCCAGTGTTCGCCGGCGGTGATGTGCTGGACGAGGGTCGGCACTCCGTCGCGATCGAGTGCGAACACCGCGATGCTGTCAGCGCCGCGGTTCGAGACGTAGAGGTGCCGGCCGGCGCGATCGATCGCGATGTGCGCGGCCTGGGACGACCCGACATGGCCATCGGGCAGGGTGGATACCTGCGTGCGGGTGGTGAAACGCCCGTCCGGCTGTGCATCGAGCGCGGTCACGGTATTGGCGAGTTCGGCAACGACATAGGCGCGTGGCAGGCGGGGATGCCAGACGAGGTGGCGCGGTCCCGTTCCCGGCGGCGCGCGCCACGCCGGGACCGGTGCGCCAAGGCTGCGCGCTCCCGGATCGAACCGATAGGCGAAGATCGTGTCGGCGCCGAGGTCGACCGAGTGCAGCCAGCGCCGATCGGGGCTGAACCCGACCCAGTGCGCATGCGGGCCCTCCTGACGGCTCTTGTCTCGACCGGTCCCCTCATGGCGGAAGATCGTCGGTTCGCCGGGCGCGCCGGTCGCGGGATCGACGCGGTAGAAGCCGACGCTGCCGCTCGAATAATTGGCGATGGCGAGGCAGCCGGACCCGTCGTCAAACGCGGCATGGCAGGGATCGGCGCCACCCGATGGCATCGTGCCGCGGGCTTTCCAGCCGGGCGCAAAGCCAGTCACCGATCCTTTTGCCTGCTCGCGCAGGACATACCAAAGCCCGGTGCGGGGTGCCCGCACCGCAAACGATGCGTCGTCGATCCCGGCGACCGGCGGTTCGACCTGCCAGCGATTGCGCGCCTGGTCATGCGACAGCGTGTACAGGCCCTTGCCGCCCTCGCGCGCATAGGTGCCGACGAGCACGCGGGCGTCGCGCGGCGATGGCGGCGCGGCGCGCAGACCGGTGGCGAGCGTCGCGGTCGCCATGCCGCAGAGCAATGTGCGGCGGGTGATGTTATTGAAAACAGGTGGCGTCATGGATGGCGGTCCGATGGTTGATCCTCCACCCCAGCTTACCATCTAAGAAGCGGTCTCGCGCAAGGGGCTCTCCAGACCGAGGATAGACCGACGAGCGAAGATCCTGTCATGCCCGGTATGGAGCCGGGCACTCAACAAAATCCACACGCTGATAACGAGTCCGGCTTCGACGCGGGATCGCAATCGCGTGGCGGGCGGTCGATCCCGCGGGGCCGGCTGTCGCGGCTGGGCGTGTTCGGGCGGCTTGCCGGCGGCGTCGCGGGCGGGGTGGTCGCCGAGGGGGCCCGGCGGCTCGCGAGCGGCGAGCGTCCGCGCATGTCGGACCTGCTGCTGACCCCCGCCAACGCGGTGCGCGTCGCGGATCAGCTTTCGCATCTGCGCGGCGCGGCGATGAAGCTCGGCCAGATGGTGTCGATGGACGCGGGCGACATGCTGCCGCCCGAACTGGCGACGATCCTCGCCAGGCTGCGCAACGATGCGCATCACATGCCGCCCGCGCAGCTCGACCGGGTGCTCACGGCCGAATGGGGGAAGGACTGGCGTCGCCGCTTCGCGCATTTCCAGGCTCATCCGGTCGCGGCTGCATCGATCGGCCAGGTGCACCGGGCACGGCTCCCCGACGGACGCGTGCTGGCGATCAAGGTGCAATATCCGGGCGTGAAGGACAGCATCGACGCGGATGTCGACAATGTCGCGACGCTGCTGCGCGTGTCGGGGCTGTTGCCCAAGGAGCTCGACATCACGCGGCTGCTCGGTGACGCGAAACAGCAATTGCACGACGAGGCGGATTATGTCCGCGAGGGCGAGATGCTGGAACGCTATCGCGCGCTGGTGGGCGACGACGCGGGGCTGGTCGTTCCGCAACTCGAGCCGACATTGTCGACCCCGCGCGTGCTGGCGATGGAGTATATCGACTGTACGCCGATCGAGAGCCTCGAAACCGCACCCCAGGATGTACGCGATACGGCCATGGAGCGGCTGATCAGGCTCACGCTGCACGAATTGCTCGACTGGCGGCTGATGCAGACCGATCCCAATTTCGCGAATTATCGCTGGCAGGCCGAGACGGGGCGGATCGTCCTGCTCGACTTCGGGGCCGCGCGCGCGGTGCCGCAGGACGTAGCGGACGGGTATCGCCGGCTGCTGGCCGCGGGGCTCGCCGGACAGCGCGACGCGGTCCGCGAAGCCGCCGTTCAGGCGGGCTTTCTGGGCGAGGCCGCGGTCGTGGGGCATCGGCCGCAGATCGACCACATAATCGACGTGATCCTGGCGGAGATGAACCGGACGGGGCCGTTCGACTTCGGCGATCGCAGCTTCGTCTCTGTGCTGCGGGACGAGGGCGCGGCGATCGCCCGCGACCGGTCGACCTGGCATATCCCGTCGGCCGACATGCTATTCGTGCAACGCAAGATCAGCGGTACCGCGCTGCTCGCCGCACGGCTGAAGGCGCGCGTGGACGTGCGGGCGATGGTCGAACCTTATTGTCCGTCGAATGAAAGCCGTACTGACCTATAAAGGCGATCACTGGCTGCGATTTTCCTGTTTTGCCGCTTATGCTGCGGCGCGGTATCGCGACTCCAAACGTTAAGGCTGCATGGACCCGGGCCTTTTCCGCGGTGACACGCCCGATTTGGAGATTTGAGTATGCGTAACAAGCGTCCCGACGGGATTGTCGACTATACCGGCCCGGCCGGTGGCTGGGGTGCGCTCAAGGCGGTCGCGACGTCGCTGAAGGCGCAGCAGATCGTGGTCCGCGGCGGGCAGACGCTGCTCAAATCCAACCAGCCCGACGGGTTCGACTGTCCGAGCTGCGCCTGGCCGGATCCCAAGCATACCTCGTCGTTCGAATTCTGCGAGAATGGCGCCAAGGCGGTGGCATGGGAATCCACGGCCAAGCTGATCGGCGCCGGCTTCTTCGCCAAGCACAGTGTCGCCGAGATCTGGAAGCAGAGCGATCACTGGATCGAGGATCAGGGTCGCGTCACCGAACCGCTGCGCTACAACGCCGCGACCGACCATTATGAGGTCGTGACCTGGGCGGAGGCGATGTCTGCGATCGGTGCGGGTCTTGCCGCGGTGCCGGATCCGAATCAGGCCGAATTCTATACCTCGGGCCGCTGCTCGAACGAGGCGGCGTTCCTCTATCAGCTGTTCGTGCGGCTGTACGGGACCAACAATTTCCCTGACTGTTCGAACATGTGCCACGAGGCGACGTCGGTCGGCCTCCCCAAGTCGATCGGGATCGGCAAGGGTACGGTCAGTCTTGAGGATTTCGACCATGCCGACCTGATCCTGTCGATCGGCCATAATCCGGGGACCAACCATCCGCGGATGATGGCGACGCTGCGCGAGGTGTCGCGCCGCGGTGGCAAGATCATCGTGTTCAATCCGCTGAAGGAACGCTCGCTCGAACGCTTCGAATCGCCGCAGTCGGTGGTCGAGATGGCGACGATGTCGGCGACCCAGATCGCCAGTTCCTATCTGCAGGTGAAGGTCGGCGGTGACGCCGCAGCGTTGAAGGGTATCGCCAAGGCACTCGTGGCGCTCGACGAGGCGGCGCGCGTGAGCGGCGGCGAACCCACGCTCGACCATGCGTTCATCGCTGAACATACCGACGGGCTCGAGCCCTATATCGCCGATCTCGCGCGGACCGACTGGGCCGATATCGAACAGGCCAGTGGTTTGCGCCGGGCGGATCTCGAGGACGTCGCGCGGATCTATGCGTCGTCCAAGGCGACGATCGCCTGTTACGGCATGGGGATCACCCAGCACCGCACCGGTACCAGCAACGTCCAGCAGCTTGCGAACCTGTTGCTGCTGCGCGGCAATATGGGCCGCCCCGGCGCCGGGATCTGTCCGCTGCGCGGGCATAGCAACGTGCAGGGCGACCGGACGGTCGGCATCACCGAACGCCCGATGCCGCTGTTGCTCGATCAGATGAAGAAGGTCTTCAACTTCGAGCCGCCGCGCGAGCATGGTCATTCGGTGGTCGAAAGCATCGCCGCGATGCGCGACGGCAAGGCCAAGGCGATCGTCTGCCTGGGTGGCAACCTCGCCATCGCGTCGTCCGATCCGCAGGCGTGCGCCGAAGGGTTCCGCAATCTCGATCTGGCGGTGCACATCACCACCAAGCTCAACCGCACGATGCTGTTGATGGCGAAGGACACCTATATCCTGCCATGCCTGGGGCGGACCGAGCTCGACACGCAGGCCGGTGGCCCACAGTCAGTCACCGTCGAGGATTCGATGTCGATGGTCCACGCCTCGCGCGGCTTCCTGATGCCGCCCGGCGAGAATGTGAAGTCGGAGATCTGGATCGTCGGCGAGATCGCCAAGGCGACGCTCAAGGGCAAGGGCGATATCGACTGGGATGCCTATGTCGCCAATTACGACCTGATCCGCGACAAGATCGAGGCCGTGTTCCCCGATTTCGCCGATTACAACGCGCGCATTCGCAAGCCCGGCGGGTTCCATCTGCCCAATTCCGCCGCGATGCGGATCTGGAAGACGAGCAGCGGCAAGGCGAACTTCATCGTCGCCGAGGGGATCGAGGAAGACGAGACCGCAAACGCGCCGGACGTGCTGCGTCTGACGACGCTGCGGGCGCATGATCAGTATAACACGACCGTCTACAGCCTCGACGACCGGTATCGCGGTGTCTTCGGCCGTCGCGACATCCTGTTCATGAACGAGCGTGACATGGCGCGGCTCGGCTATGCGGAGGGCGATGTCGTCGATGTCGCCACCGCGTTGCAATATGCGCATCCCGACCGCGTCGTGCAGAAGCTGACCTTGGTCCGCTATGCGCTGCCGGACGGGTGCATCGCGTCCTATTATCCCGAGACGCAGCCGCTGATCGCGCTCGAGGATCATGATCCGCAGAGCTTCACCCCGTCCTACAAGTCGGTTCCGGTCACGGTGCGGCGGGCTAGCGGGGATGTCGGTGCGGAGCGCGGCGTGGCGCGCGCGGGGGTCGTCGGCCAGAGCCAGGCCGCGATGGTATGAGCGCGGGATACGCGCCGACGATCGACACCTATGCGACGCTCGCGGCGGCCAAGGCCGCGGCGTGGCGTCGCTCACCGGTTGGCTTCTTTGCGGGCGCGATCCTGGCTGGAACCTATATCGGGATCGCGATGATCCTGGCGATCAGCGCGGCGGCGGGGCTTCCTCCTGGCGTCCGGCCGCTGGTGATGGGCGCGACGTTCGGGATCGGCCTGATCCTGACGGTATTCGCCGGCGCCGAGCTGTTCACCGGCTATGTCATGTATCTTGGCTTCGGCCTGGCGAAGCGGACCATCAGCTATGGTGAGGCGATCACGCTGGCGAGCGTCGTCTGGCTCGGCAATCTGGTCGGCGGCGTCCTGCTATCGGCAATCTTCGCAATCGGCGGGGGCGGCGCCGTGTTCGCCAATGCCGACACGATGTTCAACGCCTATGTCCAGCACAAGGTCGAGGCGGACGGGATCGCGTTGTTCGCGCGGGCGATCCTGTGCAACTGGCTCGTCTGTCTCGCGATCTGGACGGCGGCGCGGATGAAGGGCGATGCGGCCAAGTGCATCGCGATGGCCTGGATCCTGCTCGCCTTCGTCGCTGCCGGCTTCGAGCATTCGGTCGCCAACATGACCGCGCTCACGCTCGGCCTCATGGCGCCGCATCCGGTGATCAATCTGGCGGGCACGGTGCACAATCTCGTCGTCGTGACGGCGGGAAACACCGTCGGCGGGCTGGTCTTCGTCGTCTTCGGGTACATGCTCGCGGCCCGGACGGACGCCGCGGCCGCGCCCGCGGCGGACTGACGCGCACTTGGCCCGAAAGCATTATCTCACCGCGACGCTGCCCGATGGCTATGTGAAGACGATCGGGCCCACGGCGACGGCGTTCACGCATTACTGGCGGATCGTCGCGGTGCTCGCCAACGGCAAGACCGAAGTGTTCTGGGGGCACAGCAAGTCATTGGCCGAGGCGAAGAAGAAGCGCGTTGCGGCCGAGGAGGCGTCGATCCAGCGCGGCTGGCGATCGCACGCGTTCGAGATCGTCGAGCTCGTTCGCTCGTAGACCGTCAGCCCGTACAGCCGGGCCAGACGCGAAACGGCCGCCCCGCACATGATGTGCGGGGCGGCCGTTCTTCTATGCGACGAATGAGACCACGCACGAACGGCGGGATCTCATTCTTATACCGGTCAGGCGAGCATGCGGACGCTAGGCTCACGATCCCAATAGCGCTTTGCACCCGCGGTCGCGATGTCGGCCAGCGCCACCACACCCGCATCGGGCTCTACGCCAGCCTTGTCGAGAAGCGGCTTGGCCGCATCGCTGGCGCCGATCGCCTTCAGGTGACCGAACGCATCCATGACCCACTGGACCGCCGCGCCTTCCTTCAGGAGCATCTTGCACCCGTCGGCCGACAGGACGACCGCCACCGCGTCGAAGATCTGCGACGGGCTGCCCGCAAGCTGGCCCTGTGCCTTCTTCATGCTGCCATCGGCGAGCTTCGCGCCACCGACCTTGGGCGCGACCAGCACCGGTTTGCCGCCGGCACCCTCGACCGCCGCGACGACCGCGTCGATCTCCGCGCCATCCGACCCGTCGGCAATCAGGATCCCGACCTGACGGCCCTCGAGCGTCTCCTTCATGTTCTTCTGAATCGACAATGCCGGGCTCGGTGGCATGTCGACCGGAGCGCGGAACGCCGGATTGGCCGCCGGCAGGGGGATGCCGAGACCATCGGCAACGCGCGTGGCCAGTTCCTCGTTCACGTTGCGGAGGTTGGCGACGGTGCGCTCCTGAACATGCGCGAGACCGACCTTCGACAGCTCGAAGGTGAAGGCCGACGCGATATGCGCCTTCTCATTGTCGGTCGCCGACACCCAGAACAGCCGTGCCTGGCTATAATGATCGCCGAACAGTTCGGCGCGCATGCGCAGCTTCTCGCCCTGCTCGTCGGCACCGGTCGGGTTGGTGGTCGTCACGAAGCCGTTCGGCGACTCGCGTGGGCCGCCGTCTTCGCCGACAACCGACAGGCTGTTCGGCTCGTAATTGGCGCGACCCTTGGGCACCTTGGTCTGCATCATGCCGTCACGCTGGAAATTGCCGGCGGGGCTGCGCGGTGCGTTGACCGGGATCTGGTGGAAGTTGGTCGTGCCGAGACGCGACTTCTGCGTGTCGAGATAGCTGAACAAACGGCCTTGAAGCAGCGGATCGTTCGAGAAATCGATACCGGGGACGATGTTGGTCGGCAGGAACGCGACCTGCTCGGTCTCGGCGAAGAAATTGTCGACGTTGCGGTCGAGCACCATCCGGCCGATGATCCGGACAGGAACGTCCTCCTCGGGAATCAGCTTGGTCGAATCGAGCACGTCATAGGGCTGCGCCTCGGCGAACGCCTTGTCGAACACCTGGATGCCGAGCTCCCACTCGGGGAAGTCGCCGGTGTCGATCGCTTCCCACAGGTCGCGACGATGATAGTCGTTGTCCGCGGCCTGGAGCTTGAGCGTCTCGTCCCAGATCGTCGACTGGAGACCAAGCTTGGGCTTCCAGTGGAACTTGACGAAGCTCGACTTGCCTTCCTCGTTCACGAGTTGGAACGTATGGACGCCGAAGCCTTCCATCATCCGCAGCGAACGCGGCAGGGTACGGTCGGACATCGCCCACATCTGCATGTGCGTCGATTCCGGAGTCAGCGACGCCCAGTCCCAGAAGGTGTCGTGCGCCGAACCTGCCTGCGGATAGGCGCGATCGGCCTCCATCTTCACCGAATGGATCAGGTCGGGGAACTTGATCGCGTCCTGGATGAAGAACACCGGAATGTTGTTGCCGACGAGATCCCAGTTGCCCTCGGTCGTGTAGAACTTGACCGCGAAGCCGCGCACGTCGCGCGGGGTGTCGACCGAGCCGGCGCCGCCGGCGACCGTCGAGAAGCGCGTGAAGAGTTCGGTCTTCGTACCCTTCTTGAACACCGCCGCCTTGGTCAGATCGGAGATATCGTCGGTCGCTTCGAAATAGCCGTGCGCACCCGTTCCGCGCGCGTGGACGATCCGCTCGGGGATACGCTCGTGATCGAAGTGGAAGATCTTCTCGCGCAGCACGAAATCCTCGAGCAGCGTGGGACCACGCGCGCCGGATTTCAGGCTGTTCTGGTTGTCGGACACGGGCACGCCGTGGTTGGTAGTCAGGACGGGGACGTCGCCGCCTGCCTGCTGATGCGTCTCACCACCGTTGCCGGGGTTGCGCTGTTCGGTGTCGCTCATTGCGGATCCTTGCTGTCGAGGACGAAGTTCGGGGGCTCAACGTGTGATCCACCAGACCGGGTCCATGCAGGCGGCAAGGAATCGGCCTGCTTCATGTTAGGGGATCAGGTCGTGGGCGACGGATGTTGCCCGGACCACGCCGAACCGAGTCCGTTTCCAGCAGGTGCCCGGAATCGCCGGAGTTTTTTCGCCGACCGCCAGAGCAGAAGCAGGCCGATCGCGAACAGGAACAGCGCACCGAACAGGAAGGCGAGGTAGAATCCTGGTGCGAGCCAGGCCGATCGTATCACCGGCGCGGCCTCGGCACCGTCCACGGCGACCCCTGCCATGCTGGTCATCGGCGTTGCACTGGTTTCGATCGCTGTCATGGCGTGTCCCCGGCCGGACCGGCGCCGTCGCGGCACCGGATCCGACCTGAGGTATGCCCGCGATTTATTTCACGCGTGGGACAGACCGTATCATAGCGTCACCCGCTGCGCGGCCGGAACGCGCCGATTCCGGCGATTGCCAGGCGGCGGGCAGGAATTGCTGTTTCGGCAAAGCTGAGGCGGAGCAGACGGGCCGTGACCGGCGCCGCAAACGCAATGCGCTGAGTCGCGAGCGCATAGGCGATGTTCGGCAGTTCGCCCTTGCCGGCCTCTTGCCAGTTGGTGCCGTCGGTGCTCGTCTCGATCCGGTAGCCCTTTGGCGGTGCGGTATTTGCCATCACCGCGCGCGACGGCGTCAGGCTGAACCCGGCGAGCGTCTCGGTCGCGCCGAGGTCGATCGTCACCGAGGCGGGGGCGCCGGCTTTGGGGGCGGGCAGCGCCCAGCTCGTCGCGGTGTCGTTGTCGAGCAGTGCCTGCGCGCCCGGGGCGGAGGCGGCCGCGATCGACCAGCGCGTCGTGGCGACGATGCTCGGGTCCGATGCGACGACGGTGGCGACCGCGGCGGGCGCGACCTGGCGGAAAAGCGCGATCTCGCGGATCGCGGGGCAGGCGGGGGCCTCGAGGATTCGCAGACGCAGGCGGCGGGCCGTGACCGGTGCGGGCAGGCGGATGATACGCTGCGCGCCGATGCAGGCGTGCTGCGCCAGCTCGCGCCACCGGCCGTCCACTTCGGCATCGACCGCAAACCGCGTCACGCGCAGCCCGAGCGGGAGATATTCGCGCAGGCGGATGAGGTCGAAGACCCGGCCGGGCGGAAGGTCGAGCACGAGACTGGGCGTCGTGATCCCGTCGGCGGTCGACCAATAGCTGTCGGCGCGACCGTCGAGGACATTGGCCGGCAAAAAGCCTGCGCCGCGGCTCTGGCTGGCGGTCGCGACCGCACCCTGAGCGAGGTCGCGCGCGAAGGTGGCGGCCTGCGCGGTGCCGAACGACTTCAGCACGGCGACGTCGATATCGGCGAGGCGGCCGCGCCGGTCGGGTGGCAGGTTGAGGTTCAGGTTGGTGCCGCGACCGACCGACTCGTCGTACAGCTTTACCAGCCGCGCGGGCGTCTTGACCTTCGCATCCTCGTCCGCGTGATAGAACCAGCCCGGCCGGATCGAGACGTCGGTCTCGGCCGGCCACCAGAGCGGCGCACCCCGCACGCCCGAATTGCCCTCGCTCTGGACATAGGGATGGTTCGGCATGGTCGGCCAGCAGGGATCGCCTGCGACCCCGTCCTCATTGCCGACCCAGCGCACGTCGGCGCCGAGCGGATCGAAGGTGCAGGCCATCGGCTGATGCTGATGGACCAGCGCGACGATCGACGGCCAGTTGTAATATTTTGGTGCATCGATCTTCCGCGTGTCGCGCGCGCCGCCATAATAGCCGTCGCCACCATTCGCGCCGTCGAACCAGAATTCGAACAGGGTGCCATAGCGCGTGCAGAGTTCGACCACCTGCTTGCGGAAATAGTCGACATAGGCCGGGCGGCCATATTCCGCGTGATTGCGATCCCAGGGCGAGAGGTACAGCCCGAAATCGAGCCCGGCCCGCCTGGTCGCGCGCTCCATCTCGCCGACGACATCGCCCTTGCCGTTCTTGTACGGGCTGTTGCGGATGCAATGCTCGGTCAGCATCGTTGGCCACAGGCAGAAGCCGTCATGATGCTTGGCGGTCAGGATGATGCCGCGCATGCCGCCTGCCTTGGCCGCCGCGACGATCTGGTCGGGGTCGAAATCGGTCGGATCGAAGAGCTTGGGATCCTCGTCGCCATAGCCCCATTCGCGATCGGTGAAGGTGTTTATCGAGAAATGGACAAAGGCATATTGCTCGCGCGCATGCCAGGCGAGCTGGCGTTTCGACGGCGTCGCACCCCATGGCTTGGGGGCGGCCGCGCGGGTCGCCGCGAGCGCAGGCGTCGCGGTTGCGGCCAAGCCCGAGGCGAGCAGGAGGCGGCGGGAAACTTCGGTCATCATCGTCTCCATGGGAATTCAGGCGGCGGGGCGGCCGAACGAGGGGGGGCGGTCAGCGAGCTTCGCGCCGAACGCCGGATCGGGGGTGGCGGACATTGTGAAGCGCAGCGTACCGCCGGCGACGAGGTCCGCATGCGCGATCCAGCTTTTCGTCCAGGGCTTGCCGTTCCAGGTGACCGCGGTGACATAGGGCGTATCGGCGCGATTGCCTGGCGCCTCGATCACGACCTTGCGCTTGCCCCCGACCTTGAGTTCGGCGCGGGTGAAGAGCGGCGAGCCGAACACATAGACCGCCGCGACCGGATCGACCGGGTAGAGGCCGAGCGCGGACATCACGAACCATGCGCTCATCTGGCCGCAATCGTCATTGCCGATGATCCCGTCGGGCGCGCGCTTGTACATCGTCGTCAGGATCTTGCGGACCAGCGCCTGCGTCTTCCAGGGCTGGCCGACATAGGCGTAGAGATACGGCACGTGCTGATCAGGTTCGTTGCCGTGCGCATATTGGCCGATCAGCCCCGATATGTCGGGCGGCGCGTCCCTGGGCAGCGTCGACGGCGCAGCGAACAGCGCGTCGAGGCGCGCGGCGAATTTCGCATCGCCACCGAAATGCGCGATCTGGCCGTAGAGATCATGCTGGTTGAGGAAGGTCGTCTGCCAGCCATTGGCTTCGGTGAAGTCGTGGTAGCGCTTGATGTGGCCGAGCTGGATCGGGTCATAGGGCGTCAGCCAGCTGCCATCAGCGAGTTTGGGCCGCGCCAGGCCGATCGCCGGGTCGAGCACGTTGCGATAGTTCCGGCTGCGCTCGCGCAAGCGGGCCGCGTCATCGGTCGCGCCGGCCCTGGCCGCGAGGGCGGCCATCGCCCAGTCGTCATAGGCATATTCCTGCGTTCGGCTGACCGACTCGTCGACCTGATCGGCAGGCAGATAGCCGCGCGCGATATAGGTGCCGCGCGCGCGGCTGTTGACAAGGTCGGGGGCCTTGGCGTCGAACGCGCGCGTGCGGATCGCCGGCCAGGCGGCGGCATAGTCGGCGTCGATGCCCTTGGCCGCGGCCTCCGCCATGATCGCGACCGAATGCCAGCCGATCATCGTGCCGGTCTCGACCCCCTGGAGCGGCCAGCAGGGCGGGCCATAGGCGCTCTGCTGCGTCTGGCGGACCAGGTCCCGGACGAGCGACCGCGCGCGATCGGGCGCGACCAGCGTCAGTAGCGGGTGGAGCGTACGATAGGTGTCCCAGGTCGAATAGGTGCTGTAGGCCTGTTCGCCCTTGGGCACGCTGTGGACCAGCCGGTCGAGCCCGACATAGCGGTCGTCGACATCCGAAAACAGCGTCGGCGCGAGCATCGCATGATAGAGCGCGGTGGCCATGACGACGCGCTGGTCGTCGCTGCCGCCGTCGATCTTAACGGTCTTGAGCGCATCGGCCCAGTCGCCGATGGCCTGCCGCCGCGCGGCATCGAAGTCGCGCGAGGCCGAGGCGGCGAGGTTGGTCCGTGCGCCCGCCATGTCGACCGCGGAGACCGCGGTCCGCACGACGATCGGGGCGGATCCCGCATCGTCGTAGTGCAGCACCGCGCGCACGCGGTCGGCGGTCGCGATCGCGCCGTTGACGACCTGGTCGCCCGCATGGAGCGTGATCCGGTCGGGCTTGCGGGAGACCTGCATCGCGAAGTGGATGCGGCGCCCCTTGGCCCAGCGGAAGGTGCGGCGGCTGCCGATCAGGATGCCGTCCGATTCGAGTTCGATCCGGCTGTCGTCGATCAGCGGGCCTTCGCCCGGGCGGCTGTCGCGGTAGTTGCCGAGGTCGATAAGGAGATGCCCGGGGCCGGCAGGAAAGCGGTGCCGCTGCCAGCCGACGCGCGCTTCGGCGGTGAGTTCGGAGCGAACGCCGTTGCCGAGCGTGCAGGCATAATAGCCGGGCTCGGCACTCTCCTGCGCATAGGTCTGGCGATAGCCTTCGCCGGGACGGTCGGGCGCGCCGGGGCGCAGCTTGACCGGGCCGCGGGCAGGCACGACGAGCACGTCCATCATGTCGGCGATACCGGTGCCCGACAGATGCGTGTGCGAAAAGCCCATGATCGACGGGTCACCGCGATGATAGCCCGAGCAGTTCGCCCAGTTCTCCGTATCCGTATCGGGGCTGACCTGGACCATGCCGAAGGGCACGGTCGCGCCGGGATAGGTATGACCGTCACCGCCGGTCCCGATCCACAGATCGGGCACCGCGCGCGACCGGCCGGCAAAGGCCGGGATCGCGCCGCTCAGGGCCAACGCACCGGTCGAGCCGAGCAACGCACGTCGCGTGAGCCTCATAACGGCGCCGCCAGCAGCTCGGGGCGGGTATCGGCAAGATGGACGAGCAGTTCCCCGAACAGTCCGTTTGTCCAGGCGAACCAGCTGCGCGTGAACTTGGTGGGATCGTCCTTGTCGAACGCCTCGTGCATGAAGCCTGTGTCGGCATCCGTATCGCGCAGCATTCTGAGGCAGCTGCGGACGGTCGCGTCGTCGGCGCCGGCAAGCGCGCGGATGATCAGCGACATCGGCCAGATCTGGCCGAGCCCGACATGCGGGCCGCCGATCCCCTCCGCCTTGGTGCCCTTGAAGAAATAGGGATTGGCGTCGCTCCATGCCGCTTCGGCGGTGCGGCGCCAGAGCGGGTCGGTGGCGGGAACGCAGCCCATATAGGCGAGCGCGGACAGCGACGGCACGTTGGCGTCGTCCATGAAGACCGCGTTGCCGAACCCGTCGACCTCATAGGCCCAGACCTCGCGGCCGTCGCGCAGCCGCATCTTGCCATGCGCATTGAGCGCGGTCTCGACCTCGGCCGCAAGCGCGGTGGCATCGGCGGCGAGCGCGGTGTCGTTGCGCGCCTCCTTCGCGACGACAGCCAGTTCGCGCAGCGTCGTCACCGCGAAATTATTGGCCGGGATAAGATAGGGATAGAGGCAGGCATCGTCGGACGGACGAAAGCCGCACTGGATCAGGCCGTTCGGCTTGGCGGGATTGCCCCAGCCCTCGAGCGCCATCGTCTCGGTATTGCGGTTCGAGGCGCGCAGGAAGCTATAGGGTCCGCGGCCGTCCTTACGCTGCTGCTCGCGATAGGTGCGCAGGCTGGCGCGTGCTGCCTCCGCCCAGGTCGCGTCGAACGGGGTCGCGTCGCGCGTCGCCTGCCAATAGCCATAAGCGAGACGCATCGGGTAGCAGAGTGAATCGATCTCCCATTTGCGCTCGGCAACACCCGGTTTCATCTCGGTCTGGTCGTGCAGCGCCCAGCTCAGCTCGGTCTTGCCGGCGGGATCCTCGAGAAATGCGTTGGCATAGGGATCGAGCAGGATCGAGCGCGACTGGCGGGCGATCAGCCCGCGGAACACGGTGCGCAGCGCGGGATCGTTGCGGACGAGGTGGAGATAGGGGCGGAGCTGCGCCGAGCTGTCGCGCAGCCACAGGCACGGAATGTCGCCGGTGATGACGAAGGCATCGGGCGCACCGCCGATGGTCGACATCCGCACGGTCGTATCGAGCGTGTTGGGATAGCAGTTGCCGAACATCCAGCGCAGCTTCGGATCGGCGATCCGGGCCGAGACGCGGGCGATCTCGCGTTCCACCGCCCGGCTCTTGAACAGACGGTCGGCGACGGCGGGGCGCTTGGAGGGCAGGTTCGGGCGGGCGGCAAAAGCAGGGGTGCCGACGAGCGCGAGCCCGCCGGCGATCAACGAACGGCGATCGATCATTTGGGCAGCCCCACCGCTGCGCCGGTGATCGTCAGGTCGGTCCATTGTCCCTCGCCGTCGCCGGGCTGGCCGCCGCCGACATAGAGGCGATAGGCGCCGGGCTGGATCGTGCGCGTGCCGTCACGCGCGACGCTGCTCATCGAGCGGGGATCGAGCGCGAACGAGACGGTGCGCGACTGGCCGGGCTTGAGTGCGACGCGGTTGAAGCCGACGAGCTGGCGCTGGAGCACCGCGGTGGTCGCTCCGCCGCCGGTAGTCGCGGTCGGGACGAGATAGGCCTGAACCACCTCTTCGCCCGCGCGCGCGCCGGTGTTCGAGACCTTCGCCGCGATCGTGAGCGGCTGGCCGGCGGCGACGGTGAGGCCGGGCTTTGCCGCGGCATAGCCGAAGCTGGTATAGCTCAGCCCGTGGCCGAAGCCCCAGAGCGGCTTGCCGGTGAAGTATCGATAGGTGCGCTCCTTCATCGTATAGTCGATGAAGGCGGGCAGATCGCTGGCAGACTTGTAGACGGTGACGGGGAGGCGACCCGAGGGGTTGTTGAGCCCCGCGAGCGTCTCGGCGATCGCGGTGCCGCCGGCCTGGCCCGGATACCAGGCGGTCAGGATCGCGTCGGCGAGCGACGGATCGACCGCCACCGCGCTGCCGCTGGTCAGGACGAGGATGACGGGTTTGCCGGTCGCGCGCAGTGCTTTCAGCAGCGCCTGTTGCGCGAGCGGAAGCCCGATGTCGGTGCGGTCGCCGCCGACGAAGCCGGGGACACTGACCGACAGCGCTTCGCCCTCGAGATCGGGCGACAGGCCCATCACCGCGACGACGACGTCCGACGCGTTTGCGGCGGCGACGGCGGCGGCGAGCATCGGCGCGGCGGGCGGCGTCCAGAGCAGGCGGATGCCTTCGTCGTCGCTGCGGTGATCGAGCTCGAGGCGGAAGGCGGCGGGCTTGCCGTCGCTGGAGACCGGGATCTCGACGCGGCCCTTCTTGACCTCGCCCGCAGTGAGCTGGCGGTCGCCGATCCAGAGGCGTGCGACGTCATGGACCGAACAGTCCTTCCAGCACGCCGGGACGTCGATCACCAGCGTATAGTCACCCGCGGCGGGCGGAGTGAAGACGCCCGACCAGCGGACGGCGAAGCTGCGGCCAAGCCCGGGCGCCGGACTGACGCGGTTGAGGTCGGCATCGATGCGGCGTTCGGTGCGCGTCAGCACCGGCGTGCCGCCGGTCGTCCCGGTACCAGCGAAATATTCGGCCTTCAGACCCTGTGGAAAGACGGTTTCGGGAACCACCACCGGCGCGCCGTCGGCGAGCACGGAGCCCTGGGCATAGCGGACATTGGCGGCGCCGAACTGTTTGCGGATACCGTCGAGCGGGGTGACCGGGGCGACCGCGGTGCCGTGATAATTGCCCTGGAGCACGCCGATATCGTCGGCATTGGTGCCGATCACCGCGATCCGGCTGCCCGATTTGAGCGGCAGGCGGCTGGCGTCGTTCTTGAGCAGCACGATCGATTTGCGCGCCGCTTCGAGTGCGAGCGCACGGTGCGCGGGGGTGTCGACCTGATCGGTGCCGATCTTGCTCCACGGGCTGTCGCCGCCGAACGCGATGCCCAGCGCGCGGCGGGCGCGGAAGGCCCGCGTTAGCGCGGTGTCGACCTCGGCCTCGCTCACCAGGCCCTGGCGGACCGCGGCGGGGAGCCCGGCATAGGCGGTGCCGCAATTGAGGTCGGTGCCGCCCCTGATCGCCGCCGCCGCTGCGCCGGGCGTGTCGAGCCGGTAGTGGTGATAGGTGCTGATATTACCGACCGCGTCGCAATCCGAGACGGTGAAGCCGGTAAAGCCCCAGTCGCGCCGCAGCCGGTCGACCATCAGCGGCGACGACGCGCAGGCGGGCACCCCGTGGATCGAGTTGTACGCGCACATCAGCGAGAGCGCCTTGCCCTCGGTCACCGCCTGACGGAAGGCGGGCAGGTAGGTTGCTTCCAGATCCTGCGGGCTGGGGTCGACGTCGAAACTGTCGCGCCCGGCCTCGGGGCCGCTGTGCACCGCGAAATGCTTTGGCGTGGCGACGACCTTGGGGTGAAGCGGGTCGGGGCCCTGGAGACCGCCGATGAAGGCGACGCCGAGCCGCCCGGTCAGATACGGGTCCTCGCCATAGGTTTCCTGCCCGCGCCCCCAGCGCGGATCGCGGAAGATGTTGATGTTGGGCGACCAGATCGTCAGCCCTTCATAGATGCGGCGATCGGCATTGGCGGGCTTCGCATTGAAGCGCGCGCGTGCCTCGGTCGCGACGACGTCGCCGATCTTGCGGACGAGCACCGGATCCCAGGCCGCGGCCATGCCGATCGCCTGCGGGAACACGGTCGCATGACCATTGCGCGCGAGACCGTGCAGTCCCTCGTTCCACCAGTCATAGGCGGGCAGGCCGAGCTTCGCATCGGCGGGCGCGGTGCTCTGCAGCTGCGCGGCCTTTTCCTCCATCGACATGGTGGCGACTGCGGTGGCGACGGGATCGGCGGAGGCGAGCAGGAGCCAGATCATCGGGCAAGGGTCCTCAAGGTAAGCGATTTGCGCAGTGTGGCAGGTGACGCGTCCGACGCAACGGCGACGGTCCGCGTCTCGCCCGGCAGAAGATCGAACCCGTCATCGGCGGGCTGCGCCGCCACGTCCCCGAAATCGAGCATGACCGCGCGGGCGAAGCGGCTGGCAGTGATCGTCGCGGTCGAGCCCGACCAGGTGACGCTCAGGCCCGGATCAGGATAGGCCATGTCCTTGGGCAACGCGCGTTCGATGATCGCACGACTGGCGACCGCGTCACCGACGATCAGCTCGGCGACCGCATAGCTGGCCCCCAGCGCGGCACTGCCGAACAGCGTCGCGTCGGGGAGCGTCGCGGCGCGCGTCGACGAGAGCGGCGGCAGCGTCGCGGGCGTGGTGGTGTCGTTCAGCACGGCGCCCGCCATGTCCATCGCGCGCACCCGCCAGCGCGCGGCGATCGGCGTGGTCGCGTCGGAGATCAGCGAGATCCGCGTCGCGCCATCCTTGTGCTCCGCGGCGATTGCCTGGGGTGCGAAGAAGCGCCGCGCGGCATAGTTCAGCAGCTTCCACTGGCCATCATGATCGATGCTCGCCCAGCTGATCGAGGGCCAGACGTCGTTCAGCTGCCAGTAGAGCGATCCCATCGTCACCGGGCGGCACGCACGGTGATGCAATGCGGCGATGCGGATCGCCTCGGCCTGGTTGACCTGCGTCAGATAGACGAGATCGGCAAAGTCCTTTGCCGGGCGCAGGCGATCGCGCAGATACATCAGCAGGCGCTCATTGCCCTCGCCGGCGAGGAATTTCTGATGCGCCTTCATCACCGGACTGTCGGCGGCCAGCGGGCCCTTGCCCGCGAAGTCGCGGATCGTCGCGAGGTCCGGCATCGCCTGGAACCCATATTCGGACATGAAGCGCGGGCAGCTGTCGAGATAGCCTTCGACCGGCTTCGAGCCGGACCAGACATCCCAGAAATGGCGATCGCCATTCTTGTCGGTGTCGGTCGGGCCCTCATAATCGGTCGAGGGGGAGCCCGGCCAATAGGGGGTGCCGGGCGAATATTTCGTCACCGCCTGGCGCAGCACGCGGTCGAACAGGACCGCCATGCCCGCGCCGATCCGCTCCTGCTCATCCGCGCCGACCGCCTTCTTGAACGCCTTGCGATCGGACCAGTTCTCCCAGCCCGACAGCACTTCGTTGCCGCCGGCCCAGATCACGACCGACGGATGCGAGCCGATCCGGGCGACCTGCTGCTCGGCTTCGATCCGGACATTCTCGCGGAATGCGGCATCGGGCGGCGTGACGCTGCCGCCGAACATGAAGTCCTGCCACACCATCAGCCCCATGCGGTCGGCCAGGTCGTAAAAGGCGTCGTCGAGATAATAGCCGCCGCCCCAGACGCGGATCATGTTCATGTTGGCGTCCGCCGCGCCCTTCAGGATCGTCTGCATATAGGCGGGGGTGACGCGCGACGGGAACATGTCGAACGGGATCAGGTTCGCGCCCTTGGCGAAGATCGGCGTGCCGTTGACCTTGAAGCCGAAGCTGCCGTCCTTGCGGATCAGTTCGACCGTGCGCAGGCCGATCCGCCGCGTGACACTGTCCTCTGCGGTCGCTTGCGCGCCGGCGAGCGAGGCGGTGACGGTGTAGAGCGGCTGCGCGCCATAGCCGATCGGCTGCCAACGCTGCGGCGCGGCGATCGTCAGCGGGAGCGAGACGCTGTTGCTGCCGGCGGCGAGCGTGACGCTACGGTCGACCGTGACGGTCTTGCCGTCGGGACCCGTGACCACGGCGTGGACGGTGGTGCGACCGGGCGTGTCGGCGACGATGTCGAGCCTGGCCGCGATCCGCGCCTCGGCGTCGCTCAGATCCTCCTGCTCGACCCGGAACGTCTCGATCCGCGCCTCGTCCCAGATCTCGAGACGGACCGGGCGCCAGATGCCGATATTGACGATCCGGGGACCCCAGTCCCAGCTGTAATGGTATTTGGGTTTGCGAATATAAGGCGAGGTCTGCTTGCCCTTGGGCTCGTCGCCGAACGCGCTGTCATATTCGCCGGGAAGCGGGTGCTTCTCGGCGAGCACCATCGGCTGCAGCGTGCGGATCGGCGAGGCGATCGTCACCAGCACCTCGTTGCGGCCAGCCTTCAACGCCGATTTCGCGTCCACCCGCCAGCGACGGTGCGCGTTGTCGGTCTTGAGCAGCGGCGTGCCGTTGACGGTGACGGTCGCAAAGGTGTCGAGACCGTCGAACACGAGGTCGAGATGGTCGCGCGCGAGCATCGCTGGCGTGACGTCGAGCACGCGGCGGAACTGCCACCGGGTCAGCCCGGCCCACTGGATCGCGCCCTCGTTCATGCCCTTATAGGGATCGGGGACGCGGCGCGCGGCGATCAGGTCCTGCTGGACCGATCCCGGCACGGTGGCCGCGAGCCATTTCGCCTCACGCTTGTGCGCGGCGACCGCGCTCGTGTCGGTCGGATCGATCCGCACCTGCCAGTCGCGGTCGAGCGTGACCACCGTCTTCGGGGCCGAGATCGCGGGCGAGGCGAGTGCTAGGAGAGGGAGTAGGAACCAGCGACGCATCAGCGTGTCTCCGTGAGTTGCATCCGCTCGACCGCATAATAGGGATCGGACGTGGGGGAGGTGAATTGCAGGCAGATGTCGCGGTCGCCGGTCAGCGCAGGCAGGCGGCCCTTGACGCTGAACCGGGTGGCGGCGGTTGCCGGATCGGGAAGCGGGAAGGTGCCGGCGACGACCGGCTTGGCACCCGCCACGGTGCAGCCGACGAGCACGATCAGCTCGCCGTGCGGGGTGACGTTATAGTGCCGGCGCAGCTTGGTATCTTCATGCGCCAGCGCATAATGACGCGGCAGGCGGGCGATATCGATCGTGAAGCCCTTTGCGACGTCCATCGGCGCGGCGGGATAGGCGGTGCACAGGTCGAACAGGTCGATATTGTACACCGGTGCGTTCGCCTGCGCCTCCGGCGTCAGCGGCACGCGGAGTGCGAGCGAACCCTTGGGACAGGCGACCATGTCGGACGCCGTGCGCGTCAGCAGTGCCTGACGGCCGGTATCGAACAGGCGTGGCTCGGCGATCTGCTGACCGGCGGCGTCGAACGCGGCGGCGCGGATCTTGACCCCGGGTTTGATCGACAGCGGCGCCGTATAGGCGGGCGACCGCGCGCCGGGGGCCTTGCCGTCGAGCGTGTAGCGGATCGTGCCATAGGGCGCCTGCGTCGCCAGCGAGACCTTGGCGCTTTTGGTGCGCAGCGCATCGCCGCGCGTGCCAGCGAGCGTATAGCCGACTGCAAACGCGCTGTCCGCGACCTGCATGCCGGAGGTGCGCCAGCGGCCGATCTGCGGCTGGACCCGCTCGAGAAAGCTGCCGAAGTCGCGCTTGTCCTTGCCCGACCAGGTGATCTCGGCGAGCGCGGCGGCGCGCGGGAAGATCAGATGCTGCATCTGATAGGGCGTGACGATGTACTCACTCCACAGATTGCCCTGTGCACCGAGCACGTGATGCGCCTTGTCAGCGGGGATCCCCGCGGGCATCGGCTCGTATTTGTACACGGTCTCGAGAGACTGGATGTCGATCCGGCCCGGCGGTTCGTCGCTGCGATCGCTTTGCAGGCTGTTGAGGTAGAGTGTCGGTGCAGGTGAGAGGACGACGTCGTGGTTCTGGTTCGCGGCCTCGACCGCGCCCTTCTCCCCACGCCACGACATCACCGATGCGGAGGCGGGGAGGCCGCCTTCGAGGATTTCGTCCCAGCCGATCAGGCGGCGGCCCTTGCTGGCGAGATATTCGCCGAACTGGTCGATCATCCAGCTCTGCAGCCCGTTCTCGTCCTTGATCCCGAGCTTGAGCATCTGCGCCTGGACTTCGGGGCTGCGTTCCCACTGATCCTTGACCGCCTCGTCGCCGCCGAGATGGACATAGGTGCCGGGGAAGACCGCCATGATCTCGTCGAGCACCGTCTTGACGAAGGCGATGCCCTTGGGGCCGGGGTTGAAGAGATAGGGGTTCACGCCCCAGTCGCTGCTGACCTTCGGTGTGTCGCCGAGGACGCCGAGCTCGGGATAGGCCGCGACGAGCGCCTGGGCGTGGCCGGGCAGGTCGATCTCGGGGACGATGACGATGCCGCGTTCGGTCGCATAGGCGACGAGCTTGCGCAGCTCGTCCTGCGTGTAGAAGCCGCCGACCTGCGTGCCGGGCGCCTCGCCGGTCGAGGGCGAGGTCCGGACGCTGCCGATCGCGGTCAGCCGGGGATAAGCCTTCACCTCGAACCGCCAGCCCTGATCGTCGGTGAGGTGGAGATGGAGCGTGTTGAGCTTCACCGACGCCATCTGGTCGACGATCGCATAGAGCGAGGGCAGCGACTGGAAATGCCGTGCGGTGTCGATCATCAGCCCGCGCCAGCCGAAGCGGGGGGCGTCGTCGATCGTGACCGCTGGGATCCGGACGGGCTGGCCGAACGCGCGATCGGGGCTGATCAGCTGCGCCAGCGTCATCGCGCCATAGACAAGCCCGGCATCGCCCGACGCCGCGATCCGAACGCCCGACGCATCGACCGTCAGACGATAGGCTTCCGCGCCTTTGATCGTCGCGTCGCGATCGATCCGGATCACGCCGCGCGCGCCGGTCGCCAGCGTCAGGCCGCGTTCGGTCTTCACATGGGCGAGGAGCAGACGGGCGGCGGCGGTGGTGCCGGCATCGCCGGGATCGGCGGACACCGTGCTGCCCGTCACGATCGTCACGGCGCCGGTTCCGCGCGTCATCGCTGCGGGTTGCGGGACGAGCGGCAGGCGGTCCTGTGCATCGGCCACGCCGGTGGTGCCGAGCATCATGCCGGTCGCGATAAGCGCGCATCCGAAACGGGGGGGTGCGTTTGACCGCATGATTTCTGCTCCCGGTAACCGGCTCCTCACGGCCGCTGGTCGGGGAATGTAACCAATATAGGTCCAGACACAAGCCGTTGATTGGCCAGCGTCCTGAAAGCAGGTCCCGAACCTTTGCAAAGTTTGCCACTGTTTCAGCCGATCTGGCAGCTTCGACCCGTTTTGGACGGAAATACCAATATAATCCTTGGCGCCGGTCTGGTTGCCGCGCGGCTGTGCTTTGGCTATCCTCCCGCGCCAGGACAGGGTGTGGCGCGCTTCGGGCTGCCAGTCAAAGGGGGGTACATGGCGTTTTCCGATGATATCGGACGCTTTCGCAAGGGCAATCCGTCGCCGCTCTATCTTCAGTTGCAGGATCTGATCCGCAACGCGATCGGCGAGAAGCTGCTCGTCCAGGGCAATGCGATCCCCGCCGAACGCGATCTGGCGATCGAATATGACGTCTCGCGCATCACCGTGCGCAAGGCGATCGGCGGGCTCGTCGAGGAAGGACTGCTGACGCGGCGCCGGGGTGCAGGCACGTTCGTCGCCGGCCGCGTCGAAAAGAGCTTCTCGAAACTGTCGTCGTTCAGCGAGGACATGGCGGCACGCGGCCGGACATCGAGCAGCACCTGGATCTCGCGATCGGCGGGCCAGGTGAACCCCGAAGAGGCGATGGCGCTCGGCCTGTCGCCGGGGGCGCCGGTGTTCCGCTTCAACCGCATCCGCTATGCCGACGAGGAGGCGATGGCGCTCGAATTCTCGACCATCGCGGGCTATTGCCTGACCTCGGTCGATGGCGTGACGGACTCGCTCTATGCCGCGCTCGAAGCGGCGGGGAGCCGACCGGTGCGCGCATTGCAGCGGCTGCGGGCGGTGCCGTTCGGGGGCGAGCATGCGCGGATGCTGGGGGTCGATGCCGGTCATGCCGGGCTGCTGATCGAACGCCGCGGCTTCCTGCGCGACGGACGCGCGGCTGAATTCACGCGCTCCTATTACCGCGGCGACGCCTATGACTTCGTCGCCGAACTGGCCGACATCTGATCCGTTACACCGAAAGACTGCTATGAACCGACGCCAGCTCCTCATCGGCACGGCGGGCGCCGGTGTCGGCGTCGTCGTCCGCCCGACCGACGCCTTTGCTGCCGCCGGGGCTGGCCCAGGTCGGCAGGCAGGCGAGGCCGGCGCGTTGCCGATGCCCGCGCCGTCGCGGACTCTGCCGCCTGCGATGCATGTTCAGGACCCGTCCTGCACCCGGATCGAACGCGGTTGGGTGTTTCATGAAGGCGATGTCGCGACGCCCGCGCCCGAGGGGCATAATGCGACCTATCTGAGCGTGAAGGCGGGCAATGCGCTCGGCGCCGCGGCCATGGCGTTCGACGATTCGGACTGGGCGCCGGTCCGGTTGCCGCACGACTGGGCGTCCGCGCAGCCGTTCGAGCGCGATGCGAATATCTCGCAGGGCTATCGCCGGCGCGGCATCGGCTGGTACCGGCGGACGCTGCGGCTGGAGGCGGACGATCGCGGCAAGACGATCGCGCTGCGGTTCGACGGGATCGCGAGCAACGCGACGATCTGGGTCAATGGCAGCGTCGTCGCGCACAACTGGTCCGCCTATAACAGCGTCGAGATCGACCTGACCCCGTTCGCCCGGTTCGGCGACGATCTGAACATGATCGTCGTGCGGGTCGACGCCACCGCGATGGAAGGCTGGTGGTATGAAGGCGCCGGCCTGTACCGGCATGTCTGGCTGATCCGGCGCGCGCCGGTCGCGATCGTCACCGACGGTGTGCACTGCGATCCGCGACGCGACCCGGCGGGGGGTTGGCACGTGCCGGTCGCGGTGACGATCGGCAGCATAGGCCGCGCTGCGGTCGGCGTGACGATCGAGACGATCCTGCTCGACCCGGACGGCAAGCCGGTTGCGACGGCACGCGCGGTGGCGAGCGTCGCGCCGCTCGATCCGGTGGTGACGACGCTGACGATGCCGGTGACAGCGCCCACCTTGTGGTCGATCGAAACGCCGACGCTTTACACTGTCCTCACGCGCGTGATGCGAGACGGCAGCGTCATTGACGAGCGGCGGACACGCGTGGGGTTCCGGACGATCCGCTTCGATGCGGACAGGGGCTTCTTCCTGAACGCGCAGCCGGTGAAGCTAAAGGGCGTGTGCCTGCATCAGGATCACGCGGGCGTCGGGACCGCGATTCCCGACGCGCTGGTCCGCTGGCGCCTCGAGCGGCTGAAGGCGATGGGGTGCAACGCGATCCGCTGTTCGCACAATGCCCCGGCGGCCGAGCTGCTCGACCTGTGCGATGAGATGGGGTTCGTCGTGATGGACGAGAACCGCCAGTTCAATCCCGCGCCCGACTATATGGCGCAACTCGAATGGATGGTGCGGCGCGATCGCAATCATCCGAGCGTGATCCTGTGGTCGGTATTCAACGAGGAGCCGATGCAGGGGACGGAGGCCGGCGTCGAGATGCTCCGGCGGATGGTCCATGCGACGCATGCGCTCGACGACAGCCGGCCGGTGACCGCGGCGATGAACGGCGCCTTTTTCGATCCCGTCAACGTCTCAAGCGAAATCGATGTGACGGGGTTCAACTATTATCAGGGCGATTATGATCGCTTTCACCAGCTCAACCCGACCAAGCCGATCACGAGTTCGGAGGATACGAGCGCCTATGAGACGCGTGGGGCCTTTGCCAGCGATCCGGCGCGGCATGTCCAGTCGTCCGATGACGTCGAGGCGGCGAGCTGGGGGGATACGCATCGCGGCACCTGGAAGAAGATCGCCGAGCGGCCGTTCGTCGCGGGTGGATTCGTGTGGACGGGGTTCGACTATCACGGCGAACCGACCCCGCATGAATGGCCAACGATCTCGAGCTTCTTCGGCATCCTCGACCTGTGCGGTTTTCCCAAGACCGCGTTCGACATCCACCGCGCGCACTGGGTCGATACCGCGCCGGTGGTAAGTATCACCCCGCACTGGACCTGGCCGGGGCGGGAAGGCCAGCCGGTCACGCTGCTGGTGATGAGCAATGCTGAACGCGTCGAGGTCCGGCTGAACGGCCGGGTCGTCGGCGAGGCGGCGGTCGATCGGATCATGGGGAATGAATTCGTCGTGCCCTATGCCCCCGGGCGGATCGAAGTGGTCGCGCGGCGCGGCGGTTCGCCGGTGGCACGCGCGGCGCAGGAAACCGCCGGACCGCCAGTCGCGCTGCGGCTGACGCCGGCGCGGACGGTGATGGCGGGTGATGGCGAGGATGCGCAGCCGGTGACGATCGACGCGGTCGATGCGGCAGGACGCCATGTGCCGACCGCCAATCTGCCGACGCGGTTCGCGGTCGAGGGGGCGACGATCATCGGGATCGGCAATGGCGATCCGAACAGCCATGAAAGCGAGAAGGGCAATGCCCGATCGCTGTTCAACGGCCTCGCGCAGGTCATCGTCCAGGCGGGCCGGGGGCGGGGGCGGATCGTGATGACCGCGACCGCGCGGGGCCTAAAGCCGGCGCGGCTGACGATCGATCGCGCGGGTCTCGCGCCGCCCGCGCAGGTCGCCGTGACGCTAGCTGCGATGGCGATCCGCGAGTGGCGCCGTTCGCCGGCGATGGCGACGCGGCCCGATCCGGCGCTGGCACCGGTCGATGGCGACAATAACAGCTGGGCGTTCGTGCGCAGCGGGACGCCGGTCGATCCGGATCGTGCGGGCCGCTGGCGGATCTATCGCACGAAGGTCACGCCGTGGCGGCGGGTTGCGCAGGAGGGGGGCGTGATCCGCTTTGCAGCGATCGCCGGGCGTGCGGAGCTATGGGTCGACGGCACGCGGGTCGCGGTCAAGGGTGCCGCATCGGTCGGACCGTTCGAGGCGGCGGTGCCGCCGGGTGGCGGCGTGCGGACGATCGCGGTGCTGGTCGAGGCGGCGCCGGGCGTCGCGTCCGGGCTCGTCGGCGGCGTGACGCTGGAGCCGCGCGCACGATAACAAGGGCCGTGCCGTGCCGCCCGTCCCCCGGCCGATGCCGCAGGGACGGGCGGAATGGACGTCAGGCGGGCGTGCGGATCAGCGTCGCGAGCGTCGCGTCGGTCCCGAGCAGGTGCAACTGACCGGCAGCGGGGCGTGCGGTGGCGCGGAGCCCGAGACGTGCGAGACGCGGTTCGTCAATCGCCGCAGCGTCGGCCAGTTCGATCCGCACCCGACCGGGGTGGCGGCTCGCGGTGACGATATTGTCCTTGCCTCCGAGTGCGGCAACGGCCGCGTCCGAAAGCCGCACCGCGGTGGTGTCGTGCACTACTGCGACGGTCGCGACGGGCGCAGCGCGGGCGACAACTGCAGGACCGCCCAGGGCGAGCGCATCGCGGATCTCGACCGCGACCACATCTGCAATCGGGCCGAGCACGACCTGCAGCGCGGCGTTCGATGGGCGCAGGATTCCGCGCGCGCCAAGCGCCTTGAGAGCCGCGTCGTCGACCGCGGACTGGTCGACGACGATCAGACGCAGCCGCGTGGTGCAGGCGCTGACCGTGGTCAGGTTCGCGCCGCCGCCAAGCGCCTGTGCGAATGCCGCGCCACGACCGCCTGCTACCGGTGCGGCAGCCGCAACGCTGGCCTCTGCTTCCCGGCCCGGGGTGGCGAGGTTGAACTTGCGGATGAAGAAGCGGAACAGCCCGTAATAGAGCGCGAAATAGACCGCGCCGACGGGGAGCAGCAGCAGCGGCCGCGTCGCCTTGCCATAGTTGAGGACATAATCGAGCAGTCCCGCCGAGAAGCCGAAGCCGAGCTTCACGCCCAGCGCGTTCATCAACGCCATCGACAGCCCGGTCAGCACCGCATGGACCGCATAGAGCAGCGGTGCGAGGAACATGAAGCTGAACTCGATCGGCTCGGTCACGCCGGTCAGTGCGGAGGTCAGAGCGAGGCTGAACAACATGCCGCCGACCGCCTTGCGGCGTTCGGGAAGCGCGGCGTGGTACATGGCGAGACACGCGGCGGGCAGGCCGAACATCATGACCGGGAAGAACCCCGCCATGAACGCGCCGGCATCCGGATCGCCCGCGAAGAAGCGCCGCAGATCGCCGGTCGTGCCGTGATAATCGCCCGCGACGAACCAGACGATGTTGTTGACCAGATGATGCAGCCCGGTGACGAGCAACAGCCGGTTGAACAGGCCGAACAGGAACAGGCCGATCGCACCGCTGCCGCTGACCGCCAGGCTGAGCTGATCGACGCCCGCGTTGAGGATGCCGAAGCCCGCTCCGAAGATGACCGCGAAAACCAGCCCGGCAACGCCGCTGACGATCGGAACGAACCGACGCCCGCCGAAAAAGGCGAGATATTCCGGCAATTTGATCGCCGAGTACCGGTTGTAGAGCAGCCCGCCGGCGAGGCCGGACAAGATTCCGATCGGCACGTCGAGCCGCGCGATCGCCTTGGCCTTCCAGGCTGCGGCGACAATCTCGAGCGTCGGGGTCGCTATCCCCGCGACGACGTCGGCGGGGACGGATAGGAACACCTTGCCCGCTTCGGTCGCGACGAGGAAGCACACGACACCGGCGAGGCAGGCCGCCCCATTGCCGTCACGCGCGAAGCCGGTCGCGACACCGATCGCGAACAACAGCCCGAGATGCGAGAAAATCGCGTCCCCGGCCGCACTCAGGAACGCGATGTCGAGCAGGTCGGGCTGGCCGAGACGCAGCAACAGGCCGGCGATCGGCAGCACCGCGATCGGCAGCATGAGCGCACGGCCGAGCGGCTGCAGGGCTTCGAGTATCGACTTCATGCGGCAAACTCCCGGGCGAGCGTTCGGACTTGGGCAGCGGAGGTGCAGGCGAGGCACGCGGTCGCGTGCGCGCGGCAGGCCTCCATGCCGAGCGTGGCGACCAGCGCCTTGATCTCCGGAATGATCGCCGGCGCGCAGGAGAGTTCGGTCACGCCGAGGCCGATCAGGATCGGCACGGCAAGTGGTTCGGAGGCCAGCCCCCCGCACACGCCGGTCCAGCGTCCATGGACCGCGCCACCCTTGCAGGTCTGCGCGATCAGGCGGAGGACGGCGGGATGGAGCCCGTCGATGCCCGACGCGACCGCCGGATTGCCGCGATCCATCGCCAGCGTATATTGGGTGAGATCGTTGGTGCCGACCGACAGGAAGTCCGCTTCGCTGGCGATCAGGTCCGCGGTCACCGCCGCGGCGGGGGTCTCGATCATGACGCCGACCGGGACGCGATCGGGCAGATCGAGCTCGGCGGCGATCCGGTCGACCGCGGCGCGGACTGCGCGCAGCTCGTCGAGGCTGGCGATCATCGGCACCATGATCCGGCACTGACCCGTGGGACGGACCGACAGGATCGCGCGGACCTGATCCTCGAGCATCTGCGGATAGGCGAGCCCGACGCGGATGCCGCGTAGGCCCAGCGCGGGGTTTTCCTCGGCATCCATCGGCAGATAGGGGGCGGGCTTGTCGCCGCCGATATCGAGCAGCCGGACGATCAGCGGGCGACCGTCGAGCGCGTCGGCGATCGCCTGATAGTCGGCGGTCTGTTCGGCAACGCTCGGCGCGGACTCGCGTTCGAGGAACAGGAATTCGGTGCGGAGAAGGCCGGAGCCCTCCGCACCGTTGTCGCGCGCGAGACGGGCATCGCCGATTGATCCGAGATTGGCGAACGCCTCGATCCGCGTCCCGTCGGCCATGCGGCAGAGTTCGCCGGCGCGCGCGAGCATGTCGGCGCGGCGCTTCTCGGCCTGCGCAAGCCGGACCTGTGCGGCGACGAGCGTGTCCGCGTCGGGATCGACGCGCATGAGCCCTTCGCTCGCCTCGAGGATGACGGGCGTGCCGTCCGCCAGCGGGGCAAGCGCGGGGCCGATCGCGACCAGAGCGGGCAGGCCGATCGTCGCGGCGAGGATGGCGACATGCGACGTCGGCCCACCGCGCGCGACGCACAGGCCGATCACCGTCGCGCGGTCGAGTGCGAGAATGTCCGATGGCAGCAGGTCGTCGGCGAGCAGGATCGTCTCAGGCGGAAAGACCGGGACGGTCGTCTCAACGCCTTCGAGGACCGCCAACAGCTGGCGTTCGAGGTCGAGCATGTCGTCCGCGCGCTCGGCGAGCCGTGCATCGGAGCCGGCACGCAACGCGTCGGCAAGCGGCCGGATCGTGGCGCGCCAGCCGTGGCCCGCGCTCTTGCCCGCCGCGATCTGCGCCTGCGTCCCGTCGCGGAGCACGGGATCGTCGAGCATCGCCGCATGCGCTTCGACGATCGCCTTCTGCGCGCCTGCGCTATGGCGGGTCTGCTCGGCGAGTCGCGCGGCGAGCGTCGTGATCGCGCTCGCGAACCGCTCATTCTCGACGGCGATGCCCTGGCCCTGTTCGGGGACCGCGATCTCGGCATGGCGGAACCAGCGCGCCTTGCCGACCGCGAGGCCCGGTGCAGCGGTCACGCCGAGCAAGGCGCCGTCGATCGCCGCACGCGCCGGGCTGGCTGCTGCCGGGGCCGGGGCGGGTGCGGGAGCGGCCTCGTCCATGCCGCTGAGGATCAGCGCCGCGATCGCGTCGAGCGCGTCGGCGGCGTCGGGGCCCCGCGCACCGAGCGTGATCGGGTCGTTGTACCGCACCCCGAGCGCGAGCAGCCCGATCGGGCTGAGAATGCTGGACGTGTTCGCATCGCGCGTGACCGTGACGTCCGCGGTATAGCGTTTCGCGAGCGCCCCGAGCCGCGCGGCGGGGCGCGCGTGAATCCCGTGCGCAAGCGGCACTGTGATCGTCCGCGTCAGGATTTCGCCCGAGGCCGCGCCACCTGCGACTGCGTCGGGCCGGATGTCGGCTACCGGTTCGATCGTCATCAGCGGGTCGCCGAGCGCGACCTCCCGGTCGGTCGTGCACTGCGTGATGGCGAACCGGTCGGGGTTGACGATGATGATCGGCGTGACGACGGCACGCGCCTCGCGTACGAGCAGGTCGAGATCGAAGCGGATCAGCGGCGCACCCGTGACGACCCTGTCGCCGACCGCAACGCACGGCGAGAAGCCCCGACCGCCGAGCGCGACAGTATCGAGCCCGATATGGATCAGGATCTCCGCGCCTTCCGCCGTGCGCAGCGTGATCGCATGGCCGCTGTCGAGCAGCGTCAGCACGGTCGCGTCACAGGGCGCGTAGAGCCCGTCGCCGGTCGGATCGATCGCGACGCCGTCCCCCAGCATGCGGTCGGCGAAGACTGCATCAGGGACCTGGTCGATGGGCAGCGCCCAACCCTGCATCGGCGCGCTCAGGAGGATGGGAGCCATGGGATCGTCCTTGGTGCCGTAAGGGGGGTAAAGCGGGGCGTGGTCAGGCGGACGGAACGCCGCCGAACCAGGTGCCCAGGGGGTGGAGATCATGCGTCAGCCGCACCCAGTCGGCGCGCTGCCCAGGGGCAAGCGCCCCGCGCGTGTCCGACAGGCCGAGGAACGCGGCCGGATAGGTCGAAGCCATCGCTGCGGCAACCTCGGGTGCGAGGTCGAGCCGTGCGACCGCATTGCGGACCGCACCGGTCATGTCGAGATCCGACCCCGCCAGTGTGCCGTCCGCGCCGACGCAGCGGCCATCCTCGACATGGATCGGCCGCCCCTGGATCGTGAAGGACTTATCCGCCGCGCCGACACAGGGCATCGCGTCCGAGACGAGCATGAACCGGTCATGCGGGCGGCTTCGCAATGCGATCCGCAACGCGGCATCATCGACGTGAAAGCCGTCGACGATGATCCCGCAATAGACCGACTGATCGTCGAGCGCTGCGCCGACCACGCCGGGCGCGCGGTGGATCAGCGGCGACATCGCGTTGAACAGATGGGTCACGCCGGTGATGCCCGCAGCGATGCCCGCGGCGGCGGTTGCATAGCTCGCATCGCTGTGACCGATGCTGACCAGCACTCCGGCGGCGGTGAGCGCGGCGACCTGATCGGCGGTGACGCGTTCGGGCGCGAGCGTCAGCATGACGCGGCCGCGGCGGGGACGCGTCATCAATTCCATCAGATCGTCGTCGAGATCCTGGAAGCGCGACGCATCATGGATGCCCTTGCGGGCCGCACTGATGACCGGACCCTCGACATGAATGCCGACCACGCCCGGCACGTCGGCGTCGATCGCGGCGTCGACCGCATCGAGCGCGCGCGCGATCACGTCGGGCGTGTCGCTGATCAGCGTAACCATGAACGCCGTCGTGCCGTAACGGGCATGCGCCGCACCGATGGCGGCGATTCCCTCGACCGTGGTGGCATCGTTGAACAGCACGCCGCCGCCGCCATTGACCTGCGTGTCGACGAAGCCGGGCATGATCCAGCCCCCGTCGAGGTCGATCGTCTCCGCCACGGTGTCCGCGACGGGCGCCGCGTCGAGGCTGACGATCCGGCCGTCTTCGACGACCATCGTCGCGTCGGTGAGGACAGCGGCCGGCGTGACGATATGGCCGTTGGAAAACCGGAAAGTCGTCATAGCGTGCGCGTGACCTTGGCAAGATGCGAGGGCGCGTCGGGATCGAACCCGCGCGCCACGGAAAGGGCGTTGACGAGCTTGTAGAAGCTCTGGATCATCAGGACCGGCTCGATCGCCGGATGCGCGGCGAGCGCGGGCAGCGTCGCGTCGCCGGCCTGCGCGTTGCGTGCGGCATCGGCCAGCAGGACGCAGGCGCCGCGCCCCGCAAATTCGGCCGCGGCATCGCGCACGCCGTCGCCGGCCGCGTCGGACGTCGCCAGCGCGAGCAGGGGAAAACCGTCCTCGACGAGCTGCATCGGGCCGTGGCGCACCTCGGCCGAGCTGAAGCTTTCGGCGTGAAGCGCGCAGGTTTCCTTCATCTTCAGCGCCGCCTCATTGGCGATGCCGAAGCCCGGTCCGCGCGCGATGACAAAGAGGTTGGTAGCAGTGCGCAACGGCGCGATCGCGCTGGACCAGTCGAGCGCCCAGGCGCGCTCTAGGTCGGCGGGAAGTGCCGCCACCGCGTCGCGCAACGCATCGTCGTCGGCCCATTCCGCGGTGAGTGCCGCCAGTGCTGCGAGCGCGCAGATATAGGATTTGGTCGCAGCGACGGAGCGCTCGGGGCCAGCCTTGAGCGCGATCAGCGTGTCGGCGGCAGCGGCGAGCGGCGACGTCTCGTCATTGACCAGCGCGACGACATGCGCGCCGCCTGCCTTCATCGAGGCGACCGTCGCGAGCAGATCAGGGCTGCGGCCGCTTTGCGAGATGGCGATGCACAGCGTCGTCTGCGCGGAAAGCTCTGCGTCGTACAGCGACACGACCGAGGGGGCGGCGGCCGCGACCGGGATGCCGGTCTTCGTCCAGATCAGGTATTTGCCGTAAACCGCAGCGTGATCGGACGATCCGCGCGCGCAGGTCACGACCACCGCGGGCGGTGCGGCCCGCAGCTTTGCGCCGAGCGTCGCGAAGGCGTCGGCATTGGCCGCGAGCAGCCGGGCAACCGCGGCGCCCGATTCCGCCGCTTCGCTGAACATCAGCGTGGCTTCCGGGTCGCGTGCCGCCAAGGGGGCGGGGGGGGCGTTGGTCATGACAGCTCGCTCTCAGGATCTTGCACGGTGACCGTATGGCGGCCTTCGTCGTTGGATTACGCCAAGCGTAAGTTATAGATTGGTCTTATTCAAGCGTGTGTTTCTGCGTAAGCATATGTGACAGCTGGCGGATGCGGTCCGTACTGGTCGCGGTGCGGTTCGGCGCGGCGAAACCGAATCGCACGTCCACCGGATCGGCACCGCCGGCGATCGGCTGACGGCACGAGGCGTGGACTTCGGTGATGCCGGTGCGCAGCAGCGCGGGCAGTGATTGCGGGGACACGCCGCTGCCCGCGAGGATGATGGTGCGTCCGGCGGCTCGGCGATGCAGGTCGGCAACTGTCTCGACCCCGTCGATCGCTTTGGGCGTCCCGCCCGAGGTGAGGACCCGGTCGAAGCCGAGTTCGATTGCGGTGTCGAGGGCGGCGCCAAGATCGGAACACACGTCGAAGGCGCGGTGCAGCGTCAGCGAAAGCGGCCTGCCGCGTTCGCTGCCGAGCGTCCGTGCGTGCGCGATCAGCATGGCCAAGGTTGTCGCGTCGAGGCGGTGGTCGGCCAGGGTTGCGCCGATCACGACGCCCGCGAGCCCGGCGTGCGCAGCGGTGACGATATCGTCGGCGATCAACGCGATTTCGCGCGGGGTGTAGGCGAAACCGCCCTCGCGCGGGCGTACGAGCAGGTGCGCGGGGAGGGGCGCCTGCGCCGCCGCGCGGATCAGCGACGCAGGCGGCGTCAAGCCACCGACCGCGAGTGCGGCGCACAGCTCGATCCGGTCGGCGCCGCCCTCCACCGCGGCATCGATGCCGTCGAGATCCTCGACACAGACTTCGAGCGTCATGGCGTCGCGCATCATGCGGTCAGCTCGCGAACAAGGCGCGCGCTTTCAGCACCGTGGTGCTGCCGCGCGCGTCGGTGACGGCGTAGGTAAAGCCCGGCAACAGGCAGAAGGCCCCGACCGCGCCTTTTGTATCGAGCGCGAGGAAACCGACCTGCACCCCGCGTATCGCGTCGCCGCGCAGTCGCGCGATATGGCGGACCACCTCTTCGCAGGCCTGTTGCGGCGACGCGCCCGCGCGCATCGATGCGACGACGCGCGCCGACCCTGCGACACGCGTAACCTCCTCGCCCAGCCCGGTCGAGGTCGCGCCGCCGACGCCGGCCTCGACATAGAGTCCCGATCCGACCTGCGGCGAATCGCCGACCCGGCCGCGCATCTTGAACGCCATGCCCGATGTGGTGCAGGCGCCGGCCATCCGCCCCGTCGGATCGCGCATCAGCAGGCCGATCGTGTCATGGTCGAGCGCGCCACCGGGCGTCCGCGTTATGCGGTTCTCGCTATTGGCTTCGGGGCGATAATCCGCGGTCTTCAGCCAGTCGCGCCACGCCTTTTCCGCCTCGGGCGTCAGCAACGACTGTTGCTTAAAGCCCTGGTCACGCGCGAACCGCGTCGCGCCTTCGCCGACGAGCATGGTGTGCGGCGTCCGCTCCATCACCCGCCGCGCGACGGAGATCGCGTGCATCGTGTTCTCGAGCGCTGCGACTGCGCCGACGCCGCCCGCATCATCCATGATGACCGCATCGAGCGTGACATGGCCGTCGCGGTCGGGATAGCCCGAATAGCCGACGCTGTGATTGTCCGGATCGGCTTCGGGGACCATCGCGCCGGCCTCGACCGAATCGATCAGCGATCCGCCGGCGCGTCTGCGGGCAAAGGCTGCGGCGTTGGCTGCAGCACCGAAATCCCAGGTCGACACGATCAGTGCGGGCGCAGGGCCGCCGGTTGCGGCGCGCGCGCGGGCGATCGGCGCAACAAAGGGCAGGGCCGCTCCAATACCACCAAACGCGGTCAGCAACGATCGTCTCGTCTTCATCAGCAGCCCCCTGTTGTCACCCTGGCGCCCAGTCGTATCGCAAGTCACGGCGGTCGACCAGTCGTATGGCCATTTTACAACATCCGGTCCGAAACGTTACACAGTGGTCTTACTAAGGTATTGACTGAGACCCGATTATGACCAAAACCTTACGAAGGAGACGGGGGCAGGCGACAACGCTGGCCCAAACAAGGGTTTTTAGTATGAACGTGCGTAATTCGGCGTCTTATATGGCGCTTGCGGGGGCACTGATGGTGTCCGCGACCCCGGCGATTGGACAGGTCACGCCGGCACAGGCCGAGGCTACCACGCCCGCGGAGGCCAAGGTCGAGGCGGATGCGGCGACCGCGACCAGCGCCGTCGACGCGCCGCCCGCCGAAGACCGCGCTGGCGGGGGCGACATCGTCGTGACCGGATCGCGCATCCAGCGTCCGAACATGACCTCCGCCGCACCGATCACCTCGGTCACCTCGCAGGACATCCGCGCCCAGGCTGCGGTCAATGTCGAGGACGTCCTTAACCGCCTCCCGCAGGTCGCGCCCGACAGCCAGCAGACCTATAATGATTCGGACGGCCGGCAGCGGATCAAGCTGCGCAGCCTCGGGTTCGAGCGGACGCTCGTCCTCATCGACGGCAAGCGCCTCGGCACGCAGAACGGGCAGGACGTTGGCATCATCCCGCCGTCGCTGCTCGAGCGGGTCGACGTCCTGACCGGTGGTGCGTCGTCGGTCTACGGGTCCGATGCCGTCGCCGGCGTCGTCAACTTCGTCCTGAAAAAGGATTTCGAAGGCATCCAGCTCGACGGCAACTATAATTTCTACAACCACAACAACAAGGACACGGTCGTCTCGTCGCTGGCGCGCGCAGCCGGCTTCAACAGCCCGCGCGGCCTGACCAACGATGGCGGCCGCGCCGACGTCACGCTGACCGCGGGCAAGAAGTTCTTCGACGGGGCGCTGCGGATCAACGGCTTCGTCAACTACAAGCATACCGACGAGGTCCTGCTGTCCGAGCGGTCTAACTCGGGCTGCTACCTCACGCAGACGAGTCTCAACGCGCCGATCTCGTGCGGCCTGACGCCGAGCAGCTCGACCAGCGGCCTGATTTCGCCGCTGGACAGCAAGGGCGTCGCGACGGGGCAGTATGTCAACAACCCCAATGGCACGCGCACCTTCGTGCCGTTCGGCACCGGCGCGGGCAATGCGTCGAACTATTTCAGCAACTATGCCTATCAGCGCCCGTCCGAGCGCGTGAATGCGGGTGGCTTCGTCAGCCTCGACGTCGCGCCGGACGCAGAAGTCTATGCATCGGGCATCTGGTTCCGCGACAAGTCGTACAACAACTACCCGGCGATCGCGGGCGGCAACGTCCAGGTGAACTGCAACAATCCGTTCCTGTCGGCTTCGCAGGCCAGCACGATCTGCGGTGCGGCAGCGGGTACCGCGGCGTTTGCGCCGATCGACATCCGCTATCGCCTCGGCGAGGGCAATGACCAGCCGGACAGCTATCTGAACACCGGTCTGCGCCTGACCGGCGGTCTGCGCGGCAAGGCCGGCGATGCATGGACCTATGACATCGGCGGCGTCTATGCGCGCAACAAGCAGGACTACACGCCGAGCTTCGTCAACGCGGCCAATCTGCGGAATTCGCTGAACGTGGGCGGGACGCTCGCGGCACCGACCTGCGCAGGGACCACGGACGCCGCCTGCGTGCCGTTCGACGCGTTCAGCGCGGGCAACACCAATCCGGCGCTGATCGACTATCTCTACGACCGCGGCACGTCGACCACGATCGGCACGCTGTATGACGTGCAGGCGAACATCACCGGCGATCTCGGCAAGTATGGTGTCACCTCGCCGTTCGCCGAGCAGGGCGTCGCAATCGCGCTCGGCACGGAATATCGCAAGGATACGCTGAAATCGACCGCCGACAGCGTCTACCGCGCCGGGCTTGGTGGCAATGACACCTATCTCAAGCAGGATGTCTGGGAGGCCAATATCGAGGTCCAGGCGCCGCTGATCGAGCACAAGCCGTTCGCGGAACTGCTGCAGGCCAATGGTGGCTATCGCGTTTCGAAGTACAGCAGCAATTCGAGCAGCTTCAACACGTGGAAGATCGAGGGCATCTACGCCCCGGTCAGCGACCTGACGTTCCGTGCCTCGTTCAACAAGGCGCAGCGCGCGCCGACCGTGACCGAGATCCGGCAGGCGACCAATGTCGATTTCGCCCGTGGCGGATCGGGCACGTTCAACGATTTCTGCGCACCGACCGTGACGACCAACGCCGCTGGCGGCGTGACCTATGGCACGCCTGTCGCCTCGCGTGAGGTCTGCCGCGCGACCGGCCTGTCCGACGCGCTGTACGGCAGCCCGACGCTGATCTGTCCGGGGGATGCATCGACGGGGGCGACCGGGTGTACGGTTCGCTCGGGCGGTTTCGAAGCCGATCCCGAAACGGCTTATACCCAGACCTATGGCCTGATCGTGAAGCCGCGCTTCGTGCCCGGGCTGGTCTTCTCGGTCGATCGCTACAAGATCAAGATCGACGACTCGCTCGGCTATAACGACTTCAGCTATTACACCGATGGCTGTCAGCGTTCGAACGGCGACGCGTTCTTCTGTCAGGGCATCGTCCGCAATCCCGGCACCGGCACGCTCTACTCGAACGCGGCGAGCAACCCGACGACCGGCTTCATCCGCCAGGGTACGACCAACTTCTACAAGTCGATCGCCCGCGGCTATGACTTCCAGGCGCAGTACACGCTCGATCTCGCCAGCGTCGGCAAGATCGACTGGAACTTCAACGGCTCGCTGACGACCTTTGCAGGTGGTCAGGACTCGCCGGTCCAGCCGACCCGCAACTGCGCAGGCTATTACGGCAATGGCTGCGGTCAGCTGATCCCGAAATGGTCGCACGGCCTGCGCGCGACCTATACGACGGTCGACAAGGGGTTCAGCGCGTCGTTCAACTGGCGCTATGTCGGTTCGCTGACGAATGCGGACAATTCGGGTGATCCGGCGATCGGCGGCACGCCCGAGCGCGAGCGGACCAGCTATTTCCGCGTCTCGCCGAAGAGCTATTTCGATCTCGCGCTCAACTTTGCGATCGACAAGGCGTTCTCGCTGCGCCTGATCGCGAACAACCTGCTCGACAAGAGCGCGCCGATCGTCCCCGACTCCTACAATGTCGCGCTGGCACGGACCAACACGATCCCGCAGCGCTACGACTCGCTTGGTCGCAATCTGGCGGTTGGTGCTACCGTCCGGTTCTGATCCCGTACCCCCACCTCAGGGCCCGCCGGAAACGGCGGGCCTTTTTTTATGCGCGCGTTCGGCGATGGAGAGGCGGGTTCGTGCTTGCGGGCGTGGATCGCATGGTCTAGCGAAACCGCCGCTGCCCGGGGCTTGAAGCCTGCAGGGCGGCCGTGCGGGTGTGGTGGAATTGGTAGACGCGCTGGACTCAAAATCCTGTTCCGAAAGGAGTGCCGGTTCGACCCCGGCCACCCGCACCACCTTTAATGCTTACCAAGCCGGGCGACCGAAACCAGTCGGCCCGGCTCTACGGCTACGAAGCCGAAAAAATCTGAACATCTTCGAAGCGAAGCCCCGCACGAGCGCCACGCTCGGGCAAGGGACCGCTCGTGTCGATCTCGACCGCAATGTCGTCGACACGCGCCTCGACGCGCCACGTACCACCCCGCTTGTGCACGGCGCCGACGACGATCGACAGCGCACCGGGAGCGTCATCCCCCAATAGCGCCTCGTGCGGGCGGAAGTGCAGTTCGGCCGCTCCGTTAGCGAGCGCCTTCGGAGAAACGTCGAGCGCCTTTCCGTGATGCAGGACGCGGCCATCGGCTACCGTCACCGGGATGCGGTTGGTCTCGCCGACGAATTCGGAGACGAACGGCGTAGCGGGCATGTCATAGACCTCGCGCGGGGTCCCGATCTGTTCGATGACACCGCGGTTCATGATGACGACGCGGTCGGCAAGCTCGAGCGCCTCCTCCTGATCATGCGTGACGAACACCGAGGTCAGGCCGAGCCGGTCGTGCAGCTCGCGCAGCCAGCGTCGCAGGTCCTTGCGGACCTTGGCATCGAGCGCGCCAAAGGGTTCGTCGAGCAGCAGCAGGCGGGGCTCGACTGCGAGCGCCCGCGCCAGTGCGACACGCTGGCGCTGTCCCCCGGAAAGTTGTGCTGGATAGCGATGACCCAGATCGGGCAGCTGGATCAGGTCGAGCAGCTCGGCGACGCGCGCACGGATGTCTGCCTTGGCCGGACGATCGCGGCGGGCACGCACGGTCAGGCCGAACGCGATGTTGTCGGCGACCGTCATGTGACGGAACAGCGCGTAGTTCTGGAACACGAAGCCGATCTGGCGTTCGGCCGCAGGCGTCCCGGTCATGTCGGCGCCGTCGAACAGGACACGGCCTTTATCGGGGAAATCGAGCCCCGCGATCATGCGGAGCAGCGTCGTCTTGCCCGAGCCTGACGGCCCCAGCAGCGCGAGGAACTCGCCCGGACGTGCTTCGAGGCTGACGTCGTTCAGCGCGGCGAACTGGCCGAACCGCTTCGATACGGCGTCGATGACGATACTCAATGCGCACTCCTTGCCTGGTGATAGCCGAACCGCCATTCGAGCAGGCTCTTCAGCACGAGCGTGACGAGCGCGAGCGACGCGAGCAGCGATGCCACCGCAAACGCGCCGACGAAGTCATATTCGTTGTACAGGATCTCGACGTGGAGCGGCATGGTGTTGGTCAGGCCGCGGATATGGCCCGACACCACCGACACCGCGCCGAATTCCCCCATCGCCCGCGCGTTGCAGAGCAGCACGCCGTAGAGCAGGCCCCAGCGGATATTGGGCAGGGTGACGTGCCAGAAGGTCTGCCACCCCGACGCGCCGAGCGACACCGCGGCCTCCTCGTCGTCGCGGCCCTGCTCGGCCATCAGCGGGATGATCTCGCGCGCGACGAACGGGAAGGTGACGAACACGGTGGCAAGGACGATGCCCGGCACCGCGAAGATGACCTTCCAGTTGTGCGCGATCAGCCACGGCCCGAACCAGCCCTGTGCGCCGAACATCAGCACGAAGATGAGGCCGGCGACGACGGGCGACACCGAAAATGGCAGGTCGATGAGCGAGATAAGCAGGCTCTTGCCGCGGAAGTCGAACTTGGTGATCGCCCAGGACGCGACGACGCCGAACACGCAATTGAGCGGCACCGAGATCGCCGCGACCAGCAGGGTCAGCCGGATCGCCGCACGCGCGTCGGGCTGGCCGATCGCGTCGACGAACATCGGCCAGCCCTTGGCAAAGGCCTGAACGAACACGACGACAAGCGGCAGCGCGAGGAACAGCGCGAGGAAGAGGAGACCGACGCCGATCAGGATCCGCCGGGCGACGGGGCTTTCGCTGGACGCGGCGCGGGTCATTTCGCGCTCCGCTTCGCGCGCCACGCCTGGAGCAGGTTGACGAGCAGCAGCATCGAGAAGGAGGCAATCAGCATGACGCACGCGATCGCGGTTGCGCCAGGATAGTCGAACTGTTCGAGCTGGGTGACGATCAGCAACGGCGCGATCTCCGACTTGTACGGCATGTTGCCCGCGATGAAGATGACCGAACCATATTCGCCGACGCCGCGCGCGAAGGCGAGCGCGAAGCCGGTCAGCAGCGCGGGTGCGATGGCGGGCAGGATGACCCGGCTGAACGTCTGCCACCGGGTCGCCCCGAGCGTCGCGGCGGCCTCCTCGACATCGGCGCCGAGATCGGCGAGCACGGGCTGGACCGAGCGCACGATGAACGGCAGGCCGATGAAGATGAGCGCGACGACGACGCCGAGCGGGGTGTAGGCGACGCGGATGCCGAGCGGTGCCAGCAGCGACCCGATCCAGCCGTTTTCAGCATAGAGCGACACCAGCGCAATGCCCGCGACCGCGGTCGGCAGCGCGAAGGGCAGGTCGACCGCGGCGTCGACGAACTTCTTGCCCGGAAACTCATAGCGCGCGAGGATCCAGGCGATCAGCAGGCCGAACACCGCATTGACCGACGCGGCCAGCAGCGCGGTACCGAAGCTGAGCTTGTAGGCTGACAGCGCGCGCGCCGAGAGACCAACCGCGACGAACCCGTCCCAGCCAAGCCCCGCCGCGCGCAGGAAGATCGTCGACAGCGGGATGAGCACGATCAGGCATAGCCAGACGATCGTCAGCCCCATCGTCAGCCCGAACCCGGGAATGACCGACCGTCGCGCGCGGCGAGCGCGGCCGGGCCTGGCGCCGAGGCGCGCGACGTCAGCCATTGGTGGGGATCCGGACGATCGCATTCCCGATCAGCGCTTCGGACCCGAATAGATCCGGTCGAACACGCCGCCGTCTGCAAAGAAGCGGGCCTGCGCGACCTTCCATCCACCGAAATCGCGGATGGTGCGCATCTCGATCTTCGGGAACAGCGTCACATAGCGCGCCAGCACCGCAGGATCGCGGGGGCGATAATAGTTCTTGGCGACGATATCCTGGCCCTCGGGCGTGTAGAGGAACCGGAGATAGGCCTCAGCGACCTTCTCGGTACCGTGCGCCTTGGCATTGGCATCGACGACCGCGACCGACGGTTCGGCGAGCACCGAGATCGACGGCACGACGATGTCGAACTTGCCGGTGCCGAGTTCCTTTTCGGACAGGAACGCTTCGTTCTCCCAGGCGATCAGCACGTCGCCGAGCCCGCGCTCGACGAAGGTGGTGGTGGCGCCGCGTGCGCCCGAATCAAGGACCGGGACATGGCCGTAGAGCTGCGAGACATAGGCCTGCGCGGCGGCGTCGGATCCGCCCCCGGCCTTCTTCCCATAGGCCCAGGCCGCGAGGAAGTTCCAGCGTGCGCCGCCGCTGGTCTTGGGGTTGGGCGTGATCACCTGGACGCCGGGTTTGACGAGATCGCTCCAGTCGCGAATCTGCTTGGGATTGCCCTTGCGGACCAGGAACACGATCGTCGACGTATAGGGCGCGCTGTTGTCGGGCAGGCGCGTTTCCCAAGTGGCGGGCAGCAGCTTCGCACGCTCGGCAATCGCATCGACGTCATAGGCGAGCGCCAGCGTGACGACGTCGGCGCCCAGGCCGTCGATCACCGCGCGCGACTGCTTGCCCGATCCGCCATGGCTCATGTTGAACCGCACCGTCTGGCCGGTGTCCTGCTTCCACTTGGCCGCGAACGCGGTGTTCACCGCCTTGTAGAGTTCGCGGGTCGGATCGTAGCTGACGTTGAGCAACTCGACCGATCCGTCCTTGCCCGTGCTCGAGGGCGACGAGCAGCCCGCGACGATCGCAGCAAGCGCCAGGCCGATATGCGTGCGGTTCAGTCTCATCCAGTCCCTCCGGTTCGCGTAATCCCTATCGCGTCGGTAGTGGTGGGGAATAGCCGCAAAGCTTGGCCATGCCAAAGCCTGGGTATCCGGCAGGCGTCACATCTGCAGCGGATCGGCATAGCCGGTGAGCTCGAGATAGCCGCTGCCGCCCGCCGTGCGGACCGCACCTTCCCAATAGACCGGCATGCCGCTGCGCCGCGCGTCGAGCTCCTGATCGGCGAACAGCGGATCGAGGCGGAAGCGGCGGACCCCTTCGGGGAGGCGGACGGTGAGGCGTTGCGTCACGGGGTAGAGCGCCCCCGTGCGCGGCGAGCGCCACTGGCGGAGCGGATCGAACCGGACGTCGGCGGGTGCGAACCGGACGACGCGGCCATCCGCGCGGCGCAGCGATCCCCCAGCCCAGAGCGGCTTGCCGTCGCGGCCTCGAATGCGGAACGCCATCAGCGCCCCCCCGTCGTCAAGATTAAGCCCGGTCCAGTCCCAGCCGACCGCGCCGCCGCCGAGATAGTCGGACGACCATTCGCGGTCGAGCCACGCCTGTCCGGTGACGCGTTGCGGCGTGCCGTTCCGCACCAGCTGCCCCGCCACCGCGAGGTGCGGGATCGAGTAATAATGGCTCGCCTGTTCGGGCTTCGGGCCCTTCTGGCTGTAGCCCGCCTTGCCCTGGAGCAGGGGCGGCTGGCGCGGTGTCAGCGTCAGCGTCAGCGCGAAATCGCCGGTGGTGACGGTGGTTGTGAACCGGCCGTCGGGTCGCCTGCGGATATGCCAGTCCTTGAGCGTGACGTCGGTATCGCCGATGCGCGCCTGGGCCAGGCCGAACCCCGCCCGTGCCGCCCGCTCCCCGTGCAGCAGATGGCCGAGCTTCGGGTCGGAGAGCGCTGCGTGCGCGAACAGGATCTGCTTGGGGGCAAAGCGGCTGGGGTTCGCCGCGTCGGTGCCCGGGGTGGTCCGGAAGAAGGTGATCTGGAAGCCGAGATTGCGTCCGTCCTGCGTCTTCAGCAGACCGGTGACATACCACCATTCGGTGCGGAATGCCGGGTGCGCACCGTGTTCGCGCGGGAAGGTGAAAGAGGGTCCGGGACGGACGACGGGATAGCCGGTGGCGGCCGGCGTCGCGGCGGTCAGCGCCAGCGCTGCGAACGTAAACACTGGGCGCATCACCAGTCCTCCCTGACCATGCGAACCGCATCGGCGGCGATCGCGCGCCGGCCGGCAAGCACCGCGGTACCCGCCGCCGCAACGATCAGCGCAAGTGCTACTCCGCCGACGCTACCCCAGGGTATGCGCGTCGCCATCGTCCAGTTGAACGACTGCGGATTGATCACGTGGACGAGCACCTGTGCCATCACCCCGCCAAGCGTGATCCCGGCGATACCCCCGACGAGACCGAGCAACGCCCCCTCGGTCGCCAGCATCGCGACGATCTGCCGCTTTGCGACGCCGATATGGCGGAGCATCCCGAATTCGCGTGTGCGGGCGATCGTCTGCGCGGACATGGTCGCGGCGACGCCGGCCAGCCCGACAAGGATCGCGACCCCCTCGAGCAAATAGGTGACGGCGAAACTGCGATCGAAGAGTTCGAGGGCATAGCGGCGCAGCGTGGACGGGCGCGCGATCGAGACGAGGCCGGTCAGCGCCGGGGGCGCCGCCGCGGTCAGCGCGCGCTCGACGGTGCGGGGATCCGCGCCGCGGGCACGCGTGATCGCCGCCTCGGTCCGCGTGCGGTCGCCGGTGGCGCGCGTATAGTCGGTGTCGCGGACGATGATCGCGCCCTGCTGGCGGGCATAGTCGCGCCAGATCCCCGCGACGACGTACCGGCCGGCGATCGGCAGCGTCACGCTGTCGCCGACCGACCAGCCATAGAGCCGCGCGGCGGGCTCCGAAATCCAGATCGGCGCGGTGCCGGCGGGGCGGGCGCGTCCGCTTTCGAGCAGCACGAGGCTGGGGTCGGGGCCATCGGTAACAACCGGGCGCGCGATCAACGAGACGGGCGGCCGGTCCGGCGCGAGCGTCAGCGGGATCTGCCGGCTATACGCGATCGCCGCGATGCCGGGCACGGCGCGCAACCGGGCCTGCGCCGCGGGATCGAGCCCGGTGCCACCCTCGACCCGAAGGTAGAGATCGTCCGAGAGGACCTGACCCAGCCATTCGTCGACCGCGCCGCGAAAGCTGGTGACCATCACCGCCATCGCGATCATCAGCGCGGTGCTCGCGACGATCCCGCACAGCGCGGTGGCGGCCTGGGCGGGGGCACCGTGGAGGTGGCGGATGGCGAGGTCTACGGGGACGGACCGCCCGCCACCGCGGCTGAGCGGCGCGAGCAGCGTGCGCGCGAGCCAGGGCATGCCGGCGATGCCGCCTGCGAGTATCAGCGCCATGCTCGCAAACCCGAACAGGGGCAGGCCGCCGATCGCGGGGAGCAGCGCCGCGCCACCGCCGAGCAGCATCAGGATGGCGGCGGGGCGGACGGGCATGGGGGTCCGGGGGTCGATCACGTCGCCGGCGTTGCGCAGTGCCGCGGCGGGGGCCGCCCGCGCCGCGATCCGCGCCGGCAGGACGCTGCCAGCGACCGCGGCCAGCAGGCCGAGCGCGAAGAAGCCGATCGCGGCGGCGGGCGCGAAGGTCAGCCGGACGCGGCCATCGGCGAAATAGCCTGCGCCAAGGTCCGCGCCGAACCGGGCGAGCGCGGCATAGGCCAGCGCATAGCCGAGCAGCAGACCGAGCGTGGCGCCGATCACGCCGATCGCCAGCCCCTCCAGCGCGACGGTCGCGACGATCCCGTTGCGCGGCAGGCCGAGCGTGCGGACAAGCGCAAAGGCCCGCAACCGGCGTGCCACTGACAGCGACTGCGCGGAAAAGACGAGGAACCCGCCGGTCAGCAATGCGACCAGCGCGAGCATGTCGAGATTGACGCGGTACGCGCGTGACAGCGCGTCGCTGCGGGTCGCATCACTTGCGTCGCTGCCGATCGTCGCATCGCGCGGCAGAATGGTAGCGAGGCGTGGAGGGGCGGCGCCGTCCTGCTGTTTCACGTCGATCCGGTCGAGGCGGCCGAGCCGGTCGAAGCGCCACTGCGCCGCGGCGATGTCGATCACGCCGATCGCCTCGCCCTCGGCTACGCCCGGCAACCGGCCGGCGACGCGCATCGTTGCGGTTCGACCGTTGGCGGTGACGACGAGCATCGCGCCGGGACGGGCATTCACGTTGCGCATCGCCGCGGCGGACAGATAGAGCGCGGCGTCGTCGAACGCCGCGTCGCCCCGCCGGTCGATCCCGGCGGGGGCGATGCCGAGCAGCGACGGCGTGACCTGTGCCGCACGGATCACGTCGAGGCCGAGCAGGGTGACGGGCCGCCTCCCGATCGTCGCGCGCAGGATGACGACCGGGCTCGCGTCCGCGACGCCGGCTGCGGTCGCAACCCTGGGATAGAGCGCTTCGTCGAAGCCGAGCGGGCTGGTCGCGTTGACCTGAACGTCCGCGCTACCCTTGACGGTGCGCAATGCGCCTTCGAACGACGACAGCGCCGATCCGTTGACGAGGTGGACCGCGAAGGCGAGGGCGACACCGATGGCGATCGCGATCGCGGTGAGGGCGAGCCGCGCGGGATGGGCGCGCCACTCGCCACCGATCATCCAGCCCAGCGCGAGCCGCGCCGACAGGATGCTCATCGCGCGCGTTCCAGCCCGCTTGCGGTCAGCGTCAGAAGATCGTCGGCGATCGCGGCGGCCGCCGCCGAATGGGTGACGATGATCGCGGCGACGCCCTGTTCGCGAACCGCGTCGGAAAACAGCGTCAGGATCTTCGCGGCGGTGTCGGGGTCGAGATTGCCCGTCGGTTCGTCGGCGAGGATCAGCGCGGGGCGGTGGACGAGCGCGCGCGCGATCGCGACGCGCTGCAGTTCGCCGCCCGAGAGGTCGCGCGCATAGCCGTCGCCGCGCGTGCCGAGCCCGACCCGTGCGAGCATCTCCTGCGCCTGGTCGGCGATCGCGCGACGGTCGGTGGACACCAGCGCGAGCGGGAGCGCGACGTTCTGGCGAAGGGTCAGATAGGGCAGGACGTGAAAGGCCTGGAACACGAACCCGATCCGGGTCGCGCGCAGCCGCGTCAGCGCGGCCTCGTCGAGTGTGTCGAGGATCGTGTCCTCGATCGCGACATGCCCCGCGTCTGGCGTGTCGAGACCGGCCAGGATGTTGAGCAGCGTCGATTTGCCGACGCCGCTTTCGCCGACGATCGCGATCAGCTGGCCGGCACGCGCGGTCAGGTCGAGCCCGCCGAAGAGTTGGCGGCCGCCTGGGACCGACTTTTCGAGCGCGGTGACGCGGAGCAGGGCGCGGTCTTGCATGGGGGGCTCATGCCACGGCGCGCAGCTGGGGGACAGCGTGGCGGTGTTGCTATGGGTTGTTTTGGGGGCTGGTTTTTGTGGGGGTGTGGCTGCGAAGGGGCGAGCTTAGGGTTGGCCGATACCGCGTGCTCCCGCGGCGCCCTCAATAGCGCCT
>NZ_LMKZ01000002.1:152646-379420 GCF_001422525.1 Sphingomonas sp. Leaf30 | reverse complement strand
CGAAGGCCGGGGTCCAGTTAGAGAGGTGGGAGTAACGAAAGGCGACGCCTGCCATAACCGTCCCTCAACTGGGCCCCGGCCTTCGCCGGGGAGGTGTCTTTGGGTAGGCATGCGCGTCTTTACTGGGCGTTGGAACAGGCCAGCGCCGCGGCGAAGCCGCGGCGTCGGACGGGGCTTTTGGCCCCGCCGGCCGGGCCTGACGCTGGTCCGCGCCGGAGCTTGCGCTCCGGTTTGGGCGTCAGGCCGCGAACTGGTTCATCGTGTTGTGGACGCCGCCGGCCTTCAGCGCCGCCTCGCCCGCGAAATACTCCTTGTGATCGTCGCCCAGGTCGGAACCGGACATGTTCTGGTGCTTCACACAGGCGATGCCCTCGCGGATTTCCTTGCGCTGGACGCCCTTCACATAGCCGAGCATGCCTGCATCGCCGAAATACTCCTTGGCGAGATTGTCGGTCGAGAGCGCCGCGGTGTGATAGGTCGGCAGCGTGATCAGGTGATGGAAGATGCCGGCGCGCTTTGCCGAATCCGCTTGGAAGGTGCGGATGCGCTCGTCCGCCTCGTCGCCGAGCGGCGTGCCGTCATAGTCGACACTCATCAGGCGCGTCCGGTCATAGGCCGACACGTCGCGACCCCCTTCGCTCCACGCATCGAAGACCTGCTGGCGGAAGTTCAGCGTCCAGTTGAAGCTGGGCGAGTTGTTGTAGACGAGCTTCGCGTTGGGCACGACCTCGCGGATGCGGTCGACCATCCCGGCAATCTGCTCGATGTGCGGCTTCTCGGTCTCGATCCAGAGCAGATCCGCGCCGTTCTGCAGGCTTGCAATACAGTCCATCACGCAGCGATCCTCGCCGCTGCCGGCACGGAACTGAAACAGGTTGGAGGGCAGGCGTTTCGGGCGGAGCAACTTGCCGTCGCGGTTGAGGATGACGTCGCCATTCTGCGCGGTCGCGGGGTCGATCTCCTCGCAGTCGAGATAGGAGTTATACTGGTCACCAAGATCGCCGGGCGCCTTGCTGACCGCGATCTGCTTGGTGAGGCCAGCCCCGAGGGAGTCGGTGCGCGTGACGATGATACCGTCCTCGACGCCGAGCTCGAGGAAGGCGTAGCGGCAGGCGCGAACCTTGGCGAGAAAGTCCTCGTGCGGGACGGTGACCTTGCCGTCCTGATGCCCGCACTGCTTCTCGTCGCTGACCTGGTTTTCGATCTGGAGTGCGCAGGCGCCCGCCTCGATCATCTTGCGCGCGAGCAGGTATGTCGCCTCGGCATTGCCGAAGCCTGCGTCGATATCGGCGATCACGGGGACGACGTGAGTCTGGTGGTTCTCGATCGCATTGAGCAGGCGCTTTTCCTCGATCGCGTTGCCCGCCGCGCGTGCCGCGTCGACGTCGCGGAACAGCATGCCGAGCTCGCGCGCATCGGCCTGACGCAGGAAGGTGTAGAGTTCCTCGATCAGCGCAGGCACGCTCGTCTTCTCGTGCATCGACTGGTCGGGAAGGGGCCCGAATTCACTGCGGAGCGCGGCGACCATCCAGCCCGAGAGGTAGAGATAGCGGCGGTCGGTCGTGCCGAAATGCTTCTTGATGCTGATCATCTTCTGCTGCGCGATGAAGCCGTGCCAGCAGCCGAGCGACTGGGTGTAGTGCGCCGGGTCGGCGTCATAGGCGGCCATGTCGCGGCGCATGATCCCCGCGGTGTAGCGGGCGATGTCGAGACCCGAGCGGAAGCGGTTCTGCGCGCGCATCCGGGCGACCGATTCGGCGGAAATCCCGTCCCAGGTGCCGTTCCGCGCGGCGATCAGCTGGTCGATCTGGGTAAGGTCGGTCTGGAAGGTCATGCTGCATCCTCGTTCCGCATTTGATGACGGATCGGTACACAACATGACAACGAATCGCCCGGGTCTAGGGGGTGGCTACAGCGTCGCGCTGTCAAACTCCTGCGCGCGCCGAAGTCTTGTTGTCACGTTTGTGACAGCGCGCGGTTATGCCGTGGCGGCCTGCGCCGTGCCGGCGTCGCGCAGTGCCGGGTCGAGCAGGCCCTGCCGCTTGGCGACGATCGTCGGGACGAGCGCCTGCCCGGCGACGTTGACCGCGGTGCGGCCCATGTCGAGGATCGGGTCGATCGCGAGCAGCAGACCTGCGCCCTCGAGCGGGAGGCCGAGCGTCGACAGCGTGAGCGTCAGCATGACGACCGCGCCGGTCAGCCCTGCGGTGGCGGAGGACCCTAGCACCGACACGAGCACGATCAGCACATAGTCGGCGGCATGCAGCGGAATGCCGTAATATTGGGCGACGAAGATCGCCGAGACCGCAGGATAGATCGCGGCGCACCCGTCCATCTTGGTCGTGGCAGCGAGCGGTACGGCGAAGGCTGCATAGGTGCGGGGGACGCCGAGGCCGCGTTCGACGACATCCTCGGTCACCGGCAGCGCGGCGATCGACGAGCGCGACACGAAGCCGAGCTGGATCGCGGGCCAGGCGGCGGCGAAGAACCGCCGCGGGCTGAGCCCGTTGGCGAGCAGGAGCAGCGGGTAGACCACGAACAGTACGATCGCGAGCCCGGCATAGACCGCGATGCTGAACGCGCCGAGCGCCGACAGCGATTGCCAGCCATAGCGCACGATCGCGTTGCCGAGCAGTGCACCCGTACCGATCGGCGTCAACCGTATTACCCAGCGCAGGATGCGGCGGAAAAGCGCGAGCGCGGATGCATTAAAGGCGAGGAACGGCGCGCCCGCATCACCGATCCGGACCGCGGCGATTCCGATCGTGATCGCGATGACGATGATCTGCAGGACGTTGAACGACAGCGCAGTCCGCGCGGTCTCGTCCGTGAGCTTGGTCGACGCCTCGAGCCCGAGGATATTGGCAGGGACGAGCCCGCGCAGGAAGTCGAGCCACGACCCGGCGGTCATCGGCGCGACCGCGCTGGCCGCACTGACGCCCGCGGTCACGCCGGGCTGGATCACCAGCGCGAGGACGATGCCGATCGACACCGCGATCAGCGCGGTGATCGCGAACCAGGCGAGCGTGCTGATGACCAGCCGGCGTGCATTGTCGAGATCGCGCAGCGCGGCGATCGACGCGATGATCGCCGTGAAGACGAGCGGGACGACAAGCGTCTTGAGCAACTGCACGAAGATCTCGCCAACGATGCGCAGCGTCTCAGCAAGGCCCGATCCCACGCCGGTCCCGCGCGCGACGAAGCCGAGCGCGAGCCCGGCGATCATCCCGATCAGAACCTGTAATCCGAACGATCGCCGTAATGTCTGCATGGCCGCTGTCCCGTATGAACCGGACGAAATACAGCTTCTGCATGGTGCGGTGCAACGAAGACGCTGTCCGTGCCGGGATAGCCGAGCTTGTCGGTCGAACGGCTCGTCAATCAGCGGATGATCGGGAATTCCTCGCGGAACCGGTCGACGAGTGTCTCGATCCGGTCGATGTCCTCGGCGCTGCCCGAGGGCGTGACCGACCAGTTGCAATGCGCGTGCGTGGCGGTGGAATAGACCCGGACCTCGCCGACCGCCATGCGCCAGCGACGCCGGTCGCCGAGATGGTCGCGGGTCAGAACGGTCACGAGCCGGTCGCGCAATTCGCTGGCAGTCAGCATCGGGGTCCGAAGCGGGTCATGGGGTAGGGCAGGTGAAGCAGCATGGCACGGGCGATACCGCGCCCGTCGCGTCGTGGCACCCCCCAAAGGGCTATCAGGTCGGATCGCTTTCCTCGGAGATCGAAACGACCGGCAGCGGGGCGCCACCGCCGAGAACCGGGCCAGCATGTGCCGAACCGATATGGATGCGGACGCCCGACGCCAGATGCACGCGTGGTATGGCGGCGGACGACTCCGGCGGTGTCGACAGCGCAGTCTCCACCCCCGGCATGGTCCGGCCGCGATGGACAGTGACGCCGGATCCCGCCGTACCGGGTTCGGTGGAGGCGGACGGGGACGCGGCGAGGATCGTATCGGGCGCAGCAACGCGCGTCGGTTCGACGCCCGCATAGGTCTGGCGGAAGCTCAGCGCGCGCTCCATCGCGCCGCGCCAGCGATAGAAGATATGGGCGCCGACCGCGCCGACCCGGCTGAGGCTGGGCGCCCACCAGGGCAGGATCGAGGCGGCGTGGTAGGAGGTCGACGCGCCGACCGGGGCGAAGACGCTGCCGTCGAACGCGGCGCGCGCGACCGATGCAGCCCTTGCCCAGGCGGCACCGTCGCGGGGGTGGTTCATCGAACCGTCGCAGGTGAAGCTGAACTGGCAGCCGGTGCGCCGTGTCGACCCCTGATAGACGACCCCGCAGACGCTGTGCGGAAAGGCACGGTCGCGCACGCGGTTGAGCACGACCTGTGCGACCGCGCGCTGGCCATCGGTCGGTTCGGATCGCGCCTCGTAATAGACCGCGGCGGTCAGGCAGGCGATCGCGCGCTGGCGGTCGTCGTCACTTTGCGCGGCGCCGGGAAAAGCGGGCGCGGCGGCGAGGGTGCGCGGGGTGTCGTCGGTGGAGGCTGCAGAGCCGGCAAAAGCGCGGTCGAGCGGTTCGGCGGGCGCCTCGAGCGCGAGCCCGGCGAGCAGGTTGCGCGCTTCTGCTGCGTCACGGACAGGGACGTCCGCAAGCGGTCCAGCCACGCGCGTCGACGGGGGAACGCACGAGGTACTGGCGGCGATCGCGGCGAAACCGAGCACTGTTCTCTTGAGCATGGGGTAGATCGCGCGTCGTGACAGGAAGCCTGCGCGTACCACCCGGATGTTAGATAGTGGTTAAGCCCCCGGCGTGGCGCCGACGAGGCTCAGCCCGACTGCCTCGGCGACCTTGATGCCGTCGACGCCCGCAGAGAGGATCCCGCCCGCATAGCCCGCGCCCTCCCCGGCGGGGAACAGGCCGATCGTGTTCAGGCTCTGAAAATCGTCGCCGCGCGTGATCCGGACGGGGGACGAGGTACGCGTCTCCACCCCGGTGAGGACCGCGTCGGGGTGATCATAGCCGGGAATGTCGCGACCAAATACCGGCAGCGCCTCGCGCATCGCGGTGACCGCGAACTCGGGAAGGCATTCGGCGAGGTCGGTGAGGTGGACGCCGGGGCGGTAGGACGGGATGACCGTGCCAAGCGCGCTCGACGGGCGGCCGGCGAGGAAATCGCCGAGGCGCTGCGCGGGGGCCTTATAATCGGATCCGCCCGCGACATAGGCGCGCGATTCCCAATGGCGCTGCAATTCGATGCCCGCCAGTGGATTGCCGGGATAGTCACGCGCAGGGTCGATGCCGACGACGAGTCCCGAATTGGCGTTGCGCTCGTTGCGCGAATATTGGCTCATGCCGTTGGTGGCGACGCGGCCTTCCTCGGACGTCGCCGCGACGACGGTACCGCCCGGGCACATGCAGAAGCTGTAGACGGTGCGCCCGTTCGTGCAGTGATGCGACAGGCTGTACGCGGCAGCGCCGAGATCGGGGTGGCCGGCACAGGGGCCGAACCGCGCCTCGTCGATCCAGGATTGCGGATGTTCGATGCGCACGCCGATCGAGAAGGGCTTTGCCTCCAGGAAGACGCCGCGATCGTGCAGCATGTGGAAGGTGTCGCGCGCGCTGTGCCCCACCGCGAGCACGACATGATCCGCCTCGAGATAGTCGCCGGTATGCAGGTGCAGCCCGCGGATGCGCCGCGTGCCGTCTGCATCGACCGCGATGTCGAGATCGTCGACGCGGTGCTCGAACCGATATTCACCGCCGAGCGACTCGATCGTCGCGCGCATCGCCTCGACCATCGTCACCAGCCGGAACGTGCCGATATGCGGATGCGCCTCGGTCAGGATCTCGGGCGGGGCGCCGGCCTTGACGAACTCGGTGATGACCTTGCGGCCGAGATGGCGGGGATCCTTGATCTGGCTCCACAGCTTGCCGTCGGAGAAGGTGCCCGCGCCGCCCTCGCCGAACTGGACGTTGGATTCAGGATTCAGGACGCTGCGGCGCCACAGACCCCAGGTGTCCTTGGTGCGCTCGCGGACCAGCTTGCCGCGGTCGAGGATGATCGGGCGGAACCCCATCTGCGCGAGGATGAGGCCGGCGAACAGGCCGCACGGCCCTGTCCCCACGACGACCGGGCGCCGCGCGCCCGGCGTCTCGGGTGCCTTGGCGACGTGGCGGTAGCCGGTATCGGGGGTCGTGTTGACGTGACGATCCTTGCGGAACCGCGCGATGATCGTCGCCTCGTTCTTGGCGGTGACATCGATCGAATAGACGAGCTGGATGTCCATCTTGTCGCGCGCGTCATGCGCGCGCCGCGCGACGGTGTAGCGGATCAATTCGCGGGGGGTGATGCGCAGCCGCTTGCAGACCGCGGCGGGGATCGCTTCGTCGGCATGGTTGAGCGGCAGCTTGAGTTCGGTGATGCGGAGCATGGGGCCCTGTAACGCGGGCCGCGGGGTTTCGCCATGAGCTGTGGTACCGAAGCGCGGACCGGGCAGGCCTTGCCCTGGGACGGCCCGGACTGCACGATATCGGCGTCCGGGAACTAGGGAGCTAGCCGATCAACAGCGCCGTCGTCATCGCCGCGATGCTTGCCTATGGCACCGCGTTGTTCGGGATCGCCTGGGTCGTCGATCGGCGCGGGCTTTCGCCGCGCATGGCGCGGATCGCCTATCCCTTGTCGCTGGCCGTCTATTGCAGCAGCTGGACGTTCTTCGGCGGCGTCGGCACCGCGGCGACGCGCGGCTGGGATTATCTGTCGATCTACCTCGGCCCGGCGCTGGTGTTTCTGCTCGCGCCGGGATTCCTGACCAAGCTCGTCCGGCTGGCGCGCGACGAAGGGTCGAGCTCGATCGCCGACTTCATCTCGGCGCGTTATGGTCGCAGCCGGAGTACCGCGGCGATCGTCGCGGGGACCGCGCTGGTCGCGTCGATTCCCTATATCGCGCTGCAGCTGCGATCGGTGACACTCAGCTTCGGCGCGCTGGTCGGGATCGGCGGATCGGTGCTGGTCGGGCCGCTCGTCGCGCTGCTGCTGGCAACGTTCGCGATCAGCTTTGGCGCGCGACGCTATGAAGTGGCGGGGGGCAATACCGGCGTGGTCGCGGCGATCGCGGCGGAGTCGCTGATCAAGCTGCTCTGCTTCGTGGCGCTCGGCGGATTCGCGCTGACGCTGCTCGCGACGATGCCGGCCGCGCGGATCGCGCCGCCGCTGACCGGGTTCGTCGAGGGTTTCGCGCCGGGCGCGCTGACCCCCGATTTCTTCGTCCGCACGCTGCTATCCGCCTGCGCGATCCTCTGCCTGCCGCGTCAATTCTATGTCGGGATCCTCGAAGCGAGCGGCCCGGCGGCGGTGCGGCGCGCGCGCTGGCCGTTCATCGCCTATCTCGCGGTGATCTCGGTGATGGTCCTGCCGCTCGTGCTCGCGGGGCTGGCGGTGCTGCCAGCCGATACGCGACCCGACCTCTATGTGCTGGCGGTACCGCTGGCGCTCGACAACGATCCGATGGCATTGCTCGCGTTCATCGGCGGGTTTTCCGCCGCGACCGCGATGGTCGTTGCCGAGACGATCGCGCTGTCGACGATGGCGACCAACGACCTGCTGGCCCCATTGCTGCTGCGGCGGCAGACCGATGGCGGGGAGGGCGATCTGGGGCGGCGGCTGCTGCGTGTCCGGCGCGTGATCATCGCCGCGATCGTCGCCGCGGCTTTGTGGTACGGCACGAGCATCGGCGATGAGCTGTCGCTCGCATCGATCGGGCTGATCGCGTTTGCCGGCGTCGCGCAGTTCGCGCCCGCGCTTATCGCCACCGTCGGCTGGGGCTTTGCCGATACCCGGGCGGCACGGGGTGGGTTGATCGGCGGCGTCGTCGTCTGGGCCTATTGCCTGTTGATGCCATCGGTATTGGGTGGTTTTGGCGCCAGTCTTGCGAAAGCGAGCGGCGGACTGCTCGACCCCGATGCGCTGATGCGGGTCGCGCTCGGATCGCCGCTGGTCAACGGCACGGTCTGGAGCCTGGGCGTGAATATCGCGCTGATGGCGGGGCTGCACCTGTACGCGGCGCGGCGGCGGGTGTTCGGGGGGCGGCACAGCGTGCTGGATCACGTCACGACCTTTGGCGAACTCAAGATCCTGGTCGCGCGCTTCGTCGGCGATGCCGAAGCTGCAGAGGGGCTGGACCCGCTGTCACGTGATCCGGGCGCGCCGATCGACGGACGCGCCGCCCGTCAGGCGGAACGGCTGATCGCGGGCGTGATCGGCGCACCGTCGGCGCGGCTGATCGTGACGTCGAGCCTGGCGGGATCCGCCATGGAGGTCGGGGACGTCGTCCGGCTGCTCGACCAGCGGGGACGCAGCCTGCGCTTCTCACGGTCGCTGCTGTCGGCAACGCTGGAGACGATCGACCCGGGCGTCAGCGTGATCGACGCCAATCTGAGGCTCGTCGCGTGGAATCCGCGCTATGTCGAGATGTTCGACTATCCCGAAGACTATGTGATTGCCGGGCGGCCGATTGCCGACCTGATCCGCTACAATGCCGAGCGCGGCGAATGCGGCCCGGGCGGCGTCGAAGCGCATGTATCGCGCAGGCTCGCGCATCTCGAACGCGGGCTTCCGCACAGTTTCGAGCGGCTTCGACCGTCCGGGCGGTGGATCAAGACGGTCGGTCAGGCCATGCCGGGCGGCGGCTATGTCCAGAGCTTCACCGACATCACCGCGGAGAAGACCGCGCAGGCGGAATTGGAGGCCCGGGTCGAGGCGCGGACACATGATCTGGCCCAAACGAACACGATGCTCGACGAGGCGCGGCGGCATGCCGAAACCGCGACGCGCGACAAGACCCGGTTCCTCGCGGCGGCAAGCCATGACCTTCTCCAGCCGCTTCATGCCGCCCGGCTCTTCTGCGCGGCGCTCGACGAGGGCAAGGCGCCGCACCAGGCCGACCTGGTCCGCGCGATCGATGGCGCGATCGGGTCGGCGGATACGCTGCTGAGAGCGTTGCTCGACGTGTCGCGGCTCGACGCGGGCGGGGTCGTGCCGAAGATCGAGCAGTTCGTGCTCGGCGACCTGATCGAGGAACTGGCCGCCGAGTTCCGGCCGCTCGCCGGCGAACGTGCGTTGATCCTCGCCTCGCACCCGGGGACGCACATCGTCGCCACCGACCGGTCGTTGCTGCGCTCGATCCTGCAGAACTTCCTGTCGAATGCGGTGCGTTATACTCCGTCGGGGCGGATCTGGATCGGCGCGCGGCGGCGCGGCGGTGACGTCTTGGTCGAGGTGCGGGACAGCGGACCGGGTATCGCGGCGGGTGACCGTGAACGGATTTTCGCCGAGTTCGAGCGGGTGGAGAGCAAGGGCAGCGCGGGCGGCGGTGTCGGACTGGGGCTGGCGATCGTCCAGCGGATCGCGCAACTGCTCGACCTGCGGATCGAATTGCGGTCGCAGCCGGGTGCGGGATCGACCTTCGCCGTTCGCGTTCCGCTGGCGGCGCATGCGACGCTGCCCGATCGTGCCAGGACGGCCCCGGTCCTGCGCGACCTGCCGCCGGGGCTGCGCGTCCTGTGCCTCGACAATGATGCCGCCATTCTCGCGGCGCTCGACGCGGCGCTCCGGTCGCGGCGCTGCGTCCCGCTGCTGGCGGCGACGATCGAGGAGGCGATGACGCTGGCGGCGGACGAGGAGCCCGACGTCGCACTGATCGATTTCCATCTCGAGGTGGCGCAGGACGGACTGGACGTTGCCGAACGCTTGTCGGCGATGGCGCCGGCGCCCGCGATCGCGCTGGTGACCGCGGACCGCAGCGCGGCGGACGATCCGCGCTGTGCCGGGATCACCGTCTTGACCAAGCCGGTGGTGCCACGCGAGCTATGGGCATTCCTCGAACAGGCATCAGCCGCCGCGGCTGCGGTTTGAGGTCCCGGCCCAGCGGGCCTATTTGGTCGGTGCGCTGGTGAAGTCGATCTTGATGCGGACCCAGGCGCCGATCATCTTCTTGCCGCCGACCCGGGGCGGCAGCACGCGGAACTGCCATGCGGCCTGGCGCATTGCGCGGGCAAGTCCCGAGCCGACCGGGGATTCGCCGAGCGACCGGCAATTCTCGACCCTGTAGTTCTCCGCAGTCCGGCAGGCGATCAGTGCCCAGCTGCCCGGGGGTGCGCCATTGGGAACATAGCCTGCAAGTTCGGCATGGCTCGGTTCGGTATACCATTCGGCATTGTAGAGCCGCTCGCCACTTGGACCTTCGCCCGGGCCGTAGGCAGAACCGCTGTCCTTGCCGGCGCCCGCGCCATCGGTGTCGGAGCCGCCCGCCTGGCGATCGCCCGGGTGCGACGGGATCTTCGATATGTCCGCCGAATCGAACAACTCCATGCCGCCCGCCAGCATCTTGGGGAAGGCCGGGGCAGGCGTGACGGGGCGCGGGTCCGACGCCGGCGCGGTCGATGGCGGGCGGGGCGATCTGGGCGAGGCGCCGCCGGCGACCTTCTTCGCCTTTTCGATCACCGGGCGTTGCGGGATCTCGGGTTTCGTCTCGCGGTCGGGTAGCAGGCGGAAGCTGCTGGGCGGGGGCGTCGGTTCGGGCTTGGTCGGCGTTGGCGCGAGCCGCAGCAGCAGGAGAATGACGACGACATGCGCGGCGATCGCCAGCAGGAATGAACGCGCGCGCCGCCAGAGCGGCTGGCGCGATCGGTTCGACGCGGACAGGTAGGACGTCGAAGCCATTGATGGTCGCCTAGACCGCGCAAGAGGGTGTCGCAAGACGTCGATTGCCGTGCGGGTGGTCTCACAAGTGGGAGGCGGTCGGCTAGTCGGCGAAGCGAATGTCGAGCGCGCGCGCGGCAAGCACCGCCTGGGTGCGGTTCTGGACGCCGAGCTTGCGCAGGATCGCGGTCATGTGGCCCTTTACGGTCGCCTCCGAAACGCCGAGATCGAACGCGATCTGCTTGTTGAGTCGCCCCGCGAGAACGCCGAGCAGCACTTTCAATTCGGTCGGGGTCAGGCTGGCGACGCGATTGGAGATGTCATCGGCCGGCAGGGCGGCGACGGGGGCATCGCGGTCGCCCGCCAGCGCGCGCGCGACCGCATTTTCGAGCGTGGCGAGATCGGCGGTCTTCGACACGAAGCCGACCGCGCCATAGGCGCGCGCGCGCGGCGCGGCCTCCGCCTCGTCGGCGGACGAGATGACGACGATCGGCGTGTCGGGACGCTCAGCATGCAGCAGTGCGACACCCGCAAAGCCCTCCGACCCCGGCATCCGCAGATCGAGCAGGACGAGATCGAGGCGGGCGGCGCCGCGCGCCGCCTCGATCGCCTCGCCGAGCTGCCCCGCCTCGAGGATCACCGCATCGGGGGCCGCGCGACCGACCGCCAGCTTCAACGCCTGGCGAAACAGCGGGTGGTCGTCGGCGATCAGGATCGTGCGCGCGGTCATGCGAAGGCGGCGGTGGCCTTTTCGCGACCCGTGATCAGCGCGTCGACGACCGTCGGGTCGGCGAGCGTCGAGGTATCGCCAAGGCCGTCGAGCTGGTTCTCGGCGATCTTGCGCAGGATTCGGCGCATGATCTTGCCCGAGCGCGTCTTGGGCAGGCCACGGGCGAACTGCAGGACGTCGGGCGTCGCGATCGGACCGATCTCGCGGCGGACCCATTGGACGAGTTCTTTGCGCAGCTCCTCGCTCGGTTCGGCATTCGCGTTGAGCATGACATAGGCATAGATGCCCTGGCCCTTCACGTCGTGCGGCATGCCGACGACCGCGGCTTCGGCAACCTTCGAATGCGCGACCAGCGCGCTCTCGACCTCGGCAGTGCCCATGCGGTGGCCGCTGACGTTGATGACGTCGTCGACGCGGCCGGTGATCCAGTAATAGCCGTTCGCGTCGCGGCGGCAGCCGTCACCGGTGAAATACTTGCCCGGATAGGTCGAGAAATAGGTCTGGAAGAAGCGCGCATGATCGTTCCACACGGTCCGCATCTGCCCGGGCCAGCTGTCGGCGATCACGAGATTGCCCTCGACCGCGCCGTCCAGCACCTTGCCGTCGGCATCGACCAGTTCGGGCACCACGCCGAACAATGGCTTGGTTGCGCTGCCGGGCTTAAGCGCGGTCGCGCCGGGGAGCGGGCTGATCATGTGTCCGCCGGTCTCGGTCTGCCACCAGGTGTCGACGATCGGGCAGCGGCCTTCGCCGACGACATTGTGATACCAGTTCCAAGCCTCGGGGTTGATCGGCTCGCCGACCGACCCGAGCAGCCGGAGCGACTTGCGGCTGGTCCGGGTCACCCAGTCGTCGCCTTCGCGCATCAGCGCGCGCAGCGCCGTGGGTGCGGTGTAGAGCGTGCTGACCTGATATTTGTCGACGATTTGCCAGAAGCGGCTGTGGTCGGGGTAATTGGGAACGCCCTCGAACATCACCGTCGTCGCGCCGTTCGCGAGTGCGCCGTACAGCGTATAGGTGTGGCCGGTGACCCAGCCGACATCGGCCGCACACCAGAAGACGTCGCCTTCGCGGTAGTCGAACACATATTCATGCGTCATGGAGGCCCAGACGAGATAGCCGCCGGTGGTGTGGAGCACGCCCTTGGGCTGGCCGGTCGATCCGCTGGTGTAGAGGATGAACAGCGGGTCTTCCGCGTTCATCGGCTCGGGTGCGCAGTCGGTCGACTGGTTTGCGACGCACTCGTGATACCAGCAATCGCGGCCCTCGGTCATCGCGATGTCGCCGCCGGTGCGGCGGACAACGATGACCGTCTCGACGCCGAGATCGCCCTGATCGAGCGCGGCATCGACATTGGCCTTCAGCGGAATCGTCTTGCCGCCGCGCAGCCCTTCGTCCGCGGTGATGACGACGCGGCTGTCGCAATCGTGGATCCGGTTGCACAGGCTGTCGGGGGAGAAGCCGCCGAACACGACCGAATGGATCGCGCCGATCCGCGCGCAGGCGAGCATCGCGAACGCGGCTTCGGGGATCATCGGCAGATAGATCGTGACGCGGTCGCCCTTCGCGACGCCGCGCGCCTTCAGCGCATTGGCGAGCCGGGACACTTCGTCACGCAGTTCGGCGTAGCTGATCGTGCGCGAGTCGGCGGGGTCGTCGCCTTCCCACAGGATCGCGGTCGCATCGGGGCGTGTATCGGCGTGGCGATCGACGCAATTGGCGGCGACGTTGAGCTGACCGTCCTCGAACCAGCGGATGCGGAAATCGGCCTCGTCGAACGACGTGTCCTTGATCTTGGTCGGGGGAACGATCCAGTCGAGCCGCTGCGCCTCTTTCGCCCAGAAGGCATCGGGATCAGTCGCGGCCTCGGCATACATCCGGTCATAGGCGGCGGCATCGATCCGTGCGTCCTTGGCCCATGCTGCGGGAACGGGATAGCTGGCCTCGGTCATCACACTCTCCTTTTGCCGCCGTTCTAGACGGTCGCGCGGTACGCGGCACCCCCAACCAAAGTCAGGGATGATCCCGCCCGGGCGATCCGCCATCGTCGTGTCGCTTGCATCTACGCGTCAGACCAGTGGAGCAACCAGGAGGTTGGGATGAAACGATCGGTATTCACGACGTTGCTGCTTGGCACCGCCCTTGTCGGGCTGACGCCGGGCGCCGCCTTTGGCCAGACCGCGCGAGAGGCGGAACTCGAAGCACGGCTCAAGGCGCTCGAAGCCGCGGTCCAGGACCTTCGCGGTGAGTTGACCGCAGCGCGTGCAACCGCCGCCGCGGCCCCGACTATGCCCCCACAGACCGCCGTCGCTGCGTCGCAGGTGACGGCGCCGGCCGCGTCGCCCGGCGGATCGCCCGGCGCGACTAATGTGGCCCAGGCCAAGCCTGTCGCGACAAATTCGGCACCGACCGACGGTTTTCGCATGGGGAACACGACGGTCAAGCTGGGCGGTTTCGTTCGCCTCAACGCCATTGCCAGCCGCTACAGCGGTGGCGAGGTCGCGGTCGGGGGGCTGGGCAAGGAGTTCTTCCTGCCGCAGCAGATTCCGGTCGGCGGCGGGTTCTCCAGCCAGGACCTGTTGCTCTCCGCGCGCCAGACCCGCCTGCAGTTCAGCACGGCAACCCCGATGAACGGTACCGACATAAAGACGCTGGTGGAGTTTGATTTCGCGCTCGCGACGGCGCCGGTCGGTGCCCAGCGCGCGACCAACCCCTACACGCCCACTTTCCGCCGTGGCTTCATCGAATATGGCAATCTGCTGGTCGGGCAGGAATGGTCCACCTTCCAGAACATCGCGGTGTTGCCCGAGACGACCGATTTCGTCGGACCGCTGGATGGCACGGTGTTCAACCGCCAGGCGCTGATCCGCTACTCCATACCCTTACGAACCGGGCTGACGTTGCAGGTCGCGGTCGAGAATCCCGAAACGGAAACGGCGCTGCCCGCCAATGCGGCGCTGGTCGACACGGATGACGACCGCCTGCCCGACGTGGTGGCACGGCTGAACTGGAAGACGACACTGGGCGATTTCGCACTGGCCGGCATCGCGCGCGAATTGCGCACCGATACGCTGGGCCGCGGCGATACCGCCTTTGGCTGGGGCGTTTCCGGGTCCGGCAAGATCCCGATCGGCAAGCGTCACGACCTGCGCTTCATGGCGACCTACGGCCAGGGCATCGGCCGGTATCTGGGATTGGGATATGTCCCCGACGCGATCTACGGCGGCACCGCGACGCAGCTCGAGCGGATCGACAATTTCGCGGGTTTCGCGGCACTGCGTATCGGCTGGACCGATGCGATCCACTCGACGCTGATGGGCAGCTACCAATCGGCCGATTATCCGGCCGGCGTGATCGTCACGGGGCTGGCCAATGCCAAGTCCTATGGCGGTGCTGCCAACCTGTTCTGGTCGCCCGGCAAGGGCTTCGACATTGGCGTCGAATATCGCCACGCCGTCCGCGAACTGGTCTCGGGTGACACCGGTGCGCTCGACCGCATGGAATTCGCCTTCAAATACGGGTTCTGATCGCCCGACGCTCCAAAAAAACCCATCGCTCCACTTGAGAGGATACCGCCATGGCAACGACAACAGAGGACGCATCGCCCCTTGGTCACGTGAAGCAGAGCCAGCCACTGATCATCATCGCGTCGTCGCTCGGCGCGGTGTTCGAATGGTATGACTTTTATCTGTACGGGCTGCTCGCGACGATCATCACCGCGCAGTTCTTCTCGGGCGTCAACGAGACGACCGGTTTCATCTTCGCGCTCGCGGCGTTCGCGGCCGGGTTCGCAGTGCGGCCGTTCGGTGCGCTGGTGTTCGGGCGGATCGGCGATGTCGTCGGGCGCAAGAACACCTTCCTCGTGACCATGGCGATCATGGGCCTGTCGACCTTCCTCGTCGGTCTGCTCCCGAGCTATGCCTCGGTCGGCGTCGCCGCGCCGATCGCGCTGGTCGTGCTGCGGCTGCTGCAGGGCCTCGCGCTCGGCGGCGAATATGGCGGTGCTGCGACCTATGTCGCCGAGCATGCGCCCGACAAGAAGCGTGGGCTGTTCACCAGCTTCATCCAGACCACGGCGTCGCTCGGGCTGTTCGCAGCCCTGCTGATCGTCATCGGTGTGCGCACGCTCGTCGGCGAGGAGGCGTTCGCGGCCTGGGGCTGGCGTATCCCGTTCATCGTCTCGATCGCGCTGCTCGCAGTGTCGCTCTGGATCCGGATGCAGCTCGAAGAGAGCCCGGTGTTCCAGAAGATGAAGGAGGAGGGCAAGACCTCCAAGGCACCGCTGACCGAGGCGTTCGCCAAATGGGGCAACCTCAAGATTGTGCTGATCGCGCTGTTCGGTGCGGTCGTGGGGCAGGGCGTCGTGTTCTACACCAGCCAGTTCTACGCGCTGTTCTTTCTTGAGAAGAACCTGCGTGTCGACGGGCCGACGACGAACATCCTGATCGCAATCGCGTTGCTGATTGCGACACCTGCGTTCATCTTCTTCGGCTGGCTGTCGGACAAGGTCGGGCGGAAATACATCATCCTGACGGGCTGTGCGCTCGCTGCACTGACCTATATGCCGCTGTTCCACGCGCTGTCGAAGGCAGCCAACCCCGCACTCTATGCGGCGCAGCTGTCCTCGCCGGTCAGCGTCGTCGCCAACCCCGACGAATGTTCGGTGCAGTTCGATCCGGTCGGCAAGAACAAGTTCGACAGCAGCTCGTGCGACATCGCCAAGTCGTATCTGGCCAAGGCGGGCATTTCCTACACCAACGTCGTCGCACCGGCGGGCACAGTCGCACAGATCCACATCGGCGGCGCGACCATTCCGGTCGTCAATCCGGCGATCGTGACAGGGGCCGATCGTACTGCAGCGATCAAGGCGTTCGGGGCCGAGGTGAAGACCGCACTGACCGCGGTCGGCTATCCCGAAAAGGCGGACCCGGCGCAGATCAACAAGCCGATGGTCGTCGCGATCCTCGTCCTGCTCGTGCTGTACGTGACGATGGTCTATGGCCCGATCGCCGCGCTGCTGGTCGAATTGTTCCCGACGCGGATCCGCTACACGTCGATGTCGCTGCCCTATCATATCGGCAATGGCTGGTTCGGCGGGTTCCTGCCGACCGCGGCCTTCGCGATGGTCGCGGCGACCGGGGACATCTATTACGGGCTCTGGTACCCGATCCTGGCCTGTGCGGTTACCGCATTGGTCGGTCTGGTCTTCCTGCCCGAGACGTTCCGCCGCTCGTTGCACGGCTGAACGCAAGTATCGAGCAGTCCCGGGGTGCGGCAGCCGCCGCACCCCGGATCTGTTTCAGAACAGCGTCTTGAACAATCCGGCATTGGTCTTGCCGAGTTCGACGATCGAATCCCCCCGACCACTCATCACCGCTTTCGCCATATAGAGCGTGAAGCCCTTCATCTGTTCGAGCGTGATCTTGGGCGGCATCGACAGTTCGGTGCGCGCCGTGACGGCATCGAGCAGCGCGGGCCCCGGATGCGCGAGCACCTCGCGTACGCCGGCCTTGACCTCGCCAGGGTCGGTGACGCGAACGCCGTGCAGACCGATCGCGCGCGCCATCGCGGCGAAATCGGGATTGTCGAGCGCGACGCCGGTCTCGATCATCCCCGCCGCCTTCATCTCCATTTCGACAAAGCCGAGCGTGCCGTTGTTGAAGACGATGATCTTCACCGGCAAACCGAGCTGCCGAACGGTCAGCAATTCACCCATCAGCATCGCCAGGCCGCCGTCGCCCGACAGGCTGACGATCTGACGGCCGGGATAGGCGGCCTGCGCGCCGATCGCCTGCGGCAGGGCGTTTGCCATCGAGCCATGGTTGAACGACCCGATCAGCCGGCGGCGGCCGTTCATTTCCAGGTAGCGTGCCGCCCAGACGGTCGGGGTGCCGACGTCGCATGCGAAGACGGCGTCGTCGCTTGCCAGGTTGCTGACGACGCGGGCGACATGCTGCGGGTGGATCACGCCGCTGCCCGGGGTGCCGGTCGCGAGCTCGTCCAGGCCTTTGCGCGACTTGGCGTAGTCTTCGCGTGCGTCGCGCAGGAAGGCGCCGTCGCGCTCGCGTGTCAGCAGCGGCAGGACATGGTCGATCGTCGCGCCGACGTCGCCGACCAAGCCGAGGTCGATCGCGGTACGGCGCCCGAGATTTTCGGGCCGCAGGTCGATCTGCGCCACCTTCGCCTTTTCCGGATAGAATTGGCGATAGGGGAAGTCGGTCCCAAGCATGAGCAGCGTGTCGCAAGCCATCATCGCGTCATAGCCCGACGAGAAGCCGATCAGCCCGGTCATGCCGACATCATAGGGATTGTCATATTCGACGAATTCCTTGCCGCCGAGTGCATGGACGACCGGTGCCTGGAGCACGCCGGCAAGCGCGACGAGTTGCGCATGCGCCCCCCGACAGCCGCGACCCGCGAGGATGGTCACCTTGCCGGCGTCGTTCAGCAGCGCGGCAAGGCGGGCGAGCGAGTCCTGATCGGGGATGATCGTGGCCGCTTCGGGCAGCAACGCGATGCGGGATCGGGCGATGAGGCCGGTCGTCGAGCGCAATGCAACATCGCCCGGCATCGCGACGACCGCGACGCCACGATGGCCGACCGCGGCACGGATCGCGGTGTCGAGCGTGCGCGGCATCTGATCCGCATCGGAGATCGTCTCGCAATAGACGCTACATTCGCGGAACAGCGCCTCGGGACGGGTTTCCTGGAAATAATTGGAGCCGATTTCGGCGCTCGGTATCTGCGCCGCAATCGCCAGTACGGGCACGCGGGTCCGGTTGCAGTCGTACAGCCCGTTGATCAGATGCAGGTTGCCCGGCCCGCAGGAGCCGGCGCAGACCGCAAGCTTGCCGGTCAGTTGCGCTTCGGCGCCGGCCGCGAAGGCTGCCGCTTCCTCGTTGCGGACGTGCACCCATTCGATCGTTCCACGCCGCCTGAGCGCTTCGGTGAGACCGTTTAGGCTGTCGCCGACCACGCCATAGATGCGCTCGACACCGGCAAGCTCGAGCGTCTCGACGAACAGGTCGGCGATCAGGGTCTTGGGCATCGGGCGTCTCCGGGTCTCGAAAAAGGGTGAAGGTCGAGGCCTCAACGCGTCCCGGCGGCAAGTGACGCGGCGGAATCGCGGAATTGAACCTGGGAGCGGTACGACCGGATCGTTGCAGAAATGTAACAAGTCTGAATTTTCGGACGGAGAACGCGTGCGGATACGATCTCGTTACCCTGAATCGGTTGCATTCAAAATTTGGAGACCCGAGCATGCGCAACGGATCCCGGCAACATCCCGGGCCCATGACAAAGGATTGATTTCGGCACGGCCAGTATTGCGTGAGCAAACGACGTAAATCGTCGATAGACTTGGGGGAAGGATCCGAAAAGGCGCTCACCATTCGGGGGTAGCCTAATGAAGATCGCTCATCATATTTCGCGTCACGCCTTGATCGTTGCCCTTACCGTTGGAGGGCATGTTTCCGCCAGTGCCCAAGAGCTTGCCCAGACGACAAACCCCGCCACGGTAGGATCGGCCAGCCCGCCGACAAGAGATGCGTCCGACGACATTCCCGACGACATCATCGTGACGGGGACGCGTGCGACCGGCATTACTGCTGCCGAAAGCGCGGCGCCGATCAAGGTGCTTGATGCCGACATGATGAGCCATGTCGGCCAGCCCAATCTGAACCAGATCCTGACGCAGCTGGTCCCGTCGTTCACCGCGCAGGCATTTGGCGGCGACACCGCGAACCTGACGCTGTCGGCGCGGTTGCGCGGGCTGAGCCCCAACCACACACTCGTGCTCGTCAATGGCAAGCGCCGGCATGGCACCGCCAACCTCGCGGTGCTCGGCGGGCCCTATCAAGGGGCCGCGACCGCGGATCTCGACCTGATATCGCCCTCGTCGATCAAGCGGATCGAGGTTCTCGAAGACGGCGCGGCGGCGCAATATGGCTCGGATGCGATCGCCGGGGTGATCAACATCATCCTCAAGGACGGCGATACGGGCGGCGATGGCTATGCGACCGCGGGCGAAAATTACCAGACGGGCGGACGGACCTATGCCGGGACGCTACATCTCGCGACCAAGATCGGCGAGGACGGGTTCCTCAACGTGACGGCCTTTCACCGCTATCACGACTTCACGCAGGTCGGCGGGCTCGACCGGCGGGTGACGGACGGTGATGGCAAATTGCTGACCGGCACGACGTCGCCGGCGCTCAGCCCCCTGCAACAGCAGCTCTACCCGAATATTTCGGGCTTCCCGTACGTCAATCGCATCAACGGTGATGCGCAATCCCGCCTTACCAACCTGCAATTTAACAGCGCCTACGACTTCGGCGCGGCGGAGGTGTATAGTTTCGGCACCTATTCGAAGCGGATCGCCAGCGCGTATGAGAATCTGCGCGTACCGACGCGGGTCTCGCGGACGGTCGGCGGGGTCACGACCTATTTCGATCCCGATGGCGACAGCCCGGTCAACGGCTTTTCACCGCGCGAGAAGATCCGCGAGGACGACATGGCGTTTACCGGCGGGGTTCGCGGGCTGCTGAGCGGCTTCAACTACGACCTGTCGACCAGTTTCGGGCAGGACAAGAACCTGATCTACACTGTCGATTCCGCCAACGCCTCGCTCTACGCGGATACCGGATTTACGCCGACGAGCTTCTATAACGGCTTCTTCAAGGCGACCGAGTTCACCGCGAACGCCGATGTCACGCGCGAGATCGCGGTGGGCATGGCGGCCCCGCTGAACCTTGCATTCGGCGCAGAGTATCGGAAGAACGTGTACGAGATCGGCTCGGGCGATGCCGCATCGATCTACAAGGAGGGCGGGCAATCCTATCCCGGGTTCCGGCCATCCGATGCGGGCGTGAACGGCCGCAACAGCCAGGCGGCCTATGTCGATGTCGCGATGATGCCGATCGACGGGCTGAAGGTCGATGTTGCCGGACGCTATGAACATTATTCCGATTTCGGCAGCAAGTTCATCTACAAGGGGACGAGCCGGTACGATTTCTCGGACGCGTTCGCACTTCGCGGCACGGTCTCGACCGGGTTTCGGGCGCCGACGCTCGCGGAATCCTATTACTCCGCGACCAATGTCTCGCCGACGTCCGCGTTCGTGCAATTGCCGGCCAATTCCGCCGCGGCCAAGCTATTGGGGTTTGCCAATCTCAAGCCGGAGAAATCGACCAACTTCAGCCTGGGTACCGTGCTGCGTCCGGCACCCCGCCTGACGATCACGCTCGACGCCTATCAGGTCAAGATCCGCGACCGCATCCTCGGGACCGGCTCGCTGTACGGCAGCGGTGGTGCGACGAACTTCCCGATCGTGACCGCAGCAATTCGGGCGAACGGCAATATCCTCGACCCGACCGTCAATCAGACCGGGATCAACATCTTCACCAACGGCGCGGACACGCGGACGCGCGGCATCGATCTGGTGGTGAGCTACGTCACCGACCTTGCCGACTATGGCAGGGTGAACTGGATGCTGTCGGGCAATTATAACGAGACCAAGGCGCTCAGGCTGAATGCGGCGCCTGCGACGCTCGGCGGCATCCCGCTTTTCGACGATGAGGCGATCAGCTATCTCGAGACGGCGTCACCCAAGACCAAGGTGATCGGTTCGATCGTCTATGCGCTGGACAAGTTCGGTGCGACGCTGCGCGGGACCGTCTACGGCAAGACGACGGCGTATCTGACCCCGGATGGCGGCGAATATTACAAGCAGACGGTCGGGTCGGCATTCATCGGCGACGTCGAACTTAACTATGATCTGACCGCCGCACTCAAGCTGTCGGTCGGTGCCAACAACCTGTTCAACAAGCGGCCGCCGACTGTCGGGCTGGTGCCGGGGTCGACCAACTCGCTGGTGAACGACGCCAATGTCCTCGACGGGCCGCTGACGTTCAGTCCCTACGGCATCAACGGCGGCTATTATTACGCGCGCTTCAATATCACCTTCTGACGAGATCGGGCGCGGCGCTCGGCGGCCGCGCCCGAACCTGCCTGCACGTCAGGCGGGGGCCATGACCGACAGGATATCATCGACCTGTGCGGTGGCGAACGCGGTATATTCGTCGCCGATCGCATAGGGCAGCAGGATCCGGCGCCCCTGCAACAGCCCGCCGCAGCTATAGGTGACGTTCGGCACATAGCCGCCACGCTGCTCCGCGCTCGGGAACAGGAGTGGGGAGGGCGTGCGCGCCAGCACGCGGCTGGGGTCCGCCTTGTCGAGCAGGCACGCGCCGATGCAATAGCCGCGGACCATGCCGACGCCGTGGGTGAAGACCAGCCACCCCTCGTCGATCTCGATCGGGGATCCGCAATTGCCGAGTTGCACGAATTCCCATGGATATTTCGGTGCCATGATCGGCGTCCCGCGGTCCCAGGTGTAAAGATCGTCCGAGCGCAGCAGCCAGATCGTCTCGCTGTCCTGCCGTCCGAGCATCACGAACTGGCCATCGATCCGGCGCGGGAACAGCGCCATGCCCTTGTAACCGGTCATGGCGCCGGCGAGGGGGCGCATTTCGAAGGTCCGCATGTCGACGCCGCGGAGCATTTCCTGCTGAACCTTGCGTCCGTCGAACGCGGTATAGGTCCCGATGATGCTGTGAACGCCGTCATGATCGGTGAAATTGACGAGGCGCAGATCCTCGACCCCCTGACGCTGGCTGGGCAGGACGGGAAAGATGACCGTTTCCGACGCGTCCTGGCTGTCGTCGCACAAGAGCCGGACCCAGCCATCCTGGTTGCGGTCGATTCGTGGCGGCACACCATGCGGGCTTGCCGGATCGATCACGAGGCGATCGTCGGGGCCCCATTCGCCAGTCCGGAACGTGACCGAGGAAATATGTCCTTCGCCGATGCCGCGCAACGACAGCACGAACTTGACGCCGCCCGTGGCCGATGCGGGTTCGTCGTCGATCCGCGCGATGCTCGGATTGAACAGGGCCGCCGACTCGAACGCATATTCCTGACTAAAATAGGCGCCCAGCAACAGCGCCTCGTCGGCGTCGACGTCGACGTCGCCGATATCAAGCTCGTCTTGAACCTCGGCAAAGCGGCGGCGGAAGACGTCATCGGCATTGCGATGCCGCTCCTCCATCGGTTTCGCCAGCAGTTCGACCATGCGTTTGCGCAGCGCGGGGTCGAGTGCCATCACCCGCTGCGCCACCTTTTGCGCGCGCGATGGACGATCGGCCGCAAATGCCTCCGGATAGCTGAAGCTGAACGGGCGGATCACCGTTCGCGAAGGATCGGGCTTGAGTTCGATCTCAAGCTTCTTGAAGACGTTGGCAGCTTCCATGCGCGGACCTTTCATCGGGCGGCGTCCTGCATGCGCACACCCTTGCCCCGTTCAGCGATAGACCGCGCTTTTATATCCATGGATCGCATCCCCGGGGCGGATTTCCCTATGATCCGCCGCTCACGGCCCTGACCGGAAATCGTCGAACAACTTTGCTATTGATAACCACTCGCAAAATTCTGTAGGGCATGACCATGCAGGCCACTCCGCAGCGCACGCCGGACCTAGGGCGAACGGCAACGTCGCCGCGGCGTCGGTTGCGTCCTGCGGTCGTGCCGATGACTGCCCGGATCGGGACCGCGCTGGTCGGTGGCTATGTTCTTGCCTCGGCGGTCGCCACGCTGATCGCGCGGTTGCTGCCAGTGGACCGTGCCGAGGCGACCAGCTGGGGAATGATCCTCTCGTTCCTGGTCTACGCAATCGCCGCGCTTTGGAGCTTTCACGGGCCACGCGTGATGCGCGTCATGCTCGGCATCTGGGGCGGCAGCGCGGCGATCGGCCTGGCACTGGCCTTGCTCGGGGTCCGCCCATGACGGCTGCCTTGCCGCTGCGGCAGAGCATGGCGTGGATCCATGGGTGGCTGGGACTGCTCGCGGGATGGCTGCTGTTCGCGATGTTCCTGACGGGGACGGCAAGCTATTTCCGGCCCGAAATCACTCAGTGGATGCAACCCGAAATCCGCGCGAGCACGGTGTCGCCTGCGCAGGCGGCGCAAGGCGCGATGACCTATCTGCAGCGGATCGGCGCGGGTGACGACGTCCAGTGGTTCCTCTATCTTCCCGATGCCCGCTCGGCAGTGACGCGCGTGTTCGAGCAGCGGAGTCCGACGTCGACGGCACCGCCACGTCCCGCCGAACTGACGCTCGATCCCCGCAGCGGTGAGCCGGTTCGTGCCCGCGAAACCCGCGGCGGCGAGCATTTCTATCGGTTCCACTTCCAGCTTCAGCTGCCCTATCCCTGGGGGCGCTGGCTGGCCGGACTGTGTGCGATGGTGATGCTCGCGGCGATCGTCTCGGGGGTGATCACGCACAAGCGGATCTTTGCCGATTTCTTCACGCTGCGCTGGAACAAGGGACAGCGCAGTTGGCTCGATGCGCATAACGTCTCGGCCGTGCTTGCGCTGCCCTATCACGCGATGATCACCTATACCGGGCTGATCACGCTGGTGGCGATGTACATGCCGTGGCCGGCGATGGTGAACTACGAGACGCCGCTCGATTACGGGGCGGTCGCATTCGGCATTCCGACCGAGCGCGCGGCGACCGGCATTGCCGCGCCGCTGCTGCCGATCGGGCCGATGATCGAGAAGGCCGAAGCGGTGCTCGGCGCGCCTGCGACCCGGGTCGTGGTGCGCCATCCCAACGACCGCGCGGCGACGGTGACCGTCTATCGACATGCCGGCGTGTCGATCAATGCGCGGCTGCCATCGGTGACCTATTCGGGTAGCACCGGGCAGTTGCTCGAGCGATCGGGCGGCACCGGGCCCGCGCTGATGACCGCGGGGGTGATGCTCGGTCTGCACGTCGCGAGCTATGCGGGTACCGGGCTGCGCTGGGCCTATTGCCTGCTCGGCCTGACCGGCGCCGCAATGGTCGGTACGGGCCTGTTGCTCTGGACGACCAAGCGGCGGCGGCCGGGCGCGGCGCCGTTCCCGGGGCTGACACTCGTCGAGCGGTTGAACATTGCGGTGATTGCCGGGCTGCCGGTCGGAATGGCGGCGTATCTTCTGGCGAACCGGGTGCTTCCCGCCGATGCAGTCGGGCGCGCGGATGGCGAAGTCGCCGCGATGTTCTGGGCCTGGGGCGCGGTCGCAGTCATGCAGCTGGCCCGATCGCCGCGGCGCGCCTGGATCGAGGGCTTCGCGATCGGCGCCATCGCCTTTGCCGCAATTCCGGTCATCAATGCCGTCACGACCGCGCGCGGTCTGCCGGCCTCATTGCGTGGCGACGACCCGGTATTTGCCGGGTTCGACCTGACCATGCTCGCGATCGCCACCGTGCTGGGGATGGCAGCATGGCGTGTCGCGCATCTTCGTCCGGCGGCTCCGGTACGACGTCCTGCCCGTGGAGTGGTTCATGCTTGAAACGATCATCGTCACACTGGCGGGCTGGATGCTGCTCGCGGCCTCCGCGTTTCGCTATCGCCGGGATCTCGGGATCACCGCACCCGGGACGATCCGGCTGTTGCGGATCGCCGCCGCCGCCGCGCTGACGCTGGCGTTCCTGCGGTGCGGGGCGCCGGTCAGCGGCGAACGCGTCGTGCGGTTTCTGGGTGGCGGCTCGATCGCGGCGGTCATCATGGTCGGCACGCTGTCGGTCGCGCCGATGTTCATGCTCCGGCCCGTCGTCCTGATCCTCGGCATGGCGCGTGCCCTGCGGCCTTCGAAGCCGGACCATCGCACCGCTTCGGCCTGACGGCGAAAGCAAAACGGAGTGTGCCAGTCATTAGCGATCGGCCTGAGGGCTCGATCCGCCAACGTCGTGGCGGATCGCAACCATCCTAGCGGTTCACCGCCGCAGCCGGTGCGCGGGGTGACGTTTGGGCGGTGGGTGTGCCGACGGGTGCCGGTGGCGGCGTGATACCGGTTCCGGATGGGGCGCAGCCGGGAACCGTGGACGGCGTCGTTGCACCGGGAGGGGCAAAGTTCGCGCCGCCCGGTGGCGGTGGCGGCGGACCATCGTGGCCGGGACCGTCGGGTGCGCGAGGACCACCGGGGCCATGCGGCGGCGGCCCGCCCGCGGGGCCGGCGGCGACGATCCGCCCATTCGGATCGACCAGATAGGACGCGCGCAGCTCTCCGTTGTCGTAGCGCCCCTGTACCGTCATCGTCGCACCGGCAGTGACGCCATCGCCGTTGCGACCCGCATCGATCATCGTCCGCCCGGTCGCGTCCTGAAGGACGAAGCGGTCACCGAAGATCTCGACTACACGGCCCTTCACCGTCACCACACCGCTGGTACCCGACAGTCGGGCGATCGCGGTCGGCGTGGTGGGTGCCATCTCGATGCCGGGCCGCGTCAGCGATACGGCGCCGGCGCCGCCTGCCACGCCGACTGCGAGCAGGGCGGCAGCGGCGAGCTTCATCCGCGTTCCGCGGTTCATTGTGTCCATCAAACGGGGCATTCATCGTCTCCTCTTCGTGTCGATGACCGGCTTCTAGGCACCGCATCCCCACGCCCCGCTGAACTTCCCCGTTCAGTTTGGGTTTACCGTGCACAGCTAGCGAGGTCGTCATGCGTATATTGCTCGTCGAGGACGATCCCGATCTCGGCCCCGCGCTGGCCAAGGCCTTGCGAGGCGAGAACTGCGCGGTCGATCTTGCCGCAAACGGCGTCGATGCGGGGCATCTGGGCGACACCGAGGCCTATGACGCCGCCGTGCTCGATCTTGGCCTGCCCGGCCGAGACGGCGTCACGATCTTGCGGGACTGGCGTGCGGCGGGGCGCGACCTGCCCGTGCTGATCCTGACCGCGCGCGACGGATGGTCGGACAAGGTCGCGGGGTTCAAGGCGGGCGCCGATGACTTCATGACCAAGCCATTCCGCGTCGAGGAACTGGTCATGCGGCTGCGCGCGCTGGTGCGTCGGGCGGCGGGGCACGGCGCCACACGGCTCGAATGCGGTCCGCTCGCATTCGAGACGCAGACCGGCCAGTTCGAGCTCGACGGTTTGCCGGTCAAACTGACTGCGCTCGAATGGCGGGTGCTGTCGGCGCTGATGCTGTCGAAGGACGCGGTGATCGAGCGCCTGGCGCTGATGGAGCGTGTCTATGAGGGCGATGCGGATGTCGACTCGAACAGCCTTGAGGTGATCGTGGGTCGGCTGCGCAAGAAGATCGGTGCGTCGCTGATCGATACCGTGCGTGGCCGGGGCTACCGGCTCGCCACGCCCACACCCCGATGAGGTTGATCCCGCGGTCGATCCATGGGCGGATGCTCGGCCTTTCACTGCTCGCCACCCTCGTTGCACTTTTGGTCGCGGGTGCGGCGATCGCCGGCGTGCTGCAGCGGTTCGTCACCCAGGGGCTCGACCAGCGGCTCGATGCCGAATTGTCGCTGCTTGCCGGTGCGGTCGATGGCGATGGGCGGATCGACCGGGCGCGACTGACACGGCTTCGTGGCCTGCTCCATGCCGGCCCCGGCTGGCAATGGCAGATCAGCGGTCCGGCACACACAGTGAGTTCCGCCGAATTTCCGACGCTGCGGACGCCCGGCCGGGCACCGCGAGACTCGCTGCGCGGGGAAGGGGAGGCGCGTCCGCAACCACTGGAAGGGCGGAACGGAATCCATGCCCGACGGATTTCGATCGCGACGGACGCGGGGCCGATGGTGTTGACCGCAGCCGCACCGCGCGACGTCGTCGCCCGACCGATCCGGTCGGCGGTGGTGCCGTTGCTTGCAACGCTCGGCATCCTTGGCATCCTGCTGGGCGTTGCGACGCTGGTGCAGGTGCGGATCGGGTTGCGACCGCTGCGCGCGTTGCGCGACGGCGTCGCTGCGATGCGCAGGGGGGCCGCGGGTGTGTCCGAAGCGCAGCCCGACGAGCTTCGTCCGCTCGCGATCGAACTGAACGCACTCGCGCGGGACAACGCGTCGGCGCTCGCGACCGCGCGCGCGTCGGCGGCCAATCTGGCGCATGCGCTGAAAACCCCGGTCGCGACGCTTGCGCTAACGGTGCGTGACGATCCCGCCCAGGCGGCGCAGCTTGCCCGGATCGACGCAACGATCCGGCATCATCTTGCCCGCGCACGCAACATCGCCGGCGGTCATGCGAGCAGCACCGCACTCGCCCCCGCGATCGCCGATCTGATGTCGACGATCCGGCGGCTGAGGATGGAACGCGGCGTCGTGATCGATGCGGCGATCGATCCCGAGCTGCACGTCGCGGTCGATGCCGCGGATCTCGACGAGATGGCGGGCAATCTAATCGACAATGCCGCGCGGCATGCGCGAACGACGGTGCGTGTCGCCGCGAGGGTCGATCAGGGCATGATCCGGCTCAGCATCGTCGACGATGGCCCGAGCATCGCGCTGGCCGACCGTCAGCGGGCGACCGATGCTGGCGTGCGGCTCGACGAACGTGAGGACGGCCATGGGTTCGGACTGGCGATCGCGCGCGAGCTCGCGGCGCTGTATGGCGGCGTGCTGGTCCTCGACGATGCCGCGGGCGGTGGGCTCTCGGCTTCGGTCACATTGCCGATCGGTACCGCGGTCTAGGACTGGCCCGAATGCGCGGCGATCAGGTCCGCGGCGTTTGGACGGCGCAGGATGCGGATGCCGTCATCGCAATAGTCGACGAGCCCCATCGCGACAAAGGCGTCGAGCCAGCCCTGCATCGGCCACCAGCCCCAACGCGCGTGGAATATCGTCGCGTTGCGGACGATGTCGTCGAGATGCTGGACGGGCGGATCATAGCTGTCGTGATATTGATGACAGGCGATCGCACCGCCGACGAAGATCAGCGAGGTTTGTGCATGCTCGGCGCGAAAGCCGAAGTCGGTGTCCTCCGCGCCATAGCCGACAAACGCCTCGTCAAAGCCGCCCAGCGCGTCGAATCGCGACCGGCGGATCGCGAACGCCAGCGACCAGAACAGACCGGGATTGGTTTCGCGCCGCGTGCCCGTTGGGGGAAAACTGCGCACCGGATGTGGCCGCCCCGCCGCCAGCAGGACCTCTTCGTTCCACGTCGAACGCGCGTCGTCGGGTCCGAGATAGCGGATATCCGCGCAGAGCAACGCATCGTCCTCATCGAGTACCGCACCCATCCTGGCGAGACACTGCGCCATCGGGATACAGTCTACGTCGAGGAACAGCAGATTTGCAGACGTCGCGTGCCGTGCTGCAAGGTTGCGCGCGGCGGCGAGCGCGAGGGTGCCGGTCTGAAGCCGATGGACGTGGACGGGGAAAGGCGCCTCCGGCTGCGCGACCGGGTCGCTGCTCATGTCGACGACGATCAGTTCGGCGGGGGCGACAGCGCTCCGTTTCAAGCCCTCGACCAGCTGGATCAGATGGGGTTCGCGGTCCTTGACGAGGGTCAGGACGGAGAGCGGCGTCATCGCAGGGACCACAGGTCGAGGCGGTACGCGTCGGTTCGCTCGCCATACTCGACCGCGATCCCGCCGAGCCGGTCGCGCAGCTTGGTGACGGCTGCGTCGCCGGTTTGTGGATAGTCGGTATCGCCCGTCCAGTGCACGAGTAAGATCCGGCAATCGGGCGTGGCGCTGGCGCGGATCGCGGCGGCTGCGCGCTCGATATCCGCGTCGTCCCAGTAATAAACGACCTCCGACAGCACGACGAGATCGAACGCGCCGTCGGGCGTCTGGGCCGGGAAGCTACAGCGGGTGATCGTGACATTGGGCAATGCGGCGCAGCGCGACCGGGCAAGCTCGACCGCGCGCAGGCTGATGTCGATCGAGGTCAGGATATTGCACAGTGGCGCAAGTTGCGCGGTCAGCACGCCGTGGGCGCAGCCGATCTCCAAGGCCGAACGATAGCGTCGATCGTCGATCGCGGCGATCGTCGCATCAAACTTGGCGGCCTCATACGGGCTCGAAGCGAGCGACCAGGGATCATCGTCGGCGGTGAAGACGTCGTCGAAATAGCGCGCGTCGAGGCTATGGTCGGGTCGCATATCGGCTCGCCAGATAGAGGAGATCGGTTCCCGGCATACGCTGTTGCGCGCGCGGCAGACGAAAGCCGTCGCCCATCAATCCGGTCAACTGGCTGCGGTGCGCGCGAAGCGCGGCCGAGCGCCGGGCGGTCGGCATCGCCGCGGTACGGACGACGCGCTTGCCCGCGGGGCGATCACCCCAGACGGAATATTCGAAGATCACGACCGGCCTGCGCGCGGCGCGCGCGGCATGCACCGCAAGCGTGAAGCACGCGGCATGATCGCAATGCGGCTCACCCGCGGCGGTGGTCGCGATCGCGTCGACCGCGTGCCGGCGCAACAGGGCCGCCAGTTGCCGGACGGACCGCCCGAACGCGGTGCTTCCGGGGCGGTGCGGGTTTGCATCGTGCCAGTCCAGAAACCGCGGGATGATCCGCCGTTCGCCGGTCAGCAGCGCGACGGCGTGCCGTGCCTCACCGCGTCGTCGCCGGATGAGCGTGCTACGGTCCGCCGGCGTCGGGCAGGGATGCGAACCCGATCCGTCGGTTAGGATCATCACACCGGCAAGGCGATTGCGCGCCGCCGTATCGGCGATCAATGCCCCCGTGCCGAGCGTTTCATCATCGGCGTGCGGCGCGAGCACCAGCCACCGCGCGCTGCGCCAGGGACTTCGGCTCAGCGCCGTCGCGGGGGTCACCACAAGCGGTCACCGGCGCCCCAGACGTCGCGGTCGAGCCAGGCGAGCGCCGCCTGATCGCGCGCATAATCAGGGCCTGCCTGACGCAGATAGAGGCTAAGGTCGCGGCTGATCTTGTCCGCACGCTCACCATCAAACGCGCTGCGCGTACCGAGCAGACGGGCGGCGGCTTCCATGACGTCAAGCGCGGCACGCTCGACGACACCGCGCGTCATCTGGACGAAGACGATGGCGTCCGCCTCCTCACGCGCGGCACGTCCCGCAGCCTCACGGACCCAGAGGTAGGCGGTGCGCGCGGCAACTACCGCCTCGGCGAAGCGCGCACGCTGGACAGGGTCGCCGCGCGCGGTGTCGGACAAGGCGCGCCGGGTCTCGGTCAGCAGCCCCTCCATGCCACCAAGCTGGACCGCCAGGAACCGCCATGCCCCCGCGGTGAACCGGGGCTCGCGGTCATAATCGCCCGGTGCACCCAGCGTCTGCATGGCGCCGGCGGGATAATTCGAGCATTCGTAGCGACCGCTCATGCTCGCGCGCATGCCGCGCACGCGCCAGCGGGACGCGTCGGTACGCACGGGATCGTCGGCCGGGATGACGACGATCGGACGCTGCCCCACCGCCGGACGCGCAGTGACGATCGCGTAATCGATACCTCCGGCTCCGCTTGCGAAGTGCTTGGCCCCATCGAGCACGGGACCGTCCGGACCGTCGATCACCGCGACGCCGGGCGGAGGTTCGGTCGCCCAGACGCCGAACCATGCACCGCGGTCGAGTTCGGTATCGAGCCAGGCAAGTTGATCCGCCGATGCATACCAGTCGAACAGCGCGAGCGCGTTGACATGGCCTTCGAACAGCCGCCCGACGCTGAGGTCGCCGCGTCCGACCGTCCGCAACGCATCGAGCAGCTCGTCCGGTGCACCATTGGCCTGGCCGCCAAGTGCACGCGGGGCGAACCGCCGGTGCAGGCCGTGGCGGACCAGTGCGGCCATGCTGTCCGCGGGAAACATGGGGGCGGCATCATAACGCTCGCCGCAGGACGCGAGCGTCTCGACGAGGTCGAGGGATGGCGTCGCGGCGGCCGGCTGTGCAGTCGGGCCACTCATCGGTCGAGCCCCAGCGGCATGTCGCAGCGCATTGGCGGGAGCAGGGGTTCATCGCGCGCGACTCCTGCATCACCGCCCGGCTGGTCGCGCCGCATCCGTCGCCACGCCGCGCGTGCGCGCCACTGATCGAACGACGGCAGAAAAGTGGACTCGCCGCGCGCCACGCGATCGGACAGCGCCTGCATATGGTCCGCCATGCCCCCGGTCGCGCGACCGATGGTGCGCGCGGACACACGGGTCCACACACTTATCGGATGACCGAGCCGACCACCTGCCGCGACCGCCGCCTCGACCAGTGCACGGTCTTCCCCCGCGGGGATTGCGGGAACGCCGCCTGCCGCACGGTAGAGCGGGGCAAGAATTGCCAGGCTTGCGCCGGTATGATCGCCGTGACGGGGCGCCGGATCCCAGCGGCACGGATCGATGTCGTCCTCGATCGCGCGAACACACGCCCAGTAGCGGTCGAGCTTGACCTGCATCGCATCCATGGCCGCCGCGAGCGGTTCGGCATCGTCGACGACGATCCGGCCACCGACGATATCGAGCCCCGCGTCGATCGCGCGAAGCATCGCCGAGATCCAGTCGGACGGCGGCCGGGTATCGGCATCGGTGGAGATGAGAACGCCGCGATCCGGATCGATGCGTGCCAAGCCAGCCTCCATCGCCAGGCGTCGTGCGGTGCCGGCATGCGCGCGCTCGGGGGGAAGATCGTGGCAGGCTACGGCGAGATGCAGTCGCTCGCCCCAGGCGGCCTGTGCCCGGGCCACCGCGGCGACGCTGTCATCGACGGTGTTGTTGATCAAGATCGAGACGCGAATCGGTCCATCCACGTCCTGTCGCGCGAGGGCGTCGAGCAGAATTGGCAGGCGGTCTGCCTCGTCACGCGCGGGCACGCATACGCAAAAGCGGGCGTCCGTCATGCCGCCCCCGCCAACGTGATCGGATAGTCAGACGCGCGGCCCCGTGCGGCGTGGCGTGTCGGCTGGATCATCTCTTCGTATAAATCCTCATAGCGGTCGATCATGACGTCGGCGTCGCAGATCGCCTCCGCGCGCAGGCGGCAGGCGCGGCGGTCGAGCAGCACCGCCCGCCGCGCGGCATCCGCGAGCGATGCGACATCGTCCGCGCGTGCGAGCGTGCCACAGGACTCATCGAGCAGCGCCGGAATCGCGCCGCGCGCAAAGGCGGCGACGGGCGTCCCGGACGCAAGGGCTTCGGCGACCACCAGCCCGAACGGTTCTTCCCAGCGAGGCGTGCAGAGGAACGCACTCGCGCCGCCGACGAGCGCGCCGAGTGCCGCATGCTCGAGATGCCCGACATGCGTGACGTCGGCGCCGAGCCGCGGCAGGATCTCGGCTGCATAGTAATCCGGATCGGAGATCGGTCCGGCGATGCGGAGCGGATAGCCTGCCAGCCTCGCCGCGTCGATCGCCAGATGAAGGCCCTTTTCGGCAACGATCCGCCCATACCAGACAAGATAGCGGTCGGGATTCGCGGCAGGTTGGAAGGGGAAGCTCGCAAGGTCGATGCCGTTCGGGATCGTACGGTCGATCGGCGTCACGTGGCTCCACAGACCGCGGATCGTATCGGATACGGCAACGAAGCGCATCGATGGCGACTTGCAGAGTCGGATGCCGCTTTCCAACCAGCAGAACGGGGGTGTGTGCAACGTCGTGACCATCGGCGTATCGAGCGTTTCCGCCATCGAGACGGGAAGATAGTGAAGCGAGTTGTTGTGGATGACGTCGAACCGTCGATTTCTCAGCATGCTCATCAGCCGCAAATAGGCATGGTGTTCGCGGAAGAACGTCACGTCCTGCGCTTCGGCGGTGCCGGTTTCGAGAAGCGAGGTTTCGTCGCAGATCGCCTCGAGCCCCATTGCCGGATCTGATTTCATCGATGCGAATACTGTGACCGCATGTCCACGTCGGCGTAACGCGGTCGCCAGCAGGTGCGTATGCATCTCGAGGCCACCGGCAAAAGGCTCGCGGATGGCATATTTGAGATGCGCAATAATCGCGATTCGCATTCCGACCCCTTCACCAGCGATCGCGATCTAAGTCGCGTCGATTCGGTGAGAAACGCATCAATTCGGCTTTTATGTCCGCTACTCGGACCGGGTTTGTGCTAATCTATATCAATACTATAGCGGGTCACGGTCAGACTGCATGTCGGGATGTGCAGCGGCGAAGGCCGGCAGGGTCGCTGCATTCGCGGCGGCGGCGGCCAGACGTGGGTAGCGGGCAAGATCGATGGCGAAGCGTTCGGCGGCATAGACCTGCGGCACGAGATAGCAGTCGGCCAGCGTCGGCGTGGCGCCAAAGGCATAGCCGTCGCCGTGGCGAGCGATATGAGGTTCGATCGCGTCGAATCCCGCGGTCATCCACCGCGTGATCCAGGCCGATACCTGATCGGGCGTTGCGGCGAAATCGGTCCTTAGTGTGTCGAGGATGCGCAGATTGTTGACCGGATGAATGTCGCACCCGATCGTCGCGGCAATGCCACGCACGATCGCGGCCTCGGTCGGATCGGCGGGCAATAGCGGCGGCGCGGGATAGGTCGCGTCGAGCCATTCGAGGATGGCGGGCGACTGCGTCAGGATCGTGCCGTCGCCAATGTCCAGCGCGGGCACCAGCCCTTGCGGGTTGAGCGCGAGATAGCGCGCGTCACGCTGTGCGCCGGTCCTGAGATTGTGCGTGCGTTGCTCATACGCGCACTGCTTCAGGTTCAGCGCGATCCGCACACGGTACGAGGTTGTCGACCGCCAATAGCCGTGCAGGATCATGCCGGCAGCACCGCCTTGGGGAAATCGGCCCAAACCGCGTCGTAGTCGAGCTGGGCATGCGCCAGCGCATGCGGCGTCGGTCGGTAGGGCCAGCAGCTCTCCACCATGAAGGCCATGGTGCCGTCGATCTTGTGCGGCTTGAGATCGGCGTTCGTCGCGGCGGTCCAGCTGTCGAGATCGGGACCGTGGCCTGCCATCAGATTGTGTAGGCTCAGACCGCCGGGCGTGAAGCCGGCCGCCTTGGCGTCATAGGCGCCGTGGATCAGACCCATCGCCTCCGACATAACGTTGCGGTGGAACCAGGGCGGGCGGAACGTGTCTTCGGCAACCATCCAGCGCGGCGGGAAGACGACGAAATCGGCATTGGCGCGGCCGGGTACGTCGGAGGGCGAGGTCAGAACGGTGAAGATCGATGGATCGGGATGGTCGAAGCTCACCGTGTTGATCGTGTTGAACCGGGCGAGATCATAGCGCCACGGCGCCAGGTTGCCGTGCCACGCCACGACATCGAGCGGGCTGTACTCGAGCGTCGTGCACCACAGCGATCCCATGAACTTCTGGATCACCTCGAACCGCCTGTCGCGATCCTCGAACCAGGCGACAGGCGTTTCGAAATCGCGTGGATTGGCCAGCCCGTTGGCGCCGACCGGACCGAGGTCAGGGAGGCGGAACAGCGCACCGTGGTTTTCCGCGACATAGCCCGTCGCGTGGCCATCGGGCAGCAGCGCGCGGAACCGGACACCGCGCGGGACCAGCGCGATCTGACCGGGTGCGACCGTGATCCGGCCGAGCTCGGTCAGAAGCTCGAGCCGGCCGGACTGCGGAATGAACAGCAGTTCGCCATCGGCATCGACAAAGACCCGCGCCGTCATGTCGCGATTGGCGGCATAGAGATGCACCGCGACGCCCTCCAGATCCGCAGGATCGCGGGTGGCGAGCATCGTCGTCATGCCGTCGATCAGGTCGGTTCCCGCTGGCGGCGGCGCGCTCGGGTCCCAGCGCAGACGGTTGGGCGCCAGCGGACCGTCCTGCGCGCCCGCCGTGAAACGTGCGGCGCCGTCATATCGTACATAGGGCGGATGTTCGGCGGTCGGGCGCATGCGGTATAGCCAGCTCCGCCGGTTCTCGTGACGCGGTGCGGTGAAGGCCGTGCCCGATAGCTGTTCGGTGTACAGCCCGAAGGGAGGTCGTTGCGGCGCATTGCGCCCGACGGGCAGCGCGCCTGCGACGGCCTCGGTCGCGACATGGTTGCCGAAGCCCGAAATATAGCCGGTGTCGGCCGGGTCATTGGCCATCGTAACACTCTCCTCGCGCACCCCTGTTCGACGTGCCGCGGTGGCCGGGGGTTTCGCTCCGAACGATGGCCCCCGGCTAATATGGTGTCAACTGTTACCAGTTCGTACTGCTTTCGCCTCCTGCCGGAAGCGGTGGAGCAGGGGTTCGGTATAGCCGTTCGGCTGATCAAGCCCTTCGAAGACAAGCGCGCGGGCGGCGCGATAGGCAAGGCTGGTTGCTTCGTGCCCTGCCATCGGCCGATAGTGCTGATCGGAAGCATTCTGCGCATCGACCTTGGCCGCCATCTTCACAAAGGCGGCATCGACCTCGGCGGGCGTTGCGATGCCGTGGAGCATCCAGTTCGCCATATGTTGCGAGCTGATCCGCAGGGTCGCGCGATCTTCCATCAGGCCAATGTCATGAATGTCCGGCACTTTCGAGCAGCCGACGCCCTGGTCGATCCAGCGCACGACATAGCCGAGAATGCCCTGCGCATTGTTCTCAAGCTCGTCGCGGATCTCGTCGGGGGACCAGTTATGGCCGTGCGCCAGCGGGATCGTCAGCAGCTTCTCGAGCGGCGTGACCGGCTCGCTCTGTCGTGCTGCCTGCCGCGCGAAGACGTCGACGCGGTGGTAATGCGTCGCGTGGAGCGTCGCAGCGGTGGGCGAGGGGACCCAGGCAGTGTTGGCGCCGGTCATCGGGTGCGCGATCTTCTGATCGAGCATGTCCGCCATGCGATCGGGCGCGGCCCACATGCCTTTGCCGATCTGCGCGTGACCGCTGAGGCCACAGGCGAGGCCGATCTGGACATTGCGATCCTCATAGGCAGCGATCCAGGCGCTGGCCTTCATCTCGCTCTTGCGGATCATCGGTCCAGCGCGCAGCGCGGTGTGCATCTCGTCGCCCGTGCGATCGAGGAACCCCGTGTTGATGAACACGATGCGGTCCTTCACCGCGGCGATGCAGGCGGCCAGATTGGCCGAAGTGCGGCGTTCCTCGTCCATCACGCCGACCTTGATCGTGTGGCGGTCGAGCCCGAGCAGATCCTCGATCGCATCGAACAGCCGATTGGTGAAGCCCGCTTCGTCGGGGCCGTGCATCTTAGGCTTGACGATGTAGATCGAACCCTCGCGGCTGTTCCGGAAGCGACCGGTGCCGTTCAGATCGTGCAGCGCGATCATCGCGCTCACGATCCCGTCGAGAATGCCCTCGGGCGCCTCCGTCCCATCGGGCAGATGGATCGCGGGTGTGGTCATCAGATGGCCGACATTGCGGACGAACAACAAGCTGCGCCCCGGCAGGACGATCTCCAACCCGTCCTGCGCGGTGTAGCGCCGGTCGTCCTCCAGCGACCGGGTCAGCGTCCGGCCTCCCTTGTCAAACTGCGCCTCCAGATCGCCCTTCATCAGGCCCAGCCAATTGGCATAGGCCGCGACCTTGTCGTCGGCGTCGACCGCTGCGACCGAGTCCTCAAGGTCGACGATCGTCGTGAGCGCGGATTCGAGCCGGACATCGGCGAGTCCGGCGGGGTCGGACGCGCCGATCGGATGGTCGCGATCGATGACAAGTTCGATGTGCAGGCCATTGTGGCGCAACAGGATCGTGCTGCCGGCATGGCCGCGGAGCTGATCCGGTTGTGCCAGCACGGGCGGGCTGCCGTCCCAGTCGGTCCACGAACCCGTCGCAAGCGGCACGCTGGAATCGAGGAACGCCTTGGCCCAGGCGATCACCTGCGCACCGCGGTCCGGATCATAACCCCGACCGGACGGCGTTCCGGGGATCACGTCGGTGCCGTAGAGCGCGTCGTACAGGCTGCCCCAGCGCGCGTTTGCGGCGTTGAGGACGAACCGGGCATTGAGGATCGGCACGACCAGCTGCGGGCCTGCCAGCCGCGCCACTTCGTCATCGACACCGGTCGAGGTCGCGACGAACGGCGCAGGCTCCTCGACGAGATAACCGATCTCACGGAGGAAGCGCGCCTGGGCATCCGGATCGACGGGGCGGCCGCCAAGCGCGCTGTACCAGGCGTCGATCTTCGCTTGCAGCGCATCGCGGCGGGCAAGCAGCGCGCGATTTTCGGGTGCGAAGCGGGCGTAGATGTCGGCCATTCCGGACCAGAAGGCGGACGGGTCGACTCCCGTGCCGGGCAGCGCCTGGTCTTCGAGGAACCGTGCCAGCGGTGCGGCGACACGCAGCCCCGCCTTGTCGATCATGTCGTCTGACGTCGCGGTCATCGCTCTCTCCCTATCTGACGACCATCCTATACGACCGCCAGGCTGTTCGGTAGACGATCAAGTGTTGAAGCTGTCGATCACTGGGGGAATGAATGGATCCGGATGCCGCCTTGTTCGTCGACGTCGTCGCGGCAGGAAGCCTGAGCGGAGCTGCCCGCTTGCGCGGCATCTCCCCGGCGATGGTATCGAAACGGATCGTCCGGCTCGAGACGCGGCTCGGAGTGCGGCTGCTCAATCGTACGACGCGGCGGCTCGAGCCGACGGCGCGAGGCGAGCGATATCACGCGGACATGGTCGCGATCCTTGCCGCGATCCGGGAGGCCGAGGGGCGGGTCGGCGACCGGGCCGCCGGGCCGAGCGGTCCGCTCCGCGTCAGCGCGCCGACGTCGTTCGGGCGCTTGCATATCGCACCTCGGCTCAAGCCCTTTCTCGATGCGCATCCCGACATCGCGCTCGAACTAAATCTGTCAGACGGTTTTTCGGACCTGCTCGGCGAAGGGATCGACCTCGCGATCCGGATCGCGCCGACGGTCGAGCCGGGTTTTGACGCGCACCGGCTGGGCGACAGCCGCCGGGTCCTGTGTGCCGCACCCGCTTATCTCGAAACGGCGGGCATTCCCGACAGCGCGGCGGCGCTGGGTGATCATCGTCTGCTCGCGGCGCGCGGCCAAATGCCGTGGCGGCTGACGGGGCCTGACGGCGATTTCACGATCGATGCCGCGAGCCACGTCCGCACGAATTCGAGCGAGGTCGTGAGAGAACTCGCGCTGTCGGGCGTCGGGATCGCGCTGCGGTCGCTGTGGGACGTCAGCAGCGATCTGGCGGCGGGGCGGCTCGTTCGCGTCCTGCCGGCGATCGAGGGGAGCGCGGATGTCGGGATCTTCGCGCTGCACCCGCGCGGCGCAGTGCCGTCGTCGGTTGTCGCACTGCTCGACTATTTACGGACGCTGTGGACACCGTCACCGCCCTGGGCCGGCTGATCGAGCGCGCTGGTCACCGCGTCGATCCGGCGGAGCATCGCCGTGAACGCGGCGACTTCGGCCGGGTCGAACTGCGCAAAGATCCGCGCCTCCAGATCGCGTGCCTTGGGTGCGACCGCAGCGTAAAGCGTGCGCCCGGCATCGCTGAGCATTAAAAGGTGCGAGCGACGGTCGCTGGCATTGGCGCGCCGTTCGAGGAGGCCGCGCTCGACCAACGCAATGGCCGCGCGGCTTACCGTAACCTTGTCCATGCGCGTACGATGACCGATTTCCGCCTGCGTAATGCCGCCGGTTTCCGCGATGACGGCGACCAGTCGCCATTCGGGGATCGAGAGGCCGAACAGCGATTCATAGCTGCGCGCGATCGTGTCGCTGACGAGGTTCGACGTGAACGACAGCCGGAACGGGATGAAGTCGTCGAGCAGCAGCGGGCGGTCGGATGGGGCGGTCATGGCACGGGATAGTATCAGTTGACACGATCTGCGCAAACGCGCAGTTGGTATCCAACGATACTATAAAGCTGTGAGAGGCTGTCGCATCATGGAGCATATGGACGTCAACCCGATGGGGTTGGATGGTTTCGAGTTCTGCGAGTTCACATCGCCCGATCCGGCGGCGATGGGCAAACAGTTCGAGCAATTGGGTTTCGTGCCCGCGTCCCGGCATCCGACCAAGGCAGTGACCCGCTACAAGCAGGGTCGCATCAACCTTTTGCTCAATGCGGAGCCGACTGGGCAGGCGGCGACGTTCCGCGCCGACCATGGTCCTTCGGCTAATGGCATGGCGTTCCGTGTTGCCGATGCCAAGGCGGCCTTCGACGCTGCGTTGGCACGCGGTGCGAAGTCGGCCGATGCGTCGCTGGGGGCGCTGGGCGACGAGAGCTACGCGCTGGAGGGGATCGGCGGATCGTTGCTCTATCTCGTCGACCGTCATGGCGGCGCGGGCAGCCTGTACGATGCGTGGGATCAGATCCCAGGTGCGGCAGAGGCCGAGGCCGAGAATTCGGTCGGTCTCGATCTGCTCGACCATCTTACCCACAACGTAAAGCGCGGGCAGATGCGGACCTGGTCGACCTTTTACGGTCAGATTTTCGGGTTCGAAGAGCAGAAATATTTCGACATCAAGGGCAAGGCGACGGGCCTGTTCAGCCAGGCGATGATCGCGCCCGATCGCGCGATCCGGATCCCGCTGAACGAGAGCCAGGACGACCACAGCCAGATCGAGGAGTTCATCCGCGATTATAATGGCGAAGGCATCCAGCATCTCGCGCTGACCACCGACGATATCTACACGACCGTCGAGAAACTGCGCGCGCGCGGCGTGCGGCTGCAGGACACGATCGAGACCTATTACGAACTGGTCGACAAGCGCGTGCCGAACCATGGCGAGGATCTCGAGCGGCTGCGGCGCAACCGGATCCTGCTCGACGGCAATGTCGGTGAGGAGGGGCTGCTCCTCCAGATCTTCACCGAACCGCTGTTCGGGCCGATCTTTTTCGAGGTCATCCAGCGCAAGGGTAATGAGGGGTTCGGCAACGGCAACTTCCAGGCGCTGTACGAATCGATCGAACTCGACCAGATCCGGCGTGGGGTGATCACGGTCGACGCGTGACGACGTCATGACGGACATGCAGGGCGAGCCTAGCGACGGCAATGTCGTGAGCGATACTCCGTCGTCGGTGCGGCTGTTCGCCACGCCGGCCGGGATTGCGCTCGGGTCGATCGAGGCGATCGCACCCGGCCAGTCGAGAGGCTATGTCGTGCAGATGCGCGCGGGGCGGTTCCACGGTTTTGCGGTTCGGCGCGGTGACGGGGTCGTCGGCTATGTCGACCGCTGCCCGCACGCCGGACTGCCACTGGCGCGCGCCCTCGACGACTATCTGAGCCCGAATGGCGACTTGATCGTCTGTGGGTGGCATTCCGCACTGTTCAGAATCGACGATGGCCGCTGCGTCGGCGGCCCCTGCGTGGGTCAAGCGCTTGCGGTCTGGCCGATCACGGTCGTAGACGGCGTGATCACGACGCTCGGCGCGACGGCTGCGGTCCCTGACCCCCGCTGAGCGCCAAGCGCGAACGATAATGAGAATAGCCCGGCAAGCCACGGGGATAGAATGGTAAGGAGAGTTTCGTGACGCCAGATTTCGACTTCGCGCTGGGCGAAGCCGCGGACATGATCCGCGACACGACGCAGCGTTTTGCGAAGGAGAAGATCGCTCCGTTGGCGGCTAAGATCGATGCGGAGGATTGGTTTCCCCGCGAGCTCTGGCCGGCGATGGGCGAGCTGGGGCTTCACGGCATCACCGTCGAGGAAGAGTTTGGCGGGCTCGGGCTCGGCTATCTCGAGCATGTTGTCGCGGTCGAGGAAGTATCGCGCGCATCGGCGTCGATCGGCTTGAGCTATGGCGCGCATTCCAATCTGTGCGTCAATCAGATCCGCCGCTGGGGCAATGCCGAGCAAAAGGCGAAATACCTGCCCAAGCTGGTGTCCGGCGAGCATGTCGGAAGCCTCGCGATGTCCGAAGCCGGGGCGGGATCCGACGTCGTGTCGATGAAGCTGAAGGCGGTGAAGACCGAGAACGGCTATGTCCTGAACGGCACCAAGTTCTGGATCACCAACGCGGCCTATGCCGATACGCTCGTCGTCTATGCGAAGACGGGCGAGGGATCGAAAGGGATTACCGCCTTCCTGATCGAGAAGGACATGCCGGGATTCGCGATCGGGCAGAAGATCGACAAGATGGGCATGCGGGGATCCCCGACCGCCGAGCTCGTCTTCACCGATTGCCACGTGCCGTTCGACGCGGTGATGGGACCGGAGAATGGCGGCGTTGGTGTGCTGATGTCGGGCCTCGACTATGAGCGCGCGGTGCTCGCGGGCATTCAGCTCGGCATCATGCAGGCCTGTCTCGATGTGGTCATCCCCTATGTCCGCGAACGCAGGCAGTTCGGGACTGCGATCGGGCAGTTCCAGCTGATCCAGGCGAAGGTCGCGGACATGTATGTCGCGCTGAGTTCCGCACGTGCCTATGTCTATGCCGTCGCGCGGTCCTGCGATGCGGGCAAGACGACGCGGTTCGACGCAGCGGGCGCGATCCTGCTGGCGAGCGAGAGCGCGGTGAAGGTCTCGCTGGAATCGATCCAGGCTCTGGGTGGCGCGGGCTATACCAAGGACTGGCCGGTCGAGCGCTTCATGCGCGACGCCAAGCTGCTCGATATCGGCGCGGGGACGAACGAGATTCGCCGGATGCTGATCGGACGCGAACTGATCGGTGCCGCGCCTAAGGTGATGCAATGAGCGTGCGGATCAGGTCGCGGCGAGGTGAACGGTGAGCGGTCCCGTCCTCGATACGAAGCTGTCGGTCGACGCCGAGACGTTCCAGGCGAATGCGGCGCACAACCGCGCACTCGCCCAGCGCCTGCGCGACGACGTTGCGCGCGTCGCGCTCGGCGGGGACGCCCGGTCGCGCGACCGGCACGTTGCGCGTGGCAAGCTGCTTCCGCGCGACCGGGTCGAGCGCTTGCTCGATCCGGGTTCGCCGTTCCTCGAGATCGGCCAGCTCGTCGCCAATGGGCTGTATGACGATGCGGTGCCCGGCGCGGGGGTGATTGCGGGTATCGGCCGCGTTGCCGGTCTGCAGTGCATGATCCTGTGCAACGATGCGACGGTAAAGGGGGGGACCTATTTCCCACTGACCGTCAAGAAACACCTGCGAGCGCAGGAAATCGCACAGGAAAATCAGCTGCCCTGCATCTATCTCGTCGATAGTGGCGGAGCGAACCTGCCCCATCAGGCGGAGGTGTTTCCCGATCGCGAGCATTTCGGTCGGATCTTCTACAACCAGGCGCAGATGTCGGCGCTGGGGATTCCGCAGATTGCCTGCGTGATGGGAAGCTGCACCGCGGGCGGCGCCTATGTCCCGGCAATGTCCGACGAGACGATCATCGTCCGCGGGCAGGGCACGATCTTCCTTGCCGGGCCGCCGCTGGTCAAGGCGGCGACGGGCGAGGTGATTTCCGCGGAGGACCTCGGCGGCGCGGACACACATGGACGGCGGTCGGGCGTCGTCGATCATGTCGCGGAATCGGACGACCACGCGCTGACGATCGTTCGCGACATCGTCTCGACCTTGCCGCCACAGGTCCCTGTCACGGTGAACCGGCAACCGGCACGCCCGCCGAAATACGACGCCGAGGGGCTTTACGGAGTCGTGCCGTCCGACGTCCGTGCACCGTATGACGTGCACGAAGTGATCGCACGGCTCGTCGATGGCAGCGAATTCCATGCGTTCAAGGCGCTCTATGGTACCTCGCTGGTGTGCGGGTTCGCGCATATCCACGGGCTCCCCGTCGCGATCCTCGCCAACAACGGCGTCCTGTTCAGCGAAAGCGCCCAGAAGGGGGCGCATTTCATCGAGCTCGCCTGCCAGCGCAAGGTACCGCTGCTGTTCCTCCAGAACATCTCGGGCTTCATGGTGGGCGGGAAGTACGAGGCGGAAGGCATTGCCAAACATGGTGCAAAGCTCGTGACGGCAGTCGCGACCGCGACCGTGCCGAAGATCACGGTGCTGATTGGCGGCAGTTTCGGCGCCGGCAATTACGGCATGTGCGGACGCGCCTATTCGCCACGTTTCCTGTTCAGCTGGCCGAACAGCCGGATCAGCGTGATGGGCGGCGAACAGGCGGCCTCGGTCCTCGCCACCGTTCACCGCGACGCGGACGACTGGACGGCGGAGGAGGCGGAAGCGTTCAAGGCGCCGGTTCGTCAGAAATATGAGGACGAGGGAAATCCCTGGTACGCGACCGCGCGGCTGTGGGATGACGGGATCATTGATCCCGCGCAGACCCGCGACGTGCTCGCCCTCGCGTTCGCCGCGACGCTCAACGCTCCCATCGCCGAACGCCCCGCGTTCGGTGTGTTCAGGATGTAAGCCGATGATCCTGCTATCGTTTCTGCTGGCCGCGGGTCAGGTCACGCCGGTCCAGCCGATCGTCAAGGGCACCGGCTTGCCGCCAGCCGTGGTGACCGAGGAGACCGGCGTCATGGTGCCGATCGACGCGATGTTCGCCGCGTTGGCCGCCCGCGATGGCCAGGCACTGCTCGCACAGGTGCGCCCCGAGGGGGGCGCTACGGCAGTGGAGGAAAAGGCCGACGGCACGCGCAACATTCGCCGGACCGGCTGGTCCGACTTCGCCGCCGGTCTGAAGCCCGGACCGGAGCGATATGCGGAACGCCTGACGGATCCCGCCGTGGATATCGATGGCGATATCGCGATGGTATGGTCGCCCTATGTCTTCACCATCGACGGCCGGGTCGCGCATTGCGGGACCGACCATTTCGACATGGTGCGCGAAGCGGGCCGGTGGAAGATCTTCAACATCACCTGGTCCAAGCGGACCACCGGATGCCCCGCGCAATGATCGAATCACTGCTCATCGCCAACCGCGGCGAGATCGCCTGCCGCATCATCCGTACAGCTCGGGCGTTAGGAATCCGCACGATCGCGGTCTATTCCGATGCCGATGCGGGCGCACTGCATGTCCGGCACGCTGACGAGGCGGTGCATATCGGCGCGAGCCCGGCGCGCGAGAGTTATCTGGTCGGCGAACGGATCATCGCCGCCGCGCTCGCCACCGGCGCTGAGGCTATTCATCCGGGGTACGGGTTCCTGTCCGAGAATGCGGACTTCGCGCAGGCCGTGCTCGAAGCAGGGATCCTGTGGGTTGGCCCCGATCCCGACAGCATCCGCGCGATGGGGTTGAAGGATGCCGCGAAGCAGCGGATGATGGCGGCCGCGGTCCCAGTGACACCGGGCTATCTGGGGGAAGACCAGTCGCCCGATCGGCTCCAGCGCGAGGCGGATGCCATCGGCTACCCGGTCCTGATCAAGGCCGTTGCGGGCGGCGGCGGCAAGGGTATGCGCCGCGTCGATGCGTCCGCCGACTTTGTCGACGCGCTCGCTTCGTGCCAGCGTGAGGCCTCTGCGTCGTTCGGCAATACCGACGTGCTGATCGAGAAATATATCCTGTCGCCGCGGCATATCGAGGTGCAGGTGTTCGGCGACCGTCAGGGCAACGTCGTCCATTTGTTCGAACGTGACTGTTCGTTGCAGCGCCGGCATCAGAAGGTGATCGAGGAGGCCCCGGCCCCCGGCATGGATGATGCGACACGCGCGGCGATCTGCGCGGCGGCGGTGCGCGCTGCGCAGGCCGTGAACTATGTCGGCGCGGGTACGATCGAGTTCATCGCCGATGCGAGCGAAGGCCTGCGCGCCGATCGGATCTGGTTCATGGAAATGAACACCCGGTTGCAGGTCGAGCATCCCGTCACCGAGGAAATCACCGGACAAGACCTTGTCGAGTGGCAGCTGCGGATTGCCAGCGGCGAGGCGTTGCCGCTGCAGCAGCATGATCTTGCGATCCGCGGCTGGGCGATCGAGGCGCGGCTCTATGCGGAGGATCCCGCCAAGGGGTTCCTGCCGTCGATCGGCCGGCTCGAGGCGTTCGATCTGGGTGATGCGACGCGGGTCGATACGGGTGTCGAACAGGGGGCGGACATCTCGCCCTATTACGACCCGATGATCGCCAAGGTGATTGCCTGGGGCGACACGCGTGAAGCCGCGCGCGAGACGTTGGCGGAGGCGCTGGACAAGGCGGTCGTCTGGCCGGTCCGGTCGAATGCGGGGTTTCTCGTCCAGGCACTCGATCACCCGGATTTCGTCGCCGCAACGCTAGATACCGGGCTGATTGCGCGCGAGGGGGCGGCGCTGATGCCCCCGGCGCAGCCCAGCGAGGAAGCGCTGATCGAGGCCGCGCGCACGCTCGTACGCGTCGAACCGATGGCGGGCTTTCGCCTCAACGCGGTACCTTTGAAGACGGCGCGGTTCCTGCTCAACGACGACGTCGTGACGATCGATCTCGACGGTCGCGGCGTCCATGAACCAGTCGATGCCGCCCTCGTTTCCGATGCCGGGCAGACCTGGCAGTTGCGGCCCTGGCGTGCGTCTGGCGCGGCGATGGGGGCGGCAGCGGATGGCGCGATCTTGTCACCGATGCCGGGACGGATCATCGCGGTCGACGTGGCTATCGGGGACCATGTCGCAAAGGGGCAGAAGCTCGTGACGCTGGAGGCGATGAAGATGGAGCATTCGCTCATCTCGCCGTTCGACGGGACGGTTGCCGAACTGACCGCGATCGAAGGCGGGCAGGTGAGCGATGGCATGGTGCTCGCGCGTATCGAGAAGGATGACTGATGGCCGGCCGCTATTTCGACCAATGGACGGTCGGCGACCGGATCGTCCATGAGATCCGCCGCACCGTCACGGAGACGGACAACCTCCTGTTCTCGACGATGACGCACAACCCGCAGCCGCTGCACCTCGATGCCGAAGCGGCGAAGGCGAGCGAATTCGGCCAGATCCTCGTCAACGGCACCTTCACCTTCGCGCTGATGGTCGGCCTGTCGGTTGGCGACACGACGCTCGGGACGCTCGTCGCCAATCTCGGTTACGACAAGCTCGTGCATCCAAAACCCGTCTTCATCGGCGACACGATGCGCGCCGAGACCGAGGTCGCCGAGCTTAAGCCCAGCCGGTCACGCCCGAACGCCGGGATCGTCACATTCATGCACCAGCTGATCAACCAGCGTGACGAGATCGTCTGTCAGTGCCTCCGCTCGGCACTGCTGCTGCGGACGCCGGCATGAGGTTGCGCTCGCTGCTGTTCGTGCCCGCAGACCGGCCCGAGCGTTTTGCGAAGGCCGCAGCGAGCGGGGCCGATGCCATCATCCTCGATCTGGAGGATTCGGTCGCGCTCACCCGCAAGGCCGTTGCCCGCGAGGCGGTCCGGGCCGCGTTGCAGGACCACACCGACGTCGTGCGGATGGTCCGGATCAATCCCGTCGACTCGGGGTGGCTGGACGACGATCTCGCTGCCGCGAGGGGCGCCGATGCGATCATGCTGCCCAAGGCGACAGGACCCGCGACCGTCCTCGCGTTGGTCGAGGCTTATGGCGATGACTGTCCGCCGATCCTGCCGATCGCGACCGAAGTGCCCGCCGCGATCTTCACACTGGGCGAATATGCGCGGGTCAACGACCGGTTATGCGGCCTGACCTGGGGCGCCGAAGACCTGCCCGCGGCGATCGGCGCGGCGACCAGTCGGGAGGACGACGGATCCTATACCGAACCCTATAAGCTCGTACGATCGCTGCTGCTGTTCGGCGCACATGCGGCGGACGTCGCGGCGATCGAGACGGTCTATCCCGCAATCGCGGACATTGACGGGCTGGCAGCCTATGCCGCGCGCGGCAGCCGGGACGGCTTTACCGGCATGATGGCGATTCATCCGTCGCAGGTCGCCACGATCAACGCCGCGTTCACGCCGGATGCGGCGACCGTTGCACATGCGCACGCCGTCGTCGCTGCGTTTGCGGCGGCTCCCGAGGCGGGCGCGCTGCAACTCGATGGGCGGATGATCGATGCGCCGCACTTACGTCAGGCGCGGGCGATCCTCGCGCGACTCTAGGCCCATTGGCGGCAGGAAATTTCTGCGCTACCGTCGCCCTGCGAAACCGGTGAAGGCCGGGGTCGCAGATCGCGTCGGTGCCCCTCGGGGCTTCAAAGGGAATGCGGTGCGGGAGGCGATCCTCCTCATGCCGCGGCTGTCCCTGCAACTGTAAGCGGTGAGTGCGGTGCGCATGTCCCTTCATCACGGGGGGACGACCACTAGGCCTGAGCGCAAGCGCAGGGCCCGGGAAGGTCGCGTACCGGGCGTCGACCCGTGAGCCAGGAGACCTGCCGGCGCTCGGTCGCTCTTGCCATGGTCCAGGGGATGACCGCGGCACGGTACTCCGTCTGAGCGACGAACCATGCGGCGGGGGCCGCATCGGTGCGCGTGGCTGGTGCGGTTCGGCGTACACCCCAAGCGTTGCGCCGGCTGTCCGTAGCATCGGACGGCAGGCCCCGGCCGGTCGCTCGTGACGCCGGGGGTATCGTTTCATGACCAGAATTTTCGTTTCGCTTGTGGCGCTCGCCACCGCCACGGCCTTTGCATCGCCGGCCGCGGCCGAGCCCGATCCGGTTACTGCGGCGACGGGCGAGGCGGCAGCGGGCGGCGCTGAGCTGGTGGTTACCGCATCGAGATCGGGCGACGCGGTTCCGGCCGATCAGATCGGTGCGTCGGTGACGGTGCTGGACGCCGCTATGCTTGACCAGCGCCAGACCCGGATCGTGTCCGACGTGTTGCGCGACGTCCCTGGACTGGCGATCAGCCGGACCGGCGCGGTCGGGGGGACGACGCAGGTCCGGATCCGTGGGTCGGAGGGCAATCACGTGCTGGTGCTGATCGACGGGATCGAAGTGTCCGATCCCTATCAGGGCGAATATGATTTCGGCACGCTGATTGCCGACGAGGCGGCACGGGTCGAGGTGCTGCGCGGGCAGCAATCGGCGCTGTACGGGTCCGACGCGATCGGCGGCGTCATCCAGTATCTCACGCTCAGCGGCGCGGAGGCCCCGGGCGTATCGCTGCGGGCCGAGGGGGGATCGTTCGGCACGTTTTCGGGAGGCGCCCGGGTCGCGGGCGTAGCGGGCAATCTCGATTACGCGCTGTCGAGCTCGACCTACCTCACCGACGGCACGCCGACCGCACGGGGCGGATCGCGCGACATCGGCGCGAAGAGCGTCGGCGCGACGGGCAAGCTCAGCTGGTCGCCGACCGACACGCTGAAGGTCACGGGCGTCGGGCGTTACAGCTATACCGATGCCGACAGCAACGACACTGCGTTGAGCGGCCCGCAGTTCGGCACGATCGTCGATACGCCAGGCGCGCGCAGCACGGTCGAGGCATATTACGGGCTCGTCCGGGCCGAGTTGGCGCTGGCGGATGGCCGCTGGACGAATGCGCTCAGCGGCCAGTTTGCCGATACGACACGCCGGGCGCTGGTCGACGATGCCTTGAGCTTTGGTAACAAGGGACGGCGGTACAAGGGATCGTTCGAAAGCGCGTTCCGGTTCGGGACCGATCGCATCCGGCATCGGCTGACTGCCGCGGTCGATGTCGAGCGCGAGGAGTTCCAGACGCTTAGCGCGGCTCCTTCGGAGTTCGTCTTTACGGGACGGCGGCATACCGACAATGTCGGGCTCGTTGGCCAGTATGACGTCGTCGTCGACGATGCGCTCGCAATCGGCGGATCGGTGCGGCGCGACGAGAATAACCGGTTCGATGACACCACCACCTATCGCGCGCAGGCGAGCTATCGCTTTGCGACCGGGACGCGGGTGCGTGGCGCCTACGGGACGGGCGTGAAGAATCCCGGCTATTTCGATCTCTTCGGTTATTCCGACGGTCGCTATATCGGCAATCCGAACCTCAAGCCGGAGAAGTCAAAGGGGTGGGAAGCCGGGGTCGAACAGGCTTTCGGGGGGGATCGTGCGACGATCGGCGCGACCTATTTCGACAGTCGGCTGACGAACGAGATCTTTACCACCTATCCTGCCCCCGACTTCGTCGCGACGCCCGGCAACCGCAATACGCGATCGACGCAGCATGGCGTCGAGGTGTTTGCCACAGCCCAGCCGATTCCGCAGCTGCGCTTCGACCTCGCCTATACCTATCTGAAGGCGCGCGAGGACGGGGGCGTGGAGATCCGGCGCCCCAGCCATATCGGCAGCATCAACATGACTGCGTTCAGTCGCGACGAGCGCGCCTCGGCAACGCTCGCCGTCCGGTATAATGGCCGGCAGCAGGACGATGCCTATACCGATCCGAGCTATGTCCCTGTCCGCGTCTCGCTCCAGGAATATGTCCTCGTCAACCTGAACGCGGCGTACAAGCTGACGTCCCGGCTATCGGTCTTCGGTCGGGTCGAAAACCTCTTCGACGAGCGGTACGAGGAGGTGCTCAGCTATGTCGGTCAGGGGCGCGGTGCCTATGCCGGCGTGAAGGCAGCATTCTGATGCGGAGCGAGGCGGAGCACACGGCGCGGATGGCCAAGAAGAAGGTCGTCCAGGACAAGATCGTCGCGGCCAAGACGATCGAAAAGGGCCTGCTCATGGTCCACACCGGGCCGGGCAAGGGCAAGACCACCGCGGCGCTTGGCATGGCGGTGCGGATGATGGGGCACGGGCGAAAGGTTGGGATCGTACAGTTCGTCAAGGGTGCGATGACGACCGGTGAGAAGGTCATCTTTGACGCCTTTCCCGATCTGGTCGAATTCAAGCCGATGGGCGAGGGCTTTACCTGGGATACGCAGGATCGGGCCCGCGATATCGCCGTGGCGCGCGAAGGGTGGGACGAGGTCCGCCGGATGATCCTCGACCCGAGCTATGCCATGGTCATCGCCGACGAGATCAACATCGTCCTGCGCTACGACTATCTGCCACTCGACGAGGTACTTGCGGGGTTCGCGGCACGACCGGCGATGACGCATGTCGTGGCGACGGGGCGCAACGCGCCCGATGCTTTGGTTGCCGCGGCGGATCTCGTCACCGAGATGGGGCTGGTCAAGCATCCGTTCCGGGGCGGGGTCAAGGCCCAGGCTGGCGTCGAGTTCTAAGGGTTGCGGCGACGAGCGGCCGGACGCGGCGTGCGCAACTGCGCCGCAAGGCTTTGCGCGGCCCGGACATAGGCAGGGCCTCCGCAGACGGTCCACGCCTCGGGGATGCGCAGACGGGGAATCCCGTCGAGAATCGGGTGATGCAGCATTTCGGTGCCCTGATCGGTCACGCGGTCCGTGGCGCTTTCGACTATGAGATAGTCCGGGCGTGCCAACACCATCTGTTCGAGCGAGAGTTGCGAGAGTGCGGGCTTGCCGAGCCGGGTCGCGAGATTGGCAAGCCCGAGACGCTGCATCAGTTCGTCGACGAGCGTGCCGGTACCGGTCAGGAAACCCCGACGCTGATAATAGGCCGCCGTACGACCACCTCCCGGCGCGCGCGGCAATCGTGCGAGCGCGGTGTCCATCCGGCGGATCAGTGTTTCGCCGCGATCGGGGTGCCCGATGGCGGCGGCAACCTGACGGACTTGCCTCACGATCGCGGCATAGCTGTCCGCGGGGGGCAGATCGAGCGTCGCGACGTGCCGTCCGGCAAGCACGGCGGCGACCGTCTGGCGTCGGAACGGCGATGCGATCACGAGATCGGGGCGGAGCACCAGCACGTCTTCGGCGCTGCCACGGCTGACTGGCATGGTACGCGCGGCGTTGGAGGCTGCGGACATGTTCGGATCGCGCGCGAACCGGGTGAGCGCGACGATCTGCGCGGGGTCGGCCAGCGCCAGAAGATACTGGTCAGCGCATAGGTTGAGCGAAACGATACGCGCCGGCGGTCGAGGCGCTGCCGCCGGAGCAGGTGCGCTGGCGGCAGCGATCATCAGGATGGTCAGGAGACGGCGGCCGCGCATGCGCAAAACCCTGCCGCAGCGGCCGCTTATGCGCTAGGCGGAAATCGATGCGGTGGGATCTGGCACTATGGAACGCGTGACGCGTGCGCGATTGGTCGGTGGCCTAGCGCTGCTTGCGCTGCTGGCCGGCGCCGCGTCGGTCGCGGTGGGTAGCGCGGCGATCCCGCTGGCGCATGTCGTGCGGGCGCTCAGCGGGCAGGGCGATCCGATCGAACGCGCGATCCTGTTCGAACTCCGTCTGCCGCGCGCGATCCTCGGGCTGGCGGTCGGCGCGATGCTGGGGCTTTCTGGTGCGGCGCTGCAGGGGTTCCTGCGCAATCCGCTGGCCGAGCCATCGGTGCTGGGCGCGTCGAACGGGGCATCGCTGGGCGCGGTGATCGCGCTGTATTTCGGGCTGGCGGAGCTACATCCGGCGATGCTGCCGATCGTGGCGATCGCCGGGGCGTTCGCGGCGCTGGGGTTGCTGTTCGTGCTGGCGGCCGGGTCGCAAAGCGCCTTGTCACTGATCCTCGCGGGGATTGCGGTTGGAACGCTGGCCGTCGCGGGGGTCAGTCTGGCGCTGAACCTGTCCCCCAACCCGTTTGCAGCGATGGAGATCATGACCTGGTTGCTCGGGTCGCTCGAAGACCGGTCGTTCAGCCATGTCGCGCTGGCACTGCCCTGTATCGCACTCGGCATGGTGCTGGTCGGCTGGGACGGCCATGCGCTCGACGCGCTGACGCTTGGCGAAGACGGTGCGCGCGCGCTCGGCGTCGATCTGCGTCGGACGCGCATGCGGATGCTGGTCGGGGTGGCGATCGGGGTTGGCGGGGCGGTCGCGGTATCGGGCGCGATCGGGTTCATCGGCCTGATCGTTCCGCATCTCGTCCGGCCGATGACCGATCGTTCGCCATCGACGATTCTGCTCCCCTCCGCATTGGGCGGTGCTGCATTGCTGACCTTTGCGGACGTGCTGGTACGCGTGATCCCGACGTCGAACGAACTCAAGCTGGGGGTCGTTACTGCGTTTCTCGGCGTGCCGGTGTTCCTCGTGCACCTCATGCGCGAGCGGCGGCTATGGTAGCCCTCTCCGCGGACCGCCTCAGCGTCCGCCGTGCAGGGCGGGTCGTGGTCGACGATGTCAGTTTCTCGGCAGAGGGCGGCGCGCTCATCGGGATCGTCGGCCCCAATGGGGCGGGCAAATCGACGCTGGTCCAGGCGCTTCTCGGGCTGGTTCCCGCTACTGGAGATATCCTGCTCGACGGGGTTCCGCTGGCGGAGCGCTCGCGACGTGAGATCGCGCGGACGGTCGCGTATCTGCCGCAGGGTCAAAGTCTTCATTGGCCGCTGAGCGTCGAACGTCTCGTCGCGCTGGGCCGGTTGCCCCATCTCGCACCGCTGTCCCGCATCTCACGGGACGACCATGCCGCGATTGCCCGTGCGATGGCGGCGGCGGACGTAACCTCGCTTGCCGCGCGTGTCGCGACCGAGATTTCGGGGGGTGAGCGGGCCCGCGTCCTGCTGGCAAGGGCGCTCGCGGTGGAGGCGCCGGCGCTGATCGTCGACGAGCCGCTCGCGTCGCTAGATCCCGCGCATCAGATCGCAGTCATGGAGATCCTGCGGGCGCAGGCCGCGCGGGGTGTCCTGGTGATCGCCGTGCTGCATGATCTGGGGCTGGCCGCACGCTATTGTGATCGCATCCTCGTGCTCGACTCGGGACGGCTCGTCGCCGACGGCGCGCCTTCGGCAGTGCTGACGCCGGCTCGGCTGCGTGAGACCTATGGTGTTCGGGCGTGGTTCGGATCGATCGAGGGCGTACCGGTCGTGGTACCGCTGACGCGTGACAGCTCGCAGGGCGATTGACCCGGGCCGCTCGCCCGGCCTATCCCTCTGACCGCGACAGGTTCCCCGGCGACGGGGATGAAAAGGGAACGGGAGAACCCCGGCTGCCCCTGCAACTGTAAGCGGCGAGCCATCGTGCCATCATGCCATTGGGATCCCGGTCCCGAGAAGGCGGCGCGAAGGGCTGTGACCCGTGAGCCAGGAGACCTGCCCGTCGCAGTCGTCTTTCGTCCGGCCAGGGTGCGCCGAGCGGACGGGGGTAAACCCGCGCGACGACATAACCAGCCTGCGGCCTGTGCCGCGGGCGCGTATGTCATGGGGTTTCAATGCCAAATCTACTGGTTCCCGCCGAAGACGGTGCGGCCGTCGTCGCCTGCAGCACCTGCCGCGCGTCCACCGATGCGAAGGACGATGCCGAGGGCATGCGCGGCGGTGCGAGACTCGTCGCGGCGTTGCAGGCGGTCCAGGCAAGCGATCCGCGCTATGCCGGGATTGCGGTCCAGGCGATGCCGTGCCTGTTCGCCTGCCAGGACTTCTGCACCATCCACGTCCGCGGGCCCGAGAAGATCGGCTATGTGCTGGGGCGCTTCACGCCGGATGAGGAAGCGGCGCGGGCGATCCTCGATTACGCCGTGCTGCATGCGGAGAGTGCGGAGGGGCAGGTGCCGTTTCGGCAGTGGCCGGCCGGGATCAAGGGGCATTTCATCACCCGGACGCCCCCCGCGGGCTATGTCGCGCAGTGACGCTGTTCCCCACGGTCGCAGCGTTCGAGGCGGCGCTGGAGGCCCTTCCTGCGGCGGACGAAGCCGCGCGAGGGGCGGCATCGCGGCGGCAAACACAGTTGACCAAGCCACCCGGATCGCTTGGTCGACTTGAGGACCTCGCAGTCTTCATGGCGGGCTGGCAGGGGCGCGAGCGGCCGCGGTTCGAGCGCGCGAGGGCGGCGATTTTCGCCGGAAATCACGGCGTTGCGGTGCACGGGGTCAGCGCCTTTCCGGTCTCCGTAACCGCACAGATGGTCGAGAATTTCCGCCATGGGGGTGCGGCGATCAATGCGCTGGCGGATGCCGTCGGGCTCGAGCTGATCATCGCCGACATCGATCTGGAAACCCCCACGGCGGATTTCACGATAGCACCGGCGATGGACGAAGCCGCTTGTCTCGCCGCACTTAACATCGGTGCGGACGTCGTCGTGCCGGGGCTCGACATGCTTGTTGTGGGGGAGATGGGAATCGGGAATTCTACGTCGGCCGCAGCGCTGTGTCTGCGCAGTTACGGCGGAACCGCCGCTGACTGGGTTGGGCCGGGGACGGGGGTCGATGTGGCGGGAATCGCGCGGAAAACCGCGGTGGTCGAGGCGGGGATCGGGCGGCATGCTGATTTCCCGCGGACGCCGTTCGAGACGTTGCGGCGGGTGGGGGGGCGTGAAATCGTCGCGATCGCTGGCGCGGTGGTGGCGGCGCGGCTGGCGGGGGTGCCGGTGGTGCTCGACGGATTCATCTCGTCGGCGGCGATCGCGCCGATTGCGGCGGCGTATCCTGGCATCACCGAGCATTGCATTGCCGGGCATTGTTCGGCCGAGCCGGGGCATGAGCGACTGCTCGGCGCGCTGAATCTCGAGCCTTTACTGAGACTTGGGATGCGATTGGGGGAGGGAAGCGGGGCGGCGGTTGCGGTGGGAGTGATCCGGTCGGCGCTGGCGGCGCATAACGGGATGGCGACGTTTGCCGAGGCGGGGGTGTCGGTGGCGTGAGTGGGGCGTTCCTGCTCCACCTGTTGCGGCATGGTTCGCCTGAACTAACCGGGCGGATGCTGGGGCGGACTGATAGTCCGGTCACGGCGGAGGGTCTGGCGGCCTGTATGGCTCGGGTAAAACCGCTGAATTTCAAGAAGATCGTCTGTTCTGATCTCATGCGATCGCAGGCTGTTGCGGATGCGATCGGGCGGGAGCGGGGGCTGGCTCCAGCGACTGATGCGCGGTGGCGGGAGCTGGATTTCGGGGATTGGGACGGGCTGGCTGCGGCGGAGATCGACGCTGCGGCGTTGCAGCGGTTCTGGGACGATCCGGATGGTGCACCGCCACCGGGTGGCGAGCGGTGGAGTGATCTGATCGCTAGAATTACGGATGCGATTGAGGACCTTAAGCCTGAAACCTCATTGATCGTGACACATGGCGGGGCGATCCGTGCGGCGCTGAAATCGCTGTGCGGGTTCGGGTTGCGCGAGCTCTGGGCGTTCGATTTGCCCTATGCGGCGCTGGTTACGCTACGGATCTGGCCGGACCGGACGGCGCAGATCGTGGCGCTGCAGACGGATCCGGTTTCGTGAAGCGGCTGATCGTCGCCTTCGGCTTCCTGACGCGCGTGCCGATGCCGCAAGTCGCTGCGGACGCTGAGGATTTTGCCGCCGCAATCCGGTGGTACCCGGTCGTCGGGGCAGGCATCGGGATGGTCGTCGCGGCGGCGGGGTGGGTCGGCGCGCTGATCGATCCGTGGACGGGTGCGCTCGCCGCGCTGACAATTTGGGTAGCGATTACAGGGGCTTTGCACCTGGATGGGCTGGCAGATCTGGCGGACGGGCTGGGTGCCGCGCACGGCAATCGCGACCGGCTGATCGCGGTAATGGCGGATCCGCATATCGGCAGCTTCGGCGTTGTAACGATCGCCTTGCAACTCATTGCAAAGCTTGTCTTATTGCACGCCGTCTCCGCGCAGGGATGGGCGGTCGTGATCGTCGTCCCGATGCTCGCGCGGATCGGCCCGTTATGCTGGGCGCGGTGCGTGCCGCTGCTGCGGGAGGGCGGGCTGGGAGGGATGGTGGCAGGGAAGATCAGGGTGCACGATCTGGTCTTTTGGGGGTGCGTAACAGGGTGTTTAGGGGTGCCTGTGCATGCCGTTGCAGGGGCCCCTGCACTGATCGCTGTATTCGGCTGGTGGCTGATCCGGCGGGTCGGCGGCGTGTCGGGGGATTGTCACGGTGCGGGGATCGAATTCGTCGAGACCGGGATGCTAGTCGCGCTCGCCATTGCCGGCCGCGTCTGAGCCGGCGAGCTGCGACACTGCGATCAGCGCGTCGATATCGAGATGGCGTTCGAGCGTTTCGGCAATCGCATCGAGCGCGGCGTCGATCGACGCCGAATGGTCGGGCCCTACCGCATCGACCCCGAGCCGGCTGAGCCAGGCGCGGCGCTGATCCGCGAGGCCGAGCAGGCCGTGGACATAGCTGCCGGAGACGAGCCCGTCGGGACTGACCGCGCCGTCGCGGCGGCCATCGTCGCGGGTCGTCACCGCGCGCACGGTGTCGGGGCCGGTGGTTTCGCCGATATGGATTTCATAGCCGTCGAACCGTGCGCCGATCGCGGTGCCGGCGACGCGCTCGAGCGTCTTGGCGGGGGACAGGATCGTCGCCACGTCGAGCAGGCCGAGCCCGGGGGCGATACCGGCGGGACCCTCCAGCCCGTCCGGATCGGCGATGCTGCGGCCGAGCATCTGATAGCCGCCGCACAGCCCGAGCACCGGGCGGCCGCGACGGCGATGCGCGTGGATGTCGATGTCCCAGCCCTGCGCGCGGAGAAAGGCGAGGTCGGGGATCGTCGCCTTGGAGCCGGCGAGGATGATCATGTCGGCGTCGGGGATCGGTTCGCCGGGCGCGACCATGACCAACGTGACGCCGGGGTCGAGCCGCAGCGGATCGAGATCGTCGAAATTGGCGATGCGCGGGGTGATCGGACAGGCGATGACGACCTGGCCGTCCTGCCGGCCGTGACCGGTCCCGCGTTCGAGGATGACCGCATCCTCGCTCGGCAGGCGGGCGGCCTCGGGCAGCCAGGGGATGACGCCATAGCCGCGCCAGCCCGACCGCGCCTCGATCGCGCGATAGCCGTCGTCGAACAGTGCGGGGTCGCCGCGAAACTTGTTGACGAGGAAGCCGTGGATCATCGCGGCGTCGGCGGGATCGATCACCGCGCGCGTGCCGACGAGCGAGGCGATGACGCCGCCCCGGTCGATGTCGCCGATCAGGATGACGGGGACGCCGGCGGCGCGCGCAAAGCCCATGTTTGCGATGTCGGCGGCGCGCAGGTTGATCTCGGCGGGGCTGCCCGCGCCCTCTACGACGACGATGTCCGCCTGCGCACGCAGCCGGTGATAGCTGGCGAGCACGTCGTCCATCAGCCCCTCGCGTCCCTCGCGCCAGCGGCTCGCGCGCAGGATGCCGCGGACCTTGCCGTGGACGACGAGCTGCGAACTGCGGTCGCCCTGCGGTTTGAGCAGGACGGGGTTCATGTCGGTGGTCGGCGTGGTGCGCGCGGCGATCGCCTGGGTCGCCTGGGCGCGGCCGATCTCGCCGCCATCGGCGGTGACGGCGGCGTTGTTCGACATGTTCTGCGGCTTGAAGGGCCGGACGGAGAGCCCGCGATTGGCGAGCGCGCGACAGAGGCCGGCGACGAGCACGGACTTGCCGACGTCCGAGCCGGTGCCCTGGAGCATCACCGCACCCATAGCAGCGCCCCCGTGACGATCCAGAGCAGCAGGCAGGCGCGGCGATAGACCTGAAGCGCGCGGGCGATGTCGGCGGCGGTGGCGGCGGGGCGGCCGCTGCCGATCCAGGGCTTCAGCTGGGTGACGCCGTCATAGCTGACCGGGCCGGCGAGGCGGAGGTCGAGCACGCCCGCCATCGCTGCTTCGGGCCAGCCGGCATTGGGCGAGGCGTGCTTGCGTGCGTCGCGCCGCATCACGCACCAGCCGCCGGGACCGGCGAGGCACAGCAAGGCGCCGCTGATCCGCGCGGGGATCCAGTTGGCGAGGTCGTCGATCCGTGCCGAGGCCCAGCCGAACGTGCGCCAGCGTGGCTCGCGGTGACCGATCAGGCTGTCGGCGGTGTTGATCGCCTTGTAGATCCACAGCCCGGGGAGCCCGCCGATCAGCAGCCAGAACAGCGGCGCGACGATGCCGTCGCAGAAGCTTTCGGCAAGGCTTTCGATTCCGGCGCGGGCGATGCCGGCGGCGTCGAGCCGGTCGGTGTCGCGACCGACGATCTTGCCGACCGCGATCCGCGCGCCCTGAACGTCACCCGTGCGGAGTGCGGCGGCGATCGGGGCGACGTGATCGTTGAGGCTGCGCTGGGCGAGACCGGGGGCGGCGAGAAGGCCGATGCCGATCCAGGCATAGCCGCCGAGATAGGTCGTCATCAGCCAGGTCGCGCCCCAGGTGATCCCGCCCGTCACCGCGAGCGTGATCGCGAGCGTCGCGATTCCGGCGATGCGGCGTGTCGCGTCTGGCCATGACGGACGGTTGAGCGCCTTTTCGAGGCCGCCGATGATCGCGGCGATCCCACCGACGGGATGACCGATCCGACGGTAAAGCCGTTCCGGCCAGCCGAACGCGGCGTCGAGTGCGAGGGCGATGAGCGCGACGGGGTCAGCCATGCGCGAGCGCCGTGTCGAGACGCGCCAGTGCGGCCGCGTCGGCGGGGACGCCGAGACGCAGCCAGCGGGGGTCATAGGTGAAGGGTCGGGTCAGGATGCCCGCCATATTCAGGCGCTCGAACAGCGACTTGGCGTCGTTTGTTGCGATGAGGCGGAAGAGCGGACAGGCGCCCGTCGCGGTCAGCCCATGGCGGAGCAGCACCGCGTCGAGCGCGGCCGCGCGGGTGACGAGCTGCTTCCGCGCCGTCTCGATCCAGGCTCGGTCGGCATAGGCGGCGGTGCCGATCGCGAGCGCGGTGGCGGAGATCGGCCAGCTGCCCAGACGGTCGCGGACCCGCGCGACGATGCCGGGCGGTGCGATCATGAAGCCGAGCCTCACGCCGGCGAGTCCGAAGAACTTCCCGAATGATCGGAACAGGATGACGGGATCTTCTGCGGACAGATGCGAGGCCAGGCCGGCGTCGGGGAGCGTGTCGGCGAAGGCCTCGTCGACGACCAGCCAGCCTGCATGCTCGCGGAGCCGGTCGATTACTGGCCGAAGCGCGTCCGGACTGACCAGACGGCCGTCGGGGTTGTTCGGGTTGGCGAGCAGGATGGTGCCGCCGCTGGCCGCTTCGTCGGCGAGGCTGTCGATCGAGATACGCGCGGGGAAGACCGCTTCGTGCGTCGCGTAGCTGGGGCCGACATGGCGGGCGGGGGCGGGCAGGCCGAGCGCGCCGAGCAGGCGGAGGCCGATCTCGGTGCCGGGCAGCGCGACGACGCGCGCGGGGTCGGCGCCGAAATGGCGCGCGGCGACGGCTTCGAGCATGGCGAGCGCGGCGGGCGAGGGGAGGTTGCGCAGGTCGACCGCGAGATCGACGGGCGGCTCCCACGCGCAGGGGTTGATCCCGGTCGACAGGTCGAGCCAGGGACGCGGCGCGTGCGGGTACAGCGCCTGCGCGCTGTCGATCCGGCCGCCATGTTCCATCAGCGCGTGCACATGCGTCCCCTGCGCCGGCGATGCCGCGGCGTTGCTGCTGGCCTTCGCCATTCGCCGGGGATAGCGCAAGAGGCGATGGAGGAGACGGTCGTGCAGGGGTTTGGAAAGACGGTGCTGGTGACCGGCGGTGCGCGCTCCGGCAAGAGCCGCCATGCGCAGGCTTTAGCAGAGGCGGGGGCAGAGGCGGCAGGGGGCCACGCGCTGGTCTATATCGCGACCGCGCAGGCTTTCGACGGGGAGATGACCGAACGGATCGCGCGGCATCGCGCCGAGCGGGACGAACGGTGGCGGACGGTCGAGGCGCCGCTCGCGCTGGCAGAGGCGATCGTCGAGGCAGATGCGCCGGACGGGGTGATACTGGTCGACTGCCTGACCTTGTGGGCGTCGAACCTGATGCTGGCGGAGGCCGATGCGGAGACGGCGATCGCCGCGCTGCTGGATGCGATCGGTCGCGTCGCGGGGCGGCTGGTGCTGGTCACCAACGAGGTCGGGATGGGGATCGTGCCCGACAATGCGATGGCGCGGCGGTTCCGCGATCTGGCCGGGATGCTGAACCAGCGGGTCGCGGCTGCGGTCGAGACGGTCGATCTCGCGGTGTCGGGGCTGACGATCCGGATGAAGGGGTAGGGTGCCCCTCCCCGGTGCGGGGAGGGGCTGGCGGCGTCAGAACGAGACGCGGGCGCCGAGCGAGGTGACGATCGCGCTGGCGTCGCGGAGCGCGCCGTTGGTGCGGATGATGCTGCCCGCGACCAAGGTGGCGCGGTCGATCGTCGTGTTCTCGAAGTCGACATATTGCGCGGCGGCGTCGACCGCGATGCGCGGCGTCACCTGGTAGGAGGCACCGGCGGCATAGGTCCAGCGATCGGCGTCGGGGACGCGCGCGTCGCGCTGGCCGTCCTGGGTCGGCGTCTTGGTGCGCTGGACACCGCCACGCACAGTCAGCTTGGGCGTGACGTCATAGTCGAGGCCGCCCGCGAGGCTCCAGCTGTCGCGGTAGTTCTCCGGGATCGCGGTGTTGAGCGGCGCGCCGAGATCGATCGTGTCGAACTTGCTCCAATTGAACGCGATGACCTGTGCGTTGAGCGTCAGCTGGTCGGTGGCGCGGACGCGGCCCGCGACGATAACCTGACCGGGGGTGTTGAACTCGGCGGTCGCGCCCGAGACCTCGGTGTTGCCGCCGGCGAGCGGGCCGAGCAGGCCGGTGACGACGAGGTCGCCCTTCAGCTTGTGGCGGATGCTCGACTTGTAGGTGACGCCGACGGTGGCGAAGTCGTTGTGGAGCTGGACGCCCGCGGTCCAGCCGAGATCCCAGCCGTCGCCGCTGAGTTCCTGGCGGCCGTCGGGCTGCGCGGCGGAGACGTTGGGGAGCGCGTTGCTGAGGATCGCGTCGGTATATTCGACGTTGAGCGCACCGCCGACCCGGAGCCAGTCGGTCAGCTCGACGCCGATCGAGGGCTGGATGTCGATCGTGCGCAGACGGGTCTTGTCCGCGCTGTAGCGGGCCCAGCTGTCGGCGTCATAGTTGGTCGTGAAGCTGAACGGCGAGGTGACGACGAGGCCGACCGCGATCCGGTCGGTCAGCGGATAGGCGACCGCGCCCGAGGGGACGACGCCCTTGTTGACCGGGTCGCTCGAGTTTGACTGGCCGCTGATCGCGGTGCAGGGCTGGCCGCCCGGGCGGCAGATCTGCGAACCGGTGTCGATCACGTCGCCGCGCGGGATGATCGCGCTGGCGCTGAGCGTCGCGCTGCCGTCGCGGATGCCGGCGATCGCGGCGGGGTTCCACCAGAGTGATGCGGCGCCGGTATCGGCGGCCTCACCCGAAAACGCACGGCCCGCGCCACGCGCCGACTGCGCCTGGAGATAGAAGGCGTCGGCATAGGCGGTGCTGGCGCATCCGAAAGCGGAGACGAGCGCGGTCACGGCCAGCAACGGGGCCTTGGTACGAAACGACATTTACAAAATTCCTGAACGCTAACTTTTGGGGAGATGAAAGGGACCTGGGATCAGCGGACGCGCGTCCAGGTCTGGGTCTTGCAGAGCGGGAAGAAGACGCAGCCGCGCAGCTTCAGCTGGTTCGCGCCGACCGGGGTGATCTTGCCGCTATAGGTCTTGCCGTCCTCGGCATTGTAGACCTGGCCGCTGCTCCAGACGCCGTCCTTGTCGGACTTGAAGCCGCTGAGCATCTGCATGCCCTGGATCGGGCGGCTGCGCAGCGCGGTGTTGCTGTTGTTGGCGTCCTTCATCGACGGGTTGGCGCGCAGCGCGTCGGAGGTCAGGATCTTGCCGCAGATCGAGGGGCCGCAGCGCGCGATCTCGACGATGGCGTTGTGCGTCTCGGTCCGCCAGCGGCCGACAACGGTGTCGGCGGTCGCGGGCGCGCCGGCGAGCAGCGCGGCGATCATCATCAGGGACATCGTCTATCCTCTCCTAGTGTCGGGCCGCCGCATCTGTACGGTCACCCAGTGTATTTGCGAGCCCCGCGACCTATTCGCGAGTCCGCTGCCGTATACGGCATGTCATCGACCCGCCTAGATTCGTACAAACAATAGTCAAGTGTTCTTACTGATCAGGGCAGGTGAAAAATTGGTCATGCGCGGGTGTTCCCCCGCTCGCGCGGGGGAACTGTCTCAGTTGCGCAGTGGCTTACCCGTCTGCAGCATGTGGACGACGCGCGCCTGGGTGCGCTGGTCCCTGACGCTTGCCATGAAGGCGGCGCGTTCGAGGTCGAGGAGCTGCGCCTCGGTGACGGTGTCGACGAGGTCGGCCTCGCCGCCGGTCAGCACCTCGGCGAGACGGTCGGCGACCACCACGTCATAGTCGGTCGCCATGCCCTTCTTGTGGAAGTCGGACACCGCCATCGACAGACCGGTACGACCGCTCGCGCCCGCCAGACGGAAGGTCGGCGGCTCGGGGGCGACATAGCCCTCGACCAGCGACAGTGCCTTCGCCTTGGCGTCGGCGAGCAGGCGATCACGGTTCATCGTGATGCCGTCGTCCTTGCGCAGGATCATCATCTCCTTCGCCTCCGCCGCCGACTTGGCGACCTGCGCGGTGGAGACCGCCTGGAACACCTTGGTCAGCGCGGGCATCGGCCCGTTGGGGAGCGTGCGCGACTTCGTCCAGCGATCGAGCATCTCGCCATTGCCGCCCCAGCCGGGCACCAGCCCGACGCCACATTCGACGAGGCCGGCATAGGTCTCGGCATGCGCCTGGACCGCGTCCGAGTGGAGCAGCATCTCGCAGCCGCCGCCGAGCGCGAGCCCGGCGGGCGCGCTGACGACGGGGAAGGGCGCGTATTTGAGCGCCTTGTATGCCTGCTGACCGCGCGCAACGCTGGCCTCGACCATGTCCCACAGGCCCGCACCGACCGCGAACATCGCCGCGCCGAGATTGGCGCCGGCCGAGAAGTTGCTGCCCTCGTTATAAACGACCAGCGCCTTGAAGCGCTCGCGCACGACAGGGACCGCTTCCTCGATGAGCGCGATGACCTGATCGTCGAGCGCGTTCATCTTGGTGTGGAATTCGAGCGCGGCGACACCGTCGCCGACGTCCCAGAGCGACGCCGAGGCGTTGGTCAGGACCGGCTGCGACCGGAGCTTGATGTCCTCGAGCAGTTCGACGCCGTCGGCGCGTGGCACGTCGACATAGTCACCGCCGGTGGTCAGATACTGGCGGTTGCCGTTCTCGACGCGGTAGAAGGAACGGTCGCCCGCAGTCGTCAGGATCGCAGGCACGTCGCGGCCCTCGGCGGCGAGACGCTGGGCGAGCAGGCCCGGCCCCATCCGGTCGATCAGCTCGAACGGCCCGTATTTCCAGTTGTACCCGAGCTTCATCGCGTCATCGATCGCGACGATATCGTCCGCCGCCTCGCCGACGAGCATCGCCGCGTAGGACAGCGTGTTGCCGAGGATCGTCCAGGCATAGGTGCCGATCTTGCCGGGCTCGGCGATCAGCGCGGCGAGATCCTTGCCGGTCTTGCCGGGCAGCTCGGCGGGCTTCGCCTCGGGGCGATAGTCGCCGGTCGCGAGGTCGAGCGACAGCTTGGTGCGCGTCGCCTTGTCGAAGCGGTAGAAGCCGCCCTTGCCCTTGCGGCCAGTGAACCCTTCCGCGATCATCTTGTCGACGAGCGGCATGTCGCGGACGGTGTCAAAATAGGGATCGCCCGCGGGGAGCGTCGACGAGAGGCTCTTCGACAGCAGCGGCATCAGGTCGACGCCGACGAGATCGACGAGCCCGAAGATCCCGGTCTTCGGCACGCCCATCGGCCGGCCGCCGATCTGGTCGGCCTCCTCGACGGTCAGCCCCTGGTCCATCGCCGCGTTGATCGCGATCGCCAGCCAGTAGGTGCCGATGCGGTTGGCGATGAAGCCGGGCGTGTCCTTTGCGCGGACGATGCGCTTGCCCATGAAGCGATCGACGAAATCCTCGACCTTCTCCGCGACCGCGACGCCGGTATGCTCACCGCGAACGATCTCGACCAGCCGCATGTAGCGCGGCGGGTTGAAGAAGTGGGTGATGAGGAAGTCGGCCTTGAACTGGTCCGAGCGGCCGTCGACGAGATGGCCGAGCGGGATCGTCGAGGTGTTCGACGAGACCGCGGTGCCGGGACGCTTCAGTGCCTCGAGCTTGGCATAAAGCGCCTGCTTGATGTCGAGCCGTTCGACGATCGCCTCGACGATCCAGTCGCATTCGGCGACGCGGTCGAGATGATCGTCGATATTGCCCGTCTCGACCAGCTTGGCCGCACGCTTCGACATGAAGGGCGCGGGGTCGGTCTTGAGCATCTTGGCAACCGCGCCCTTGGCGACTGCATCGCGATCGTCGCCTTCACGCGGCACGATATCGAGCAGCAGCACGGGAATGCCGGCATTGGCGACCTGTGCCGCAATACCCGCGCCCATGACGCCTGCGCCGATGACGCAGACTTTCTTTACGGCGTTGTCCATCATGCGCGCTCCAGCACCGTTGCGATGCCCTGACCGCCGCCGATGCACTGAGTGGCCAGCGCGTAGCGGCCGCCTTCGCGGGCGAGCAGCGCGGCAGCCTTGCCGACGATGCGCGCGCCGGTCGCGCCGAGCGGATGGCCGATCGCGATCGCGCCACCATCGAGGTTGATCGTCTCGTCCTTGAGCCCAAGGTCGCGGATGCAGGCGATCGCCTGGCTGGCGAACGCCTCATTGATCTCGACCACGTCGAGGTCGGCGACGGTGATGCCGGCGCGCTCCATCGCCTTTTGCGAGGCGTAGATCGGGCCGAGGCCCATCGTCGACGGCTCGTTACCCGAGACCGCGACCGATTTGATGCGGGCGAGGATGGTCAGGCCGTGCTTCGTCGCGAACTCTTCCGAGGTGACGAGGACGGCGGAGGCGCCGTCGGTCAGCGGCGAGGAGGTGCCGGCGGTGACCGAGCCGTCTGCGCTGAATGCGGGCTTGAGACCGGCGAGCGCCTCGGTCGTCGTGCCGGCGCGGATCGTACCGTCCTGGCTGACCGGGCCGGCCTTGGTCTGGATCGTCACGATCTCGTCGGAGAGGCGGCCATCGGCGCGCGCGGCGGCGGCCTTGTCCTGGCTCTTCACCGCGAACGCGTCCTGCTCGGCGCGCGTGATCTGGTAATCGCGCGCGACATTCTCGGCGGTCTCACCCATGCCCATGTACGCGCCGGCGTTCTTCTTGAAGAGATCGGGGTTGGGGAGCGGGTTGTAGCCGCCCATCGGCACGCGGCTCATCGATTCGAGCCCGGCGCAGATGAACGCGTCGCCAGCGCCGATGTTGATTTGGCCGACCGCGATGTGGATCGCGCTCATCGACGAGCCGCAGAAGCGGTTGACCGTCATGCCGCCGACCGACAGCGGCAGGTCGGCGAGCAGGCCGATCATCCGCGCGACGTTCAGGCCCTGCTCGCCCTCGGGGAAGGCGCAGCCGAGGATGATGTCCTCGATTGCGGCGGGATCGACGCCGGTCTTGTCGAGCAGACCGCGGATCGTCTGCGCGGCGAGATCGTCGGGGCGGACGCGGGCGAGATCGCCCTTGCCGGCAAGGTGGAACGGCGAGCGGGCGTACCCGGCGATGACGACGTTGGTCACGATGATCCTCTCCAATTGCAATCGGTCCGCTTAAGACTTGCGGGCTACCCTTAAGGTGCGATACCTCTCCTATACGTCAAGGTGATGCGGCCTACAATATCAGTCGAGAGCGCACGCCGAAAAGGAGAGAGAGATGCTGGACACCGACGGCCGTGCGATCGGCGTACCGCTAGAAGGCGAAGCGCGTTTGCTGGGCGACATGCTCGACACGGCGGTCCGCCGATTCGGGTCGCGGACGGTGCTGGATTTCCTCGGGTCGACGATGACCTATGCCGAGCTCGGCGACGCGGTCACGCATGCGGCGCGGGGCCTGCAGGATCTGGGCGTGGTGAAGGGGACGCGGGTCGCGCTGTGCCTGCCGAACACGCCTTATTATCCGGTGCTGTTCTTCGCGGTGCTGAAGGCGGGCGGGATCGTCGTCAACGTCAATCCGCTCTACGTCGAGCGCGAGCTGTGCCACCTGCTGAAGGATTCGGGCGCGGAGATCATCGCGACCTGCGACATTACCGAGATCCATGCGCGCGTGCTGAAGGTCGCGGGCGAGACGGGGCTGCGGCATGTCATCACCTGCCCGATTGCGGGCGCGCTGCCGACGCTGAAGTCGATCGCCTACCGCATCTTCAAGCGCGCCGAGATCGCCCGCGCGCCGAACGACGCGCGGCATCGCAGTTTCGAGTCGCTGGTGCATGCGAAGGGCGCGCCCGCGCCGGTCGCGGTGACGCCGGACGAGGTCGCGGTGCTCCAATATACCGGGGGGACGACCGGCGAGCCCAAGGCGGCGATGCTGAGCCATGCCAATCTCGTGTCGAACGCGGATGCGATGATGACGTTCGTCGGCGGCGAGACGCCCGAACAGGACCGGGTGATGGGGGCGCTGCCGCTGTTCCACGTCTTCGCGCTGACGACGGTGCTGACCTATTCGATCCGCGCGGGTGCGAAGATGATCCTGTTGCCGCGGTTCGAGCTGCAGCAACTGCTCAAGACGATCGTGCGGACCAAGCCGACCTATTTCCCCGCGGTGCCGACCATCTATGCGGCGATCACCAAGGCGGCGGAGACGCAGCCGATCGACCTGTCGTCGATCCATGCGTGCATTTCGGGCGGTGCGCCGCTGCCCGCCGAGGTCCGTACCGCGTTCGAGGCGGCGACGGGGTCGAAGCTGGTCGAGGGCTATGGCCTGTCGGAAGCGTCGCCGATCATCACCTGCAATCCGATCGAGGGGTTGAACAAGCCGGGATCGGCGGGGCTGCCCTTTCCCGGCACGATCATCGAGATCCGCGACCGCGAGGACCCGACCCGGCTGCTGCCGGTGGGCGAGAATGGCGAGATTTGCGCGCGTGGGCCGCAGGTTACGCAAGGATATTGGCACAAGCCGGAAGCGAGCGCGGCGCTGTTCGCGGACGGGGCGCTGCGCACCGGCGACGTCGGGCATCTCGACGCGGACGGCTATCTGTTCATCGTCGACCGGATCAAGGACCTGATCCTGTGCGGCGGCTACAATGTCTATCCGCGGGTGATCGAGGAGGCGCTGTACGAGCATCCCGCGGTCGCCGAGGTGGTGGTGATCGGGGTCGCCGACGCCTATCGCGGCCAGGCGCCCAAGGCGTTCGTCACGCTGGTCGAAGGTGCGGTCGCAACCCCTGTGGAATTGCGTGATTTTCTGCGCGACAAGATCAGCAAGATCGAGCTTCCCCGCGAGGTCGAAATCCGCGACACTCTGCCCAAGACGTTGATCGGCAAGCTATCCAAAAAGGAACTTGTCGCGGAGGAAGAGGCCAGGCTGGCACGCGCGATGCCGGCCGGGGCGGCGTCGGGGGAGAGGGGAGCGACACCGTGAACGAGCGGCAGGACGATCTTACCGGGATTCAGGACGTGTCGCAGGCGCTGGGGGTCAGCGCGCGGACACTGCGCTTCTATGAGGACAAGGGGCTGATCGAGCCGTGCCGGATCGGCACGACGCGGGTCTATACGCGGCGCGACGTCGCGCGGATGCAGCTGATCCTGCGCGGCAAGCGGCTGGGATTCTCGTTGCGCGACATCGAGGAGTTCCTGGTCCTGTACGACGCGGATCCGCAGCATGTCGAACAGATGCGCGCGCTGGCCGAACGCTGTCGCCAGCGGATCGACGACCTTCAGCAGCAGCAGGCGGCGATCGCGCAGACGCTGGAGGAACTGGAGAAAATCGAGGCGCAGGCGCTCGAGCGGATCGCGTCCTGACCGGCCCGTAACGCGCGAGCGGTTGCACCGCACGGCGCGTCGCGGCAGGGACGCGTGATGCGTACCATCTCCTCCGCCGTCGGCGTTCGTCTCTACCATCTCGACGATGCGCTCGAGGGCGGGGCGGCGACGACCTTGTTCTACGGCCCGCTCGGCGAGGCGCTGGCGATTGCCGCGCAGCAGAGCGAGGAGGTCCAGGCGGGGCTGTATATCGCGACCGAGAACGACGTCGTCGCCTATCTCGACCTCGACGACTGAGGCTCAGGCGCCTGCGGTGAAGCCGTCGTCGCGGTCGGCGGGCACGGGCGCGCTGACCGCCTTGCAGATCGCGCGGAGTGCGGGTTTGAGCCCTTCCTCGAGCGTCGGGTGATAAAAGGGCATGTCGAGCAGGTCGGTCGCGGTGCGGCCCTGCTGGATCGCCCAGGCGATCAGGTGCGCGCTGTGCTCGACCCCGGGGGCGGCCATCGTCGCGCCGGTGAGCCGGCCGGTGCCCGCCTCCGCATAGAAGCGGATCAGGCCGGCGTTGCGCGCCATGACCTTGGCGCGACCCTGATCCTCGTAGGAGGCTTCGCCGATGACGATGCCGTCCTGCTCGTCGGGGGTGATGTCGCCGATCACCGCGACGGTCGGGTCGGTGAACATGATCGCGAGCGGGACCATCCGCGGGCCCGGGGTGACGTCGGGGAACTGCGCGGCGTTGCGGCCAGCGATCATCCCCTCGGCAGACGCCTCGCCGAGCACGGTGCGGTCGTGATCCGCGTCGCCCGCGATAAAGATCGGCGCATCGCCGCACTGCATCGTCGTCCTGTCGAAGACCGGCGTGCCGTGATCGTCGAGCGTGATCCCGGTGGTCTCTAGCCCGAGGCCCTTGAGCCGCGGCGGCCGGCCGGTCGCGACGAGCAGATAGTCGAAGCGGCGGGATCCCGATTGCTCGCCCGACCAGGACAGGCGGACGCCGCCGCTGTCGGGTTCCGCCTTCAGCTCCATTTCGAGGTGGATCGGCAGTTCCTTGTCGAGGATAGCGTGCAGCACCGCCGAGACCTTCTCGTCCTTGAGCGCGGCGAGGCCGGGCGACTGGTCGAACACCATTGTCTCGACGCCGAGCCGGACGAGCGCTTGGGCGAGTTCGAGGCCGATCGGGCCGGCGCCGATCACGCCGACCGAGCCGGGCAGGGTCGGCAGTTCGAAGATCGTCTCGTTGGTCAGCACGCGGTCGCGGACCGCGTCGAACGTGTCGGGGATGTTCGGGTAGGAGCCGGTCGCGATCACGATTGCCTTGGCGGTCACGGTGCGGCCGTCGTCGAGCCGGAGCGTGGTCGCGTCGATGAAGTGCGCGCGGGCCTGGACCTTCACGCCGTCGGGGAGCTTGTCGAGCGAGTCGCAGACGCCCGCGACGAACGCGTCGCGTTCGCGCTGGACGCGCGCCATCACCGCGGCCCCGTCGATCTTCGGCTCGGCGGCGATGCCGAAGACCGATGCCTGGCGGACCGCGTGCGCGGCGTGGGCAGCGGCGATCAGCAACTTTGAGGGCATGCAGCCGACGCTGGCGCAGGTGGTGCCCGAGAAGGTCTCGTCGATCAGCAGCGTGCGCGCGCCGTTGCGCCGTGCGTTGCGCTCGGCCGCGAGACCGGCGGTGCCCGCGCCGATGATCGCGACGTCGCAGGTTAACTCGGGGCTGGTGTTCGGCATGATCGACTCCGTCTCCGGAGTATTCCGGTCATGGCAGCGAAACCTTCCAACCGCCTGACCCGTTCCGCATGCCGATCCGATAATCACCACGATCCGAGGACCCGCCATGCTGACCGTCCATCACCTGAATTTCTCCCGATCTTTCCGCATCTTGTGGCTGCTGGAGGAATTGCAGCTGCCCTATGAGCTGGTCCGGTACGAGCGCGATGCGAGCTTTCGTGCGCCCGCGTCGCTGAAGGCGGTACATCCGCTGGGCAAGGCGCCGATCGTGCAGGACGACGACCTGACCCTCGCCGAGAGCGCGTCGATCCTCTCCTATCTCGATCGCAAGTACGGCGGTGCGCGGCTCAGCCCGCCCGAAGGCACACCCGAGGCTGCGATCCATGACGAATGGCTGCACTATGTCGAGAGTTCGGCGGCGTTCCCGATCATGATGACGGTGATCGGCAAGATGATGGGCGGGCTGCCCGAGGGGCTCGGCAAATTTTCCGAGCCCGAGGTCGCCAAGACGTTCGCCTATATCGCCGAGGGGGTCGGCGAGGGGCCGTATCTGATGGGGGCCAAGCTGACGCTGGCGGATATCCAGATGTCGTACCTGCTCGCGACCGCGGAGAGCGCGGGGCTGCTGAAAGACCAGCCGGTGGTGAGCGCGTATTTCGAGCGGCTGAAGGCGGTGCCGGGCTATCAGAAGGCGATCGAGATCGGCGGGCCGCTGGCGCCACCGCGGCGCTGACGTGTGAGCGGACCGGCGCTGCGATACGGCAGCGCCGGTCCTGTCGGCTCAGCGTGCCTTGAAGCGGATCGCCTGACCGCCGCCGGGCGCGAGCGCGAGCGTCAGCGTGTCGCCCTTGCGGACGCGCTTGGTCTCGATCGTGATCGCGTGGCGTGCGGTCGTCTTGTAGTCCGCGCCGGGGCCGTCGCGGTAGATCTGCGCGGTGTAGGTCCGGCCGGCGTCGAGGAAGTCGAGCGTGACGATGAGCGTCCGGGCATTCTCGTCGGTGACGCTGCCGACATACCAGTCGTTCGACTTGCGGTCCTTGCGTGCGAAGGTGACGAAATCGCCGACCTCGCCGTTGAGCACGCGGGTGTCGGACCAGTCGGTCGGCACGTCCTTGATGAACTGGAACGCGGCGGGGTATTTCGCGTAGTTCTCGGGCGTGTCCGCGGCCATCACGACGGGCGAATAGAGCACGACGTAAAGTGCGAGCTGCTTGGCGATGGTCGACAGGAGATCGCTGTCGTCGGTGCCCTTGAGGCTGAGCACGCCGGGGGTGAAGTCCATCGGCCCCTCGAGCATCCGCGTGAAGGCGAGGTTCGCCTCGTGCTCGGGCGGGTTCTTGCCGGCCCAGCTGTTATATTCCATGCCGCGCGACCCCTCGCGCGCGATCCAGTTGGGATAGGTGCGGCGCAGGCCGGTGTCCTTGACGGGCTCGTGGCTGTCGATCGACACCTTGTACTTGGCGGCGGTGGTGACGACGCGGGTATAGTGGTTCACCATCCACTGGCCCTCATGCCATTCGCGGTGCTGCGACCCGTCGGGATCGACGCGCTCGATCTGGCCGGCGTCGGTGACATAGCCGGTCTTGATCGCGGGGATGCCGTGATCGCGTGCAAAGGCGAAGGCGCGGTCGAGCTGGCCGTCATAATGGCTGGCCGAGCCGCCGGTCTCGTTATGGCCGATCAGGTAGACGCTCTTCGACTTCGCGTATTTGGCGAGATAGCCGGCATCGAAATCGGGAGTCGGCGTGTCGAACTGCATCGCGGTGCCGTCGCCGAACCAGTCGCCGTCCCAGCCGACATTCCAGCCCTCGACGAGGACGCCGGGGATTTTGTTGGCGCTGGCGAAGTCGATATAGGTCTTCACATGCGCGGTCGTGGCGCCGTGATTGGGGCCGGTCGCCCAGCTCCACTTGCCGGTGATCATGTTCCACCAGACGCCGACGAACTTGCCGGGCTTGACCCAGCTGACGTCGCCCAGCTTGTTCGGCTCGTTCAGATTGAGCTCGATATGGCTCATGTAGAGGCCGGGTGCGTCGTCCGAGAGGATCAGCGTGCGCCACGGCGTCGCGAACGGGCCGGTCCGCGTGACCTTGGGCGCGCCGGCGCCGGGCGTCAGCACCGCCTTCAGCGTGTTGCCCTCGACCTTGGCGACGTTCATGCCGGCATAGTCGATGAGCGCCGCCTCGTGCAGCGCGACATGCGTGCCGCCCGCGAGCTTCAGCGTGATCGGCGTCGCGGCGGTGCCGACATCGGCGAGCGGCGTGCGGTTGTAGAGATATTCCTCGCGATTCCATTCGAAGCCGGGCTTCCACCAGGCGGTCGCGTCCTCGGCAAAGGCGAACTGCGTCAGCTCCTCGGCGATGTTGATCGTCTTGAAATTGGGCTGGTCGGGGAAGACGTAGCGGAAGCCGATGCCGTCGTCCTGAAGCCGGAAGACGACGTCGATCGCGCGCTGCAGCCGGTCGGTCTCGCGCAGGCGGACGCGCATCTCGGTGTGGTTGTCGCGGATCGTCTTCCACTCGCCCCAGGGCTGGGTCCAGGTCGAGTCCGCCTTGTCGCGGGTGACGGTCTCGATCTTCAGATGCCGGTCGAACTTGGGGGCATCGGTGAAGAGGAAGCCGAGCCGCGACGGCTTGACGATCAGCGTGCCCTTGCGCGTGACGCTGTAGGTCGCATGGCCTTCACCGTCGGTCGCGACGGTGACCGCGATGCTGCCGTCGGGCGAGGTCGCGATCGCCGAGGGGATCGTCGGGACGGGCTGCGGCTTGATCGTCTCGTTCGTCGTGACGGCCGGGGTGGTGGCGGCGGGGGCGGCCTGATCCTGCGCGATCGCGGGTGCGGTGGTCGCGAGCAGGGTCGCCAGCGTGAGCGAGAGGGTATTCATGATCCGGTCCTTTCGACGATCAGCGCGGCATAGCCGCCCAGTCGTCCTATGGTTGCGTCGTTGATGCTGTCGCGGACGCGCCAGTGTTCGGGGGTAGCGGGGCTCCACGCGACGGGTGTCGCGGCCATGTTGAAGACGCAGAGCAGGATCTGGTCGCCGTCACGGCGTTCGAAGGCGAGCAGCGTGTCGGTGACCTCGGTCAGGATCAGATCGCCGATCGCGAGCGCGGGGATCGCGCGGCGCAGCGCGAGCAGGCGGCGGGTCAGCGCGAGGAGCGAGTCGGGATCGCCCTCCTGCCGGTCGACCGCGAGCTCGGGATGGTCGTTACCGACCGGGAGCCACGGCGACGCATCGGTAAAGCCCGCATGCGGCGCATCGGCCCGCCACGGCATCGGCGTGCGGGCGCCGTCGCGCGACAGCGTCAGCGGCCAGTTGGCGATCGCCTCGGGATCCTGGAGCTGGTCGAACGGCACCTCGACCTGGGTCAGGCCCAGTTCCTCGCCATAATAGAGGAAGATGTTGCCGCGCAGGCAGACGAGCAGCGCGATCTTCATCCGCGCGAAGGCGTCGCGGTCATCCGGGCCGATCCAGCGCGAGACGGCGCGGGGGGCGTCGTGATTCTCGAACGCCCAGCTCGGCCAGCCCATCTCCGCGTCCGACGGCCAGAGCGTGATCGCGTCGGCGACGGTGCTGGGGCGGAGGTCCGACGCGTAGAGGAAGTCGAAGCCATAGGCGCTGTTGAGCCGGGTCTGGCCGCGGGTGAACAGCTTCATCTCGCGGTCGCTGTCCGCGCCGCCGACCTCGGCCACGGTGAAGCGGTCGCCATAGCCGTCGATCAGCCGCCGTAGTCGTTCGAGAAAGGCGGGGATGTCGGGATGGCTCTGGTTATGGACATGCGCCTGAAAGTCGAAGGGGCGCGTCTTCAGGCTGTTGTCGGTGACCGGCGGATTGTCGGTCAGCGCGGGGTCGTGCATCGCGAAGTTGATCGCGTCGAGCCGGAAGCCGTCAACGCCGCGGTCGAGCCAGAATTTGGCGGTGTCGACGATCTCGTCCTGCACGTCCGCGTCGTGGAGGTGGAGCTGGGGCTGCTCCTTCAGGAAATTGTGCAGATAATATTGGCGACGCCGCGCGTCCCAGGTCCAGGCGGGGCCGCCAAAGACCGACTGCCAGTTGGACGGCGGGCTGCCATCGGGCTTGGCGTCGGCCCAGACATACCAGTTGGCCTTGGGGTTGGTGCGCGACGAACGGCTCTCGACGAACCAGGGATGCTCGTCCGAGGTGTGGCTGTAGACCTGGTCGATGATGATCTTCAGCCCGAGCGCGTGGGCGCGCGCGATCAGCGTGTCGAAATCGGCGAGCGTGCCGAAGATCGGGTCGACATCGCGGTAGTTCGCAACGTCATAGCCGAAGTCCTTCATCGGCGACGTGAAGAAGGGCGAGAGCCAGACCGCATCGACGCCAAGGCTCGCGACATAGTCGAGATGGCGGGTGATGCCGGGCAGGTCGCCGATGCCGTCGCCGTTCGAATCCGCAAAGCTGCGCGGATAGATCTGGTAGATGACCGCGCCCTTCCACCAGGGTCGGTGCACGGGCAGGCTCGTATCGTCGGGCATCAGCGGGTCTCCGCGGCGCAGACCGCATAGCCAAAGGCGGGGATGGTCAGCGTGACGCTGCCGGGGGCGGTCGCGCGCGCGGCGCAAGCGCCGGCGAGCGTATCGAAGCGGGTCGAGCGAGTCTCGACCTGGATCGCGCTGGTCAGCGGCTTTGCGCTGGTGTTGTACGCAAGGAGCATCTCGGCGCCGGTCACGGGATCGAAGCGCGAGACCGCGAACAGGCCGGGCGTATCGCCGCGCGCGCGGACGAGCGTGCGGCCACGGGTAAGCGCCGGGTGCGCGACGCGGAGCCGCGCGAGCGCGGCGATCTGGCGGAACAGCGGGTGGGTCGTGCCGAAACTGGCGGTCGCGGTGGTCGCGTCGGTGCCGACGAGGCGGTTGTCGTTATAGACCGCGACCTTCGAGGCGAACATGTCCGCGCGCGCGTCCTGGTCGTCGCCGTCGCCGGCAAAGCCCTGCTCGTCGCCCGAATAGATGGTCGGCACGCCGCGCATCGTCAGCAGCATCGCATGGCCGAGCTTGACGCGTGCGAGCACCTCGGCCTCGCTCGCATTCGGGTTGAGGCGGCGGACGTCGCGCGCGAAGCGGCCCTGGTCGTGATTGCCGAGGAAGGTCGGCAGGATCATCGCGGTGTCCGCGCCTTGTTCGTAGAGCGCATCGCCGTCGAACAAGGCGGCGAGTTCGTTGGTGCCCTTGTTGCCCGCGACGACGTCGGTCACGCCCCAGCGGAAGCCGAAGTCGAGCACCGCGGGCAGCTTGTCGACACGGGTGAAGCGCGCGAGATAGCCCGGATCCATCGTCCCATAGGCGACCTCGCCGAAGATGTGGAAATTGGGGATGCCGTTCGCCCTGGCGCGGTCAAGCATTGCGGGCGTGAAGGCCTGCCAGAATTCGGGGTTCACGTGGCGCGCGGTGTCGATGCGGAAGCCGTCGACCTTGAACCGGTCGATCCAGCTGCCGAAGATGTCGATCATCCCCGACACGACGCGGGGGTTCTCGGTCGCGAGATCGTCGAGGCCGGAGAAGTCGCCCATCGTCGAGCTCTCGTCGGTGAAGGTCGAGTCGCCGCGGTTATGGTAATAGATCGGGTCGTTGAGCCAGGCGGGGACCTTCACGGTCCGCTCCTTGGCGGGGACATAGGGCGTGTAGGCGAAGCCGGGGTCGGTCAGCCGCGCGAAGTTTTCAGGCGTGCGGACGGCGTCGCCCGCGAAACCGGGATTGATCGGCTTGCCGCGCAGGCCGAGCTTGCGCTGATAGGGATAGTTCGCGCGGTCGCGATAGGCGCAGGGGGTGCCCTCGGTGCATTCGCGGTACTGGATCACGTCGGCGGTGTGGTTGATGATGATGTCCATATAGACCTTCATCCCGCGCGCATGCGCCGCGGTGACGAGCGCGGTCATGTCGGCATTGGTGCCGAGATGCGGATCGACCTGCGTGAAGTCGGTGATCCAGTAGCCGTGATAGCCAGCGGATTCCTTGCCCGGCGCGCCCTGGACGGGTTTGTTCTTGAAGATCGGGCCGAGCCAGATCGCGGTCGCGCCGAGCTGCTGGAGATAGCCGAGGCGCTTGGTCAGGCCCTTGAGGTCGCCGCCATGGTAGAAGCCCTTGGCGGTCGGGTCGAAGCCGGTGACGCGGCGATCGCCGGTGAGGCCGCCGCGGTCGTTGGCGGGATCGGCATTCTCGAACCGGTCGGGGAGGACGAAATAGATGACCTCGTCCTGCGGCAGCCGCGCGCGATAGTCGGTGGCGAGTGCTGGCTTCGGTGCAGGGCCGGGGTCTGCGATGGCGGGCGAGAGCGCGAGCAACCCTGCCAGAATGGTGGCGACGCTCTTGATCATCGAATGTCCTTTTCGCACCGGAATCGGTGACGGCGCCACCGGCGCCGGGTCGCCGTCCGCCGGGATGACCCCGGGCGGACGGCGGTATTGCAGGCACTTAGAAGCGGAAGCTTGCACCCAGATAGAACTGGCGCCCGAAATATTGCAGCGTGCCCGTCTGTGCGGTCTGGCCGAAATAGGAGCGGGTCGGCTGGTCGGTCAGGTTGTTCGCCTGCGCGAGCAGCGTCATCCCGGCGAGCGGGCTGCCCTGCGGGAATTCATAGCTCATCTGCGCGTCGAACACGGTCTCTGCGGCATTGGTCACGATCTGCTCGCTGAGGCCGAACTGCGGTGCGACGAACTTCGAGCGGTAGCGCATCGAGACGCGCGTCTGGAAGCCGTTCTTCTCGTAGAAGAGCGTCGGGTTGGAGACGATCTTCGACAGGCCGGGCAGCGACAGCGAGAGCGTGTTGCCGCTGATCGCGTTGGTGATGCTGACGTCGGACTGGTTGTACGAGATGTTGAGCACCGCGCCGAGGCCGTCGAATGGCGCCGGCAGGAAGTCGAATGTCTTGGTGATGGCGCCTTCGAAACCATAGACATAGCCGCCATTGCCGTTGATCGGTGCGAACAGGTTGCCGGTCGTGACGACGCTGGTGAAGCCGGTCCCGGCGAGCGGCGGGGTGCTGATGCCGTTCGCCGCGAAGTCGTAGTTCGGGATGACGCCGCCGATCACGAAGCTGCGGACGTCCTTGTAGAAGGCGCCGAGAACGAGCGAGCCGCTGTTGCCGAAATAATGCTCATAGGTGGCGTCGAACTGGTTGGCGCGGAACGGCTGGAGCGCGGGGTTGCCGCCCGACCCGTCGAGCCGCGCCGCGGTGCCGCCGATGCTGACCAGGTTGGTGCTGATCGAGTTGCGGAAGTCGAAGAAGCGCGGACGCGAGATCTGGCGCGAGAGCGACAGGCGGGCCTGGTCGTTCTCGGTCAGGCCGAGGATGAAGTTCGCCTGGGGCAGCCAGTCGGTGAACTTGCGACCGCGGGTGTTGAGGTAGCGACCGGTGCCGCCGTCCGAGATCGTCGAGGACGAGCTCTGGTCGGTGTGGACGACGCGCAGGCCGATATTGCCCTTGAACGGCAGCGAGCCGGCGATCGTGTCGAAGTTGAGCTGGCCGTAGCCGGCATAGGTCTTCTCGTCGATCGTGAAGCTCTGGTCCTGCGTGAACGCCTGGGTCTGGTCGACGACGCGGTCGGGCCCGAGCTGCGAGTCGAAGATGCTGCCGATATCGGCGACGATGAAGTCGGGGAAGGATGAGAACTTGCCCTTGAAGCCTGCGGTCGTCGAATTGGCGCTGGTCAGCGTGACGGGTGCAGCGAAGCTGAACGCGTTGAAGCTGGTGATCGTCCGCTCCGCCTTGCGGTTGCCATAACGGCCGCCGACCTCGAACGACTTGAGGAACGGACCGTCAATCTTGAGCAGCGCGCTGCCCGCGAACGCATAGAGGCGGTCGGTGTCCTTCTGCGGGACGATATAGAAGCCCTCGAACGCGTTCGCGGCGGGATCGGTGTAGTTGGCGTTGGTCGAGAACGAGCCGACGTTCAGACCATCGAGCTTGTAGCTGAGCGTCGTCGGCGTCGCGGTCGTGTTGCCGTTGTCGTCGAGACCCGAATTGTTAAAGAAGCTCGACGCGCGCGAATAGGAGCCGTCGGCGGTCAGCGTGAGCTGGCCGATGTCCTTCTGGACGTTGCCGCCAAAGGTGTAGAGCTTGTCGAGGCGGTTCTCGTTCTGCTGGATCGTGCGGGTGCGGATGCCCGAGGCGTTGCCGCCGACGATCGTGTTGCCGATGACGGTCGGGTCGGTCAGGTTGCTGCTGGTCTGCTGCAGGTTCTCGACGCGGATGCCGCGGCGGAACACGTCCGACTTGAAGCGCGAATAATAGCCGTCGAGCAGGACGTGGAACGTGTCGGTCGGCTCATACTGGACGCTGCCGAGGACGCCGTCGCGGGTCTCGTTGCCGCCCGACTGGACCGCCTCGAAGCCATAGCCGATCGCGTCGGCGCGGCCGTTGCCGTCGAGGTCGCGGATCGCCGGGCTGCCGTTCTGGCCGGTCGCGGTGTAGTCATAGCCGACGAAGCGCGTCGCGACGTTCGCCTGCTTCAGCCGGGCATAGCCGACCGCGAGGCCGAGCGTGTCGTCGAGCAGCTTGGTCTGGATCGAGGCGCTGCCGCGATAGCCGAATTCGCTGGCGTCGGGGTTCTGGCCGGCGCGGTCATTATAGACGCCGCGGACGTTGACGCTGACGAGCGTCTTGCCGGGAATGCTGAGCGGGCGCGCGGTGCTGAGCTCGACCTTGCCGGCGACGCCGCCCTCGATCTGCGAGGCCTTGGGGCTTTTGTAGACCGCGGCCTGGTTGATGAGTTCGGACGGATACTGGTCGAATTCGATGACGCGGTTGCCCGAGGTCGCGACCTGTTCACGGCCGTTGAGCGTGGCGGAGACGAGATCCTGGCTGAGCCCGCGGATGTTGATCGCCGACGCCTGGCCGCCGGTACGCTGCGAGGTGACGCCGGGCAGGCGGGCGAGCGACTCGGCGATCGAGACGTCGGGCAAGCGGCCGATATCCTCGGCCGAGACGATCTCGGCGACGACGTCGAGGTTGCGCTTGACCGCGATCGACGAGCGCAGGCTGGCGCGGAACCCGGTGACGACGATGTCGTCGCTCGACTCGGCTGCGGGGCCGCTGCTCGGCGCGGTGGCGTCCTGCGTCGCGACGGTCGGGGCGGGCGTCGAGGGTGCGCTCGACACGGTGTTGTCGGCGGAGGCCGGGGCGGGATCGGTCGCGACCTGCGCGTCGGCGACCGACGCAGCGAAGAGCGCCACGGCAAGCGCGGTGCCGCTGGCCGATAGGGTGAAAAGGTGATGCGCGGCAGATGCCGGGAAACGCTTGGACGTCGTCATGTTCAACTCCCCTGAAAGCCCCGCTGCATCTTTCGCGCCGTGGGCCGTGTGTGGCGTTCCAATGGAATTCCGCCTCACGAAAGCCAATCAATCGACATACGTATTCAGTGCGGCCGTTCCGGCCGTGTTGCCGATTTGCCACGGATCGCGGGGGCCAATGCGTTGACGTTGCGGGCAAACTGGAGTGATGATTGCGACGGCGACGCCGTCCGAGCGCCCCCGAGAGGATCCCTGTCTTGAGTGCCCAGCGCAAATCCACGTCGTTCGACATCGCGCAGGCCGCGGGCGTATCGCAGCCGACCGTGTCGCGCGCACTCCGTGGCAGCCCGACGGTCAGCCCGGCGACGCGGCAGCGGATCGAGGCGATCGCCAAGCAGCTGAACTATACCGTCGACCGCAGTGCCTCGAACCTGCGCAGCGGCAAGACGCGGACGATCGCGCTGCTGCTGTTCCGCGATCCGACGCCCGACGAGACTGAGGTCAATCCGTTCTTCCTGGGCATGCTGGGCGCGATGATGGGGGCGTGTGCCGATCACGGCTATGACCTGCTCGTCTCGTTCCAGAATTTCTCGTCCGACTGGCATACCGATTACGAGGACAGCCACCGCGCCGACGGGCTGATCCTGCTCGGCTATGGCGATTATGCGGATTATCGCGCGCGGCTCGACCATCTCGTGGCGCAGGGGACGCATTTCATTCGCTGGGGATCGGTGCGGCACGACCAGCCCGGGCTCACCGTGGGGTGCGACAATGTCGCGGGCGGTGCGGAGGCGACGCGGCACCTGATCGCGCAGGGGCGGAGGCGGATCGCGTTCCTGGGGGATGCGACCGATCATTATCCGGAATTTTACGACCGCCACCGCGGCTATCTCGCGGCGCTTGAGGAGCATGGCCTGCATGCGGATCCGCACTTGCAGGTCGATGCGATCACGACCGAGGAGGACGGCACGCGCGCGGCGCAGGCGTTGCTCGCGCGCGGGGTCGCGTTCGATGCGATCGTCGCGGCGAGCGACCTGATCGCGCTGTCGGCGATGCGGGTGCTGGCGGGGGCGGGGCGGATCGTCCCCGACGACGTCGCGATCGTCGGGTTCGACGACATTCCCGCCGCCAGCCTCGCCAACCCACCGCTGACGACGGTGGCGCAGGACACGGTGCTGGGCGGCCGGCGGCTGGTCGAGATGCTGCTCGCGCGGATCGACGATCGCCCGGTGACGAGCATCGTGCTGCCGACGCAGCTCGTCGTACGGCGTTCGTCGGGCGAGGCGGCGGCGTGACGCGCGAGAAGCCGCGTCAGGGTTTCTGGGGTCTGTGGAACATCTCGTTCGGGTTCTTCGGGATCCAGATCGGTTTCGCCCTCCAGAACGCGAATGTCAGCCGGATCTTCCAGTCGCTCGGCACCAGTGTCGACGACCTTGCCTTTCTGTGGATCGCGGCGCCGCTGACCGGGCTGCTCGTCCAGCCGGTGATCGGGCATTACAGCGACCGGACCTGGGGGCGGCTCGGGCGCCGGCGACCCTATTTCCTGGGCGGTGCGGTGCTGGCGACGATCGCGTTGCTGGGGATGCCGAACGCGCCCGTTTTGTGGGTCGCGGCGGCGCTGCTGTGGATGCTCGACGGATCGCTCAACGTCGCGATGGAGCCGTTCCGCGCGTTCGTCGGCGACATGCTGGGCAGCCGGCAGCGGACCGCGGGCTATGCGTTCCAGACCGGCTTCATCGGCGCGGGCGCGGTGATCGGCAGCCTGGCGCCGCTGATCCTGACCGACGTCTTCCACGTCGCAAATACCGCGGCGGGCGGCGGGATCCCCCCATCGGTGCGCTATGGCTTCTATCTCGGCGCGGCGGCGTTGTTCTGCGCGGTGCTCTGGACGGTGCTGACGACCAAGGAATATTCGCCCGACGAGATGGCCGCGTTCGAGCAGGATGACGGCGTGGTCGAGGCGGGGCCGGCGATAGCGGCACCGGTCGGATCGGGCGCGCGGCTGGCGCCGGTGTGGATCGCGCTGGGGGCGATCGTGATCGCGGCGGTGGCGCGGTTCGGGCTCGACAAGCCGGTCTATCTGCTCGGCGCCGGGCTGATCGCGTTCGGTATCGCGCTGCTGGTCAGCGCCGCGCTGGTTCGGTCGGGTCGAAAGTCCAATGTTCTCAGCCAGATCGTCGGCGATCTTGCGAGCATGCCGAAGACGATGAAGCGGCTTGCGCTGGTCCAGTTCTTCACCTGGTCGGCGCTGTTCATCATGTGGATCTACACCACGCCGATCGTCACGCAGCGCGCGTTCGGGACGACCGACACGGCGAGCGCGGCGTATAATGACGGCGCGAACTGGGTCGGGGTGCTGTTCGCGGTGTATAACGGCGTGGCGACGGTGTGGGCGTTCGTGATGCCGTGGCTCGCGGGCCGGATCGGGCGGCGCAATGCGCATATCCTGGGGTTGCTGAGCGGGGCGGCGGGGTTCGGGTCGTTCCTGCTCCTGCGCGACCCCTATGCGCTGATCGGGTCGATGGTGCTGATCGGGATCGCCTGGTCGTCGATCCTGACGATGCCCTATGCGATGCTGTCCAACGCGCTGCCGCAGGCCAAGCTGGGCGTTTACATGGGGCTGTTCAACATCTTCATCGTGCTGCCGCAGCTGATCGTGTCGTCGGTGATGGGGCAGGTGATGCGGACGGTGTTTCCAGGCGACCCGGTCTGGGCGATGCTGATCGCGGCGGGGGTGATGGGCGTCGCGGCGCTGGCGATGCTGCGCGTGCCGCGGGACGCCTGAGATACTGTCCTCCCCCTGGCGGGGGAGGATCAGGGGTCAGCCGCCGAAGCCGCCGCGGCCGCCAAAGCCGCCACCGAACCCGCCGCGCGAGATCACCGAGCTGCGGGTCTGGACCCGCGCGGGAGCGCGCGCGGTGGTAGGGGTGAAGGCGTCCGAGCCGACGCGGGTGCGGCCGGTGACGTAGTCGCGGCTGATGCGGCCGCCGGCGCCGCCGTAATAATTGCCCTGACGGTCGCGGTACATCGGCGCGCCGCGATAGCCATAGCCGCCGTTGAGCGCCTGGCCGATGATGAACCCGGTCAGCAACGGCGTGAAGAAGCTGCCGCCGCTGCCATTGTTGCGCGGCTCGCACTGCGCGGCGCCGAACTGCTCCTCGCAGGTCTGCTTGTCCTCGAACCGTGGTGCGGTCTTGGCGGCGTCGGTCTTGGCCTGTTCATAGGCGGTGTCGCACTGCGCGGCCGGGATCGCCCCCGCCGAGCGGCATTCGGCGACCGAGGCATAGCTCTGCGCGTCGACGGGCTTGCCGCCGACATCGCCGTCGCAGGCGGTCAGCGAGATGCCCGAGCCCGCGATCAGGCCGGTGAGGACGATCGAGCTGGAACGCTTCATGTCTTTGCCTCTCAGTTCGTCATGCACGCGGCATTGAGGATGCCGACGCAGAGCGAGATGCTGCCCATATAGGTGGCGGCGGCGATGTCGCCCCGCACGATCCGGTCGTGAATGTCGCGCATCACGAGGCGGCGGACGACGAGCGCGGCGACGATCTGGATGACGCCCGCGAGCACCGCCCACACCGCGAACTCGACCAGCGTGACGGTGTGCGTCAGCGCGGAGGCGAGCGGGAGGACATAGCCGAGCAAGGCCGCGCCCAGCGTGATCGCCGCGGCGGTATTGCCGTCGCGGATCAGCGCCTTCTCGTTATAGGGCGTGGTCGCCTGGAAGATGATCTTGAACGCGATGGTGAAGAGCCCGGCCGCGACGAACGCGATCAGGAAGGCCGCCGCGCTGGCGCCGAAGCTGTAATAGTCGATCATCTGAATCCCCCGGAACGCTGATGCGACGATGCTAGGCGCGGAACTCGCCGAGTTCCAGTGCGACGCCGAGCATGATCTCGAACGAGACCTCGCCCGCCTCATTCTCCTGGTCGATCGCGAGCAGCAGTTCGCGGCCGTCGTCGCCCGGCAGGTCGCGGCCGAACAGCATGCAGGTCTGGAAGATGCGACGGTCGACGATCCCGTCACGGTCGTCGTGGAGATCCTCCCAGAAGGTCACCGGTTCCTGTTCGCTCGCCTCGGGACCGAACCAGACGCGGTTATAGTCGGGGAGGCCCTCCGCAGTGAAGCTGCGCGCCTTGAGCCGGGACTTCCAGGCGGGGCGTTCGGCGGCGGAGGAGGGGTAGGCGCTGTCCCAAGGCGCGAAGATCGTGACGTCGGTGACGTCCTGCCCGGCGCGGTCGTTCGAGACCGCCTGGAACATGATGTCGTCATCGGTGTAGAAACGGTGGACGAACCCGCCCTCGTTGAGGTCGACGAGCCCCTGCGCGACGATCACCAGCGTGTCGCGGTCGAACGGGAACAGCAGCTCCGACCCGAACCGGCGCCAGGCGAGCGGGTCGACGGTCACCGTGCGACCGAGCGTGACGTTGCGGATGACGGGAAGTCCGGAGCCTTCAAGCGGTTGCTTGCGGCCGAACAGGCGATCGAACATGCAATCCTCGCATCTGTGTTGACGGCCTGCATAGGGCAAAGCGGTGGCGGTCGCAAAGGGCGGCGGGGTTGGAGTTTCCTGTCCGTACGCCTTTTCTCGTCATCCTGACGAAAGTCAGGATCCAGGGTTACGATGCGGTGCGCCTGGTTACTCTGGATCCTGACTTTTGTCAGGATGACGGAGTAGGGGGTGGCGGAGTGGCAGGATGGCGGAGGGGGATGAGGCGGGTGCCGCTTTCGCGCGCGAACGGCATAGCAAGGCTTTCCGAGACGTCCTATGTTGGCGCACGAGCCACGCATGGGAGTTTTTGCATTGACCGACATCTGGACCGTCCGCAGCCTCAAGGCCGCGCTCGATACGTCCGAGCCTGCGAAAACGGGGGAGTTGAGCGTCCGTATCGTCGAGGGGGCCGATCCGATCCTGCTCGTCACGATGCACGAGCATGGCGACCTCGAACTGTTCGTCAATGTCAGCGAGGCGCAGATCTCGGCGTCCACCCTGCTCTGGCCGTGCGACGAGCAGGAGGACCAGGCGGCGTTCAACGCGTTCCTGCTGAAGACGCAGAAGCTGGTGCCGCTGTCGAACTTCGGGATCGGCAGCGTCGAAGGGCGCGATTATTATGAACTGTTCGGCGAACTCGCGACGTCGAGCCGGCTCGACACGATCGTGATCGAGCTGCGCACGCTGGCCGAGAACGCGATCGATGCGGCCACCGACCTGCGCAACGCGCAGATCCCCGCCGCCTGACCCAAAGCATCATACGGAGAGACTGGCATGGCCATCTGGAGCAAGATTTTCACCCTCGGCCGGGCGGGCGCGCATGAAGCCGGCGCGGCGGTCGTCGACGCGAACGCCCTGCGGATCCTCGACCAGGAAATCCGCGACGCGGACAAGGCGCAAGGGAAAGCGCGCGACGACCTGGCCGGGCTGGTCGCCCGCCGCCGCATTCTCGAGACCGAGGTCGAGAGCTTCCGCGCGCAGGCCGCGAAATACGAGGCCTCGGCGCGGATCGCGGTCGAGAAGGGCAATATGGATCTCGCGCGGCAGGTCGCGCAGCGGATCGCCGACCTTGAACAGGACATCGCGCTGAAGAGCCCGCAGGTCGAGGACATGCGCGCCGCCGAGGAGCAGATCCACACCGCGGTCGCGCAGACCGACCGCAAGATCGAGCAGCTCCGCCGCGAGGTCGAGGTCGTCAAGGTCAACGAGTCGGTGCAGAAGGCGCAGGCGACGGTCGCGTCGGGCAGCATCGGCGCGGGCAACAAGCTGGGCTCCGCGGCGGACAGCCTTGCGCGGATCCGCGAGCGGCAGGCGATCCGCGGCGAGCGGATCAAGGCGGCCGGCGAGCTGGAGGATCGGCGCACCGGCGCGGATCTCGACGAGAAGCTGCGCCAGGCGGGGATCCTGCCGGGTCAGTCGTCCGCGGACGACGTGCTCGCCCGGCTGACCGCGCCCAAGACCGACCAGCTCGGGCAGACGCTGCGGATCGAGCAGCGCGACGACAGCAAGACGCAGGACAACTGATGCGCCGGATCGCGGTCGACCCGCGCGGCGACTGGCGCGAACGGGCCGACGCGATCGGGTTCGTCTATCACGGCACGGCGGTCGGCGACGCAATCGAACCCTATTGGGACGAGAGCGCCGCCTATGCCTTCACGCTGGCGGAGATCGAGGAGGATCTCGAACCCGCGGCCGAACAGATGCACGCGATGTGCCTCGACCTGGTCGACGAGGTGGTGCGCGACCAGCAGCTGATGGAGCGGCTCGCCATCCCGCGCGAGCAGTGGAATTACGTCGCGGAAACGTGGCGGACGCGCCAGCCGTCACTCTATGGCCGGTTCGACTTCGCCTATGACGGGACGGGACCGGCCAAGCTCTACGAATATAACGCGGACACGCCGACATCGGTGTTCGAATGCGCGACGTTCCAGTGGATGTGGCTGGAGGACCTGCTCGCGAGCGGGGCGATGCCGGCGGGGACCGACCAGTTCAACAGCCTGTTCGACAAGCTGCGCGAGCGGTTCCGCGCGCTGTTCCCGAGCGGCGGCTTCGTCCATTTCGCAGCCGACGCGACCGCGATCGAGGATCGGCAGACGGTGCGGTTCTTCGAGGATCTGGCGAGCCAGGTCGGGATCGAGCCGAAGTTCGTCGAGATGAAGGATATCGGCCTCGCTGCGGATGGCCGGTTCGTCGACCCCGAAGGCTTCGAAGTGCAGGCGGCGTTCAAGCTCTATCCGTGGGAGTTCATGCTGCGCGAACCCTATGCGCCGAACCTGTCACGCGCGGACGTGCGCTGGATCGAGCCGGCGTGGAAATCGATCCTGTCGAACAAGGGCATCCTGCCGCTGCTGTGGGAGCGGCATCCCGGGCACCCGAATCTGCTGCCGGCGTTCTTTGACGGCGATCCGGCGGCGACGATCCTGGGGCCGCGCCATGTCCGCAAGCCGCTATTCTCGCGCGAGGGGGCCAATGTCGAGATCGTCGGCGGGGAGGGCGGCACGCCCGCCATTCTCGACCAGGGCTATGGTGCCGAAGGGGCGATCCTCCAGGCCTATGCGCCGCCGCCGGTGTTCGAGGGGCGGCATCCGGTGATCGGGGCGTGGATCGTCGGCAACGAAGCCGCGGGGATCGGCGTTCGGGAGGATGAGACCGTGGTGACGCGCAACATGGCGCGCTTCGTCCCGCATATCATCGAGGCGAATAATGACTGACGTACGCGAGCTGCCCCCGTTGCCGCCGATCGAGCGGCTGGTCGAACTGATGTTCGATGCCGCGCGGATGGGGCGGGACGAGATGATCCCGGCGCTGCTGCAGGCGGGGGTCGATATCGAGGTGACCGATGCGCGGGGATACACCCCGCTAGTGCTGGCGAGCTACAATGCGCAGGAATCGACGACGCAGCTGCTGCTCGACGCGGGCGCGCGCGTCGATGGCGATCCGGCGAGCACCGCCAATACCGCGCTGATGGGGGTGTGCTTCAAGGGCTATACCTCGATCGCGCGGATGCTGATCGCGGCAGGGGCGGACGTGAACCGGCGCAACGGTGTCGGGCAGACTGCGCTGATGATGGCGGCGTTGTTCAATCAGGGGGCCATCATCGACCTGCTGATCGAACAGGGTGCGGACCCGGCGGTGGTCGATGCGGCGGGGAACAGCGTGGCGTCGCTTGCGATGTCGCAGGGGAATGCGGCACTGGCGGCGCGGTTTGCCGAGGGTTCGCACGCATCGGGATCCGCCGCCTGAACGTCGTCATCCTGACGAAAGTCAGGATCCAGAGCCACGAAGGTGCCGCCCGTTACTCTGGATCCTGACTTTCGTCAGGATGACGGGAAGGGGGTGTGGGCCCTGACTTTCGTCAGGATGACGAAGAGGGAATGAGGCCGTCGTCATCCGCGTGAGTCTGCGGGAGGACCGCGCCGACATGCGTCTGGCCGCGGGCTTCGGCGAGGCGCATCTGGCGTTCGCGTTCGGCATAGCCGGCGCGCTGGGTCGCGTCGCGGGCGTCGTGGCAGGCGGGGCAGCTGATCCCCTCGACATAGAGCGGCGAGGCGCGGTCGGCGGGGCTGACGGGCATGCGGCAGGCGTGGCACAAGCCGTGCGTACCGGGGGCGAGGCCGTGGCCGACCGCGACGCGCTGATCGAAGACGAAGCATTCGCCCTCCCACAGGCTCTCCGCCTCGGGCACGGTTTCGAGATATTTGAGGATGCCGCCCTTCAGGTGATAGACCTCGTCCAACCCTTCCGCTTTCAGGAACGCGGTCGACTTCTCGCAGCGGATCCCGCCGGTGCAGAACATCGCGATTCTTGGCGGCGGGCCTTCGCCGACCAGTTGGTCGCGGTGGTCGCGGAACCAGGCGGGGAAGTCGCGGAAGCTGCGCGTCTTCGGGTCGATCGCGCCGGCGAAGCTGCCGACCGCGACCTCATAATCGTTGCGCGTGTCGATCACGATCGTCCCCGGATCGGCGATCAGCGCGTTCCAGTCGCCGGGCTCGACATAGCGGCCGACATCACCGAGCGGATCGATATCGGGTTCGCCCATCGTCACGATCTCGCGCTTGAGGCGGACCTTCATGCGGTGGAAGGGCATCGTTTCGGCGCGCGAATCCTTGACGTCGAGAGCGGCACAGCCGGGCAGCGCGCGGATATGCGCGAGGACGGTGTCGATCGCCGCGTCGGTCCCCGCGATCGTGCCGTTGATCCCCTCGGCTGCGAGCAGCAGCGTGCCCTTCACGCCTTGCGCACAGCACAGCGCGGCGAGCGGCGGCTTGATCGCGGCGATGTCGGCAAAGGGCGTGAAGCGATAGAGCGCGGCGACGCGGACCGGTCCGAGGGACTCAGGGTGGCTCGCCAGAGGATCGGCGGCGGGTAAGGGGTCGGCGGGCATGGGCAGGACGGTCCGGATCGAAGATGGCGCCGCCGCTGTTACGCCAAGTCGGAGTAGGTGGCGAGCAGGGTTTCGGTCCTGGCGAGGCCCGTGGCGGTGAGCTGGATCACCCCCGCGCTGCAGTCGGGGCGTTCGACCAGGCCCTTTTCGGCGAGCGCGCCGATCCAGCGGTGCGTGCGCGGCAGATCGAGCAGCGACAGCGCGCCCAGCGTCGCCGCATCGATCACCCGACCCTCGGCCTCGGCGAGATAGATCTGCACCAGTACGAGCCAGGCATGGTCGCCGAACAGGTCGTCGCCGAGTTGCTCGCGTCGTCGGTGCAGGCTCCGGTCGACCTTCAGCGCGACCTGCCAGAGCCGTTCGGGCATGACGACGTCGGGCACCGCGGTGAGCGCCTTGGCTTGCGGGAGGTAGAGCGTGCCGACGAGCCGGCCGGCCTCGAGCCCGCGGTCGAGCCGCGAGACATGGACGTCGACCCACACCGCGGCACCGCCGGGCTGGAGATAGCGCTTGCGGATGCAGACCGGGCCTGCGCCGGGGGCGAGCATGGTGACCCGATCGATGTTGCGGACGCGGTCGTCCGGGTGGGTCACGTCGGCATAGGACCGCCCGACCAGTTCGCGCAGCGGCCGCTGCAGCAGGTCCTCGACGGTCGTATCCATGGTCAGCAACAGACCGTCCGGGTCCGACATGGAATGGCCGACGAGCATCTGGGCGGGAGTCCTTTGCAATCACTTCGCCAGATAGGTAGCCACCACGCTGATATCAAACGTTAACACCGCAATCGGTCAGGACGTGACGAAGGTCAGCCCGGCATGCGCGATCAGCCGGTCGCGCAGTTTGGCGCCCATCAGCGCGCCCGGCGTCCAGATGCCGCCATCGCCCGCGACATCGCGCACGAGGCAGATCGCCGATTCCGCGATCATCTTGCTGGTCGATCCATAGCCCGGGTCGCGGTCGCCCGTCACGACCGTGTCGATGCGGCTGCCATCGGGCATGATGCCTGCGAACAGCAGGTCGTAATGGCCTTCATCGCGTTCGGCCTTGGAGGGGCCTTCGCCGGGCTTCGGGCCCTTGTCGCCCGCGAACGGATTGAACTTCGCGATCGCCTCGGCCGCGGCCTTGCCCATGTCGCCGAGCCCCGCGACCATCATCTCGTCATAGACGAAGTCCGCGCCATAGGCCTCGCCGAGCAGGAAATTGGTGCGGTGGACGTTCTTGGTGTTGATCGGCGCCATCACGAACGGTGCGACCCAGGTCTGGAGCGTCGAGTCATATTCGGGGAGCAGCCCGGTCGGCTGATGCGGCCCGGTGAAGCCCGGGGTAAGCGCGAACGGGCTGGTCAGCAGCTTGACGAGGCCGGGATCGCGCGCGGCGGCGGCGAGCGTCGCCTTGAGGCTGGCCGCGGTGCCGCCGGAGAAGGTGCCCTTCATCGTCCGGACGCGGCCCTTCACGCGCGGCGCAGGGCTGCCGTAGCGCGCCTTGGCCGCCTCCTGGAGCGTGAGCACGCCGAGATCGAACGGGATGCTGTCGAAGCCGCAGGAGAAGACGATCCGGGCGCCGGTGCGCGTGGCCTCCCCCTCGTGCGCGTCGATCATGTGGCGCATCCAGGCGGGCTCGCCGCACAGGTCGACATAGGCGGTGCCCGATGCAGCGCAGGCGGCGACGAGGTCGGAGCCGTAGAGCTGGTAGGGCCCGACGGTCGAGATCACGACGGTGGCGCGCTCGACCATCGCGCGCAGGCTCGCGGGATCGGCCGAGTCGGCGGTGATGAGCGGCGTGTCGGCGCGCGCGCCGATCAGGTCGCGAACCTCCTCGAGCTTGGCGCGCGACCGCCCGGCCATCGCCCAGCTGAGGCCGGTCGGATAGGCCTGGACGAGATATTCGGCGACCAGCCGGCCGGTAAAGCCGGTCGCGCCATAGATGACGATGTCGAAGTCGCGCATGTCCATCTCCCGTTTTGCCGCAAGTCTGCCCCGACCGGCGCCGCCCCGCAAGCGAAACGCCGCGTCTCGTCAAGGCGGGGCGGATCTGTCAGGATCGGGCAATGGCCTCCGACCCGAGCATCGTCGCGTTCATCGTCGAGCAGATCGCCGCCGCGGGCGAGGTCGCCGCGCGGCCGATGTTCGGCGAATATGGCGTCTATTGCGACGGGCGGATGGTCGCGCTGATCTGCGACGACCGGCTGTTCCTCAAGCCGACCCCGGGCGGGCGCACGTTCGCGAGTAGCGACGGCGCGGCGATCGAGGAAGCAGCGCCCTATCCGGGGGCGAAACCCTGTCTGGTGATCGACGCGGATCGCTGGGACGATGCCGACTGGATGGCCGAGATCGTCCGGATCTCGGCCGCCGAGCTGCCGCTGCCCAAGCCCAGGCGCGCGAAACCGCCGAAGGGCTAGGCCGCGTCGTTGAACTGCAGGCTGGCCAGTCGCGCATAGAGGCCGCTGTTGGTCATCAGCGCCCCGTGCGAGCCTTCCTCGACGATCTGACCGTCGTTCATCACGATGATCCGTTCGGCGGCGCGGACCGTCGCGAGGCGGTGCGCGATGACGAGCGTGGTGCGGTTCGCCATGAGCCGTTCCAAAGCCTCCTGAACGAGCCGCTCGCTCTCCGCGTCGAGCGCGCTGGTCGCCTCGTCGAGCAGCAGGATCGGCGCGTCGCGGAGCAGCGCGCGCGCGATCGTCACGCGCTGACGCTGGCCGCCCGACAGCCGCGCGCCGCCTTCGCCGAGGAAGGTGTCGAGTCCTTCGGGCAGCTTGCGGAGAAATTCGGCGGCGTTGGCGGCCTCGGCGGCGGCCCAGAGCTGGTCGTCGCTCGCGGTCCAGTCGCCATAGCGGAGATTGTCCCGCGCCGACGCACCGAAGATCACGGTTTCCTGTGGCACCATCGCGATCCGGGCGCGGACCGCGGCGGGATCGGCGTCGCGCAGGTCGACGCCGTCGAGCGTCACGCGACCCGCATCGGGATCGTAGAAGCGCTGGACGAGCTGGAACAGCGTGGTCTTGCCCGCGCCCGAGGGGCCGACGACCGCGACCGTCTCGCCCGGTTTGATGTCGAGCGAGAAGCCGTTGAGCGCCGCGACGTCGCGGCGGGTGGGGTAATGGAACCGGACGCCCTCGAAGGCGAGTGCACCGCGCGACGGCTGCGGCAGCGCGACGGGCGTGGCGGGCGGCGCGATTTCGGGCGTCTCGCGGAGCAGTTCGGACAGCCGCCCGGCGGCACCCGCGCCGCGCAGCAGATCGCCGTAAACCTCGGTCAGCGCCCCGAACGCGCCCGCGACGATCCCGCCGGTCAGGACGAAGGCGGCGATCGCGCCGCCGCTGATCCGCCCGGCGGCGACGTCGACCGCGCCTTCCCACAGCACCAGCGTGATCGAGCCGAACAGCAGGCCGATGACGATCGCGGTCATGATCGCGCGCAACAGGATCCGCGCACGCGCCGCGGCAAAGGTCGCGCGCACCGCGTCACCGAAGCGGGTCGCCTCGCGGTCTTCCTGCCCGAACGCCTGCACGACCTTCATCGCGCCGAGCGTCTCGGTGGCGATCGAGCCGACATCGGCGACGCGGTCCTGCGAGGTACGCGAATAGTTGCGGACGCGCTTGCCGAGCAGCGCGATCGGCAGGACGATCAGGGGGATGCCGATCATCAGCAGCCCGGCGAGCTTGGGCGAGATCGCGAATAGGTAGATCAGCCCGCCGACCCCGGTGAAGGTGTTGCGCAGCGCGATCGAGACGGTGCTGCCGACGACCTGGTCGATCAGCGCAGTGTCCGAGGTCAGCCGCGAGGCGATCTCCGACGGGCGATTTTCCTCGAAGAAGCGCGGTGTCAGGGTGAGCAGGTGACGCTGCACCGTGGTGCGGATGTCCGCGACGACTCGTTCGCCAAGCCACGACACATAGTAGAAGCGCACCGCGGTCGCGACCGCGAGCACGACGACGATCATGAGCAGATAATGGAACGAGGTCCCGACCGATCCGCTCGCGCCCGGGCCGAAGCCGCGGTCGATCACGCGCTTGAAGCCGTAGGGTATGCCGATCGTTGCGGCCGAGGTGGTTACCAGCGCGAGTCCCGCAAAGGTGATCTGGCGCGGGTAGTTTGCGGCGTGTCGCCACACCATTGCAAGGTCGCCGATCCGGCGGGGCGTCTTTTCGTCGAGTATCGGCTTGGCCATGGCGGATCGCCTAGCAGTGGCGAGGGTCACGCTCAACGGCAACCGCATGACGGCCGGGACGTTGGACAAGCAGGACGCGCACGGGATTGGGACACGCGCGCGCCTGCGTCCGGGCAATGCTCTGTTGCGCGGCAGCATAATTGCGTTACGGAAATGTTAACCCCTTTTGGGGTAGAGGATACCGAATGCTCTACGATGCCTATGAATTTCAGCGGTCGATGATGGCAGGTGCCAGCAGAATGGCCAGTTTCGGGGCGGGAATGCTGAATAACCCAGCAAACCCATTCGCCTATTTGGGCGGCGGCGCGGTCGTCGGATCGGCGCTGGAGGTGTTCGCGCACGTCAATGCGACTCGCGGCAAGCCGGCGTTCGGCCTCGACCACACGATCATCGACGGACGCGAATTCGCGGTCCGCGAGGAGATCGTGCTGCGCAAGGATTTCGGCCAGCTCAAGCGGTTCGTGCGGGAGGGCGTCGAGGGCGGACCCAAGCTGCTGATCGTCGCGCCCATGTCGGGGCATTATGCGACTCTGCTGCGCGGCACGGTCGAGCGGATGCTGCCGTTCGCCGACGTGTACATCACCGACTGGCGCGATGCGCGCAGCGTGCCGCTGTCCGCCGGGCGGTTCGATCTCGACGATTATATCGACTATGTGATCGCGTTCCTCGAGGCGATCGGTAGGAACGAGGGGCAGGGCGGCACGCATATGCTGGCGGTCTGCCAGCCGTCCGTGCCCTGTTATGCCGCGGCGGCGCTGATGAGCGCGGACGGCAATCCGTGCCGGCCGAAGACGCTGACGCTGATGGGCGGGCCGGTCGACACGCGCGAGGCGCCGACCGCGGTCAACACGCTGGCGACCGAGCGTCCGCATACGTGGTTTGAACAGAATGTCATCGCGACGGTGCCGGCGAATTATCCGGGCGCGGGGCGCAAGGTCTATCCGGGCTTCCTGCAGCTGGCCGGCTTCATGTCGATGAACCTCGGCAACCACATGGTCTCGCACTGGGAGATGTATAAGCATCTCGTCCAGGGCGACGGCGAGAGCGCGATGGCGAGCAAGGGCTTCTACGAGGAATATCGCTCGGTCTGCGACATGACCGCCGAATTCTATCTGCAGACGATCGACGTGGTGTTCCAGACCCACGCGCTGCCGCGCGGCCTGCTGACGCACCGCGGACGCCCGGTCGATCCGGCGGCGATCACCGATATTGGCCTGTTGGCGATCGAGGGCGAGCGCGACGATATTTCTGGGCTGGGGCAGACCAAGGCGGCGCTGTCGCTGGCGACCGCTCTTCCCGAGGCAAAGAAGCGGTATCTGATCGCCGAGGGGGCCGGCCATTACGGGATCTTCAACGGCTCGCGCTGGCGCAACACGATCGCGCCGGTGGTCGAGGAGTTCATCACCGCGAACGGATAATAATCCGCCAGTATAAAGTTCGATCGCGACCGCCGGTCCTAAACCGGCGGTCGCGATCGGTATCTGGGTCAGCCGACCGAGTCGACGACTGCGTGGCTGCTCGACTCGCTCGACGTGATCGTGCCGCCGAACAGCATCTTGACGCGTCCGGTCAGCGAGATGTCGGTTTCCCAGAGTTCCGCGCTGTTGATGTCGAAGCGCAGCAGCGTGAGGTTGGGGTCTTCCTTGCCGCCCGGAAACCAGGCCTCGACCTGGTTGTTCCACAGCTTGTCGATCTGCGTGCGGTCGTTCATCTGCGAGACCGTGCCGGCCATGCACGCGAAGAAATCATGCCCCTTGCCGACGAACTGCGCCATTGCCGCGCCACCCTTGGCGATGCGGTTGTCGCGACCGGCGAAGAAGAACAGCACGTTGGGCTGATCGTCGTCGAGCTGTGCGGTCATCGGCTCGGAATGCTGGCCGTCGTCGAGGCCGATCATCACGAACGGGCTGGACTTCAGCTTGTCGAGGAAGGTGTTCGCGACTTCCTGCGGGGTATCCTTGTCGGCCATCGTCGTTCTCCTATTGGCTTGGATTGCCACAGAGAACGGGCGGGGCGGAGGATGGTTGCCACCGCCGCCCCGCGAGCATCACAGGACTTCGAACAGGCCCGCCGCGCCCATGCCGCCGCCGACGCACATCGTCACGACGACATGCTTTGCGCCGCGGCGCTTGCCCTCGATCAGCGCATGGCCGGTCGCGCGTGCGCCGGTCATGCCGTAGGGATGGCCGATCGAGATCGCGCCGCCGCTGACGTTGAGCAGTTCGTCGGGAATGCCGAGCGTGTCGCGGCAATAGAGGACCTGGACCGCGAACGCCTCGTTCAGCTCCCACAGGCCGATATCGTCCATCTTGAGGCCGAAGCGCTTGAGCAGCTTGGGAATCGCGACGACCGGGCCGATCCCCATCTCGTCGGGCTCGGTGCCGCCGACGGCCATGCCGATATAGCGGCCGAGCGGCTGGAGACCGCGCTGCGACGCGATCTTCTCCTCCATCAGGACCGAGGCGGACGACCCGTCGGACAGCTGGCTGGCATTGCCTGCGGTGATCGTCATGTCGGGGCCCATCACGGGTTTCAGCGACTGGAGACCCTCGAGCGTCGTGTCGGCGCGGTTGCCCTCGTCGCGGGCGATCGTCACCTCCTTGTAGGTGACGTCCTTGGTCTCCTTGTTGACGATCGCCATGTTCGCGGTGACGGGGACGATCTCGGCGTCGTAATAGCCCGCGGCCTGCGCGGCGGCGGTGCGCTGCTGCGACTGAAGTGCATAGGCGTCCATCGCGTCGCGCGTGATGCCGTAGCGCTTGGCGACGACCTCGGCGGTCTGGAGCATCGGCATATAGACGTCGCGGTGCATCGCGAGCAGTTCGGGATCGGGGGCGACGCGCATCTGCGGCGTCTGGACGAGGCTGATGCTCTCGACCCCGCCACCGATCGTGATGTCCATCTGGTCGGTGATGATCTGCTTGGCGGCGGTGGCGATCGCCATCAGCCCGCTGGCGCACTGGCGGTCGAGCGACATGCCGCTGACCGTCGTCGGCAGCCCCGCGCGGAGCAGCGAGGTGCGCGCGATGTTGCCCGCCTGATGCCCCTGCTGGAGCGCGCAGCCGAAGACGACGTCGTCGACTTCGGCGCCGTCGATTCCGGCGCGTTCGACCGCGGCCTTGATCGAATGCGAGGCGAGCGTCGGCGCGGGTGTGTTGTTGAACGCACCGCGATAGGCGCGGCCGATCGGGGTGCGGGCGGTGGAGACGATGACGGCTGAACGCATGATGCTATCCTTTTTCTGAAGTCCCCTCCCGCAAGCGGGAGGGGGAGCGGTATCAAACGAAAACCTGGCTGATCCATTCGGCGATCAGGGCGGGCTTGTCCTGGCCCTCGATCTCGACCGCGAAGCTGTTGGTTTGCTGCCACTGGCCGGGGCGCTTCTCGTCGAACGACAGCAGCTTGAAGCGGCCGCGGACCTTCGATCCCGACCGGACGGGCGTGAGGAACCGGACCGAATTGCCGCCGTAATTGACGCCCATCTTCGCGCCCTCGATGGTCGGTGCGTCGGGGATCTTCGACGACAGGAGCGGCATCAGCGAGAGCGTGAGGAAGCCGTGCGCGATCGTCCCGCCGAATGGGGTCTGCGCCGCGCGGGCGGGATCGACATGGATGAACTGATGGTCGCCGGTGGCGTCGGCGAATTTGTCGATCATGCCTTGCGTGACCTCGACCCAGTCGGACAGCGTCTCGGTGCCGACGCGGTTCTGCATCTCGGCGGTGGTGATCGTCGCCACGGCATTCCCCTCCTAGCCTGTTTGGCGCTAAGCGCAGCGACGTCTCTAGGCGTACAGGCTGGCCGACCGCAAGCCTCACCCAACCGGAAGCTGGAAAATGTCGACTGCCGTAACGTCCAATGCCCGTAACACCATGGCAAAGCTGTACCGCGCAAGCGAACCCGATGTTCTAAAACCGCTGCTGGAGCGTGCCGCGCTCGATTCGGATTCGCGTGAGCGGGTGATGGGGCATGCGCTCGGCCTGCTCGCCGATCTGCGCGCGGCGCAGAGCAAGGGCTGGGTGAACCAGTTCCTCCAGGAATATCGGCTGAATTCGTCGGAAGGGGTCGCGTTGCTGAGCCTCGCCGAGGCGTTCCTGCGCGTGCCCGATCCCGAGACCGCGGACCTGCTGATCGCCGACAAGCTGGGCGATGCCGACTGGCGTGCGCATGCGGGCAAGTCGAATTCGAAGCTCGTCAATTCGGCGACCTGGGGGCTGGTGGTCGGCCGCGTGCTGGTCGGCGAGGGCGCGACCGGGCCGCTGCGCCGGCTGATCAGCCGCGCGGGCGAGCCGTTCGTGCGCCAGGCGGTGGGTGCCGCGATGAAGATGATGGGCGAGATCTTCGTGATGGGCCGGACCATCGACGAGGCGATGAAGCGGATGCGGCGGCCGGAGAACAAGGGCTTCACCGCGAGCTTCGACATGCTCGGCGAGGCGGCGCGGACGCATGCCGATGCGCAGCGTTATTTCCAGGCCTATGTCGGTGCGGTCGATGCGGTCGGGCGCGATCCGGCGGCGGGGCATTCGATCTCGGTCAAGCTGTCGGCGCTCCACTCGCGCTACGAGGTCGCGCGGTGGAGCGAGTGCGTGCCCGCGCTGACCGAGATGCTCGAGGCACTGGCGGTGCAGGCGGCGTCGAAGGGCATCGCGCTGACCGTCGATGCGGAGGAGTCCGAGCGGCTCGAGATGAGCCTCGACATCATCGGCACGGTCGCCGGGCTGCCGTCGCTGAAGGGCTGGGACGGGTTCGGCATGGCGGTGCAGGCGTATGGCAAGCGCGCGCGGCCGGTGATCGCATGGGCGAACGGGCTCGACCGCGTGATGAACGTGCGGCTGGTCAAGGGCGCGTACTGGGACAGCGAGATCAAGCGGACGCAGGTCGAGGGGCTGGCGGACTATCCGCTTTTCACGCGCAAGGCGGCGACCGACGTGTCGTATCTGGCGGTCGCCAAGGACATGCTGGCGGCGGAGAATATCCGGCCGGCCTTTGCGAGCCACAATGCGCTGACGGTCGCGACGATCATGGAATGGGCGGGCAACAGCCGCGATTTCGAGTTCCAGCGGCTGCACGGCATGGGCGACGGGCTGTACGAGCGGCTGGTACAGGACAACGGCTATCATTGCCGCGTCTATGCGCCGGTCGGCGGGCACCGCGACCTGCTGGCGTATCTCGTCCGGCGTCTGCTGGAGAATGGGGCGAATTCGAGCTTCGTGCACCAGCTGGCGGATGAACGGCTGACCGAGGGGGAGATCCTCGCGGATCCGGTGGCGAAGATCGCCGCGGTCGGGGGCAAGCGGCATCCGAGCATACCGTTGCCGGTCGACCTGTTCGGGGCGGGCGGGCACCGGAATTCGGCGGGGCTGGATCTGAGTGACGTGGAGACGCTGGCGGCAACTGTTAAGGTGGTGAATGCGCCATTGTCACAGGGCGCGCTCCCCCGCGAAGGCAGGGGCCCAGACTCGGCGCAGAGCGCCGACCGCGCTACCGCGCGTGAGCCGGAGGGGCTGGACCCCCGCCTTCGCGGGGGAACGGTGAGTGATGCCATCACCCGCGCGCATGCGGCGTTCCCGGGCTGGTCGCGGTCGCCGGTCGAAGAGCGCGCGGCGTGTCTCGATCGGCTGGCCGACCTGCTCGAGAAGCATCGCGACGAGCTGATGGCGATCTGTGTGCAGGAGGCGTTCAAGACGATCCCCGACGCGATCGGCGAGGTGCGCGAGGCGGTCGATTTCTGCCGTTATTATGCGCAGCAGGCGCGCGCCAAGCTGCAGCCGATCGAGCTGCCGGGGCCGACCGGCGAGCGCAACATGCTGCATATCGAGGGGCGCGGGGTCTGGGCGACGATCGCGCCGTGGAACTTCCCGCTCGCGATCTTCCTGGGGCAGACGGTGGCGGCGCTCGTCACGGGCAATGCGGTGGTGGCCAAGCCCGCGCCGCAGACGCCGCGGATCGCCGCGCGGGCAGTCGAGCTCGCGCACGAAGCCGGCGTGCCGGCCGACGTGCTGGTCCTGGTCACGGGCGGGCCGGAGGTCGGCGCGGCGCTGACCGCGGACGCCCGCATTCAGGGCGTCGCGTTCACCGGCTCGACCGCGACCGCGCGCAAGATCGCGCGCGCGCTGCTCGAGGACGACAGCCGACCGATCGTGCCGCTGATCGCGGAGACCGGCGGGATCAACGCGATGATCGTCGATTCGACCGCGCTGCCCGAGCAGGTCGTGGCGGACGTGATCGCCTCGTCCTTCCGCTCGGCGGGGCAGCGTTGCTCGGCGCTGCGGCTGTTGCTGGTGCAGGAGGATATCGCCGACGGCGTGATCGAGATGCTGTCGGGCGCGATGGACACGCTGAGAATCGGCCGTTCGGGCGATCCCGCGACCGATGTCGGGCCGGTGATCGACCAGGCCGCCTATGACCGGCTGATGGCGTATCGCGCGCGGGTGGCGGCGAAGACCGTCAAGACGCTCGACGTGCCCGCGGACGGCCTGTTCGTGCCGCCGACTTTGGTGCGGATCGGCGCGATCGAGGATCTGAACGAGGAGTGGTTCGGGCCGATCCTCCATGTCGCGACTTGGGAGGCGGGCAAGCTGAGCGAGACGATCGCGCGGGTCAACGCCAAGGGCTACGGCCTGACGATGGGGCTGCACAGCCGGATCGCGCGCGCGGCCGAAGTGATCGAGGCCGAGGCGGCGGTCGGCAACCTGTACATCAACCGGTCGATGATCGGTGCGGTGGTCGGGTCACAGCCGTTCGGCGGCGAGGGGCTGTCGGGGACCGGGCCCAAGGCGGGCGGTCCGCGCTATCTCTACCGCTTCTGTGCGGAGCGGGCGGTGTCGGTGGATACGACGTCGGCGGGCGGGAATGCGACGTTGCTGTCGCTGGATGAGGGGGGGATCTGAGGGGGGCTTTTTAGGTCTATTTACCTTCGCCTCGTCATCCTCGCGAAGGCGGGGATCCATACTGGCTGGCGGTGAGGGGTATCTCGACCCGTCGAATATATGGATCCCCGCCTTCGCGGGGATGACGGAGGGGGGGGGCTTCCCCCTTGCAGCAGGCCTCCCGCGCTTCCTTCGTCCTCCCCGGCGGAGGCCGGGGCCCAGTTGGGGGACGGGATTGGCGACGGGTGCGCTCCGTTACTGCGGCCTCACCAACTGGGCCCCGGCCTTCGCCGGGGGGGTGTGGTGGTTGGTGTGGCGAGTTCCGTCAGACCCGGGGATGGCGTCAGGTGGATGGTGAATCCGCGCGCGCCTGTTGCACCTCCGGGAATGGCATCACCATCGACCCGTCCGGGGCGGCGGTGAGGTTGACCTGGGTGGGGAAGGCGATCTCGATCTTCTCGTCGTTGAACCGCTGGAGGATCGCGATGCCGACGGCGGTGCGGCCGTTGTAGAAGCTGGCATAGTCGGGGCCGTCGCTGTCGAACTGGACCTCGAAATCGAGGCTCGATGCGCCGAAGCCGGTGAAGCCCGCGCGGACGAAGATCTTGCCCTGAGAGACAACCACGTCCTTCAGCATGTCGGGAATGCGTGCGCAGATTTCGGCGGGGGTGAAATAGGTGACGCCGATGATGAACTTCGCGCGGCGGTGGTTGCGCTGCGTGTTGTTGAGGATCTCCTTGTTGAGGAGGTTCTTGTTCGAGATCACGCGCTCCTCGCCGTCGATGCCGCGGATGCGGGTCGATTTCAGGCCGATCGCCTCGACGCTGCCCGAGGCGGTGTCGTAGCTGATCGAATCGCCGCGGCGGAACGGACGGTCGAAGATGATCGCGAGCGCGGCGAACAGGTCGGCGAAGATGCCCTGCGCGGCCAGACCGATCGCGATGCCGCCGACGCCGAGGCCCGCGACAAGGCCGGTCACGTTGACGCCGAGATTGTCGAGCACAACGACCATCGCAACCGCGAACACGACGAAGGTGACGAGCAGGCGGATCAGCCCCATCGCCGACAGCAGCGCCTCACCCGAATAATGTTCGGACTGGGTGCGGTGCTCGATCGCGCCGAGGATGATCTCGCGCACCCAGACCGCGACCTGGAACACCGCGGCGACGGTGAAGAGGAAGTTGACCGTGGTCGCGACCTCGCCCGGTGCGGCGGAATAGCCGTCGACGAGCTTGGCGGCGAGCATGACGATGAAGAAGTTGCTGGTCCGCGAGACCGCCTTGCCGACGACGATCCCCCAGCCGTTGAGCGCGCGCGGGCGTTCGCACAGCCGGCTGCCGAAGCGGCGTGCGGTGTGGAGCGCGAGGACGATCAGCGCGCCGGCGCCGAACGCGATCAGGATCTGCAGCCAATAGGCCTGGACCCAGGCGAGGCTGGCGGTGACGAAGCCCTGTGCCTGGCTGCCGACATCGCTCGCGTCGAAGATGGGGGCTTTGGCGACGCTGTTGCTATTGGACATCTGGATACTCGTCAGGCCGCGACGGCGATGGTCGCGGGTGTGCCGGCCTCGAGAAAGGCGATCAGGCCGCATTCCTCCCGGCTGAGATAGCGCTTGGCGCGCGGGAGGCGGAGCGCCTTGCGGAAGGTCGACTGGCCCTGTTTGACGAGGTCGATCAGGGCCGGGTGGACATAGCTCTTGCGTGCGATGGCATGCGTGTTGCCGAGCCGCGCGACGACCGGCTCGAGCATCGCCTTGAGGCTGAGATCGCGCTCGGCCGAGGCGAGCGCCTCGAACGCGGCGACGCTGGCTGCCCAGGTGCGGAAGTGCTTGGCGGTGAAGTCGGTCCCGGTGACCGCCTGGATATAGGCGTTGACGTCGCTCGACGTGACGGGATGCGCGACGCCGTCATCGTCGAGCCAGGCGAAGAGATGCTGTTCATCGAGATCCTGGCATTTCTTCACGAAGCTGCTGAGCGAGCGATCGGTGATCCGGAGCGTCCGCATCTTGCCCGACTTGCCCTTATATTCGAGCCGGAGCGTGGCGCCCTTCACCGCGCCGTGGCGCTTGCGGAGCGTCGTCGCGCCGAAACTCTCGTTCGCGGCGGCATAGGCCTCGTTCCCGATGCGGATATGCCCGCCGTCGAGCAGGCGAAGGACCGCGGCGACCGCACGGTCGCGGCTGAGCGAGCGTCTGCGCAGATCGGCCTCGACCGCCTTGCGCAGCTTCGGGAGAGCGAGACCGAAATCGGCGCAGCGCTCATATTTCGCGGCGTCCTGCGCCTCGCGGAAGCCGGCGTGATAGCGATATTGCTTGCGACCCTTCTCGTCCCAGCCGACCGCCTGGATATGACCATTGGGCTTCGGGCAGAACCAGGCGTTGCTGTAGGCGGGGGGCAGGCCGACCGCGTTGAGCCGGTCGATCTCGTCGCGGTCGGTGATGCGGGTGCCCGATGCGTCCCAATAGCCCCAGCCGGCGCGCATCTTGCGGCGCGAAATGCCGGGCTTGCTGTCATCTGAATATACGAGTCTGCTGGGCAATGCGTCGTTCCTTCCGGCCGTCATTCGAAATGTTCGGGCGGGCGCATCGTTCCGGAACGACCCGCGCGGCGCGGGGTTGAGGGGGCACGGGATTTCACTGGAGACATGACATGGCCGATCTTTCCCAGGCACGCATTCTGATCCTCGCCACCGACGGTTTCGAGACCGTCGAGCTGTTCGAACCCAAGAAGGCGCTGGAGGCGGTGGGCGCGAAGGTGACGCTCGCGTCGATCAAGACCGACCCGATCCAGGGCATGAAGGGCGACATCAACAAGGCGGAGACGATCACCCCCGAGCTGACGCTCGACGAGGTCGATACCGACGATTACGACGCGCTGGTGCTGCCCGGCGGCGTCGCCAACCCGGACGCGATGCGCGTCCAGGAGCGCGCGATCGAGATCATCACCGAGTTCATGGAGGACGGCAAGATCGTCGCGGCGATCTGCCACGCGCCCTGGCTGCTGGCCGAGGCGGATGTGATCGACGGGCGCCGGCTGACGAGCTTCCCGTCGATCCGCACCGATCTGGAGAATGCCGGCGCGGACGTGGTCGACGAGGAGGTCGTGGTCGACGACAATCTGATCACCAGCCGCAAGCCCGACGACATCCCCGCGTTCAACAAGGCGATCATCGCCGCGCTCGAGGAAGAACTGGCGGACGAGCCGGTCGACTGACGGCCGGCGGCCAGAGGCGACGAGATACAGGGGGGTCAGCGCGTTTGCTGGCCCCTTTTTGCTGCGTGTCCAACGCGGTTGATCCAGGCCTGCGCGGGCCGCTCGACGCCGTGGTACAGGACGAGGGAGGCCAGCAGGATCCCGGTTAGCAACGCGCCGATCAGGAGCGGCGGGACCGCGACCGCGCTGGCGACGAACGCCATCTTGAACGCGGTCCAGAACAGCGAATGGCTGAGATAGGTCGAAAAGCTGATCTCGCCGAGCCTGTGCAGCGGCCATGAGGCGAGCGGGTTGCGGGGGCGGTTCGAGGTCAGTGCGATGGCGAGCAGCAGTGCCGCGAGTGCGGCGGGTATCGCGACGATCTCGTTGACGAGGCCGGTTGCGAAGCTCGCAAAGCCCAGGCCGCTGACGCACAAGGCTGCGACAAGTGCGCGCCGGGGCTGCTCGCGGTAGCGCAGCCACAGGGCCACGACCGCGGTGCCTGCTGCGAATTCGGTGACGCAGCGCAGGACGCCGAACCAGGGGATCGCCTGGCCGAGCGTCGCCATGCCGTTCGATCGCATCACGTAGGCGAGCAGGCCCAGCGCGACGGCGATCGCTGCAATCAGGCCCGGTGTCGGGACGCGTCGCCAGTCGATGAGGAGCGGGAGCAGCGGGAAGACGAGATAGGCGAACATCTCGCTCGAGATCGACCAGGCGGGATCGTTCCAGTCGAGCGCGGTGACGCCGAACCAGTCGCGCGTCATCGGCCAGTTCTGGAGCAGGAGGATATGCACCGGCAAGCGGTCGAGCGGGAAGCGCGGGTCGGGGGGGCGTCCGGTCAGCGCGAGCGCGGCGACGATCAGCAGTGCGAAGCCGAGCATGACGAGATGGAGCGGCCAGATCCGCGCGACCCGGCGGCGCAGGAAGCCGGGGATGGCGCGCCAGCGCTGCACGGCGATCCGGTCGGCATAGCTCAGCCAGATCACGAAGCCCGAGAGCAGGAAGAAGAAGTCGACCGCGAGATAGCCCTTGGCGAGAAACCGCTGCACGCCGTCGGACACGCCGAGCGCGGCGCGGAGATGGAACAGCACGACGAACCAGGCGGCGACGCCGCGCGCGCCGGTCAGCGCCCTCAGTTCGCTCATGCCGGCAGGGGGCGGGAGGCTGGACGACGCATCGGCCGGAAGCTCGCGTCACGGCGCTTGCGCCCGAGATAGGTGTCGAGCCCGATCTGCGCGCCGATCAGCATGTAGATGAACGGCTGGAACGCGATCGCGATGAACGCCGCACCGAGCAGATAGACGAGATGGCCGCTCTGCAATGCGGCGGCGAGCGGGCCGGCCCAGGCGAACTGCCCCTCCGGATCGCGGTAGCGGCGGCGCAATATCTCCATCCGGACGAGGCCGCCGAGATTGAGCACCAGCCACAGCACGAGACCGAAATAGCCCTGTTCGCCGAGCATCTCGAAATAGGCGCTGTGATAGGCGCGCGCCTTGTCTTCCTCGACACGGCCCGGCGTCGCAGCGCCGGTGCCGGCCAGGTCGTAGCGGATGCGGTTGCCGCGATAGGCCTCGAACCCACCGCCGAACGGATGCGATTTGGCATAGTCGATCGTCCACTGCCACACCGCGATCCGGGTCGAGGCGGATTCGTCGGCCTGGTAGGTCTTGATCGTGTTCATGCGGTCGGTGAAGGTCGAGGGCAGGAAGGGGATCGCGATCAGCCCGAGTGCGCCGAGCCCCGCCAGATACAGCGCCTTGCGCTTGACGACGCGGAGCGACAGGACCGCGAGCAGCGCGATGCAGAGCAGGCCGGTGCGCGTCGAGGTGCCGACCGGGATCAGCAGACAGGCGAAGACGAGCGCGACGCAGAAGCCGCGGACGCGCCAGTCGGGTCTGAAGATCGTCCCGTAGCGCATGAACCAGATAATGATCGGGATGATCGCGATTGCGACCGCGCTGATCGTGCTGCCTTCATAAAGCCCCGAATTATTGTCGACCATCAGGTTCAGCTGGCCGTAACCGCCGCCACCGCTGGCGATCGTCTTGATCCCGCCGACGATGATGATCGAGGCCGCCGACAGGATCATGAACAGCAGCAGCGCCTCGATCCGGAGCCGGGTGCGCAGCGTCAGCGGCAAGAAGGCGGCGAAGGCGAGCGCCTTCCACACCCAGTCCCATTTGTCCTTCGCCTCGATCGGGAAGTCGGCGGCGAGCGTGGTCGCCCAGCAATAGAGCAGCAGCACGACGATCAGCAGCTGGCGCGGCGCGACCCGCGTGTCGCGCTTGTCGTCCGCGATCAGCCAGCCGCCGACCGCCAGCGCGACCGCGATCAGCGAGATCGGGACGGTGTTGAGGAGCAGATAGGTCAGTCGTTGCGGCGAGACGATGTCGATATAGACATAGGCGAGGACGAGCAGGAACGGACGCCGGAACCCGAGCGCGAAGATCGCAGCCAGGAAGGCGATGAAGGCGAGATCACGCACGCGGGCGGAGTCCGTCACGGTCGAGCGTGTCGGTACCCGTGCGATCGTCGTCGGATTTCGGCTCGGAATCGAGATCGGGGCGGCGCAGGAGCAGGATCGCGGCGAGCATCATCAGGCCGTGCGTCAGGCCCAGCGCGAAATTGTCGATCATCGGCCGGCCTTTCCGTGTCTGCGCGGTCCCGTCGCCGCCCGTGTCCGTCGCCGCGGCATAGGCCATGGCGGTTGACGCGCCGTTAAGCGCTGTCATGGCAACACGCTACTCACGATGCGCATTCTTCATATCCTCGACCACGGCCTGCCCCTGCAGAGCGGCTATACCTTTCGCACGCGGGCGATCCTCAAGGCGCAGGAGGCGCGCGGCTGGACGGTCGCGGCGGTGACCGGGCAGCGTCATGGCCCGGCCGCCGCTGCCGTGGAGTCGGTCGACGGGCTGACCTTCCACCGGACGCCGGCGACGCGCCGGTCGGGGCCGCTGGGCGAGATCGCCGGGATCCGCGCCTTTGCCCGGCGGATCGAGGCGGCGGTCGATGCCTTTCGCCCCGATATCCTGCACGCGCATTCGCCGGTGCTCGATGCGCTGGCGGGGCTGATCGTCGCGCGGCGGCGCAAACTGCCGCTGGTCTACGAGATCCGGGCGTTCTGGGAGGATGCCGCGGTCGGCAATGGGACCGGGGCCGAGGGATCGCTCGCCTATCGCACGACGCGCGCGCTCGAGACCTGGGCGGTCGGCCGTGCTGACGGCGTCGCGGTGATCTGCGAGGGGCTGCGCGACGACCTGATCGCGCGCGGGATCGACGGGGGCAAGATCATGGTGTCGCCCAACGGCGTCGACCTGACGCTGTTCGGGGCAGTGCCGCCGCGCGATGACGCGCTGGCGGCGACGCTGGGGCTCGACGGCAAGGACGTGGTCGGCTTCATCGGCAGCTTCTATGACTATGAAGGGCTGGACGACCTGATCGCGGCGATGCCCGCGCTGGTCGCCGCACGGCCGGACGCGCGGCTGCTGCTGGTCGGGGGCGGGCCGATGGCGGATGCGCTGGCGGCGCAGGCCGCGGCCTCGCCGGTCGCGGACGCGATCCATTTCGTCGGCCGGGTGCCGCATGCGGAGGTCGAGCGCTATTACGGGCTGATCGACATCCTCGCCTATCCGCGCAAGCGGATGCGGCTGACCGATCTGGTGACGCCGCTCAAGCCGCTCGAGGCGATGGCGCAGGGGCGGATGGTGGCCGCGTCGGACGTGGGCGGACACCGCGAGTTGATTCGTGACGGGGATACAGGCACGTTGTTCCCACCCGACGATCCGCCAGCGATCGCGGCGGCACTGGCGGGGATGTTCGACGATCGCACGGACTGGCCGTCGCGCCGCCAGCGCGCGCGGGCGTTCGTTGAGCGCGACCGTAACTGGTCGTCAAACATTTTGCGTTACGAACCGCTTTACCATCGGCTGATACAGGCCGAATGACGGACCATGGCATGACCGAATTCCATCGACAGTCCCCGATCCGCCACCTTCCCGTCGCCGCAGCACTGATCGTCGCGGTCGCCGCGATCCTTGGCTTCGTCGCGATGCCGGGGACGATGCTCGAGGAACTGGTCTGGCGGACCGGCGTCGCCGCGCTGATCCCCGCCGCACAGCCGCCGCTGGGGACGACCGCGCGCGTCGTCCTTGCGCTGGCCACCGCGGTCATCGGCGCGGCGGTGACCTGGTCGGCGCTGTTCCTGCTGGTGGGGCCGGGGGGCCTGCTGGTCCGTCCGCCGCGTCGCCGCGACGACGGCGTGCCCGTCATCCGCCGGGCCGATGCGCATCCCGACGCGCCGCCACGCCGGCCGATGACCGCGGCCGATCTCGGCACGCCGATGATGGAGGTGACCGCGGCGAACCCGGTCACGCTCGAGCGGTCGATCCCCGCGGACCTCGACCAGCCGCTCGCGGCGTTCGACCCGCATGCGATCCTGCCGGTGCCGATGGCGCCGATCCGGCCGGTCACGCCGCTGGTGCAGGCCGAGACGCCGCCGGTCGCGCCAGCCACTCCGGTAGAAGACGAGGAGCGGGTCGAAGCATTAGCCGACGCGTCCGTCGCGATCGATGAACCGGTGGAGGCTGCGACGATCCCGATCACGGTCAGCGAGTCCGTCGCGCCGCGGGTCTCGGTGGCCTGGTCGGCGCCATCGTCGGTTCCGTCATCGACGCCACCGTCAGTTGGCGCCGTCAACGGCGCGGTGCGGCATGAGCCGCGTTTGGTCGATGCGCCGGCGCCGGCTGCACCGCCGTCACCACCCTCGATCGAGTCGCTGTTGCGGCGGCTGGAACAGGGTGCGACCCGGCGGCGTCAGGCGACATCGGGCTGACATACCGCGACCGCGTGAAACCGCTGTTGATACGAAGAAACCTCTGATACCGATTGCTCGAAAACGACGGTCGGAGGGGTCATGGCGCAGGTCGCGGATCAATCGAAGTTCGAAGAAGCGGCGCCGCCTGCCGAGCCGGACGGGCAGGCGGGGGCGACCCGCTATGGCTGGTATGTGCTGTCGATCCTGTTCCTGGTCTATGTGCTCAACTTCGTCGACCGGCAGATCATCTCGATCCTTGCCGAGGACATAAAGCGCGATCTGGGACTGAAGGACCAGGATCTCGGGTTCCTCTACGGGACCGCGTTCGGGGTCTTCTATGCGCTGTTCGGCATTCCGCTCGGGCGGCTTGCGGACAATTGGCACCGCGTCCGGCTGATGACGATCGGCCTGACGCTCTGGTCGGTGATGACGGCGGTGTCCGGCCTGTCGCGGACCGGCGGGCATCTCGCGGCGGCGCGGATCGGCGTCGGGATCGGCGAGGCGACCGCCAGCCCGTCGGCCTATTCGCTGATCTCCGATTATTTCCCCAAAAGGCTGCGTGCGACCGCGCTGTCGATCTATTCGGCCGGGCTTTATGTCGGTGGCGGCTGCTCGCTGTTCATCGGCGGGGCGATCGTGCAGGGCTGGAACCGGGCCTATCCGGGGGGCGGGCCGTTCGGGCTGGTCGGGTGGCAGGCGGCGTTCATGGCGGTCGGTGTGCCCGGGCTGCTGCTCGCGATCTGGATCGCGACGCTGAGGGAACCGATCCGCGGGCATGTCGAGGGGCTTCCCGAACCGGCGCCGCACCCCGCACCGTTCCGCGCCTTTGCCGGCGAGCTGCTGACGATCGTACCGCCGCTGACGCTGATCGGTGCGGCGATGGGCGGGGTCGGGGCGTTCGTCGTCAACCTCGCCGGGCTGGCGATCGTCACGCTGGCGGTGGTCGGGCTGATGGCAGCGGGCGAGCCCTGGCCGCAATGGGTGGCGATCGGGACCGGCGTCTATGCCGTGTTCTCCTGGGCTTGTGCGCTGCGCCGTCGCGATCCGCCGACCTTCGCGCTGATCATCGGCACGCCCGCGTTCCTGTGCACGGTCGTCGCCTATGGCCTGAACGCGTTCCTCAGCTATGCGGCAAGCTTCTGGGCGGCGCCCTATGCGCTGCGCGTGCTCGGCGCGACACCGTCGAGCGCGGGGTTCCTGCTCGGCGGGCTGGGTGCGCTCGCTGGGTTTCTCGGGCTGACGATGGGCGGAGTGGTCTCGGACCGGTTGCGGCGGACCAACCCTGCCGGGCGGCTTTTGGTGGTGATCTTCGGCGCGGTGGTGCCGGTGCCGTTCCTGTGCCTCGCCTTCACCGCGTCGGTGCCGCTGGCCTTCTATGCCGGGATCTTCCTTGCGCAGATTACCGCGAGCTGCGCGCTCGGTGCTGCGGCGGCGACGACGCAGGACCTGGTGCTGCCGCGGATGCGGGGGACGGCGACCGCGACCTTCTTCATCGGGACGACGCTGATCGGGCTGGCGCTCGGGCCATATCTGGCGGGGCGCGTCTCGACTCTCAGCGGGAGCCTGTCGGTCGGGATGCTGTCGCTGCTGGTCAGCGTGCCGATCACGCTGGCCACAGCCGTGGCGGCGTACCGGCTGGTCCCCGCCGCGGAGGCTTCGCGCGAGGCGCGGGCCCGGGCGGCGGGGGAGGTCGCCTAGCCATGGTCCCTCGCCGAGGATGCCATGGCTAGGCTAAGCGGTTCAGCTCGGCTGGAACACGCCGCAGGCGATGCGGCCGCCGCTGTTGCCGGCGGGGTCGGTCATCAGATCGTCGGGACCGGCATGGACCACGAACGCCGAACCATCGGCATCGAGCAGCCCGGCCATCGTCGCGCCCGGGATCGTGACGCCGACCGTGCCGCGGCCGTCGGTGCCGGTGATCAGATTGGGCAGATCGCCCTCATGCGGCCCCTGCGGGTTCATCGACCCGTGCTTCATGGATGTCGGGTTCCAGTGGCCCCCCGCGGTCGTGAAGTCGGGGGCGTCGCAGCGACCGGTCGTGTGGATGTGGACGCCGTGCGTGCCCGGCGGCAGCGCCTTGGCATCGACGGTGAAGCGCAGTCCGCCGGCGACGTCGGTCGCGGTCGCGCGGCCGACATCGACCCCGGCGGCGTTCATCAGCATCGCGCGTGCGCTCTGCCCGCCTGCAACCGGCGTGCCGGTCTCGAGCCCTTTCTGATCGCAGGCCGCCAGCGTGAGCGCCGCTGCACCGATCAGCGCAAATGTTGCAATCCGCATGTCCGTCTCTCCCTATTGATCCGACGCGAACCCGCCAAAGTCGCCGGCGGTTCCGGCGTCGGGTTCGAGCGGCCAGCGCAGCAGCGGTTCGTACCAGGCACCGTCGCGGCCGAGGTGGCTCTGGTACAGCGTCAGATGGGTCATCGCAAACGGCGCGCTGGCGAGCCCGGCATGGCGGGCGATCCAGCCGTCGATCTCCGGGGACGTGCCGAGGGATCGCGGCAGCCGGGCGAGCGTGACGTGCGGCAGATAGGCGCGGCGGTCGGGGGGAAGCCCGGCGCGGACCACCGCCTGATCGACCTTGCGGTGCAGCGCGGTGAGCGCGGCGTGCGGGGTAACGCCCGCCCAGAGCGTGTCGGTACGCCCGCGGCTCGCGAACTGGCCGACCGCGTGCAGCGCAACCGTTGGGGCCGCCGGCGTCAGCGACAGGCGGAGCCGGTCGATCTCGGTCACGATGTCGTCGGCCAGGCGCGGATCGACCTCGCCAAGGAAGCGCGTCGTGACGTGGAGCTGCTCGTCATCCTGCCAGCGCGCACCGCCGATCCCGTCCATCAGGTCGAACAGCTGTTCGCGAATGTGGAGGGGCGGGCGGAGCGCGAGAAACAGGCGTAACATCGGCAGGAATCATAGCGCCGATCACCCCGAATTGGGAACGTCTCCGCTTGAAAATCGTCCTCCCAGCACCGATGTTGCACGCAACCGGCATGTGGCCGGATAGAGGAGTTGTAATTTCAATGGCTAATTGGTCTGATCCCCGGCCTCGTGCCGCGCCGTTCGGAGCGACGGCCACCACCACCGGTTCGGCAGCGTATGACGCGGGTCTCCGTTCGTACATGCTGTCGGTCTATAACTATATGGGCTCGGGCGTGCTGCTGACCGGCATCGTCGCGCTTCTGTTCGCCTGGGGCGGTGCATCGTCGCCTGCCGCACAGGTGTTCATGGGCGGCGGTCCGCTGAAGTACGTCATCATGTTCGCGCCGCTCGCGATCGTGTTCGGCATGAGCTTCGGGCAGAACCGGATGAGCACCGCGACGCTGCAGATGCTGTTCTGGGGCTTTGCGATCCTGATGGGTCTGTCGCTGTCGACGATCTTCCTGGTCTATAGCGGCACGTCGATCGCCAGCGCCTTCTTCGCGACGGCTGCCGGCTTTGCCGGTCTGAGTCTGTACGGTTACACCACGAAGCGCGATATGTCGGCGTTCGGGACGTTCCTGATCATCGGCGTGGTCGGTCTGCTGGTGGCGAGCATCATCAACATCTTCCTCCAGTCGGGTGTCATGCAGCTGGTCATCAGCGGCGTCGGCGTGCTGCTGTTCGCAGGTCTGACGGCCTATGACACGCAGCGTACCAAGAGCCTGTACATGCAGGTCGCGGGTACGGACATGGTCGGCAAGGTCGTGATCATGTCGGCACTGAGCCTGTATCTCGACTTCATCAACATGTTCATGTTCGTGCTTCGCCTGTTCGGCAGCAGCCGCAACTAAGCGCTTCGCACCTTCTCTCAGTGACGGTCCGGCGGGAAACTGCCGGGCCGTTTTTGCATCCTGGCCAGGATTTAAGACCACAATGCGTCTCTCGATCGACGTTCATCTGGATTATGGAATTGCCGGCGACGCCGACGTGTTGCTGCAGATCGAGGCGGCGGCGATGCCCGACCAGCGGATCGAGGAACAATCGCTGACGATCTGGTCGGACAGCCCGATCCGCGCGGTCCCGGGCGAGGACGGCATCGGCCAGCGCTGCTGGGCGCGGGGACATGGCCGGCTGACCGCGGCGTACCGCGCGGTGGTGAAGGTCGAGCGCCCGGTCGTCGCGCTCGGGGCCTATGGCACAACGCCGCCCCGGCTGCTGCCCGGCGACGTCACCGCCTATCTGATGCCGAGCCGCTATTGCCAGTCGGACCGGTTCGAGGGGTTCGTCGCGCGCGAGTTTCCCGGGCTCGACGGTGGCGCGCTGGCGGCCGCGCTGAGTGCGTGGGTCGGCAATGCGCTCGATTACCGGATGGGATCGAGTTCGGGCGAGACGACCGCGCTCGACACCTTCGCGTCGCGGTCGGGCGTGTGCCGCGACTATGCGCATCTGCTGGTCGCGCTCGCCCGCGCGGGGGGAATTCCGGCGCGCTGCGTCTCGGCCTATGCGCCGGGCGTCGATCCGCCCGATTTCCACGCGGTCGCCGAGCTCTGGCTCGACGGCGCGTGGCGGCTGGTCGATCCGACGGGGATGGCATCGTGTGGTGATATCGCGCGTGTCTGCATCGGGCGCGACGCCACCGACATCGCGTTCATGACGGTGTTCGGGCAAGCGACGCTCTGGACACAGACCGTCCGGGTCCGCGCGCTCGACGACGAAACGGCGTGACCGGTCCGCGACGCGAGTCGCTCGTCGCAGAGGCAGGAACACCGGGCGCGTTGAACCGTTTGCGTCCGTAACGATTTTCACAGGAGTCTCGACATGACCGATATCGACAAACGCGCGCTCGACAGCCTGTCGGTGGCACCGGATGGGCAGGATGGCGATGCTGCCAACGGCCGGACCGACGGCCGCGACCCGCGCCAGGAGGCCGGTCAGGACAAGTCGATCGGCAAGCGGCTGCAGAAGAACCCGTCGAGCAACGATGCGCGTCTCGACAATGCGCTCGACGAGTCGATGGATGCGAGCGATCCGCCCGCCTCGACTCAGCCGGTGCACAATCAGGGGCCGGCGCCGTCGTCGGGCTATGATGCCGAAGCAGAGCGCAAGCTGGCCGAAAAGAACGGCTGATCTATCCTGGGGTCTGCTCGCGCTTGGCCGATGCCGGGCGCGGGCGGCGCTCCAACGTTCCAAGTTCGAATGTTGCGTAAATACCGCCCTTGGCGAAAAGTTTGATGCCTGGCCTCGACTGGTCGCATTGCGTGTTGCAGTGCAACAGATTTCATGGTCGCTTATAACCGTGACGTGACGATGCGTTAGGGACCCTCCTCTGCCCCAAATGCATGGGAACGCCTGTTACTTGCAGCAAGGCGGGGTGACGATATGGCTTCACAGATGAAACCGGCAAAGGGCATCACGACGCTCGCCGAGATGAAGGAATTCGCCGGCTTTTCCAGCGCGACGCAGCGTTATATCCGGCGTTCGCTCGATGTCGGCCTCGATCGCGAGGATGCGATGACGCGCTGGTCGCGCGACGTGGTTGAGGAGGCCAGCATCCGCGCACAGGCGCGGCTCTATGTTGGTCTTGACGATCTTCGCGGACTTCTGCCCGAGGATGCGGGACTTGGCGGGGCGGACCGGTTTCTTGGAAAACTGGTCACGCTGGCCGCGTTCGATCTGGGGCAGGGGCGGCTGACGAGCTTTTCCGCGTTCCGGTTCCTGTACGAGCGGCTCGCCGGCGCGGATGTCCGACCCTGGCTGCCGTCCGCCTTCTGCGCGGCGGCGGCGTTGCCGCATCTCCATCCCGAACTCCGCCGCAAGCTGCTCCAGTCGATCAGCGAAGCCGCGGCGACCGCGTCGGGCTGGTCGAGCCGGGAGCCGGTCTTCTTCCCCTATTGGGTGGAGAAGGTCGACAGCGGGACGTCGCTCGCGACCTGACGGCTCAGCGGCAGGCGCGCCAGCCCATCGCGCCGCGATCCGCCTGATCGAGATGGAAGTGGTCGGCGTGCGCGGCGTTGTAATCGGGCGAGAGCGTCGTTGCGAACAATTGGCAGGCGCCGTCGCGTACCTCGCGGAGGAAGGCCGCCTTTTCGTTATCGCCGCGCCAGTCGCGGGCCACAGTGATCCGGGTGCCATTGCCCAGCCGAAAGCCGGCAATGTCGACCGCGTCGGCGGTCGAATGCTCGCTCCACGTGCCGGCGTCGCGGCCGTAAATGCGGCGACAGCTATAGCTGCCGAAATGGTCGATGCTCGTGACCTTGGTGCCGAAATGCCGTTCGGCCGCGGGTTGGACGACATTCCATTCCCATATCGCGAGCGCCGCGGCGACCGGACAGGCGACGCCCAGACCCGCGGGCGCGAAGTCGATCCGCCGTGCGCCACCGGATGTGAACCGGACGCCGTCGCTATAGCCGCATTGGCCTTCACCGCTGCGAGGCGGCAGCGCGGTGTAGCGGACACCGGCACGCTCGAGCGCGGCCTGACAGGCGGGATAGGACTGAGTCAGCGCGTTGAGCTTGCGCCCGGTCATCAGCCCGATCGGCTGGCCGAGGTCGAGCGGGGTCCAGGGCAGGTCCTGCGGACGACCGCGCAGTGTCGACCAGAGTATCAGGCCGAGGCCCGCGATCACCGCCAGCGCGACGGCCCAGCCCAGCGTCCGTCGGACCGCACGCATCAGCCGTGCGCCACACGCGTGATGGGCTCGCTGGTCACCGGATAGCCGAGATCGTCGGGGATGCAGAAATGGTCGATCCCGTCGCGCGGCTCGATCCACGGCGTCACGGTGCGGACCGGTCTGCGCCGTGTGTCGTCGACCGCGTCGTCGAAGCCGGCGAACAGCGCGAGGCGTTCGAGGTTGCGGCGGGTCGGGAAGATCACCTGTGCGCGACCGGCATCGGCATGCGCGAGGATCTCGGCAGCGGTTGCCCAGAGCAGGCGGACATTCTCCGTCTCGTCGACACGGGCGGGGGCGGCGTCGGCAGGCAGGCGCGCGAGATAGAAGCGCGTGTCGAAGATGCGGGTCAAATGATGCGCCGGCCGCCACCGCGCGAAATAGGTGAGCATGTGCGGATCACAGCGGAGCCCTAGCGCGTCGAGCATGGGTCCCAGTTCCCGTCCGGCATGCAGCGCCGCACGAAGTGTCGCGAGCGTATCGGCGGACGGTGCGGGATGAAGACCGATGGCGAGCCCGACCTCCTCGATCGTCTCGCGGATTGCGGCGATGCGGGCGGCGACCTCTTCGATCGCGGTCTGATCAGCGGGCTGCTGGATGAGTTGCTCTGCTAGCATGCGGTCGGCAGGGTCGACGCGGCCACCGGGGAAGACGAGTGCACCGCCGGCAAACGCCATCGATCCCGCACGCTCGACCATCAGCAGTTCGGGGGCGAGCGACGGGCGATCGCGAAAGATCACCAACGTGGCAGCCGGAATGGCGGGGGAGATCGGTTCGGTCATCGATCTGTGTAACGCGCGAAACCCGGATCGGGCCAGACGGCATTATAGCGTGATTCAGGGCGCGACCGGTAGAGCGATCAGAATGCCTTTAACGGTCGGGGAGGGCGATCAGCCCTCCCCGTGGCGCATCAATCGTCGCTGCCGAGCGTACGCTTGGCGGCATCGAGCGCGGCCTTGCCGGTCTTGCGCGAAGTCTTGCCTGCGTCTTCCGCAGCGGCTTCGACCTTCGAGCCCGCCTTGCGGCCGAGGCCGATCGACTTCGCCATCGCACGGCGTGCTTCCGAATAGGTCGCAGCGACCATCGGATAGTCGGCCTTCAGGTTGAAACGTTCGCGATACTGTTCCGGCGTCATGCCATGCGTCGTCAGGTGGCGACGCAGTGTCTTGTACTTCTTGCCGTCGATCATCGAGACGATGTGGTCAGGCGATGCAAGCGACTTGCGCGCCGTCACGGCGGGCTCATAGGTCGTCGCCTCGGCGGTATCGCCCGTCATCTCTGCGCCGGTCGTGAGCTTGGTCACGGCGGTGTGCATCGACAGGAGAAACGCAGGAACGTCTTCGGCAGCGGTGCGGGTGTTGGGGTTCGCCAGCCAGGCTGCCGTCAGTTCTGCCGCCAGTTCGACGGTATTGATGGTTTCGGTCACACGGGATCCTTGATTGTTGAAAAATTTTCCCCCTCCATTCGCGCGACTACGCGCTATTGGCAGAAAATGACACCCGCAAATATTATTAAAGCGCTCAATTGACCGGGAATTCTGTTCGCGACGTCGAATCCGAGCGCTGATCTTGCGGTTTGCTGATGTTATACGCGCGCCAGGCCAGCCCTATAGATCCTCACAAATACGCGCATTCGCGGTTGTAGCATGCGTGCTCTCGCAGCGGGTCCGACATCCGGCGCAGTCATCAGATCCGGCAGATCAGGGTGCGGATCGAGACGCCCGATCGGGACGTCGCGATTGGCAGATGCATCTTATCGCGCAGGGGCAGCCGGTCGGCGCGGCGTGATCTTGGTACCGAGCAGGACCAGCCCGTTCGCGCCGACACCGAAGCCGTGCGGAACGCCGGCGGGGATAAGCAGGACGTCGCCGGGGCGGAGCGCGCGGGTCGCGCCGCCCTCGATCCGCGCGCCGTCGGTGAGGCCGGGATTGACGACATGCGGATCGACCAAGCGTCCACCCGAAAGCAACGTCCCCGATCCCGCGACGACGGTCGCATATTCATTCTCATCGGGGTGCACCGCGGGACGACCTTCGGCTTTCCAATATTCGAGCGCGACGACGCTGCCCCCGCCGCTGACGAGCGTCTGCATCGCAAAGCCCTGACCCGGTTTCATCGTCGCTTCGAGCGCCGCGACCGCGCGGGGGATATCGGTCGCCGCGGCGAAATCGCGCGCCGCTTCCTGTGCCGAGGCGACTGTGGCGATCGCGAGCGTCGCCAGCACGAGCAGGACGCGCATCACGCCTTGGTGTCCGATACCAGCCGGATCGTCCGCCCCTCGCGCGCCGAGCGATAGATTGCCTCGACGATACGCAGGTCGCGCAGACCCTCCGCGCCCGAGACGATCGGTTCGCGGCCGGTGCGGATGCAGGTGACGAGATGATCGAGCTGGCCGGCGAACTGGGTGCGGCCCGACGCCGCGGGCGTGACATCGCGCTCGCGCCCGTCGGCGCCTGTCCACATCCGGTTGTCGGCATAGCGGGTCGCGGGTTCGAGCTCGATCCGGCCGCGTTCGCCCATCAGCAGGATGTGGTTCTGGTTCGCGCTGTACATCGACTGGCAGCTGGCGATCGCGCCGGACGGAAATTCGAGCGTCCAGTCGATCATGTCCTCGACCTCGCGAAACCGCGGATCGGTGCGATCGGTGGACTCGCGCGCGGTCACCGCGACGGGCTCCTCGCCGGTCATGTAGCGTGCGGCCTGGAGGCTGTAGATGCCCATGTCCATCAGCGAGCCCCCGCCCGCCAGCGCCTTGTTTAGCCGCCATTTCGACGGATCGCGCTGGACGAAGCCGTGTTCGGACCGGACGTAACGCGTCCTGCCCATCGTCCCCGCACGCGCGAGCCGCATCGCCTCGACATTGCAGGGCTCGAAATGGCAGCGATAGCCGATCATCAGCTTGCGATCCGCCGCCTTGCAGGCCGCGATCATCGCCTCGCATTCGGCGACCGAGACCGCCATCGGCTTTTCGCACAGCACATGCTTGCCGGCGCGCGCGGCGCGGATCGTGTACTCGGCATGCATCGCGTTGGGCAGGCAGATATAGACGATATCGATATCGGGATTGTCGCGGATCCGGTCGAAGGTCGCATAGCTGTAGACCGACCGGTCGGGCAGGCCGTGCGCGGCCGCGACGCGGCGCGCCTTGGCGGGGTCACCGCTGACCACCGCGGCGAGCCGGCTGTGCGCGCATTTGGCGAATTCGGGGATGATGACGTCGAGCCCGTAATAGCCCAGGCCGACGATCGCATAGCCGAGCTTGCGCGTCGGGGTGGCCGCCTGCGTGATCGCGGGCACCGCGGCCAGCGCGGTTGCGCCGATGACAAATTCGCGTCGTCCTATCGTCACGATCAGATTCCCCATCCTGCAAGCGCTGTCGGCCACCCTGTTCGGCCACCAGTTGCCGCGTGGCCATTACGACCTTGGTCGGTCTTATCGCCGATCGGTGCCGTTAGCGCCATCCGCGCTGGCGCGGTCATCGATCCAGGCCCAGACGTCACGTACCAGCGTGTCGGGCGTTGACTGCGCATCGAGCGTGATCGCGTTTTCGTCTGGCCCCGGACGCTCGAGCGTCGCGCGCTGGCTGTCGAGCAGGCTGGCCGGCATGTAATGCCCCGCGCGCGCGCCGAGCCGTCGTGCGAGCTCCGCCGGATCCGTGTCGAGCAGCACGAACAGCAGCGGGACGCCCGCCGCAGCGCCGAGCCGCTCGCGATAGACCCGCTTCAGCGCGGAGCAGGCGGCGACCGCAAAGCCGTCCGCCGCGACCGCATCGCCGATCGCGTGACCGACGCGGTCGAGCCAGGGCCAGCGGTCGGCGTCGTCGAGCGGATGGCCGGCGCGCATCTTGGCGACCGCCTCCGCGCTGTGGAAGCCATCGCCCTCGAGGAACCGGTGGCTGGTCTGATCGGCGAGACGCTGGCCGAGTGTCGACTTGCCGCTGCCGCTGACGCCCATGACGATGATCGCGCAACCGCGCGGGACCGCGTGGGGCATGCCGTCGCCGGAGCGGGCCTGGGGGGAGGGGGTGGTTTGCACAGTTCCTGACTCGCGGGTTGAGCGCGTCCGGCGGCGCCTGGTTCCAGGCCTCTATCCGGTCGATCGCGATGATTGGCCATTACGACCATCGTCGCGCCCTTGTCGACCGGCGTCGGGACGGGCATCGAGACCGGCCAATCACAGAGGTCGATGCATGTCCGCTCGCAATCATCATGAAGTCCTGATCGTCGGGGCCGGCCATGCCGGTGCGCAGGTCGCGATCGCGTTGCGGCAACGCGGCTTTGCGGGGACGATCGGGCTGATCGGCGACGAGACGTCGCCCCCCTATGAGCGGCCACCACTGTCGAAGGACTATCTGGCCGGCGAAAAGGCGTTCGATCGCATCCTGTTGCGTCCGGCCAGCTTCTGGGGGGAGCGCGGAATCACGCTGATCCCCGGGCGTCGCGTCAGCCATATCGATGCAGCCGCGCATTGTGTCCGCCATGTCGACGCGCAGGCGACCGAGAGCGCCGACGCGACGAGCCTGCACTATGGCACGCTCGTCTGGGCCGCGGGGGGATCGCCGCGGCGGCTGGGGTGCGACGGGCATGATCTCGCCGGGGTCCACGGGGTGCGCACGCGCGACGATGTCGACCGGATGATCGCCGAACTGCCCGGCGTCACGCGGGTCGTGGTCGTCGGCGGCGGCTATATCGGGCTCGAGGCGGCGGCGGTGCTGACCAAGCTCGGCAAGCAGGTGACGGTCCTCGAGACGCAGGACCGGGTGCTCGCGCGGGTGGCGGGGGCGGCGCTGTCGCGGTTCTACGAGGCCGAGCACGGCGCGCACGGCGTCGACCTGCGGACCGGTGTGACGGTGGCGGCGATCGAGGGCGCCGACGGGGCCGCGTCGGGCGTGCGTCTGGCCGACGATAAGGTGCTGCCGTGCGAGATGGTCATCGTCGGGATCGGCATCGTGCCCGCGGTCGCGCCGCTGATCGCCGCAGGCGCCGGTTCGGCGGGGGGTAACGGGGTGATGGTCGACGCGCAGTGTCGCACGAACCTGGCCGATGTCTTTGCGGTCGGCGATTGCGCGGCGCATGCCAGCCGCTTTGCCGGCGGGGACGTGATCCGCGTGGAATCGGTGCAGAACGCGAACGACCAGGCGGCGATCGTCGCCAAGGCGCTGACCGGCGTCGAGGAGGCCTATGGCGCGGTGCCGTGGTTCTGGTCGAACCAGTATGACCTGAAGTTGCAGAGCGTCGGGCTGTCGACGGGGCATGATCTTGCGCTGCTGCGCGGCGACCCGGCGAGCCGCAGCTTCTCGGTGGTGTATCTGAAAGGGGGCCGCGTGGTCGCGCTCGACTGCGTTAACAAGACGCGGGATTATGTGCAGGGGCGCGCGCTGGTGGTCGCGTCGGCGCGTGTCGAGCCGGCGCTGCTGGCCGACATCACGGTCGATCTGAAGACGCTGGTGCCTGCGGATTGAGGTCCGGCCCGGCGGCGTGCAGCGTGAAGCGCGTCATCTCTGACGGGCGGCCGAGCCGGACCGCGAAGCCCGGCCACAGGCCGGTGCCGTTGCCGACATAGAGCGTCATCCCCGCGACGTCGTAGCGGCCGGATACGAACCCGCCATTGGCGCGCGCGAACAGGCGGTCGAAGCCGGGCGCGACGCCGCCATGCGTATGCCCCGACAGCTGGAGCGCGACGCCGTGCGCTGCGGCGTTGCGCGCATTGCGCGGCTGGTGATCGAGCAGCACTACCGGCGCACCCGCGGGCGCGCCGCGCAACGCGCTGTCGAGATCGGGACCGGGCTGGCCGACCGAGGGGGCGGAGAGATCGGTGAGCCCTGCGAGCACCAGCTGCGCGTCGCCGCGGGACAGCACGGCATGGCTGTTGGGGAGCATCCGGAAGCCGAGCCCGTCGAGGTGCCGCATCCAGGCGGCGTAATCGAAGAAATATTCGTGATTGCCCGGGATCGCATAGACGCCGTCGGGGGCGCGGAGCGCGCGTAGCGGGGCAACGTCGGCGCGGCGCATTGCGACCGATCCGTCGATGAAGTCGCCGGTGACGACGATCAGGTCGGTGCCCGCGGCATTGGCGCGGGTGACCACCGCCTCGGCCCAGCGTGCGGGGAACAGCCGGCTTATGTGAAGATCGGTGAGCTGGAGGATGCGATACCCCTCGAACCGCGGCGGCAGTCCGGTGATCGTGACCGCGACGTCCTTGACCGGCGGCACGCGCAGCGCGTTCGAGACGCCGATCGCGGAGATCAGCGCCGCGAGCACCGCAATCGCGTAGCGCAGCCCGTCTGGCGCGGCGGTGGTGCTGCGACGCAGGACTGCGGTCGCGAGCGTACCGATGTCGAGCAGCAGCTGGAGCATCGCGAGCAGCACGATTGCCGCGAACGCCCAGTTGAACAGGATGACGACGCTGCGCGGAAATTCAGGGGCGAAGATCGATCCCGAGGACAGCCGGTTCCAGAAATGGAACTGCGAGGCGAACAGCAGGAGCAGCGCCACGCCGGCCTTGAGCCAGAGCGACATCGACAGCGGCCAGAGCCAGCGGGCAAGGACGACCAGGCAGGGCGTCGCGAAAATGAGATTGAAAATGACGGTCTCCGTTCGTCCCCGCGCCGCCTGTGGGGGAGTTGGCCTTGCGTCGCAAGGCCCGCCGGACCCGTTGGCGCGAGCCGACCGGTCAGCCGCTCGCGGGTGGGCGCGCGGTCGAACGGCGCACCGTCAGTTCCGCCGCGACGGTGATCGGTGCGTCCGGCGTGGGATCGCCCGCCAGCCCGGCGATGATGAGGCTCACCGCGCGCGCCGACGCCTCGGCGATCGGCTGGACGATCGCGGTCAGCGGCGGGTGGGCGAGGCGGATGATCGGCGTGTCGTCGAAGCTGATCAGCGACAGATCCTCGGGCACGCGCCGCCCTGTTTCGCGCGCCAGTTCGAGCGTCGCGAGCGTCATCTGGTCGTTGCTGCCGATGATCGCGGTCGGCGGCTCGGGCAATGCGAGCAGCGTCCGGGCCGCGGCCCGGCCCGAGGCATGGCTGAAATCCCCCGATGCGAGCAGGTCGGTACAGGCCAGCCCCGCATCCGCGATCGCCGCGCGCCAGCCATCGACGCGCCAGCCGCTGAGTTCATACTCGGCAGGCCCGGCAATGAAGCCGATCCGGCGGTGGCCGAGCGCGACGAGATGCTCGGTCGCAATCCGCGCCGCGCGCGCGTCGTCCATCATCAGGCGCACGCCGGGCCCTTCGCTGATCGAGCCGATCCGCACGAACCGGATGTCCTGCGCCTCGAGCAGGTCGATGATCAGCGGATTGCCCGAATGCGGCGGGGTGAGGATCACCCCGTCGGGCTGCAGCGCGGCGATCGCGCCCAGCAACTCGCGTTCGATATGATCGCTATGCGTATCGACCAGCTCGACGATCAGGCGATAGCCATGTTCGGCGCAGGTCAGCATCCCGCCAAGCAGCATCTGGTCGACCCAGTCGGTCCCTTGCCGCGCGCGCCAGTCGGCGATCGTGCGTTCGCGGTCGTTGAGCGCGAGGATCAGATAGGAGCGCGAACCGCCCATCCGCTGCGCAGCGATCGAGGGGACATAGCCGAGCCGGTCGATCGACGCCTGTACGCGCTCGGCCATTTGCGGGCGGACGCCGGTTTCCTTGTTGACGACGCGACTGACCGTCTGCAGCGAGACGCCGGCGTCCGCTGCAACATGCTTGATCGTCACGGCCTGACGGCGCCTAGCCAAGATGCGGGGATCCCGCCGAGGCGGACGGCGCGGTGCTGCAATAATGCGCGACATAGGCGGCATGATCGGGCAGCGCGTCGACGGTCGCGTTGGTCGTGTCGCGCAGCCCGCCGAGCAGCCGGACAAGTTCGTCGTCGCGCATCTTGGTCGCGATCGGGTGATAGCTTTCCGGGACGATGCCCTGGCCGAGCATCACCTGGACCCAGCTGTTCTCGGCGAACAGCTCGTCATTCTTGCGGAACACGCGGCCGGTCTCGCGGAAGAGTGCGATCTTGTGCGCGAGCGAGTCGGGCACCGGCATCGACGCGCATTGCCGCCAGAAGGCGCTGTCGCGGCGGTCGGTCGCCTTGTAGTGGAGGATCAGGAAATCGCGGATCTGCAGCATGTCGGTATGCTGCTGTTCGTTGAATTCGGCGACGTCGCGCGGGCTGATCCCGGCCGACGGAAACATTCGCAGCAGACGGAGGATGGCGCGCTGGATCAGGTGGATGCTCGTCGATTCGAGCGGCTCCATGAACCCCCCGGCCAGGCCGATCGCGACGCAGTTGCGGTGCCATTGCTGGCGTCGCGCGCCAGTGACGAAGCGGATCTTGTTCGGCTCGGTCAGGGTCGGTCCCTCGACGGTGCCGAGCAGGCGTTCGAGCGCGGCATCGTGATCGAGATAGCGGCTGCAATAGACGATACCGTTGCCGGTGCGGTGCTGCAGAGGAATGCGCCACTGCCATCCGGCGTCGTGCGCGATCGCGCGGGTATAGGGCAGGGCAGGCCGGACGCTCTCGGTCTGGACCGCGATCGCGGAATCGCACGGCAGGAAATGGGTCCAGTCGTCGAACCCGGCATGCAGCGCCTGTTCGATCAGCAGCGCGCGAAAGCCGGTACAGTCGAGGAACAGATCGCCCTCGATCCGTGCGCCGGAGTCGAGCGTCAGCGCGGCGATGTCGCCACTCTCGCCGTTCAGCTCGACCTGCGCGATCCGGCCCTCGATCCGGGTCGTGCCGTCGGCCTCCGCCATCTTGCGCAGGAAGCGGGCGTAGAGGCCTGAATCGAGCTGATAGGCATAGTTCATCCGGCCATCGGGAAGATGCGCGAACTTGCCCTGCAGTGCGGCGCGCAGTTCGAGGCAGTAATCGTCGAACGGCTGATGATGGCCGCGCGTCAGCCCGTGCAGCCAGAAATGCTGGAAGCCCGCGGACCAGTGATCCTTGCCGGTCGTGCCGAACGAATGGAAATAGGTGTCGCCGCGATCCTTCCAATTGTCGAACAGGATGCCGAGCTTGAACGTCGCCTGCGTCTCTCGCATGAACTCGGCTTCGTTGATCCCGAGCAGGCGGTTGAACGTCACGATCGGCGGGATCGTCGATTCGCCGACGCCGACGGTGCCGATCGCCTCGGATTCGACCAGCGTCACCGCGACGGTGCGGCCCATCGTCCGCGCGATCGCGGCGGCGGCCATCCAGCCGGCGGTGCCGCCGCCGGCGATGACGACGCGGTGGATCGGGGGCGTGGTCATCGGCTGAGTGCTCGCAGGAGGAAGGCGCGCAGTTTGCCTGCGCTGTCGGGGGTGAGCGGGGCGAGGACGCCGCGTTCGGGCTCGGGGATATGCGCCGCGACCGCGGGGTCGTCGGAAAAGACATAGTGATCGAACATCGCGCGCCAGTGCCGTTTCTCGTCCTCGGGCAGGTCGCGGATCGCGAGCAATGCGTGGTTGAGCGCATCCTGCGGCTGGCCGAGCCAGCGCGGCGTGTCGCGCCACCAGTAGTTCACCAGCACGTTGAAGTCCGAAAGCCCCTCGACATGGTGCCACCACAGCGCCGGGATGTAGAGCGCGTCGCCGGCGTCGAGCTCGGCGACCCGCGCCTGCGCCAGCGCATCGCGGAAGCCGGGATAGGCGGCGAAGTCGGGGTCGTGGAAGTCGACCATGCTCACCGCGCGGCCCGCGGGGGTATTGTCGACCGGACCGAGATAGAGATTGCGGAACTGGTCGCGCGGAAACAGCGTGAAGCGGCGACGACCGACCGCGACGCAGGCGAGATTGTCGGGCGCGTCGTTATGCGCCGCGATCCGGGTCGGCGTGCCCATCCAGATGCTCGCGAGCGGCGTGCGGTCGCCGAGATCGACGTGATTGGCCTCGTGCAGCCCGGTGAAGAAATTCTGCATGTCGATCGAGGCGAGATAGATGGACGGTGCGCCGTCCACCCCTTCGTTCTCGGTCATCCGCGCGAAGATCTCGGGCAGCGGCGCGCGCATCATCTGGAAGTTCATGCCCTGCATGTCGCCGTAGAACAGCCGGCCGCCACTCTGCGACGCACCGACCGAGACGGCGAAGGGCGTGGGCCGGGCATGGCGTTCGATATAGTCGCGCGCCGCACGTCCGGACTGGCGACCGGCCTCGACCATCGGCCAGTCGGCGACGAGGCCGCGGACGATGAACGGCGTCGTCGCCTCGCGCAGCAGCGTGTCGAGCGCCGCCGGCCCGCTGATGTCGACTTCGCGGATCCGCGGCAGGGCGGCGAAGATCCCCGCGGTGCCGGCGTCAGCCATGCGCGAGCCGTCGGTTCTTGCGCGCGACGAGATCCCCGATCTGGCCGAGCGAGGCGAGCGCCATGAAGATCGGCAACAGGTGGCCCTCGGCGTGGAGCTCGGCGACGGATGCAAGATCGAGCGCTTCCAGGCGATCCTCGTCGATGACGTGATAGCCGACCAGGCGGTTCTTCGATCCGTCCTCGAGCGTGACGTCGAGCGTCAGCGGTTCGAGCAGGTCGTGACGCTGGAGCGCGGCGAAGAACGCGGTCGCGGCGACATAATCCTCGTCGAGCGCGCGCAATTGATCGGCGATGCGTTCGAGAAACGGCGTCGGGCGACCGGTATCGTCGAACACGCGCATGCCTTCGCCGGTGCCGATCCGCGGGCTCGCCATGTCGATATGCACCTGGCGCAGCGACGAACCCTCCGGCCCACGACCGACGAGGAAGGGCTGGCTGTCGATCGCGAGCGGGCGATAGCGCGCATCCCAGCGGCCGCCCTCGAGAAACAGGTTTTCGCCCGCCTCGAACCCGAACATCGCGAGCGCGGTGAAGCCGTCGCGGGTCTGGTCGCGCTGGAACAGGATCGGATAATGGGTCTGGACGCGGCGGAATTCGCTGGGGACGGTGATGCACGCCATCACGGCGTCGCCCAGCGCATCCGACCGGTCGGTGCGGATCCGCAGGTCGCGGTGCTCTTCGGGCGTCAGGATCGCGTGGTCGGGCATCAGGCTCTCGTTTCCATGGTAGCGCCTGTCATCGCATGCCGCAGGGCATCGAGATAGGCGCGATTGGTCGGCAGGGCGGCGGCGAGCATGCGGCCGTGCCGGTCGACCTGCTGCACGAGCATGTCGGCGGCACCGCGCGCGCCCGTGCGGACCGGCGTGCGGCGCGGCGCGGGAAAGCCCATGCCGTAGAGCACGTATTGATAGCTCGCCGCGGGAAAGATCTCGTCGACCATCGGGAAGTCGCCGTGCGACGGGGGCTGGTCGGCCCATAGCTGGAGCAGCTCGGCGAGCCGCGGCGGGATCGAGCCGGGATCGCGGTGGTCGCGCCAATAGGGCTCGTCGCGCTGGCTGAGGACATAGTGAAGCTTGAGGAACTCGACGATCCGGTCCCAGCGATAGCGGAACAGCGTGTTGAAGCGCGCGGCGTGGAGATCCATCGTGCGGCGGGTGGCCGGGAAATTGTCGAGCAACGCCTCGACCGACAGCTCGACGAGCACGATCGCGGACGCCTCGAGCGGCTCGAGGAACCCCGCGGACAGACCGATGGCGAGGCAGTTGCGGTGCCAGAAGCGGTCGCGGTGGCGCGACTGGAACCGCAGGGGGCGAAAGTCGGGAAGCGGTGCGTCGGGGGCGGTCGCGCGCAGATAGCGGGTGAGCGTGTCCGCCGCCGCGTCGTCGTCGAGATGCGCGGAGGAATAGACGCAGCCGATGCCGCGTCGCGCGGGCAGGCCGATATCCCAGATCCAGCCCGCGGCGTGCGCGGTGGCATTGGTCTGCGACGCGATCACGCTGTCGGCGGCGACCGGCAGCTGGACCGCGAGTGCACGGTCGTTGCAGAGTTCGCGTCCGCGGTCGATCGTGCCGACGCCGTAATGCTCGCCGATCAGCAATCCGGTATGACCCGTGCAGTCGAGGAACAGGTCGCCGTCGATCCGGCCCGATGCGCGCGTGCGGACCGCGGCGATGTCGCCATCGGCCGCGCCATCGACGCCGACGACATGGTCACGCAGATGGCGCACCCCGAGCCGTTCGGTCGCGTGCCGGGCGAGCAGGGCCGCGAACTTGCCGGCGTCGAGATGATAGGCATAGTTCAGCGTACCCGCAAAATCGGGCATCGCACGCTGACGCGGCGCAAGGTCCTGCCTGCAGACGGCATGTTGCGCACAGAGTGCTTCGGCAAAGGCCAGGCCGCTGTCGGACCAGGCCGAGGCGAGATCGCGGGGGGCTGCTTCGGCGGGTGTCGTGAAGGGGTGGAGATAGCGGTCGTCGGGCGCGCCGGTGCGCCAGCCGTCGAAGCGCGAACCCTGTTTGAACGCGGCATCGCAGGCGAGGAGGAATTCGGTTTCGGAGATGCCGATCCGTTCGAGCGTACGGCGCATCGTCGGCCATGTGCCTTCGCCCACGCCGATCGTCGCGACGTCGGGCGATTCGATCAGGGTAACCTGCAACGGGCGCTCCGCATCGCGGTCCGCGCGGGCGGCGATCAGGCACGCGGCGAGCCATCCGGCGGTGCCACCGCCGACGATCACGATCGAGGTGATCGCGCGATCCATGTCCAGCCCGTCAGTTTGCATGTCCGACACTGTCATTGTGTGCCGCCCCGGCGCCGAAAAGACCACCCCCCGTGGGGGAGTGGTCGTTCCGTAGGTCGGCGGCGCCGCGGGTCAGAAGTTGAACCGCAGGCCGGCTGCGTAGCGGGCATAGCCCGGCTGCGCGAAGGTGGCGAAATTGTCCGAGCGACGGTGACCGCGACGGCCCTGGCCGGTGAGATTGATGACCTCGCCGAACACGGCCAGCCCCGTGGTGACCTGATAGCTCGCGCTGGCGTCGACCTGCCCATAGGATTCGACATAGAGCGGATCAAAGGCGCCGCCGGCATAGAATTCGCCGCGCCAGTTATAGGCGACACGCGCCTGGATGCCGTTCTTGTCGTAATAGGCGACCGCGTTGGCGCTGTCGCTGAGCCCGGTCAGCGCGAACTGGCCGATGTTCGGATCGAGCGTGTTGTCATATTTCGCGTCGCCATTGACGATCGTGTAGTTCAGGATGACGCCGAGCCCGGTGTTCCAGAGCCTGTGCTGCAGCGCGAATTCCCACCCGTCGATATTGGCGGTCTGGTCGCTGTTGAACGGCTGGCTCAGCTGGAAGTTGAACAGGTCGTCCTCGGGCAGACCGAAGATGTTGCCGTTCAGCAGACCGGAATCGCTGGTACCCGTGACCTGCGACGAGGCGGGGAAGTTGCGCAGGATGTAGTCGCGAACCTGGAGATTGTCCGTCGTTCCAAGCGCTGCGACCGCCTGACGATAGCGGGGGCCCGAGCCCGGGTTGCGCAGGTTGAACGCGGACGTGTTGACCTGCGTCGTGCCGATGAAGTTCTTCACGTCCTTGTTGAAATAGCCGACCGAGATGTAGCTTTCGGCACCGTAATACCATTCCGCCGACAGATCGATGTTCTTCGACTTGAAGGGGACGAGGTTCGGATTGCCCTGGCTGCCGGTGCCGCCGCCGATGCGCGGGTTCGAGTCGATGTTCAGGCCACCCTGCAGGCTGCCGTAATCGGCGCGCGTGATCGTGTGGCTGTACGACGCGCGCAGCTTGACGTTGCGGAGCGGTTCGATGTCGAAATCGACCGCGGGCAACCAGTTGTGATAGCGGCCCTTCAGCGAGGTGAACGAATTGGCGCCGTAGGTGAGCGCGAATTCGTTGGCGCCCGTCCAGCGGGTGCCGTTCGGGATCGGCACCAGCGCCGACGAGTTCACCTGCGTCTCGTCATAGCGGACGCCGCCGATGAGGTGCGCCGGCATCGAGAACATGTCGAACTTGCCGTTGAACTGAATATAGGGCGAGATCGTGCGTTCGCGGATGCGGCGATCGTTGGTGTAATTGGCAAGACAGGTGCCTTCCGCCGCGACACCCGTCTGCGGTGCGCTGCAGATCGCATATTGCGAGCGCAGCAGTTCGGCCATCTGCTCGAAGTTGAACGTGTAGATCGACGGCGGCAGCGCGGGATCGTTCGATCCGGCGACGCCCTTGAACTTGTCGGGCAGGCTGGTGAGGTTGAAGAAATCGTCGGGCACGGCCGCCGCGCCGAACGACGCACCGCGCGGGTCGACACCGCCCCAGGTCTCGTTCTGGATGAAGCCGTAAGCCGAGCGCACCTTGTTATCGACATAGGAGAAACCCCAGTCGATGCTGCTCAGGAAATCGCCGTCATGGTCGTAATGACCCTTCAGCTGGAGCTGGTTGATCTCGTTCTTGAAATAGGCGTTGCGGAACGCGTTGCCGGTCGGCGTGATCAGCGATGCGTTCAGCGGGTCGATCCCGGGATACATCTGGTACGAGATGACCGGCAGGTCCTTCTCGAAATTGATCGTCTGCGACTGGACGCCGAAGATCGCGCCACCGATCGACGTGCTGCTGCCGTAATCGTTGGTCGGCTTCGACACCGCGGTCGAATGATGCGCGTCGAGCGACATCGTGACGTTGCCGGGCGCTTCCCAGGTCAGGTTGCCGCCGAGCGACTTGTTCTCGGACTTGTTCGCGGTCAGCGAGCTGCTGTACGACAGATCCTTGCCGGGCGCGAAATTCTCCGAATAGAAGACCGGGCCAGCCGCGGGACCATCGGTCCAGGCGCTGCGCGTGTCGCCGAAGTTGAACCAGATGCCGACGCTGCTGTTGCGGACTTCGACCTTGTTGCTCGAATAGGTGAAATCGAGCGTGGCGGTGAGCGTGTCGGTCGGCTTGGCCTGCAGCACGAGCTGGCCGTTGATGCGCTCGCGATCGATGTCGACGACGTCGTAATTGGCGCTTTGCGGGATTTCATAGACGTCGGTCGGGCCGGGACGGTTGGTGATGTTCGCACCGCCGGGCGTGCCGGGCTGGGCGAGCGTGCCCCAGTTGTTCTCCGCGCCGAGAAAGCCGTCGCGGAAGCCGACGCCCGCCGAATTGTTGCTCGCCTTGCGCCGCTGATACGCGCCGCTGAGCAGGACGCCGATCCGGTCGTCGGCAAAGGTGGTGGACAGGATGCCCGACACTTCGGGGGTGATCGGATCCTTGCCGTTGCGCGAGCTGTCGAGCACGCCCTTGACGGCGATGCTGCCGCGCGTGCCGGGCTTGTCGATCGGACGCGGGGTGCGGATGTTGATCGACGAGCCGATACCACCCGACGGGACCGCGGCGCGACCGGTCTTGTAGACTTCGACCGCGGCGACGCCTTCGGAGGCGAGGTTGGCGAAGTCGAACGAGCGCGAGGCGGGTGCGCTGGCGCCGTCGCCGAGCGTCGAGGTCGGCATCTGGCGACCGTTGAGCGTGACGAGGTTGTACTCAGGACCGAAGCCGCGGACCGTGACGGTCGAGCCTTCGCCGTTCGAGCGGTCGATCGAGACGCCGGTGATGCGCTGGAGCGATTCCGCGAGGTTGGTATCGGGGAACTTGCCGATATCCTCGGACGAGATCGCGTCGACCACGCCCTGGCCGTTGCGCTTGATGTCGATCGCCTCGCGCAGCGACGCGCGGATGCCGGTCACGACGATGTCGTCGGTGACCGCGTTCGGATCGGCGGGCGTGGCGGGTGCGGCCTGCGGATCGATGTCGGACGGGCCGGGATTGCCGACCGTGGCTGCGGCATCCTGCGCCAGAGCGACGCCGGGAATGGCGGCGAGCGCCAGTGCCGATGTGCCGATGACAAGACGCGAAAGCGAGCGAGCCGTGAAGCCACGCATGGTAATCCTCCCTGTAGCCGACGCTATGAGTGCGCCTTCCGTGTGAACGTTCACTTTCCCTTTTCGCGATTCGTGTCAAGGATTTGGGCTGCTGGTTGTGAACGTTCACTAAATATGCTGTGAACAGTGACAATGGTGCCACAGCCCGGCCGGACGCGTGTCGCAGTCCGCAGGGGGAGGCGGAAAACCGGAAGGGAATGAGGATGTCGACGGGGTATCGGGCGCTGATGCTGGGCGTGTCGCTGATGGGGATCGCGGCCATGGTCGAGGCGCGCGAGACGCCTGCGAAGGTCGCTCCGCGCAAGGCGCCAGCGACGGCGACGCAGGACGCCGGACCCGATGCGCGACGGCGGGCCGAGGCGATCGTCGCGCAGATGACGATCGACGAGAAGATCAAGCTGGCACACGGCCTGTTCCCGCCGATGGCGGCAGGCAAGACGACGGACACGCTGATCCCGTCGGCGGGTCATATCGACGGCATCGCGCGGCTGGGCGTGCCGCTGGTCCGCGAAAGCGATGCGTCGCTCGGCGTCGCCAACCAGGTCGAACAGCGCAGCGGTGACGTGGCGACCGCGCTGCCGTCGGGGCTTGCCACCGCAGCGAGCTTCGACCCCGAAATCGCGCGCGCAGGCGGCGCGATGATCGGCGCGGAGGCGCGGGCGAAGCGGTTCAACGTGCTGCTGGCAGGGGGCGTCAACCTGACGCGCGATCCGTGGAACGGGCGCAACTTCGAATATCTCGGCGAGGATCCGCTGCTGGCGGGCTCGATGGCCGGCGCGCATATCGCCGGGGTCCAGTCGAACCACATCGTCTCGACGGTCAAGCATCTCGCGCTCAACGCGCAGGAGACCGGTCGCATGGTCGTCGACGCGCGGATCGGCGAGGCCGATCTGCGGATGAGCGACCTGCTCGCGTTTCAGATCGCGATCGAGCGCGGGAAGCCGGGCTCGGTGATGTGCGCGTACAACAAGGTCAATGGCGACTGGGCGTGCGAGAACAGGCATCTGATGACCGACGTGCTCAAGCGCGACTGGGGCTATCGCGGCTGGGTGATGAGCGACTGGGGTGCGGTGCATTCGACCACGAAGGCGGCCAATGCGGGGCTCGACCAGCAGTCGGGACAGGAACTCGACAAGGCGATCTACTTCGGCGCGCCGCTCAAGGCCGCGGTGGCCGACGGCAGCGTATCGCAGGCGAGGCTCGACGACATGATCGTCCGCTATCTGACCGGCCTGATCGAAACCGGCGCCTATGACACGCCGATGCCCGCCGCAGAGGCGCCGATCCCCTATGCGCGCCATGCCACCGTGGCGCAGGACGCGGCGGAAGCGGGGATCGTGCTGCTCAAGAACGACCGCGACATGCTGCCGATCGCGCGTACCCCCAAACGCATCGTGCTGATCGGCGGGCGAGCGGACGTCGGCGTGCTGTCGGGCGGGGGATCGAGCCAGGTCCGCTCGGTCGGTGGCGCGCCGATCGAGATCCCGCTGACATCGGGGGCGGCGATGTCGTTCGCGCGCTATACCTATCACGCCTCGTCGCCGCTCAAGGCGATCACCGCGGCGATGCCGGGCGCGGTGGTGACCTTTGTCGACGGCAAGGACACGGATGCGGCGGCGCGCGCCGCCCGCGACGCGGACATGGCGATCGTCTTTGCGACGCAGTGGACGACCGAGGCGCAGGACGTGCCGACACTGTCGCTGCCCGACAATCAGGACGCGCTGATCGCGGCGGTGGCGAAGGCGCAGCCGCGGACGGTGGCAGTGCTCGAAACCGGCGGGCCGGTGCTGATGCCCTGGATCGATGCGGTGCCGGCGGTGCTGCAGGCCTGGTATCCGGGACAGCGCGGCGGCGAGGCGATCGCGAACATCCTGACCGGCGGGGTGTCGCCGTCGGGCCGGCTGCCGATCACCTTCCCCGCCGCCGCGACCCAGGCGCCACGCCCGGCACCGGTCGGTCTCGACCGGCTGACGTCGGTCGAGGCGCAGGCGGCGGCCAATCCGGCGAACGCTGCCGCGATCCAGCTCGAAAGCTTTCCGGTCGACTATGTCGAGGGCGCGGACGTCGGCTATCGCTGGTACGAGAAGCAGCGCCAGCGGCCGCTGTTCGCCTTCGGGCACGGATTGAGCTTTACCAGCTTCGCCTATCGCAACCCGGTGGTGACCGGTGGCCGGCGGCTCAGCGTGACGTTCGACGTCGTCAATACCGGGCGCCGCGAAGGCGCGGACGTCCCGCAGATCTATGTCGCGCAGGCGGCAGCGGACGGGGCGGGGACGGCGACGCCGATGCGGCTGGCGGGGTTCACGCGGCTGACGCTCAAACCGGGCGAGTCGCGGCGCGTGACGCTGACCGCGGAGCCGCGGGTCGTCGCGCAATATGACACCGCGCTGCCGGGGTGGCGGATTGCCGGGGGCCGCTACCGCGTCGCGCTGGCGCATGATGCCGCAGATCGGTCGCAGCTGCTGACGACGACGCTCGAGCCGATGACGATGAAACCCTGACCGGGGCGTAGACCAGCCGCGGCGGCGGCGGGGGTGGTTCCGAGTTGCCCGACGGCGGCGAGCGGGTCACAAGGGCACCATCGTGCCGCGTTCCGTTTTCTCTCCCCCGCATAGTCGGTTACCGTCGCCCACGCCGCGACCGCCAGCTTTCCTCCTCGTCTGCGCGCTCGCTTATGCGGGGGCGGTCGTTGGCTATCTGCCGCTGCTGACGCTGCTGCTGCCGATCAAGGTCGATCAGGTGGCGGGCGACGGTCGGCTCGATCTGCTGACGGTGACGGTGATCGCGGGAGCGATCGCGGCGAGCCTCGCGAATATCGGCTTTGGCTGGCTGGGCGACCGGTCGGTGAGCCGGGGCGGAGGTCGCCGCGGGATCATGGCGGCGGGCGTCGTCGCGACGATGGCATCCTATGCGGGGCTCGCGGCCGCGACCACGCCTGCCTTGCTGGTGGCGGGGATCGTCCTGTTCCAGGTCGCGCTGAACGCGGTGATCGCGCCGCTGATGGCGATCATCGCCGAAGAGGTGCCCGATGGCCGCAAGGGGGTCGCGGGCGGGCTGCTGGCGATGGCCAATCCGGTCGCGGCGACGCTGTCCGCCGCGCTGGTCGGGGCGAGCCGGTTCGGCGAGCCGGCGCGGTTCGCGGTCATCGCGGTCACCGTCGCTGTGTGCACGCTCCCGCTCGTGATCGTGCGCGGGACGCGGCAGGCGGGGGCGCCGCCGCCGGTGTTGCGGTCGATGCTGCGGCGCGATCTGCTGCTCGCCTGGACCGCGCGGCTGCTCGTGCAGGTCGCGGGCAGCGCGCTGTTCGTCTATCTTCTCTATTATTTCGAGAGCGTCGCGCCGTCGGTGCCGGAGTCGGTGCTCGCCGCGCGGATGGGGACGGTGATGATCGTCGCCTATAGCGTGCCGCTGCCGATCGCGGTGCTCGTCGGCCGGCTTGCCGACCGGACCGGGCGGACCAAGCCGTTCCTGTTCGCAGCGGCGCTGGTCGCGGCGGCGGGGCTGATCGCGATGATGGCGGCGCGCGACTTTACCAGCGGCGCGGCGGCGTTCTGCGTCTATACGGGCGGGACCTCCGTCTTCCTGGCGCTGCACGCGGGCTTTGCGATGCAGCTGTTGCCGAGTGCGCGGCACCGGGGACGCGACCTCGGGCTGCTCAACCTCGCCAACACCCTGCCCGGGCTGCTCGGGCCGGTGATCACCTGGGCGCTGGCGACGCCGCGCGATTTCGACGCGGTGCTGATCGTGCTCGCGGTGCTGACGCTGGGCGGGGGAATGATCCTGCTCGCCGCGCGGGGGCGGCGCTGAGGCTGATGGCGATCAGCGGCGCGACCGGTTCGGGGCAGGGCGCCAGTAGCGGACATAGTCGACTGCCATGCGTTGCGGGAAGGCGGTGTCGTCGATCCCCTTCTGCCCGCCCCAGTCGCCGCCGACCGCAAGGTTGAGGATCAGGTCATAGGGCCGGGTGAACGGCCAGGCCGCCTTGCCGCCGGGCTGATCATTGGCGACGCGCATGACCGCGCGGCCGTCGACGCCGATCGTGATGACATCCGCGCGCCAGTCGAGCTGATAGCGATGATAGCGGGTGCAGGCGGTCGGCACGCGCTTCTGCGCGCCGCGCTGCGTGCCCTTGGTATGGTTGAACGCGCCGCTGTGCACCGTCGCATGGACGACGTTCGGGTCCCATCCGACCAGCTCGACGATGTCGATCTCGCCCTCGTCGGGCCAGCGGCCGCCGCTTGGCAGCAGCCAGACCGCGGGCCAGCTGCCGCGACCGCAGGGCAGCATCGCGCGGACTTCGTAGAAGCCATAGCCGCGCGGCTCGCGCGAGACGAGCTTCGCGGAGCTGTAGCTCTGGCCGCCCCAGTCGGGGAAGCGCGCCTTCGACAGCGTCTCGCGCCGGGCCTCGATGATCAGCGAACCCTTTTCGATCCGCGCATTCCGGGGCCGGTCCTTGGCATAATATTGGCGCTCGTGATTGGCCCAGCCCTCGGCATTGCGCGAGGTGTCGAACCGCCATTTGCGGCGATCGATCGTCCGCCCGTTGAATTCGTCGGCAAAGGCGGGCGTCGTCTTGGGTGTCGGCATCGGTGCGTCGAGCCCGTAATTGGTCGCACCGAGCGTCGCAGCCTGCGCGGCCAGCAGCAGCAGGATCATCGTGTCGCCGCCGTCGGAAAGTTCGCGGGTTTGCGCTTCGGGGCGGGGTCAGGACACATGCGCGACGCTCTCCATTACGCCCCGGATCGTCGCCGCGATGTGCGGACGCGAGCCGGTGGCGTGACGGGTCTAGGGCAGCCTCCCGGCAAGCTCAACCGGGCGGTTTCGCCACGCGCAGGGCGTTTCGCAGCGGGACGCCGTGCGCACTAGAACTGGCCGCCGATATTGAAGGTGATCAGCTTGCTGTCGTCGCCATCGGCCTTGAGCAGTGCCTTGGCGAGATCGATCCGCAGCGGGCCGAACGGCGAGGCCCAGTTGACGCCGATGCCGACCGACAGCCGCGGGCTGGCGCTATTGCCCGTATAGGTCTCGCGATAGGCGCCGAGCGAATAGCTGTAGGGCGTGCCGGTGTTGGTCGTCGTGCTTGCGCCGGCGGAATCGAGGTAGAGCAGGTTGCCGGCGCTGTCGGTATATTGACGCGTCGCGGCGACGCACGCGATCGAGGTCGCGTTCGCGGCGGCACAGCTGTCAGTCAGCGTCGGCGTCCTGCCGCCGAACACCGCGCCGATATCCATGTAGACGGAGGGGCGCAGACCGAGTTCGCGCGCGCCCGAGCCCAGCGGGAGCTCGACCTCGAGGCGGGCCTGGTAATAGGCGGTGCCGCCCAGCGCGGTCTGCGTGTTCGAACTGCTGTCGGTCGAGATCGTCGCGGGGATCGTGCTGGTGTCGTAATAGGTCCGCGTCACGCGCGGCCCAACGCCGCGGATATCGAAGCCGCGCATCTGCGGGTCGCCCAGATAGAAGCGGTCGGTCAGTCGCACCTGTTGCCCGAGCCCCCTGATATAGCCGCCCTCGGCATGCGCGGTGAGGATGAAACGCGAGCCGAGATCGACATATTTCGAGTAGTTGGCGGTGCTGCGGAGATACCGTGTGTCGCCGCCGAGGCCCGCGAAATCCTGGCTGACGCTGAATTTGCTGCCCTTCGACGGGCGGGTGCGGCTGTTCGTGCTGTCGAACACCAGCGAATAGCCGATCGACGAGGTCCAGCGATTGCCGACCGCGTCGCACAGATACTGGCCGGCAACCGCGGGATCGCACGCGCCGTTGGTGTAATAGGTGTCTGCATCGAGCGTGACCTGATCATAGGACAGGCCGTAGCGTGCGGTGGCCGACCAATATTCGGTCAACGGCACCGCCGCGCGGATCTGGAATCCGGTCGAGATCTGTTCATAGGTCGTGCTGTCGGTGTCGCCGGTGGTGCTGTACGAGCTGTAATCCCGCCGGAATATATCGCCGCCCAGCGCGATGTTGGTGTCGAACAGATAGGGTTCGGTGAAGCCGAGATTGACCGATTTCGAATAGCTCGAATAGCTGACCCCGGCCCGTAGCTCCTGTCCCATGCCGCGGAAGTTGCGCTGGGTGATCGTGGCGGACGCGATGAAATTCTCAAGACTGGAATAGCCGGCGGAGAGTTGTAGCTCGCCGCTTGATTTTTCCTCGAGGTTGGTCTCGAGGATGACGCGATCGGGCGCGGAACCGGGCTTCTGCTTGATCTCCGTCTTGTCCTGGAAATAGCCGAGCGAATTGATCCGGTCCTCCGAGCGTTTGACCTGGAAGCTGTTGAACGCGTCGCCCTCCGCCAACCGGATTTCACGCCGTACGACCTTGTCCTTGGTCTGTGTGTTGCCGTTGATCTCGACGCGTTCGACATAGGTGCGCTTGGCTTCGGCGATGTTGAGGTTGATCCCCATCGTCAGCGTGTCGGCGTCCTTCTGGAACTCCGGATTGACCTCGGTGAAGGCGTAGCCGAACAGGCCGGCGGTCTGGCTCAGGCTGTCGACCGCGTCCTCCACCTGCTTGGCGTTGTACCAGTCGCCTTTCTTGAGCGGCAGCGTCGCGGCGAGCTTGCTGCTGTCGAAATCGCGGATCTGGCTGTCGACGGTGACGGCGCCGAACGTGTAGCGTTTGCCCTCCTCGACCACATAGGTGATGATGAAGTCCTTCTTGTCCGGGGTGAGTTCGGCGACCGCGGACGTGACGCGGAAATCGGCATAGCCCTGCGTCAGGTAGAATTGCCGCAGCTTCTGCTGGTCGTAGCTCAGGCGATCCTGGTCGTAGCTGGTTGCGGACGACAGCATGCGGCTGAGCCGTGCCTGTTTGGTCGCCATCTGCCCGCGAAGCTGCGCGTCCGAAAACACGCTGTTGCCGAGGATGTTGATCTGGCGGACCTTCGATTTCGGGCCCTCGCTGATTTCGAAGACGATGTCGACGCGGTTCTGGTCGAGGCTGACCATCTTCGGATCGACCATCGCCGCGAAGCGGCCCTGCCGGCGATAGAGCTCGACGATCCGCGCGACATCCTGCCGCACCGCGCTGCGCGTGAAGATCTGCCGCGGTGCGAGCCTGATTTCCTTGGTGATCTTGTCGCTCTTGAGCGCCTTGTTGCCCTCGACGACGATGCGGTTGATGATCGGGTTCTCGCGGATACGGACGACGATATTGCCGTCCTCGACCCCGGCGATCGAATAATCGGCAAACAGGTCGCTGGCCTGAAGGTCCTTGAGCGCCTGATCGAGCGTTTCTGGCGTGTAGGGGATGCCGGCGCGCAGCTTGGTGTAGCTCAGCACGGTCTCGGGCTCGATCCGCTGCGCGCCCTCGACGCGCAAGGTTCGGATCGTCCGGACGGCGGGATCGGCTGGTGGCGTCGGGGCGGGGGGCTTCGCATGCTGGACGGGCGCTGCGACCGCCGTGCCGCCGAGCGTGCCGGCCAAGGCCAGGGCCATCGTACTGGCGCCAAATTCGAACATCATGGGGAGGTCTCCGGGTGAGACCGGGCGCCTGGGCGGGCGATGTTTCCGGCGGATGGCGCGCGCCGGCCGGACTGCAACACTGGGTCACCAACGAGCGCGACCGCGCGGTCGCCGGGCCCGGCTGACACATGGAGCAAGTGGCGGGAAATGTTCGGGACATGGTCGCTGGCTAGAGCGCCGTGCGGGCCAATCGGCTCGCCCCTTCATCCTGCGAGGACCATCGCCATGCGTGTCGCCATCAAATCCGTCCCGTCATCCGCGCCGATCAGCGCGCCGACGCTGCCGCCGCTCGTCGACAATCCGTTCGCGCCCGAAGTCTTCGCCACGGGGCTCGCCGGGCTCGCCAATCTGTCGGGCGTGATCGTGCTGACGCTGGAGAGCGCGCGGTGCGATCACACGCGCGACGCGCCGTCGGTCGAGCGGGTCGTCGTCGGGCGGGTCGCGCTGACCAACGGCGCCGCGCAGGATCTGGTCGCGGCGCTGAACCAGTTCCTCGAGCAGCAGGGGCTGAGCCCGAGCAAGGCGATGGCCGCCGGGTCGACGTTCCAATGAGCCGCGCGACCGTGCCGCCCCCAGCCGGTATCCGCGGGTCGTCGGCCACCGGCTTTACCGTGGCGATCGAAGCGCTGCGGTTTGGCGTTCGAGTACAGAGCCGAGCTGTGGATCAGCGCGTGCGAAGCGTGACCGTGGTGTTCCGCCGACCGGCGGCGTGATGCATGCCTGATGTCCGCGTTGCGATCAAAGACACGATACAGTCTTGGTTGCGACATGGTTTGTCACAAACCGTGGCTGCGTAACAACAGGTCGAACGCATGACGGTTCGATGACGACTTAGCCGTTGTCGACCCCGTCAAATCCCTGCAGCTTTGCCGGACGGACCATATCCGTCATCGCAAAAAATGCCTCGCAACCCAAAGTGTTGCGGCTCAGGGAGTATCACCATGCGTCTGGACTTTCGCAAACGCCTTCTGGCGTCCACGCTTCTGCTTGGCTTGAGTGCACCGGCCGTCGCGCAGACCGCCGACCCGGCAACGCAGGCGGTGCCGGACAACGCCGCGCCGGCCGATGGCGAGACGATCGTCGTCACCGGATCGCGGCTGGGCGGTCTCCAGTTGCAGCAGGCGTCACCGATCGCCGTGGTCAGCGCGCAGGACTTCGCACTGTCGGGCCAGCCCAATGTCGAGAATGTCCTGAAGGACCTGCCGCAGCTGGTGCCGAGCACGACGGGGGCGTCGAACAACCCCGGGGGCGGGGTGGCGACCGCGGACCTGCGCGGGCTGGGTTCGACGCGAACGCTCGTGCTCGTCGATAACCGCCGCTACGTCGCCTATGACTCGAACCAGGTCGTCGACCTGAACACCATCCCCGCCGGGCTGATCGAACGCGTCGACATCGTCAGCGGTGGCCGGTCCGCGGTCTATGGCTCCGACGCGATCTCGGGCGTGATCAACTTCGTCATGAAGAAGGATTTCAGCGGCGCGGAGGTGAATGCGAACTACCGCATCAACGAAGCGGGCGATGGCGGCACGTTCAACGGCAATTTGCTGCTCGGGGGGAATTTCGAGGACGGGCGCGGCAATGCGACGGTCTATTTCGATTATACCAAGCGCAACGGCATCCTGCAGTCGGCGCGCGACTATTCGCGACAGGCGCAGGTCGATGATGGCGAGGGTGGCCTGATCGCAGGCGGGTCGGGCTCGATCGAGGGCACGCGGTTCGCGATCGGCGGGGTGAACCGCAAGTTCGAACCCGATGGAAGCTTTTCGGCCTATAGCGCCGCGACCGACGCCTATAATTATGCGCCGTCCAACTATCTGCAGGTCCCGCAGGAGCGGTTCCTGATGAGCGCGCAGACGCATTACGACGTCAGCGATGCGCTGACCGTCTATGCCGAGGGCCAGTTCATCAACAACCGCGTGAAGAACCAGCTCGCTCCGACGCCGTTCACCGGGTCGGTCTCGCTCGACGCCGATTCCTCGTTCCTCTCCGCAGGATCGCGCGCGCTGCTCCAGGGGCTCGATACGGATGGCGACGGCTATGTCACCTCGACCATTTACCGGCGGCTGAGCGAGGTCGGCAACCGCGTGTCGAGCCTCGACAACACCGCCTATCGCACGGTGCTGGGTGCGAAGGGCGACGTCGGCGGTGGCTGGAACTACGACGCCTATTACAGCTATTCGCGGACCAAATCGATCGAGAGCCAAACCGGGAACGTCTCACGCAGCCGCGTGCTCCAGGCACTGCGGACGACCTATGACACCGGCGGCAATCTGGTGTGTTCGGATACGAGCAATGGCTGCGTCCCGCTGAACATCTTCGGGGCGGGCAACATCAGCGACGCGGCCGCCGCGTTCATCACCATCCCCGTGCAGAATTCGAGCACGATCAGCGAGCAGGTCGCCAGCGCGTCGATCTCGAACCGCGAGCTGTTCGATCTGGGCGCGGGCCCGGTCGGGATCGTGTTCGGAACCGAGTATCGCCGCGAACAGGGCAGCTACAATCCCGATTTCTCGCTGTCGTCGGGCGACGTGGTCGGCTTCAACGCGGGCGAAGGCCTGGGCGGTGGGTACAACGTCAAGGAAGTCTATACCGAGGTCGCGGTGCCGCTGCTCGCGGATCTGCCCTTCGTGAAGAAGCTCGAGGTCAACGGCGCCTACCGCTATTCCTATTATTCGACCGCGGCGAAATCGGTGAACACCTATTCGGGTGGTGCGGTCTGGTCGCTGATCGACGACGTCGCGTTGCGCGGGCAGTACTCGAGGGCGGTGCGTGCGCCGACCGTGTCGGACCTGTTCAGCGGCGCGTCGCAGGACTTTCCCGCCGCGACCGATCCGTGCACGACCGCGGTGGCGCTGACGAACACCAATCTGAATGCGAGCTGCCTGTCGAACGGTGTCGCGGCGTCGGTGATCGGCACCGCCTATGACGGCGGCAGCACGCAGATCCAGACGGTGAACGGCGGCAACCCCGCGCTGCGCGAGGAGACGTCCGACACCTACACCGCGGGCATCGTGCTCCAGCCGCGCTTCCTGCCCGGCTTCTCGTTCACCGCGGATTACTACAAGATCAAGATCGCGAACTATATCTCGACGGTCGGCACGACCAACCTGATCCGCGCCTGTTACGGCGACGCGGACAATGGCTACACGCCCTATGACGCGGGCTATTGCGGGTCGTTGCCGCGCGACGCGAACAGCTTTGCGATCACCGATGCGGCCAACACGCTGGCGAATACAGGGGGCGTGACGACGCGCGGGGTTGATTTCGAGGCGCGCTACGGCCTGCCGCTCGGCTTTGGGGCGTTCGGTAGCGACACCAGCCGGCTCGACCTGCGCTTCAGCGGCACGCGGCTGATCGCGTTCGACTATAACCCACTGGCGGCGATCCCCGACCTGACGATCGACTGTGCGGGCAAGTTCGGCCAGACCTGTGGCAACCCCTATGCGAAATGGCGGCTGTCGACGCGCGCGACCTATTCGACCGGGCCGATGACGGTATCGGTGCTGTATCGCCATCTGTCGGCGGTGAAGGACGACGACAGCGCGACGACCTATGCGGTCGAGCGGATCAAGGCCTATGACTATTTCGACCTGACCGCGGCGTTCAGGATCAAGGACGGCTTCACCTGGTCGGTCGGGGTCAACAACCTGTTCGACAAGCAGCCGCCGATCCTGGGCGACAATCAGCAACAGGCGAACACCTATCCGTCGACCTACGACCCCTATGGCCGTGCGTTCTTCGTCAGCACGAACGTGAAGTTCTAGGAACGAGGACTGGTACGACCGCGAAACGCCCCCGCCATCCATCGTGATGGCGGGGCTTTTTCGCGTCTGTCGTCCGGGGGGCAGCTCGCGGAAATATTCGGGACAAACCGCGCTGCGATATCCGGTCCGACGGAATGAACCGGGGAGCCAGCCATGCCGATGCCATCACCGCGGACCACCGATTGCAGCGTCGGGCGTCATCTGCCCCGGTCGCGGCACCGCGATGTCGCCGGCGCGTCGATCCAGCGCGCCGCCTGCCGTGGATGCGGGGCGACGATCACCAAATCCGCGCTGAGCCGGCGCTGGATCATATCCGGGATGCTCGGCTGACACCGGGGGAAGGACGATAACGATGATTTTGCAGAAACCGCGGTCGTCACGCTGGCTGGCGGCGATGCTGCTGCTCGGTGTGACCTGCACTGCCAGTGCCGAGCGCCCGCGCGGGCCGGAGCGTGGGCCCGCAAATGTCGATGCGATGCGGACCCGCGAGGCCGACGATATCGCGCTGCTGCTGCATCTGCGGCCCGATCAGCGTGGCGCGCTCGTTGCGTTCCTGTCCGAGCGGGGGCCGCCTCCGCCGCCGCGCGACGGCGGGGAGGGGCCGAACATGCGCCCGGGCCCGTCGATGCCGGGTGGCGAGGATTTCGCCCGCCATCTCGAACGGTTTGAAGCGCAGGCGACCGAGCACGCAGCGCATGACCGGTCGCGCTTGATCGCAGCACGCAGCTTCTACGACAGTCTCGACACGCCCCAGCGCGCGGGGTTCGAGGCGCTGATGCGGCTTCGCCATGCGCCTCCGGGGCCGGGCGGTCCGTTGGGGGCCGGGCCGCCACCCGGCTGATCCGGCCCGTCAGTGCGCGGGCGTCAGCGGTGGAGTCCCGAGTTGGTCGTCGCCGTTGCGCCAGGTGTCGCCGCCCGCGCGCGGCACTTCGTGACGGCGGATCGCGCCGTCACCATTGCGGTCGAGCGCGGCGAACCGGTCGGCGGCGGCCTTGGCGAACTCTGCCCGGTCGACGCCGCGGTTGAAATTCAGATCCGCCGACGTCACCGGTTCGGGCAGGTCGAACAGACCGAAGCGGCCCGCGCCGATCCGCAAGGTCGCGTCGGCGGTGCTGGTGCGGCGGCTGGCGGCGTTGCCACGCTTGCCGGATCCGGTGTCGGGACGTCCCCCCGATCCGCCGCGTCCTCCACCGCGGACGCGGATTTCGGGGACGAGGATATTTTCGTACCAGGCGATATCTTCAGGGTTGATCTCGCCGTCGCGGCTGCGGTCGAAATGCGCGAAGACCCGTGTCGCATCCGCCTGAAACTCGGCGCGGGTGATCCGGCCATCGCCGTCGCGATCGGCACCCTGGAACCATATCGTCTGCGCCGCGCCGGCCTTCTGGGTCGACCGGAACGGTTCGCCCATCGGGCTGATGAACAGCTGGCCGCGCCCCTGCTGCGGGCGATTCCGGGCAGGTCGCGCCGGCTCGGCGCTCGATTGCGCCGCCGCCGCGACATCCGGGGCAGGGGCCAGCGCGGCCAGCATCCCGCCGGCGATCACCGTCCATGCGCGCATCGACATCGGTCTTCTCCTGTTTCGGCGCCGGATCATGCTGGCAGAATGACGCGCACGATCAGACCGCCTTCGGGGCGATTTTCCAGCGACGCGGCGCCGCCATGCGCATGCGCCACCGCGCGGACGCTGGCGAGCCCGAGGCCCGTGCCACCGGTATCGCGGTTGCGCGACCGCTCCGCCCGGAAGAACGGTTCGAAGGCATGCGACGCGTCGGCGGCGGACAGGCCCGGACCACGATCGCCGACCTCGATCACCACCGTGTCGCGGTCGCGGTAGAGTTGGACCTCGGCATGCCCGGCATATTTGACCGCATTGTCGACCAGATTGACCAGCAACGCCTTGAGCGCGGGGGCATCGCCGTCGATCGCGAGCGACGGACCGGGAGCCAGCACCACCTGCTCGCCGCGGTCGGCATAATCGTCGGTGATGCTTTCCGCGAGCGAGCGCAGGTCGAGCCGCTGTTGGCGGACATGCCGGGTCATGTCGCGGACGAACGCCATCGCCGCGCCGATCCACTGGCTCATCTCCTGGATATCCTCCTCGCTCGCCTCGCGGATCTCGTCCGGCGCCTTTTCGAGCCGGAGCGCGAGACGCATCAGCGGCGTGCGCAGGTCATGCGCGACCGCGGCGATCAGCGTCGTGCGATCCTCGACATAGCGATTGAGCCGTTCCTGCATGACGTTGAACGCGGTCGCGGCCTCCATGATCTCGGGCGGTCCGGTCAGTGGGATCGGATCGGCGCGGGGATCGCGACCGAGCCGGTCGGCGGCGGCGGCGAACAGCGCGACGGGCCGGGCGATGCGCCGCGCCAGCACCAGCGCGACCGGTGCCGCGACCGCCATCGCGACGAGGAACCACAGGATCAGCCGCGCCTGCCACAAGCCGAACGCCGGCCGCGCCGGGCGGATCGTCCGCCACTGGCCATCGGGGGCATGGACCCAGACGACGAACGCGCCGAACAGCGTGTTGTCGACGACCGACTGTGGCGGCATCTTGGGCATGCCCATCGGCATGGGCGGACGAAACGCGCCCGCCATCAAGGGGGGGCCATAGCGCCGCGCCTCGACGATCACCGCGCGTGCCGGCACGCCCAGATCGGCGGCGATCACCCGGCCGAGATGGCGATCACGCGCATCGCCCTGCTCAGTCGGCGGGGCGGTCGCGACCGCGATCGTCAGCAGCCCGCTCGGGTCGCGTCCGGCACGCACGACCGAGGCGATCCGGCTGGTCGAATAGACCACCGGCGTCGGCGGCGGGACGAGCAGGACGGCGGCGAAATTGAGCAGCTGGACGAGCAGGACGGTGAACAGGATGAACGCGAAGATCCGCAGGAACAGCGGCCAGCGTCGTGGATGCCCGACCCTAGCGCCGACGGGTGTCGCGCCGGCCGTGCGTGGCGGCGTGGTCACAGCCGGATCACGCGGGGAACGAAGAAATAGCCTTCGTTGCGGATCGTCCGGATGATCTCGTCCCCGCGCGAACGCAGCTTGCGTCGCAGCCGGCTGACCTGGACGTCGATCGCCCGGTCGAACGCGTCGGTGTCCGGGCCCCGCGCCGCCTCCAGCAACGCGTCGCGCGCGAGCACCCGGCGCGGACGCTCGACAAAGGCGCGCAACACCGCGAATTCGCCATCGGTCAGGTCGACGAGCATGCCGTCGCCGTCGAGCAGCTCGTGCGCGGCAAAATCGACCCGCCAGCCGAGAAAGCCGTAGCTGCGTCCGGTTTCAACAGCCGCGCCATTGCGTTCACGCAGTGCGGCGCGGACGGTGGCGAGGATCTCGCGCGGGCTGCACGGCTTGGTCAGATAATGGCTCGCGCCGATCTCGAGCCCGAGGATCCGGTCGGGTTCGTCGCCCAGTGCGCTGAGCATGACGACGGGGGGGGCGCCCTTGCGGGTCAGGCGGCGACAGGCCGCCAGACCGTCCTCGCCCGGCATCATCACGTCGAGCAGGATCAGCGCGATCGGATGCCGTGCGAGCGCGACGTCCATTTCCTGCGCATTGGTCGCGGTTTCGACGCGGTACCCGTGCATCCCCAGACTCTGCGCGAGCAGCGTCCGGATCGCATGGTCGTCATCGACCACGAGCAGCATCGTATCGGCGGGTTCGGGAGCGGCGCAGTGCATCGCCGGCCACTATGCCACGTATGTGTTCGCGATGTTTCAGCGATTTCGCATCATGCCACGCCACCGCCGGTCGTTGCCGGCGCGACGGATTGCGCAACATCCAGACATATGCCGGAAAGAACTGACCTGCAGGCGAGGCGCATGATTTTGACCAACAGCGTTTCCGTCGCCGTGCCCGGCCCTGATCTCCATGCCGGCACGCGAGGGGCGGATGACAGCGCGCGGATCGTCATCGTCGACGACGATCCCGGGCTGCGAGAGTTGCTGACGGGGTTTCTGGTCGATCACGGCTTGCGCGCCGAAGCCGTGGCGAGCGGCGCCGCGTTGCGGACCCGGCTCGCACACCGTCCCTGCGATCTCGTCGTGCTCGACATGATGATGCCCGGCGAGGACGGGTTGTCGGTGCTGCGCGCGCTGACCCAGACCCAGGATCCGCCGCGCGTGATCATGTTCTCCGCGCTGTCGAGCGAGATCGACCGGGTCGTCGCGCTCGAGCTGGGCGCGGACGATTATGTCACCAAGCCGTCGAGCCCGCGGGAGATCCTCGCGCGGATCCGGTCGGTCCTGCGGCGGCGACGCGCGCAACTGGGCGTCGGCGCGTCATCCGATCCTGCCGACCCCGCGGCGACCGAGCGACCCGTTGGCGCCGCAAGTCCTGTGCAGAGCCACGATCTGGTCGGCTTTGCGGGCTGGGCGCTGAACTGCCGGATGCGGACGCTGACCGCCCCCGACGGCACCAATGTCCGGCTGACCGATGGCGAGTTCCAGATGCTGCATCTGTTCGTGGCGCAACCGCAGACGATCCATTCGCGCGACGACATGATCGCGACGCTGGGGCGCAGCGACGGCCCGGCGAAGGGCCGCACGATCGACGTCAATATCAGCCGGCTGCGGCGCAAGGTGCAGCGTCACGACCGCACCGAACTGATCCGGACGGTGCGCGGCAACGGCTATATCTTCATGCCGGACGTGTCCCCGCTCTGAGCGGCGGGCGGACCCGGTCGGCGCGTTGCAGGCTGCTGCCAGGAAAATAGCGTCGGGGCGGGATATTGGCGCACGCCGCGACGTTCATGTCCGACCACGGCTTCCCCAGCATCGAATATCCGGCCTGGTGGGGGGCAAAGACGCGATCGGACAGACACTTCCATGGCCAAGACCCTTGCCGCATTGGCCAGCGACGTGCTGCGCGCCACCACCCGACCCGCGCGCGACGATGTACGCGAGGGGGGGCGTGAGGACGGCTATCTTCGACTGGAGGATTATGGCGCGCTCGGCGACGGGCGGTCGGTCGCGCTGTCGGGGGCGGACGGGTCGATCGACTGGTGGTGCGTCCCCAATCTCGATTCTCAGCCGCTGTTCGACCGGCTGCTCGATCCAGAGGAGGGGGGACGGTTCAACATCACCCCGACCGAGCCGTTCACCGTCGAACGCCGCTATCTGCCCGGCAGCAACGTGCTCGAGACGCTCTTCATCACGGACAGCGGCCGCGCGCGACTGACCGAATCGATGAACAGCGGTACGGCGGGCCGGTTGCCCTGGACCGAACTCGCACGGCGGATTGACGGGCTCGACGGTGCGGTCCGGTTCAGAATCGAGATGCGCCCGGGGCGCAGGGCCAGCGGGGCAAGCCCGTATCAGTCGAAGATCGGCGAATATCCGGTCTTCCATGTCGACCGCGTACTCGGGTTGTTCCTGCACAGCGATGGCGTGGTCGTGGAGCGCAGCGACGAGGCGGTGACGGGCGTGCTGACGGTCGCGCAGGGCCAGCGCGAAGTCGTCGCGATCGTCGCGGGTGAGGACGAGCCGCTGGTCGTGCCGACGATCGCCGACATCGACGAGCGTATCGATATTTCAGACGCGGAGTGGCGGCAATGGTCGCACCGGATCGACTATGACGGCGAACGGCGCCCCGCGTTCATCCGCAGCGTCCTCGCGCTGAAGTTGCTGCTCTATTCACCGACCGGTGCGATCGCAGCCGCCGCGACCACCTCGGTTCCCGAAGGGATCGGCGGCAAGAAGAATTACGACTATCGCTACGCCTGGATCCGCGACGCCGGCTATACGATCAAGGCGTTTCTCGCCGCGGGGGCGCAGATGGAGGCCAAGGCGGCATTCACCTGGCTGTTGAAGCGGCTGGCCGAACACGGGCCGCGCGTCTGCTATACGCTCGACGGCGCGCTGGTCCCCGATCTGAGCGAAATCGACGTGCCGGGATATCGGCGGTCGAAACCCGTGCAGGTGGGCAACACCGCGACCGACCAGAGTCAGCACGGCGTCTATGGCGACATATTCGAGACCGCCGCCCGCTTCGTCAGTTGCGGCAATATCCTCGATGCGTCGAGCGCCGAGCTGCTGTCGCATCTCGCGGACCGGTGCGCGGACGCGTGGCGGCAGAAGGATGCGGGAATCTGGGAGCTCGAGGAGTCGCAGCATTACACCATGTCGAAGATCAGCTGCTGGCAGGCGCTGGCGCGCGCGGTCGAACTGGCGGACCAGGGGCAGTTGCCGACCACGTGCCGCGATCGCTGGTCGCGCGAACGCGACCGGATCGCGCAGTGGATCGAGGATGAATGCTGGTCCGAGACGAAGCAGGCGTTCGTCTTCTACCCCGGCAGCGACAAGCTCGACGCGTCGCTCGCGCTGGCGGTGCGGTTCGGCTTCGACGGGCGCGAGCGGCTGGAAAAGACGCTCGACGCGATCGACCGCGAACTGGGGGCGGGGCCCTATCACTATCGCTACAGCGACGTGTGGTCCGAGGAAGGGTGTTTCCTGGCGTGCACCTTCTGGATGATCGAGGCTCGTGCGCTGCTTGGCCAGCGTGATCGGGCAGAGGCGGCGCTTGCGGGCATTTCCGAAGCGCTCGATCGCGGCGTCGGGATCATGACGGAGATGGCCGATCCGAAGACGGGCATGTTTCTCGGCAACCTGCCGCAGGGGCTGTCACACCTGGCGCATGTCATGGCGCTCGACGTGCTCGGCGGACAGGACGCCTGCTAGCAAAGCGGGCGGCGATGCGTTTCGCCGCCCCGCCGTCAGCCTGTCGTCGGACGTGTCAGCCCGCGTCGACGCCCTGTTTGCGCGCGCCGGTGATCATGCGCGCGGCGATCTGACGGACACCGGCATCATCCTTGGTGTCGTCGGTCGCCGGGTCGCCGAGATGGTCGAGGCTGGCTTCCATGAAGTCGAGCAGCCCCGGGTGCTGCGCCTCGACATATTCCATCAGTTTGAACAGCAGATGTTCGGACGCGATCTCGCGCTGGCGGGCCATGATGGCGGTGGTATCGGTCATGTCGGAATCCATGGTGTCGGGGAGGGAGTAAAGACGGTCGCAGGGGCGGGCGGACACCGTGTCGTCCGCCCCGCCCTCACGGCGTTTAGCGCTCTGCCACCTCGGAGGCGTCGAACTCGGCGAATGCGGCCTTGATGTCGCTGGCGCGCTCGGCGTCCGCAATATCGACCGAAACGATGATCTTGCCTTCGAGCGCGGCGTCGGCGCGCGACGCGGGCGTGGGATTATCGCCTGCAGTGTCGGCACCGGCACGCTCGTCGCCAGCGCTGTTGTCCGCGCCGTCAGTGGTGATGAAGATATCGGTCCGCTCGACCTTCATTTCCTGGACGAGACGTTCCACCGTCATTTCGGCTTCGCGGCGCGTGTCGAACTTGGCTTTGAGAGTGGTCGGCATCAATGGCTCCTCGGGATGCGAAAGGTCCTGCACGACGGGCTGTCGGCCGTCCTGCAACGCGTGATGACAACGCGCATCGGCGGATTTCGCCCAGCCGTTTCGAAGAATTTGACCCGGCGGCAAGGGCCGATCGCCGATTTACAGGCTCGCTCTGCGGGACCGGGCGAACAAGACCTGCTTCCGTGCGTTACACGGTGATTCCGGGAGGTGACGCCATGATGCAGGACGATGAACGCTGGATGCGCGAGGCGATCGCGATCGCACGGTCGAAGGGATCGGATCCGTCGACCTCACCACTGGGCTGCGTGATCGTGCTCGACGGCAAGATCATCGCGGGGGAACGCAACCAGACGCACGAGCTTCCCGATGCGACCGCGCATGCCGAAATGATGGCGATCCGGCGCGCCTGCGAGGATACGGGCGAGCTCGAATTGCGCGGGGCGACGCTCTACTCGACGCTGCAACCCTGCGGGATGTGCACGATGGCGTCGATCTGGTCGAAGGTCGGGCGCGTCGTCTATGGCGCCGGCCGCGACGACGTGCATCCGATGTATTTCGAGGCGAAGCACGTCGACACGCTCACCTTCATCCACGACGCCTATCGCGACGATATCGTCATCGAGGGCGGGTGTCTGAAGGCCGAATGCGCCGTGCTCTATTACGGCCCCGACGCGGAGCTGCCGACCGACGAACAGGCCAATCTGTAACCTGAGGCGACGCGTCGGGTCAGGATTTGCTCAGGCTCATGCCGCCACTCCGGGCGCGTCCTGGGCGCAGTAGCGATCGACGAACGCCTGATGCGCGGGCAGCCGGTCGACCTGTTGCGCGATCCCCGCCTTCAGCTCCGCGAGCGACGATCCGAGCCGTTCGGGCGGCATCATCCGCGCGAGGCGATGCCAGTCGCGCGGCTCGAGCCGCTGCCCCAGCATGACCTGGGTCCACGAACTGACGCGGAACAGGTCGTCCGGCGACTGATAGGCCTGCGCTGCGTCGGAAAACAGCGCGATGCGCTTCGCCAGCGTGTCGGGGATCGGCATTGCGGCACAAGCCTTCCAGAACGGTTCGCTGCGCTGGTTCAAATGATAGTGGAGGATGACGAAATCGCGCACCCCTTCGATCTCGCGCCGCGTCTGCGCGTTGAACTGCGCGACGACCGCGGAGCTGATCCCGTCGAAGGGGAAGGCGCGGAGCAGCCGCGTCAGCGCGGTCATGACGAGATGGATGCTGGTCGATTCGAGCGGTTCGACGAACCCGCCGGCGAGGCTCAGCGCGATGCAATTGCCCTCCCACGCGCGCAGGCGACGCCCGGTCGTGAAGCGCAGCAGGCGCGGTTCGGTCAGCGGGCGACCCTGGACGGACGCCAGCAGTCGGTCCCGGGCCGCATCATCGGAGAGGTACTCGCTCGAATAGACGATGCCGTTGCCGACGCGGTGCTGCAGCGGGATCCGCCATTGCCAGCCGGCAGCATGCGCGATCGCTCGGGTATAAGGCCGGGCGGGCTCGACCGACGTCGTCTGCACCGCGAGCGCCCGGTTGGCGGGCAGCCAGTGGCTCCAATCTTCATAGCCGACACCGAGCGCATCGCCGATCAGCAGCCCGCGAAACCCGCTGCAGTCGAGGAACAGATTGCCTGCGACCCGCGATCCGTCGGCAAGGACGACCGCATCGATATGGCCGGTCTCCGCCGAGCGATCGATCCCGGCGATCCGTCCCTCGATCCGGGTCAGCCCCGCGGTCTCGCAGCGCTCGCGCAGGAAGCGGGCATAGCGGCCCGCGTCGAAATGATAGGCATAGTTGAGCTGCGGACCCTGCTGGCCGATGGTGAAGCGGCGCGCCTCCGCGGCCTGGAGCTCAAGGCAATAGTCGCCAAAGTCGCCGGCCAGACCGTTGGCGCGGGCTTCGAGCCAGAAATGCTGGAAGTCGCCCATCCAGGTGGACCGCCCGACATCGCCGAACGAATGGACATAGCGATCGTCCGGGCGGGCCCAGCCCTCGAACGCGATGCCGAGTTTGAACGTCGCGCCGGTGGCGGCCATGAACGCGCGCTCGTCGAGGCCGAGCAGTGCGTGAAAGGCCTGGACCGTGGGGATGGTCGCTTCGCCGACGCCGACGGTGCCGATCTCGTCCGACTCGATCAGCGTGACGTCGATCAGCGCGCCGAGTTGTCGCGTCAGCAGCGCCGCGGCGAGCCAACCGGCGGTGCCACCGCCGGCGATGATCACGCGGGTCTTTGGCGGGGTATCCATCGCATATCCCTTCATCGATTGAGCCGTTGCAACAGCGTGGCGCGCAGCCTTCGCGCGGCCATCGCATCCAGCGGTGCGAGTGCGCCGCGCGCGTCTGCCGGCAGATGCGCGCCGGCGCGCCCCGCATCGCCGAAGACATAATAGTCGAACAGCGCCTGCCAGCCGCGCTTCTCATTCTCGGGCCGGTCGCGCAGGCTGAGCAGGCCGTGCAGCAACGTGTTCTGCGGCGTGTCCATGAAGCGCGGGGTCGGGTTCCACCAATAGTTGATCATCGCGTTGAACGGATCGAGCGCCTCGACCTGGTGCCACCACAAGGCCGGGTAGATGAGCGCGTCGCCGGGCTCCATCTCCGCGACTTCGGCCACCGCCAGCGCATCGGCAAAGCCGGGATGGCGCGTGAAGTCGGGGGCGTCGAAATCGACCATCGAGACGACCTGGCCCGCGGGCGTCGGTTCGAGCGGCCCGGGATAGAGGTTGGCGACCTGATCGGGCGGGAAGAGCGTGAAGCGCCGCCGCCCGACCAAGGTGACCGCGATGTTGTTCGACATGTCGTGATGCGCCGACGCGGTCGTCCGGTTGCCGATCCAGATACTGACCAGCGGCGGATGCGCGATGAGTTCGGGGTCGCCGAAGGGAAGCACCGCCTGGTCCCGGAGGCCGGGGAGGTACTGATCGATGTCGGTCGAGCCGATATAGATGCTGGGCGCGGCGGCATCGTCGATGCTGGCGAGAAGCTGATCGAGATAGGCGGACAGCGACCCGCGCTCGCGGGTGAAGTTGAGCGCGGTGCAGTCGGCCGTGTATCCGAAGCGGCCGCCGATAGCGGGGTCACCGATATAGGCCGTCACCGGCTGGCCGCCATCGAACTGCTTGAGCCAGCCGACCGCGGCGGCGGGGCCCTGACGCGCCGCGGCGACGAGCGGCACGTCGCGGGCAAGACCGCGCAGGATCGTCGGGCGGCCCTCCGCGATCAGATCGGCGACGGGCAGGGTCCGCGCGTCCGCCCCTTCGATCACGCGTGTCCGGCGGGTGATGGCGGGCACCGGGGTCAACCGACTGCCGCGAGCCGCTGTTGCTTGTGCGCAATCAGCTGCTGAATGTTGCCGAGCGATGACGCGGCAAGGATGGCGAGCCGCAGGATGCCCGAACGATGCAGCTGTTCGAGCGGGGCACCGCTCAGCGCCGCGAGCTGCTCGAGGTCGACGACGAGCACGTCGGGTACGGTGTAGCGGCGCTCGTCGCTGACATCGATCGTAAGCGTGACGGGCGCGAGCAGCCCGGCGTCGTCGAGCGCGGCATAGGCGGCGGGCGCGGATTCCATCCCCTCGTACAGCAGCCGCAGCACGCCGGTGACATGGTCGAGATAGGGCGTGTTGCCGCCATGCTCGAGGAACAGCGGCAGACCCGTCGGGTCACCGACGCGCGGATCGTCGAGATCGACCTGCAGCATCGCCTCGCCGACATCGTCCGGTGCGGACCGGGTCATGCCGATCGAGAAGGGACCGCGCCGGTGGCTGGCGGGAACGTAGCGGCTCGTCCAACGCTCGTCGGCGAGAAACAGATTCTCGTCGCGGTCGAGGCCCAGCAGCGCATAGGCCTGAAGACCCTCGTCGCGGCGGCGGAACACGATTGCGAATTCGCGTTGCAGTTCCTCGAATTCGGCGGGGAAGACCAGCGCCTGATTGGCCGCGTCATTGAATGCGGCGCCGGCGCGCGGGCTGACGCGCAGGTCGGCATGATCGATATTGTTGATCTGTACGGGGTTCATCCGCTCCGGTCCCTTTTTGTCCGGGTCTATCAGCCAGGCGGCGAGGGACAACAGGAAAAGGCCGCGGCACGGTGCTGCGGCCCCTCCATTGCCCGATGCGGTGTCCGGCGCACGCCGAGGCGCACGCCGGCCTGTGCTCAGAAGCGGTAGCGCGCGCCGAGATAGAAGCGCGGCTTCAGTTCCTGCACATAGACCAGATTGGTCTCGGTGCGGGCATATTGGCGGAACGGCTCGCTCGTCAGATTGACCGCCTCGAGCGAGATCGAGAAGCTCTGCGCGATGTCGTAGCTGATGCTCGCATCGAGCGTCCCGAAGGCTGCGGTGAACAGCGGGTTGCGGTTGCCGCCCTGGTTGGTCCCCGACAGATATTTGTCGCGCCAGTTGTACGAGACACGCGCCGAAAGCCCGTTCTTGTCATAGATGCCGGTCAGGTTCGCGCTGTCGCCGAGGCCGGTCAGTGCGAAGATGTTGACGTTGGGATCGGCATAGGGATCGACGTTCACGTCGCCATTGACCTTGGTGTACGACACCGCAAAGCCGAAGCCGGTCTGACCGAAGAAGTTGGTCCAGGCGACTTCGAACCCGTGGATGTTGCCCTCGCGGTTGTTGACCGGGCCGCTAATCGCGAACTCGAACAGGGGATCGTTGGGATCGGCAACGATATCGACCGCATTGGCCAGATCGACGACGAACTGCGTCCTCAGGCCACCCGTCGCGGGATCGATGTTGTTCTGGAACGCGGCGGATGCGGCCGCCTGGTTGCCGTTATTCTGCGTCAGCAACGCGGTGTAGGAGAACAGGTTGATGTCGCTGAGCGGCAGCCCGTTGGCTTGGAGATAGGCCAGCGCGGTACCCGAGCGCGAACCGGCAGCGCCCGAACCCGGGTCACGCAGTCCGAACAGATTGCCGCTGGTGACCTGGTTGCCGATGAAGTTGCGGACATCCTTGTTGAAGAAGCCGACCGACACGAAGCTCGTCGGCTTGTAATACCATTCGAGCGACACGTCGAAATTGTCCGAGACCAGCGGCAGCAGCGCCGGATCCTGGCGCGTTGCGCCCGCAGGAGCTGCGCCGAGCGCGGTCGGGCGGTTCGGTGCCCCGGCGCTGACGGAAGCAAAGAGGTTGCCATAGTCGGGACGGGCGAGCGTGCGGCTGAACGAGGCGCGCGCCATGACGTTGTCGATCGGTTCGATGTTGAAATCGAGCGATGGCAACAGATTGTCGTAGCTCGCCTTGACCGTGACGGCGCCGCTGGGCGGCCCGCCATCGACCGCGAAGTCATTGTCCTGCGACCAGCGAATGCCGCTCGGCACCGACTGGATGCCGATCGACTTGACCCGCGTCTTTTCATAGCGGGCGCCGATCAGCGCATTGGCGCGGCGTCCGCCGAGTTCGCCGGCCCAGGTGATCTGGCCATAGGCCGCCCAGGTCTTTTCACCGACGGTATCGTCCGAGGACGGGCTCGGCGAAACCGCGTTGCCGCGGCCGGCATAATAAGGCTCGAACACGTTGAGCAGATCGACCGCGTTGGCGCGGAAGGCGACCAGTGACGAGCCTGTCGACTTCGGATCATATTTGTCGAACTTGCAGGTCAGGCAGAAGGTGTCGACGAGATCGCCGGCGAGTTCCGCGACGCGGCCGGTATCCGTGATGCCCCAGTCGCCGAGGGTCTGGATCGTGTTGACCGTGGTCGAGCGCATGTTCGCGTCGATATAATTGCCGCCGACGTTGAACTTGCTGCCCCCGCCCAGGTCCCAGGCGACGTCGCCGCCAAATTGGTTGATCCGGGCTTCCTGGGTCGACGTGATCTTCCGCGCGACCTGGCTGCCCAGATCCGCGATGTCGAGCGTGTTGTTGCAGTTGCCGCCGCGACCACCGTTGGTTGCGGTGCAGTCGTTGATCGTCTCGGACTGCTGCGGGAAGCCGGTGGTGAAATCAACCTTGTGCGAGGAGCGTACCGGCGCACCGATCGAGATCGTCGTCGCCGAGGTTCCGTTCGCGTTATCCGGATTGGTCTTCGACTTGGCATGGTTGGCGTCGAGCGTCAGTCGCAGATTGTCGGTGAAGTCCCACTTCACATTGCCACCGACCGAATAGAGCTCGGTCTTGGTCGCGAACCGCTGCTGCTCGTAACCCTTGTCCGCCTGGATCGACTCGGCGAGGATGACCGCGCTCTGCATCTGCTTGTTGTCATCGAAGGTGACTTCGGTGAACGGGCGCTGGAACCAGTTGGTCTGCTCGCTGCGCTCTTCGCTCAGCTTGTTGCGGGCATACATGCCGTCGATCGAGATTTCGAACCGGTCGGACGGCTTGAACTGGATGTTGGCCTGGCCGTTCAGACGCTCGCGGCGGTTCTCGGAGAACTGGTACCGGCTGTCGTTCGGAATCTGGACATATTCGGTCGTCGGGCGATTGGTGATCACCGTCGTCGGCCGGATATAGGCGCCCGCGGTGTTGAGGAAATCGGCCAGCGGCACGATGTTCCAGTAATTGGGGTTGGACTGAACCGACGCGGAATTGCGCAGCTGATAGCTGCCGAACACGTTGACGCCGAAGGTTTCGTTCGGGTTCTTGTAGTTGATCAGCCCGGACAGTTCGGGCGTGACCTTGCTGGGATCGCTCTCGGCCTTCTCGACCGAGGTATCATAAAGTCCCTTCGCACCGATCGACCCCGAAAGGCCGCTCTCCTCAGCCGACAGCGGTCGGCGGGTGACGACGTTGATCGCCGCGCCGATGCCGCCCGACGGGATGTTGGCGCGGCCGGTCTTATAGACCTCGAGCGTGGCGACACCCTCGGATGCGAGGTTCTGGAAATCGAACGAACGACCCGTACCGGTTGCAAACGCGTTGCCGGTGCTCGTGTCGATGCTGGTCGCCGGAAGCTGGCGGCCGTTCAGCGTGACGAGGTTGAAGCCGCCGCTGAAGCCGCGGACGGCAACCTGCGAGCCTTCGCCGTTCGCGCGACTGATCGACACGCCGGTGACGCGCTGCAGCGACTCCGCGAGGTTGGTGTCGGGGAACTTGCCGATATCCTCGGCCGAGATGGCGTCGACGACGCCTGCCGAGTTGCGCTTGATGTCGATAGCGCGACCAAGGCTGGCGCGGATGCCGGTGATGACGATCTCGTCCCCGGGGGCCGATTGCGGATCCTGGCTCGCGGTCTGCCCTGCGTCTTGCACGGTGGATGTCGCCGGAAGCGCTGGCTGCGCGGCAGTCGCAGGCGACCCTGTCTCGGTGCCTGGCGCCATTTGCGCGAAGGCCTGTGCCGGATTTAGCAGGCACACGGCAACTGTGGCAATCGAACTCGAACGCACGAGTGCATTGAGTATGGACGAACCCCTCATCATTCTCTCCCCCTTTGCGGCATGACCGCAGCCCTTTCGAAACCGCTCTTATTGGCGGTGTGTGATAGGGCTACCATGGGCACGAATACTGTCAACGGTAATCTGTATTCTGTGTCGCGTATTTTAGACACAGTGGCAGTAAAGCCATAGCCGATAAAATAACTTAAATATGATTATTTAATACTTGAGACAGAGTAAGACCCGCCCCGCCATGGGAAAGCGGGGCGGGGCCTGTTCCGGCAGGTTCGGACCAGCCAAAGGAACGGGCGAACTGGTCGCCAGGTCCGGCGGCACAGGCGGGGGACCGGCGCGAGCTTCATGCCGGGCACGTGCTCAGCGCTGCGGCGTGGTGAACAGCGCCAGCGGTACCGCGGCACCCATCGCCCGATAGCCCGCTTCGGACGGGTGAAGATGATCGCCTGAGTCGAATGCCGGCGCGAGGCGGTCGGGACGGCGCGGATCGCGCATAACCCGGTCGAAGTCGATCACCGCATCGAACACACCCGAGCTGCGGATGAAGCTGTTGACCGCCTGGCGATCGGCCTCGAGCGCGGCGTCCGGGTGATAATAGTCATTGCCGCCGAACGGCATCACCGTGCCGCCGATGATCCTGATACCGTGCGCATGCGCGCGGTCGGCCATCTGGCGGAAGCCGGCTATCAGCTGCGCGACGAGCGCCGCATGGTCTTCGGGCGATGCCGGGGCGTCGCGCGTCAAGACGCCGAGATCGTTCACCCCTTCGAGAAGGATCGCCCAGCCGACGCCGCTCCGCGCGATCACGTCGCGGTCGAACCGGGCGACAAGGTTGGGACCGAGCCCGTCGAGCAATATCCGGTTGCCGCCGATGCCGGCATTGACGACGCCGAGCGTGCGTGTCGCCGGCGTCGCGCGCAGCCGCTCGGCGAGAATATCGGGCCAGCGGGTGTTGCGTTCCGGGGCGACTCCATAGCCGTCGGTGATCGAATCGCCGATCGTGACGATCGTCGTCGGGCGTGCCGCGCTGGTGACCTGGGCGACGCGGGGCCCCGCCACCTCGACATCGGCGAGCGCATACCAGTGTGGCGTCGCGGTCGCGCCTGCGAGAAGCGGGTCGGCGACGTGATTGCCCGCGACCGTGAAGCTGGTGGCACGCGCACCGGGATGACCGGTCTGCGGCGTGGCGGGATCGGGCAGATAGAGGCTGACGGCGAGGTCGGCCCCGGGTGCGAGCGCGAGCGCGACCGGATCCGAATAGATCTCCCCACCCGCCGGAATGACCGCGGTCACCTGTCCGGCAAAGCGCAATGGCGTACCGCCGGCGATACGCGCGGTGCCGAGTGCGATCGGCCGGGCAATATGCGCCGCGCCGATCCTGAGTGGCTGCGTGCCGAACGCGTTGGACAGCCGCACGCGGACCTGCGTGCCACCGGCGGAAAGACGAACGACCTGTCGGAGCGTGATCGCGCCGGCCCGATCGGCCGGCAGCGCATTGTCGCCGGTCGCGATCATCTGGGCAGAGCCCCAGCTCCCGGTCCACCGCTCAGTCGGCGCGGCGCGCTGGGCATCGGCACCGGTCGCGAGCAATGCTGCCAACAGCCACGCCGTCGGCCTGGCTACCGAAGATCCTACCGTCATCGCGCTCTCCATTCGGTTGCGAAGGCCGCTCATTGCGGGTTGCCCGGCGCGTAGGCGGGGTGCTGCGCCTTGTACCAGTCGAGATCATGCGCGGGCGCAGCGGCGCCGGCCGGCAGCGACCGGCCGTTCACCGACATCCAATAGGCGAGGCTGGCGTCGCGCCACCACCGCGCCTCGCGCTCCTGGATGCCCAGATAGGTCGCGGTCTTGGCCCAGCGTTCGGCATCGACCTGGCCGCGCAGTCCGTCCCAGCGCTGGCGCATGTCCGCGACATAGCCGACGCCGCGGTCATAATCATGGACCATCTCGGCCCAGAGGCTGCGCCCCGATGCCATCGGCCGGTCCCATGACACGTGATGGAACCACAGCAGGTCACGCTCCGGCGTCGTCGCTGGATCGGCCAGACGGCGGGCAAGCTCTGGCGCATATTGCGCGACGGCGTTGCTGCCGGTGCGCGTCCGGTCGAAGCCGATTCCGGCCTTGTCCGCGCGGTGATAATAGACCGGATTCCATTCCGGACGCTTCAGGTCGGCGACCCACGGGCCGGGGCCATAATGATGGCCCGTCGCCATGACGTGCGCGAGGCCGAGCGGCGTCATATAATCGACCACCGCCTCGCGCGAGCCCATCATCATGTCCGTCACCGGCGCGACGATCGCGGGGTTCGGCCCGAAGGTCATCGCCGCCCATTCGCGCGCAACCGGCTGTGCGCCGATCGTCGGATCCCAGGCCATCCGCCCGAACGCGAACCAGTTCGCCTGGTTGAAGGTCGATCCGGCCCAGTCGCGGTCGCGGCCGATATTGGCGACTCCCGCCATGCCGGTCAGCGCGTGGCGATTTATGCCGCCCTCGACGATTTGGGCGACCGTCGCGCGCTTGCCGCCGGCGAAGGTCTCGCTGCCGAGCGTCTCGGCGAAGAGCGGCCCGAGATAGGCGAGGTGTGTCGCAAAGCCGAGATATTCCTTGGTGATCTGAAACTCCAGCATCAGCGGCGTCCTGGGCATTGCCCCGAACAGCGGATGAAACGGCTCGCGCGGCTGAAAGTCGATCGCGCCGTTCTTGACCTGGACGACGACGTTGGCGGCGAACTTGCCGTCGAGCGGCTTGAACTCGGTATAGGCCTGTTTCGCGCGGTCGTCCGGGTCGGTGTCGGCATAGACGAACGCCCGCCACATCACGATGCCGCCATGCGGTGCGACCGCCGCTGCGAGCATGTTCGCGCCGTCGGCGTGGCTGCGGTGATAATCGCGCGGCCCCGGCTGCCCCTCGCTATTGGCCTTGACGAGGAAGCCCCCGAAATCGGGAATGGCGCGGTAGAGCTCGTCGCTCTTCGCCTTCCACCAGGCCGCGACCTGGGGATCGAGCGGGTCTGCCGTCTTCAGCTTGCCAAGCTCGATCGGCGCGGAGAACCGGGCCGACAGATAGACCTTGATGCCATAGGGGCGGAAGACATCGGCGAGTGCGGCCGCCTTGGCGATATAGCTGGCGGACAGGCTGTCGGGCTTGGCGTTGACGTTGTTGAGGACCGTGCCGTTGATGCCGATCGACGCATTGGCGCGCGCATAGTCGGTGTAGCGGGGATCCTTGAAGTCGGGCAGCGTCCACCAGTCCCAGAGCGACTGGCCCGCATAGCCGCGCTCGACCACGCCATCGAGATTGTCCCAGTGGTTCAGCACGCGCAGCTTTACCCGCGGCGTCGAGGCGAGCGCGATCCGGTCGATCTGCCCGCCGGTCTGGATGTGGCGCAGCAGCGCGAAGCTGCCGTAGAGCACGCCGCGGTCGGTACGCGCGGTCACCAGCGTGACGTCGCGGCCACCCAGACGCACCTCCCGCACGATATAGCCTTCGTCGCCAAGATCTTTCAGCGGCAGCCCGAGCCGTCCGACATCAGCGTCCGCCGAGGTCGCCAGCAGGATCGGATGCGGGCTCGGACCCCTGGCAAAAGCGTGCCCGGTCAGCCCCGCGAGACCGCGGCGAAGCTCGTCCGCGGCGACGCGCAACGTCGCCGACTGGCCGCGCACTTCGACCGATTCGGCATCCCGGTCGAGCGCCGTCGCCGCCTCTTTCGCCAAGGGGCGGTAGCGCATCCAGAGGTCGTAGCCGTCCTCCGCCTGCGCCCCGGTCGTACTCGCCATCGCAACCGCGACCGCCACGCAAAGCCAACGCACTCGCATCATTCTTTCCTCTCCCGGCACAGCCTCCCGCATTGACAACGGGTCTGCTTGTCGAACATGTTATCGCTATCACGATGACGGCATCGACAGCAATGCCGCGTTTGAAGACAGGAGACGATGGGTGACCGGCACGAGTTTCAGGACAATCGCGACCAGTCGCCGCGGCATGCTCCGCTGGCTGGGTTCGGCATCGCTCGCCACTTTGACGTCCGGTCTGGCCCCTGGAATGGCCGGCGCCGCGAAGGAGTTGCCGGTCTACCGCGATCCCCGCGCGCCCGTCGACCTGCGGGTCCGCGATCTCATGGCGCGGATGACGCTCGACGAGAAAGTCGCGCAGCTGATCACGCTGTCGACGACGAAGCGACAGGTGATGGACGACGCGCTGCGCTTCGACCCGGCGCGTGCCGATACGGCCTATCCCAACGGCATCGGCCAGATCGCGCGGCCATCCGACCGGGGCGGGGCCGCCACCGCGGCTAACACGGCCGCCGCCGTTACCGGCCGATGGCGCGCGCCGGCCGATACGATCGCGTTCGTCAATGCGGCGCAGCGCTGGGCGACGACCCGCACGCGGCTGGGCATCCCGATCCTGTTTCACGAGGAGGCGCTGCACGGCTTCATGGCGCCGGAGGCGACCAGCTTCCCGCAGGCGATCGCGCTGGCGGGATCGTTCGATCGCGACCTCGTCCGCCGGGTCAATGCGGTGATCGCGCGCGAGGTGCGGGCGCATGGCACGGTGCTGGCGCTGTCGCCGGTCGTCGACATCGCCCGCGACCCGCGCTGGGGCCGGATCGAGGAGACGTTCGGCGAGGATCCCTATCTGTGCGGGGAAATGGGCGTCGCGGCGGTGATCGGCCTGCAGGGCGAGGGCAAGACGCTGGCACCCGGCAAGGTGTTCGCAACGCTCAAGCACATGACCGGGCACGGCCAGCCCGAAAGCGGCGAGAATGTCGCCCCCGCGCCAATCGCCGAACGCGAACTGCGCGAGAATTTCTTCCCGCCGTTTCGCGCGGTCGTCGCGCGGACCGGGATCGGCGCGGTGATGCCGTCGTATAACGAGATCGACGGCGTCCCGAGCCACGCCAATCGCTGGCTGCTGAACGACGTGCTGCGCGGCGAATGGGGCTTCGACGGCGCGATCGTCAGCGATTATGCGGCGATCGGCGAACTCGCATCGTTGCATCACATCGCCGCGGACACGGCTGAAGCGGCGCGCCTCGCATTGGCGGCGGGCGTCGATTCGGACCTGCCGGACGGCGAGGCCTATCGCTCGCTCGCCGATCAGGTCCGCGGCGGTCGGGTGGCGATCGAGGCGGTCGATGCCGCGTGCCGGCGGATGCTGACGCTGAAGATGCGGTCGGGGATGTTCGAACAGGCGATCGTCGATCCGCAAGCGGCGGCGCGGATGACCGGCAATGCGGAGGCGCGCGCGCTGGCGCTCGAGGCGGCGCGGCGATCGATCGCGCTGCTCGTGAACGACGGTGTCCTGCCGCTCACCCCGGGCGCGCAAAAACGCGTCGCGGTCATCGGTCCGAACGCGGCCGTCGCGCGGCTCGGTGGCTATTCGTCGATCCCCAAGGCGACCGTGTCGCTGCTCGAGGGGGTTCGCGCGCGGTTGAAGGGCAAGGCCGAAGTCGTGCACGCGCAGGGCGTCTTCATCACGCAGAGCGAGGACCGCTCTGCCAACGAAGTGCTGCTGGCCGATCCCGCGCGCAACCGGGACCTGATCGCCGAGGCGGTTACCGTCGCCAGCACCGCGGACGTCATCCTGCTCGCGGTCGGCGACACCGAGCAGACGAGCCGGGAGGGCTATGCCAAGACGCATCTTGGCGATCGCACCAGTCTCGACCTGCTCGGCGAGCAGAATGCGCTGTTCGCCGCGATGAAGGCGACGGGGAAGCCTGTGATCGTGGTTGCGATCAACGGTCGCCCGCCGTCCTGGCCGAGCGTGACGGCGCAGGCCAACGCGGTGCTCGAATGCTGGTATGTCGGGCAGGAGGGGGGCACTGCGATCGCGGAGGCGCTGTTTGGGGACATCAACCCTGGTGCGAAGCTTCCGGTGACGGTCGCGCGGTCGACGGGACAGCTGCCGGTCTTCTACGACTCGAAGCCCTCTGCGCGCCGCGGCTATCTGTTCGACACGACCGCGCCGCTGTTCCCGTTCGGCTTCGGGCTCAGCTACACCAAGTTCGAGATCGGTGCGCCGCGCCTGTCGTCGGCGAAGATCGGGATCGCGGGTAGTGTCACGGTCTCGGTCGACATCGCCAATGTCGGTGCGCGCGCGGGCGACGAGGTCGTCCAGCTCTATGTGCGCGATCAGGTGTCGTCCGTCGCGCGACCGATCCTCGAGCTCAAGGGCTTCGAACGCGTGACGCTGGCCCCCGGCGAGCGCCGGACGGTCCAGTTCGCGCTCGGCCCGGACGCGTTCCGGTTCTTCGACATCACGATGCGCGAGGTGGTCGAGCCGGGTCTGTTCGACATTTCCGTTGGTGCCGACTCGACGCGCCTCAAGACCGTTATTCTCGAAATCGCCTGAAGGATCGTCATGCCCAGGATCGTCAATGCCCGCGTCATCGTGACATGCCCCGGGCGCAACTTCGTCACCCTCAAGATCGAGTGCGACGACGGCACCACCGGGCTTGGCGACGCGACGCTCAACGGTCGCGAACTCAGCGTCGCGAGCTATCTGAGCGATCATGTCGTGCCCTGCCTGATCGGTCGCGACGCGCACCGGATCGAGGACGTCTGGCAGTTTCTCTACAAGGGCGCCTATTGGCGGCGTGGCCCGGTGACGATGGCGGCGATCGCCGCGGTCGACACGGCCCTGTGGGACATCAAGGGCAAGCTGGCGGGGATGCCCGTCTATCAGTTGCTCGGCGGCGCCGCGCGCGACGCGTGCATGGTCTATGCGCACGCCAATGGCACGACGATCGACGACACGATCGCGGTCGCGAAGGCCGAGCAGGCCAAGGGCTACAAGGCGATCCGGCTGCAATGCGGCGTGCCCGGGCTCGCCTCGACCTATGGCGTCGCCAAGCATGGCGCGCGCTACGAGCCCGCCGATGCGGATCTGCCGAGCGAGAGCGTGTGGTCGACCGAGAAATACCTCCGCGTCGTCCCCGAGCTGTTCAAGGCGGCGCGCGAGGCGATGGGCTGGGACGTCCACCTGCTCCACGATATCCATCACCGGCTCACCCCGATCGAGGCGGCGCGTCTCGGCAAGGCACTTGAACCCTATAACCTGTTCTGGATGGAGGACCCGACGCCTGCCGAGAACCAGGAGGCGTTCAAGTTGATCCGTCACCACACGACGACGCCGATCGCGGTGGGGGAGGTGTTCAATTCGATCTGGGATGCCAAGGACCTGATCGAGCACCAGCTGATCGACTATATCCGCGCCACCGTCGTGCATGCCGGCGGCATCACGCATCTGCGCCGCATTGCCGCGCTCGCCGACCTCTATCATATCCGGACCGGGTGCCACGGCGCGACCGACCTTTCCCCCGTGGCGATGGCGGCCGCGCTACATTTCGGGCTGTCTGTCCCGAATTTTGGGATCCAGGAGCATATGCCGCACACGGACGAGACCGACGCGGTCTTTCCGCATGCCTATCGCTTCGATGCGGGCATGATGCATCCGGGGGAGGCGCCGGGCCTTGGCGTCGACATCGACGAGGCGCTGGCCGAAACCCATGACTATCGGCGCGCTTATCTTCCGGTCGCGCGGCTGGAAGACGGCACGCTGTGCAACTGGTGAGCGCCGACGGATCGACCCCCGCCGACGTCGAGAAACCGCGGGGCCGGGTCCGGTGGATCGTCTGTGCGCTGCTGTTCGCCGCGGTGGTGCTGAGCTATGTCGACCGGCTGGTCCTCCCGACGCTGAAGCCCGATCTGCAGCAACGCTATGGCTGGAGCGAGACGGGCTATGCTGACCTCGCCATCTGGTTTCAGGCGGCGTACGGGCTGAGCTATCTCGTCTTCGGCCGGCTGATCGACCGGCTCGGCGCGCGGATCGGTTACGCGCTCGCGGTGGCGCTGTGGACGCTCGGGCATGTCGCGCATGTCTTCTTCACCTCGACCAGCGGGATGATCCTTGCGCGGATTCCGCTCGCGCTCGGCGAGGCCGGGACCTTTCCCGCCGCGATCGCCGCGACCAACGAATGGTTTCCGCGGCGCGAGCGGGCGCTCGCGATCGGCATCTTCAACGCAGGGTCGAATGTCGGCGCGATCCTCACGCCGTTGCTGGTCCCGATCATCGCGGTGACGATGGGCTGGCGCTGGGCATTCATCCTGACCGGGCTGCTCACGCTCGTCTGGCTGATCGTCTGGCTCGGCTTTTATCGCCGCCCCCGCGAGCATCCCCGGGTTACGGTCGAGGAGCTCGCCTATATCGAGAGCGAGCCGGTCGAACCCGGTCGGCCCGTCGCGTGGCGGACGCTGCTGCGGCAACGCCAGACCTGGGCCTATATTCTCGGGCGGTTCCTCATCGACCCGGTGTGGTGGACGTTCCTGTTCTGGCTGCCGGACTTCTTCAACCGGCAATATGGCGTGACGATGCTCGCCTTCGGTCCGCCGCTGATCGCGGTCTATCTGCTCGCCGATGTCGGGTCGGTCGCGGGCGGCTGGTTCTCGTCGCGGCTGATCGGGCGCGGCTACAGCGTCAATCGCGCACGCAAGACCGCGATGTTCGCCTGCGCCTTGTGTGCGGTGCCGATCGCGTTCGCAACCCAGGTGCCGAGCATGTGGTGGGCGGTGCTGATGATCGGCGTGGCCTGTGCGGGGCATCAGGGGTTCTCGGCCAATCTCTATGCGCTGCCGGGCGACCTGCTGCCGCGCTGGGCGACGGGGTCGGTGGTGGGGCTGGGGGGCCTTTCGGGCGCGATCGGAGGCATGCTGATGGCGAAGTTCGCGGGTCGCATCCTCGAGACCGTCGGCAGCTATCAACCGATCTTCATCGTTGCGGCCTGCGCCTATCTCGTCGCGCTCGCCGTCATCCACCTCGTCGTGCCGCGCTATGCGCCGGTGGCCCCGGACCGCTTGGGATGATGCCGGCGGCGCGTGCTTCGCGGCCCGTCCGAACCCGCTAGACGTGGTGCTCGTGGCTTGCTGCGATCATCACCCGCGCGACCAGATCATAGGCGTCCTGCCAGGCCCGGTCGGTATCAGGATCGAAATCCGCGCCGGCGAAATGCGCGACGACATGGCGCAACGCGTCGCCGATAATGGCGTAGTGATGATCCTTGGCGCCATACGCGACATGGCGTCGGCCCAGCGCCCTCAGCTCAGGACGCATCGCCTCGAACGCGGTCAGCCCGGTGACGATCTTGGCGAGCGTCTGCATGAAGAGCCGGCCCTGGACTGTGCGGTCGTTCGTGAACAGCGCGCGGGATTCCGGGGCGAGCGCGAACACTCGGTCGTAGAAGATCGTCGAGGCTTCGTCCGCCGCGAACAGGATATGGACGAAGCTGTCGCGGACCAGATCGATCTGTCGCGGCGTCACCGGACGAGGTTCACCAGGATGCCGGTCGACCGGCGTGGCCCTAGGATGGAGCGTCCGGCACACGGCTCGTCCGACGGCGATCGTGGCGATATGGCATACATGCCTGTGACCTGTCGCATTCCGGCTCTCCCGACCCGCACGATTATGTACCGGTTTCAACAGCTTCACGATCGAGCGTCAATCCGCCATGTTGCACGCGTGTTACAATTGCCGCGAACCTCAAATCGTCTTACGGCGATCCCGTTGCGGCGGCTGTTTCGCCGCGAAGTGTCGCGCCGAGCTTGACTGTTCGGCAGGTAAAGGTAGCGCTATCGGATTGACTTGGAGGAGAGAAGCTTTGGATCGCGTACCGGCTCGGCCGTTTCGTTCGCGCGACTGGTTCGCCGACCCCGCCCGCTCGGACATGACGGCGCTCTATCTCGAACGCTTCATGAATTACGGGCTCACGCCCGCCGAGCTGCGCTGTGGCAAGCCGATCATCGGGATTGCGCAGACCGGCAGCGACCTGTCGCCCTGCAACCGCATCCATGTCGAGCTCGCCAAGCGGACGCGCGACGGGATCATCGCGGCGGGCGGGATCCCGATGGAGTTCCCGACGATCCCGATCTTCGAGAATTGCCGTCGCCCGACCGCGGCGCTCGATCGCAATCTTGCCTATATGACGCTGGTCGAGACGCTCTATGGCTATCCGATCGACGCGGTCGTGCTGACCACGGGATGCGACAAGACGACCCCGGCGGGGATCATGGCGGTCTCGACCGTCGACATCCCAGCGATCGTCCTGTCGGGCGGGCCGATGCTCGACGGATGGCATGACGGCGAACTCGTCGGCTCGGGCACGGTGATCTGGCGCAGCCGGCGCAAGCTGGCCGCAGGCGAGATCGACGAGGAGGAGTTCCTGGCCCGCGCCACCGACAGCGCGCCATCCGCCGGACATTGCAACACCATGGGGACGGCCTCGACGATGAACGCCGTCGCCGAGGCGCTCGGCATGTCGCTGACCGGGTGCGCCGCGATCCCCGCGCCGTACCGCGAACGCGGCCAGATGGCGTTCGAGACGGGACGCCGGATCGTCGACATGGCCTATGAGGATCTGCGCCCGTCGAAGATCCTGACGCGCGAAGCCTTTCTGAACGCGATCCGCGTCGTCAGCGCGATCGGTGGATCGAGCAACGCGCAGCCGCACATCATGGCGATGGCGCAGCATGCGGGGGTCGCGCTCGACATGAGCGACTGGTCGACGCACGGCTATGACGTGCCGCTGATCGTCAACATGCAGCCGGCGGGCAAGTATCTCGGCGAGCGCTTTCACCGCGCGGGCGGGGTGCCTGCGGTGATGCACGAACTGGCGGAGTCGGGACTGCTCGACACGAGCTGCCTGACGATCACGGGGCAGAGCCTGGGCGACAACCTGACGGGCCGGGTGACGCGGGACCGCGAGATGATCCGCACGCTCGACGCGCCGCTGATGGAGCATGCCGGGTTCCTGGTGCTCAAGGGCAATCTGTTCGATCATGCGATCATGAAGACGTCGGTGATCTCCGACTCGTTCCGCGCGCGTTATCTGTCGACGCCGGGAGCCGAGAACCGGTTCGAGGCCCGCGCGGTCGTCTTCGACGGATCGGACGATTATCACCACCGCATCAACGACCCCGCGCTGGGGATCGACGAGCGGTGCATCCTGGTGATCCGCGGGTCGGGTCCGATCGGCTGGCCCGGATCTGCCGAGGTGGTCAACATGCAGCCGCCAGACGCCCTGATCCAGCAGGGGATCCTGACGTTGCCGACGCTGGGCGACGGTCGCCAGTCGGGCACGTCGGACAGCCCGTCGATCCTCAACGTGTCACCCGAAAGTGCGGTCGGTGGCGGGCTCGCCTGGCTGCGTGACGGGGATATGATCCGGATCGATCTGGTCGCGGGGACCTGCGACGCGCTGGTCGATGCGGAGGAGATCGCCCGTCGCAAGACCGAGCCAGCGCCGCCGATCCCGCCGAGCAACTCGCCCTGGGAGGAACTGTACCGTGAAAAGACGGGGCAGCTGGCGCAGGGCGGGGTGCTGGACTTTGCGGTCAAGTATCGCGGGATTGCCGCGAAGACGCCGCGGCACAATCACTAGGCGCCGAGCGCGCCACCGATAGGCCGAAATGGGGCGGGCGAGAGGAACACCTCCCGCCCGCCCTTTTTCATGGTCCGGCTCAGCCGGTCATGTCTTCGAGTTCGCGACCCCGGGTCTCGGTGACCGCGGCGCGGACGAAGAAGAACGAGACGAGCGCGGCGATCGCGTAGCCGAGATAGGTGAAGGCCAGCCCCGGCGAGAGGACGAGCGACGGGAAGCTGACCGAGATCAGCGCGTTGGCGATCCACTGCGCGAACCCCGCGACGGCGAGCGCGGAACCGCGGATCTGCGTCGGGAACATCTCGCCCAACATCACCCACATGACCGGGCCCCAACTGACGTTGAAGAAGATCACGTAGAGATTGGCGGCGACGAGGGCGATCAGCCCGGTATTGCCGGGCAGCGTGACGCCGACGCCCGAGGCGGCGGGCACGGCATTCGAGAAGGCCCAGGCAACGATACCGAGCGTGACCGTCATGCCGGCCGAGCCGACCAGCAGCAGCGGCTTGCGCCCGATCCGGTCGATCAACGCGATCGTCAGGAGGCAGGCACCGATCGACAGGACGCCCGACAGGATGTTGATCTGAAGCGCATTGTCCTCGGTGAAGCCGACGGCTTCCCAAAGCGTCGCGCCGTAATAGAACACGACGTTGATGCCGACGAGCTGCTGGAACACCGCCAGACCGATACCCGCCCAGAGGATTGGACGGATCTTGCCGGTGGTCTTGTCGACCAGATCGGACAGCCGCGGCTTGTGATGATCGACCGCGAGCGAAGCGCGGATCTCGGCCACCTTGCGGCGGGCCTCGGCCGCGCCGAACAGGCGGGCCAGCACCACTTCGGCCTTTGCGTCATGACCCTTCACAACGAGGTAGCGCGGGCTTTCCGGGATGAAGAACAGCGCGACGAAATAGATCGTGGCGGGGATCACCTGAAGCCAGAACATCCAGCGCCAGGCCTGATACCCAAGCCAGAACTCGGCGGTCGAGCCGCCGGCGAAGCGGGCGAGCGCGAAATTCGCGACGAACGCGCCGGTCAGGCCCGAGATGATCATTACCTGCTGGATGCTGGTAAGCCGTCCGCGGATATTGGCCGGTGCGACTTCCGAAATATAGACCGGCGAGGTGACGCTGGCGGCGCCGACGCCGAATCCGCCGATGATCCGCGCGATGATGAACAGCAGCGACGAGTTCGCCGCCCCCGCTGCGAGCGCACTGACGATGAACAGGATTGCCGCCAGCATCATCGTGTTGCGACGGCCGATCACGTCGGACAGCCGGCCCGCCGCGAATGCGCCGACCGACGATCCGACCAGGATCGCGCCGACATTGATGCCGATGCCCAGTCTGCCGAGGTCGAACGCCGCCTCGATCCCCTTTTGCGTGCCGTTGATCACGCCCGAATCATATCCGAACATGAAGCCCCCGATCGTCGCCACCGCGACGATGAGGGCGATCAGCGCGCTGTTGACGCCCCCCGTATCGGTGGGTGAGCCCGTGGCCCTGGCTGTAGCCGTGCCGTTCATTAGTGACGTCCTTCCTGATGGTGCACGCTCTGTTGGCGTGTTCAAGGTCTAGAGATTAAAGGTCCAAGCTGACCGGCATGACGGGAATGCCGCCAATGTCGGTCCGGAACGTGAAGATGTCGCCCGCGAGCGGTTGCGAGGCCAGGCGCTCGGCCGACAGTCCCTGCCGCGCGGTCGTCGCAAAGGCGGTGCGGCCATCGTCGCCGCCGAGCGCGATCTTGGTGACGTTCGAGACGGGGAAGCGCACTTCGTCGGTCATCGTGCCATCGGGCGCGAACCGTCGTGCCGCCCAGCCACCGTAAAAGCCGACCCACACGCCACCGCCGGCATCGCAGATCGCGCCGTCGGGATAGCCCTTGCTCGCGTCGAACTTGAGGAACGGCCGGCCCGCGCCGATCGTGCCGTCGAGACCGATCGGATGCGCGGCGATCGACAGGCCCAGCGTATCGACCAGATAGGCGGTACGCCCGTCGGGCGAGATGGCGGGGCCGTTGGTGATGACGACGGGCGGTACGGCAGTCCTGCTGACGGCGCCGCGGTGCCACTGGTAGATATGCCCGGTCGGGTGGACTTCCCTGTTGTCCATCGACCCGAACCAGATCCTGCCGGCGGGATCGACCGCGGCGTCGTTGAGGCGGTTGTCGGGCAGGTCCGCCTCGATGCCGTTCATCAGCGTGAAGCTGCCGTCGCGCGGATCGAAGCGGTGGAGGCCCTTGGCGAGCCCGGCGACCCACAGTCCGTCCTGCGCGGGAAGGATCCAGCCGACATGCGATGGCGCGTCGAAGCGATCGAGCGCATGCGACGCGGGATCATATCGATAGACGCAAGGCGCCTTGATATCGACGAACCACAGCGCCTTGTCGCGCGCCGACCAGACCGGGCCTTCGCCCAGTTCGGCGCCGACCGAGGCGAGCAGGCGGGCTTCGCTATCCATGGTTCAGCGCCAGCCCGCATCGATGAAATAATCGTGCCCGGTGCACATCCGCGCATCGTCCGACGCGAGGAATAGCACGAGTGCTGCGACGTCGATCGGCTGGATCCGGCCATCGAGGCACTGGGCGGCGACAATCTCCGCCTCCCCCTCGGGCGTGTACCATTTCTCCTGGCGCGGCGTCTGGACATTACCCGGGACGATCGTGTTGACGCGGATGCCGTCGCGGCCGAGGTCGCGTGCGAGGCCGCGGGTCAGGCCCTCGATCGCCGCCTTGCACGTCTGGTACAGGACCAGATCGGGCAGCGCGAGATGCCAGCTGATCGACCCGAAGTTGAGGATCGTGCCGCCGCCGGCGCGCTTCATCGCAGGGACGACGGCCTGGGCTGCGAAGAACTGGTGTCGAAGATTGACGTTCAGCCGCTCGTCCCAATAGGCGGGCGTGACCTCGTCGACGCCGTGCCGGTCGTCATTGCCCGCATTGTTGATCAGGATGTCGATCCCGCCGAGCGCCTGCTCGAGCGCGCCGAACACCGTCTTCAGCTGATCGATGTCGGTCAGGTCGCAGCGATGATAGATCGGCGCATGGGCCGCATCGACCGCGAGGCGCTCGAGCAGTGCCTGGCTGGGTTCGTCGGCGACGTCGACGAACGCGACGCGCGCACCCTGGGCAACGAACGCCTCGACCAGACCCGCGCCGATGCCCGAGCCCCCGCCGGTCACGAGGACCCGCTTGCCGGCGAGACTGGGATAGATGGCGCGGCCTTCACTGGCGCTGGTCTGCTGCAACACGGGAGTCTCCGTCTGATCGTAGGTCATGCGTCGAGAAGGTTGCGGCGCGCGAGATTGGCCATCAGTCCGCCGATGCCCAGCGTCCATGCGGGCGCATCGCGCGAGGTGGTGACACGGTTGACGAGCGCGCCGAGCTTCGGGTTCGAGATGGTGACGACGTCGCCCATCTTGTGCGTGAAGCCGCGGCCGGGTTCGTCGCGGTCCTTGGTGGGGGCGAACAGCGTGCCGAGGAACAGGACGAAACCGTCCGGATAATGATGCTCGCTCATCGCCTGCGTGACGAGATCGGTCGGGTCGCGGCTGATCTCGCGCATCGAGCTATGCCCGTCGAGCACATAGCCGTCCTCGCCCTCGATCTTGAGCGTCACGTCGCTCGCGCGGACGTCGTCGAGCGTGAAGCCGTCGTCGAACAGCCGAATGAACGGCCCGATCGAGCAGGAGGCGTTATTGTCCTTGGCCTTGCTCAGAAGCAGGGCGGAGCGGCCCTCGAAATCGCGCAGGTTGACGTCGTTGCCCAGCGTCGCGCCGACGATCGCGCCGTCTGCATCGACTAGCAGCACGACTTCGGGTTCGGGGTTGTTCCACGTCGAATCGGACCGGATCCCGATCGGGCCACCCCAGCCGACGGTCGAGAGCGTCGGGCTCTTGGTGAAGATCTCTGCATCGGGGCCGATCGCGACCTCGAGATATTGCGACCACATCCCGTCCTCGATCAGCGCTGCCTTGAGCGCCGCTGCCTCGGCGGAACCCGGCACGACCGAACGGACGCTGCCGCCGATCCGGGCCTCGAGCCGGCCACGCACTTCGACGGCCTTGGAGGCATCGCCCCGCGCACGCTCCTCGATGACGCGCTCGATCGCGGACACCGCGAACGTCACGCCGGCGGCCTTGACGCATTGCAGGTCGATCGGGCTCAGCAGGCGCGCAGGCGCATCGACCGCCGCGGACAGGTCGAGCGATTCGAGCGTGCCGAGCGACTGGCCGGCGGCAGCGTCGAACGTGCCGCCTGCGACGAGCGCCGACACGGTCGGCGCGACGCGGGACATGTCGAAGACCTCACCGCGGCTGACCAATATCGGCGTGGGGCCGTCGCCGAGATCAACCCGGCCAAGCAGCAGCGCGTTGCGCCAGTCCGCAGGCAACGCCGACAGGACCGGCGCGGCGATATGCGACATCAATTTCCCTCTCCACTCATGTTACCGCTATCGTATAGGCCATTGCCTGATCGTCAAGAGACGCGGACGAGATTGATCGTACAATAAGCAGCCCCGCTTCGGGACGCGCGGCGCGCCGTGGCCAGCAAGCGACGGACTTGCCGTGCCGAGACGCGATCGCGCTTGCCATTCGCGGGCCCGTGCCTACCGTGAGGATATGGAAAATATCGCATCGCCGCTCGATCTGCTCACCTCGCTCAAGATCGCCTTTGTCGAGCGTGACGAGGCCGCAGACGCTTTTGACGTGTTCAAGCAGGACGCGATCATGGCGCATGAACCGTCGCCAGCCGACGCACCGGCGATCAGCAGCGACGACGCCGCCGATGCTGCGGCGGGTGAGGTCGATGCGTTCGACGCCGAGGTCCGTGGGCTGCTGGCCGCTGCGTCGGATGCGGATGTGATCGGGGCCTATCGCGCGACGGAGGGCGAGGTCGGCGATCCCGCCGCCGAAGCGCTGCTCGGCGAAATCCGGCGGCGTCAACTGACCGCCTGAGCCGCTACGGCGGCGGCGCGCTCGCCGCGCAGGGGCCGCCGCCGCGTGACGATCACTTCGCCGCGACCGCCTTCGCCACGACTCCGCGGTGCATGACGAAATCGACCTGCGTGAGCCGGTTCACATCGTCGAGCGGGGACCCCCGCACCGCGATGATGTCTGCCGTCTTGCCGGGCGCGAGGGTGCCGATATCCTCCCGCCCCAGCAGATCCGCCGCGCCGCTCGTCGCCGCGGCGATAGCTTGTGCGGGGGTAAGGCCGTTCTGCACGAGCAGCGCGAATTCGGTCGCATTGTCGCCGTGCTTCGACACGCCGGTATCCGTACCGAAGGCGACCTTGACGCCGGCCGCATAGGCACGGCGATGGCTGGCGGCCATTGCTGCTGCGGCGGACTCGGCCTTGGCAATGGTGGCCGGGGGCAGGGCGCCGCCACGTGCCTGGGCGAGTGCCGCGACCGGCGCGATCTCGGTCGGCACCAGATAGGCGCCCTTAGCCTTGAAGAGGCGGATGGTCTCGTCGTCGAGAAACGTGCCGTGTTCGATCGAATCGACCCCCGCCTCGAGCGCGGCGCGGGTTCCCTCGGTCGCGTGGCTGTGCGCCGCGACCTTGCGGCCGAGCATGTGCGCAGTGTCGATGATCGCGCGCATTTCGTCCGGGGTCATCGCCCGGCCAAGGCCGCCGCTGACGTTCGACAGCACGCCGCCGGTCGCCGCGAACTTGATGACACGCGCACCGAGCGCAACCTGCGCCCGGACCGCGCGGCGGCAGTCGTCGGGCCCGTTGCAGACATTGACCTCGCGACCATGCACCATATCGGCGAATTCCTCGGCTAGGCCGTTGCCGCCATCGCCATGACCGCCGGTGACGGAGATCATCTCGCCGGCATTGGTGATGCTCGGCCCTTCGATCGCGCCCGCGTCGATCGCATCGCGCAATGCGCGGATGCCGCGCGGATCGCCGCCAAGGTCTCGGACCGAGGTGAACCCGGCCGCGAGCGTCTGCCGTGCATTGGCGACCGCTGTCATCTCGTCATCGAACCGGTCGCGGGTCATGGCCTCGAGCCGTGCGCGCATCGGGTCGCCGCCGATGCCCCAGAGATGGACATGCATGTCGACCATGCCCGGCATCACGAACGCGGTGCGCAGGTCGACGAGTGTCGCGCCGGCCTCAGGCGCCACGAACCCGTCACGCAGCGCGACGATCTTGCCGTCGCGGACGATGATCGTGGTCGCGCCGCGCGGCGCCTGGCCCGGGCGATCGAGCAGCGTGCCAGCCTGGATATAGGTCACAACCGGTGGCGCCGTTTGCGCGTCGGCCGGAATCGCGGTCGCCGCGGCCAGCGCGACCAGTATCGTGGTCTTCATGTGTCTCTCCCCATTGGTGCATGCTTGCCGATCCGCGACGTCCGGGCAAGCGTCGATGCGTGACGACGACCGTCCGCCAACACCCACTCAAAGCTGCACTTGAGAACCAATAGCAATACGTGATAGTGCCGCATCCGTGATCTGGGGGGCTGAAGGCAGATGATGATCTTTCGAGACTGCACGCAATGACGCTGCGCCGCGTGCTGTTCCAGATGCACTGGTTTCTGGGGATTACCGCGGGTTTTGTGCTCGCACTGATGGGCGTGACCGGCGCCGCGATGGCGTTCGAGGATGAGATCATGGCGGCGCTCAGCCCAGGCGTGGCGACCCTCGCACCGCTGCCGAATGGGGCGGGTGATGCGGCAAGGCTGTCGCCCGATGCTCTGGTTCGGGCTGCGTCCGCGCAGCGCGACGGCAAGCGGGTGCAGGACCTGACGATCGCGCGCGATCCCACACTCGCAGCGCAGGTGCGCTTCGCCGCGAAGAAGGGCCAGCGCGGTGGCGAGCGCAGCTATATCGATCCGCGGACCGGCCGGTTGCTCGGCACCGCCACGGGCGCGGGGGTATTTCGCACGATCGAGAATCTCCATCGCTGGCTCGCGCTGCCGGGCGGACGCAACGGCATCGGCAGCCAGCTGACCGGTCTCTCCGCGCTGGCACTCGTCTTCTTCGCGCTGTCGGGGCTGTATCTGCGCTGGCCGCGCCACCCGCTCGACTGGCGCGCCTGGTTCGTGCTTGACCTGCGCAAGACCGGGCGCAACCTGTACCGGGCGCTTCATGCGGTGATCGGCGGCTGGGTGCTCGTCTTCTACCTGCTCAGTGCGGCGACTGGCCTCTGGTGGTCCTATGACTGGTATCAGCGGGGTGCGCGGTACATGCTGACCGGCACGACCGAACGCCCGGAACGCGGCGGGCGCGAAGGGCGCGCGCCGGGTGGCCGTCGCGGCGACCGGGGTGAGGTTGCGGAAGAGTCGCGACCGATCGCCCCGGCCTGGGCGGGGTTCCAGCGGAGCGAGGGCGCGCGTTTCGACCGGGTGACGATCACGGTCCCGCAGGGCCCGGCGCCCGTGACGATGCGAATGGTGCCGATCGGCGCGCGGTCCGACCGGATGACCGACGAACTCCGCTTCGACGCGCGCAGCGGCGCGCTGACCAAGGCGGAGCGCTATGCCGAGCGCGGCGTCGGCGAGACGATTGCGACCAGCATCTATCCGCTCCACACGGGGGCATTCTTCGGTCTGCCCGGGCGAATCGCGTTGTTCTTGACGAGCCTGACGATGCCGCTGTTCACGGTCACCGGCCTGCTGCTGTATCTCGGCCGACGGCGGACCAAGCGGGCGCTCGCGGCGGTCGCGGTACCGGCCTCGGCCGACAAGGGGGGGGCGGACCGACCCGGCGTGCTGGTCGTCCACGCTTCGCAGACCGGCACTGCCGAACGTCTCGCACGCCTCAGCGCTGCGGCGTTCCCGGGTGCTGCGATCCGGCCGCTGGCGACGGTGTCGCCGGCCGATCTGCGCGATGCCGGCACCGTCCTGTTCGTCGTGGCGACCTATGGCGAGGGCGATGCGCCGGACACCGTCCGGGCGTTCGAGCGCCGCGTCATGGCCGCGCCGGCAGACCTCGACGGTGTCCGCTACGCGGTACTGGCGCTGGGGGACCGCGAATATCCCGACTATTGCGCTTTTGGTCAGCGCGTCGACGCGTGGCTGCATGCGAGTGGGGCGCAGCGCCTGTTCGACCGGATCGAGCTCGATGCGACGGATGCGGACGGCGAACGCCAGTGGCAGCAACAGCTTCACGCGATCGGCGCGGATCCGGCGCAGCCCGACTGGCAGCCGGCGGACTATGCCGCCTGGCCGCTGGTCGCACGAACATGGCTCAATCCCGACAGCCCGGGCGCGCCTATGTACCGGGTCGAGCTCGGCATCCCCGCGGGCACGCGCTGGGCACCGGGCGCGATCGCCGAGATCGAGCCGCGTCACGATCCGGCCCGCGTCGCGCGGTTCCTGGCCGATTGCGGGATCGTCGATGACGGCCGGGTCGCGGCGGGACTCGCCAAGGCGACGCTGCCCGATCCGGCGACCTTCGAGGCAGGGGGGCGGGATCCGTTGGCGCTGCCGCCGCTTGCGCACCGCGAATATTCGGTCGCGTCGCTGCCGGAGTCGGGCCGCGTCGAGCTGCTCGTGCGGCAATGTCCCGCAGCCGACGGCGGGCTCGGCATCGGTTCAGGCTGGCTGACGGAAGTGGCGTCGATCGGTGATCCTATCGCCATACGGCTTCGCGCCAATCCGGGGTTTGCGACACCGATGGATCCGGCGACCCCGCTCGTGCTGATCGGCAACGGCACCGGCCTCGCCGGGCTGATGGCGCATCTTCGCGAGCGGGCGCGGACCGGCGGCGCGCCTGCCTGGCTGATCTATGGCGAGCGCAGCAGCGCATACGACCGTCCGCTCGCCGCCGAACTCGATGCGCTGCATGCCGCGGGTACACTCGAGCGGATCGACCGCGCCTTCTCGCGCGATGCGGGCTGCGGGCGCTATGTCCAGGCGCTGGTCGCGGAACAGGCCGACCGGATGCTCGACTGGGCGGACCGGGGGGCGGCGATCTATGTCTGCGGCAGTCTCGTCGGAATGGCGGGCGCGGTCGATGCCGAACTCCGGATCATCCTCGGCGACGACCGGGTCGAGGCGATGAGCGAGGCCGGGCTGTACCGCCGCGACATCTACTGACCGCCGTCGACCTCAGCGCCGGTTCCGATCGGGGATGTCAGTCGACATCCCCGTGTCCGTGGCCGACGGTGATGCGTGCGCCCGTATCGGCGCCCGCGCTGCCGCCCTCCCACCAATAGGCCTGGCGCGTGCGCGTGCCGGTAACCGTCTCGTTCAGCGTCGCGGCATCATAGAGGCGGCCGCCGAGCATCACCTGCGCGACCTTGTCGCTGTTGCGGATGTCGCTTGTCGGGTCGGCGGTCAGCACGACCAGATCGGCGAGCTTGCCGGGTTCGAGCGAGCCGACGTCCTTGGCGTATCCGAGCGATCGTGCCGATTCGATCGTGCCCGCACGCAGCGCCTCGATTGGGCTGAACCCGCCCCGGACGAAGCTCCACAGCTCCCAATGCGCGCCAAGCCCCGGCTGCTGGCCATGCGCGCCGATCGCCACGGGCACGCCCTTGACCGCGAGCTTGCGCGCCTCGCGTGCGGTCGCGCCATCGACATAATCCTCCTCGGGCGCGATCTCGCGCCGCGCATTCTGCGCCGCGAGCAGTGCCGGCGGTGCATGGCGGGCGAGCAGCGGATGCCGCCACACGTCGCTGTGCGCACGCCAATAGGGATCGCCCGCCGGCCCGCCATAGGCGACCACGAGCGTCGGCGTGTAGCCGACCGTCGTCTGCGACCAGAGATCGACCACATCGGCGTAGAAATGCTCAAGCGGGACGTTGTGCTCGACCGTGGAATTGCCGTCCTGCACCAGGCTCATGTCGAGCGTGAAGAGCGAGCCGCCCTCGGGGACGACCTCCATGCCTTCCGCCTGCGCTGCCGCGACGACCATCTGGCGCTGCTCGCGGCGTGGCTGGTTATAGTTCTTCACGCTGCGCGCACCCTGCGCCTTGAGGCGACGGACGACGGCGAGCGCGTCCTCATAGGTGTCGATCTGCGCATAGACGTCGGGCGCCTTCGCGCCATAGACGATCTCGCCGGTCGAGAAGGTGCGCGGCGCGAGCAGCATGCCCGCCTGCTGCATCTCGGCCGCCGGGAAGATTTCGGCGGAGCGTGACGACGGATCGTGGATCGTCGTGGTGCCGAGCGCGAGGTTTGCCATCGCCGACCAGTTCTGCTGCGGCACGATCTCGTCCTCGCCCTGCGGACCATGCGCATGCGCGTCGACCAGCCCGGGAATGACCGTCTTGCCCGCCAGGTCGACGGTCTTCGCGCCTGCGGGAATGGCGACCGTGCCGCGTGGCCCGACCGCGACGATGCGGTCGCCGCGGATCAGGATGGTGGCGTCGTCGATGATCCCGCCATCGGCCTTCGCCATCGTCACGACGCGTGCGCCGGTCAGCGCCACCGTTGCGTCAGGTTTGGCGGCGGCGATGTCCATCGACAGCGAGGTGCCGGTGCGCGGCGCGACGAACTTCGGCGCGTCCTCGCCCTTCGGCGTCGGCACCGCGCGGAACAGCGCCGCGGTCTCGGCCGTGTAGAGCGTCGGGCCCGCACTCCAGTGGATCTGCCGGCCGTCGTTCGACCAGTTGATGAAGTCCGCGCCGTCGCCGCTGACGCGGGTGACGGGCAGGGGGCCGCCCTTGGCATCGGTCTCGACCGCCTGGCGGCCCGGCATCAGCGGCATCACGAACGCCTCGTAATTCTGACGGAAGGCGACGTAATCACCCTGCGGGGCGATCTGATAGTCGTTGACCAGTTCGCCCGAGGCATGGACGCGGCGGTCCTGTCCGTTGAGGTCGGTGCTGATCAGCTGGCGCTTGTCCTTCTCTGTCGCCATCAGGAAGACGCGGTCGTTCGCCGCGCCGAATTGCGGGCCGCTCGCTTCCTTGGCGATCCGCACCGGCGCACCGCCGCTGGCGGCGACGCGGTACGCCCCGGCATCGGGATTGCCCCGTGCCGCAGTCAGCCCGCCGCCGGGGCCCTGCTCGAACACGATCGTGCGCGCGTCGGGCGAGAAGCGCGGGCGGCGATAATGGCCGGCGACGGTCGTGACGGTGCGCGGCGAGCCGCCGCCTGCCGCGATCGTCCGGATCTGGCCGAGCCCCGCATCCGTCCAGCCGACGAAGACGATCTGGCGGCCGTCGCGCGACCAGCTCGGGAACAGCTCGAATTCGTCCACGCCGCGCGTCAGCCGGGTCGCGGTGCCGCCCGCGACGGGCTTGGTCCACAGCTTGCCGAGTGTCTCGAACACGACGGTTCGGCCATCGGGCGAGACGCTTGCCCAGCGCGGCATCTTCGTCGCGAACCGGTCGGGTGCGACCGCGATCTGCGGATGGACCGCGTCGACGATGACGCGCGTATCGTCGATGCGGAACGGGATCACCGCCGCACCCGAGCCGTCGGGGGCCACCCGGCGCAGCTTGCCCCCCGCCCAGAAGACGATCGCCGTGTCGCCCGGCGTCCAGGCCATGTCGGGATAGACGCCCGTCACCGCCCATGTCTCCTGCACGTCGCGGTCGAGCGGACCATAGATCATGCGTTCGACCCCGGTCGCGAAGTCCTTCGCCCATAATTTGGTGACGTTGTTCTCGCGCCGGACAAAGGCAATCCGCTTGCCGTCGCGCGACGGTGTCGGCCGCACCGAGCCGCCGACCCCGGAGACCGCGGTGCTGACCTCGCCGCTGTCGACGTCATAGCGTTCGATATCGAACAGGTCGGTGCGCGAATTCTGCGCATATTCGAAGATCGGGCCGGGCGAGATGTTGCGCGTGTAGAAGATGCTCTTGCCGTCGGGCGCGTAGATCGGCTCGCCCAGTTCCTTCTGCAGCACCTCGCTCGCGCGCTTGACGAGCTGGACGCCGCCGCCGCCCGAGACGTGATAGAGCCAGATCTCGCCCGTGCCGAGCGAGCGGCCGGTCGTGAAATGCTTCTTGGCGGCGATGAACCGGCCGTCCGGGCTCCAGCTCGGCTGGTTGAGCAGGCGGAAATCCTCGTTCGTCACCTGTCGCTTGTCGCTGCCGTCGACGTTCATCACCCAGATATTGTCGCCGCCGCCGCGATCAGACGTGAAGGCGATGCGGCGGCCGTCGGGCGAAAAGCGCGGCTGATGCTCGAACGCCAGCCCCTCCGCGATGCGTCGCGGCGTGCCGCCCGTGATCGGCATCGTATAGAGGTCGCCGAGCAGATCGAAGGCGATCATCCGGCCGTCGGGCGAGACGTCGACGTTCATCCAGCTGCCCTCGTCGACATGCAGGGCGACCTCGCGCGTCTTCAGTCCACGCGGCTGCATGACGTCCCAGACCGGCGGCTTGGCGGACGATTTGGATGTGGCAGCCGAGGCATTGGCGGGCGAGGCGGCAGTGACCGGGGCTGCGGCGACGGGCTGGGGCGACGGGTTGGCGTCTGCGCGGGTCGTCGGAGGGGTGGTCGCCGTCGCCTGATTCTCGGGCGCCTGGGTCCGTTCGACGGGCTTGGCGGCTGGTGGCGGCGTGGTCTGTGCGGACAATTCGGTGGCGACGAGGCAGAGTGCGATGGCGGTCAGTGCGCGGTGCTTCATGGTGTAAAGATCCCCCCTTGTGCGGCAGGGTCTAACCGATTGACCGCGATCGTCACTCGCAAATTTCTTTTATCGGGTCGCTTCTCGTCCTGTTGCCGCCGCTCCGCTTTGTACCGGTCTTGGACGTGATCTTCGCCGGTCGCGAGTGGATGGAAGGCGAGAGCACGTCACGCCGGGTCTAGAGCGTCGCGTCGCAAGCAAGTTTCTCCGCCTTGCTTGCGCCTTGGATGCGTTGACCGACGACCGATAGCAATGCCCCCAGCGGATATTATTCCATGGCGGACGGACCCGCAACCGAAGCGAAATGGTGTGGCCTGAGGAACGCAAAGTCCTGTCATTGATACCGATTGAGACCGTTACGACACAAAATCCATACCGCGTGTCATTTCCGAAATTATTGGTATTGTTTTGATATTTGGGACGTGACAGCATGTGCCTGTCCGAGGGTCCGGATGGTAATGCCGAACAAGGTCAGCAAGGTCACGGGGCGACAGATCCCGATGAAAGCGCGTCCTGTTGTTCATCGAACGCTTCCGAACAGGGTCGGCGGCAATCGATACGATGCATCACCATCCATGTGACCCGATCGGCAACGTGGGGGGTGATAGAATGGTGCTGTTCAAAGGGTTTCTGACTACGACATGTTGCGTCGCGGCGTTGTTTGCGATGCCGGCCCCGGCGCAGGCCCAGGCGTCGGATACAGGCGCGGGCGATGGTGCGCAGGAAAGCCAGACCGCGATCGGCGATCCCGTGGCCTCCGCCAAGCTCGCTGCAGATACCGAACGCACCGGCCAACGGCAGGAAGCGTCGGACATCGTCGTGACCGGCACGCGCATCGCGCGGCCGAATAACCGGTCCGCCGCACCGATCGTAACAACGACCGCCGCGGAAATCGCGGCACAGGGCGCGACGACGATCGAGGAGGTGCTGAACCGCCTGCCGCAGGTGCAGGTGAACTCGGAACAGAATTTCAGCGATTCCGAAGGCCGTCAGCGCATCAAGCTGCGCAGCCTGGGCTATGAGCGCACGCTGACGCTGATCGACGGCCTCCGTATGGGACTGGCCAACACGGTCGACGTCGGCATCATCCCCAACGCGCTGGTCGAGCGGATCGACGTGCTGACCGGCGGTGCCTCGTCCGTCTATGGATCCGACGCGGTATCGGGCGTCGTCAACTTCGTGCTGAAGAAGAACTTCGAAGGCATCCGGCTCGACGCGAACTACAGCTTCTACAATCACGACAATGGCAGCAACGCGGTTACCGAGGCGGCAGGTCGCGCGGGTTTCGCCGCCAAGCGCGGATTGACCAATGACGGTGGTCGTTCGGATGTCAGCCTGGCGGCGGGTACCAATTTGTTCAACGACCGGGTGAACCTCACCGGGTTCATCAATTACCGCCAGTCCAACCCAATCGAGCTGGTCGATCGCTCCTATTCGGTCTGCGAGGCGGTCCAGCCGACCAACACCTCGCCGCTCGGTTGTTCGCGTGCGAGCTTCACGCCCGCCGGTACGATCATTCCGCAGTCGGGGCCGCGCGCCGGGCAGATCCTGGTCAACAATCCCAACGGGAACGGGACCTTCATTCCGATCAACAGCGGGCCGCAGGGCTCGTCTGCCAACCCCTATGACAATTGGGCGGTCCAGCGCGCGTTCAACCGCGTCAACCTTGGCGGTTTCCTGACCGCCAAGATCACCGATGACATCGAGCTGTACGGCAACGGGCTGTTCTACCGCGACAAGTCCTACAACACCCAGCTCAACCGCACCTTCAACTTCGGTGCGTACGGCTCAGACCCGTTCCGCGTGAATTGCGACAACGCGTTCCTGTCGTCCTCGCAGGCACAGGATCTGTGCGGCGCCAACGCCGGTGTTGCCGGACAATATGCGCCGATCGACGTCCGCTACCGCTTCGACGGGCTGCCACTGGTGCGGCAGCGCTTCACCAATGAGGGCTATCGTATCGTCGCAGGGCTGCGCGGGCGCGGCTTTGACGACGTGTGGTCGTACGATGTCGCGGGCATGATCTCGCGCGCGCGCCTCGACACCATCGACGTGCCGTTCGCGCGCTTCGACAACATCAACCGTTCGCTCGACGTCGTCCGCGTCAACGGCACGCCGACCTGTCGTGCGGTCGTCAACGGGACCGATCCGTCCTGTGTGCCGTTCAACGCGTTCGCGCCGTTCAACCAGGATACGGCGCTCAACCAGTATCTCTACGGTGGCGCGACCGGCGGGATCAGCACGCGCATTCCGCGCCTGTTGCAGTTCGTCGGCACCGTCAGCGGCGATCTGGGCCGTTACGGCATTACCTCGCCGCTCGCGGATCAGGGCATCGCGATCGCGCTGGGCGCGGAATATCGCGAGGAAATGGAACGCACGATCGTCAACGAGGTCTTCCAGCAGAATAACGGCGGCGAGAACCAGCGCTTCACGCAAAGCATCCTCGAAGCCAATGCCGAGGTACAGGCACCGCTGATCGAACATCGCCGCTTCGCCGAGCTGTTGCAGGTCAACGCCGGCTACCGCGTGTCGCAGTACAACCGGCTCGACGGCAAGTTCGATACCTGGAAGGTCGAGGGACTCTGGTCGCCGGTGGCGGACATCACGCTGCGCGCCTCGTACAACAAGTCCCAGGCCGCACCGGGTGTCAGCACCGCGCAGGGTGCCGCCAACATCTTCTGGAACCAGGGCTTCTATGCCGATCCCTGTGCGCCGCGGGTCGACCCGTCGAACCCCAACGGTGCGCGACTGGCGCCGTCGGCGACGTTGCAGCAATGCCGCAACACCGGCCTTGCCGACAATCTCTATGGCAGTGCCTCGCTGATCTGCCCTGACGATCGGTGCACCGTGCGCGAGGGCGGATTCAACCTGACGCCCGAAAGCGCCTTTACCAAGACGTTCGGCGTCGTGCTGCGGCCACGCTTCATACCCGGCCTGACGGTGTCGATCGACCGCTGGCTGATCGATCTGAAGGACCAGCTCGACTTCCTCCAGCCGCAGAACATCATCGGCGAGTGCCTTGCGACCGGGAACGAGTATTTCTGCCGCGGCATCGTCCGCAATCCGGGCACCGGCACGCTCTCGAGCTCGCCTGCGACCAGTCCGTCGACCGGCTGGGTGGCGCGCGGTTCGGCCAATGGCTACAAGTCGCAGTCGCATGGCTGGGATTTCCAGGGGCAGTATAATGTCGGCCTGGGCGGCGTCGGCCGGCTCGACATGAGCTTCAACGGGACGCTGATGACCCGCGTCGGCTCGCAATCGTCGCCGACGATCGAACCGCGCAACTGCGTGGGATATTTCGGCAATCTCTGCGGCGAGAGCATGCCGCGCTGGAAGCACCAGCTCCGCACCACCTGGACGGCGCCCGACAGCACGACCAGCCTGTCAGTCAACTGGCGCCACCGCGGCGCGATGCCGCTCGACATCTATGCGCCCGAGGATACCGGCATTCCCGCCCAAGACGCGAGCGCCCGGCGCGATCAATATCCGGGTGTCGGTTCGTACAACTGGATCGACGTCGCGCTCAGCTTCGACATCAACAAGCAGATGACGTTCCGGCTGGCCGCCAACAACATCTTCGACCGCGATCCGCCGCTCATCCCGGACAGCCGTTCGCGGATCGGTCTGCTGCGCGGCAATACCGTGATGGGGTATGACCTGCTCGGCCGGCAGCTCGTCGCAGGGGTCTCGCTACGGCTGTAACGCGACCTACCGATGTGATCGCCGGGGTCCGGATCGGGATCCCGGCGATTTTTCGAAATGCGCTACGGTCTGCGAACGCCGGATTTTAGCAGCCGCTAACGCCCCGGCTCCGTCGCCCCCGCTGTCGACAGCAAAGCGGCGGCGGCGGGCTGTTCGGGCGTTGCGAACGCCCCTTTGGCGACCGGCAGCAGCATTTTGCGCGCTTCACCTCGAAGGTCGCGGGCGATCAGCTCCTCACCGAGTTTCAGTCTTGGACCTGGCGCGGCGGGCGTAGACTGAACGATCTTGTACAGCCCCTCTACCGCGACATCCGGGGCCTGCTCGCCCGCCGTTGCAAAGCTGTCGTGATACGCGATCAGCGCAAGGCTGCTCTCTGGGTCCAGGCGGTTGGCCTTGACGATGAAACGTCTCGCGTCCGCAAGCCGCTGCCGACGTTCGGCGGCCGGAGCGCGGATAGCCAGCTGCGTCAGCGCCGTGCCTTTCCACACCAGCGCGCGTGTTTCGGTCGGCGACTGTGCAATCGCCCTCTCAGCGGCATCAAGACAGGCTTCGGGATTGCCGGTGCGGCATTCGGCCTCGGCCAGGAGCAGGTGGTTTTCGGTCAGGGCGGGGAAGCGGGTCGCGTTGTCGCGAAGCCGGTCGAGCCACGCGGAGCGCCGTGCGAGCGCCTTCTCACGGTCGGGGCCGGCGTCGGGCACCTCGATCCGCGCGCCGAGTTCAAGCCGGCCACGGATCAGCCCGGCCTCCGCGCGGGTCAGACGGCGGATGCTGGGTTCCGGCGCGCGATCGGCCGGAAAGGCCATCTTCTCAGCCTGCAATTTGCGGCCTCGGTAGGCGGTCACGGCGCTTTGGAACTGGCTCGAATCGCCAAGGGCGCTCGCGGCGGTCTGCAGGTCGTCACCCCGTGCCAGGGCGTTCAGATAGCCGTGAAGCCGCGGCTTCCACTCCTCGGAGAAATACAGGAGGTGGACCAATCGCCATGCGTGATAGGGCGTCCAGGCCCGACCCTTGCCCGAGAGATAGCGCCCATCGAGGATGTGCGTGACCGGATACAGACCGTAATGATGCATGACCTTCGCGTAGCCAGGCGGAAGGTGGCCATATTCGACGTAGTCGTCGCCGGCTTCCATCGTCGCGAACAATTCTCCGAACCCCTGAAGATACCAGCGCGGATACGCTGCCGGAAAATAGGTCATCAGGTAGTTCTGGGCAAAGGCGGCATAGACGCGGGATTCGGCCCATTGGCAAAAGGCAATCTCGTTCACTGGAAGCTGTTCGAGAATCTGGTTCACGTCGTACGTCGGCTGTCCGGTCGCCGTCACCCTGGGGCTTACGTAATAATCAACGATTGGAGGGTTTCTGTCCCGCCCGCGCGTGCAATTGCGGTTCGTCTTGCGGCCAACCGATGGCTGAAGAACCAGGTTCACGCCCTCCTCGGTTGTTGCGAGCACCGACCCTTCATCACGCGGATCATAGTAGATCGTCTTTTCGAACGCCTGCGGGAAGGGACCATATTGCCAGCGCAGGTCGGTCAGTCGAAGCTGTTCGAACGCTGCGACATCGCCGATCATCGTCACGGCGATCTTGATCGTCTCGTCAGGCTGATCCACCCGGCCATGCAGGACCGAGAGCAGGAAGTGCAGCTTTTCGAGATTGTGCGCGGTGCGTCGCAATGCCGTTTCGTCGCCCTGACTGAACACGACGACGTGCGGCGTTTCCGCCATTCGCCACTCGCTCATCTCCACCTTCGACTCGCGGATTCGGTTGCCCGTGACGATGATGGTCGAGTCGCCATTCTTCACGGGTGCCGCAAGCTGCGCCTGCACCGGAAGGCTGAAGGCCACGCCCACGATCAAGAGCAACCACCGCTTCATTTGTTTGAAGCCCCGCATCACCTCAAGCATTCGGATGTGCACTAAGCGCCTGACCGAACCCCAAATCAAGTCATTCCAAGACCTGGGTACCGGTACAGACGATCTTCTAGCACCGTCTGTAAGAATGCTTGCTGCCATTCTGGACGTCCGGGCTCACCCGGTGCCCTGACAGTCACTCCGATCTACTTGCGCTTTTTATGAACCGTTTCGGTTCTCCGGGGATGCGAACAAGCCAGAGACAGGGCCTTGGGCGCCGTCATGAGCCCAAGTGAGGCAAGCTGAAATGAAACATTGGCGGAAGAGGTGGGATTCGAACCCACGGTAGAGTTACCCCTACGCTGGTTTTCAAGACCAGTTCCTTAAACCACTCGGACACTCTTCCGCACCGCATCCGCGCCGCCGCGATGGCGGAGGGCGTGTGCGACCGGCATCTAGGTCGGGGTGGAGCGTTGCGCAACTCTTTCGCACGGAGGGGGCCGGCCGTTCGACACGGCTTGCCACGATGGTCCGGCTCGGGCAGCGCTGCATCATGGATCTCGATGCGATGCTCACCCATTATTTCGGCACGACCGATCTCGATACGCTGGATACGATCGCGATCGATGACGGTCTGGAGCGCGTCAGGATTGCGTTCGGGACCGAGCGCGAGACCGGCCGGCGGTTTGCGCTGTGGGCCGTGCTGGCGACGCTCGGCGATGCGCCCGACCCGCGTGACGCGTTCAAGACCGCAGCCGAGCAACAGGCGGCGCAGGCCTATGTCCGCGCGCTGCGGACTGCGGACACGCTGGACGACTAGCCGCCCCGTGGGGGCAGACGGATAGCTTTGGCAAGGCGGGCGTTGGGGACGCAACTCCTGACAGTCTAGCGAAAGCGAGCCCCATGCACATCGATCTCTCCGGACAGACCGCTATCGTCACCGGCGCAAGCTCCGGCCTCGGACGCGCCGCCGCGCTGCTGTTCGCGCAGGCCGGCGCACGCGTCGCGGTCAATTACAACAGCAATCGCGAGGCGGCGGACGACGTGGTCGCGCGGATCGTTGCAGGCGGCGGCGAGGCGTTCGCCTTTCAGGCCGATACCGCGGACGAGGATGCGGTCCTTCGGCTGTTCGATGAGACCGTGTCGCGGTTCGGCGGCGTCGATGTCGTGTTCGCCAATGCCGGCATGCAGAAGGATGCGGGCTATGCGGACATGACGCTGGCCGACTGGAGCCGCGTCATCGACGTCAACCTGACGGGTCAGTTCCTCGTTTCGCGCGAGGCGGTACGCCGGTTCCGCGCGCAGGGTGATCGCGGCTTCGGCCGGGCGATCGGCAAGATCCTGTTCATGAGTTCGGTGCACGAGACGATCCCCTGGGCGGGGCATGCGAACTATGCGGCGTCGAAGGGCGGCAGCGGAATGCTGATGCGCACGCTGGCACAGGAGGTCGCGCAGGAGCGGATCCGGGTCAATGCGCTGGCGCCCGGCGCGATCGCGACCGACATCAACGCCGATGCGACCAGGGGCGATGCCGCCGACGCGCTGCTCAAGCTCATCCCCTATGGACGGATCGGCGAGCCCGACGATGTCGCGCGTGCGGCGCTGTTCCTAGTGTCCGACGCCGCGGACTATATCATCGGATCGACGCTGACCGTCGACGGCGGGATGAGCCTGTATCCCGGTTTCCGCGACAACGGCTGACCGCGGCTGGAGACATTGCCGCGACCCGCGAGGGTCGCGGCTCGCGTCAGGCCTGGAACAGGTCCTTGTACTGGCGTGGCTGTGAGCGGAGATACTGGTTGGGCGCCTTCACATGGCCGCCGAGATGTGCGGCGGCATGCCACGGCCAGCGCGGATCGTAGAGCAGGGTCCGGGCTAGCGCGACGAGATCGGCGTCACCGGTACCGATGATCGCCTCGGCCTGTTCATAATCGGTGATCAGCCCGACCGCGACGACGGGGATGCCGACCGCCTGCTTGACCTGACGCGCCAGCGGGACCTGATAGCTCGGCCCGACCGGGATCTGCTGGTCCGGGCTGAGGCCCCCGCTCGAGACGTGGATCGCGGCGCACCCGCGAGCCTCGAGCGCCTTGGCGAAGGCGACGGTCTGTTCACCGTCCCAGCCGCCCTCGACCCAGTCGGTGCCCGATACGCGCATCGTCACCGGGCGATCCGCCGGGAAGGCGGCGCGGACCGCGTCGTACACTTCGAGCGGGAAGCGCATCCGGTTCTCGAGGCTGCCGCCATAGTCGTCGTCGCGGTGGTTGGCCAAGGGCGAGAGGAACTGGTGGAGTAGATAGCCGTGCGCGGCGTGCAGCTGGATCGCATCGATCCCGAGCCGTGCGGCGCGCGTCGCCGCGGCGGCAAACGCGTCGCGCAGTCGCGCCAGCCCCTCGCGATCGAGCGCCGTCGGCGGCGTATCGACGGGCAGAAAACCGGCCGGGGAGGGGGCTTCGGTCTGCCAACCCTTGTCGGCGCCCGGCGCGATCTGCCCGCCGCCCTTCCAGGGCACCTCGCACGACGCCTTGCGTCCGGCATGCGACAGCTGGATGCCGATCGGCATGTCCGACCAGCGGCGCACGCTCTCGAGCGTCCGCGCGATCGCCGCCTCGCTCGCATCGTCATACAGCCCGACATCGCCGTAGGTGATCCGCCCCTCGGGCGTCACGGCGGCGGCTTCGAGCATCATCAGGGCCGCGCCCGACAGCGCGAGATGCCCGAGATGGATCAGGTGCCAGTCGGTCATGCAGCCGTCGACCGCCGAATATTGGCACATCGGCGCGATGACGATCCGGTTGGCGAGATCGAGCTTGCCGACCTTGAACGGCGTGAAGAGCTGCGGACCGCTCATGCGGCGGCCGCCGGAACGATAGAAGTGGCGCGCATCGTGAGAACCTCATGCGATGGGGAATGCGCCTCAACGCGCGGGGCCGGGATAGGAGCCGGCGGACGAGTGCCGGGCACGCCATCGCGCAGCCGCCCGACTGGCCTCCACGGAAGGTCCCCGCCGTCCCGGCGCGTGCCGGAACGACAGGGTGGGACGGGGCTCCTTAGAACTTGGCGCCGAGCTCGACGCCGTAGAAGCGCGGTTCGCCGGCGATATAGGTGGGGATGCCGAAGCCGCCGCCCGTGTTGCCCGCGTCGATCAGGTAGCGTTTGTTGGTCAGGTTGCGCGCAAAGCCGCCGACGCGGTAACGCCCGTCCGCAAGCTCGATACCCGCACGCAGGTTGACCAGCGTATAGCCGCGCTGGCTGATCGCGGCGCTGTTGGGCAGTTCGAAGAACACCTTCGACCGGTAATTCGCGCTGGGCGTCGCATAGAAGACCGCGCCGCCGACGGGCAGCCGGAGCGTCGCGCCGCCCGAGGCCGTGGTGCTCGGCTGGAGGCGGAAGCGGTTGCCGGCAAAGGTGCCCGCAGGCTGGTCCGCGATCCCGCCGTCGAGATAGGCGAAGGTCCCGAACACCGAGAGATACTGGCCAAGCGCGAGATTGCCCTCGAGCTCGACGCCGACATTCTTCGCCGAGCCCGCGCTGCGCGTGACCGCGACGACCGCACCATTGGCGGGATTGACCTCGTTTACCGAGACCTGGAACCCGTCATAGGTCTGATAGAAGACCGATGCCGCGCCGGTGAAGGGTCCGACGCGACCCTTGATGCCGCCTTCGTAGTTCCAGACATTTTCCTCAGGCACGATCTGAAGATTGGGGCGTACGCCGTTGACGGCGTTGAGTGCCGCCAACTGGACGACCGGTGAGCGCCGGCCCTTGCTGATCGTGCCGTAAAGGCTGACATCGTCGTCGAGCTTCAACAGCGCGTTGAAGCGCGGGAGGATCGCGGCGAAGCTCTGGTCCGCCTCGAACTTCACGCCGTTGGTGTTCGCGGTGCCAAGCAGGCTGGTGCGGACGCCCAGCGCGGCGAGAATCTGCGAATTGGGCTGGATCGACGAATAGCCCGACTGACGATCCTCGATCAGGATGCGTGCGCCGGCGGTCAGCTCGAGCGCCGGGATCGGGATATAGGTCGCATCGGCGAACACCGAATAGGTGTCGTTGTTGCCGTAATTGGTGAACTCGGACGAATAGGGGATCTGCGTCGAACGGCCGCCGGTGAGGATCGCGGTGGCGCGGGTCGCCGCCGGGATCGTGCCGTTGGCGGCGACACAGCCCGGGCCGGTCGGGATCCCCGCGCCGTTCAGCGCGGTACGGAACGGCTGATAGGCCGTGGCGATCGAGCAAGCGATATAGGTGCCCTCCTCGGTCGAGAAGGGGACGCGCTGCGACCCGTTTTCGAAGAAGGCGTTCCACCCGAACGATGCGCGATATTTCGGGCCGTCGAACGCGAAGCGGCTCTCATGGCTCCACTGGTCGCCCTTCGCATCCTCGGCGAACTCGAGATACCAGGCCGGGCCGCCATCCGCGTCGAAGATCTCGAGTGCGTCGAAGCGGCGATAGCCGTTGACGGTGGTGAAGGTGATGCCGGGCGACAGATCGACCGACACCGTCAGGTTGGCGTCATAGACGTTGCGGTCGAGCCCGAGCTTGCGCGCGCCGAGCGCCTCGGCGCTGAACGGCGAGCCCGAGAGTTCGGCATTGCCGTAATTGCCGGTCTGGCCGCCGGTCGGGGCATGCGCGCGGCTCTTGAACGCGGTGCCGGGATTGCGCTGACCGTCATAGGTCAGGACGAGGTCGGCGGTGACCGCATCGTTCGGACGGAAGCGCAGCGAACCGCGGAAGCCGCGCTGGTCCTGGCCGTTCAGATCGTCCTGATCGACCTTGCCCTGGTTCTGGTTGGGGATGTTCGCATCACCGGCGATGTTGCGGACATAGCCGTCGCGATATTTATAGGCGAAGGCCAGCCGCCCTGACAACACGTCGTTGCCGGCATTGATAAAACCCGACACCTGCGTCCGGTTGTAATTGCCATAGGAGCCGGTGATCGCACCCGAGGTGCCGGACTGCGGCTTGGCGGAGATGAGGTTGATGGCGCCAACCGCGGCGGCGGTGCCGAACAGCGTCGCCTGCGGGCCCTTCACGACCTCGATCCGCTCGAGATCATAAAGGTCCTGATAGGCGCCGCGCGAGCGGCTGATGTCGACGCCGTTATAATAGAGCGTCACGCGCGCACCCTGCTGCGACGAGCCATTGTCCGAGGTGATGCCGCGGATCACGAAGCCGGGGTTGTTCGCGCTCTGCTCCTGGATCTGCAGGCCGGGAATATAGGCGGCGACTTCGGAAAGCGAGTTGACGCCGATATCCGCCATCTTCGCGCCGGTGAGCGCGGTGACGGTCAGCGGCACGTCCTCGATCCGCTGTTCGCGCTTCTGGGCGGTGACGACGATGTCGTCGCCGCCCGTCACGTCGGCGCGGGCGGCCGTGCCGGTCGCCGGATCGGGCGCGACGATCGCCTGGGCAAGCGCACCCGTCGAACAGGATGCAGCAAGCGCGGCCAGAGCCAGGCGCGTAAAAATGGTCGTCATGAAGTCCCCCGATTGTCAGTGAGCGAGCACCTAGGGCGGGGTCGTTACGGTTCCGCGTCGGATACATGACCCGCGCGTGACGGCCTGTCATCGCGGCGTAACGCTGCCGCAACGTGACTGACGCCGAGCGCCCCTAGCAGGCGGCATCACCGCAAAAGGCACTGTTATGACGATCAATCGCCGCGACGCCCTCACGCTCTTCGGCTCCAGCTCCGCGCTCGCGCTTCCCGGCCTCGCCACCGCGGCTCGCACGAACGGCAGCGCGGGGGCAGCGCGCTTCGATCACGGCGTGGCGAGCGGCGATCCCTCGGCGGACGGCGCGATACTTTGGACGCGCGCGACCCCGCAGGATCCGCAACAGGCGGGCGATATCGCGCTGACCTGGCATGTCGCATTGCGCGAGGGCGATACGCCCCTCCGTTCGGGCCGTATCGGCGCGCGTGCCGCGCGTGACTTCACCGCCAAGGTCGCGGTGACGGGGCTGACCCCCGGGACCGAGTATCGCTACTGGTTCGAAACCGCGGCGGGCACGCGCTCGCCCGTGGGCCGGGTCCGCACGCTGCCCCGCGGCGCGGTTGCGGATGTCGTCATGGGCGTGGTGTCGTGCCAGCTCTACCCCGGCGGGTTCTTCAACGCCTATGCTTCGATCGCCAAACTCGACCGGCTCGACGCGGTGCTGCATCTCGGCGATTACATCTATGAATATGCCATCGACGGTTATGGCGGCGACATCGGCAAGAAGATCGGCCGGCTGGTCGAGCCCACGCATGAGATCGTGACGCTCGCCGATTACCGGATACGTCACGCGCAGGTGAAGCGCGACGCCGACATGCAGGCGGCGCATGCCCGCGCGGCGTTCATCTGCGTGTGGGACGATCACGAGGTCGCCAATGACGACTGGATCGGCGGCGCCGAGAACCATGACCCGGCGACCGAGGGCGACTGGAAGGCGCGCAAGGCCGCGTCGATGCAGGCCTATTTCGAATGGATGCCGATCCGCGATCCGAAGCCCGGCGAGCCGTGGGAAGCGATCAACCGCAGTTTCGAGTTCGGCGATCTCGCGACGCTGGTGATGGTCGAGACGCGGCTGCTCGCGCGGAGCAGGCAGGTCGCGGCGAAGGGCGAGGCGATTGCGCCTGCCGAATATGCCCCGATGATGGGGGAGCGCGCGCAGCCGGGTCGCGAAATGCTGGGCGCACCGCAGCTCGCCTGGATCGAGCGGACGATGGCGGCGTCGGTCACGGCGGGCAAGCCGTGGCAGGTACTCGGCAACCAGGTGGTGATGGCGCGCGTGGCCGGCCCGGATCTCGAGAAGCAGCTTGGCCCCGATCGCTTCGCCGCGATGATGGCGCGGCTCCCAGAGAAATGGCGCACGGCGCTGATGGCGAGCATGGCATCCTATCGCGCGGGCCTGCCGTTCAACTTCGACAGCTGGGACGGCTATCCCGCAGCACGCGAGCGGCTTTATGCCGCGTTCAAGCGGTCGGGGTCGCGACCGGTCGTGCTGTCGGGCGATAGCCATGCCGGCTGGGCGAATGATCTGCACGATGCATCGGGGAAGCTCGTCGCGGTCGAATTCGGCGCCACCGCGATCACCAGCCCGTCCTATGGCTCGCTAATCCCGGGGATCGGGACGCTGATCGCCGACGCCAATGACGAGGTCCGCTTCTGCGATCAGGATCGCAAGGGGTTCATCGTCCTGACGCTGACGCCGGACCATGCAACCGCGGACTTCAAGACGGTATCGACGGTTGTTGCCAAGTCGTTCGAGGAGGCGAGCGTCGCGCGGTTCCGCGCCTCGGCCGCAGCGCCACAGGCGAAGCTCGAGCAGCTCGGATAGCGGCGGCGACGCACCGGCTGACGCCGATCGACGTCACCCGCTTTGCACGAGACCGCCGGTAATTTCTCGTCGACAGGGAAAAGAAACCGAACCGGGAACATTGCCGAGAGCAGGCGGGTTTTCGCCCTGACACGCCGCCGCGCTGCTAGAATGGTGGAGGTTGGCGTCAATCTGGGGGCTCGCTTTGCATCTTCTGCCTGATACGCTCGAGGCCGGTTCGGCCTATCCGCTCGGCGCCACGTTCGACGGGCTCGGGGTCAATTTCGCGGTCTATTCGGCCAATGCCGAGAAGATCGAGCTGTGCGTCTATGACGACAGCGGCCGCCGTGAACTCAAGCGCTACGTTCTGCCCGAATGGACCGACGAGGTGTGGCACGGCTATCTCCCCGATGCGCAGCCGGGGCTGTCCTATGGCTATCGCGCCTATGGCCGGTACGCACCCGAAGAGGGCCACCGGTTCAATCCGAACAAGCTGCTGCTCGATCCCTATGCCAAGGCGATGACGGGCGAGCTGCGCTGGACCGACGCGATGTACGGCTATCAGGTCAAGTCAGCGCGCGAGGATCTGAGCTTCGATCGGCGCGACAATGCGCTGACCATGCCCAAGGGGGTCGTGACCGACAGCCATTTCGACTGGTCGCGCGACGTCCGCCCCAACACGCCCTGGTCCGAGACGGTGATCTACGAGGCGCACGTCAAGGGCCTGACCAAGTTGTTCGACGAGGTACAGCCCTCCGAACGCGGGACCTTCGCCGCGCTCGGCAATCCCAAGGTCATCGATCATCTCAAGCGGCTCGGCGTGACCGCGCTAGAGCTGCTTCCGATCCACAGCTATACTCAGGACCGGTTCCTTCAGGAAAAGGGGCTGCGGAATTACTGGGGGTACAATACCCTCAACTTCTTCACGCCCGAACGGTCCTTCTTTGCGACCGACAGCCACAACGAGCTGCGCCGGTCGATCCGCCGTCTTCATGCGGCGGGGATCGAGGTGATCCTCGATGTCGTCTACAATCACACGTGCGAGGGGTCCGAGCAGGGGCCGACGCTGTCGTGGCGCGGGCTCGACAATGCGAGCTATTACCGGCTGGTCAAGGATCAGCCGCGCTTCTCGATCAACGACACGGGGACCGGGAACACGCTGAACCTGACCAAGGCGCGGGTGATCCAGATGGTGGCGGATTCACTGCGCTACTGGGCGACCAGCTTCGGGATCGACGGGTTTCGCTTTGACCTCGGGCTGACGCTGGGGCGGACGGACACCGGCTTCGATCCGGGCGCCGGGTTCTTCGACGTGCTGCGGCAGGATCCGGTACTGGGCCGGCTCAAGCTGATCACCGAGCCCTGGGACATCGGTCCGGGCGGCTATCAGCTCGGCAATTTCCCCCCGGGCTTTGCCGAATGGAACGACAAGTACCGCGACACCGTCCGCAAGTTCTGGCGGGGTGACCATGCGCAGCGCGCGGACCTGGCGGCGCGCCTGACCGGGTCGGCGGATCTGTTCGATCGCCGTGCGCGGCGCCCCTGGGCCAGCGTCAATCTGCTCGGCGCGCATGACGGCTACACGCTCGCCGACACGACCGCCTATGAGGAGCGCCACAACGAGGCGAATGGCGAGGACAATCGCGACGGCCATTCGAACAACTGCTCGCGCAACTGGGGTGTCGAGGGGCCGACAGACGATCCAGCGATCGCGGAGACGCGCAAGCGGGTCGCGCGGTCGATGCTGACGACGCTGTTCGCCTCGCTCGGCACGCCGATGCTGGTCGCGGGCGACGAGTTCGGGCGGACGCAGGGGGGCAACAACAACGCCTATTGCCAGGATAACGAGATCAGCTGGCTCGACTGGACGCAGGCGAAGACCCCCGAGGGCGAAGCGCTGATCGACTTCACCGCGCGGCTGGCCGCGCTCCGCCGCGACTATCCGATGCTTCGCGCCGGTAACTTCCTGTACGGCGAGGACACTCCCGCGGAGGGTCTGAAAGACATCGAATGGTGGGACGAGCGCGGCGTCCAGCTGTCGTCCGAGGACTGGGAGAACACCAATGGCCGTGCGCTGACGATGCGTCGTGCGGCGCTGTGCGAGGATGGCAGGATCCAGGTCGTGTCACTGCTGCTGAACGCGTCGGAAGGGCCGCTGACCTTCACCATGCCACCGCCCTCCGAGGTTGAGCGTATGGTCCTGATCGACAGCGCCAAGCCCGATCAGCCGCCAATGCCGATCACCGACAGCTATGACCTCGCACCGCAGGGGGCGGCGCTGCTGTCCTGGACGATGGATCCGGCATGAGCGCGTGGGGCGCGACGCCGACGAGCGGCGGCACGACGTTCCGGCTTTGGGCGCCCGATGCCGACCGGGTGACGCTGGAGATCGACGGGGCTGCGCCGACGTCGATGGACGGGCAGGCCGACGGATGGTTCACCGCGACCGCCGGTGTCGGGGCAGGGGTGCGCTATCGCTTCCGGATCGGCGAGGATCTGGTCGTTCCCGATCCGGCCTCGCGCCAGCAATCGGGCGGTGTGCATGGCTGGAGCGTCACCGTCGATCCCGTTGCGTATCCATGGCAATCGACCGACTGGCGCGGGCGGCGCTGGGAGGAGTTGGTGATCATGGAGGTCCATGCCGGCACCATGGACGGTTTCGCCGGGATCACCGCACGCCTGCCCGAGATCGCCGCGCTCGGCGTGACCGCGATCGAGTTGATGCCGGTCGCGGCCTTTGGCGGTACGCGCAATTGGGGCTATGACGGCGTCCTGCCCTATGCGGTCGCCGAGAGCTACGGCACGCCCGACGATCTGCGGGCGATGGTCGATGCCGCACACGCGCTGGGAGTCTCGGTGCTGCTCGATGTCGTCTATAATCACTTCGGACCCGACGGAAATTATCTCGGCGCCTATGCCGGATCGTTCTTTCACAAGGACGTGGACACGCCTTGGGGCGGGGCGGTGGCGGTCGATGTCGAGCCCGTTGCGCGCTACTACATCGACAACGCCCTGATGTGGCTCACCGACTACAGGATCGACGGTCTCCGGTTTGACGCCGTCCACGCGATCGACAATGACCGGTTTCTCGATGCAATGGCGGCGGAGATCCGCGCGACGGTGACCGACCGGCCGGTCCACCTCGTCCTCGAGAACGAGCGCAACGACGCCGATCGGCTGCGGCCGGGCGGCTATGACGCACAATGGAACGACGACTTCCACAATGTCCTTCACGTGCTACTGACGGGCGAAACCAGCGCCTATTACGCCGACTTTGCCGACCGGCCGGCGGAGCGTCTCGCGCGGTGCCTGGGCGAAGGGTTCATCTATCAAGGGGAGGGGTCGGCCAACCATGACGGCCGGACGCGCGGCACGCCGAGTGCGCACCTCTCGCCGACCGCGTTCGTGTCGTTTCTGCAGAACCACGACCAGATCGGCAACCGGGCGCTTGGCGAGCGGCTGACGTTACTCACCGATCACGCCCGGCTCCGTGCGGCGACCGCATTGCTGCTGCTCTGTCCGCAGATTCCGCTGCTGTTCATGGGGGACGAGACGGGGAGCGAGACGCCGTTCCTGTTCTTCACTGACTTTCATGACGAACTTGCCGATGCGGTTCGCGATGGGCGGCGCCGGGAATTCGCGAAGTTTGCCGCGTTCGCCGACGAATCCGCTCGCGCGGCGATACCCGATCCGAATGCCCGCGCGACCTTCGAGGCGTCGGTTGCTGCACCCGGTCCCGACGCCGATGCCTGGCGCGATCTTTACCGTACGCTGATCGCGGTCCGGCAGAGCGCGATCATACCGCGCCTGTCCGGCACACGCGCGATGGGCGCCGAGGCGATCGGGCCGGCGGCGGTCGTCGCGCGCTGGGCGCTGGGCGACGGCGCGGTGCTCACGATCGCGCTCAATCTCGGTGAGGATCCCGTCGCGTTTCCGCAGGCCTCCGGCGAGATGCTGTTCGCGCAGGGCGATGCGGGGCAGCGCCCCAGCGTCGCCGTGTGGCTGGCGGCATGAGTCTGCTCCACGACCTCGCCGCCGCCGCTGGTTTGCAGCCCCGGTGGCAGGATGCCGGCGGGCGTGCACAGACCGTGGCCGACGAGGCGTTGCAAGCGATCCTGAACGCGCTCGGGCTTCCAGCCAACAGCGACGCGGCGATACGCGCGAGCCTAGCCACTGCGCACGCGGCGCTTGCCGAACCTCCGTCGTTCGTCTCGGCGGATATCGGTGCGACGGTGTCGGTCGGGTCGGGCGATGGTCCCGCGGTCCTGACGTTGGAGGACGGGTCGTCGCGCGCCGTGACGATCGTCGACGGGCAGCTGTCGGGCGTCACGGAGCCGGGATACCACCTGCTCACGATCGGCGGCCGGGACATCCGGCTCGCGATCGCGCCACCGCGCTGCGTCACGATCGCCGACGTAGAGGCAGGAGGCCGTCTCTGGGGCCCGGCGGTGCAGATCCCCGCCCTGCGCGACGGCCGGGGCACCGAGTTCGGCGATTTCGGCACGCTTGCGGACACGGTGCGCGCGTTCGCGACGCGCGGTGCCGATGCGGTGGCGATCAGCCCGACACATGCGCTGTTCCCGGCGGATGCGACCCGCTTCAGCCCCTATGCCCCGTCGAGCCGCCAGTTCCTGAACGTCATGCTCGCCGATCCGTCCATGATGGCGGGCGCCGTTTTGGCGGACGCAGGGGTGCCACCCGCATTGATCGACTGGGCGGGCGCGATCCCGGATCGCCTTGTCGCGCTGCGTCGACGGTTCGACACGTTGCCGGACACCGTACGGGCCGAGGTCGAGGCGTTCGGCGCAAGGGGCGCCAGTGACCTGCGTTTCCACGCCGCGTTCGATGCGCTTCACGCACATTTTCTTGCGCAGTCGGGCGCCCGGGGATGGCAGGACTGGCCTGCCGCCTATCAGCATCCCGATGGCGCCGCGGTCGCCGCGTTCATGACCGAACAGCGCGATATGTGCGACTTCTACGTGTTCCTTCAGTGGCTGGCGGATGCCGGGCTCGAACGGGCGCAGCGCACGGCAGTTGATGGCGGCATGGCGGTCGGTCTGGTCGCGGATCTCGCGGTCGGCATGGATCCGGGCGGCAGCCATGCGTGGCGGCGGCGGGGTGATTTGCTGAACGGCCTGTTGATCGGTGCGCCACCCGACCCGCTCGGCCCCGACGGGCAGGCCTGGGGCATCACCGGATTCGATCCGCGCGCGCTCGCGGCAAACGGCTTCGCGCCGTTCATCGCGACGATCCGTGCGGGTCTGGCGCATGCCGGCGGGCTTCGCATCGATCACGCCTTTGGCCTTCGGCGGCTATGGGTCGTGCCCGACGGCGCGTCGGCGGCGGACGGGGCATATCTCGACATGCCGTTTGCCGACATGATGCGGATCATCGCGATCGAATCGCACCGCGCGCGCGCGATCGTCGTCGGCGAGGATCTGGGGACCGTGCCCGACGGGTTTCGCGAGGCGATGGACGCACGGGCGATGCTGGGGATGCGCGTGCTCTGGTTCGAGCGCGACGGCGACGGCGATTTCATTCCCCCCGAATCCTGGTCAGTCGATGCTGTCGCGATGAGCGGGACGCATGACCTAGCGACGATCGCGGGCTGGTGGCAGGGGCGTGATATCGCCTGGAACTGGGCCCTTGGCCGGACCAGCGAGGCCGCGGACGAGGCGGCCGATCATGCCGCCCGCGCCGAAGATCGGTCCCGTTTGTGGACCGCGCTCGGTGCGCCGGGGCCACAGCCCGAGCCGAGCAACACCGCACCGGTCGTCGACGCCGCGCTGGCGCATGTCGCACGGACGCCATGCGGGCTGGCGATCTTCCCGCTCGAGGACCTCGTCGGTCTCGTCGAGCAGCCCAATCTTCCCGGCACGACCAATGAACACCCCAATTGGCGGAGACGCATGCCAGACACCACCGACGCGCTGCTCGCGCGCCCCGAGATCGCCGCACGCATCGCCCTGATCGAAACGGCGCGCGCATCATGACGCCACGTGCGACCTACCGGATGCAGTTCCACAAGGACTTCACCTTCGCGGACGCCGAGGCGCAGGTACCTTATCTTGCCGCGCTCGGGATCAGCCATCTCTACGCATCGCCGATCGCGACGGCACGGTCCGGATCGACGCACGGCTATGACGTCGTCGATCCAACCCGGATCAATCCCGAACTGGGTGGCGAGGCGGGGTTTCGCCGGCTCGTCGACCGGTTGAAGGCGCACGGCATGGGCATGATCGTCGACATCGTCCCCAATCACATGGGCGTGGCGGGCGGCGAAAATGGCTGGTGGAACGACGTCCTCGCGAACGGCGCGTCGAGCCATTATGCGTCTTTCTTCGATATCGACTGGCGCGAACCCGTCCTGCTCCCGATCCTGGGCGATCCGGTGTCGGTGGCGATCGCGCAGGGCGCGCTCAGCATCGAACTGGTCGATGATGTGCCGATGCTCGTCGCCTATGGCGAGCACCGTCTGCCGCTGCGTCACGAGGATCACGCGACCGCCACGAGCGACGACCTGGCCGCGTTGCTCGATCGGCAGCATTACCGGCTGGCATCGTGGCGCACCGCGAACGACGATCTCAACTGGCGGCGATTCTTCACGATCAACGATCTCGCCGGACTGCGCGCGGAAGATCCCGCGGTCTTCGAGGCGAGCCACCGCCTGTATCTCGACCTCTATGCCGAGGGATTGATCGACGGTGTCCGGGTCGATCATGTCGACGGACTGACCGACCCCGCCGGCTATTGCCGAACGCTGCGCGCGCACTTCGACGCGATCACGCCCGCTGGCGCGGATCGGGCCTATATCGTCGTCGAGAAGATCCTCGCAGAGGGCGAACCGCTCGCCACCGATTGGGGGATCGATGGCACAAGTGGCTATGACTTCATGGCGCAGGTCACCGCGCTGTTGCATGACGAGGACGGCGCCGCACCGCTCGCCGAGCTCTGGGCGGATATCAGCGACCGGTCGGCCGCGTTCGAGCCCGAGGATCTGCGCGCGCGTCAGGACATGCTGTCCTGGCAGTTCGAGGGGCAGCTTGGCCGATGCGTCGCGGCGTTCGTCACGCTGGCACGGTCGACGCCGCAAGGCGACGGGGTAACCGCGGGGATGATCCGGCGGGCGGTCGAGCGCATGCTCTGGGTCTTTCCGGTCTATCGCGCCTATGGCACCGGCAGCGCGGCACCCGCCGCCGATGCCGCGATCCGGGCGATCGTGCGCGAGCGGGTCGCGACGCATCTGGCACCCGGCGAAGGACCGGTCGTCGACCTGATCCTCGACTGGCTCGCCGGCGAAGGGCCGGGCGACCCGGACCTCGCCGCGGCCGCGGTGAGGCGGTTCCAGCAACTCTCGGCACCGATCGTGGCCAAGGCGGTCGAGGACACCGCCTTCTACCGCTATGGCCGGTTGCTCTCGCGCAACGACGTCGGGTTCGACCCCGCGGCCTTCACGTTGCCCATCGAGGCGTTTCATGCCGCGATGGCGGAGCGCGCCGCCTGTTGGCCGCGTGCGATGCTGGCCTCGGCGACGCATGATCACAAGCGTGGCGAGGACGTGCGTGCCCGGCTTGCCGTATTAAGCGAGATCCCGGGCCGCTGGCGTGAGACCGTGACGGGCTGGGTCGCCGCGGCGGCTGCTATCGATGACGCGGTCGATCCAGGCGACGCCTATATGTTGCTGCAGACGCTCTTCGGGGCGTGGCCTGAGGGGCTCCAGATTGATGACCGCCCAGGGCTTGCCGCTTTTGCCGAGCGCATCGTCGGGTGGCAGGAAAAGTCGCTGCGCGAGGCCAAGCTGCGGTCGTCCTGGGAGGCGCCCGACGAGGCCTATGAGGAGCGGTGTCACGCGCTCGCCCGTGCGTTGCTCGATCCGGGCCGTTCCGCGGCGTTCCTGCGCGGGCTGCACGATCTGATTGAGGCGACCGCGGCGGCGGCGCAGGCGAATGCGCTCGTTCAGACGGCGCTGCGCTACACCGTGCCGGGGGTCCCCGATCTGTATCAGGGCACCGAACTGGCGGATCTCAGCCTGGTCGATCCGGATAACCGCCGGCCGGTGGATTATGCCTGCCGCGCGCGTCTGCTCGAGCACGATGCACCTGCAAAGCTCGCGCTGATCGCCCGCCTGCTCGCGACCCGGGCGAACGCACCCGAGATCTTCGCCCAAGGCGACTACGCCCCTCTCGACGTGACCGGACTGCGTGCCGCGCATGTCCTCGCCTTCGAGCGCCGCGCGAATGGGCAGACGTTGCGGGTCGCGGTCGCGCTACGCTGCGCGGCGGAACTGCTCGATCCGTCGGATGCGGCGGTTCCTGCGGCATGGTGGGGTGAAACGCGGCTCGCGACCGGCGAGCGCGCAGCCGACCTTTTCGTGGACGGACCGGTCTTCGTCGCGGCGAGCGATTGACCCGGGCTGCGTCCCGCGTACGGCGGGACGCAGCTTATTTGCCGGCGAGATACGCCGCGATCGGGTCGATCATGTCCTCGGGGATGCGGCGCGCGATCACCGGCATCGTCGCCTGCGAATTGCGCGCGTCGACCACCGTCTCGTCTCCCCGCCAGTTGCGCAGACGCTGTGCGATGTAGGTGGCGCTCTGCCCGGCAAGCACCGGATAGGGCTTGCCCGGTGCATGGCAGCTGGCACAGGCGGGAAGCTGCTTGGCCGGGAGGCCCTCGCGGACGATCCGCGCAGCATTCGCATTGCCCGAGGCTGTGGTCGTGCCAAGACCCGGCATGGCGGCGAAATGCCGCGCGAGCCGCGTCATCTCTCCGGGCGTCAGTGTCGCGGCGGCGTTGGCCATGACCGCGCTCTGGCGCCTGCCAGTCGCATAGGCCTGGAGCGCAGCACGCAGATAGACGGGGCTCTGCCCCCCGAGCACGGGCATATCGGGCTGGCCACGGCCGCGGCCGTCCGTGCCATGACAGCCGGCGCAGACGGCGATACGTGCTGTGTCAGGACCGGCGGTACCGCTGCCGGGGACTTCGGTCAGGGCGCGATAGGTCGCAGGCGACATCTCCGGCAACAGGCGGACGAACGCGACCATGCGGCGGACCTCATCGTCGCGATCCTTGGCCGCCCAGCCGGGCATGCCGGTATATTTGACGCCGTGCTTGAGGATCCAGAAGATCTGCTTGTCAGTCCATTCGCGCGCGTTGACCGCGAGGTCGGGGGCAGGGGGCGTCGCCGCCTGCATCACCGGCAACGGACGCACGCCGGGCGCGCCGTGGCACGAGGCGCAGCTTGCCCTGAACAGGCCCGCCGCGCTGACGAGGCCTTCATTCGCCTTGGGATCGTCGGGCGCGGTAAAGGCGGCGTGCGTGCGCACTGAATTGCGCATCGTCCAGTGAAGGAACCAGTCGGTGATCTTCCAATGACCCGACGAGGCGGCGATGTTGAACACGCCCGACCAGGCGAACAACAGCCCGGCAAGCGCCAGCGCAACGATCGCGGCGATCGCGCGCGCCCAGGTAATGCGGATCGTCATGCCGTCGCGCTCCGTGTCTTCAATACCCCGCCGAGCATCGCGAGCCCGCCGAGGAAATAGCTTGCCGCGCCGACCATCAGCATGACGACGCCGCCGAGCTGCTGATCCTCGAGCGCGTCGAGGCCGTGCGCGGCCGGGTGCATCGCCATCATCGCGTAAAGCGGCCGCGGGGCGAGGCCGACGAGCGCGCCGAGGAGGGTCATGTGCATCGACGTCAGCAGCATCGCGGCGACGCCCGATACGCGCCGGTCGGTCGCGCCGCCGGTGCGCGTGCCGAGCACCGCACTCCACAACAGCAGACCGGCGGCGAGGAAGCTCGCCTGTTCGAGCAGCAGCGCAACCGGCTGCATGTCGACGCGCAGCCGGAGCGCAGGAAGGTGCCAGAGCCACACGACCACCAGTTCGACCAGCGACATGGCAAGCGGGGTGACGATTGTCGGCCAGCGCTCGGCGGGATCAAACCGGCTGCCCGCGATTCCATAGGCGAGGAACGGCGCAGCGACTGCGACCGCGATCATGTGACCGGTCATGTGGCCGACCATGCCGAGCGGCGCGGCGGCGAACGCCCAGCCGATCGGCACCAGCGCGACGCCCAGCGCGAGGCTCGCGCGCCTCATCGGCAATCGCCGAAGACGATCACGGGCAGGGCGGTGAAGATCACAGCGACGAAGCTCAGGCCTGCGAGCAGCCGGGTCGACAGCGCAAGGAAACGCAGCCGGTCGATCGCGGTCCCTTCGTCATGCGGCGGGGCGTCGCCGGGCGTCTGTGACTGGACGCGGGCAATATAGCCCGCGGCGAGGATGCCAAGCAGCGCGACGATCGTCGCGATCAGGGTCGCCACGGGAAAGCCCGTTAGCGCTGTCGTCGGAGTGGGCGACTTGGCGCACGTCACCGCAACCCACAGATAGCAGAACAGGAAATGCACGGCCCAGATCGTTGGCGGAACGATCAGCGTCCACAGCGTGACCTTCAGGTCGCGCGCCCAGTGTTTCCGGTTGGCTTTCGGCGTTGTCATGCGACCCCCGGGAACAGGCCGATCGTGCAGAACGTCACGATGCCCGTCAGTGCGAGGAAATAGTGGTAGACGGTGATGTTGCGCAGGTCGGCGTCATAGACCGGCGTCATCTTGCCCGCGAGGCTGCGCGCGAGCGTATAGGCCTGCATGATCACGCCGATCGCGGCATGCACCGCTGTCCAGATCGCGAGCGTCCAGACGATCGCCGGATAGACATGCAGTTCAGGGTCCATCCCCGAATACCACGGCCCGGCGAGCCCGGCGAACAGGCTCGACAGCGTTGCGACGATGCCGAGGACCAGCAGCAGGCGGCCCGCGGCGACGTTGCCACGATGGTGCACCTCGCGGGCGCCGACCGTCGCCGCCCAGCCGGTCAAAGTCAGTGCCAGCGCGACCATCGGCCAGAACACGCCCGGTCCGTCCAGCCCCGCGCCCGTGGGTGGGAAATTGCTATGGATCGTCCAGAAGAAGAAATAGCCGAAGACGAGGCCCGAAAATGCGGTCGCATCCGCCATCATCGTGATGAACATCGCCCACCAGCCCGGCGCCGATGGCCCCGAGGTGTAGAGCGGTACCTCGATCCCGTGACCGATATGCTTGGTCGGCTTTTCGGGGATCTCGGCGGTGCCGGTCCACAGCCACCACAGCACGCAGGCGAGCGTCGCGACGCCGCTGAGCGCGGACAGCAGATAGAGGTGATAGGTCGTCAGGATGAAGACGCCTGCCAGCGCGACCGCGGTCATCATCGGCTTCACGCTGGGCGTGCCGAGGCGGATGACCTGCAACGGCCGCGCATCGAGCACGGTGGTGATGATCGACTCGCGCCGCATCTCCTCCGCGTCGGGCAGGAAGAAGCGGCCCTCGTCGACCTTCTGGACGAAGTTCTTCTGGTCCCAGATCGGATAGCGGCTCTCGATCAGCGGGACCGAGCGGATGCCCCAGTCCTCGTCATCGGGCAGCGCCAGCCATTCGAGCGTGCCCGCATTCCACGGATTGCGCGGCGCCTTCGGGCGACGCGGCGACAGCGCGAGGTCGATACACACGATCAGCACGCCGAGTGCGAACATATAGGAGCCGGCGGTCGAGGCGAGGTTGAGCCCGCCGATGCCGAGTTCCTCGGGGTAGGTGAACACGCGGCGCGGCATGCCGAGCAGGCCCGACAGGTGCATCGGGAAGAAGGTCAGGTTCATGCCGACGAACATGATCCAGAACGCGGTCCGCCCGAGCTTGTCGCTGAGCTTCTTGCCGGTAACCAGCGGCCAGTAATAATAGAGCCCGGCGAACAGCGGCAGCAGCGTCCCGCCGATCAGCACGTAATGGAGATGCGCGACGATGAAATAGGTGTCGTGCGCCTGCCAGTCGAAAGGCGCGACCGCGACCATCACGCCGGTCAGACCGCCGATCACGAACACCGCGAGGCTGCCCGATGCATAGAGCAAGGGCGTCGACTTCTTGACGTTGCCCGCCCAGAGGGTCGCGATGAACACGAAGATCTGGACACCGGTCGGGATCGCAACCGCCTCGGACGCTGCCGCGAAGAAGGCGAGGCTGATCTTTGGCAGCCCGGTCGTGAACATGTGGTGGACCCACAACCCGAAGCTCAGGAACGCGGTGCCGACCGCCGCCAGCACGATCCACGGATAGCCCAGCAGATGCCGCTGCGCGAAGGTCGGGATCAGCATCGCGAACAGCGCGATCGACGGCAGGAAGACGATATAGACTTCGGGGTGGCCGAAGATCCAGAACAGGTGCTGCCACAGCAGCGGGTCGCCGCCCTTTTCCACGTTGAAGAACGGCCAGTTGAGCAGTCGCTCCATCTCGAACAGCACGTCGCCTGCGATTAGCGGCGGGAAGGCGAACAGGATCATCACCGCGACGACCAAGATGTACCAGGCGTAGAGCGGCATGAGGTTGAGGCGCATGCCCGGCGGGCGGCATTTGAGCACGCCGACGATCAGCTCGACGGCTGCTGCGACCGACGACACCTCGATGAAGCTGAGGCCCAGCATCCAGATGTCCGCGCCGAGCCCGCTGAGATCGGTCCGCGTTGTCAGCGGCGGATACATGAACCAGCCGCCATCGGGGGCGGCGTCGAAGAAGATCGATCCGGAGACGAACACGCCGCCGATCAGGAAGCTCCAATAGCCAAAGCCCGAAAGTCGCGGGAAAGGCAGATCGCGTGCGCCGAGCAGCTGTGGCAGCAGGATGATCGAGACCGCCTCGAACATCGGCACGGCGAACAGGAACATCATCATCGAGCCGTGCAGCGTGAACAGCTGGTTGAACGTGTTCGCGGTCACGAGATCGTTGTTCGGCACCGCCAGCTGCGTGCGCATGATCAGCGCGAGCACGCCCGCGAACAGCATGAAGCCGAACGCGGTCAGCGTGTACCAGACGCCGATCCGGTTGTTGTTGACGTCGGTCCAGCGGAAGAACCAGCCCGAGGGCGGCTTCCACACCTCGCGCAGGCGATCCTCCTGGCCCTTGCGGACCGCGGGATCATTCTGGTCGGGGGCGACATAGGCTGGACTGTCGGTCGTCATTTCAGCCCCTGAAGATAGCTGGCGATCTGGTCGGCTTCGGCGGCCGACATCTGCGGGAAGGCGGGCATGCGGACGCCGGGCTTGGTCTTGCCGGGCTCACGCACGAACCGCGCGATATTGCCGTGGGTCATCGGCAGGATCCCTGCGGCCAGGGTCGGACGTGATCCGAAATGCGTCAGGTCGGGGCCGATCTTTGCCGCCGGGCCCACCCCGCGAACGCTGTGGCAGCCGCTGCAGCCATAGCTGGCGAACAGCCTCGCACCGGGCGATGCGGTGACCGTAGCGGGTTGCGCCTGCGCGGCCAGCCAGCGTTCGAATGCAGCGGGCTCCATCGCGACGACGTCGAATGCCATCAGCGCATGCCCCAGCCCGCAGAATTCGGCGCAGACGCCGCGATATGTTCCCGCCTTGGTTGCACGAACGACGAGGCGATTGGTGCGGCCGGGGATCATGTCCATCTTGCCCGCAAGCCCCGGCACCCAAAAGCTGTGGATGACGTCGGGGCTGCGCAGCGACAGCTCGACGGTGCGGCCGACGGGGAGGCGGAGTTCGTTCGCTGCCTCGACGACGGCGCCGCCGGGCGGGGCGTAACGTACGCGCCACCAGAACTGCTCGCCATCGACGCCGATCCGCAGGTCGGCATCGGCGACCGGTCGGGGGCGCATCGCGGGCAACGCGTAGAGCAGCAGCGCGAGCAACAGGATCGACGGGCCGATCCCGCCAAGCCACAGGACCATCTTCATCCCGCCCTTGTGGGTCAACCGCCCCTCGGGCGCGCGGATCGCGTGCCGCATCAGCAGCGCAAGGCCAAGCGCCAGGACGACCGCGCCGACGACCAGCACGATGGTGATCGACAGCACCTGATCGGCCTGTTCGCCGAACGGAGCCAGCGTCGACTGGTGCCGGTTGCAGGCGCCAAGCGCCGGCAGGAACGCCCAGACGGAAAGTAAACTTGCCTTCCGCATCATCGCCTTAGCTTCCCCTTTGAACAGATCCTCTAGCTGTGGCCGAAACGGCGTTAAACCCCTTAAATGAACTTTCCGTCATGGACTGGCACAACCCGGGCAGGGGTGGCTGGCATGTGGACTAGGGCTGGCGGATGAGATCGCGGATACGACCGGCCAGCGCGTCGATCGCGAAGGGTTTCGTCATCACGTGCATGCCCGGATCGAGATGGCCATTGCCGACCACCGCATTCTCGGCATAGCCGGTGATGAAGAGGATCTTGAGGTCCGGACGGCCCACGCGCGCGGCATCCGCCATCTGCCGCCCGTTCATCCCGCCCGGCAATCCGACATCCGTGACCAGCAAGTCGATGCGCGTGTCGGACTGGAGGATCTTCAGGCCGGCAGGCCCGTCCGCGGCCTCGATCGCGGCATAGCCCAGTTCCTCGAGCACTTCGACGACCAGCATGCGGACGGTGGGCTCGTCGTCGACGATCAGCACCGTCTCGCCACGGACCGCGCGCGGGGCCTCGGCAAAGTCGGGCTGCGGTTCGTCCTCGTCCGATGGACCGAAATGCCGCGGCAGATAGATGCAGATATTGCTGCCTTCCCCGACCTCCGAATAGATCCGGACCTGTCCGCCCGACTGGCGCGCAAAGCCGTAGATCATCGACAGGCCGAGCCCGGTGCCCAGACCCAAGGGCTTGGTCGTGAAGAACGGATCAAAGGCCTTGGCGACGACCTCGGGCGGCATGCCGGTGCCGTTGTCGGACACGCAGAGCGAGACATATTGTCCGGGTTCGAGATCGCGGTCGCGGCCCATCCGCGCATCGATCCAGCGATTGGCCGTCTCGATCGTCAGCCGCCCGCCCGTTGGCATCGCATCGCGCGCGTTGATGCACAGGTTGAGGATCGCGTTTTCAAGCTGGTTGGGATCGACGAGCGTCGACCACAGCCCGGCGGAGGCGACCACCTCCACAGCGACGTCGGGCCCGACCGTCCGGCGCACGAGCTCCTCCAGCCCGCCGATCAGCCGGTTGACGTCGGTCGGCCGGGGGTCGAGCGTCTGCCGCCGCGAAAAGGCCAGCAGGCGGTGGGTCAGCGCCGCGGCACGTTTGGCGGCACCCTGGGCAGCGAGCGAGTAACGCTCGACATCGCCCAGCCGTCCCTGTGCGATGCGGATGCCGAGCAATTCGAGGCTGCCCATGATCCCCGTCAGCAGATTGTTGAAGTCGTGTGCCAGCCCGCCGGTCAGCTGGCCCACGGCTTCCATCTTCTGGCTCTGGCGCAGCGCGGCCTCGACATCCATCAACTCGCGGGTGCGCGCGGCGACCTGATCCTCGAGCGTTTCGGTCCAGGCGAGCAGTTCGGCGGCATGCCGGCGGCCATCGTCGATGTCCGTATTCGTGCCGACCCAGCGCGTGATCTGGCCGCCGATGGTCCGTACCGGCTCCGCGCGAGCAAGAAACCATCGGTAGCCGCCATCAGCACTACGCAACCGGAACTCGGCGGCATAGGTAGTGCCCGTATCGCGTGCGGCCTGCCACGTCGTCGCCGTGGCCTCGCGATCGTCGGCGTGAACCAGTGACAGCCAGGTGCCGGATCCGGTTAGAGCGCCGGGCGAGATACCGGCATAATCATAGACCTGCTGATTGACCCAGTAGATCTCGCCATCGGGACGCGCCGCCCAGATCAGGCTAGGCACCGCTTGCGCGAAGACGCGGAACTGCTCTTCACTCTCGCGGAGTGCTGCTTCCGCACGCAGCCGCTCGGTCGCCGCACGCACCCGGTCCGCGACCTCGCGCATAAGCTGGAGTTCCTCGTCCGCCCAGACTCGCGGCTGATCGTGATTGGCATAGAGCAGCGCGACGAACGCATCCTGTTCGAGCAACGGCATGTTGACGAACGACCATGCGCTGATCGCCTTAAGGCCGGCAGCACCCGCGGCGGTGCGCGGGTCGCGCTCGACATCGGCGATCACGACCGTGCGCCCTGCCTTCAGATCCTCGATATAGGACCCATAATCGCGGAACTGCAGCATGCCCGCCAGGGTGCAAGTCCCCGGCGCATTCCAGTCCCGCTCGACGGTGATCGTTTCCGCAAGGGTGTCGATCACACCGTAGCCGACCCGACTGACCTGCAGGGCGTGGCCGAGGATTTCGGCCGCTGCATAGGCGATTGCCGCAGGGTCGGTCAGATCGCGAATCGCATCGCCGAGCGCCAGCAACGCGGTTTGCCGCACGTCGGCGAGCTTGCGGGCGGTGATTTCAAAGCTGATCCCGGGAAAACGTAGCGCAGTCCCGTCGGCCGCGCGCTCGCAGCGGCCTTGCGCGATCACCCAGCGAATCGTCCCGTCGCGTTCGAGCAGGCGATATTCGGCTTCGAACGGTCCGCCCGATTGGACCGCCGCCTCGATGGCCTGCTCGGTGCACGCGCGGTCGTTCGGATGAATGCCTTGAAAGAACGTCGTGATCGGCGCGCCCGCCGCCGCCGCTGCCGGATCCACCCCGTACAGCAAGGCGAAACGTGCATCGGCGGTGACGCGATCCCGGGCGATGTCCCAATCCCAGGTACCGATCCCGCCGCCGGCTGAAAGCGCCAGCTGCAGCCGTTCTTCGGCTTCGCGGGCGAGCGTCTCGGTTCTGCGCCGCTCGGTCACGTCACTCAGCAGCACGGCGATTCTGGCCGAGCCCGGCTCGCCGATCCGCGCGACCTGCGCATCATAGCACCGGTCGCGCTGCGCCGCGCGTGTCTCGAACCGGGTCGCGTGGCCGGTCCGTGCGATCTCGCCGAACGTCTCGATCCAGTCGCCATCCAGTGCGGGCTGCAGCGCGTGCCAGGTCTGTCCGACCGGGTCGCGCAAGCCCGTCTGCCGGAGAAATTGCGCGTTCGTTTCCAGGAACCGACAATCGACCACGCGATCGCCTTCAAAGATCAGCTCGACCAGTCCGAAGCCGATATCGATCGCGGCGAACACTTCGTGATAGTCGCCTTCGCCGGGACGTCCCGATACGCGCTGACGGTCGTTCCCGGGGACATTGTTCGGACTCGAGGGCATCGAATTTTCTACTCGCAGGAACACCAACTCGGGTCCGGCATACGACCAGCCATGCAGCCGGCGTCACGGGACCCGGGTCGTCAAACGCGAGACAGGCGGTGGTCGATCCCCGGGAAGTTTGGTGTCATGCGGAACGAACGCGCGCGCTGGCGGATGTCAGAGCGGACGCGACCCGTTCGGACCAAGCGGCACAGCCATCGTGCGCGCCGATCAGGTCCTGGCGGATCTCGATCTCCGCATAGAGGCGCCGTGCCGGATAGGCGTGCCGCGGGATCGTATAATCGATCAGGTCCATCCGATAGGGCTCGTTGTCACCCACCACGAGGTCGGGCTCGCCCGCCAGGACCTCGAGCATCGCGAGGGCAAAGCGCGTGTCGCCGCCATCGTGCAGGATTCCGATATGCCAGGGCCGCAATCCCGCCCCGTCCGCGCCGCGCATCGCCGGGGTGAAGCTGTGCAGCGCAACCAGGATGGTCGGTTGTCCGGCGGCATCCCGACGTGCGATCTCGGCCGCGATCGCCGCATGATAGGGCGCATGGATCACCGCATATCGCGCGGCTCGATCCGCCTCGCTCAGGTCGCGATTGCCGGGGATCGGCGTGCCGTCGCTGGTCTCGGCGATCGCATCGGGTTGCGTCTCGCTCCGGTTGCAGTCGACGACCAGCCGCGAATAGGTCTGATGGATGAAGACCGCGTCGAGCCGGTTCGCCAGCAACCGTCCGACCTCGCCGACGCCGATGTCCCAGCCGATGTGCCGTTCCAGTTCGGCATCGTCGAGACCGAGCGACCCGAGCGACACAGGCACTGAATTTCCAGCATGATCGCCGATCAGGAGGAACGATGATGCGCCTTTCGGGTTGACGATGACGGTCGGAGGTCTGTCTCCTGCCGCGATCAGCGGTCCCTCGGTCCGACTGGTCATGCGATACGGATCCTGAATGCCATTTCTCACACTTTCTCACGTGACGAGATACACTTACCGGCAACCGGTAGCATTTGGCGAGCACCGTATCATGGTTCGTCCGCGCGAAAGCCATGACCAGCAGCTGATTTCGGCCGAGCTGACCATAACCCCCGAACCGTCAGAGGTGCGCTGGCTGCACGACGTGTTCGGCAATTCGGTGGCGATCGCGACCTTCGATCGCCGTGCGCGCGAACTCGTGTTCGACAGCCGGGTGCGGCTTGATCACAGCCCCGCCGAACTCGCGACGGTCGATATCGAGCAATACGCACGTTCCTATCCGTTCACCTATTCGTCCGAGGACATGCCCGACCTGTTGCGGTCGATCGAGCGCCAGCATCACGATCCGCACCGCGAGATCGATCGCTGGGCGCGGCGGTTCCTCGATCCCTCGGGGCGGACGGATACGCTGGCGATGCTGTCCGACATGACCGCGGCGATCCGGCGCGACTTCACCTATGTGCCGCGCCCCGAAAAGGGGACGCAGTCGCCGATCGAGACGCTTGCCCGGCGCAAGGGTACCTGCCGCGATTACGCGATGCTGATGATCGAGGCGGCGCGCGCGCTCGGCTTCGCGGCGCGGTTCGTGTCGGGCTATGTCTACAACCCCTCAAGCCGCGAGCAGCGGACCGGGGGCGGCAATACACATGCCTGGGTCCGCATCTATCTGCCGGGATCGGGTTGGGTCGAGTTCGATCCGACCAACGGCATCATCGGCAGTCGCGGGCTGATCCGCGTCGCGATCGCCCGCGACATCTATCAGGCCGTGCCGATCTCGGGAAGCTGGGCGGGGTTCCCCGGCAGTTTCCTCGACATGACCGTTTCGGTCGACATCGCGGTCGACGAGCCGAGCGCCGCCCCTACAGCCACAACCCCGCTCGCGCCGCAGCCGGTCCGGGCATGAGAAAGACGACCGCATGCTGATCCGCGCCGGCTATGATATTCGCTTTGAGGCCGATGTTCCGACGCCGCTGATGGCGATGCTGAGCCTTCACCCGTCGCGCAACCGCGATCTGGTCACCCCGCACCGGATCGTCGCGAGCCCCGACGTCCCGATCTACGATTATCTCGACGCGTTCGGGAATGTCTGCACGCGCATGACCGTCCCCGCCGGCGGCCTAACGCTGTCGTGCGACTTCACGATCGAGGATGACGGGCAGCCCGACCCGGTCAATCCCGATGCCGTTCAGCATGCCGTCGAGGATCTGCCGGACGAGATCCTCGTCTTCCTCCTCGGCAGCCGCTATTGCGAGACGGACCGGCTGTCCGAGACCGCCTGGTCGCTGTTCGGGCATGTGCCCTCAGGATGGGCACGCGTTCAGGCGATCGTGCAGTTCACGCACGACCATATCGAGTTCGGCTATCATCATGCGCGGGCGACCAAGACCGCCTGGGATGCGCATCAGGAACAGCAGGGCGTGTGCCGCGATTTCGCGCATCTCGCGATCACGCTGTGCCGCTGCATGAACATTCCGGCGCGCTATTGCACCGGCTATCTCGGCGATATCGGCATTCCCCCGGTCGATGCGCCGATGGATTTTTCGGCGTGGTTCGACGTCTATCTCGGCGGGCGTTGGCATACGTTCGACGCGCGACACAACCAGCCGCGGATCGGCCGGATCCTGATGGCGCGCGGCCGCGATGCGACCGATGCCGCGCTCACAACGACGTTCGGGCCAGCGCGGCTCGTGGGCTTCGACGTCCATACCGACAGCGTCGACGCGGCGGCTTGAGCCCGCCGCAGCGTCGGTTTACGCTTGTCACCCCGCCGGCGTTCGTGCGAACGCCGCGACACCATTAAACAATGCTGCGATGCACCATATGCCTGCTTCTTCGACACCCGGTTCCGTCCCCAGCAACGCCAACGCGCTGCTGCTGCAAGCGATCGCGCTGCGCCAGTGCGTGACCGCGGTCTACAACCGGATGCATGTCAAACTCGCGCCGCATATCCTGTTCACGCGCCATGATGACGTGTTTGTGGACGCGGTCACGCTGCAGCGCGACGGACAGCCGCCCAAGGAGATCAAGCTCGGCACGTTCAAGCTCGCCGGGCTGAAGGATATTGTCGTGATCGACGAGGGGTTCCGGCCCGACGCCGTCTTCAACCCGCACGACATCAAATATGAGGGCGTGACGCTCTTCGTCGTCGAGCCGAACTGACCGCCAAACGGATTGGCGCCGTGGTTACGGCGCCGGCGGCAGCCACGCCGTCTCGATCTCGCCGTAGCGGTCGACAAAGCCCGTCCGCCGCATTTGAAGCTCCGGGTCGAGGATCCGGACCCGTCGACCGTTGCGCTCGATCACACCGTCACGCTCGAGCGCGCGGATCGTCCGGTTGACGTGCACCTTGGTCAAGCCGAGCGCATCGCCGATATCGCTCTGCGTCAGGGGCAGGTCGAACGAATCGATCACGCCACCCGCGGTGACCCGCAGACGCGCCAGGATATCGAGCAGCAAGGTGGTCAGCCGCTCCGCCGCGCCCTTGCGGCCGATCGAGGTGAGCCGGTCGCTCATCGCGACATTCTCGGCCGCGGCGATGGCATAGAGCAGCCCGGCGAGCCGCGGCTGCTGGCGAAAGATCTGGCCCAGATCGGCCTTGGGCAATTCGGTGACGGTGCAGTCCGACACCGCGGTCAGCGTCGCCGAGGCCTGCGACCAGGCGATGCTCGACGTGCCGATCAGGTCGCCGGCATAATGGAAGCGCAGGATCTGGCGGCCGCCGGCCGCGAGCCTCGCCGCCGAATGCAGCCAGCCATAATGCACGACGAACAGCGCATGGCTGGTTCCACCCTCGGCCATCAGGATTTCACCGGGCTTGAGCCGGATCTCGCGTTGCTCGGCGCGCGAGATCGCGGCGCGTTCCTCTTCTGTCAGCGCAAGATGGCGTTCGAGCCGCGCGATCAACCCACTTCGATGCATCGTTCCGCCCCTGCATTCGCCCTTGTCGGCGGCCCCTGTCGGCTGCCCATCTCGGCTGCCCGTTGCGACCGCCCGTGACCCCATGCTCAACCATGCGGTTCGTCCGGTCGTCAACAGGTCGATTGGTCCGTATCAGCCTTTATCGAGCTGTCCCAGAATGATCGGCGTAAATCGCTCGGCGATCCGATCGATGCCGCGTGTGTTCGGGTGGACATGATCGCGCTGCATCAGCGCAGCGTCGCCGATCACGCCATCGAGAATGAACGGATAGAGGCCCGCACCATAGGTTTTGGCAAGATCGGGCCAGATCGTGTCGAACCCCGCCTGATATTCGGGACCGAGATTGGGGGGCGCCCGCATGCCGGTCAGCACGACCGGGATCTTGCGGCGGCGCGCCTCGTCCATCATCGCGGTCAGGTTGGCGCGGGTCTCCGCGGGCGCGATCTGACGCAGCACATCGTTGCCACCCAGTCCGAGCAGGATGAGATCGGGTTTGCGGGGCAGGCTGTCGAGCGCGAAGGCGAACCGCTGGCGCCCGGCCGCGCTGGTGTCGCCCGAGACGCCGGCATTGACGATCGTCGCGTTGACGTCCTTGCGGCGGAGCGTCGCCTGCAACACGTCGGGCAGGCTGTGACCGCGCGCGACGCCGTACCCCGCGTACAGACTGTCGCCAAAGGCCAGGATCAGGCGCTCGCGACCGGCCGGCGCGGGAGGCATCGCGACCGCCGTACCATCGACGGCCGTGTCGTTGCCCGCGCCGCGGGTGGCCGCCACAGGGGCCGAGCTATCCGCCGCGCGGTCGCACCCCGCGAGGCTCAGCGCTTGGAGAACCGCGGCGACTGCCACATATGAAGGCCTGTATCGCTCCAACGTAAAGTGCTCCATGTCCCGATCATCCTCCGACGATATGGTGATATCGGCCCGCAATGTCACGCTGACGCTCGGCAGCGCGAGTGCAGCGACCGCGATCCTCAAGGGGATTGATCTCGACATTGCGCGGGGCAGCAGCGTGGCGCTGCTCGGGCCTTCGGGGTCGGGCAAGTCGTCGCTGATGGCGGTGCTGTCCGGGCTCGAACAGGCGAGCGGCGGAGAGGTCGAGGTGGCGGGACTCGATTTCGGTGCGCTCGACGAGGATGCGCTGGCACGCGCGCGGCGTGGTCGTATCGGCATCGTGCTTCAGGCATTTCATCTGTTGCCGACGATGACGGCGCTGGAAAACGTCGCCGTCCCGATGGAGCTTGCCGGCATGGCCGATGCGTTCGCGCGCGCCGCCGATGAGCTGGAGGCGGTCGGGCTTGGCCATCGCACCGGACATTATCCGACCCAGCTGTCGGGCGGGGAACAGCAGCGTGTGGCGATCGCCCGCGCGCTGGGACCGCGGCCGGACCTCGTCTTCGCGGACGAGCCGACGGGCAACCTCGATGCCGCGACGGGTGCGGCGGTGATGGACCTGCTGTTCGACCGACGCGCGGCGACCGGCGCGACGCTGATCATCATCACGCATGACCCGGTCCTCGCGGCGCGGTGCGACCGGGTCGTCGAACTCGGTGACGGGCGTATCGTCCGCGATCAGTTGCGGTCCGTGACGGGCGCGGGGGCATGACCGACTGGCGGCTCGCCTGGCGTCTGGCCAGGCGCGAGCTCAACCTCCGGTTTCGCGGCCTGCGACTGCTGCTGGCCTGTCTGTTCCTGGGGGTCGGCGCGCTGGCGGCGATCGGCAGCCTGACCCGCGCGATCGACGGCGAACTGGCAAGTCGCGGCAGCACGATCCTGGGTGGCGACGTCGAATTCGCCACGTCGCAACGCGCTGCGACACTCGAGGAGCGCCGCGCGATGGCCGCGCTCGGCACCGTATCGGAGACGGTGCGCATGCAGGCGACGGCGGTTCGCGGTTCGGCCAGCGTCCCGATCGAACTGAAGGGCGTCGACCGCGCCTATCCGCTCTACGGCACGGTCCGGTTTGCCGATGGTGGCGTAGCGGAACCGCCGCGCGACTCGGGGATCTGGATCGCGCCCGCGCTCGCCGACCGGCTGGGCGTCGGCCGCGGCGCCCGGATCCGGCTGGGTACGGCCGAGTTCGTGGTCGACCATGTCCTCGCCGAGGAGCCTGACCGGCTGGGCGAAGGCTTTACGCTGGGGCCCGTCGCGATCGTTTCGCTGCCCGGGATTGCGCGGACCGGCCTGATCCAGCCCGGCAGCCTTTACGAGACCAAATATCGCGTCCGCCTCACGTCAGGACTCGCGCCAACGCGCGCGGTCGACCGGATCAAGGCGGCATTCCCGTCCGCGGGCTGGGAAAGCAAGACCCGCGACCGTGCAGCGCCCGGTGCCGAGCGCTTCGTCCAGCGGATGGGCCAGTTCCTGTTGCTCGTCGGACTCTCCGCGCTCGTCATCGCCGGTATCGGGGTCGGGAATGGGGTCTCGTCCTATCTCGCCGCACGGCGGCAGAGCATCGCCGCGCTCAAGGTGCTTGGTGCGACGTCCGGGATGATCGCCCGGGTATACCTGATCCAGATCGTCGTTGTCGCCGGGATCGGCATTCTAGCCGGTTTGATCGCCGGCGCCGCGGCGGTGCCGTTGATCGTCGCGCTCGCGGGCGACGTGCTGCCGGTCGCGCCGAGCTTCGCGGTGCAGCCCGTGCCGCTGCTTCTTGCCGCCGCCTATGGGATGGTGATCGCGCTGGCCTTTACCGCGCCAGCACTGGTCGAAGCCGGAAGCGTGCCGGCGGTCGTGCTGTTGCGTGGCAATGCCGGCCAGCGGCGCGTACCGTTGCGCCGGACGCTGCCCTGGGTTGCCGGTGGCGGGCTTGCACTCGTCGCGCTCGCGCTGCTGACCGCGGAACAGCCCGGGCTCAGCGCGGGGTTCCTTGCGGCGGTCGCGGCCGTGCTGCTCCTCCTCGCCGGGTTCGGCTGGCTCATCCGGATCGCGGCTGCGCGATTGCCGCGGGCGCGCCAGCCTTTGCTCAGGCTTGCGGTTGCAGCACTGCACCGTCCCGGCGCTCGCACCGGCACGCTGGTCGTTGCACTTGGTCTGGGGCTGACGCTGTTCGTCCTGCTGGCCGCAATCCGGACGAGCATCGACGCGAATATCGCGCGGACCGTTCCGCAGCGCGCGCCTGCGCTGTTTGCGCTCGACGTCCCGCCGCAGCGCGAAGCCGAATTCCGCCGCACGGTCGCTGAGGCCGCGCGCAAGCCGGTTGTGACCACCGTGCCCGCGATGCGCGGCACGATAACGGGCTATGCGACGACGCGCGTTGCCGATCTCAAGACCTTGCCCGAAGGCGCCTGGGCGCTGCGTGGCGAACGCGGCCTGACCTATGCCGAGACGCTGCCGGACGGCAGCCAGATCACCGCCGGACGCTGGTGGCCACGCGGCTATGCCGGGCCGCCGCTGGTGTCGATCGACGAGCGGCTGGCCAAGGCGCTTAGTCTGAAGATCGGCGATCCGATCCAGTACAGCCTGCTGGGTGTCGAACGGAGCGCGCGGATCGCCTCGTTCCGGCGGATCAGCTGGGATACGCTCGGGTTCAACTTCGTCATGGTCTTTTCCCCCAACGCGATCGCCGACGCGCCGCATAATCTGGCGGCGACAATCGATCTCGACCGTGGCGAGGAGGGCGCGGTGATGCGTGCGTTGCTGCCGCGGTTTCCGTCTGTTTCGGTGATCGAGGTCCGCGACGTTCTGGGGCAATTGCGGACGATCGTGGGGCAGATGGCGACCGCGATCACCGCAGCGGCATCGGTCGCGATCCTTGCCGGTATCGCGGTGCTGATCGGGGCGATCGCCGCGGCACGCGAAGCGCGGACCTATGACGGCGTGATCCTCCGCACGCTCGGCGCGACGCGTCTCCAGGTGCTTGGCGTCCAGGCGCTCGAATATGCGTTTCTGACGGTGATCCTGTCCGCGGTGGCGCTGCTGCTGGGGCTGGGGGGGGCGTGGTATTTCGTCACGCAGGTCTTCGCGTTCACATGGCTGCCGAGCTATCCGGCGGTGTTCGCAACGCTGATCGTAGGTGCGGGGCTGACGATGGCGATCGGGCTGATCGGGGCCTGGCCGATCCTCAGCGCCAGGCCAGCCCGGGCGTTGCGCGATCTCTGACCTGTTCAGCTCGCGGCACGAAATCGCGGCCGCGGCGTTTGCAAGGGATCGGGACGGCGCGATGGGCGGCCAAGGGGATTTTTGAGTGAGCAATGCAGTGGCAAACGGCGACGCGCCCGTCGACGCGACGAGCCCGTGGTCGATGTCGATGGCGACCTGGTGGTCGGTGCTGAAGCGCAGCTGGGCGGAAGCCAGCGACGACAATATCGGGCTGATCGCCGCCGGCACCGCCTTTTACGCCTTTGCGGCGATCGTGCCGCTGCTCGCCTCGATCGTGCTGATCTACGGGCTGGTCGCGGACACGGCAACCGTCGTCGCCAATATCCGCGGTCTGTTCCAGGTGCTGCCGGCGGACGCAGCCAAGGTCATCGGCGATCAGCTTGCCACCGTGGTCGGCACGTCTGAGGGCAAGAAGGGGTTTGGACTGATCCTAGCACTCGCGCTTGCGCTCTATGGTGCGTCGAAGGGGGCATCGTCGATCGTCACGGCGCTCAACATCGCCTATGAAGAACGCGAGACCCGCGGGTTCTTCGCGCTGTACATCCTCGCATTCTCGATCACCGCGGGCGCGGTGGTTCTGGCGCTGACCGCCGCGCTGTCGACCGCGGCCTTCGCACTGCTCGACAGTATGATACCGGGGGCTCCCGATTTCGTCCTGACGCTGCTGCGGCTTACCAGCTACGCGGTGCTGGCAATGCTGGCCGTCACAGCAGCAGCGTGCCTGTACCGGTACGGGCCGAACCGCGCGCATGCCAAATGGGCGTGGCTGACCCCGGGGTCGCTTGCAGCGACACTGACCTGGCTCGCCGCGACTATCGGCTTCGGTTTCTACGTCGCCAATTTCGGGAATTACGGCGCGACCTACGGCTCGCTGAGCGCGGTGGTCGTGCTGCTGACCTGGCTGTGGCTGTCCGCCTATGTTTTCCTGCTCGGTGCCGAGCTCAACGCGGAGCTCGAGCATCGCACCACCCGCGATACGACCACAGGGCCCGAGCGCCCGGCCGGTGCGCGTGGCGCTGCTGTTGCCGATGCGACCGTGACGACGCCCCCGCCATCACACACGCCCGATGTGGCAGAACCGCGCCGTGGCGTGCGAACCGCGCAGACCGCGGCCGCATCGCGGGCCGCGCGCGCGCCGATGCCGTCGGTTCTCCTCGCGGTCGGCGGGCTGGGTGCGCTGCGTCGAGGTTCCGGCAAGGCAGGCATGATCCTGCTGGTCGTCGGCGGCGCGCTCGCCTGGGCGGGCCGGACGTCCCCGGAGGGTGACGACGATGCCCAGCGTTCCGCTTAAGCTGTTCTTCGACGGCGGCTGTCGTCCGAATCCGGGGCGCATCGAAATCGGAGTCGTCGTTCGCGGCGTGACCCATATCCTGGACGACTGCGGCCACGGCACCAATAGCGATGCGGAATGGCTGGCGGCGATCCATGCGCTGCGGATCGCCCGCGAACTTGGCGCGGTCTCGGTCGATCTGCGCGGCGACTCCGCGCTAGTGGTGGGACAGGCGCGCGGCGACGCGCGCTGTCGATCGGCGGAGCTTCGCGCGCACCGCGACGCCTTTCAGACGCTCGCCGCGACGTTCGAGACGGTGAAGATCCGCCATGTCGGTCGGTCCCACAACCTCGCCGGGATTGCGCTGGCACGCCAGCATCCGCGCTGAGCGCCAGGCCCTCTCACGAACCCCCAATTGACAGTGCTGGTCGCAGCACTCCAGCCTGCTATAGCGCTACCATCGCTGGCTCGTTCCTGACCGCTGACGACAGAGAGATGCGCGCGCTCCCGTCACACCGACTGGAGAACTGCGTTGGCCATCGCTCCATCGTCCCCGACCCCCGCAAAGACTGCAACATCGCCCCTCGCGCTGATGATCCGGAAGCTCGAGACCCATGCGACGCTTGACCGACGTGATCGCGAGGCGATCCAGGCCCTGCCGCACCATGTCCGCACGTTCGATGCATCGGCCTATCTCGTCCGTGAGGGCGACAGTCTCCAGCATTGCTCGGTGCTGGTTTCGGGCTATGCGTTTCGCCAGAAGGTCACCGGCGACGGGTTGCGGCAGATCGTGTCGCTGCACATTCCCGGCGAGCCGCTCGATCTCCAGCATCTGTTTCTTGATCTCGCCGACCACAACGTCCAGACGCTGACGCGCGCCGAGGTGGCGATCATCCCGCGCGCGGCGCTGCAGGAACTCGCCTTGTCTCATCCTGCGATCGGTCACGCGCTGTTCGTCAACACGCTGGTCGAGGGATCGATCTTCCGCGAATGGGCGCTGAACGTCGGGCGGCGCGACGCCCGGACCCGGCTGGCGCATTTCCTGTGTGAAGTCGCGGCGCGGCTCGACGCTCAGGGTCTCGACGGGGGCAGGGGCTATGACCTGCCGATGTCGCAGGAACAGATCGGCGATGCGCTCGGGCTGACCGCAGTGCATGTCAACCGGACGATGAAGCTGCTCGAAAGCGAAGGGCTGATCGTCCGCAGCAGGCGATGGATTGGCATACCAAGCTGGACCGCGTTGCGCGAGGTCGCGGACTTTTCGAGCCGCTATCTCCACGTGAGGTCCAAGGCCGACTAGTCGCGCTCTGCGGCCAGGGCCGCGAGGATCGACGCGGCCAGCTCGGGACGGCAGATCAGCAGATCGGGGAGCAGCGGATCGACGCAGTTGTAGACCAGCGGGCTGCCGTCAATCCGCGACGCATGCAGCCCCGCGGCGATCGCAACCGCAGCCGGGGCGCAATTGTCCCATTCATACTGACCGCCGTCATGCAGATAGGCGTCGGCCCGGCCATCGACGACGGCCATCGCCTTGGCACCCGCCGATCCCATCGGCACCAGCGTCGCCCCCATCGCGACACCGACGCGACGTGCGATGTCCGGCGCTCGCGAGCGGCTGACGACGATCCGGAGCGGTTCGCCTGCGGGTGCCCAGGTCCTTGCCGGATCGTCGGTCGCGAAGACTGCACCGCGCGCAGGCACCGCAACCGCACCGACGCGCGGGACGCCATCGATCGCGAGGCCGATATGCACTGCCCAGTCGTCGAGGCCCTCGGCATATTCGCGCGTGCCGTCGAGCGGGTCGACGATCCAGACGCGCCGCGCCGCACAGCGGCTGCGATCGTCGAGCGATTCTTCGGACAGGATGAAATCGTCCGGGCGTTCGGCGCGCAGCCGGTCGATGATCAGCATATTGGCCTCGCGGTCGCCCGCAGCCCCCATCGCCGCCCCCGCGATCGTCCCTCGCGCCCGGATCTCCTGCAGGAGCGCGCCTGCCTCTAGCGCCACGGAGCGCGCCAGTCCGGCATCGGTCAGGTCGATCGTCACAGGTCATAGCTCCAGACGCCGATGACATGTTCGACGATACGCTCGGCTGCGGCCTCCGGGCTCTCGCGGGTCGTATCGATGCGGATGTCGGGACGCTGCGGCGCCTCGTACGGGCTCGATATACCGGTGAAGTCTGCGATCTCGCCCGCGCGTGCCTTGGCGTAGAGGCCCTTGGCGTCGCGCGCCTCGGCAGAGGCGAGCGGCGTGTCGACGAAGATCTCGACGAACTCGCCCGGAGCGACCATCGAACGCACCATGTCCCGCTCCGCGCGGAACGGCGAGATAAACGCGGTCAGCACGATCAGCCCGGCATCCGCCATCAGCCTTGCGACCTCGCCGATCCGGCGGATATTCTCGATCCGCCCGGCTTCGGTAAAATCGAGGTCGCGGTTGAGCCCGTGACGGATATTGTCGCCGTCGAGCAGGAAGCTGTGCCGGCCGAGCGCGAACAGCTTCTTCTCGACCAGGTTCGCGATCGTCGACTTGCCCGAGCCCGACAGCCCGGTGAACCAGAGGATCTTGGGCGACTGACCTTTTTGCGCGGCATGCGCCTCGCGCGTGACGTCGATCGATTGCCAGTGGACGTTCTGCGCACGGCGGAGCGCCGATCCGATCATGCCCGCCGCGACGGTCGCGTTGGTGGCGCGGTCTATCAGGATGAACCCGCCGAGATCGGCACCGTCGGCATAAGGCTCGAACACGATCGCCCGGTCGGCATAGACCTCCGCGACCCCGATATCGTTGAGTGCGAGCGTCGAGGCGGACAATTCGGCCTGCGTGTTCACGTCGACGACGTGACGCGGCGGCTGGACCGTCGCGCCGACGACCTGGGTGCCGAGCTTCAGCTGATAGCCGCGGCCCGGTACGAGCGGCGTGTCGGACATCCAGACGATGGTCGCGAGGAACTGGTCGGCGGCCTCGGGCGGCGCATCGGCGGCGGCGATCACGTCGCCGCGCGAGCAATCGACCTCGTCGGCGAGCACGATCGTCACGGACTGGCCGGCGACCGCCTCGGTCAGGTCACCGCCGAGCGCGACGATCCGCGCGACGGTCGTCGTCTTTCCCGACGGGACGATGCGGACGCTGTCGTCGGGGCGCACGGTGCCGCTGGCGATCATGCCGGCAAAGCCGCGGAAATCGAGATCGGGGCGATTCACCCATTGCACGGGCAGCCGGAAGGGCTGCGCCTGGCGCGCGTCGACGTCGATCGGCACGGTCTCGAGATGCGCGAGCAGCGGCAGCCCGGTATACCAGGGCATCGTTGTCGCCTGGGTCGCGACGTTTTCGCCGGTCAGTCCCGACAGCGGAATCGCGGTGAAGCGGTCGATACCGATCGACGCGGCAAAGGTCCGGTATTCCTCGACGATCGCGTCGAACCGCGCCTCGTCATGGCCGACCAGATCCATCTTGTTCACGGCGAGCACGATCTCGCGGATGCCGACAAGGTGCGCCAGATAGCTGTGACGGCGGGTCTGGGTCAGCACACCCTTGCGCGCGTCGATCAGGATGACGGCAAGGTCTGCGGTCGACGCGCCGGTGACCATGTTGCGCGTATATTGCTCGTGCCCCGGCGTGTCCGCGACGATGAACTTGCGCTTTTCGGTCGAGAAAAAGCGATAAGCGACGTCGATCGTGATGCCCTGTTCCCGCTCTGCGGCAAGACCGTCGACCAGCAGCGCGAAGTCGATATTCTGGCCCTGCGTGCCGACCCGGCGGCTGTCCGCCTCGAGTGCTGCGAGCTGATCCTCGAAGATCGTCTTGGAATCATAGAGCAGCCGGCCGATCAGCGTCGACTTGCCGTCGTCGACCGAGCCGCAGGTGATGAAGCGCAGCATCGACTTGTTCGCATGCGTATCGAGATAGGCGTCGATATCCGACGCGATCAGCGCCTCGGGCGTATAGGCGGACATCAGAAATACCCCTCGCGCTTCTTCTTCTCCATGCTCGCCGCCTGATCATGGTCGATCGCGCGGCCCTGACGCTCGCTGGTCGTCGTCAGCAGCATTTCCTGGATGACGTCGGGCAGCGTCGCCGCCTCGCTTTCGACCGCGCCGGTCAGCGGGTAGCAGCCGAGCGTCCGGAAGCGGATCGACCGATCGACCGCGACTTCCCCCTCACGGAAGCGGAACCGCTCGTCATCGACCATCAGCAGCATCCCGTCGCGCTCGACGGTCGGCCGCGGCGCGGCGAAGTAAAGCGGGACGATTTCGATCCCCTCGGCGAGGATATATTGCCAGATGTCGAGTTCGGTCCAGTTGGACAGCGGGAAGACGCGGATGCTCTCGCCCTTCGCGATCCGCGTATTGTACAGACGCCAGAGTTCGGGGCGCTGCGCTTTCGGATCCCATCCATGGCTTGCCGAGCGGAAGCTGAAGATTCGTTCCTTGGCACGGCTCTTTTCCTCGTCGCGCCGCGCGCCGCCGAACGCCGCGTCATAACCGCCCGCGGTCAGCGCCTGCTTCAGTCCGTCAGTCTTCCACATGTCGGTGTGGCGGCTGCCATGGTCGAACGGATTGATCCCGAGCGCTTTCGCCTCGGGATTGGTGTGGACGATCAGTTCCATCCCGGCTTCCGCTGCAGCACGATCGCGTAGGTCGTACATCGCGCGGAATTTCCACGTCGTGTCGACATGCAGCAGCGGGAAGGGCGGGCGCGCGGGGAAGAACGCCTTCTTCGCCAGATGCAGCATCACGGCGGAATCCTTGCCGACCGAATAAAGCATCACCGGGCGCTCGGCCTCGGCGACGACTTCGCGCAGGATGTGGATGCTCTCGGCTTCGAGGCGTTGCAGATGTGTGAGCCCGGTCATTGCGTTCCCAGATAGGCCCGCGGACGCGGTGTGCGACGAACTTATACTGTTGGCCGCAAAAGCGCGATCAGTCGCGCGACTGGTCGACCGAGTCGATCAGCCGCCCGCCCGCCATGAACACCGCGGTCGAACAGGCCGCGGCGAGCAGCCAGCCGCCATAGCCGGGATACTGCTCGAGATAATGGCTGCCACGTTCGACCGCCCCGAGACCAAGCCCGTAGATGACGAGATACGCCTCGAACTTGGTCTTGATCACGAACAGGCGGCAGAAACGTTTCCACATTCCCGCAACGTAGCAACGCTCGTGCCAAGTGCGGAATTGCGCCGTTTGCACAGTGTCGGGGTTGGTTAACTGTCAATTAACCCGACACCGCAGAACTCTGCGCTTCTGACGCGAAAATACCAGAAAACCCTCACTGTTTCCACCGAGACAAAGGGTGTAAAATGGAAAACCGTCTGATCGTCAATTCAGTTAATTTTGGGGCCCGCTCCGGTGGGCCCGGCACCTATCGAACTGATGCCCTTACAGCGCATGCGGCGGCGGGAGTTATACCCCCACGGATACCCCCACGCGCATCCGGCTACACTGATCGGTTCGTGGTATGACCGGTCTTGTCGCGGATCTCGCAGCCGCCGAGGCGCGCGTCGATCAGCTTCGCCGGCACCTTGCCGCCTCAACCTGTCGAGGGTGGGATGCGACATGCAAAGCTATGGCGGGATGAACGCGGGCAGCGGCGATGGCTGCGGCTGCTCGATCCCGGTCAATGTCTGCACGCGCTGCGGCGACTGCGACTATGGGGACAACGCCTACGCGGTGACCACGCGCGAAGAGTGCGCAGCGAGGCACGCAGCATGAGCGTCTATGTCGACGATGTGCGCCACCGCTTCGGCCGCATGATCATGTGCCACCTATGGGCTGATTCCCTCGACGAGCTCCTCGCTGTTGCTGACGCGATCGGCGTCCAGCGCAAGTGGATCCAGGGCCATTCGACGCTGTCGTTCGGAAAGCACCGCAACCCCTCGTGGATCCACTTCGAGGTCTCGCTGACGATGAAGGAACGGGCGATCGCCCGCGGCGCCATTCTCACCGACAAGTATGGACCGGTCGAGCATACGAGCCGACTGCATATGCTGTCGGATAACCCGGCTCCGGCCGAGCGCGGCGCGGCGATGCTGGCTAGGGTCATATCCATCCGAGGGAGGGGATCCCGAAAGACGCCGCTGCCGATTGACCAACGTCGGATCACCAAGCTGGCGCAGGCCTGTGACTTGACCGAGGAAGAGCAGCCGCATGGGCCGTTCTGGAAGCTTCGGAAGGCCAAGGCCTATGCCGAGCTTGGCAGCGCCTGCGACCTAGCCGGCGCAAAAGCGCGCCGCGCCCGCGATACCGCTCTATGATCATCGACACCCTCAATTGATCGAGCGTAGATAGGCAGCATGTCAAAACAGAAGCGATTGAAGGGCCTGCCAACAACGGCAGCGCATCTTGCCCATGCGGCCCTGTCGTATGCAAGCGTGGCTCAGCTAGTGCATACCGACGCTGATGATCAGTACATCGCAAACGTCGCTCTTCCGTTAAGTCAACTGATCAGCTTTGGCTTCGAGCTCGGCCTGAAGGCAGTGATTTTGCACCTTGGAGGAAATCAGCACCAGGCCGAAGAATGCGGGTACAATCTCACTGCAGCCTATCATCTTGCAACATCGCTCGGACTGCTATGGGACGACGAACGCCGATTGGAAGCGTGCCTCGGGGCGCTAGATAGGCAGCAAGCTCAGTTCGTGTTCCGACATATGCCGGACACGGGTGAGATGGGCATCCCGAACTTTGAAAAGACGCTCCCCTTGCTTATGCATTTTACGGGCCGAGTGCACGAAGATGTTGGGTCTCCGCTGCAAGTGCACCGGAAGCATATCCCGCCAGTTGACCTCGGCTCAAAGCCGTAACAGTGATCCCCGAACTCCGGCCCTTCTTTATCAGGATGGAACGTGAGGAGCTGCAGCTAGAAACCTAATTACGTCCGGTGCCTTTACGCGCGTTCGACATGCGCTCGGTGTTGGCCGCATTGGCCGCATCGATCGCTGGCCATTCTTCCTTCGAGTGGCAGGTTCGAGTGGGGAACATGGAACCATTTGTGTTCGCGCTACGGCAAATGGGTTTAGGTGGTTTGGCCTTGGCCGGCGAAGCGGTCACCTCTGTTGGTATTGAGGGTGCTGCGATTTGAGCGAGGCCCGCGCTCGATCCGAGCATCACTACAACAACCATCAAAGGTTTCATCGTGCCGGTCCCTACATCATCTTCGACAATGATACTGACCTTATGGGCATGCACAAGCGCGTTGATCAGGCACCGAACTCTGGCCCTGCCTCGGCAGGATAGCAGCGTCGCGGTCACCCAGTATCGTCCTGCCGTAGATCAATGCCTGGAATGATGTGCAGCCACTGTCGCTGATCGCCCACGGGAGAATCGGCATGCTGCGTACCTTGCGTCCTGAAATTCTGAACGTCTCAGCAAACGAGGGGAGGGTGTTGATCGATGGGCCGGGCGTGGCTGTCACGCTCGACATCGAAGCGGCATCAGTTCTATCTGATCAGCGGCTCACTGGGTGTACCTCGGCACGCCGGCAACAGCGTGACGCGATCGGTCAGGCGGCCCATTCGGGTCCATCGTCATCCGGATAGAACGCGTGAGGATCGCACACCGGTCGCTGCGCTGGCCGGCCTGGCGAGGAGGCGGGCGCTTCGGAACATCGGGGACCGGGTCGGGCAGGGTAGGCGCGCCACCTCCGAACCGGATCCGGATGTAGGCACCACTTCCGTGCATCGCTTGAAAGATGGCGATCGCTTCGCCTTCTTTCATCCGCTTGCCGATCAACGGCGCTCGCTCGGCGCTGACGTAGCCCAACTGCGTGCCGCGCTCGCTGAATTGCGACCGCGTTATTTTCGAACGGATTGGTCGGCTCCAGGCGCAGCTCGACCGCGTCACCAGGCGCGCAGAGCATGCACTCCATACGCCGGTTACTTTTGCTCCTGTCCTCGTTCGGAAAGTCGACGCCAACAATGGAGGTGGTCAGTTCGTCCATGGCGGTGAGGTAACGTTTTGCCCGGCGTGTCGGGAGGTCTATCCTATCCAAGCCTACCGACGACTCGATGTTAACGGAGTTGAAATGAACGATCCCAGGACATGGTTTCAGCCAAAGTTTGTTGGCATAGGATGGACGCCGCGAACGTAGGAGCATTGGGCGCTCATTGCGGCCGTGATTGCTGTTGGAGCACTCGTCGGAAGAGTGGACACTTAAAGCAGCTCATTGCGCTGTACAGATAGTTTGCCCGAATCGGTCGCTGACGCATAGCTTTGCTCGATGATGAGTGATCGAGAAGTGTGGCTGAAGGCGTGGGACGTTGTCCGGACGCATGGCACGCTGGAGTCGGCGCCTGTCGTCGCTACGCTGCTCGACATAATGGGCGATGATCCCCACCACTCCGATTGGGCGCGCGTTGCTGCGGCTGTCGATGCGATAAACGAAGGGCCGTTGCAGTAGTGTGGCGTAACGAACGCCTTTTATCGGTTATTTGGTAGGCGGTCAGTTTAAGACTGCGCGCAACGCTATGCAGAAAAGCAGTGAAACCCCTTGGCCTTGCTTCTCGGGCTTGCACAGATGAGATGCCGGTAAAGGATATGATGCATGAACGCAAAGAATGCCTGGCTCGGAAAGCCAGGCATTTTTAATTTCAGCCGCTGTAAGGTTCACCATTGTCCTAGTAACGCATTGCTATGCAACCTGCGGAACGCGCCAATGATGACAATGGTTATTCCCGGGCTGATGAAAAAGTTACCCTCGAATGGGCTTGCCGATTGGCCAGGAGCGCATTTGACCCCCCCTAAGTTAAAAAGGGCTTATCTTTCGACAAGGGCGTTTATGTATTGGAACTGCATGCGGTTAAAGCGCATTAACTGCAAATTCGTGCTGCCAGTGCTGCCTTCGCGTTGCTGACTTCGGTATATGCGCCGGATCAACGCAGCTGCCGCATAAGGCCGTTGAATGAGTCCGTCACACTCTGGCGCCGACCGATTTTGTTATCCTGCTGCGCGCGCGCCCCAAACATCACGAGGGGCCAGCGCTCGGGGCAGTAATGCCAGAGACAGCACAAAGCTAGGCGGACCGCTGGTGTGTCTACGCGACCGTTTGCGGTCTCACTGAGCGCGGCTTATATAAGATTTTCTGCATAGGCAATTCGTCGACGTTTGACCACTTAAACCCGACCCATGCGGTCCCTGGGTATCCGGACCATAGATCTGATCCGTGGCTGTGGGCGGCATAAGGAAGTCGACTTCGACCAGTTCGCGCCCGACCGTACGCTTAGGTGTCGGTCAACGGCTGTCGTCGCGCCATATCAATCCCTCCGCAGCCGCAATCGCGCTGGATTCAAATGAAAACAGCCGCCAACCTC
>NZ_LMKZ01000002.1:144061-152579 GCF_001422525.1 Sphingomonas sp. Leaf30 | reverse complement strand
GGGACCGGCTGTGAAATGCGCTTAGGCGAATGCGATCTTCGCCTGGCGACGACGAACGCGCATCGATGAGCCGATACCGCCGATACCGAACAGCATGATTGCCCAAGTACCGGCCTCGGGAACTGCTGCCGTCGGCTCAAAGGTCGCGGTGCCGGCATAGGAGCCGTTACCACGCGAGAGGCCGTTCACGACGATCTGGTTCGTCGCACCTTTTGCGATCGCCACGGTGTTGATCTCGAAAAACTCGGCCTTGCCGACAACAGTCTTTGACGCTGCAAAGCCATTGATGAACACCGACAGGATATCAAGATCGGTCGGGCTGAAGAACCGCGTGGTGCTCGTGCTCAGCGTACCGCTAGCCAGGCCGGCCTGGTCGATGATGAAATTGAAGGTATCCGTGAATGTACCACGCTTGATGCCCGCCCGGCCGAAATCTGCCGAAACGGTACCATTCTTTATATCGCCGCTGACTGTGAACTCCGGGTCGTTCGGAGTGAAGTTAATTGCGTGAGCCGCTGGGGCCATCGCGAATGCGGATACGAATGCCATTGTCGAGAAAAGTAAACGCTTCATGATGGTCTCTTCTACTTGATGTCTAACAATAAAAGTAACGGGGGCCATAGAGATAAGAAAACTGATATATTGACCGGAAAACGGCCACCACCTAAACACTGTGCGGTTTCGGGACAGTCGTGCCACCGTGCGCGGAGTTCGATAAGCGTTAATAAACCGCGCGGCCGGATCGTCTGTATCGGGGTGAATATTGCGCCGTCGAAGTGTGCAATAGATCTTGTTCTCTCATGGTTAACAGGACAAGCAGTTTGACCCAACTATCCAATATTTGATGACGGGCATGCTGTTCATCCTGAGACATCCAAGCCCCCCCGATTCACGTAGTTTTCCAAATTATTCCGCGCGTCATTCCGCCCCGCGATGGCAAACAGGTTGAGAACAAATACGGAACAATGTAGCTCAGATGCGATCCTAATTTGCTGCACGGATGCGCCCAATGAGAATGCAGACCCCACGAGTTCGATTGCCCGAGCTTGCCAAAGAGCAGGGCAGGAGCCTCGCCAGCCTTTCGACGATGAGAGGGCGAAGCGCCGCCTATTTGAACCAATTCGTCACCCGCGGTTCGCCGCGACGCCTGCCGGAGGAGGAGCGCCGCCACCTCTCGATCGTGCTCAACGTCGACGAGCGGGAACTGGGCGCGCGCGATCCCTGGTCACCGGTCTGTGGTGTATAAGAGCCTCCGGACGCTGTCGGACTGCGCGAGACAAGGTGCTTTGTTGCGTATCAGATGCGGCTGCGGCCGGGAGGTCTGGAAAGCACCCGCTGAGTTCACAATGCCAGGACCCGCGCGCTTCAAGGTTAGAGGGCACGTCGCAATTACCGTTTTAGCTGAACGCCTGATCTGTCGATCCGGTCGGAAAGGCGCGGCCATCGCCGTCGTGATTGATCCGCCCGTGCCACCAGAGGTTCCCGCGCTCGACTTTCTCCGCGCCGATGACCGTGAACGGAAGCGAATGATACGGATCGCGAGAGGTTAGCGCCTTGCATCTGGGGGAGGCTGACGGTTGTTCGCCAGCTCGATCCTGATGCCGACAATGGAGGTTGTCAGTTCGTCCATGAAGATAGTTTGCCCGAATCGCTTGGGCGCGCCTAGGCTTGAGATATGTCCGAGCCCCTTCACGCTTCACCCCTCTTGTCCGAATTGCAGCGGCTTCTGGCTGCGCAGCATGCGATCGCGTTCATGCCGACCCCGCCGCTGGACATGTCGATCGAACCAATGGATGCAGACCCAATGTCGGCAATCGCAATTGTCGACTTCCAGCAGCAGATTGGTGAGCTGGCTGTCGAGGCAACGGACGAGGACCTGATCAAGGCCTATAGAGAAATCGATGGCGAACGAGGCGGCTTGGATGCTGAAGTACTGCTTGCCGAGATCGCGCGGCGTAACATCGACATATGATGAGCGACCGCGACGTGTGGGTGACGGCCGGGGCAATCGTCGCTGAGCACGGCACCCTAACCGCAGACTATATCAACGAGCAGCTTGGTGACGTCCTCGGCAATCGCGTGGCGGTCGAGGGCTGGCGCCGGGTCGCTGCCGCTGTCGATGCGATAACCGACACCAATCTTCAATGACGGTTCGTGAATTAGGCGCACACGTCGCTTTCTTGATAGGGTTGGTGAGTCTAGCCGCGTTGAGCCGCTACACGCTCACCTCCACGGAATCTCGTTGGCAGATTGCCGCGTTCTGGTTGGTCGTCGTTTGCGTAGAATGGTACGTGAAGCCACGTGTGGGGATAAAGCCTCAATGGTTTCTAGCGCTTTCCACTTGCGCCTGCACAACCAGTGCGATCATCTTGGTTCGCTGGCATATTAAAGGCCTGTGCCCTCATACATGGCCGCAATGCCCCAGTCCTACGGCAGGAGTACTGCATTCCTTCGGGATCTGAACCAGCCTCAAAAGATCTAGCCATTAGAGGACCACCGCGTTGAAAAACGCAGATCGCATAGCGTTCATTATCCTTGTGTTCTTCTTGGCGGCGTTGCCGTGACAGCGTTGCAGTATCTGCCGGAAAGCTGCCTTGAACGATCGCGCTCACCTAGCCTGATCATTCGCTTCCGAGTATGCGCCGGAACGCCGCAGCTGCCGGACGATCCCGGTGAACGAGGCTGTCACGCTCTGGCTTCGGCCGATCTCGTTATCCTGCTGAGCACCTTCAGACAATATGACGAGCGGCCAGCGCTCGGGACAGTGATGCTAGAGACAGGGCAGGCTGATCTGTGGCTGTGGACGGCATAAGGAGGTAGACGTCGACCAGTTCTCGGGGTTGGAGGCTGTGCAGTCGATGACCGCACCTCCGGTAACACGGCTCCGCCAGCGACATGGTATCGCTTTACGACCGCCCGTACCGGTGCATATCCGCAAGCCTATCTCGCCGGATTTCGAAGTTTTCTCCAGGCCGACGCCCATGCCGGTTACGACGCGTTCTATCGAGGCGGCGTCACCGAAGTCGCGTGTTGGGCCCATCTGAGGCGCAAGGTGTTCGACATGCACGAGCGGGTTGCCACGCCGCTGACCACCGACATTCTCGAACGCATCGGTGCTTTGTACGGCATAGAAGCCGAGGTTCGTGGCAGGCCGCCTGACGTGCGGCTAGCGGCGCGGCATTACCGGACGAAGCCGCTGGTCGATGCGCTACGCGACACACTCGACGCGGCACTCCGCCGGCGCCAAAGTCCGACATGGCCAAGGCTATCGCCTATGGCACGAAGCGATGGCGCGCTGTGCCGCTTCCTCGATGACGGACGCCTGGAGATCGATAACAACATCGCCGGACGAGCGTTGCGCGGCGTCGCCGTCGGACGGCGGAACTGGCTGTTCGTCGAAGACGGGCGGCGAGCGCGCCGAGCGATCTACACCGTCATCCAGACCGGTAAGGCCATCGGCGTCGACCCGCAGGCCTAAATCACCGATGCCATTGGAAAGATCGCAGCTGATTGGCCAGCCGCGCTATCGCACGAACTCATGCCCTGGAACTGGGATGCACAAACCGTAAAGCCAGTGGCGCGAGCCGCATAATCCGCGGCCTGCCAGTCACGCTTACTATACAATCTCGCTAACCGCTGCACTACCAAATACTTCTGGTAAATATCCGTTCATAACGACCTTCCTATCTGCCGGCGCAGTCATGACCAACCGGCACCTAGCTCAAGCGGGCAACTCAATATGGTTACGATCTTATTCATCTTGCTTGTTACCCGTAGCTTCAAAAATATAGCTATAAGCCTACGTTCTAATCGAGACTGATTACCAGATTTTTCAGATAATGGCGGCGAACATGAAAATACTGCAGTATCTTACAACTACTAGCGCTATTGCAGCGGGAATAGCTATGGCAGCGTTGGCTGCAGCAGCAGCTACTACAGTAAATCCGCAGCCTCAGGCGACGTTTGCTCAACCGATCGTCGTGATAGCAGGGCCTTCAACCCCACTGTCTCAGACGGCGCCGGCCGTGACACCAGTAGCTGCAACGTTCTCGGCTGCGATCGCAGCGCCGCGTCGCGACCCTATCTTATTCAACAACGGGAAACCAGCCAACGGCGCAACGTGGTTTGGAGCCACGCTGGGGGATGGCAAAAATACCGGGAGCGGCTGGCCGAAGACCTCCGACATGCAATATATGGTCGACCTCGGGGTGAAGGCTATACGGCTCCCTATCGCTCCACAGTACTGCCTGAACGCCGACGGCACCCTCAACACATGGGTCGTCAACACACTCGCGGCGGATATCAAGTTCAACATGAGCCGCAACGTCTCCACTGTCCTGGACGCGCATACCTACCTGCCATTTACCGACCCTGCTGTCGCGAGCTTCTGGTCCCTGTTTGCGCCAGCCATAGAAAAAGCAATAGGTGGGGCAACGCCGTTGTTCGGAATTGAACTGACAAACGAGCCGGGCAAGAGCAGCAAGGATCTAAACCTTTGGACAGAGCCCCTGCGCAAAACGATCAAAGCCATCCGCATTGCTGGATATAAGGGTTATATTTTCGCGGGTGCCGGCGACTGGAACAACATGACATTCCTGCCGAGTGCATTGGTAGAGGTCGAGCGCACCGGCGGGATCACAGCAATGGATCCCCTCAACCTTACGATATATACCGGTCACGACTACTGGAATAAAGACAGTAATCTCGGCAAGACGCGAAACGATCAAGGTGAAGCTGTTGATGGAAATATCAACATTGCTAAGCGGTATGATCCAGCATTGAGAGTAGCGCGCAGGATCGGCGCGAAGGTCGTGATGAGCGAGATCGGTGGAGGAATCTCTCCAGATGGTCCGCTGCCTGCATTCAATGGCATCGGAAAGAATGGAAAGCAGCTTCAAGAGGAATACTTCACCTACGCCAAGGCTAATCAAGACGTTCTTATCGGCACATGGTTCTGGATGGCGGGTAAAACGTCGGTTGGGTACCGCCACAAGATAGAGGCCGGCAATCCTCATACGAGGTCGCTTCAGACGTTTTGGAAATCGAGCTAAGTGAAAGTGATCGGGCTTGACTCATGCATGCCCACCACGGCCTTGGGTCGGCCCTCAGGGAGTAATCACCCACCCCCTTGCGGTTGAGCAAGATCGTTGATTTGAAGGGGCTAAGGATCGTCCCGATCTCGAGCGCCTGGGCCGCGACGAGTTGATCGAACTGGTGCTGCGCCTGTAGCGCCCTGCGAAGACGTCGCGGACATCGTCGAGGCCGCCATTGACTGACCGCAAGGAGCGCCGAGAGGCATCGCGGCCAGCGATGGAACGCCAGGGCATGAGAGACATAGCCGGATACTGAGCGAGGCATTCGATCGCGCGATCGATCATCGTGCGGGTACCTGCACCGGCTGTTGCGCGGCACTACCAACCGATCTGGTCGCCGAGACGGTAAGCGAGCACTATGCGGTCGAACTGCCGCCGATCACGCCGGTCGTGGAGCGCCACAAGCGGCTGGCGGCTCGCTGCCGATCACGCGAAATGCGCAGCTTCAGGGGGCGTTTGCCGATCTGTTCGGTCTGACGTTCAGTCAGGGCGGTATGATCAATATGCTCCGCCGTGCGCAGGCGTAATTTGCAGGTCGCCGCGATGAAGCTGTATCGAAGCTGCGTCAGGCAGGTATTGTCCGCTTGGATGAGTCCGGGGTGCGCATCGGAGGCAGCAATGCATAAGTCTAGCGTGTGACTATGGTCGCATCTGTCGTGACAGCGGGCTCGGCCCGCTCGACGGCAATCGGTCGCTGAACCTAACCGAAGAGAGTTATCTTCCCAGCGACGAGGCGCCGAGCTCGGGAAAAACGCCCGGCTCTTTCGAACCGGGCGCCTTAATCACTTGTTTTGCTTGTCGAGGATCCAATAACGCATTTTCGGTTCCCTTCTATACTAGTTTAAATGCCGCCCTTCGGCCTTAACTATGTTTCATGATTAATATTTCATTAACGTGAACGACGGGCCACACTGTGACGTCAGGATGACGATGCGACCTCTTTTTAAGGCAGATTGTCCAGCGAGTGCAAATTACTCAAACTGCGGGATGCTGGCTACCGGTTCCCGCTTCCAAATGCGTCAAAACCTTTCGGCTTTACCCGCATCATTTCCACACTTTACGCCCGGCCGAACGCTAAGGCAGGTGCCGCTCGTAAGCCTGATGCAGCTCGTAAGCCTGATGCCCGAGAGGAGCGCAGGAACCTGATGCTCGGCGAATGGCGTCGGACGCACCACCTGGAAGCAGATTAGCGTCTGTTTTTGCAGAGCCACCCGATTGCCAGATCTTGCTCAAATATGTTAGCCAGGTTTTCTAGTCGCAGTCATGTCGTCCTGCAAGGGAATAAGATCGCTTCGCCTGTGACTAGACTATAATACGTATGAATAGGCATGCTGGTCCTTATCGATTTCTTGCAAATTTGATGAAACGCCCGGCTTTATCTAACCGGGCGCCTTAGTCACATCGCGTCGTAATAGCCTGCCTGCAACTTCGTCAAAGCAGCGTTGAACGTGCCGCCATTGGCGTCAGCATCCTTCGCACGGTCGCGGCCGTACTCGGTCTTACCCTTGGCGGAGAGCTTTTTATACCGTGCGTTCTCGGTATTGCTCATGGTTCTTCTTCTGATTTTGATGGTCCAAGTCGACAATGGTAAAGAGCCCGCAAAGCACTCGGCTCCGAGGATCTCTATAAGCCTCCCGATGACTTGATTATCGGGGGATGCGTGAAACGAAAGGATCGGGCGACCGCTGCAGCGCCATAGCTTCCGGGATTTCGACAGAAGCGGCGCAAGCAGCTGGGGTTACTCGACAAATAAGAAATTGATGTACCAGCCGCTCTCAGCGGCATCCCACGCGATCTGCGCGACGGGCGTCGGCCCCTGCCATGCTATCAGGCAGGGGCCGGACTGACGAAACTCGGTGTACCCGGTCATGGGCATCACCTCCTTCAATGTTGAATTATTAGATCCGTGCGAGATGCGGGTAGCGGCCAGCGAGCGCGCGGAGTGGGAGGTTATGCCTCAGAAGCCATGCGGATCTTGGAATGCGAGCGCGAGAGGCCGTCGCGAAGCTATGTGTTGCAGGGCGCGTGGCGAGATGCTTATTGCATGTCGACGTCCGACATGAAGCGGAAAACTCGACTGTTAGCTGCCTACACGACAGCTAAAACTAACATGTTAAGAGGAGGTCACTTTGGCTACTAGCGATCCCGATGAGACTTTCAACGAAGCGATGCTGGACCGCCGTTCTATAACGGACGTGGTCGCCGAGACTGGTGATCCTATGGGTCTACTTTTAAAAATTAGCCGTCATCCTGACCGATGAGCAGTGGATGACCACGCCGCCATTGATGAACGAAGCGTTTGCAAAATACAGCGATCTGCCCCCGGCAGTATAGCCCGTCGATGATTACGGTTTGCCGTATTTTATCAAGAAAGAGTTATTATGATTCAATGTTACCTGATAAATCTAGACCGCGCCCCGGCCCGGCTCGCGTTCATTTCTCGAAGGCTCCAAGCCTTGGGCATTCCGTACTCTAGGCTTTCGGCTGTCGATGGGAGCGCCATGCCAGAGAAGGACCGCACAGCATTTATTGCTTCCCGTCCTCGCGACGGGCGCACCTGGAGCGCTGGGCAGATCGGGTGCTTCATGAGTCATGTGAAGGCGTGGGAGAAAATTGCAGAAGGCTTAGAGCCTTACGGCGTAATAATTGAGGACGATGTTCATGTGTCCGATGAAGCTCCGGCGTTCCTGAAGAGCCCGAACTGGATCCCAGCCGACGCAGACATCGTACGGCTTGAAAGCACTGGGCAGTGGCTCAAACTCGGGAAGACCTCGTCCCGAATTGATGGTCGCGCGGTACGTCGTGTAAGGTCCACCGCCTGGGGCGCTGGCGCTTATGTGTTGAGCAAATCGGCCGCACTAAAGCTTTTGGCTGTGGAGCCGAAGCTACATTCTCCGGTAGATGACTTTCTGTTTAATTTTAAAAGTTCGGCAGTCGCGAAAGGGTTGACGGTCTATCAGGTTGCGCCCGCTCTTGTCGAACAAGACAAATTTATAGCAAACCAATCGGCATCGAAGGGCTTTGGAAGCGATATTGAGACGGGAAAGATATTTCAACGAGTTCGTGGCATAAGTGCGATGCTTCGATCAGTCGTCTCGGTAGCGAAAGGCAAAAGCCCGGTCAATTTTCGCTAAATGCGTATTTGATATTTCGACGTTAGCGATGGAATGCCTGCCGTCTCATTTACGATATGGCAGGCGGGTCCACGACTTATCAGGACGTACTAGGCGCTTACCGCTCAGCCCAAAAACTGTGGAGCGCCTTCGTATTTGGATTGCCCGCCTCGACCTTGTGGCGATATTCTGCCTTCACCTTGCCTGCCATCCAGAACCAGCTTCCGAGCAACACATCCTCGTTGGCCTTGGCGAAAGCAAAGTAGTCAGCCATCAGCGCGGCACCATCCTTGCCTACTCCATTGTAAGCCC
>NZ_LMKZ01000002.1:66208-143954 GCF_001422525.1 Sphingomonas sp. Leaf30 | reverse complement strand
TAGCTATGACGATCGTACCGTCGACAGTTGCGCCCTGGTCGTTGCGCGTCTTGCCGGGGTTGCTGTCCTTGTTCCAGTAGTCGTGCCCCGTGTAAATCGTGCGGTTGTACGGATCCATCGCCTTGACGCCGCCCGTGCGCTCGACCTCGACCAGAGCGAGCGGCAGGAACGTCATGTTGTTCCAGTCGCCAGCGCCCGCAAAGATGTAGCCCTGATAGCCCGCAACCCGAATAGCTCGGATCGTCTTGCGCAGCGGTTCCGTCCAGACGGTCAGGTCCTTGCTGCCCTTCCCTGGCTCGTTCGCCAGCTCAATCCCGAATAGCGGCGTCGGACCGTCGAGCGCCTTCTCCATTGCCGGCGCAAACGACACCCAAAAGGTGGCGACAGCCGGGTCGCTAAAGGGCAGGTAGGTGTGCGCGTCCAGGACAGTGGAAACGCCGTGCGAGATGTTAAACTTGATGGCCGTTGCCAGGGTTTTGACGACCCACTGGTTGATCGTGCCGTCAGCGTTCACGCAGTATTTCGGATCGATCGGGAGCCGTACCGTCTTCACGCCAAGGTCGACCATGCTTCGCATGTCCGAAACCTTCGGCCAGCCACTGCCGCTGTGCTTGCCGTCGCCCAAGGTGGCTCCGAACCACGCCACACCGTTGGCAGGCTTGCCATAGGCGAATGATGGGAGGGTAACGGCCTGATCAGCGCTGGGGGCCGGCGCGGGAACTGGGGCAGGATTGATCACGGCGGGCCGGGGTGAGGCTGGGGCGGCCGCCGGCGCGGTAACGACCAGCCCGGACGGAACTCCCGCCGGCAACAGCTTTTCTAGGCCTTCTTCGCTGCCTCTACATTTTTGATAGAGGCGACACCTGCATTGATCGACTCCTGCGCCTTCGCCTGAGCTGCATCGAGCGCAGCTCTGAGCGCTACGAGGTTTTTCTGTTTTGTCGTCGTACTAGCGACGGGCCGGTTTGCGCCGATGACGGCAGTTTCCGTTTGAGCTGCCGCCGAAGTGGCGAGCACAGCGATGACGGCAGCGAGCTTAACCCGGATCATATCGATTTCCCTGCTGAGATTTGAGGTTTTCGGCGGAAGTCTGGATTTGCGACTTTGAGCGATGATTATTTTGCGTCTGATTGCTGCTCTGCTCTCAAGGCGGCGCACCAAGCGGGACACCTGCGCTAGCTGTGGTGGATCCACCTATTTCGACGGGTAAGGCATGTGCCAAGAATGCGAACTGCTTTAACGGCATCAGATCTCGCCAGCTATGGCAATATTCCAGCGAACACGGCCTCCGGTACCAAAACCTCGGAAACCCGGCTTTCCGGGTGCAGTTAGAAGCCCTGCCGGAGTTGTGAACGGGGTCAGCACTGCTGCGCGATTGACCAGAAGGCTAAGAGTTGTGGTGGTATCCTCGTTCAATATCGCCTCAAACCGGAGGCGGTAAGGCGTATCGATGACAGGGGTGAACGCGACTTCACGATACTGAGCAAAGGTGCCATTCTGTACTTTGCCGATAATCCAGCGATTGCTGCCAACGCTGAACCCGGCTATAAAATATTCGGTTCCAGAACCTCGAAGCAAAAGCGAAGACGCGTCGAGAGACCCTGCTGAAAAAAAGATGTCTGCTTCGACGTACTGATTTGCCTTCAGGAAAGTGCGGTCAATCAACGTAAGTCGGGCAACGCCGCTTGTGTCCGGGACACTAACGGTTCCGCTGTTGATGCGATAGCGATTGGCCTCAGCGCTATAAGTATGCCCGGTGTCGGAAGTGTGCGCTGACAAAAGCGTGTCGTCTGCTGCGGTAAAGGTGTCGGAAAACGGCGGGGGCGTTTCGACCACCTGCAGCGCCGCGATCGTTAGGTTCGCGAGACCCTGATCCAGGGGCAATGGCTGCGGCGTCGTGTTGTCACGTAGGACGCCCGATACATCGGCTAAGCCTGTTCCGAGGTACCGAATCAAGGCGGCAACGCCACCCCTGTCGGCAACCGTCAGGCGGACGACCCTAGCGGACTGGCGCGCGCCGCTGACAGTGGCCCAGGTAGAGGCACCGTCGAAGCTGACGTCAAACCCGGTGATGCCGCTGGTTGGCGTAAAGTCTGATCCCGAACCATGCTGGATCGTCACGTCGATAGCGGTAGGGCTGAAATAAGCCGCGCTGACGATGGAAGGCCCGCTCTTCTGCGAGGTGCCTTGTACCCATGCAATAAGCTGCTGCGCGAGGCGGGGGCCGTGTATGGCAAACTGGCTTTCGCTGGTCTGATGGATCATGTCGGACTGGACCGGGTTGTCGTAACATGACGTACCCAGACGAACATTTACGTCCGTATTTGCTACGATGAGTTCGGCCTGACGAACCATCACCTGCTCGATGCGATAGCCGCGCTGGGATTGACCCAACAAGATGTGGAGGTTTGGCATACCGGTTTCGGCACGAAGCTTGCTGATTACCGACCTGATCAATGCGACATGCGATGCAACACTTGCAGGTCGAGGGCCATTTTCTGCGTCGTTCCAGCCAGCTTGCAGATACTGATATATATCTTCCGGGCTTACCCCCGCGGCGAGCAATGCAAGAAGCGCGTTGCCGGTGCCCGCTCTTTGCGCGCTACCATCCGCATCCAGCCCCGCGAGCGTTGTGCCACTCCCACCACGAGCGACGATGCGTACATCGCGATTTAGCCCGGCAATGAGCGCCTCAGTGAAGCCATGGGCGCCCGCGTCTACGCCACCGAGTCCAGTGAACGTCGTCCCGTTTGTTGTTTTGCTAGCGCGGGAATTGCTCGTGTAGCCAGTTCCCTCGGTGACCGCTTTGGCGGGCGTGGATGATCCGGCGAACGACACGTAGATCGGCGTCGTTCCTGCTGAAGCTGCAACTGCAACGGTGGCTTGCTCGACCGTGGACTGAGCGGTACCGCCATTCCCGGTTGCGAACTCCTGATACGTCAGCGTGCCTGCGGATGCTGTAGCGGCGGTCAGCGCCGTGCTGATCACCGACCCGTTGAGCGCCCAGGCCCGCGAGGTGAGCGTACCGTTGCTCACTGCGCCCGGCGTCGCGGTATAGGTCGTTGTCCCAGCCGTACCAGCCGTTGGGCTGATCGTCGGCTGTGCCGTGAAGGCCGGGGCTGCCGCGGCTGCTGTTGCGACGGTCACCTGCTGTACCGTCGACTGCGCGGTGCCGCCTGGCCCGGTCCCTGTCTCTTGGTAGGTCAGGGTGCCGGATGATGCCGGAGACCCGGTGATCCCGGTGCTGATCACCGTCCCGTTGATCGTCCACGATCGCGACGTAACCGATCCGTCGCTGACGTTGCCCGCGGTCGCGGTGAATGTCGTCGGTCCCGCGGTGCCGGTGTTCGGGCTGATGCTGGGTTGCGAAGTGAAGGCAGGCGCAGGTGCCGGAGTGACGGTTGCCGCAGTCACCGCAGCTACCTGAACCGTCGACGTCGTCGTGCCGCCTGGGCCTGACGCCGTTTCTTGATAGGCGAGCGTACCGGACGACGCGGGCAGAGCGGTCACGCCAGTGCTAATGGCGGTGCCATTCAGCAACCATGCGCGGGACACGACAGAGCCGTTGCTGACGGTGCCAGGCGTCGCGGCGTACACCGTCGATCCAGCGGTGCCGCTGGTTGGACTGATGCTCGGCTGCGTCGTGAAGGCTGGCGCGGGGGTTTCCACCGGGACGCCAGCCGCCTCAAGGGCGGCAACCCGCTTGATCAGAGCGTTCACCGTATCGCGCCAGTCACGCGCGGACGTGTTGTTTGGGATATTCGTCAGCACGGCAATGCGCCATCCCTTCCTTCAGTGTCTTCGCCCGGCCACCAAGGCTGATCGCGCCGAGCATGCCATCGCGCCGACGGCCATCGCGATCGTCAGCGGTGATCTCCTCGATCATCTCCTCGAGTTCGCCGGCATGCGTTGTCGTCGCCTCCAGCTCATCCAGCATCCGCAACACCAACCCGCGTCCGCGTTCGGCGATGGCTGCAGCATCCAGTACCGCACGGTCTGCGCAAGAACGCCGTGATCGCGCTTCTCGAGGCCGGGTGCTCAACCGCCGAGACCGCATCGGTCAGCGGCCAATCGCTGCAGATGGTCGAGCATTACGCCCGACAGCGCAACCAATCGACGCTCGCCGATGCCGCCCTTGCGCGGTGGGAGAGCAAACCGTGAACGTACAAACAGTGGAAAACTCTGCTCGCGACTCGCGCAATTCCGCCAACTCGGGTTATCTGTCAATTAACCCGACAAGATCGAGGGCCTCGAGCAAGGCACGATGCGCGGCCTCGATCCGGGCGACGAGCGCCGCGTCGCCGATCGCATTCGCGTCGATCGTCTCGGGCCAGTGCTCGGTGACGAGGCCGGCGATACGGTCGAGGCTGGCGTGATCGACAAGGAAGCTTGGATCGACCGTCCGGGGGTCGGCGACGACCCGCAGGCGCAGGCAGGCGGGGCCGCCGCCATTGGCCATCGATTCGCGGACGTCGACAATCTCGACCGCGCGGATCGGTCCGTTGCCCGCGATATGCTCGCCCAGCCAACGCCAGACGGGTTTGTTGCCGCGGGCTTCCTCGGGCAGGATCAGCGTCATGCCCGCTTCGCGCGAGACGAGCTGCGCATTGAAGAGATAGGAGCTGACTGCATCTTCGAGGCTGACGCGGGCGCTGGGCACCTCGACGATCTCGACCGAGGGCATCAGCTGTCGCAGGTCGTCATAGAAGCGGTCCGCGTCGGCAAAGGCCTGCTCGTGCGTGAACAGCACGGTTTCGTTGGCGACCGCGACCACGTCGTTGTGGAACGCGCCTGCCGCGATCGCTGCATCTGACTGGCGCACGAACAGGGTCCGCGCGGGGTCGAGCCCGTGCCGGCGCGCGATCGCCTCACTGGCCTCGCGGTGCTGACGCGCGGGGAACGGGCCGCCGGCTTCGCCATAGACGAAGATTTCGACGCCCGGTGCGCCGTGGGCTTCGCACAGTCGCATGTGGTTTGCCGCGCCCTCGTCGCCGAACGGCAGCGGGACGGGCGGGTGCACCGCGAAGGCCGGGTCGGCGAAGGCGATACGCAGCTGCGCGAGCGTTGCTGGCCATTCGTGGCTGCGGTGCGGCATCGTGCCGAGGTTGGCGACGCTCAGGTGGCAGCGCCCGTCCGCGGTGTCGGGGGCGGGCGATACGGTCGCGGCATTGGCCGCCCACATCGCCGAGGCCGACATTGCCTGGGCCTGCAGATGCCGCGGTGCGTCCGCATACCGGGTCGCGAGCGAATCGAGCCAGCGATGGTCGGGGCGGGGGTGAGGAAGGAGAATGCCTTGCACCAGCCCGAGGTCGAGGTTCGCGCGCATCTTCGCGATCCCCTGCAGCGCGGCCGCACGAGGCCGTGCGACAGCGCCTGCATTGCGGGTCGCGGCCAGATTGCCGGGGCTCAGCCCTGCGTAATTGTGGCTGGGACCGATCAGGCCGTCGAAGTTGATCTCGACGAGGTTGGCGCCGCGCATCAGAGGCGCGCCACGTGAAGGACGGATGCGCCTTCGCTGACGTCCAGCGCCGCTGCGCAGCCCTGCGAGAGGGCGATCCCATCGGCCACCGGGCGGATATCGCCGAACGCGCATCGGAAGTCCGCCAGCGTTCCCGTCGCGACCAGCGCTTCGGTCGTGACGTCGCTTGCGGGCAGGGTGTCCGCAATCGTCACGACCTGGGCCGTGCGCGCATCCGCGATCGACCGGACCTTGTCGGTGCGCGCGGTCATCGTCGGCCCGCCGTCGAAGATGTCGACATAATTCTCGAATGCGAACCCCTCATTCTCGAGCATCCGCATCGCCGCCCGGCCGGAGGGGTGCGGCAGGCCGATCGCGGCGCGCGCGGTCTCGGACAGCATCGCGGTGTAGATCGGGTGCTTCGGCATCAGATCGGCGATGAACTGATGCCCGTTGATCGCATTGAACTGATCGGCGTCCTGGAAATTCATCCCGAAGAACCGCCCCGCCAGACCGTCCCAGAACGGCGAACCACCCGCCTCGTCGATGATCCCGCGAAGCTCGGCGAGAATTCGGTCGGCAAACCGCGCGCGATGCGCCTTGATGAAGAGATAGCGGCTGCGCGCGAGCAACAGGCCGAGCCCGCCTGCACGCTCGCCGGGATGCAGGAACAGGCCGCCGACCTCGCTCGACCCCTCGAGATCGGTGGCAAGGCTCAGCATGTCGGCGCGGAAGGTTCGCGAAAGCTCGCGGCTGTGCTGCGTCAGCGTGCCGATCCGGTAGCTGTAGAAGGGCCAGCTCTGACCGACATGCGTGAACAGCTGGCACGTACCGCGGACCTCACCCGTCTCGCAATTCTCGAGGACAAGGACGAACAGTTCGTCGCTGACCACGCCGTCTTCGGCGGGCGCGGTCCGGGCGAAAGCGGCGTGGCTGCGTTCGAGCTTGGCGCGCAGCGCGCGGCGATCGGGGGGCAGGTTGGTAAAGCCCCCGCCGGTCAGCTTGGCCATCTCGTACAAGGGCTGGAGGTCGCTATCGACCGCCGCGCGGATCCGGAAACTCACAGATGCGTCCTCATAAGCCGTTCTCGCAGATTCGCAGGATGGTGACCGCGGACAGCGCCGCCCGCTCGGTCAGACTCTCGGGAACCATGAATTCGTCCGGTGAATGGATCGCGCCGCCGCGGACCCCCATGGTGTCGACGACCGGCACGCCGGCGGCCGCGATGTTGTTGCCGTCGCACACGCCCCCGGTCGCTTTCCAGGCGATGTCCAGGCCAAGGTCCGCGCCGCTCGCCTTGACCAGCGCGAACAAGTCCGCGGCCCCCGTATCGATCGGCTTGGGCGGACGATTGAACCCGCCATGGACTGCAATCTGGACGTCATGCTCGGCCGAAACCGCCGCAACGACGGCGTCGATATGCGCGCGGGCCTGGGTGATGTCGTCGCGCGTCGCCGGGCGGAAGTTGATGCGAAGGACGGCGACGTCGGGAACGACGTTGTTGGGACCGCCGCCATCGATCCTTGCGGGATTGACGGACAGCCCGGGCCTGCGGACCTTTGACAGCCGGACCGCGATGTCGGCGGCCGCGACCAGCGCGTTGCGGCCCTCCTCGGGATTGCGGCCGGCGTGTGCGCTCCGGCCGCGGACGGTGATCGAAAAATTGCCCGTGCCACCGCGTGCGCCGGCCAGCGTGCCGTCAGCAAGCGCCGGCTCGTAGGTCAGGGCCGCAATCTTTCCCTGCGCCGCGCGTGCGAGAAGAGCGGCGGACGAGAAGGAGCCGGTTTCCTCGTCCGAGTTGATCACCACGTCATACCCGATCCGCCGACCCAGCGGGCTGGCCTCGATCGTCTTGAGCGCGGCCAGCATCACGGCCAGCCCGCCCTTCATGTCGGCGACGCCGGGTCCGTTGATCGTGCCATCCGGCAGATTCCGCAATGTCTGGAACATGTGGTCGCGCGGATAGACCGTGTCCATGTGACCGGTGAACAGCATCCGCATCGCGGCATCCGGGCGAACGCGAAGATGGAGATGCCGGCCGTGGTCCAGCGGGTTTACGGTGCCATCGGTCGCGACGCTATCGGCCGGTTCGGGCTCGACGAGTGTGATATCGCCGGGAAGACACGAAAACGCGTCGGCGAGCAGCCCTGCCATCGTCGCCAGCCCCTCAAGGTTGCGCGTGCCGCTGTTGACCGTGGCCCAGCGCTCCACCTGCTGCAGCATCGCGGCCGCATCAAGCCTGGCGACCGCGCCTGTTTCGTCGTCCGAAAGTCCTCTCATCCCCCGACCCTAGCCTCGCGCGGCGCGGGGGGGAACCGTCAGAAGCTGTAAACCAGCGCGGCACGGCTGGTCGTGTCGGTCGTCATCGATCCCGCCGGCGGTTCGCTTTCATATTGAACGGCATAGGACAGCGAAGCCGATAGCGGACCGATCAGTTTCGCGGTCAGCGAAGTGGTTCCACCGAGCGTGCTGTTGAACCGCTGGACATAGGCGGATGCAACCTGGGTGACCGACAGGCCGTTGGTGATCCGCCAGCTGAAGTTCAGCGTCCCGCGTCCGGCGATCGCGCTCTGGTTCGTGTTGTCCGTGAAGTCGGTGTTCCGATATGCCGGCCCCAGTTCGAGATCGAGCTTGGTCCTCGCCGATTTCAGCACGCTGTACCCGCCGCCGACCGAGACCGAATAGCGGTTGTTATAGCCGAGGAACCGATCCCCCTCATACTGCCCTGCGCCATAGATATAGGCGCGGTCGTCGATCTTGTAGTTGGGTTCGTAGGACGCGAGATAATGCTCTCGCACGGCGACATTCTGATTTTCCTGGTAATCCGCCTGGACGTGGAACTTCTGTCGCCAGCGCAGGCCCTCGCGGGTCAGGTCGACGACCGCGGTACCGCCGGCCGTGTCCGAATTACCGGTGGTGAGATAGCCGCCGACTTCCGCCCGGCCACTCCAGAGGTCGAGGAAGCTGGCCTGACGGATAACCTGTGTGCGTTGGGCGGCGCGATCGGCCTTCCATTTTTCCGCGATTGCCAGAACCGCGTCGCCGCTGAGCGGGTCGGCCGCGCGGGCATATTTGACGATCGTCGAGACATCGCTCTCGTTACCCGCATCGAGTGCGGCATCGAGCATCGCGCGGATATTTTCCGGAATCATCACGGTCTGGGCGATGGCGGGCGCGGGGGCCAATGCCGTCACCAGGAGGCCGGCGAGAAGCGGGAGACGGAAACAGCGCATAATCGGGTCAAAATCGCGACAGGAGGAGGGGCTGGATCGGCACACAGGGTTCCGTAGCGTCACCACGCCGCGTTGGGAACGGTTCAGCGCGGTCCGCTTGCGCCGAGATGTGGCGCGAAGGCGGCAAGTACCTCCTCGTAGAGGCGCTTCTTGAACGGGACGATCACTGCCGGGAGCTCGGCGGGGTCGATCCAGCGCCAGGCATCGAATTCCGCATGCTCGGTGTCGATCGCGATATCGCGGTCATCGCCGTGGAAGCGGTAGAGGAACCAGCGCTGCCGCTGGCCGCGCCAGCGACCCTTCCAGACCTTGCCGAGAAGTTCGGGGGGAAGATCGTAGACGAACTCGCCCGGGGCCTGCGCGATCAGCGTGACCTTGTCGGGTGAGACGCCGGTTTCTTCGCCCAGTTCGCGAAGGGCCGCGGTCTCCGGGTCCTCGCCGGGGTCAATCCCGCCCTGCGGCATCTGCCACGCGTCGAGCGTCGAGTCGCTGCGGCGGCCGACGAACACCCGGCCCGCTCCGTTGATCAGCATGATGCCCGCGCAGGGACGATAGGGCAGGGTGGTCGGATCGGTCATCCCTGCCCATTCGAGTGTTTCCTGACCGTCCGCAAGCCCGAAGACGGTCGAGCCGCGCCACGCGATCATGCATCCTCCGAAAGGACTCCGCGTTGAGCGAAGGACATGGTGGTGGCGTATGATAGGAGCAGGGGGATGAGGCGGACCTCGGTGAAGTGGCGGGGTTTGTCCGCGCCGTCGGCGATCGCCGCGGATCAATCGTGCGGTCGGTCGCGATGATCCATGTTGTCCACCATCCCGATTATGTGACCCCGGCGCCCGCCCGGTCGACTTATCGCTGGAACAAGAACGGGCTCATCCGCGATCTGCTGCGCGCGCATGGCAGCGCGGTGGCCTGGCACGAGCCGCGCGCGACGCCGCGTGAATGGCTCGAGGCGGTCCATGAGCCGGACTATGTCGCCGAGGTTCTCGAAGCCCGCGTGCCGCCCTTGAAGGAACGCAGGATCGGCTTTCCGGTCAGCGCCCCCGTTGCCCGCCGCGCCGCGATCGTTCCCGACGGCACCTGGGTCGCCGCGGTGCTCGCGCTGCGCCACGACTTTGCCGCCAATACCGCGGGCGGCAGTCATCATGCGCTCGCCGATACGGGCGCGGGCTATTGCGTGTTCAACGATCTCGCCGTCGCTGCGGTCCGGCTGGTCGAGGAGGGCAGCGTCGAGCGGGTCTTGGTGGTCGATTGCGACGTCCATCAGGGCGATGGCACCGCCGCGCTGCTCGCGGGCCGGCCGGGAATCGCCACCTATTCGATCCATGCAGACAAGAACTTTCCGGTGCGAAAAGCGCAGTCGACGCTCGACGTACCGCTGCCTGACGGCGTCGACGATGACCAGTATCTGGCGACGCTGGAAGAGACGCTGGTCCCGTTGCTCGATTCCTTCGGCGCCGACCTGATCCTGTATCAGGCGGGGGTGGATCCCTTTGCAGGAGACCGGCTCGGCCGGCTGTCGCTGACGCTCGACGGACTGGTACGACGCGAACGCCTGATCGCGCGGCTGGCGATCGCGCGTGGCATCCCGCTGGCGAGCACCGTCGGCGGCGGCTATGGCGACGACGCGCTCGCCATTGCCGAGCGCCATGTCACTGCGATCATGACACTTGGTGCGGCATTCGAGGATGCCAAGGGAACCGCAACGGCCTCCAAAGTGTAGCAGCAGGCGATGACAACACCCGTACTTCTCTGGCTTAGCCAGGACCTTCGCCTGCATGATCACCCGGCGCTCGTCGCCGCTACGCAGGAAGGGCCGGTGATCCCCGTCTATATCCTCGATGACGACGCGCCCGGCGACTGGGCGATCGGCGGTGCCCAGCGCTGGTGGCTCCATCACAGCCTCGAGGCGTTCGCCAAGTCGCTCGACAAGAAGGGCTCCCGCCTCATCCTGCGGCGGGGCGATGCGGTTGCGACGCTGCGGTCGCTGATGACGGAGACGGGCGCGGAGCGGGTGTTCGCGACACGCCAGTACGAGCCATGGTGGCGCAAGGCCGAGGATGCGCTCGGCGACGCGATCTGCCTCCACGACGGCAACCAATTGGCCCGGGTCGAGAGCGTGACGACCGGAGCAGGCGGGCAGTTCCGCGTCTATTCGTCGTTCTGGAAAGCATTGTCGCAGATGATGCCGCCGCCGGAACCGGTGGCGATGCCGCGCAAGATCGACGCGCCGGAGACGTGGCCGGAATCGGACACACTGAAGAGCTGGAAGCTGTTGCCGACCAAGCCCGACTGGTCGGGTGGCTTCTCCGACTGGCGCCCCGGGGAGGATGCAGCGCGGAAGGCGGTGGCGCGGTTCGCGGACGTCGCCGACGATTACGACCACGACCGCAACATCCCCTCGACCGAAGGGACGTCCCGGCTGTCGCCGCATCTTCATTTCGGCGAGATCAGTCCCCGCCAGGTCTGGCATGCCGTGTCAGGGCATGGCGACGGCGTGACGACGTTCCGCAAGGAGGTGGCGTGGCGGGATTTCACGCAAGGCGTGGTGCTGGCGCTCCCCGATTACGGCCGCCGCAACGGAAGGCCCGCGTTCGATGCGCTGCCATGGCGCACCGGCAAGGCGGCGGCGTCCGATTTGAAGGCGTGGCAGACCGGCCGGACGGGCTATCCGATCGTCGATGCAGGGATGCGACAGCTCTGGGCGACGGGCTGGATGCACAATCGCGTCCGGATGATCACCGCGAGCTTCCTCGTCAAACATCTGCTGCTCGACTGGCGCGAGGGCGAACGATGGTTCTGGGACTGCCTGGTCGACGCCGACTACGGCAACAACTCGGTCAACTGGCAGTGGGCCGCGGGCACGGGGGTTGATTCGAACATGTTCGGCCGGATCATGGCGCCGCTGTCGCAATCGGAAAAATTCGATGCGGGCGACTATATCCGCCAATGGGTGCCGGAGCTCGCCGGGGTTACGGGCGACGCGATCCACGACCCGGACGAGTCCGGGTGCCGGCCGCGCGACTATCCGGCCAAGATCATCGGTCACCGCGAGGCACGCGAGCGCGCGCTGGAGGCCGGGCGGCACGCGCGCTGACGCCTTTTGGCACGCGCCTCTTTCCTAGGTGGCGACGCTGTTGCATGGAGCGCCGCGATGACCGCCGCCCATGCCTTTGACGACGCCGCTACAGGGCGCGCAACCAGTGCCGCACGCCTGACCGCGCCGATATTTCACCGCCTGCTCGACCGGATCGATGCAGGACTCGAGAGCGGCGGTATCGAGGCGAGCTTGCCTGACGGCACCCGCCGTTTGCTGGGAGGGCGCGCACCCGGCCCGATGCCGGTCGTCACCGTCCATCGCTGGCGGGCATTGGTAAGGCTGGCAACGGCCGGATCGGTCGGCTGGTATGAAGGCTGGACCGCGGGCGACTGGTCCAGTCCCGATCCGGTCCCGCTGTTCGACCTGTTCATGCGCAACCGTATATCGTTGGGCCGGACGGCGCGATCGGGTGGGGTTGCCCGACTCTCGGCACGCGCGTGGCACTGGATGCGTCGCAATCACCGCACGGGATCACGGCGCAACATCGCCGCGCATTATGATCTCGGCAACGACTTTTACGAGACGTGGCTCGATCCCAGCCTGACCTATTCGAGCGCGCTGTTCGCCGAGCCGATCAGCGGGGCCGAACCGCTGGAGCACGCCCAGACGACGAAGCTCCAGGCCATCCTCGACAGGACGGGTACGCAGCCTGGCGATCGCATCCTCGAGATCGGCTGCGGCTGGGGGTCCTTCGCGGCCCTCGCCGCGCAGGCCGGTGTCGACGTGCACGGTCTCACCCTGTCGACCGAGCAGAAGCGACAGGTCGACGCGCGGATGGCCGAGGCGGGGCTGACCGGGGTGACCGTTTCGCTGACCGATTACCGCGACGTCGTCGGCACCTATGACGCGGTGGCCAGTATCGAAATGGTCGAGGCGGTGGGTGAGGCCTATTGGCCGGCCTATCTCGACGCCGTCGCACGGGCGTTGAAACCCGGCGGCCGTGCCGCGCTTCAATATATCACGATCGACGATGCGATCTTCGACGCCTATTCGACAAGCGTCGACTTCATCCAGCGCTACGTGTTTCCCGGCGGCATGCTGCTGTCCGAGCCGCGGTTCCGCGCCCTGGCGGAGGCACGCGGGTTGATATGGGAGGATCCACGCAGCTTCGGGCTGCACTATGCAGAGACATGCCGGCGTTGGCGGGCCGCGTTCGACGCCGCTGTCGCGCAGGGGCGCCTGCCGGCACGGCTCGACGCGAAGTTCGTCGCGCTATGGCGCTATTACCTGATGTATTGCGAGGGCGGGTTCCGCGGTGGCGGTATCGACGTCGCACAGGTGACGCTGGTGAAGCGACGCTGATCGTCCGCCCCGCAAGGGGAGGGATTTAGGCCACGCGTTCGAAATGCCCGGGTTCGAACCCGTCGACAGCCAGCGCGACGATGCGGTCGGCGACGACCTGCGGATCCTTGACCGAGTTCGGATCCTCGCCGGGATAGGCGCGGGCGCGCATCTTGGTGCGGGTCGCGCCGGGATCGACGATCGCGGTGCGAATGCCGCTGATCTCGGCCATCTCGTCCCCATAAGCACCAAGCAGCGTCTCGAACGCCGCCTTGGAGGCACCGTAGAGCCCCCAATAGGCTCGCGGCTTGCGGCCGACGCTCGACGTGACACCGATCACGCGCGCCGACTTCGCCTTTTTCAGCATCGGATCGAACGCGGCGATCATCGCCGCCTGCGCGCTGACGTTGAGCGTCAGGACCTGCGCCATTTCCTTCGGATCGATCGCCGGGACCGACGACAGCGACCCCAGCATGCCGGCATTCAGCACCAGGATGTCGAGCGCATCCCAGCGATCCCCGATCGCACTTGCGAGCCGGCCGATCGCCTCGCTCTCGGCGAGGTCAAGCGGCGCAATCGTCGCAGAGCCGCCGGCGTCATGGATCGCCGTCTCGACCTCTTCGAGGCCGCCCGGCGTGCGCGCGGTCAGAACCACATGCGCGCCCTTTGCAGCGAGCGCGATCGCGGTGGCGGCGCCGATGCCGCGGCTTGCGCCGGTGACCAGCGCAAGCCGGCCTTCGAGAGGCTTGTCGGTCATTCTAGCTCCAGGACTTGTCAGATGACGCGTTCGGCGAGCATCGCGAACTGATCGACTTCGGCGCCCTCGTCATGATCGGTCAGCGTGGTCGGGTAATCGCCGGTGAAGCAGGCATCGCAATATTTCGGACGAATATCCGCGCGCTTCGCCTCACCGAGCGCCTTGTACAGCCCGTCGATCGAGATGAAGTTGAGGCTGTCGGCGTGGATGAAGCCGGTCATGCCGCCCAGATCGAGCTTGGCTGCGAGCAGCTTGGCGCGCTCCGGCGTGTCGACTCCGTAGAAGCAGGAGTGGCGGGTCGGCGGGCTGGCGATGCGCATATGGACTTCGGCCGCGCCCGCCTCGCGCATCATCTGGACGATCTTGAGCGAGGTCGTCCCGCGGACGATCGAATCGTCGACGAGAATGACGCGCTTGCCCTTGATCAGCGCACGGTTGGCATTGTGCTTCAGCTTCACGCCGAGATGGCGGACCTTGTCGCCCGGCGAGATGAAGGTGCGACCGACATAATGCGAACGGATGATCCCGAGCTCGAACGGAATCCCCGATTGCTGCGCATAGCCGATCGCCGCGGGGGTGCCCGAATCGGGGACCGGGATGACGAGATCGGCATCGACCGGCGATTCGATCGCGAGCTGCGCCCCGATCGCTTTCCGCACCGAATAGACCGAATGATCGTCGACGATCGAGTCGGGGCGCGAGAAATAGACCCATTCGAAGATGCACGGCCGCGCCGCCATCGGCGCGAACGGGCGGATCGAGCGGATTTCGGACCCCTGGACGATCACGAGCTCACCCGGCTCGACCGCGCGGACGAAGGTTGCGCCAACGACGTCGAGCGCGACCGTTTCGGACGCAAAGATCACCGCGTCGCCAAGCTTGCCCATGACCAGCGGCCGGATGCCCAGCGGATCGCGGCAGGCGATCATGCCCTCGGGCGTCATCACGATGAGCGAATAGGCACCCTCGACCTGCTTTAGCGCATCGATGAAGCGATCGAGCAGCGTGCGATAGTTCGAGGTTGCGACGAGATGGATGATCGTCTCGGTATCGCTGGTCGACTGGAAGATCGAACCGCGACGGACGAGTTCACGACGCAGCCGCATAGCGTTCGAGATATTGCCGTTGTGCGCGATCGCGAAACCACCCGTCGACAGCTCGGCGTACAGCGGCTGCACGTTGCGGAGTGCGGTCTCGCCGGTCGTCGAATAGCGGACATGCCCGCAGGCGACCGTGCCCGGCAGCGCGCGAATCACGTCGTCGCGATCGAAGTTCCCGGCGACATGGCCCATTGCGCGGTGCGTATGGAAATGCGCCCCGTCGAACGTCGTTATGCCGGCGGCTTCCTGGCCGCGATGCTGCAACGCATGGAGGCCCAGGGCGACAAGCGCCGCCGCGCCGTCGGTGGCCGAGACGCCAAACACCCCGCATTCTTCACGGAGTTTGTCGTCATCATAAGGGTTTGTGGTCAGCATGCCGGGTCTCACGTCGTGCGGAGCATGCCCTATAGTCGCGGTTCACGCGTTTGTCGCCTCCTTGTAATAACATTGCGCAATGGGTTTGATCTCTTGCGTCGCTTCGCGCCCGCTTTCTGGTATGTCCCCGGGCATGACACACAGCCGCGACACGGGCCTGACGCTCGATCCGAAGTTCGACTCCTCCGGCCTGCTGACGGCGGTCGTCACCGACCGCGTGTCGGGCGATGTCTTGATGGTGGCGCACATGAATGCCGACGCGCTGGCGCAGACCCAGGCGACCGGAGAGGCGCATTTCTGGTCGCGGAGCCGGCAGGCCTTGTGGCGCAAGGGGGAGACGTCGGGCAATGTGCTGCGCGTCGCCGAACTCCGGATCGACTGCGACCAGGACGCGATATGGGTGATCGCCGATGCCGCGGGGCCGGCCTGTCACACCGGCGAACGTACCTGTTTTTTCCGGCGTATAGAGGGTGATGGCCTGGTGACCGCCGAATGAGCCACAGGCGTGGCGAGCTCATGCTCCTGCTGTGGCTGCTGGCCGGATGCGACGGTGCGTCGACGAGCATCACCAATACCGAGAGCACGCCCGGTTCGCGGCTCGAGGCGGCGGCGCGGAGCGCGGGTATCGTTGGTGATCCCGGTGCCGCGCTTCAGGGCTCCTGGGCGCGCGATACCGACCGGATCTGCATCATTGGGACCGAGCGGGTCAGCCGGATCGGCGTCAGCGTCGATTATGGCGAAGCTCAGAGCTGCGCTGCATCGGGGACAGTCGAGCGCTCCGGCGAGCGGCTGCAGATGACGTTCGGCAAATGCGCATTCGATGCGCGGTTCGACGGGGATCGCATCACGTTCCCCGCCGACATGCCCGAAGCGTGCGAAGCGCTGTGTGCGGGACGTGCCTCGCTTGCCGCGGTGACGGTCGATCGGTTGAGCGAGTCGCGGTCCGAGGCGGCCACGCTCCGCTCGAAGGCGGGCAAATTTCTCTGCCGAGATTGACGTTGACGTAAACGAGAGCTAAATGTTCCGGCATGGCGACCAGAGCATCCCCGGCAGAACGGGCATCTCCCGAATCCTATGCGGTGATCGAACCGCGGCACGATCGCGACCATTTCACGATATCGGATCTGTCGAGCGAGTTTGACGTGACCGCACGCGCGCTTCGCTTCTACGAAGACGAAGGGCTGATCGCGCCCGAGCGCCGCGGCACGCAGCGTATCTACTCGCACCGTGACCGTGCACGGCTCGCATGGATCCTGCGCGGCAAGCGTGTCGGCTTCAGCCTTGGCGAGATCCGCGAGATGATCGACCTTTACGACGTTGGCGACGGGCGTCGTGCGCAGCGTCAGGTCGTGATCGAGCGCAGCCAGTCGCGGATCGCACTCCTGACCGCGCAGAAGCGGGATATCGACGCCGCCATCGACGAACTCACCAATTTCGTGGCCCTTCTCGAAGTCGGCCGCGCCAACGACCAGCAAGGATAGACCATGCCCCAATATACGCCCCCCGTCCGCGACACGCGCTTCGTCCTCGAACAGGTCGTCGGCCTCGACCGCTACAGCAACCTGCCGGGCTTCGACGCGGCGTCCCCCGACGTCGTCGACGCCGTGCTGGAAGAGGGCGGCAAGTTCGTCGCCGAGGTGCTGTTCCCGCTCAACCTGTCGGGTGATCAGCAGGGCTGCACCCGCCACGAGGACGGCTCGGTCACGACGCCCGACGGTTTCAAGGAGGCGTACAAGCAATATGTCGAGAGCGGCTGGGCGACGCTTGGCAACCAGCCCGAATATGGCGGGCAGGGGATGCCGCACGTCGTCTCGACCGCGTTCCAGGAATACATGATCTCGTCGAACATGGCGTTCGCGATGTACCCCGGCCTGACGCATGGCGCGATCGCCGCGCTGGTCGCCAAGGGATCGGACGAGCAGAAGGCGATGTACGTGCCGAAGATGGTGTCGGGCGAATGGGGCGGGACAATGAACCTGACCGAGCCGCAGTGCGGCACCGATCTGGGCCTGATCCGCACCAAGGCCGAGCCGCAGGCGGACGGGTCCTATGCGATCACCGGTACGAAGATCTTCATTTCGAGCGGCGAGCATGACCTGACCGAGAACATCATCCACCTCGTCCTCGCCAAGACGCCGGGCGCGCCCGACAGCTCGAAGGGCATTTCGCTGTTCGTGGTGCCGAAGTTCCTCGTCAACGAAGACGGTTCGCTCGGCGATCGCAACGGCGTCACCTGCGGGTCGATCGAGCACAAGATGGGGATCCACGCCAACTCGACCTGCGTGATGAACTATGACTCGGCGACCGGCTGGCTCGTCGGCGAGGAGATGAAGGGCCTCGCCGCGATGTTCATCATGATGAACGCGGCGCGTCTGGGCGTCGGCCTTCAGGGGCTGGGTGTGGCCGAGGTCGCGTACCAGAATGCGGTGCAATATGCGCAGGACCGTCGCCAGGGCCGCGCGCTGACCGGGCCGAAGGAGCCGCAGGAGAAGGCCGACTCGCTGTTCGTCCATCCCGACGTTCGACGCATGCTGATGGAAGGCAAGGCGATGACCGAGGGGTTGCGCGCGCTGATCCTGTGGACCGCGCTGCAGGGCGATCTCGAGCATAACGCCACGACCGAGGAAGAGCGTCAGCTGGCGGGCGACATGATCAGCCTGCTGACCCCCGTGATCAAGGGCTATGGCACCGACAAGGGCTATGAGATCGCGACCAACGCGCAGCAGGTCTATGGCGGTCATGGCTACATCGCCGAATGGGGCATGGAGCAATATGTCCGCGATGCGCGGATCGCGATGATCTACGAGGGCACCAACGGCGTGCAGGCGATGGATCTGGTCGGCCGCAAGCTGGCGCAAAACGGTGGTCGCGGGATCCAGGCGTTCTTCAAGCTGGTCGCGGACGACGTCGCTGCCGCGAAGGGCGACGCAGCCACCGCGGGCTTTGCCGAGGCGCTGGAAAAGGCGAACGGCCAGCTTCAGGCGGCGACGATGTGGTTCATGGCGAACGGCATGAAGAACCCCGAGAATGTCGGCGCCGGTGCGGTCAGCTACATGCATCTGATGGGGATCGTTGCAGTCGGCGCGATGTGGCTGCGGATGGCGGTCGCCGCCACCAAGCTAAAGGCGGCCGGTGAGGGCGAGACGGCGTTCCTCGACGCCAAGCTGATCACCGCGCGCTTCTATGCCGAGCGGATCCTGCCCGACGCGGGCGCGCTGCGTCGCAAGATCGAGGGCGGTGCGGAGTCGCTGATGGCGCTGCCGCCGGAGATGTTCATGGCGGCGTGATCGCCATCCTCAAGGCGTGAAAGGCGCGGGCGTCGGGATATCTTCCCGCGGCCCGCGCCCTTTTTTTGTCCATGTCGCTCGAACAAAAAAAGGGGAGCCGTTGCCGGCTCCCCTGTCGCTCTATCGATGGTGGTCCGGTCAGAAGCTGACGCGGACACCGGCGTAATAGCGGCGGCCGAGCGGATCATAGGTGCCCGCATCGGTATCCTGGCCGGCCGACGCGCCGATATCGGCGAGGTATGGCGGCTTGTTGTTGAGCAGGTTGGACCCGCCGACATAGAATTCGAAGCCTTCGCCGGCCTGGAAGCGGAGCTGCGAGTCGAGGTAGAATTGCGGCTTCACGCGGTAGTCGGGGTTGCTGCCCGGGCGGGCGCCCGTCAGCTGGTCGTCGAGGCTTGCCTGGCTGATCCATGTGCCCGTCATCGTCAGTCCGACGCCGTCGATGTCGTATGACGCGTTCGTCGTGAAGCGATCCCGCGATGCGCCGATTTCGCCGGCGAAATAGTCGCGCTCCGAACCCGGCAGCGGCACCGTGAACCCGCTGATCAGGTGTGTGTAGGACACCTTCATGCCGAGCGTCCCGCCAAGGCCGAGGCTCTCGAGATTCTGGCGATAGGCGACGGTCGTGTCGATACCCGACGTCTTGATGCCGCCGCTGTTGAGCGGGCTGCTGTTGACCTCGTCGAGCGAACCGGCGCTGTTCGCACCCTGCGCGGCAGCGCGGCGCACCACCAGATTGCAGAAGTCCGAGTTTTCCGCGTTGTAGCACTGGTTGAGGATGAACTGCAGCGGCGTCGTGGTGATCGCACCCTTGATCCGGATGTTGAAGTAATCGACCGTCACGACCAGATTGCGCAGCGCATCGATCGACCGGGGGTTGACGACAACACCGGCGGTGAACGAGTCACCCTTCTCTTCCTGCAGGTCAGGATTGCCGCCGGCGAAGCTGGTGATGCCCTGACGATCCGCCTGCCCGATCGTGAACTGACCGTTCTGTGCGATGTTTGCGGCAACACCGGGGGCTGCGCGGCAGTTGACGGCGAGCGTGCCGGTCGCGGCCGCGGTCACGCCTGCGCAGGGGTCGACCAGACCGTTCGGGAAGTCCTGCTGGTTCGGCTGGAACAGCTCGTTAATGTTGGGGGCGCGAACCGAGCGTGCCTGCATCACGCGGAAGCGGACGTCCTCGATCGGCGCCCACTCGCCGCCGTAGTTATAGCTGTAGGTCGTTCCGATCGTCGAGTAGTTCGACACGCGGATCGCACCGCGCACCGACAGCGAATGGAAGAACGGGCGATCCTGGAGCAACGGCACGATCGTCTCGGCGAAACCTTCGATCAGGTCGAAGCTGCCGCGCGTGGACGGCAGTGCGTTGTTACCATTCAGGCCCTGCTGCGTGAGAAGATCGAACACGTTGCTGCTCGTCTCGCGACGATATTCGGTGCCGATGCTGACGCCGATCGGATCCGCGCCGAACAGCGAGAACAGCTTGCCCGAGACGTTCGCGCCGCCAACCGTCTGCGTGACCTTCGTCGACAACGTCGTCGGCACCGCGAGGTACGAGGCGGCTGGTGTGAGTGCGCCCGCACCGTAGATGTTCGCAGGAATGCAGCCGGCTGCGCGTGCGGCGGGATCGGCGCAGACGATCTGGCCACTCGTCGGATCGCGATACGCATTGAGCGCCTGGGTGAAGTTCAGGCTGTTATACTGGCCGTTGCCGGTCTGGTTCTCGACCGTCTGGCCGTAGATGCCATAAACCTCGTAGTTGAAGCGGTCCTCGAGGAACTTGCCGTTGGCGCCGCCCGCAAACCGGAACAGCTCTCGGCTCGACGAGCTCGTGCGCGGACCGAAGTCGTTGAGGCGACGATCGAAGCTGATGTCGCGAAGACCATCGCCATTCGTGTCGGTGGCAGCGTTGAAGATCGCATCCGGCACGAACGGATTGCGGTACTGAACACCACCAACGATGCTCTCGATCGCGATCTGGCCGTCATTGGGAATATCGACGAGGTCGGAGCTCAGCGGGAATGCCTCGATGACCGTCTTGACCTTCGTCTTGGCGTAGTTGCCCTCGACGAACAGGTTGAGCGCGGGCGAAACCTCGAAGTTCGCACGACCCGCAGCGGTGTAACGCTCAACCGGCACCGCAAGATAGCGGAAGTCCGAGCGATTAAACCCAGGCGCGTCGGGGCACGCGGCGCTTGAACATTCGAAGAGTGAACCATCGGGGTTGTAGCTGAAGCCGCGACGGTTGTCGCCGGTACCCGTGACATAGCGTCCCTGTGGCGCAAAGCCCGACAGCAGCGTGCTACGCGTAAACAGGTCGGCATCGTTGCCGGTGGTCAAGCCGAGGCTGCTCGAGTCCACCGCGCTCGAACCGGCCTCGGTCGAACGATCCTTCTTCAGGACGGTGCCCTGCTTAGAATAGCCGCCGAACAGCATAATGTTGCCGCGGCCGTCGGCAAAGTTTTTACCGACCAGCGCGTTGACCTGGCGATCGGCGCCATCGCCATATTGCGAAATGCCCATCTGGCCGTCGAGCTGGATGCCCTCGAACTTCGTCTTGTAGATCATGTTGACGACGCCCGCGACGGCGTCCGAGCCATAGACCGCGGACGCGCCGCCGGTCAGGACGTCGACGCGCTCGAGGAACTGCGTCGGAATCACGTTGAGATCGACCGCGCTGCTGCCCGGAAGGCCCGCGACGAAGCGGCGGCCGTTGACGAGGACCAGCGTGCGGTCGTCGCCGAGGTTGCGCAGATTGACCGTCGCTACGCCCGCGCCCTGCGTCGCGAAGCTCGAGTTGGTGCGGCTGACGCCCGGCGTGCCGAAGGCCGGATTCTGGAGCAGGACGTCCTGCACGTTGATCGCACCGGCCTGCTGGATCTGTTCGATGCCGACGCTCTGGAGCGGCGAGGCGGCGGTGGCCGACGGCGATGCGATGCGCGAGCCGGTCACGACGATCTCGCCTGCCGGCGCTTCTGCAGCACCCTGCGGGTTCTGGTCCGTCGCGGTCTGGGTCGGGGTTGCCGGCTCCAAAGCCTCTGCTTGAGCGGCTGCCTCGGGCGTGGCCGCAGGCGTCGCGGGCGCGGTTTGTGCGGCAGCGGGGAGCGTGGAAACCGCAACGAGGAGGCTCGTGGCGAGCAGGCTGCGACGATAGGCTGGGGTCATTTAATACTCTCGACTGAAACATTCCGACGAAGGGGCAAAGCCGCTGACCTTCGTCGATGCGCCGCCGTTAGGCCGCGCGGCGCGGCCCGATCCACCCGATTGAGACGAATCGGATCGTTTTTTTACAATGTGTTTCATCCTTGCAACAGTCTGGAGGGATTGGGTTTCCAGCGCCTCGGGCTGACGCGCCGGAGCCGCCAAGCGTGCAGGTGAGGCACCCGATCAGCCGCATGCGATTTCCCGATCGCCGTCTTCCCCCGAGGGGCGCTGTTGGCGTAGACGGAGCCATGGCGGTTACCGTGTTTCCCGATCCCGTTGCGAAGAGTGTCTCCGGGACATGACGGTCCCCGGAACATGGGCGACCGTTCTGGCCGGCGTTGCGACGCTGCTGCTGCTCGGGCTCGGCGGGCTGCTGCTGTTCCTGGGATTGCGCGCGCGCGCCGGTGTCGCGACGACCCTCGCCGAGAATGCGACGATGCGCGCGTTGCTCGATGGGTCGCCGGCCGTCGCGACGGTCGTCCGCTCGGATGGACGAGTGGAGATGCCGCAGCGCATGGCGGACTGGCTGGGTATTCCGGCGCCACGCTATCTGATGGATCTGGCGGGTGAAGAATCCGGGCTCTCACCCGAGGATGCTGCCGCGCTGACTGCCGATGTGACCGCTGCACAGCGTTCGGGCCGGCCCTTCGTCCGTGCCGTCCGCCCCGTCGGTTCGACGCGGGCCATCACGTTACGCGGCGCGCGCGCGCCCGGTGCGATGGGGGCAACTGGCAGCATCCTGATCTGGGCGTTCGATGCAACGGACAGCGAATCCGAGATCAAGCGCCTCGGCACCGAGACGGCGCGGCTTGGTGCCGCCTATGACGCGCTGACCGGGCTGATCGAAGCCGCGCCGCTGCCGATGTGGTACCGGGCGCGCGATCTCAGGCTGTCGATGGTCAATTCCGCCTATGTCGCGGCGGTCGAGGGCCAGGATGCGCAGGACGTGGTCGCGCGCGGCCTCGAACTCGTCGAGGGATCGGGGCGCGGCGGGCCGCTGGCGGGTGCCGCCGCTGCGCGCGAGCAGGGGCGGCCGCACCAGCAGGTCCTGCCCGCGACGATCGATGGTGCCCGCCGTTCGCTTCAGATCTACGACGTGCCGCTCCCGACCGGCGGGGTGGCGGGCTTTGCAATCGACATCGAGGATCTCGAGCAGGCGCGCTCGGGCGCCAAGCGTTTCGCCGAGGCGCAGCGGGCGATGCTCGACCGACTGTCGGCGGGGGTCGCGCAGTTCGGTGGCGACCGCGGCCTGGTCTTCTGCAACCAGCCGTTCCGGCGGATGTTCGCGATGCGGGCGGAGTGGCTCGCCGACCGTCCCGAATTCGACCGCGTGCTCGAACGGATGCGCGAAGCGGATCGGCTCCCCGAGGTCCGCGACTTTCCGGCATGGAAGGCCGAACGTCGCGCATGGTTCATGCAGACCGGGACCATGCCGAACGGCGGCGCGAGCGAGGAGATCTGGCACCTGCGCGGCGGTACGCATTTGCGCGTCGTCGCCCAGCCCTTACCCGATGGCGGGCTGTTACTGATCTTCGAGGATCGCACCGAGCATGTTCAGCTCGCCAGCGCGCGCGACACGCTGCTCCGCGTCCGTACCGCCACCTTCGACAATCTGTTCGAAGCGCTCGGCGTGTTCGCCGCCGACGGCCGGCTGCAATTGTGGAACAACCGGTTCAGGGTGCTGTGGGGCCTCGAGGAGGAATTCCTTGCCGGCCATCCGCGTGTCGACGTCTTTGCGGATGCGGCCGCGGGCAAGTTGATGACGCCCAACCGGTCGGCGCTGATCCCCGATCTGGTGCGATCGGCGACCGCCGGACGGCAGCAGCGCGGGGGCCGCGTCGCCTTTGCCGACGGCCGGCATTTTGAGTTTGCAGGTGTCCCGCTGCCCGACGGCAACGCGCTGTTCACGATGCTCGACATCACCGACAGCCGGCGTGCGGAGCAGGCCTTGCGCGAACGCGCGAACGCGCTCGAGGCGGCGGACAAGGTGAAGACGGCGTTCGTCGCGAACATGAGCTATGAGCTCAAGACGCCGCTGACGTCGATCAGTGGTTTCGCCGAGATGCTGCACGGTGGCTATGCCGGGCCGATGAGCGAACAGGCCGGGGGGTATCTCGAGGCCATTCTCGAATCGGTCGAGCGGCTCGGGCTGCTGGTCGACGACGTGCTCGACCTGACCCGGACCGAGAGCGAGAGCACCGAGATGGTACGCACCGATGTCGAGCTGGCGGTGGTCGCCCGAGCTGCGGCAGGCTCGATCCAGGCTACCGCGCGGCGCCGCAAGCTCGACTTCGCGATCGAGATCGGGCGCTCGACCGGGCGCATCTGCGGCGATCCCAAGCGACTGCGTGAGATCGTCGAGCATCTGCTGCGTCACGCGGTGGCCGGTACGCCCGAGGGGGGAAGGATCCTCCTGCACGCCGACGGCAACGCGACGCATGCGCGGATCGTCGTGTCGGATGACGGCGCGGGGATGAGCGCGGAAGGTGTCGCGCATGCGTTTGACCGGTTCGCCGAATCCAAGACGATCGGCGATCGTGCGCTCGGGCTCGGCCTGCCGCTCGCGAAGCAGTTCGTCGAGGCGCATAATGGCACGATCGATCTCGTATCCGAACCTGGAAACGGTACGCTGATCACGGTCGAACTGCCGCGGAGATGATCATCACCTTGAAGAGACACGCACGCTGCCCGGGTTCGGTCGCATGACCGTGCTGCGGTTAGAGGATCCCGCCGCGACCGAGGCGTTCGGCGCGAAACTGGCAGCGCACGTCAAGGCGGGTGACGTGATTGCGCTGACGGGGACGCTCGGCGCGGGGAAGACGAGCCTGGCGCGCGGGCTGCTGGCGGCGCTCGGTCTGGTCGGCGAAGCGCCATCGCCGAGTTTCGCGATCGTCCAGCCCTATACACCCCCCGAGGTGCGTCTGCCCGTGCTCCACATCGACCTGTACCGGATCGACGATCCGGACGAGATCGTCGAGCTTGCGCTTGACGACGCTCGCTATGATTCCGTTCTGATCGTCGAATGGCCAGAGCGTGCGGGGCCAGACTATTGGCCGGACGCGCTTCGGCTCGACCTCACGATCGAACCGGACGGCACGCGCGGCTTGACAGCCGGAGTGCCGGAGGGTTGGACGCGGCGATGGCCGATATGACACCGCCGGCGGGCGCCGCCGCATTTCTCGACGCGCAGGGCTGGGCGGGGGCGACGCTCCTGCCTGTAGCGGGCGACGCGTCGTTCCGTCGCTATTTCCGCGTCGTCGCCGGGACACGCCACGCGATCCTGATGGACGCGCCGCCGCCGCATGAAGACCCGCGCCCGTTCATCGCGGTCGCGCAGTGGCTGGTCGAACGGACGTTCCGCGCACCCGCGATCCTCGCGAGCGACCTGACGCAGGGGCTCGTGCTGATCGAGGATTTTGGCGATGATCGGTTGCGCGAGGCGATCGACGCATCGTCCGACGAGGGCATGGCGCTCTATGCGCCCGCGATCGACCTGCTCGGGCGTCTTCACGCGCACCCGGCCGGACCATTCGCAGCCTACGACCGTGCCGTGCTCGCGCGCGAGGCCGCGCTCTTCGTCGACTGGTATTGCCCGGCCATCGGGATCGTCCCGGACCGGGCGGGCTGGGATGCGGCATGGGACGCCGTGTTCGATCACGGGATCGCGACCGACCCCGTCACCGTCCTGCGCGATTATCATGCGGAGAACCTGATGCTGCTCGCGCCGGACGGAGCGCTCGGCCTGCTCGATTTCCAGGACGCGCTCGCCGGGCACCCGGCCTATGACCTCGTGTCGCTGTTGCAGGACGCCCGCCGCGACGTCGATCCTGTGGTCGAGGCAGCGATGCTCGCGCGCTACCGTAAAGCGACGGGCGTCGGTGACGATTTCCTCGACGCCTATCACGTGCTTGGCGCGCAGCGGAACGCCAAGATCCTCGGCATTTTCACGCGGCTGTGGAAGCGCGACGGCAAGCCGCGGTACCCGACCTTGTGTCCCCGGGTCTGGACGTATCTCGAGCGTGACCTGGCCCAGCCAGTGATGGCGCCGGTCGCGGCCTGGTTCGATGCCAATGTGCCGGCCGCTCGGCGCGGCGACCCGCTGGCGTTGGCGGCATGAGCGGCCAGCGCATGATCCGTCCGATCCCGCGCGGGACGGTGCCCGAGACGGCGATGGTGATGGCGGCCGGGCTCGGCAAGCGGATGCGCCCGTTGACCGCGACGCGCCCCAAGCCGCTGGTCGAAGTGGCCGGCAAGGCGCTGATCGACCATGTCTTCGATCGGCTGCAGCGTGCCGGGATCGCGCGCGCGGTGGTCAATGTTCACTATCTTGCCGATACGTTGCAGGCGCATGTCACCGATCGTTACCCCGATATCGAGGTCGTGATTTCGGACGAGCGTCGCCGGTTGATGGAGACGGGCGGCGGGCTGGTTCAGGCACGTACCCTGCTCGGCGATGCACCGGTTCTGGTGGTCAACAGCGACAATCTCTGGATCGACGGACCGGTCGACGCGATCCGGCTGCTCGCGTCGCGCTGGGACGATGCGACGATGGATGCGCTGCTGCTGATGGTGCCGCTCGCCCGCGCGCACAATCATGGCGGTCCGGGCGACTTCCATCTCGCAGCGGACGGGCGGATCACCGGACGACGCAAGCCGGGGCGGGTCGCACCCTTCGCCTTCACGGGCATTCAGATCCTCCACCCGCGCGTCATCGCGGATTGGCCCGAGGGACCGTTTTCGACGAACCTGTTCTGGGACCGTGCGATCGGTGCGGGCCGGGCATTTGGCCAGGTCCACCAGGGCCTGTGGTTCGACGTTGGCACGCCCGGCGCAATTCCGAAGACCGAGGCGATCCTGGCCGGTGGCTGAACGGACGGGGCCGACCCTCTACACCATCCCCGCCCATCGCGCCTTTGCCGATGCGCTGGTCGCGGGGTTGCTCCGGCGGGCAGGGCAGGATCCGCTGGCGCTCGCCCGCGCGCTGATCCTGTTGCCCAACAACCGCGCGATCCGGGCCGTGACCGATGCGTTCGTGCGGGCGAGCGGCGGGGGGCTGGTTCTGCCGCGGATGATCGCGCTGGGCGACACGGGGCTGGGCGAAGCGGTCGGCGCCGCGCTCGATCCGGCGGACGATGCCGATCCGCCGCTGCCAGCAGTGCCGCCCTATCAGCGGCGGATGATTCTTGCGCGGCTGGTGTCGGAAGAACGCCGGCGTGGGGGGCATCCAATCGATGCCGCCGAGGCGGTCCGACTTGCCGGCGAACTCGCCAAGACGCTCGACCAGCTGCTCGTCGAGGAGGTTGCGCCGACGCTCCTGCACGAGATCGAACTGAGTCCCGAACTGACAGAACACTGGCAGCGCGCATTGTCGACGTTCGACGTCGTGTTGCAGCGATGGCCGGGCGAACTGGCCCGCCTGGGGCGGATCGACGCGGCGACGCGGCGCGCCGCGCTGCTCGACAGATTGGTCACGCGATGGCGTGCGACGCCGCCGGCCGGGCTGGTCTGCGCCGCGGGCGTCACCGACTCCGCGCCGTCGGTCGCGCGCGCGCTGCGCTGCGTCGCGGACCTGCCCGGCGGAATGGTGGTATTCGCGGATCTCGATCTGCACCTGCCCGACGAGGAGTGGGATGCGCTGGGCCCCCACCCGCGAAACCCGGATACCGGGCTGACGCGGCGGTCGATCGAAACGCATCCGCAATTCCATCTGAAGCTCCTGCTCGAGCGCATGGGCGTCGGGCGCGCCGAGGTCGCGACCTGGCGCGAGGGCGGTGGCCATGACGCCGACACGACGCGAAGCCGCGCGATCGCCAATGCACTGGCCCCCGCCGACTTCACCGGAAAGTGGACTCGGCTGGGCGCGGAGGATCGCCGCCTGAAGGGGGTGACGGTCGCCGAACTGGCAACCCCCGCCGAGGAGGCGCAGGCGATCGCACTGGCCCTGCGCGGCGTATTGGAGGAGCCGGGACGGACAGCGGCGCTCGTCACGCCCGATCGCGCACTGGCGCGGCGTGTCGCGGCGCATCTCGGGCGCTGGCAGATCCTGATCGACGACAGCGCGGGCCGGCCCTTGTCGATCCTCCCGCCCGGGACCCTCATCCTCGCGCTGGTCGAGGCTGCGGCACAGCGTTTCGCACCGCTCGCCTTGCTGGCGTTGCTGAAGCATCCGCTGGTCCGCAGTGGCGATACCCGGCTGTCGTGGCTCGACGGCGTTCGCGCGCTCGATCGCGCGTTGCGTGGACCGCGGCCCGCCGCGGGGCTCGATGCTGTCGATGCGCATCTGCGCGCCGGAACGGCGAAGCGCTGGTGGCCGGAGGCGCAAGCGCTGCTCACGCCGATCGCCACGGTTTTCGAACGCGGCGCCCAGCCGCTCGGCCCGTTGCTGGCAATCGTTCGCGAGACGGCCGCGGCGCTGTGCGGCGATGAACTCTGGGCCGGCCCCGCCGGGCGTGCCGCGGCGCAATGCCTTGCCGATCTCGAAATCGAAGCCGATGCCGGCCCACCGCTTGTCGATCCGGGCGAACTTGCGCAGCTCTTGCGGACCTTGCTCGACGAGGTTGCGGTGCGGCCATTGCAGGGCGCGCATCCGCGTCTGGCGATCTACGGACTGCTCGAGGCGCGATTGCAGACCGCCGACCTGATGGTCCTGGGCGGACTGAACGAGGGGATGTGGCCGGGTCGTCCCGCGCCAGATCCGTGGCTCGCGCCGCGGATACGCGCCGAGCTAGGGCTGCCGGGCCTCGAGCGGCAGGTAGGGACGTCGGCGCATGATTTCGCTCAGGCGCTCGGCGCGCCGCGGGCGATCGTCACACGTGCGCGCCGCGACGCTAAGTCGCCGGCGTTGGCGTCGCGACTTTGGCTGCGGTTGCAGGCACTTGCGGGGGACAGGTTCGAGCGCGCCGAGGCGCTCGAGGCGTGGACACGCGATCTCGACGATCCGCGGGCGCACCGGCCCTCCGACCGTCCGGCACCGTCACCGATCGCCGCGCTGCGGCCAAGGCTGATTTCGGTGACCGAGGTCGACCGGTTGAAGGCCGACCCCTATGCCTTCTACGCGCGCAGGGTGCTCGGTCTGATGCCGCTCGACCCGGTCGATGCGGATCCCAGCGCGGCGTGGCGTGGCACCGCGGTCCACGACATTCTCGAGCATTGGTGGAAGCACGACGCCTGCGCGATCGATGCATTGCGGCCGCGGGCCGAGGCGATGCTGCGCGACGAGCGGACGCACCCGATGATGCGTGCGCTCTGGCAGCCGCGGCTGCTCGAGGCGATCGACTGGATCGCGGGCACGATCGCGGCGCAGGCCGTCGATGGCCGGGTCGTCGCCAGCGCTGAAGGCAAGGGCGAAATCGCGATTGCGGGGGTAACGCTGCGGGGACGGTACGACCGTGTCGACCGGCTGCCGGGCGGGGAACTGGCGATCATCGACTACAAGACCGGCAAGCCACCCTCGGCGACCGCGGTGCGCGCCGGCTATAGTCTTCAGCTGGGTCTGCTGGGCCTGATCGCGGAGCGCGGCGGCTTTGCCGATGTCGCGGGCAAGGCGGGTGCGTTCGAATATTGGTCGCTTGGCAAGAAGCGCGATGCGTTTGGCTATGTCGAGAGTCCGGTCGACCCCGAAGGCAAACGCGATAAGATCCCGACCGCGGATTTCACCGCGACGGCGGCACACAACTTCACCGAGGTCGCGGGCAACTGGCTCACCGGCAGCGCCGCCTTCACAGCCAAGCTCGTGCCGGAATACGCCCCCTATGCCGAGTATGACCAGCTGATGCGCCGCGACGAATGGTATGGCCGTGAATAGCGGCGAGCTCCGCACATTGCCCCGTCTCAAGGGCGCGCAGGCGGCGGCGAGTGACCCCCGCGCTCATGTCTGGCTGTCAGCATCGGCGGGAACCGGCAAGACCCAGGTTCTGGCGGCGCGCGTCTTCAGGCTGTTGCTCCGCGGTGTCGATCCGGGCGCGATCCTGTGCCTGACCTTCACCAAGGCGGGTGCCGCCGAAATGGCGCAGCGGATCAACGGGCGTCTTGCCGCATGGGTGCGGATGCCCGGTCCCGCGCTGGGTGCCGATCTGATCGCCCTGGGGGAGGTCCCGGACCAGGCGTTGCAGGATCGTGCGCGGACGCTGTTCGCCAAGGTGCTCGACGCCCCGGGGGGCGGGTTGCGGATCCAGACGATCCACGGCTTCTGCCAGGGCCTCCTGGCGGCGTTTCCGGTCGAAGCCGGGCTGACCCCGGGTTTTCGCCCTCTGGAGGCACGCGAGGAAGCCGGGCTTGCGCGCGAGGCGCTGGCGGGGATGCTTGCGGACGCCGAGCGTGAGGGGCGGGAGCGTCCCGTCGAGATCGTCGGCCGCTTGTCGCTGCGGATGGGGGAGGGCGGTGCGGAGGGGTTCCTCATGGCCTGCGCCCGCGCGCTGCCCGCGCTCGAGGCGTTGCCGTCGGGTATCCGGCCCTGGTTGCGCCGGACGCTCGAGCTGCCCGCCGGCGATATCGACGAGGCGGTCGCGGACTGGTGCGAAGCGCTGGATATCGATGCCATCACGCGGATCGGCGCGGCCAACCGGGCGTGGGGAACCGCGACCGGCCTGAAGCAGGCGGCCACGGTTGAGGCGTGGCTCGCGTCGCCGGACCGTGCGGCTATGCTTCCCGACCTCGCAGGCGTCGTGCTGACGGCCAAGGGGGAGCCGCGCAAGGCGCAGAAGAAGCTGATCGATCTCGAACCTGACTATGAGATCCTGGCACAGGATGTCGGCGCGGCCTGTGCGGATATCGCGTCGATGATCCAGCGCGTGGCCTATGCCGATCTTCTCGCCGATGGGCTGGAGGTCGGGCGCGACTATGCGCGTGCTTATGCACTCGCGAAACGGCGCGTCGGCGGGGTCGATTTCGACGATCTGATCGCGACCACCGTTGCCTTGCTCGACCAGCCCGGCATTGGCGAATGGGTCCGATACAAGCTCGATCAGGCGACCGAGCATGTCCTGATCGACGAGGCGCAGGACACCAATGCCGACCAGTGGCGGATCGTCCGCGCGCTCGCCGACGAATTCTTCGTCGGGCGCGGCATCTATGCGCCGTCGACGCGCACGCTGTTCACGGTCGGCGACTGGAAGCAGGCGATCTTCGGCTTCCAAGGAACCGACCCGTTCAACTTCGCCGCCGCAGAGCTGCATTTCGGGCGGCGTGCGCGCGAGGTTGCGGGCGACGACGAATGGCCGGAGGCGGAGCGGGGCCTGCCGCTTGAGCGGCTGTCGCTGACCCACTCCTTCCGATCGACCCGGCCGATCCTCACGTTCGTCGACGCCGCGGTAGCCGCGGCGGGCGAGCCCGGCCTTGGCGCGATCGGCGAGCTCGAGGTCCATGCGAGCGAGGTCAAGGGCCCGGGCAGCGTGACGCTATGGTCACCGGTCATCGCAGGGGGAAGCGAGGACGACGAGGAGGGCTGGGTCGACGATGCGGTCCGCAAGCTCGCGGGTGATATCGCCAAGGCGGTCCGGCGCTGGCTCGCCCCCGATGGGATGATGCTCGAGAGCAAGGGGCGACGGCTCCGCCCTGAGGATGTGATGATCCTCGTGAAGCGGCGCGGCGATCTCGCGTCGCTGATCGTCGCGCGGCTCTATGCCGAGGGCGTGCCCGTCGCGGGCGTCGATCGGCTGCGTCTGAACGCGCCGCTCGCCGTGCAGGACCTGCTCGCGACGATCCGCTTCGTGTTGCAGCCGGAAGACGATCTGAGCCTGGCATCGCTGCTCGTCTCGCCGCTGATCGGCTGGACGCAGGACGAACTGATGGCGGCGGCGCCGCGCGAGGCCGGGCCGTTGTGGCGGCATCTTCAGCGGACGCAGTCCGCCGAGCGCCTCGCGCCGCTGCTCGCGATGCTCGCACGTGCGGACATCGCAACGCCATATCAGTTTCTGGAGGAGCTCCTGTCCGGGCCACTCGACGGACGGCGCAAGCTGATCCTGCGGCTGGGGACCGAAGCGCGCGATCCGATCGAGGAACTGCTCAACGCAGCACTGACGTTCGAGAGCAATACGACACCGTCGCTGCAGCGCTTTCTCGACTGGTTCGATCGCGGCGATGTCGACATCGTCCGTGATCCGTCGGCGCCGCTTGATGCGGTGCGCGTGATGACCGCACACGGCGCCAAGGGCCTGCAGGCACCGCTGGTGATCCTTGCCGATGCGACCGCCGACCCCGCCGCCGCACCGCGATCGATCCTGAAATGGACTCCCGAGGATATGGTCGCCCCGTTGCCGGTGTTCCGCCCGCGCAGCAGCGAGCGGGGTGGCCCCCTTGATGCCGTGGTGACGGCAGCCGAGCGGCGCGAACTGGAGGAGCATTGGCGGCTCTTCTATGTCGCGGCGACCCGCGCCGAGGAACGTCTGGTCATCGCGGGTGCGCTCGGTACGCGGGCGCAGGGCGTTGCGCCGGTGACGAGCTGGTATGGCACCGCGGATCGTGCACTGACGGCGTTGGGCGTGGCGGATGCCGAGGGCGAGCGGGTCTTCGTCGGCGACGGGACGGAGCTTCCGGTACCGGTCAAGCCCGCGGCGAACGACGTTGTCGTGCCTTCCCGGACGCTACCCGACTGGGCCCGGCACGCGGCACCGAAGGAGTCACGACCGTCGCGCCCGCTGTCGCCGTCTGCGCTCGGCGAAGATGCGGTGTCCGACCCGCCGCCGACCCCGGAGATGCGGCTTGCGGCCGAACGCGGCGCGTTGATCCACAAGCTGCTCGAGCGCCTTCCCGCTGTCGACGGCGGTTCGCGGGCGGCGGCGGCGGATCGCTGGCTCGGCCAGGCCGGCGGTGTCCTCGATCCCGCCGCGCGTGCGGAAATCGCAGCGAGCGCGATCGGCGTGATCGAGGATCCGCGCTTCGCTGACCTGTTCGGTATCGACTCGCTTGCCGAAGCGCCGATCGCGGCGACGTTGGCGGACGGCATCGTGGTATCGGGAACGGTCGACCGGCTGCTGATCGGCGCGGAGACCATCCGGGTGATCGATTTCAAGACCGGGCGGCGTGCGCCGTGCGGACTCGACGAGGTGCCGGACTATCATCTCAAACAGATGGCGGCCTATGCGGCGGCGTTGCGGGTGATCTTTCCGGGGCGGACGATCGATGCGGCGTTGCTCTACACCGCGGCACCCCAATTGATCGGGATATCGGCCGATATGCTCGACAGGCACAAGCCGCGCTATGCGATGACGGAGCAAAGCTAGGCTGTCGACGGTTGAGACGCGTGCAGCCGGACCCTAGATTACGGTATAACGAAGGAGATATTTCAGTGGCGACCAAGCAGATCACCGATGCGAGCTTCAATGCCGACGTGCTGAACGCCGACGGCCCCGTGCTCGTCGATTTCTGGGCCGAATGGTGTGGGCCGTGCAAGATGATCGGGCCGAGCCTCGAGGAGCTGTCCGAGGAGCTGGGCGAGAAGGTGACGATCGCTAAGCTCAACATCGACGAGAACCCCGATGCGCCGGGCCAGTATGGCGTGCGCGGGATCCCGACGATGATCCTGTTCAAGGGCGGCGCCCCGGCAGCAACCAAGGTTGGTGCGGCACCCAAGGGTCAGCTCAAGGCGTGGCTCGAGGGCGAACTCGCCTAAGACGGTACGCGCCGCTACCGCCACCTCAGCCTTTTTTGGAGGTGGCGGCTAGAGGTGAGCTCAGCTTCGATAGTCGGCGTTGATCGAGATATAGCCGTGCGTCAGGTCGCAGGTCCACACCGTGGCCGCACCGTCGCCCAGCGCTAGATCAACGCCGATCTCGATGTCCCGCCCCTTGAGATGGTCCGCGACGGGCGCCTCGTCATAACCGCTGAGCGCGAGCCCCCCCTCAGCCACTTGCGTATTGCCGAACCGGATCGACAATGTGTCGCGGTTGGCGGGCTCTCCTGCCTTGCCGACGGCCATCACGACACGACCCCAATTGGCGTCCTCGCCGGCGACGGCCGTCTTGACCAGAGGCGAGTTGGCGATGCTCATCGCGATGCGGTGGGCGCTGCGGTCGCTGTCCGCGCCGGTTACTTGGATCTCAATCAGCTTCTGCGCGCCTTCGCCGTCGCGGACGACAAGCAGGGCAAGCTGATGGCATAGATCGACCAGTGCCGCGCGGAACGCGTCCGCGCCGATGCTGTCGTCGTCGCTGAGCGGGGCGTTGCCGGCCTTGCCCGTCGCGAATGCGAGCACCGTGTCGCTGGTCGAGGTGTCGCTGTCGACGGTGATGCACGAGAAGCTCGGCGCATTGGCCTTGGACAGTGCAGCCTGGAGAAACGCGGGCTCGACCGCGGCATCGGTAAAGATGAAGCCGAGCATCGTCGCCATGTCCGGCGCGATCATACCCGAGCCCTTGATGATGCCGACCAAAGTGACGGTCCGATCGCCGATCACCGCGGTCGTCACCGCGCCCTTGGTGAAGGTATCGGTGGTCATGATCGTCGCGGCGGCGTCCTCCCAGCCGCACGGTGCGGCCGCGAACGCAGCGTCGAGCCCGGCTTCGGCCTTGTCGATCGGCAACGGCACACCGATCACGCCGGTCGAGGCGACGAACACGTCCGAAGGCTGACAGCCGAGATGCGCTGCCGTGCGTGCGGCGATCGCCTCGACCGCTGCACGGCCACGCGCACCAGTAAAGGCGTTCGAATTGCCCGCGTTGACGACGAGCGCGCGCGCCTGGCCGAGCGTCAGTGCCGCACGGCACCACTCGACTTCGGGCGACGGACATTTGCTCTGCGTAAGGACGCCCGCAACGACCGTCCCCGGATCGAGCGTCACGAACGTCAGGTCGCATCGGTCCCAAGCCTTGTAGCCGGCACGCGCAACATGCGGCACGACCCCGTCAATCAAAGGGGCGGCGGGGAAGGGCAAGGCGAGCGGCGAGATCTGCATCCGGCCTTCATAGTCGCTGCGGTCCGGCCCGCAAGATCGCGGGTTGCGTCTGACAGCCGCCCGTCGACCGGTGTCCGGTGCGGTTGGGGGCTATAGAATGACATCGGCGTGCTTCGGTGGTCGGCGAGCTCCGTCAGGGTCGTCATTCATACGCACGACGCCGTCCCGTTACGGATCGAGCGTCCGCGCGTTCGCCGGATGCTTCCGTCCGACGAATGGTAGATTTTACACGCAAGCTCGCATACAGCCGGTCCCGCATGAACCTGCTGCTCCTCCTTTCTGCCCTCCTGTCCGCGCTGACCGGCGCGGTGCCGGGTGTGCGTGGGCAGTCCGCACAGGCAGTAGCGCAGGGTAGCGTTTGCGCGCAGACCGCCGCGGTGGCGGTGGCAAAGGTCGCGGTACGACCGGTCGCTGCGCTTCCCTCGCTCGACGACGTTGCCACCTCGGCGAGGCTTCCCGTCGTCGCGATCATCACGGCTCCTATCTGGATGGACCGTCGGCGCGAATAGCGTCGCGCGCCTGATCTCTCGGCCTGCGGGCCATTCCTCCTCTTTGCGCGCGCGCGCCCGCGTGCCGTCGCGCCCTATAATCAGGAAATCAGCCCATGTTCGGTGGCTTTGCCAAATCGCTGTTCGGATCGTCCAACGACCGTTACGTCAAATCGCTCAACCCGATCCTCGCGAAGATCGCATCGTTCGAGCCTTCGCTCGTCGCGATGTCGGACGAGGAATTGTCCGGGCAGACCACGAAGTTCCGTTCGCGACTCGCAAACGGCGAGAAGCTCGACGACTTGCTTCCAGAGGCATTTGCCACGGTGCGCGAGGCGGCCAAGCGCGTGCTTGGCCAGCGGCATTACGACGTGCAGATGGTGGGCGGCATCGTCCTTCACCGCGGCGAGATCGCCGAGATGCGTACCGGCGAGGGCAAGACGCTCGTCGCGACGCTCGCGACCTATCTGAACGCACTGCCGGGCGACGGCGTCCACGTCGTCACGGTCAACGACTATCTGGCGGCGCGCGACGCGGAGTGGATGGGGCAGGTCTATACCTTCCTTGGCATGACGATCGGCGTGATCGTGCCGAACCTGTCGGACGAGGAGCGTCGCGCCGCCTATGCCGCCGACATCACCTACGGCACGAACAACGAGTTCGGCTTCGACTATCTGCGCGACAACATGAAGTATGAGCGCAGTTCGATGGTGCAGCGCCGCTTCAACTTCGCGGTGGTCGACGAGGTCGATTCGGTCCTGATCGACGAAGCGCGTACGCCGCTGATCATCTCGGGGCCGACCGACGACAAGTCCGAGCTGTATATCCAGGTCGATGCGGTCGTGAAGCAGCTCGTCCCCGGAGACTATGACAAGGACGAGAAGCAGAAGACGATCATCCTCACCGAGGACGGCACCGAGAAGGTCGAGCGGATGCTCGAGGCCGCGGGGCTGCTCGAAGGCGCGAATCTGTATGATTTCGAGAACACGCAGGTCGTGCATCACCTCAACCAGGCGCTGCGCGCGATCGTGATGTTCAAGTCGGACATCGACTACATCGTCAAGGACGGCAAGGTCATCATCATCGATGAGTTCACCGGTCGCATGATGGACGGCCGGCGCTGGTCGGACGGCCTTCACCAGGCGGTCGAGGCCAAGGAAGGCGTCCAGATCGAGCCTGAGAACCAGACGATGGCCTCGATCACGTTCCAGAACTATTTCCGCATGTACCCCAAGATCGGCGGCATGACCGGTACGGCGGCGACCGAGGCGGCCGAGTTCTACGACATCTACAAGATCAACGTCGTCAGCATCCCGACCAACGTTACGGTCAAGCGCGTCGACGAGGAAGACGAGTTCTACAAGGACACCAAGGACAAGTTCGCGGCGATCGCCAAGAAGATCAAGCATCACGCCGACCTCGGTCAGCCGGTGCTCGTCGGCACGGTATCGATCGAGAAGTCCGAACTGCTCAGCGAGTTCCTCGTCGGCGAGGCGGTCGAGCACAAGGTGCTGAACGCGCGCTTCCACGAGATGGAGGCGCACATCGTCGCGCAGGCCGGGCGCAAGTCCGCGGTGACGATCGCGACCAACATGGCGGGCCGTGGCACCGACATCAAACTCGGGGGCAACCTCGAATTCCGCATGCTCGACGAACACCCCGACCTCGTCGAGGGCACGCCCGAATATGCCGCTGAGGCGGCGCGGATCGAGACCGAGATCGAGGCCGAGAAGCAGGCAGTGCTCGCCGCGGGTGGCCTGTTCGTGCTCGGTACCGAGCGCCACGAGAGCCGGCGCATCGACAACCAGCTGCGCGGGCGCTCGGGTCGTCAGGGTGATCCCGGCCTGTCGCGCTTCTATCTGAGCCTCGACGACGATCTGTTGCGCATCTTCGGGCCAGACACGCTGTTCGCCAAGATGATGCGCAACAATATCGAGGACGGCGAGGCGATCGGCAGCAAGTGGCTGTCGAAGGCGATCGAGACGGCGCAGAAGAAGGTCGAGGCGCGCAACTACGACATTCGCAAGCAGGTCGTCGAATATGACGACGTGATGAACGAGCAGCGCAAGGTCATCTACGAGCAGCGCGCGGACATCATGGATGCCGACACCGTCGGCGACGTGGTGACGGACATGCGTGCGGAGACGGTCAACGTCATCGTCGGTGAGGCATGCCCCCCCAATTCCTATCCGGAACAGTGGGACATTGCGGGGATGAAGACGCGGCTGACTGAGGTGCTCAACCTCGAGCCGCAGATCGAGGCGTGGCTGCTCGAAGAGGCGATCGATCCCGAGATCGTCGAGGAACGCATCCGCGCGATGGCGGACGAGGCGATCGCGACGAAATCCGCAGACCTCGACACCGAGACGTGGACGTCGGTCGAGAAGTCGATCCTGCTGCAGAATCTCGACCATCACTGGAAGGAGCATCTGGCGACGCTCGACGCCCTGCGCCAGGTCGTCCATCTGCGCGCCTATGCGCAGAAGACGCCGATCAACGAGTATAAGCAGGAGGCGTTCTCGCTATTCCAGCGGATGCTCGAGACGATCCGCGAGGACGTGACCAAGACGATCGCCCACGCGCAGTTCCAGATCCAGGCACCGGTCGGCCTGCCCGAGCTGCCCGATTTCATCACGACGCATTTCGACCCGTTCACCGGCGAGAATGACAGCCTCGACCAGGCACGCGGCATGTCGGGCCACATCACGTCGCAGCTTCCGCCGATGCAGATTCCGCAGCCCCAGGCCGCGGATATCGGCGAGGATCCGGCGAACTGGGAAGGCGTGGTCAGCCGCAACGCGCCATGCCCATGCGGGTCGGGGCGCAAATACAAGCAGTGCCACGGCGCGGTCTGAACGCTGCTTTGACGGGCCGGCCGTTTAGCGACCGCGCCCGGGTGGCGGCATAGCAGGCAATAAAAAGCCGGGCCGTCCCACATGGACGGTCCGGCTTTTGCGTGTAGGCTTGGTTGCGGCGGTGCGGCCGCGACGCTGCTTACTTTGGCAGGATGACGCTCGGCCCGATATTGTCGACGACCTGCTTGGCATTGAACGCACGAATGTTGTCGCGCGGGATCGGCCCCTTGCGCATCACGATCTCGGCGGTTGCTTCGTAGCGGTCGATCGTGCGGACGTCGAAGTCGTTGCCCCATGGGCCACCGAAACCGCCGCCGCCAAAGCCACCGAAGCCGCCACCGATATAGGGATCCCAGCTCCGCCAGCCGAAGCCGCGGCCGCGATAGCGCCACGACGGGCCCCAATAGCCACCAAAGCCGCCATAACCGAACCCGCCACCGATTCCCGGGGTAGAATAGGTGCGCGACTGAAGACTTGTATCGCGGTCCGCCATCAGGAAATAATCATATCCCTGCTGGAGCGTGAGTTCGGCCGCGCGGAAGAAGAGGTAGCGTTCGACGGTGTCGCGCGAGGTGACGCTGTTGCCCGCGAAGCTGACGAGGAAGCGGTTATCTTCGATCCGGCGATCGCTATAGCCGGTTCGGTTGAACCCCTGGCCAGTGGCCGGGCGGTAGGTGGTTTCGGTCGCACAACCCGCGACCAGCAACGTGCTCGTGGCGAGAGCTGCCAGCAGGACCTTGCGACCAGGCATGATGAACATGATTGTCGTCTCCGTTCGCGGCGAATGCGGCGAAACGCCTTACATTAGCCTTCAGTGGTGGAACGGTTGATGAACGGGATTGGTCCACGGGTCCATGACGGTGATTGAATAAACCACCTCGGCGCTGTCATAGGCCGTCGTCTGCGACGCAGGATCATTCCCCGATCAGATGAAGCGCCAGCGAGCGACCATGGGGACGACGGCGATGCTCGAACAAGTAGATTCCCTGCCACGTGCCGAGGGCGAGCGTGGCGTCGATCACTGGGATCGACAATTGTACCTGCGTGAGAGCGGCGCGCAGATGCGCCGGCATGTCGTCGGGCCCTTCGTCATCGTGCAGATACGAACTCGATTCCGGCGCTATGCGCTCGAAATAAGCCTCGATATCCGTTCGGACCTCGGGCGCGGCGTTTTCCTGGATGAGCAGCGATGCGGAGGTATGGCGACAAAACACCGTCAATAACCCGGACTGCATCGCCTGCGCATCGACCCAGCGCCGGATCGGGGCGGTAATGTCGACCAGCCCCTGCCGGCGGGTATCGATCGTGATCTGGGTCGTGGACTGCCGCATCGCTGCGCTCCTATGTGACTGCCTAGCCGGTCAGGTCCGTGACGATGCTCAACGCCTGTCGTCACGGCCTTGGTCGCCGTCGGCATCCGCCGGGACGTCGCGACCCAAATTGATCTCGTCATAGAGTTTGAGAAGATCGCTGACCTCCGCGATGACGGTTTCCTGCTCGGCGCGCCAGCGTGCCGTCGCGTCGTGCGTCGGCGTGCCGCACTTGCCATCGTGAAGCGTGAAACCTTGATCGATCAACCAGATGGTATCCGCCGCACGGGCCCGCTGCCGCCGCAGATGGAATACCCATTGTTCGATGACGCCGGAAGGAACGAGTCTGTCGATTTCACCCATGGTCGGCGCCTACCCGACCTGCGTCATGCTTGTACAGCAGACGTTGCCGGTGGTCCCGAATGCCGGAATCTCGACCCGGGAAACGGGTCTTGTGGAAGGCTGGAAAGTTCCGCCGGTTTTCGCCAAAACGCCTCGATTCAGCACGCTTTCGGGAACCGCTCACGACCAAGCGTGTTGAAAAGGTGGTAAAAAGCGTGTGTATTTCGACTGCCATCCTGTCACCGGAACCCGATCAATGCCTGTTATGTCCCACCGACCCGAGCGCGACCAGCCCTCGTTTCACCGCGTCGATCAGTCTCCGCCACGCCTGTCAGACCGCTATGGCGCAGACCGGCTTGACGCCCTTTACCGGCGTGCCGCGGCCGATCGTGACCGGTTTCGCCAGCAGCAGCTGATCGCGATGCAGCCAAGCCTGCTCGAACGACTGCTCGGCAAGTTTCGCCGCTAAAAGGGGTCGACTGATAGCTACGCGTCGACCGGGAAGGTCGTCGCATGGCGCAGTCCCTGAATTTCCGCCCAAGTGATGGGCCGGTCACGACCGACGCATTCGATGATCAATGAGTCGGCATCTTCGGCGGACAGTTCGTCCGCGGCTTTTATCATGTCTTCCAGCGAGCCCGTAGCGAGCTGCTCATCCGCGACCGGCACCGCGTCCTCGCCGTCGACAGGGCTTTCGGTAACCGCGCGTCGGAGCAGTTTTGCCGGCATTTTCCACATTGTCTTGAACACGTTTACGCTCCAGCCCCCTGGCACGACCGCGATGCCGCAGGTTGCGCCAGTGGTCCAGACCATCGCCGCATGCCTGCGCCGATCGCAGCATCCCACGCGACGAATCGCACGATCCGTCCGATACGGTTGATATTAGTGGTCGCGATGCGGTCTGTGTTTCGCGTCTCGATCGTTAGGATGGCAGCTGTCAGCCCGTCGGCACCATCGGACTGTACAGTGCTATCGGCAGCCCGCTACGTCAGCTCTTTTTCGTGATGCCGCGCACTATCGCACTTAAAGCTCTGGATCGGGTTTGTCCCGAAGAAGGCGCGCTGGTGGAGCCGAGGGGAATCGGTTAAAATCCCCGTAAGCGCTGAAAAGCAAAGGACTTTTATTTCGGCGTCGGGACCTTTGTGTTAGCCCTTTGTACTAGCTGAGGCAAGGGGTCGGCTCAGGTAGTCACGTTGACCGGAGCCACATACAGTCGCTGCTCGGTCGCAGGCCATCGAAGGTCGCCAGTATTGGGATTGATGTTGGGATCATCCCAGCAGTATGCCGTATGGTATGCGCGGCAGGTTCTCGCCCGAACTCCATTAGGCAACCGATAACCCATCTTGATGCCAATAGTGGGAATGCGCTTCGTATCATCGTTAGGGACGACCGACTCGACCTGAAACGTGTAGTTTTCGCCCGGCAGCAAGGAAACGGTGACTGAGCCTTGGCGGGTGAACACGTCACTGTTGAAGAACGGCAGAAAGTAGTCGTCTACCGCGCGATTATCGTACCTAAAGGTTTCTGCAATACAGCTTACGTCAATCGCCGGAGTCCTGCCAATATTGGTGGCTTTGACGACCGTTGCTGCCGTATACCCAGCTTCATAACCGCTTGCCCAACCCGGTTCGACAGAGAACTGCATCCAAGGCCGAAGGTCAACTTCTGCGGCCTGAAACGCTTTCTTGGCGTATCGAGCGGCAAGGAACGCCGCAACTGTCGTTAGAAGCCCTAACAAAGCTCCGATGATGCCGAGCCAGAAACTAGCCTCGGACCATTTTAGGGCAGCGGCGGAAACATCTACGGCTGACCACTGAGCGCATAGCTCAGATGATCGATCGGACGGCTTGCCTAAGCAGCCCCTATCAGGCTTAGTCTGCGGCAACGGAGCTACAGTGGCTTGAACCTTGGCAGGAGAATTCTGGATTGTCGGCGCTGGCGCATTGGCCACTCCGATCAGAAACGTTGTTGCTATTACTGCATGGCGCTTTGTCACAGCTATACCGTAGCCGCCTACGGCCTAAAATTGATAGAGATTTGCGAGAGGGCAATTCAGACAAGAGTGAGCGCGGTTCTCCCCGTATGCCCGGTCCAAGCCCTCACACGATTATGACACGCCTAGCGCGACCTGCATTATCGCGCGTGGTTCTCCATCCCTGCATGACGTGTCACAGTTGCCAAGCTCTAGCCCAGCGGATCGCTAGCCGTGCCGATGCCCTGCCTCTCATGTTGTAGCTTGTGAGTCATGCCTCAGCGGTATCCTCACTATGCCTCACAACATACTTGACAGAGTTGAGAGGATGCCTCAGATATCGGGCGTACCTTGTGAGGATGAAGCCATGAGCCGCGTTGCCTACTTCCGCGTATCGACCGAAGCCCAGAGCATTGAAGCCCAGCGCCAAGCGTTGGGTAGCAGCTTCGACCGTGAGTTTTCCGACGAAGGTGTAAGCGGGGCTATCCTCGCTGCTGACCGTCCCGGCTTTGCCAAGCTGCTAGAGTACATACGGGAGGGCGATACGCTCTACGTCTATGCCTTGGACCGGCTGGGCCGTGATGCCCTGGACGTACAGGCCACGGTACGGAAGCTGCTAGACCGTGGCGTTACCTTGGACGTGAAGGGCCTTGGACCTATTGGCCGTGGCGTTGGGGAATTGATCGTAGCTGTCCTAGCCCAGATGGCTGATATGGAACGGCATCGGATCAAGGAGCGGTGTGACAGTGGCCGGGTAGCTGCAAGGGCTTCGATAGAGGCAACGGGCCTTACGCATCGTGGCAAGGCTGGGCTGGGCCGTCCGTTCGCTGCTGATGCCAAGGCCGTAGCCGATTGGCGCAAGGCGAACGGGGCCACGATCAGTGAGACGATGGCGCATTTCGGTATCTCGAAGGCCACGGTATCCCGGTATTGCGCTGCATGATCCGGGTACTCCCCAAGCTGATACCGGGCAGGCGATGGGAAGGGCCGCGTATGCGCTGCCTCAGCCCCGTCAGACTCGATTAGGAAGGCTCCGGGTATTGCCTAGCCTGATTGCCGGAATGAGTCTGAGAGGGGCTTATTCGGGAGCGGCAAAGTTCCGGCTAACGCCTCCGGGCATTTCGGGACCGTAATCCAATAGGAAACTTTCCTGTATCTGTCGGTCCCGGTATCACTAAGGATCGCTGATACGATCATTAGATTGATCCCTGAGATTTATCAAAGTTTGAGCCTAAGCCCTTATAATCAATCGGCTTAAATCAGTACCGTCCATGAAGAGAAACCAGTCTGCCCCAAGCTATTTGCGGGTAGAGAACTATTGATATACCGCCATAGCCCGGAAGCCCGGGGAAGAATGACAGCCTTAAGCTGTATGATACCACAGCCCGCAAGGGTTAGCCGTAGGGCGACGAGGTGTGCCGCCTTAACGGGATTGGCTCACGGTATCGGGACACCGGCAATACAAGCGACGTATGATCTAACTCAAGATGATGCTGCTGTAGTTGCTCCCCTAAAGTGCCTCAATACGGATATCTATCTGTAGAAGGAAGGACGAAAGGACGACCGGATACAGCTCAGTATTCACTAATCTAAGATGATACCATAGTATTATCTATTAATACCCCCCGGATCAATCCTTGCTAATCTACGGCTTCGATCCGCAATCCTGATACGCATCCTTCAAGTTAGCTCAGTGATATCCCTGCTGAGTTAATCTGAGGAATGTAGAAGCGTTGAACCTTAACAGGTCCGCTGCATGGCTAGCAATATGTACGGCGCATAAGCTAGCCGCTCCTCTACCTACGCAATGCTCAATCACCGATATGCCCAACGGCCTTGAGCAATTGCCAGCCTGCTAACTGTAGCATTGCCCATCGTTGGCAGTTAGCAGGTGACCTATTCCATATCGTTAATACCTGGTTCCTTTTGCTTACGGGCAAGAGGGGCCTCTGTCTGTAATATTTGACTAAGTTACTCCTCTAATTTGAAGGACTATCCATGAACCCTACCCCTGTTGACCTTAGCCGCCTCAATGATCCCCGCGTAATTGACCACATCGAAAAGGTGGATAGCCGTATCCGTGGCGGGTTCCGCCTTTGCCTTGATGTTCTAGGCATCGAACTACCGGACTACGCTAAGTGCAAGCCCGCTGGTCGCCCCTCAATTGCGAAGCTGATGGCCGCTGCCGATGCAGATAGCGGCACCATCCATACCTACCGCGCCGAGAAGCTTCGGGTCGGCCCGTTCGCTCCCCGCCCGTAATCCCCCAAATAAGACACGGAAAACCCCATGACACAGAATACCACGCTTGCAGCTATCGCTAATGAGATTGAAACCTACAAAGCTCAGCTGCTCAAGATCAAAGACCTCGTCGAGCTAATCGGCAAGCCCGCAATCGTTAAGGCTGACGAAGTAGCTAAGGCTTTGGAAGACGCAAAGGAGCGGTTCGCTGAAGCCCTTGCTAATCAGGCGACGGTAGAGCGAGAGGAACGGCTTAAGCCCTTCACTGATATCCGCATTGTCGCTTCCCCCGGTCACAACCTGCTGAGTACATCCTATACGATCTATTACACGCGTAAGACTTGGGATAATGACGCCAAGGAGTCTCTGCCCAAGGTGCATGAGTGCAAGGGGTTTGCGGGCCTAGATGATGCTGCATACGAATATCTTCTAACGGTGAAGCCGCATCTGATCCCTGCCGAGATTATCGCGCTGGCACCGGGCAATCCGCAGGAGGCGTTCATGCTCTACTTTGTCGGTAGGCAGCGGGGCTATGTTAAGGGCGCGGCGGTCGCTGCGTAATGCCTAGCCTTGATGATCGGGGAACAGGGGATGCGCCAAGGCCATCCCGCCCTGATTATGTTCCCAAGGTCGCCCTAGTCCCGCAAACCCTAGACGATCTGATGCAGCGAGCAGGCCCCTACGCTGATGCCGTAAAGGTTCATCTGGAATGGGGCGCTGTCACCGTTTGGCTAATGAAGGCCGCTTACGGGGATCAACTCGAAGCCGCATCGTTGCCGGTCCGTGTCGCTAACCTCTCCGTCCTCCTGACAAGGGAGGCTGAGGAACATGCAGCAGGATGGCCCCGCCTATCAGGCCCCGCCGTAACTCCCGCAATCTACGGCTATTCCCCGGACAGCCAATGCGAAGCCCGATACTCCGCCGCTCAAGTCCGCTCGATCTGGGAAGCCAATGGCCGTCCGTATCTCAGGCCCAGCGATTGCAAGTTTGCCTTCCAGTACCTTGCCGCCTGCATCCGTAATGGGATCATCCCAGCCCTGCCAACAATGGGCGATGTTGAGCCTAGCTCGCCAGCCAAACCGGCACCGCCTCACATTCTAAATATGTTCAAGGAAAACCAATGACCGCACTAACTCCCCGTCAAACGATCAAGGTGAAAGCCGCGCTTTCCCTAATTGCAGTGCATGGGCATAATCCCCGTACCGTACAGCAACAGGCCAATGCTGAGTTGGCTAAAGGCTTGCCCGCCAATGTCGCTTACAAGAATGCTATTGATGCTTTCACGGCTCGCGTTCCTGCATTGAAGGATACGCTAGAGATTGCTGTCGATCTTATCCATAACAGCGATGATGCTACGGTATCATTGTATGACAAGGCCCTCACTGCATACAATAACAGCGGCGACGAAAGCCATCTTGATAACCTCGCACCTATGATCCTAGAGGATGCTAAGGCATTGACTATCAGCAAGGGCGAAGTTACCGAAGCCGATGCAGCTAATTGGACCGTTGACGATGCTCTAGGTAGCACTGTCGAAGCCTATGCCGAGACGCCTGATGTTCCCGAAGCATCCTCGATCCCGCCCGGTGAGACGGTCAATAGCTCGTTCGCTTTCAATGCCCCTCCCGGCGTTGCTCCAAAAGCTCCCGTAGCGCCTGCTCAAGCGCAACAGACTGGCCCGCAGTGGATCATGGGTCCGACCGGCTATACCCTCGTCAATCAGGCTCCCAGCGGCCCACAGACGGGGCAGAGCATGACGGGCTATGATCCCTTCAAGGGCGGACAGGACGTAACCGGCATCCGGGTAGCTCAGACCGGGGTGCGAGCCCGTCAGACCCACGGCACCCCGGTAGGCGATGTTGCTGGTTTCCAGACTGACACGGGATACCGCGTTACGCCGACCGGGGAAGCTGCCCGCCGAGAGGCTGGCGTCCCGCTTGGTCCCGACGCCTACTAAAACCGGCTAGGAGAGTCGCTGAGAGGCTTTCCCCAATCCCGTCCTACAGATACCCAACCTTATCCAATCGACTCCTGACGGGGGCTGAATGGGGCGGGATCGGGTATCTGTATGTTCGGAGATTTGGGATGAATGTTCGGCGGGGTTATCGGCGCTTTTCTATTGCCATAGTAGGTACATGGATAGTGACTTGGGCTTGCATCGGCGGCTTTGCAGCTTGGCAGCAAGGTATATGGTCAGAACTATTTATCGAATCAATGCGAAAAGGCCAGCAGGCATCTATTGAGTACACCCATGAATATACGACATGGTACGGAAAGCTCATCGCTTTATCACTAGCAGGTGGGGCTTTCACCGTACCTATCATAATATTGTTAGCTTTAGGCTGGTGGGTTTATCGTGGCTTCTCGACCGAGCATGATAAGCCCTAACCGATAATCAGCCCCGGCACCCGATACGTTGCCATTGCTTCGGCCAAGCTGTGTAAATCGTACCCGCTACCGTAATCGTCGGCTACGTCCTTGCCTGCATGGCCCATGATCTGCCGCTGTACTCCCTCAGGCATTCTAGCCCTACGTGTATAGTCCTTGAAGGTATGCCGGAAGGAATGATAAACCTTACGCTTGTCGGCAACTCCGCAGACCTTGCGAAGATAGGGGCCAAACCATTCGCCCCACTTTGCAGTAAGCCTGCCATAGATGTTGGGTTTTAATTCAGGGAATACCCGACCCGTTTGATCCTTTAGCTTTCTAACGTAGGCGATGAATCCAAGCCGCTCTATCTCAGGATGCAACGGGACAAGGCGCTCACTTGCCGCATTCTTAAGCCGGTTCTCTTGGCCTTTCTCGTCTATCGTCTCAGTGATATTCAGGAACCATCCTGATAGCATGTTGCCATCTTGATCGGGGTAGCTGTGGTGCTGCACGTCCGACACGCGAAGCTGGCCTATTTCCTCTAGTCGCGCTCCTGTGAATAGCCCCAGCAACGGTAGCCAGTATGCAGCTTCCGCACGGCCTTGAGCAGGACGCTCCCCATTCGCATAGACCGGGCTGGCAAAGATGGCCTGTAGCTCGGGCAGGGAGAACGGCAGGCGCTTGTTCTTGCCGCCGTCCGCTACCTTGACGCTAATCCGCTCGGCTACGTTCGATGCCGTTAGATCGTTCTGATAGGCCCAGCCTAGCAAGGTCCGCAGGCGAGACAGCTTCGTATTCGTATTGGAGACCGATTGGCCCTCTGCGAGCAGCTTGTCCTTGAAGGCTAGCACGTCCTGCCGGGTCACTTGCTCAACCGGCTTGCGCTCAGTGCGAGCATAAAACCATTCGGCTACGGCCCTATGAGTGTCCTTGCCTTTGGCTACTACGCCGCGCTCTGTTGCCCAGCGGTCTAAGATATCCTTGTCGAGATACAGACCGGACCCGGTAGCAGGCTCGCATTCAACGGCTTGATTTTGGCTTTCCGATGCGCGGGCATTTTGTCCGTTGCCATACCGGGCATGGAGAGCAGCGACCAAGCTATCGGCCTTCTCCCTTTCATGCAGCACAAGGAGGCGACCGGCCCTAGCTATGTCAGCCGGGGAACCCTCAGTCTCGATACCGTCAGCGAGGGCGTCCATGATTGGCTCTAGGTGCTCAACCTCCATATCAGCGGAAAAGCTGGCATCCGAAGCTAGGTCGATTTGCTCTTGCTCAGCTTCCCACCGTTGCCGGTCCCGTTCGATCTGGGCCGCAGGCTTCGGCTTAGCAGGGGAGGGGGCGGGCTTTCTCGCTGTATCCCTATCCCGCTTGGCTTGGTCGAGCAGGGCATGAGCAGCCTTCGTCAGGTCCGGTATGACGGTCTTAGCGGCTTCCCGGTCCTTAAGGCCTAAGGAATGCTTTATCTCTCGCTTCCCGGCCATGAAGGGGCGCAGGTCCGCAGGTATCCCCATTCGGAAGTAATACACCCCGTTGGGGGCTCGATGCAGGTAGGAACACATAGGCTTTCGTCCTCGCACGTTTGTACTAGACGCCTGTAAAAAGTCTTTGCTTTTCAATGGTTTGCTGTCTTTTCAACAGCTTAGTCCGCGTGGTGGAGCCGAGGGGAATCGAACCCCTGACCTCTGCAGTGCGATTGCAGCGCTCTCCCATCTGAGCTACGGCCCCGCGCGGTCCGGCGACGCCGGATCATGTAATCCTAGCGATGGCGCCACCGGCATGCAATCCACCGCCGCGCTCTGCTCGTCATGTTTTGGACACGGGACATTCGTCCCGAGCGCGGCTCGCACGGGCGCACCCGGCAACGGCCGGCGGAACTTCGATCAGGGCGCGGGCGATTGACGGGCAGGCTCGTTGCAGACGGGCACGTCATCTGTGCCTCTGCCGCTTGGCGCGGGATCCGTTCTGCGCCATACCCGAGTCATGAAACCTCAACGACAGGAGTGAAGAATGTCCCGTGCATGGAGCCTGAAGACGCGTCCGCAAGGCATGCCTAAGCATACCGACTTTGAGATCATCGACGTTGCACAGTCCGAACTGGCCGATGGCGAGGTGCGCATCGCCAACCGCTGGCTCTCGGTCGATCCCTATATGCGCGGTCGCATGAACGACGTGAAAAGTTACACCCCGCCGTTCGAGCTGGGCAAGCCGATGCAAGGTGGTGCGATCGGCGAAGTCGTCGAGAGTCGGGCCGAGGGTCTGAAGGCGGGTGATCTCGTCCAGCATATGGCGGGATGGCGCGACGAAGCGACGCTGCCCGCAAACCAGGTCCAGAAGCTGCCGGACCTGGCGGTCGATCCACAGGCGTTTCTGGGGCAGCTCGGCATGCCGGGCATGACCGCCTATTTCGGCCTGCTGGAAGTTGCCGCCGCCAAGTCCGGCGATACCGTCTTCGTTTCGGCCGCGGCGGGCGCCGTGGGCTCGACCGTCCTCCAGGTTGCCAAGGCCAAGGGCATGACGGTGATCGGCTCGGCAGGCGGCGCGGACAAATGCGCCTGGGTCAAGTCGCTCGGCGCTGATGCCGTAATCGACTACAAGTCCGGTACGCCGGTCGTGAAAGCTCTAGGTGAAGCCGTGGCCGCGGTCGGGTCGGGCGGCATTGACGTGTATTTCGATAATGTCGGTGGCGAACATCTGGATGCGGCCTTGGCGCACGCCAAGCTGCACGCCCGGTTCGCGATCTGCGGCATGATCGACGTCTACAACAGCGGCGCGGCAACCGAACTGCGCTATCTCGCAAGGCTGATCGGTAACCGTATCCAGATCCGCGGCTTCATCGTCAGTGATTTCATGGATCGGGCTGCGGAGTTCTATACGGACATGGGAGCCCTGCTGAAGGCGGGCACGTTGAAGCGGCAGGAAACCGTGCATGATGGCCTCGACGCAATGCCCGACGCGTTTCTCGGACTGTTTTCGGGTGGAAATACCGGCAAGATGCTCGTCAAGCTCTGAGCATTTAGCCCCCTCCCGGTAGTGCGGGAGGGGGCATTCATTCAGATCGCGCCCGAGAAGGTGTCGCACACCTTCGGATCACCGCTGTCGAGACCACGACGAAGCCAAGTCTGACGCTGCGCCGAGGTGCCGTGCGTGAAGCTGTCCGGTACGACCCGGCCCTGCGCCTGCTTCTGAAGCGTGTCGTCGCCGATCGCCTGCGCAGCGGTCATGCCCTCCTCGATGTCACCGGGCTCGAGACGGTCGCGATTGGCGGCCGCCCAGACACCGGCGAAACAATCAGCCTGCAACTCCAGGCGAACGGACAGCGCATTGCCCTCACTCGAACCAGCGCGCTGCTGCGCGCGTGAAACCTGGCTCGACGTGCCGACGAGGTTCTGGATGTGGTGACCGAATTCATGCGCAATGACATAGTCCTGCGCAAAGTCGCCGCGTGCGCCGAACCGGTTGGCCAACTCGTCGAAGAAGCTGGTGTCGAGGAAGATTCCATTGTCGGTCGGGCAGTAGAAGGGCCCCATTGCCGCCTGTGCCGCGCCGCAGCCCGAACGGCCATTGTCGTCGAAGAAGCTGAGCTTGGGCGCCTGGAACTGTTCGCCGTTCTTTGCAAAGATTGCGGCCCAGGTCTTCTGCGCCGAGCTGAACGCGTTGCACGCGGCGCGTCGTTCGGGGTTCAGCGTGCAGATCGACTGCGCGTCGGTGCCGGAACCCTGTTCGCCGCCGCGGCCGGGCCCACCTTGCGTTATCTGCCCGGAGGGTGCGCTGGGCGACGAGCCGCCACCCAGCATGCCACCAATATTGCCGAGGCCGCCGAACAGCGCCATCACGATCAACACGACGACGATGCCGCCGCACCCGAAACGGCTGCCGATCAGCGGCAGCAGGCCGAACAGTAGGCCGCCGCCACCGCCGCCCGAACCGCCGCCGCGGCCCTGATCCTCGACATTGATGTTGGGGTCGAAATCGTCGAGCCGCATGGTCTTAGGACTTTCATTCTGGAGTGGTAACGAAATGCATGGGACGATGCGGAGTTGCATCCGATTGGCTTGCCGGGTCTAATCGCATTCTGCCGACCTTTGGAAGGCATGACAAAGCGTTGTACGGCAGGCGGGGCGTTCTGGCCGCGTCAAGATGGGGGACGAGACAATGTTTCTGGCGGGCAGGACGGCGGTCATCACCGGATCCACATCGGGGATCGGTCTTGCCTATGCGCGGGCCTTTGCGGGGGAGGGGGCCTGTGTCGTTCTCAACGGCTTTGGCGACGCCGCGACGATCGAGGCGGAGCGTGCGGCGCTGAGCACGATCAGCGGTGCGACTGCGCTTTACGATGCCGCCGACATGACCCGCCCCGACGAGATCGCCGCACTGGTCGAGCGCGCGGTCGCGGAAACGGGGAATTGCGATATCGTCGTCAACAATGCGGGCATCCAGCATGTTGCGGGAATTGCGGATTTTCCCGTCGCGACCTTCGATAGGATCATCGCGATCAACATGGCGTCGGCCTGGCACATGATGCGGGCGGCGATTCCGCATATGCGGCGCCGGGGCTGGGGGCGGATCATCTCGACGGCTTCGGCGCATTCGCTGGTCGCTAGCCCGAACAAGTCGGCCTATGTCATGGCCAAGCATGCCATCGCCGGACTGACCAAGACGATCGCACTCGAAACCGCGACCGACAGCATCACGGTCAACTGCATCTCGCCTGGCTATGTCTGGACGCCGCTCGTCGAGGATCAAATCCCGGATACGATGGCGGCGCGCGCGATGACTCGCGAGCAGGTCGTGAACGACATTCTGCTGGCCGCGCAGCCGACCAAGGCCTTCGTCACGCCGGAGCAGGTCGCAGCGCTCGCACTCTTCCTGTGCCGCGACGAGGCTAGCGCGATGACCGGCGCAAATCTGTCGATGGACGGCGGTTGGACGGCAGCATGACAGGTGTCGGCGGTGCCCGTGTCGACGCGCGACGCGCGATCGGGGCGTTGGCGACATGCGTCCTGCTCGTCGCCTGCGGGGGCGGAAAACGGATCGCCAGCGCGCCGCCCCCCGAAGTCGAGCGAACCGATCCCACCGGACGAGGGGCAGGATGGCGCACGGCAGCGACGGTTGCCGACCGCGCAAGGCTCCGCGACTGGCGCGATGCGTGGATGGATGCGCTTGCGCAGATCCCGCAGCGTGAGATTGCCGCGGATCCTCAATTGTTCGATCCGGACCGGGCACTCCCCGATCCGTTGCCACCGATCGGCACCTATCGGTGTCGCACGATCAAGCTCGGGGCGCCTGGAGCGGGCGCGTCACGCTTCATTGCCTATGGCTGGTTCTCGTGCCGCATCGAACAGCCTGCACGCACGGGGGGAGACGGGGACCTGACGTTCACGCGGCTGGGGGGATCGCAACGTCCGTCCGGGACGCTGTACCGCGAATCCCGGGCAGATGCGGCTCCGCGACCGCGTGCGATCTTCCTCGGCAGCATGGCGTTGGGCGACGAACAGCGCCCGATGCGCTACGGCACGGACGCAAATCGTGACCTGGCGGGTGTGATGGAGCGCATCGGTGACCGGCGCTGGCGACTGATACTGCCGCATCCACGCTTCGAATCTCTGCTCGACATCGTAGAGATCGTACCGATGGAATAGACCCGGCATCTCCGGATCGCTGCGACACTGTGCGACATGGTCGGGGAGACAGGATTCCCGACGTACTTTCATCACGCGCTAAGTGTTTGATTTCTCGTCATCGCACGACCCGTCTGTCGGCGGGTTTCACAGCGATGGGTACAACGATGGGGACAAAACGGCAAGTCGGTTCCGGTCGTCCGGCATCGATCGCCCTTTGCGGCCGATGTCCAAACCGTCCAGGGAGGCTGGCGATTTCACGACGATTGGCGGAAACAGTTCGGCACCCCATCAATATCCGTCCGGGGTCGGGATGCCCCAGCGATTGAGCCTGACCGCGCGGCTGGTCGATGACTATGACGACGCCATCGCTTTCTATGTCGGGGCGCGTCGGCAGGTCGCAATCGGGCCGCAGGAGCCGGTGCTGTTCCATCGCGCGCTGGCCGAAAAAATCAGGTATGGGCACCCGGGCGCGAGCCTCGCAGAGAACGAGCGGGCGGCCCGGCTTGCCAGCGCTCATAATTGTGTTGTGGCGCTGCCGAAGGGCCATCGCACGCTGGTCGGCGAGCGGGGTGTGAAGCTGTCGGTCGGCGAACGCCAGCGGGTAGCGATCGCTCGTGGTTTCCTGGTCGATGCCCCGGTCCTGATACTGGATGAGGCGACTTCCAGCCTTGTCTCGGGATCCAAGGCCGCGATCTAGTAGGCGACTGAGCGGCTGATGGTCGGCCGCAACGCGATTGTTATCGCGCACCGGCTCTCCACCGCTCGCGCGCTCGACCGGGTCCTAGTATTCGGAGTGGGGCGGATCGTGGAGGACGGCCTGTATGATGGCCTGCTGGCGGTCGATGACGGCCACTATCGTTCTCTGTTCGAGCGACAGACAGGGGCATCGACGCCGGAAGTCGCCTTACCCACACCTGACCGACGGCAGTCACATGCTAGCAGCAAGAATGAAGCAGCTCCGGCCTGAGCCTATGCTGTCGAAGGAGGAAGGAAGGTAGCAGGATGGGTGGTGTATGACACCACGATCTGCTATCGCAGACCTGCTCCGCGCCGGGGCTTGTCGCAGGGGAAGGGCAGTGAGCCAGGACGAGGGTGGCCGACCGCGTCGTCAGGAACGTGGCAAGCGCGCCCCAAGGGTCGATACAGGTGATCGCATCGTCTTCCGGGTCAATGCCGAGGAGCGGCAGCGTCTGGTCAGCGAGGCGGGCGAACTAGGCATCTCCGCCTATGTTCGCGCGCGGCTGTTCGGCGGGGGCGTGCGCAATCGCGATGCGTTGCGCAAGATCGCCGCGTTGCACGTGGCGGGTCGTCGCATCCAGCAGCTTGCCGAAAAGCCGGGTGTCGACGAGTTCGTGATCGCCGATACGCTCGGTGACGTTTGCGCCGCGATCCGCGGCCTGGTCGACGAACTGGACGACGTGGTGGGCGAGGACGAGAAGGCGCCCGCCCCGTGATCGTGAAGCACATCCCCGCACGGCCTGCCGGACGCAACGCGACGGTCGAGCGGGCGAGGCATGCGCGCAACCTCGTCGACTATCTCCGGCAGCCCGAGAAGCAGAGCGCGGAGAAGGATTAACAGGTCGCCTACATGCTGGCCGAGAAGCTCGGCGACACGAAAGGCGAGCGCCTCTTCCATGTCGGTGCGCGCAACTTCGTCAGCACCGATATCGACGGGCAGCGCGCCGAGATGATCGCCATTGCCCAAGCGGCTAGTCGCAGCCCCAATCCGATCGATCACTGGCTACTCAGCTGGCGCGAAGGCGAGTTGCCGACGCCGGCGGAGATCGACGAGACAGTCACCATGTTCGTCGAGCATCTCGGCGTCGGTGGCCAGCCGTGCATCTATGCCTGCCGCGGCGATACCGACAATCGTCACGTTCATCTTGCACTTAACCGCTATGACCCACTTTCGCGGCAGATGATCGAGATCAACGACGGCTTCACCCGCGAAGCCGCGCATCAGGCGGTCGCCCTCATCGTCGATCGGTTCGGCTGGCAGGCGGAAGCCGACGCCCGCTATGCGGTCCTCGACGGTAGGCCGGTCATGGCCGCGGGTGCCGCGGCACGGCAGGAGGAAGGGCGCAAGCCGATCGGGGCAAAGGCGGCGGCGTTCGAGAACCGGACAGGCTATCGCTCGGCGCAACGGATCGTGCAGGAGGATGCGGTGCCGCGCATCAAGGCCGCGCGGTCATGGCGCGACCTGCATGCTGCACTGGCGGAGATCGGGATACGCTACGACCTCGTCGGCACCAATGGCGTGACGCTGACGGTCGGCGACGAGCGGGTGAAGGCGTCAAGCATCGATCGGGCGATCACCCGGACGCAGGTCGAGAAACGGTTCGGTGCTTTCGAGCCGCGCGCGGCGGCGATCAACGACGTGCCTCGTGACCCGAACGGTGATCGGCTGGCAGAAGCGTTCCGTGCCGACGAATATCGAGCCGACTGCGAACGCTGGCGCCGGCACCAGCAGGCCCGTCGCGAGCAGCGCGAAGCTTTGGTCGGTAAAAGTCAGGATGAGACGGAACAGTCGCGTCCTGCGGTGCGGGAGCGTCGGGCGAAGCTGATGCCACCGCCGCCCGATCTGGAGAGCTGGTATTATACTCGCCGCGAAGTCACCTTCGTTTCGCGCTGGCGAAATCGCCTGCGGGTAACGGAACTGCCGCACTTCAGTGGCGCCGCCAGCCGCACGACACATCTGCCCGGCGAGATCGACGGCTATCACGGCTATCCGTGTTCGGACGGCGTGCGCTACGCGCGGGGCCCGGAAGAGCCGACGGCATTCCTCGATCGCGGCACGAAGATCGGCGTCGTCATCCAAGATGACCAGGCGATGCTGGCTGCCCTGCGGTTGGCGGCGCTGAAGTTCGACGGCAAGTTGTCCGTCACTGGCGACAAGCAATTCCATGAGCGCACGTTTCAGCTCGCACAGCGGAACGGGCTGGGTCATGTGTTGACGGACAGTGATCTCGCCGCCCGGTGGCAGGCCATGCAACCCAAGCCACCGTCTCAGGTTCTCCCGACATCGCTGGTCATCACCGAGCCGGATGCACGAACGAGCGAGAGGGAACCGGCGAAAGGCAAGACGGCCGACAAGCCCATCGTTGCAACGAAAAGCCAGACGAAGCGGGTCGTCACCGCGCCGCCTGCGGATTTGGCGCACCGGTCAGCGGCGGCGAATGGATCGGTTCGCGCTATCGATGCGGAACCCGTGCCACCGCCCAAATCTGTCGACGACCCGCCCGATGTCCGGGCGGCTGTCCGCGCTCGTGAGGCTGAAGTCCTCCAACGGCTATGGGTCCAGGCGTTCTCGAAGCTGGAGGACATGGAACGCTTGCCGGTGCTTGATGACGCTGGGCAATGGACAATCGACACCGCGGGTTTGTCGCAGCCTGAACAGCGCGCGCTGGCCGACCCAGACCGTGAGGCAGAGACGCAGAAACGGCTCGCCGACATGGACGCAGCTCGGGCTGACCGCGAGCGTAAGGCGGCGCAGCACGGTGAAGCCACTGGGGTGGTAGCGCAGAAACCGCCGCGCATTGCATCGTCGAACGAGGTTGCCGGCCCGCAGACCGGCCGCACACAAGGGCGCATCCCGCCGATACGAAGTAAGGGACCGGATGATGTGACCGCCCCCCCGCCCGGCGGCGGGAGAGCCGGGCCCGGACGTTGAATGAAGGAGGGAGGCCTGTCGGCTGTACCATATCGGTGAAAAATGACCTGGCGACGCGTGAGCAGCCCCGCGCCGCCTCGAAGACGGAATATACCTTCATGAAGACCAAGAAGACGGCTGTGACGACGACGTGGCAGAGCCCGGCGCAAGTGATGGACACGCTGTTCGATGTCCGCGAACCCGGTTGCGATGGTATCGGCTTCGCGCTGCTGCGTCCCCGCGCGAAGCAGAAGGTGAACAGCGTCGCGGCGCTGATCGGTGCGAAGCTTTCGCCGCTCAAACCGGCGGGCAGCACGCCGACGACGACATGCGGCATGCCGGTGACCGCACGCGATCACCGCGTCGTGCTGGCGCGCGGCGTCGCCGATATCTCGCTCGCCCGGCTGCTCGACGATTACGACGCGGTGGTGCGCCCGCACCAGCGGCTGCTGGCGGCGGTCATCACTGTGCGCGGTGACGAGGACATGCCCGCGCATGATTTGCTGGACATGGCCGCGACCTACGCCACGATCCATCTGGCACGAGGTCGTCGGCTGACTAGCGTGGTCGCGTTGCATACGCCGGGCGACGAGTTGAGCAGAGCCTTGCCCCACGCACATATCTGCATTCTCGCCCGCCAGCATGCCCCGAGCGGCTGGCTCGCCGAACATGAGGATCTGACCGAGACCGAGCACGGTCTGTGGGCGGAGGAATGGGCAGCATTCCGCGCGGGCTCGGAGCGGCTCGCCGTTGCGGCTTAAGGTAAGTGGCAGACGGTGCGGCCAGCGCCGCCCCGTCTGCCATTCCTATGTGGAGGATGGTATCAGAACAACGACTTGGCCGGTGCCCCGCCTCCTGCTGCGCGTTGCAACTGCGCCTGCCACAGGCGCTCCGCGTCGCCGCCTTCTGAGGTAGCGAGCAACAATTTTCCCGATAAGACCAGTCCTGAGCGATGCGCCGAGCGCCAGCGCTGACGATAATCTTCAATCATGCGCACCACCCGTGTTCGGCGATGCACAGGCTCGTCCAGCCGGCGGCACCGCCCCATGGAACGAGGCGGTGCCGGCCCGTGAGCCAAAAGTTGGAAACTCGCTATTAGACGAGCGCGGACACCTTTAGGCCCGAAGGCCTTGGACATACGCGTCCGCCTCCCGGCCGAAACTCGTTCGGGCCGGGCGTTCGGCTACCAATAGCGAGGTTTCCACGCCTCGGTCCGCCTGCTGGCGAACGCGCTCTCCAAATGCCGGTCCGGTTAACGAACTACGTGCTGTTGTGCAGATGACGCGGTGCGTGTGCCATAATGCGCGCCAGACGTGCGCAGGGCGCTTCTGGTAATAGCCAGCTATGTTGAACGCTTAGCCGCCAGCGTGAATGATCCGCTGGAGGAAAGAAGTTGATGCGACACCGGTTTCCCTGGGTGTTCCGCTTGGCCGCAGCAGTGCTGCTATTGAGCGCAGTCGCCGGACAATGGCGGCAACGCCAGCCGGCCGGCGAGGTCGGCGTAGCCGTTCTGACGATCATCGCCTCGCACTGCCCCGCCGCTGTTGAGCGGCAATCCCGCACAATCAGGGTCGCCGACAGCGCCCGCGCACTCGACCGCTGGGGCTATGCACGGCTGACCGAACTGGTCCGCCGCGATGGTCGCGATCGGTGCCGGCGGCAGCACTGAGGGAAAAAACGGTCGGGGCGAAGCGAAGCCCCTGACGAGAAATGAAATTTGAAGGGGGCCTGATCCGGACCGTGCCGGTCCGGGGATCACGCCAGTCCACGAAGGCCCCCATGTCCAACATGATCCACGAAACTCTGCCGACCGCGTCGGTTGCGCTCCTGAACTATGTCCTCGCCGAGCTCGGACCCGACCAGCCCGAACCGCTGGGCGGCAACACGGGCCTGCCTGCCGCCGTCGAATGTCTGAAGCATAACCTCATTGTCGCTGTCACGCCGATCACGGCCGCCGGCCTGTTCGACCCGGCATTGCGGCGCTGCGCCGCCACGCGCTCGTGTGATGTCGTGCTGGTGCGCCATGGCTTTCACCCTGAGAGCATCGACCCGGTCCGCGTCGATATCGCGCTCCACTCGCTCAGCGGTCCGTTTCTCCTCAGCGCCCTCAGCTTCTTCCGCCACCGCGACCGCAGCCTGCATCTCGTCCCCGACGGCTCCGGCCTGGGCGTGAAGATCGGCCCCGATGGTGCCGAGATCGCCACCGGGTCACCGTGGGACAGCGCGTGGGATCGCGCCGCCGGACTGGAAAGCGCCGCTGCACAGATCGTGCTCGCCTGCCGCAGCAAAAACCAGGGTTGAGATGAGGACAAGGGGAAGCGGCCCCGATGCGGGGATGAAACAAGGAAGCAAGATGATGACCATGACTTACGACGCGTTCGAAACAGCCTGCACCAAAGCCGTCGCCCGGTTGCTGCTCGGCAACCGCCAGCTGAAGGCTGGCGTCGTGCTCACCGGCGGTGGGCGGCTCGACCTGGAAGGCAAGATCAGGCTCGGCCAGAAGGCACGATCAAGGGAAACAGATGTGCTCCACCTTGAATACGGCTCCGGCGAGGATGGTAGGCACGCGCTCACTGGCATGATCGTCTTTCTGGTGCGCGAAGACATCTGCCACATCCAGAGCGATTGCCGGCTGTTCCTGTCGAAGGCAGCGACCCGCGGCCTCGTCCTGCCGCAATCCGGCGCCCGTGGCCACTTCCGTCTGGCCCCCGGCGAGATCCTCCACATCGATGGTAAGCCCGCTGGCAGCGTCACCGATGGCGTTGCGCGCGCCGATGCTTGGCTCGCACACCAATTGACGCTCGAGAGCGACGCCGTCGATGACGGTCGATACCAGGTCTGGTCGCAGGCGGCGTGACGGTGACTGCAACACCGACGATGGAACTGCGAAGGTCGACAAGGATCACTTGGCGGGCGTCAGCCACCTATGGCCTTGATCCCAGATACCGCCCTGACGCTGCGAGCCAGCCAAAGACCCGGGACCAGTTCTGCGTAACGGTCCTTCTGCTGGCGCGTAGCGCCCAGTGTCAGGATCATTAGCGAGAACGGGGTATGCTGGCCCCTGCCTCGTGTATCGAGAAAGCGGACACGCCCCCGCAGCAGATAGATGTCAGCATCCGCGCTCAGCGTCTCGTGAAACAAGGCAGAGTCGGTCCGGACCGGCACTAGGCAGACAACCGTCTCGACCTTGCCGGCACACTACTGATTATGGGCGCGTCGCAGCCACCGAAGGAGTTGCGAATATGGCGGATTAACGAAAGCGACGTTGCCCGACCATTCATCGACCAGCCCGTCGCCGCCTTCGCTCAACAGAATCCGGCGATGCGCGATGACCGGGCTGAGCAGATGGCCACACGGATCAAGATCGATCTCGCCGAACGCCGCGTAGATGCTCGTCATGAAGTCGGGCGGCGTAAAGCGGCGATCGCGATCCTCCTTGTCGCCTTGTCCCCAATAGGATCGTTCGGGTGCACGGCGGCGGGCAGTGGGTGCGATTTCGGCGAGCAGACGCAGCAGGCTCGCCACCGATCCGCCGCCCCGTTCCAGCGCGGCGATGGTCGTCGGTGACAGACCTGTCTTGTCCGCTGCCCCTCTCAACGAAATCGATCGCTTTCGCCGTTGCGCGCACAACTGCTCGGGCAGCGACTTGCCGGCCGCGAGACCGGTCAGGCGAAAGTCGAGCGCCGCCATGGCAGCGATCAGTGTCGGGACCGATCCGATGCCTTTCTCCAGCCGCTTGATAGTTTGGGCCTCGACGCCAATCCGGTCCGCGAGGGTTCGCTGTGACCAGCCGGAAGTCCGTCGCGCATCACGTAGTTCGTGTATCAGAGTCTGATCCCGTTTGGGTTCATATACGAGTGGGTTATCCGCGTGAAGACTCGTTGGCAAGGCCGTTGCCATTTATCGTGTCTGCACAGTCACTGTTCACCCGGATATCGGGTACAGGCAGTCTACAGTTCGCGAAGTGGCAAAAGTTTTCGACCTATGTGGAGGCAAATTTGGTGGATAGCGGCCCGTCAGTTATCGGGCGGCGATAGCCGGTAAACAGCCGTTCGTTAATTCGATGGGGCAGGGGGGGGGCTGATTCGTCGTTTTCCGGTAGAAAGAGGGCGGTCCACTTTCGGATGACAAACATTATACGTGGACGTTCGTTCAAGTTTTGAGGCAAGACGGTAATCAGCCGCTTTCTTGTGCCTCCGGCCAAACGCTATGCGGTTGGCCAAGGAAGAACCAACCTTGATCTAATAATTGATCGTACATGATTTGGAAAATTAAGCGGCAATACTTTTTGGTCGAAATCACTCCTTCATATCGTGCCAAAGGCGTAGGCTGAAAGAGCGAAACGCAGTAGCGGCCGGCGAGAGGGAACGACCCACAACCTGAGCCAACCCGATCCTGCGTTCCACTACAGGGTCTTCGAGTGTCCGCCAGGCGACTGAACGATCGGCCAGCATCTTTATCGTCGATTGTGGGAGAACAGTGAGTCCAAGACCAGCGGCGATCAAGCCGCCCATGGTTACCAGCTGAGATACTTCGTACAGCGGTTTAACAACAATTCCTGCCTGCGCTAGTGCGGCGTCAGATAGCGCTCGCACGCTGCTATGCGCTGCCATTGCGAGAAATGGCGTACCTGCGACAGTTGACCAGGGTGCGGGGCCGGGAACGTCCAGCGCCGATCCGGCTTGGAAGACCAGCACGCAACGATCAGACAACAAAGGTTCGAATGTGAAGTCTCGATCTTCCGGTTCTGTCACGAAAGCTAGATCGGTCTGTCCGTCACGAAGCTGACGGTAAAGCGTCCCGGCAATCTCATCGCGGACCACAATTTCAACTGCCGGACTGACGGCGATGAACCCTTTGATGAATTGCGGGAGTGTGGTGGCGGCGAATGATGGCAGCGCGCCGATGACAATTCGCCCCCGCATGCCGGTGAGGTCTTTCGACAGTGCCGCAAAGGCGTGATCGAAGTCCGCAATCAGTCGCTCAACGGTCGGTAGCAGCATGCCGCCCGCGCCAGTAAGCTCCACCTTGCGGGAACTACGGTCGAACAGCCGTACCCCAAGGTCTTCCTCCATCAGTCGGATAGTACGGCTGAGCGCCGGCTGCGATAGGTTCGCCAGCCGTGCTGCTTCACTGAAGTTCTGCGTGTGTGCGACCTTCAAAAATAGCCTTAGGCTCGATAGGCTCGGCGTATGCGGCATCTACCCTCCAGTCGGGTGATCTGTATTGATCAGTTAAGCTGATCGATCAATCCAGACTTTGTATTTCTGTGATCGTCCGCGTTCGCCGATACACGTTCGGCGAGCGACGGCCCCGAGCCGATCGCATCAGCTAGAGTCGGTAGAGAGCCGGCCGATCAGAGGGGGGGAACATGAAGGTCCATCAAATTCGTTTTGCGTACGAAAGCCTTGGCGCGCTCGCGGTCGCATTGGCAATGCCGGGAATGGCGGTCGCGCAGGCAGGCGCCTCGACCAGCCAGGCTGGAACGCTGCCAACCCCGAAGGTCGATCCGACGCAGACAGATAGCGCGCGGGCTCCAGGCGCGGGCGCAAGCGCCGCGGGTACGCCGAACGCACCGACGGCCATCGCCGGTGACGCCGGCGACAACTTGGATCAGCAGGGTAGCCTATCCAACGACGCCCGCACTGGTGATCCGGCCGACATCGTCGTAACGGGCACTAACATCTCAGGCGTTAAGGCCGTCGGGAGCGAGGCGGTAACGCTGAGCCGCGAGACGATCATTGCCAGCGGTGTTGCCAGTGTAGCGGATGCCGTTAACACCCTCCCACAGGTCAGGAACCTGGGTGATTTCCGTGAAGGCGGAACACAAGGATCTTACAACTCGCAGCAGGGCTCCGCGATCAATCTCCGCGGATTGGGCGCACAAGCAACGCTGACCCTAGTGGACGGTCACCGTGTCGTCGGAACGGGGGCAGCCTCCAACTTTACCGAAGCGAACCAGGTGCCGATCGCCGCCATTGCCCGCATCGAGGTAATTGCGGACGGCGCATCGGCTATCTACGGTTCTGATGCGGTCGCGGGCGTCGTCAATTTTGTGCTTCGAAAGGACTTCGACGGCGTCGAAGCGTCGACGCGCGTTACTAATCAATCGGGCGGTTTTCAGATTCAGCCGTCGATCACAATCGGCAAGAAATGGGGCGACGTAGGCGGCTTGGGAGGGGGCAACTTCCTTGTCAGCTATGAATACAGCCACCGCGACCCCTTCCTGCGCGCAAAGAACCGTTTCCTACTGAACGATTTGCGCCCGTTCGGAGGGCCCGACAACCGTCTGAACGGTACCACGGCGACGCTAGCCGGTCCGGCCAACATCTACGTACAAAATGCGGACGGATCGCAGAACCCGGTGCTCCCGCGCGCCGGCTTCTTTACATATTACGGGCTGCCAGCGGGCGCCAATGTTGGCCTTACTCCGGCAAACCTGCTTCGCAATCAGCCTAATCTAGCAGATAACGCTTTTTTCAACGACTATACCGGTCGGCTCGATCGTCATCAGGTCTCTCTGTTCGCGAACCAGGAGTTCGGCCCTTCGGTCGAGGCGTTCCTGCAAGGAACGTACTCAAACCGGCACACCTTTTCGCGCTCACCGGCATCCACCGTCCAGAACGTGACACTGTCGCCGTTCCTGCTCAATCAGGCGGGAGCGGTGACTGCCACTCGCAATCCCTATTATATCGCAGGCATTCCTGGCGTCGCCGCAGGAGCGCCGCTGAACGTGCAGTACAGCGCCCTCAAGGACATCCCATCGAGCAACTTCGACAACAGATCCGAGACCTACTCGGTTACCGGTGGCGCGCGGATCAGGCTACCGTGGAGCTGGCGGGCCGAGGGTTACTACACCTATGGTCGTGACAAAGCCTGCAACTACTGCCAAGTCGGAAGCAATATAAATCCTAACGCGCTGCAGTATCAGATCAACTTAGGCAATATCAATCCGCTGAGTTCGATTGCTCTGACCTCCACGCAGCTTGGCACAATTATCGGCGACAATCTCCAGCGCAGCGGCAACGGACTAGATGATGCGGTAGTCAAGTTCGACGGCCCATTGTTCTCTTTGCCTGCCGGCAGCGTCCGGGCGGCGTTCGGGGGCGAACGGAACAAGCAGTATAACTACAACATCAACGGCGCAAACCGCAACGCACTTAACGATTTCATTTTCGATACAACGGCGGAAAACAGTCAATTGTCTCGGACGATCTGGTCAGGGTTTGGGGAAATCTACCTTCCGATCATAGGGGAGGATATGAATATCCCATTGATCAAGAGCTTAACCTGGGACGCAGCTGCGCGCTATGATCACTATTCAGACGTCGGCTCCACGACGAACCCGAAGATTGGGGGTACCTGGGTAGTCAACGACATCTTAAGCTTGCGAGGGTCATGGGGCACGTCGTTCCGGGCCCCGTCACTACCCGACGTCAACCTGTTCTCTTATTCCGCGGTCGGAGGGTTTGCCAACTCAAACAACGATCCGCGTATCGTCAACGGTGCCGGGCCTGGGTTTACAAATGTCGGGGTCGTGGTCGGGTCAAACCCGCAGCTTCAGCCGGAGAAGGCAACCAACTGGTCGGTCGGTGGGAACCTCAATCTGGGCGACTTCAAGGCCGAGGCAACCTATTACAACATTCGCTATACGGATCGCATACAACAACCAAATTCCATCGCCGCGTTCCAGGCTGGCGGCTACCCAGGGTACAACGGGTACAGTCAGTTCATCATCCCGGTCAGGAATCCTGCGGGCTGCGTCAATACCGACCTGTCGACTCTCGATCCGGTGCTGCGGAGTTATCTCAGCCGAACCTTGCTGTATGGCACGCTACCAAATCCGTGCGCCGTCAACGTGCTGATCGACGGTCGCAATGCGAACCTCGCCGCGACCAAGCAGGACGGGCTGGACGCCTCGCTCAGCTACCTGCACAAGTTCGGGGATATCACCGTCAACGCCTCTACGGCGGTAAGCTGGACGATCAGTAACAAGGAACAGGTCGTCGCCAATTCGCCGTTTGTTGATCGGCTCGGCTTCTATAATTCGCCAACCGAGTGGCGTGGACGCGGCAGCCTGGGGCTGCTCTACCGGGGCGTCAGTGCGAATGCGTTCGTCAACTATATCGGGTCCTACCTCAACGACTTGGCGCTCGGCCCAATTGGCCAGTCGTTGACCCCGCAGAAGGTGGATGCGTGGACCACGGTCGATATGACGCTGGGCTATGCCATCAATTTGGATGACTCGCCCACACCGTTTAAGGGGTTGAGGGGGTCCGTGACGATCCAGAACCTGTTTGACCGCGATCCGCCGCTAGCGATCTCGTCGAATGGCGCGTTCAACGGGGCTTATTCGAACCCGTTCGGTAGGACCGCCACGGTCCAGCTCACGGTCAACTTCTGATCGCTGCTTGCCACATTGCCAATAGATCATCGGTATAATGGTGAATTTACCGGAAGGTACGGCGGAGGACGCAATGCTGGCTTTAACAGGGTTTGGGGTGATTGCGGCATTGCTCGCGGCTATCCTGTCGAACCGGGTGTCACCGTTGGTGGCGCTCATCCTAATCCCGGTGATTGCGGCTGCGCTGGTGGGCGTGGGCGGCCAGGTGCCGGCCTACGTCGTGTCCGGACTTGTCCGGATCGCACCGGTTGCCGGCATGTTTATCTTTGCCATCCTGTTCTTCGGCGTAATGACCGACGCTGGGCTACTGGCGCCGCTGGTTGCTTTGGTCGTGCGGCTGGTCGGAGATAGCCCAGAGCGGATCACGCTCGGGACCGCGCTGTTGGCTCTTGTCATCCATCTCGACGGCTCGGGGGCGGTGTGCTTCCTAGTGACGATTCCGGCGTTGAGGCCCGTATACGACCGTATTGGAATGGACCGAAGGGTGCTCGCATGTACCGCTTCAATGGCGGCGGGCGTGAACTTTTTGCCTTGGACCGGGCCGACGCTTCGAGCGTCCGCCTCGCTCCGCGTCTCGACTGCGGCGCTGTTTACCCCAATGGTTGGTGCACAGTTGGCGGGCTTGGCGTTCGTCGGCGCGGCCTCTTGGTGGTTGGGCCGGCGCGAGCGCCTGCGCTTGGCCGGGTTGCCACCACGAGCCGCCGAAACTGTCACCCGTGAAGTTATCCAATCGCCCGCCGGCTCTCAATGGCGGTTCTCGGTTAACGTCGTGCTAACCTTGATTGTCGTAGCGACTATGGTGTCGGGAATGGTCGAGCCCGTAGTTGTTTTTATGATCGGCACCGCGCTTGCGCTGCTCATCAACTTTCCCGGCGCCAAAGCGCAGCGCGAGCGGATCGACGCGCATGCTCACGCAGCCCTGCTTATGGCGAGCATATTGTTGGCGGCGGGCGTATTTACCGGCGTGATGACCGGCTCGGGCATGATCGCCGCAATGGCGGCGGGTGGGGCTGCTCACCTGCCGACGGCGGTTGGCGCACACATGGCTTCGCTGCTTGCGGTCGTATCGATGCCGCTTAGCCTCCTATTCGATCCTGACTCCTTCTACTTCGGCGTGCTGCCCGTGATAGCCGAGATGGCCGGGCGCTTCGACATCGCACCTGTCGAAATCGGGCGGGCCGCGCTCCTTGGCCAGATGACCACGGGCTTCCCGATTAGTCCCCTGACGCCGGCGACGTTCCTGGTTGCAGGTCTGAGCGGGATTGAGCTGGGCGCACACCAGCGCTTCTCAATCCCGTGGCTGTTTGGCGCGACGTTAGTGATGACGCTAGCAGCCCTGCTGACCGGGGCCATCCCGCTGTGAGCGCGCGGGGCGGAGAGCGCGATACTGTCCGTATCGGCGCGGGATCGGGCTTCGCAGGCGACAGGATCGAGCCCGCTATCGAGCTGGTCGAGCGCGGCGATCTCGATTTTCTGGTCTTCGAATGTCTTGCGGAGCGCACCATCGCCCTAGCGCAGGCGCGGCGTCAGGCCGATCCCGACGACGGGTTTGATCCCTTGCTTATCGAGCGCATGCGGCGAGTACTGCCGGCGGCGCACGCTAGAGGTGTACGCATCGTTACGAACGCCGGCGCCGCCAATCCAATTGCGGCGGCTCATGCCGTCGCCAAGGTTGCGCGTGACCTTGGGCTTGAGGGGCTGCGGGTCGCCGCGGTCACCGGTGACGATGTGCTGGCGTACGTCAGCGGCATCGACGTGCCCTTGATCGATGGCGTGGGCACAACCGCGACGCTGCGGGGGCGGATGATTTCGGCCAACGCCTATCTCGGCGCGGATGGGATCGTCGCAGCGCTAGATGCGGGCGCGGACGTGGTGGTTACTGGGCGGGTGGGAGATCCGTCGCTGTTTCTAGCTCCCCTGATCCATCATTTTGAATGGTCGAATGAGGACTGGACGCGGATCGGGCGGGGTACTCTGATCGGTCACTTACTTGAATGCGCTGGCCAGCTGACCGGTGGCTACTTCGCCGATCCCGGACGCAAGGACGTGGCAGGGCTCGCCCGGCTCGGCTTTCCGTTCGCGGACGTTGATGCCGAAGGGAATGCCGTCGTCGGCAAGGTTTCGCAGTCGGGTGGGGCACTGACCGTGGCGACTTGTACCGAGCAATTGCTCTACGAGATACTTGATCCTGGCGCCTACTTTCAGGCCGATGTAGTCGCGGATTTCACCCGCGTCGAATTCGAGCAGATTGCCCGGAATTGCGTTGCGGTCAGCGGCGGCTTGGGTCGCGAACGACCCAGCTCGCTCAAGGTGTCGATTGGCTACGACGACGGCTTTATCGGCGAGGGCCAAATTTCCTATGCCGGCCCAGGCGCGGTTGAGCGCGCGCGGCTGGCTATCGCGATCGTCGAGGAACGGCTTGCGCTGACGGGCGCCGCGCTAGACGAGCTTGAGTGCAGAATCATCGGGCTGGACGCGGTCAGCCGTCTGCCCGCCCTGGTCGAAGGGCAGGTTGGTGAAGTGCGCGCGCGCATCGTTGGCCGCAGCGGGACCGCAGCGGGCGCACAGGCCGTCGGCGCAGAAGTTGAGGCTCTTTATACCAACGGACCATTCGGTGGTGGTGGTGTTAGCCGCAGCGTCCGTCGCGTAGTTGCGATCGCCTCCTGCCTCGTCCCGCGCGAAGTGGCCATCCCCAGCTTTTACCTGGTCGAGGCTATCCATGCGCCTGCATGACCTTGCCCACGTTCGCACCGGCGATAAGGGGGATACGTCACAGATTTCGGTTATCGCCTATCGCGCGGATGATTACCCCCGGCTGGCTGCGGGGCTCACTCCCGACCGAGTCGGCGCCGCACTGAACGTGGCCCCGGCCTCGGTTCGCCGATATGAACTGCCACATCTTGGCGCGCTCAACTTCGTTCTCGAAGGGGCGCTGCGCGGCGGAGTGACGCGGTCACTGGCGCTTGACCCGCATGGCAAGACGCTTGGCGCACAATTGCTCACCCTCGAAATCGGAGAGGTGCCGTGACGGCAGCACGTTGGATTGCCTTGGGGCTTCTCGCTGCGCCCGGCCCTGCAGCGGCGCGGCTGACGCGGATCGTCATAGAGAGTCGGGAAGCGGCTGGCGCGGGCACGGAGATCCTGCGCGGGCATTATGAGGGTGAATTAAGTCCGGGTGACCCGCGTAACGCGATCATTACCGATCTGGCCGCTGCGCCACGCACGAAGAAGGGTTCCGTCGCCTACCGTGCGACCTTTGCCATTGCCCGCCCAGGCGAGACCACGCGGGCTAGCGGCGTGCTCATCTACGACGTTCCGAACCGTGGCAATGCGCGCGTTGAGGCCGATCCGCATGGACACATCCGCGTGGTCAGCGGCTGGCAGGGTGACATTCCGTCGCAGCCGGGCCTCCAGACCGCAACCGTGCCGGTGGCGAAGGGGCTAACTGGTCCAGTGCTGCAACGCTTCGTCAGCGTAGACCCAAGCGATGCGAGCGCGCCCATTGTAGGGGGCATCGGCCGGCCGGTCGCTAGACCGCTACCGGTCTCGCTCGATCCCCGAGCGGCGCGATTGTGGGTGCAGACCTCGGATACGGCCCCGCTACAGCCGGTTGCGGCAGCCGCTTGGGCCTTCGCAGATTGTAAAAAGCGGGCCTTTCCGGGCACGCCCGATCCACGACGATTGTGTCTCCGCTACGGCTTTGCGCGCGACCGTGCCTACACGCTTGTCTACCAGGGGCGTGATCCGCTGGTGCTGGGCGTCGGCTTTGCCGCCGTCCGCGATCTTGTCGCCTTCCTCCATCATGGCGCGCGTGACGACGCGGGCACGCCCAATCCGGTCGCGGGGATGGTACGCTGGCCAATTATCACCGGCACCTCGCAATCTGGTAATTTCGTTAAGAGCTTCATCAACCTGGGGTTCAACGCCGACGAGGCCGGTCGACGTGTCTTCGATGGCGCTAATCCGGACATTGCCGCCCGCCAGGTACCGCTCAACATACGTTTCGCGGTACCGGGTGGCGCTGCGGACCTGTTCGATCTCGGCAGTGAGGGAACGCTGTGGTGGGCGCGTTACAACGACCGGGTACGCGGTCGTGGGGTATCCAGCTTGCTCGATCGATGCCACTCAGATGGGACCTGTCCCAAGATTATGGAGACGATCGGCTCTGCCGAGCTGTGGGGGCTGCGACTGTCACCTGGGCTGGTCGGCACAGATGCGAAGACAGATCTGCCGCTGCCCGCGAACGTCCGGCGCTACTATTTTCCGTCGGTCACCCACGGCGGGTCGATTGCAGGCGGTTTCCCGCTTGCGGGCGAGAGGGCCGGCCCCGGCTATCCGCCCTGTGCACTAGCGCTGAATCCAATTCGCACCTCGGACCTTCGTCGAGCCCTAGTGGCGCGGCTGGTCGCCTGGGTAAGGGACGGAACGCCGCCCCCGCCCAGCCGCTATCCGACGATCACCGCGGGGGAGCTGGTGGTGCCAACGGGCGTATCGATGGGATGGCCGGCAATTCCGGAAGTGCCCAGGCCTGATGCGGCGATCAACCTGATGTCGGATTACGACCTCGGACCGGAGTTTCGGTACCGTGATGAGACCGGCGTAGTGACCATGCAGCGGCCACGCATTCGACGCGTCTTACCGGCGCGGGTGCCGCGCGTCGATAGCGATGGCAACGAGATTGGCGGCGTACCGTCTGTCCAGCTGCTAGTCCCGATCGGCACCTATACCGGCTGGAACATCCGCACATCAGGCTATGGCGCCGGTAGGTCATGCGGGTTCATAGGCGGATTCATTCCCTTCGCCCGCACCGAGGTCGAACGTCAACAGCGAGGTGACCCCCGGCCATCGCTGCAATTGCGCTACGGCGACCATGCCGGATTTGTTAGACGCGTGCGTGCTGCTGCTAATGCGCAGGTAGGCGACGGCTGGCTGCTTGCCGACGATGCCGCCAGCCTCGTCGCGGAGGCGGAGGCGAGCGATGTTCTCCGCTAGACGGCTCATCGCCTCAACGGTCGCACTCGGCCTCGCCGGCAGCGCTCCGGCAAACGCCGGTAGCGTCGATGCAGTCTGTGCCTCGCTGGCCGGGCCAGGGGTGAAGGCAATGGCCCAAAAAGGCTCATGCCGGGTGACCGGCGAACTTCGACCAGTACCAGGATCTCAGATCGGATTCGCACTGTGGCTGCCGCCCGAAGCGGCCTGGACTGGACGCATGGTGATGCTGGGCAACGGCGGCTATTCCTCACGACTACCGGAGGCTGCAATGGGTGCGGAACTGGCACGCGGTTCTGCGGTGGTGGCGACTGATACGGGGCATCAAGGTGATGGCCCCGAGTTCGCACGAGGTAGGCCTCAGACGATCGTCGACTGGGGCTGGCGCGCGGTACACCTGACCGCAATTACCGCGCGCACAATTATAAGCCGCTTCTATGGGCGGGGGCCGCGATATCGCTATTTCAACGGCTGCTCGACCGGCGGGCATCAAGCGATGACCGAAGCACAGCGCTTCCCACTAGACTTCGACGGCATCGTCGCCGGTGCACCGGGCGCCGCCCGCGTCCGGCTTAACGCGGGCTTCCTTTGGCAGTATCTGTCCAACCATCCGCGCGGCGATGACTTGCACGCGATACTAGACAGGTCTGACCTAGCGCTGCTCCAGGAAACCTCCATCGGAGCCTGCCGTGCCGCCAATGGCGGACCGGCCGGAGGCCTCGCTGGGGATGCCTGGCTTAATAATCCAATGTTGTGCCGGTTCGACCCAAGCGTGCTCGGCTGCCCGGCCGGTGTGGTGGCCGGAAAGTGCCTCTCGTCCGGCAAGATCGCGGCTGCACGGGCGATGTATGCAGGAGCGACTGATCCACGCACGGGTGTGCGGGTCACGACACCTTGGTTGCCAGGAAGCGAGGCCGGCTGGGCAGCCTATCTGGCCGAACCCGGCCAGCCGAACCAGCCCGCTCGTACCGACTTCTGGCGGATATGGGCATTCAGTGATGCCACTTGGTCGCCGTGGCGTTTCGATTTCGGTCGCGACTTGGCGACCGCGTACCGTAGGCTGAGCCCGACGATCGATGCGACGAGCCCCGCCCTTTCGCGCTTCCACGCTGCCGGCGGTAAGCTGCTCCAGTATCATGGGCTCGCTGACCCAGTCGTGTCGCCGTTAGACTCGACCGGCTACTACGCTACGGTTGCTGCGCGTGGTCCGACCCGCGACTGGTACCGCCTCTTCCTTGCCCCTGGTATGGCTCATTGTGGCGGGGGCCCCGGATTCTCGCGATTTAATACGCAGGTCGCGATCGAACGCTGGGTCGAGACGGGCAGCGCGCCCGATCGGATGATCGCTCGGCAAACTGATCTAAATCAGACCGCTGAACGGCCGCTATGCCCGTACCCAGCGCGCGCCGTCTTTGTCGGTGCCAACCCGACTAACGCGAGCAGCTTCGCCTGCCGTCCTTCTGGCCGTATTTCGGAGACGATCAAATGAGATCCCTTACCCTATCCGCGACCACGCTGGCGATCGCCGCCGTTGCGCTCCCCATCACCGCACAGCCCGTCGCGGCGCCGCTTGCAGACGTAGCGCGCACGACCGAGGAGCGGGTCGCCGCGCTGGTCAAGAAGATGACGACCGAAGAGAAGTTGACCCTGATCTTTGGACAGTTCGCGACCGATTTTCCGCCAAAGAAGTTCACCGCCCCAGTCGGCGCACGCGAGGGATCGGCAGGCTATGTCCCCGGTATTCCTAGGCTGGGCATCCCTGGGCAGTGGCAGGCGGACGCGGGCATCGGCGTAGCTAGCCAAGGCGGCGCCAAGCGTAAGCGAGAGCGTACCGCATTGCCGTCGAACCTCGCGACGGCCGCAACCTGGAATCAGGAGCTGGCGCAACGTGGCGGTGCGATGATCGGGGCGGAGGCGCACGCCTCCGGCTTTAACGTACTACTGGCCGGTGGAGTCAATCTAACGCGCGAACCACGTAACGGCCGCAACTTTGAGTATGGTGGCGAGGATCCACTGCTTGCAGGTACTATGGTGGGCGCGCAGATCGCGGGCGTACAGTCGCAGCACGTCATCTCAACCGTCAAGCACTTCGCGATGAACGACCAGGAAACCGATCGCAACGCCGGCAACGCCGTGATTGACGAAAAAGCGGCCTATTTGTCAGATCTCCTGGCCTTCGAGATTGCGCTGGAGAAAGGTGATCCGGGCTCGGTGATGTGCGCCTACAACCGTGTCAACGGTCCGCTCTCTTGCGAGAGCCCGTGGCTGCTCACCGAGGTGCTGCGCAAGGCCTGGGGATTTAAGGGCTACGTCATGTCCGATTGGGGCGCGACGCACTCGACGGAGGCTGCGTCCGCAGCGGGACTTGATCAGCAGTCGGGCTATCCGTTCGACAAAGAGCCGTTCTACGGCGAAGGTATGCGAAAGGCGATCGCCGAGCGGCGCATCCCCATCGCGCGGCTCGACGAGATGGTGTCGCGCATCCTCTACGCCATGGTACGCCACGGCTTGCTCGACCATCCGGTGACGACCGCGCCCTACGACTTGCCAGCCGCGATGGTGGCGCACGACGCAGCCATTAGCCGCGCCGATGCGGTCGAAGGAATAGTACTGCTGAAGAACGATCGCAGCCTGCTGCCCGTTGCCGCGGCGGCTAAGCGAATTGTCGTGATTGGCGGCCATGCCGACAAGGGAGTGCTTGCAGGTGGCGGCTCTTCCCTCGTCTACCCGCGTGGCGGCAATGCGGTGCCCGGCGTCCAGCCCGCCTACTGGCCCGGTCCAGTCATGTATTATCCCTCGTCGCCACTCGAGGCGCTCAGGCGCCGTTTGCCGGGCGCGACGATCAGCTACGTCGATGCCGGTGATCCCGCGGCGGCTGCGGCGGCGGCGCGGTCTGCAGACTTCGCAATTGTATTCGCAACGCAGTGGGCAGGCGAGGCGTTTGACGTCTCGCTTAACCTCCCTGACAACCAAGACGCACTGATTGAGGCGGTCGCCGCGGCGAACCCACGAACGGCGGTGGTACTGGAAACCGGTGGCGCGGTGCTAACACCGTGGGCGCCACGTGTTGGGGCGATCCTCGCTGCCTGGTATCCCGGCACCGAGGGTGGCGAAGCGATCGCAGACGTACTGACCGGCAGAATCAACCCGTCAGGCCATTTGCCTGTCACTTTCCCCACGAGCGTTGAGCAGCTCCCGCATCGCGAGATGCCCGGGAAGGGCGAGTTTCGCTATACCGAGGGAGCGGCCGTCGGTTACAAATGGTTCGAGTTAAAACGACTTTCGCCCGCCTTCGCCTTCGGCCACGGATTGTCGTACACCAACTTCCGCTACACCGGCCTAAGCGCAAGTGTGAAGGATGGCGTCGTCATCGCGCGCTTCAACGTCAGCAATACCGGTCGTCGCGCAGGCCAGGCAGTGGCTCAGGTTTACGCTGGAACGAACGGTTGGGAGGCGCCGCGCCGGCTTGCGGGCTTCGGCAAGGTTCCGCTCGCGCCAAGCCAGACGCGGACGCTCACTATTGCACTTGATGCCCGTACGTTGTCCGACTTCAACCTTGCCGGTTCTTGCTGGCGCCCAAGCTCCAAGCCGATCCGCCTGACAATCGGGGGCTCCTCGTCTGACCGCGCTGCTGAGACGACGTTGACCATCCCTGCTGGTGCTTTGAAGGGTACGCGGCTGTGCAGGTCTTGATACCCTTTTTTCCAAACCCCGCGGTATTGACCGCCATCAAGGAACCAACCGCCATGAACATTCGCCCCACCGCCATCATTGCCTCTGCACTTGCTTCCGCTTTCCCCGCCGTTGCTCAGGAGGCTGGTCCGACAGTAAAGATCGATACCGGCGTACTGCGCGGCCAAAGCGCTGATCAGGTCGAGAGCTGGAAGGGAATTCCCTTCGCCGCCGCGCCAATCGGTCCACTACGCTGGCGCGCGCCGCAGCCTGCCACCAAGTGGACAGGTGTGCGCGATGCCTCGCAGTACAGTTCGGACTGCATGCAGAAGCCGTTCCCCAGCGACGCTGCGCCGCTCGGCACCACGCCCGCCGAGGACTGCCTCTACGCCAACGTCTGGAAGCCGGCAGGCGCCAAGGGCAAACTGCCGGTGCTGGTGTGGATCTACGGTGGAGGCTTCGTCAATGGCGGCGCGTCCCCGCCGACCTATGCGGGCGCGAACATGGCCAAGAAGGGCATCATGTTCGTTAGCTTCAATTACCGCGTCGGTCGCTTCGGCACCTTCGCGTTGCCGCAGCTGACCGCGGTGAACGCCGATGGTGGGCGGCTGGGCAATTATGGGATCATGGACCAGGTCGCCGCTCTTCAATGGGTAAAGCGTAACATTGCGGCGTTCGGTGGTGATCCAGCAAATGTCACCGTCGCGGGTGAAAGTGCGGGCGGCATCTCGGTGCATGCCCTTGTCACCTCACCTGAGGCGAAGGACCTATTTAACCGTGGAGTGGTGATGTCGGGAGGCGATGCGCGCGCTTTCACGGGCAATACGCTTCAGGACGTCGAGAAGATCGGCGGGAATTTTGCGCGTTCCAAGGGCATCGATCCGGCCGCGCCCGACGCACTAAAGCGGTTGCGCGCGCTCTCGGCGGAGGAAGTGACCGACGGGCTCAGCATGGCTGGGATGGGGGGGCGCGCGGGTGCGCCGCCGACCAATTCCGGCCCGTTCGTCGACGGTAAGGTCGTGGTCGACGTCCGCAAGGCGTACGACGAGAACCGTTTTGCTCGAATGCCAATGATGATCGGCGCGACTAGCGCCGACATAGGCGGCAAGAGCGGCTTCATGATCGCCGGCGGGCGCGAAGCCTCGGCGTTGCTCGCCGACAAGGGCGTACCGGTGTGGGGCTATCGCTTCTCCTATGTCGCGGAATCAGTGAAGCAGCCGGGCGCGCAGCACGCGACCGATATTCCCTACTTCTTCGATAATACCCGCATCAAGTACGGGGCGGAGACTACAGCACGCGATGAGGCGACCGGCGAGGCGATGAGCACCTACCTTGCAACTTTCGTAAAGGCTGGTGATCCGAACGGCGGCGGGCAGCCACAATGGCCACGCTATACTCGCGCCAACGATACGATCGCCGACTTTGCTGCGAACGGCAAGACGGTGGTTGCTCGTGATCCGTGGGGTAAGGAGATAGAGCAGGCGAGCCAAAAGATGGCAGCTGCCAAAGCCTCCGGGCACTACACCACGCTGACCACGCCGGTCGGACAGCTGCTCGATAACACACAGGCGCGCGCCGTGCTCGAGAAGCATGTGCCCACGTTTCTGAAAAGTCCGCAGATCGATATGGCGCGAGGCGTGACGCTTTATGCGCTGCAATCATACCTACCCGATCAGTTCACCGACGTGGCGCTGGCAGCGATCGACCGCGATCTCGCTACAGTCCCGGTCTCCAAGTGAAGGGCAAGGCGGGGGCGAAAAGGATGACCAACAGGAGCAACGGCATGCGCAGGTTCGGCTTGTTTGCAGGCGCTCTCGCCGCAGCGGCGGTGGGGACCGTGATGACAACAACGGTGTCGGCGCAGCAGCAGCGGCCATCCGGTCAGCCTTGGTTGAACGCGAATCTGAGTGCCGATCAGCGCGCCGAGGCATTGCTAAAGGCGATGACGCTGGAGGAGAAGGCCGGGCAGGTATCGCAGCAGTTCATGTTCGGCGAGCCCGTGCAGTTCGAGCCAGCCGTGCGTGACAGCAAGGTCGGCTCGCTGCTGTTCGTGACCGATCCGGCGGTGATCAATCGGATGCAGAAGATCGCGGTCGAGCAGAGCCGGCTCAAGGTGCCTTTGATCTTCGGTTATGACGTGATTCACGGTTTCCGTACGATCTTTCCTGTACCGATAGCCAATGCGGCGTCGTGGGACCCGGCGGGCGTCGAACGAGCGCAGGGAGTGGCGGCGGCAGAGGCGCGGTCGGTTGGCATTCACTGGGCGTTTGCGCCGATGGTCGATATCGCCCGCGATCCACGCTGGGGCCGGATTGTAGAGGGCGCGGGCGAGGACCCGTTCCTCAGCGCCGCGATGGCGCGCGCTCAAGTGAAGGGCTTTCAGGGGCCAGCGATTGGCGCGCCGGGGCACCTAATCTCAGGCCCGAAGCATTTTGCCGGATATGCCGCGGCCGAAGGCGGTCGTGATTACGATAGCGTCTATATCTCTGAATCGCAGCTCTACAATGTCATCTTGCCGCCGTTTGCGGCGGCCGTACAGGCGGGCGCCGGAAACGTCATGAGCGCCTACATGGACCTGAACGACGTTCCCGCCGTCGGCAACCACTGGCTGCTGACCGATGTGCTGCGCGGTGAGATGGGGTTCAAGGGCTGGGTCGTGTCGGACGCCAACGGCACCAAAAATCAGGTTATCCAGAATTTTGCGACGAACGAGGCGGATGCGGCAGTGCGCAGCATTGCCGCGGGCAACGACATGGAGATGTCCTTCGGACCGGCGGCCTCGGCGACCACTCTCGCGGCATCGGTCCGCGCCGGCAAGCTTCCTGTGGCAACGCTCGATCAGGCGGTGCGCCGTATCCTGGTCGCCAAGTTTCGGATGGGTCTTTTCGAGAATCCGTACGTCGACGAGGCCGCGTCAAAGGCCACGCTTACGGATCCGGCGCATCGCAAGGCCGCCGAGCTAGCGGCAGAGCGCTCGTTCGTGCTTTTGAAGAACAATGGCGCGCTGCCCCTTGCGCCCGGCGCGGCCAAGCGAGTGGCGGTGATCGGTGCGTCCGCCAATTCGAAGCGCGACATGCTGGGGCCGTGGGCTTTTCAGTATGACCTGCCGGAGACAGTAACTGTGTTCGAAGGCATCCGCGATCGTCTAGGCTCTGCGGCGACTGTCGACACCGCGCCGGGCGTGCAACTCAAGCGCACGGTGCCCTCGATGTTTGAGAGCATTACTATTCCAGGCGTGGCCAAGCCGGAGCCGCGCTGGGACAAAGCGCGCACGATCAGTGAGTTCGATCGCGCTGTGGCGCTGGCGAAAAAGTCCGACGTAATTGTGCTGACGCTCGGTGAAGCGGAGGACATGAGTGGCGAAGGCGCGTCGCGCGCCGAGCTTAAATTGCCAGGCGATCAGCTGAGGCTGTTTGACGCAGTGATGGCGACGGGCAAGCCGGTAGTGGTCGTGACAATGAGCGGACGTCCGCTCGAACTCGGCCCTGTGCTCGAGCGCGCGCCGGCTATCCTCCACGCTTGGTACGCCGGCACGCGGGGCGGATCCGCGATTGCACGCACGCTGTTCGGTGACGTCAATCCTGGCGGGAAGCTACCGGTGACTTGGCCGCGTAGCGTGGGCCAAGTGCCGATCTACTATGCACACAACACGACCCACGCGCCCAAGGATCAGGGTAAGCGATACTGGGATACCCCTTCGACACCGCAATTCGAGTTCGGATACGGGCTGAGCTATTCGAGCTTTGTCATCGGCGCGCCGACGCTTAGCACAGCTACCCTCGCGTCCGGCGGGAAAGTCACCGTGTCCGCCACGGTGACCAACACCGGACGCCGAGCTGGCGACGAAGTGGTACAGCTTTACATTCATCAGCAAGCCGGCCGCGCATCGCGTCCGGTGCGCGAGCTAAAGGGCTTCCAACGGGTGACGCTCCAACCTGGCGAACGCCGCGTGCTCAGCTTCGATCTTGACGAAATCTCTTTGCAGTACTGGAGCGCCGCTAACAAGGGTTGGGTTATTGATCCGGGAACGTTCGACGTTTGGGTTGGCTCAAGTTCCAACGCCCCTAGTCACACAACCTTCGCTGTTATCGGGGAGCCACGTAAGGGGCGAGGGTGGAAGTAGCGGAGTGCGGTAGAACGTGCTGTCAGATCAAACGTGGCGGCCGGAGATGAAGCGGTAGGGGCTCGAATAGCCGCGTAGACTAAATTTTCGTTCCGCTAAGTCATTCGCCACTGGGGCATGGGATTAGTTGTTCTGAAGGAAGCCCGCCGATAATTTAGCTCAGGGCATTGGCGGGGAATGTCGTTCGGGCAATGTCGAAAATTGTCAAGAAACTGTGCGGATGTGTTTGTAGAATATTGCTACCGATGTTTGCTGGCGAGGCGTCTCATAAGCGAGTAAGGCGTTAAGAGTCGTACGGCGGAGATTGCAACCCCATCGGTAACTTTCCCGAAATTTGGTGAATGCGGACCATCCGCATTTTGGTGATAACTGGTGGAAACCGGACCGGCCGCTTTTGGGCAACGATTGCGAGAAGCAGCCGTCCGTTCAGACGATGAGGCAGGGGCTGAACCCCCGGTTACAGACTTTCCTCGGACTTCGCCCTTACGGGCAGGCAAACGACAAGATTGACGTCGGATAAAGGAATGCGGCGCTAGTCTAACCAGAAATTGCCGCGCTTGACGGAATGCGACATGCGACGCCCCATTTGTAGCACCGAGCGCCTCACGAAGCATTGATTTACTGCTTGCCCGCCGATCTCCGCTGCTTAGCGATGAGATGGTGACCCCTACGGGAGGGGAGCCTACTTGATCGAAGTAACGAATTAACGTCGTTCTCGACCCGCCGGTTTAGCCACGCTGTACCAGTCTGCTGTACCAGCGGTTGATGATTTACGTCATGTAGGGCTCGTCAGCCGCATGGGGAAGGGCGAAGCCACTCGGCGATTTTCTAAAGTTTTCGAGGTTGCATCGTCATCTACGTCCAAGTTTCCGCTGTGGTCTCACACGCGGAGCGCACTTACCATAATCGGATATTATGGTAACTTCAGCTATGTGCTACAAAGGCGAAACGCAGGATAAATTGGAGCAGCCGACAGGCGGCGCATGAGTGAGATTGTCGTCCACCGTACAGACGGGGAGGCGT
>NZ_LMKZ01000002.1:64885-66121 GCF_001422525.1 Sphingomonas sp. Leaf30 | reverse complement strand
GCCATGCTCGAGGCGCAAGGCGCTAAGCCCGCGACGGTCGCCCGGCGGGTTGCCAGTCTTGCCACCGCACACAGCCTGTCAGGAATGCAGGAGAGGGGGCATGCGCCCACCAGCCACATCATGGTCCGCGCCGCGCTCAAGGGCATGCGCCGACGGCGTGGCGCTGCTCAGCGCCAGGCTGCCCCGTTGCGCTTCGGGGCCTCGCTAGATCCTCATACCAAGGGGTTCACGTTGACGGCGCTGCTTGGCGCCTGTGGCGGCGATTTGCAGGGCTTGCGCGATGCCGCGCTGCTGTCGCTCGGCTATGACGCTGGATTGCGCGTCAGCGAGCTCGTCGCGGTCGCCGTCGCGCACATCGATCCACACAGCGATGGCTCGGCGCTCCTGTTCATTCCATCATCCAAGACCGATCAGGAAGGGCAGGGGGCCTGGGGCTGGCTGTCAGCGGACACGATGCGCCGGGTCGGGGCCTGGCTGGTCGCGAGCGCCATCACCGAGGGGCCGGTCTTCCGCCGCGTGGGGGTCGATCGGCGCCGTCTGCGCGCCGCGGTTCCGCCGATGGCGTACGAAGCGATCCCTGGGCATACGCGGCACTGGCAGGAAAAGCTCCATGGCAAGAAGGCCGAACCGGCACGCACCGTCTACACCGTGGGGACCACGTCGCTGAGCCGGCAGGGCGTCAACGGGATCTATCGGCGGGTGGCGCTCAGCGCCTTCGATCAAGGGCTGGTCGAGATGCCAATTGCGAAGGTTGAGGAGGCTGCAAGGGCGCTATCGAGCCACTCGCTGCGGGTAGGGCTGACGCAGGATCTGTTTGCGGCCGGGGAGGACGGCGTTGGCATTGCACAGGCGCTGCGATGGTCTTCGCCGTCGACCGCGCTGCGTTACGGGCGCAAGCTCGCCGCCAGAAGCAATGTTGCCGCACGCGTGTTGTCAAAGATCAGAGGCTGATAACCGCCTTACTCGGTGGTCCTTATGGCACGGACAGCGGTCCCGGCAGCTGCCGAGGGAACCACGTCAGTAAGGCGTCCGACAGCGCCGTAGCGACAACAGAGGGGGCGCCCGTTCGCGTGCCGCTTGGGCGCACCGTGGTCGCCTGCCCTTTCCATACGACGTGACTATCGCGGCGCAGCGATACGGTTACCTTGAGACGGGTTACGATCAGACCGTGCAGCTGATCCTTCCCCGAAGGCAGGGTCAGCGACAGGCCTCCAAGGCCAGCAGCCACGCTTGATC
>NZ_LMKZ01000002.1:0-64793 GCF_001422525.1 Sphingomonas sp. Leaf30 | reverse complement strand
CTCAACCTTGGCGACGTAAAGACTGTGGTTCGGGTCGGGCAGGGGCAGGAAAGGTGTTCGAAGAAAGTTTCGTTGAACCGCGTCCGTGAACGTTCTCGTGATAGCGGGAGAAGTAGTCGAGCTATCGGCACGCACGATCGCTATCGTGCCTGGCTTCACAACGGATCCGGCAACCGGAGATTGCACTAGCGCTGCGGCCGCGGCGAAAAGGAGAACGTACATCTGACAGGCGCCGATCAATTACATGAGTGATGAGCCGAAACGGCATCGCGCCGGCGCTCCACATTGAAAGTGGTGATGGACCATGGTCGAATGACGATCGTGATCTTCCGCTTCGTCAGCCTCCTAGTCGAGATTCTCGACGTGTCGATCAGCCCATTGCTTGCCCTCATCGCCTCCCCAGAGAAGCCAAGCGATATAGCCGGCAGATGGATCGGTGTCTGATCCCCACTCGTGCGTTTTGCCGTCTTTATCGACATCGTGACGAGCGAAGTAGCTGTGCATGGACTTCACATCTTCGGCAGTCACATCGCCTTGCGCTGCGAGTTGCTCGGCACGACGAACCCCGACGTCCGTGCCGCCTCGTCCAAACTCATCGCGCAACTTTAGCCCCTTCTTTGCATTGGAAGCGATTTTTGCAGTTGGTTTGAACGTATCGGGCATCATGCTCTCCCTGTGACAACGTTCAAAACGCGTGGATTTTCGAACATATCCATGAGGGCGGCGCGGCGACTTTGCGTCTGCTTCTCCTAGGCAACGCTGTGTCACTAACTATCGGGTGTAGCGCACCAAAAGACGGTAACCTCGGGATTGGCTTTTTTCCAAAAAGTGCACTTCGACGGTTAGTCCCGGAAGTTACGTAAGCGCCACAGGCCGGCGTGTCGGCACCGATGGATCGATCGTCGCGAAGACGAGCTGTTCCCCGCGATCACGGACGATCGCTGGATCGGCGAAATAGCCCGGTAGCAGCGGGTCGCGCATGGCGGGCGCAAGCGCCTCGTCTCGGCCAGGCGCTGCCCCCCCCCTGCGAGCGCTAGCAGACCGGCGATCAGCGCCTGCCCGCGCCTCAAAGTGCGGTTTCGATCGCTTCGAGCGAGCGGCGCTTGGTCTCGGGGAAAAACGCGAGAACCACCGCGAACTGGAGCGCCATCATGCCTGCGAACAGGATGAACGGTGCGCCGCGCGAGTAGGCGGCGACCAGCGGGAACGCCATCGCGATGATCGCGTCCATGAACCAGTGCGTCGACGAGCCGAGGCTCTGCCCGCGCGAGCGGACGTCCGTCGGGAAGATCTCGCTGATGTACACCCAGATCACCGCGCCCTGCGAGAAGGCGAAGAAGGCGATGAAGCCAATCAACAGCCACAACAGCATGTCCTGATGCTGGCCGCTGAGGAAGACGTAGGCAACGCCCGACAGCATGACGGTGAGCCCTGCCGCACCTATAAGTAGCAATGTCTTGCGGCCGATCTTGTCAATCACGGTCAGTGCGAGTGCGGTGAAGAACAAGTTGCACGCACCGATCACGATCGCCTGCCGATCCGCCGAAACACTGTCGAACCCCGCGGCGGCGAATATGTCGTTAAGGTAATAGAGGATAGCGTTGATGCCGGAGAGCTGGTTGAACGAGGCAATCGCGAAGGCGAGCAGGATCGGGCGACGGTGCCGCGCCCAGCTAAGGCGGGGCTTCAGCACTACAGCGGCGGCGTTCGACTGGCGGTAGCTGGCGACGTTGGCGACGGGATCGGTGACGCCGAGCGAACGCAGGACGGCTTCCGCTTCGGTTTCGCGACCGCGGGCGGCGAGCCAGCGCGGGCTGTCGGGGATCGTAAACATCATAACCAGGAGAAGAAGGGCAGGCAGCGCGGTCACGCCGAACTTCACGTGCCAATCGAGCGCCCCCAGATTCATGCCGGTGACGATCGCGTTGCTGAGATAGGCGACGAGGATGCCGAGCACGATATTGAGTTGGAACGCACCGACCATCATGCCGCGCTTTTCAGCAGGCGCGATCTCGGCGATATAGACGGGGGCGAGCACCGAAGATGCGCCGACCGCAAACCCGGCGAGCACGCGGAAGGCGAGCAGCGCCCCCCAGTTCCACGCAGCGAAACAACCGATGCCTGAGATTAGGTAGATCAGCGCGATTGCCTTAAGCGAAGTGCGCGCGCCATAGCGATCGCCCGGCACGCCCGCGAGCAGCGCACCGGCCAGCGTACCCCAGAGCGCGCTAGAAACGGTGATGCCAACCCCCGCCGCGTCGAGGCCGAACGCGGTACGGATCCCCTCGGTGGTGCCGGCGATCACTGCGGTGTCGAACCCGAACAACAGGCCGGCAAGCGCACCGACCAGGACGCCGCGGAACAGGGTTAAATTCATTCGTCTTCGCTCCGGCATTCAAGGTTTCGCCGGCTAGTATTCAACCGTCTAATCGCCCCTCGCAAGGGGGAGGTAGGTGTTTGATCCCACGGTTTGATGGTGCGATCCTTTCGTCAGAATGGAAGGAAGCCATGTGGGACAGGTACGTCACGGGAGCGCCACGACCACGCACGCCGTCAGAGCAGCAATACAGCGATCGCAGGCTTCGCTCTCGACGCTGAGCCGGGAGTTCGGGATCAACCCGAAGACGGTGGCGAATCGGCGTAAGCGAGCGACGGTTGAGGATTTGAAGACCGGGCCGATGGCCCCTTACTCCACGACCTTAACCGAAGCCGAGGAGGCAGCGGTCGTCGCATTCCGGCGTCACACACTCCTGCCGCTTGACGATTGCCACTATGCGTTGCAGCCGTCGATCCGCATCTGACACGGTCAGCGCTGCACCGCTGCCTGCAGCGGCATGGCATCTCCTGTCTGCCGGACATCGAAGGCGACAAGCCAAAGCGACAGCGCTTCAAGCGCTACACGATCGGCTTTTTTTCACGTTGATATCGCCGAGGTTCAGACAGCCGAAGGCAAACTCTACCTGTTCGTCGGCATCGACCGCACGAGTAAGTTCGCGGTCACTCAGCTCGTCGACAAGGCTGATCGACGAACGGTGTGGGAGTTCCTTGAAGACCTGCTGAAAGCGGTGCCGTACCGGATTCGCACGATCCTGACTGACAACGGCATCCAGTTTGCCGAGCAGCCGCGCAACCGTAACACCGCCTGATAGCGTCAGATGCGCTTCGACATGATCTGCGAAGCAAACGACATCGAGTACCGGTTGACCAAGCCGAACCACCCGTGGACCAACGGTCAGGTGGAGCGGATGAACCGCACGATCAAGGAGGCGACCGTCAAACGCTTCCATTATGAAAGCCACGAGCAGTTACGGGTGCACCTAGCCGACTTCATGGCAGCCTATAATTTCGCCCGTCAGCTCAAGACGCTCAGTGGCCTCACGCCTTACGAATACATCGCCAAAGTCTGGACGTCAGAGCCTGACAGGCTCATCGTCGATCCGATCGACCAGATGCCGGGACTAAACACCTAAGCCCGCTCAACACCGAGCCGCACCCATCAGGCGGCCCGCTAACAGCGGGGCGTCACTATCGTCGCTGCGCGACGCAACACGTCTAACCCAAGTGACGTGAGACATGTCGCGTCCGCTCGCCTCTAACCCGGTCAAATCCGGGCCGCGCCAGGGTAGGCAAACAGGAGATCCGCATCGTCCGATGCGTCCAGATCCTCGTTTCCCGTCACGATAAGACATTCCCCTGCCTTCCAGGCGATCCCGCCTACGCTTCCCGTGCCGCGTACCGGAACGAGCCAGCCTCGGGCATTCCCAGGCATATCGATCCTGCGATCACCGCCGGTCCAGCGTTCGAGAACGAACGTCGGGCCTTCGACCAGTATCTCACGACCGGGTTCGACGACCCCGCCTTGGGGCTCCGCCGTCCAAGGATCGAGTTCCGCTACAGCGACGCCGTCGTCCAGATGGAGCTCCCTCGGTCGGCCGTAGTCGAACAGACGATAGGTCGTATCGGAGTTCTGCTGGACCTCGATCAGCGTGAGACCCGCCCCGATCGCATGGACGACACCCGACTTCGAATAAAAGAAGTCGCCTGGCTTGGCCGGCTTCCAGTCCAGTCTGCCTTCCAAGGTGCCGTTTTCTGCGCTTGTGCGGAGAACCTCTCGGGTCATGGGTTCCAAAGGACCTAAAGCAATCGTCGAGTCTGGCTCCGCGTCGAGTATGATCCAGCACTCGTCCTTGCCACGCGGAAGGCCACGTTTTGCGGCTTCCATGTCCGAGGGATGATTCTGCACGGATAGCTTTTCGCTGGTGAACAAATACTTGATCAGAAGCTCCGGGTCGGACAGTTCGGAGGATTGAAACCAGATCTCCCCGATCGGTTCGTCGTTCTCGGCCGGGTCCGTGAAGCCCCCGTAGAGGTTGCGGCGACCCCAAGGTTTCTCCACTCGTTTCGTCGTGAGCAGCTCAGCAGGCATGTCGTGTATATTCCTGATCAAGAAGGGTGGGGTGGCAGGCCCTCTTGGCCGGCCATTCGCAGAAGGTGGGCAGGAAGAGGTGGATTCGGATCTCTGGTCGAGCCGACGTTCTCTCCCGGTTTTCAGCCGCCCTTTCGGGAGGAAAAGGAAAGCGACGCGGGTTCGACGTTCCAGCCCCGGACCTGAAGCTCACCGAGCTTCCGGTCAGCCGGTATCTGCAGACGCAGTCGTCTCGTTTCGCCGGGGAGAAGGGAGACGTAGTTGTCCGTGAAGTAGGCAGGTAGTATCTGCACTCCCGCCGCATCGAACGGCGTCAGCTTTGCTTGGAGCACGGGGGAAGTGGACGTGTTGCGTATGATGACGTCGATCCCAGCATCGGAATTCGGTGACGTGCCACCAAACGCGATATCCAATCGGACCTTACGCAGGTCGTCGAGCGCCTTGAACGCTGCCGGATCGCTCGCATCCCAGTAGAGATTTTCAGACAACAGAACGCCTTTGGCGCTCGTCGCCGTGAGCTTGACGAACCTCAATCCGCCATCCCTACCGACGTCGAGATTACGTATATCGGCTATGTCATCGGCTGCGACGCTAACCACGGCCGACTTCGTGGCTAGTTCCTGCCCGCTGGGCGATACGATGCGAGCGGTGACCGTGACATCCTGCAACGGGGCATTGGTGGTGTTCACCAGCGTTAGGCTGCGATCCGGCAGGTTCATCTGTATATGGATGGGCTCCGTCCCCTTACGCGTTCCATAGAAAGAAGCGTGCGTGTCGTAGTCGGACGAATAGATCTGAAAATTCGCCGATGGCCATGCGGGATGCGACATCCAGAGCATGCGGGCGCTGTTCGTTCTCCACAGCCCGGCATTCATGCCCTCGAAGATCGCACGATGGGACTCGTAGTTCAGCAGCTGAGCCTTGCGCTCGAAGTCGGTCAGGCTCGTCGCCTCCCCCAAGCGCAGCTTCATCGCATCCATAAAGCTGGCCACTGAGACCGCTCGCTCCTGATGCCAGTCATGGTAGGCCCAAGTGTCGTTTATAGGCCATTGATCGGCCCCGGGGACCGCCCTCTGCCACGCTTCGAGCGTGGGAAAGCTCGGCGTGCCTACTTCGACCGCGAAGCCCTTCGCGAAATCGGTGAAGTAGCCTTCCGGGGAACGCCAGTTGTATGGCCCGGATCCGCCGAGGTTTATGATCCGTGACGAACCCTTGTAAAGTCGGCCTCCATCCTCCTCCCAGATCATGTCCTGCAACGCCGTCTGCAGGATCGGCTGAGGTACGCCCTCGTTACGACCGATCCACATAACGATAGACGGATGGGTCCTGAAACGTCGGACGACGTCGCGCGCGTTCTCCAGGAACAGAGGGACGTCCTCGGCTTCCGCGTTGTTGTCCTGCGTGGACTCCCAGAAATCGTTGAGGACCATCATGCCGTATTCGTCGGCGAGCTGGAAAAAGTTCTCCTCAGTGCTCTGGCCCATCCAGTTTCGGATGATGTTCAGACCGGCGTCGCGGTGAAGGCGAAAATAGGGTTCGAGCCGCTCTCTCCCCACCCGTTTCATCATCTCGTCCATGCCCCAGTTGCCGCCACGCGCCGCGATCCGGACTCCGTTAACCCTCAGGACGAGGTTCGGAGAAAGGCGCGGGTCGCTGACAACCTTGCGGACCGCCGGTGACAGCTCGGAACCGGGCCGCAACGAGTTCGCCCACCCATTTGGGACCTTTCGAAGAGCCGCGTTCCGCTCGTCGATGATCGGGGTCCCAAGTCGCTTCGCCTGCGCGAGATCGACATCGACGCGCTCCAGGTCACCGTGCTGATCAAGCGAGGACAGTTCGTAGGTCACCTTGCGCATTCCGAAGGACAGCTGCCGTCGATCGGACACCGTGCCCCCAGCATCCACGGCAAGCCTGAGCTGGTGCAGCGCCGGGGCGCCATATCCGTTTGGCCACCAGAGCTTCGGGTTCCGAACGTGCAGGGCGGCGTGTTCCGATGGGGTGAACCGCGCCGTCACGGTCGACCTAGGCGGAACGCTGATCCGGCGAGCTACGGAGACATCGTCGAAGGCGGCGCTCACGGTCGTATTCAGCGCGGTATCACTAACGTTCGTCACAGGCACGTCGATGAAGACATCCGCAAGCGAGTTATCGTCCTTGGGCAGATCCGTGGACACTTCGGGATCACCGATAGCCAGGGCACCTGTGGATTGCAGTTCGACGCCTTGCCATAACCCGGTGTTGCGGTCGCGGATGCCGGGTATCCAATCCCACCCCTCGCTGGCGGTGAAGGTCGGGCCATCGATCATCATGGCGCCGCCATTCTCGCCCCGCCCGCCCGTCATCGACTGCTCATGGGGGATGCCGGGATGGGGCGGCGGGGATACGCGGATGGCGATCGCGTTCGACCTACCGGGCATCAGCAGGCTCGTAACGTCGAACCGACCTCGCACGAAAGCGCCTTTGACGTCTCCCACCCGTCGACCATTGACCCAGACGTCGGCATGATAGTTGACGCCGTTCAGAACAAGCCGCTGCCTCTTGCCCTCTTCCGTTCGAGGAAGGGTGAATTCAGTCCGATACCAGTAGTCCTGCCGCGCAAGCCGTTCGGGGATGGCCATGTTGTTCAGTCCCACGCGCGGGTCCGGATAGACCCCACGATCGACCAGGGTCGTCAGCGCGGTTCCGGGGACCGTCGCGTGAAACCATTTGCTCGCATCGTAGCCAGGGCTCGACAGCAGCTTCGGCGTGCTCGAGACGTTCGGAGCTTCGACCATTCTCCAGCCGTTGACCGCGAACAGGCCATCTCGAACCGGAATCAGCGGGCTGCCTTCCACCGCGGGCGAGGGCTGAGGTTGCGAGAACGGCGCGATGCCCTTCGGAAGGGTCCAGGCACGCTGCGGCACGGCCTCGCCGTACTGCGTTCGCACCTGAAGAGGCCAACTGGGGCTGTTTGTCTCGAAACGGACAAAATTCTCGTCCGGCACGACTGCAGCCTCAGCACGTATCCGTTCGGCGGAGTAGGCCTGCGGAGTGGCAACAAAAGCCGCGAGGCGGCCAGCATAGCCTGGCTTGCCGAGCGTGCGCGAGCCGAGCACGATCAGCGCTTCGGGCGAGGACGCCGACGTGGTCCCTTTACCTACTTCGCGCCCATTGACGTAGAGACGGGCTGTTCCGCCGTCGCTGACTGCGACCACGTGGTGCCATCTGCCGATCTCGAGCGCCCCACCGCCTCGAAGGGATCGTCCACCCATTGATAAGCCCAATCGTCCATCGACCAGATCCAACGAGCGCGAAGCATCGTCCCCGGGCCTGCCGACGCCGGCGACCTCGACCCGGCCAGGCACGAGCCTTGCCGGTTTGATCCAGGCAGACATCGTCCATGCCGCGCCTGCGGGAATGTGCTCGCCTTCGGCATAGCCCTGAGCGCGCTTCGATATGGTGTCCCCACCAGCGATGAACTCGGCGTCGTAGGGGCCAAACGCATCCATTTTCGGCTGCTGGAGTCGCGGGGAAGCCCAGTCGACCTGCTGCGCGGTTCCGGGGACCGCTCCTCCGGCCACTACCGCCAGAAGGACGCTCTTCGAAACGATGCGCTTCACTGCGATTCTCCTTCATGGGCGGCAATGCCGATTTCAAGCCCGCGCAGTTCGGCGAGCCCCCTGAGCCGCCCAATCGCGGAATAGCCAGGGTCGCTTCCCGACTTCTTCAGGTCGTCGAGCATCCGGTGACCGTGATCTGGACGCATCGGGATCGAACGCCGTCCCGACATCGATATCGAACGGATGGCCTTCATGATCGCGACCATGTCACTGGACCCACCTAGGTGTGCGGCCTCGTGGAATCCGCCACCTGCTTCGCGCCGCACGTTTCTGAGATGGAGAAAGTGAACACGGTCGCCGAAGCGGCGCATCATCGCGGGAAGATCGTTCTGCGCGGCGACGCCGAAAGAGCCGACGCAGAAGCAGAGACCGTTCGAGACGTTGGGCACAGCGGCAAACAGTTTGTCCAAGTCGTCTGCCGACCCGACCACTCGCGGCAAGCCGAAAAGCTCGAAGGGCGGATCGTCAGGGTGGATCACCAGTCGCATGCCGAGATCGTCCGCGAGCGGGCATACTTCGCGCAGGAAGCCAAAGAGGTTTTCACGCAGGGTCTGCGCGTCGATCTCGCGATAGCCTTCTATCGCCGCAAGGAATTCCGCGGAACCAAAGCTTTCCTCGCTACCGGGAAGTCCGGCGATGATCGTACGCTCCAGGCAGTGGCGCGCCGCGCTGTCCATCGAAGCGAAATAGACTGCGGCGCGAGCCTTGACGTGATCGGAATAGCTCCGTTCGGCCGAAGGGCGGTGCAGGATATGAATGTCGTAGGCCGCCAGCGCTTCTGGTTCGAACCTCAAGGCCAACGCGCCATCGGGAAGCTCGTAGGCAAGATCGGTCCGCGTCCAGTCGAGAAGCGGCATGAAGTTGTAGGTCACTGTCGTGACGCCACATGCATGGAGGTTGACCAGGCTCTTTTTGTAGTTCGCCAACGCGTCATCCCGGCCCGGGCCGCCACGCTTGATCGCCTCGTGAACCGGCAGGCTTTCGACCACCGACCACCTGAGACCGGCCTGCTCGATGAGCGCCTTGCGATGCGCGATCGCCTCGACAGGCCACACCGCGCCGTTGGGCACCTCGTGGAGGGCCGTGACGACGCCCGTGCATCCGGCCTGTCGAATGTCGGAAAGCGAGACAGGGTCACGCGGGCCGAACCACCGCATCGTCTGTTCCATAAAGTATGGAAACGAAAGGGACCGATCGATCATACGATTAGGCTCAGCATGAGAGTGAAAATCAGGCCGAACACGCCGACCAGGGTCTCCATGACCGACCAGGACCGGAAGGTGTCCGCCAGGCTCAGTCCGAAGTATTCCTTGAACATCCAGAAGCCGGAGTCGTTGACGTGGCTGCACATCAGGCTGCCGGCGCCTATGGCGAGAACCATCAGACTGGGATCGACGTGCTGCGAGGCCACCAACGGCTGCACCATGCCGGCCGCGGTCAAGCCTGCCACCGTGGCCGACCCCAGAGCCAGCCGGATCGCGAGGGCGATGGTCCAACCGAGAACGAGAGGCGGAACGTGAAGTCCTGAAAGCCAGCCGGCCAGCGCAACATCCGCCCCGCCGTCAATGAACACCTGCTTGAGCGCGCCAGCGCCTGCAATGACGAGAAGAATGCCGGCGATGTCCTTGATGGCCTCGACCGAGCCTGCGGACAGGTCGGAAGCGCGTCTGCCTTGCGCAACGCCGAGCACGATGGTCGCGATGAGTAGCGAACTGAGCATCACCACGTTCGCATCGCCTGCGACGGCAGCCGACATCAGCACCTCCGGTCGCATGCCGTCGAAGGACGTGAGGAGGGTTGCACCGGCTAGCAGCGCGACCGGCAGGAGCGCGACTCCGAAACTGGCGGCGACGCCGGGAACATGAAGACTTTGCGAGCTACTGTCCGGCCGGGACATATGCGGCCTCGCCACTACGCCCTTCAGCGTATGCGCGAACAACGGCCCGGCAATCAGCAGCGTGGGGATCCCGACGATCAGCCCATAGACGAGGGTCCTCCCCATGTTCGCGCCAAAAAGCCCGACGAGCGCGGTGGGGGAGGGATGGGGCGGCAGAAACCCATGGGCGATCGACAGACCAGCCAGCATCGGTATTCCGAGATATACCGCAGGCAGGCTCGAGCGCTGCTGGACCGACAGGATGAGTGGCACCATCAGGACGAAGCCGACGTTGTAAAACAGCGGAATCCCGACAAGGAACCCGGAGGCCGCCAGAGCAAGCGTTATCCGCTTTATCCCCGCAATGCGTATCAGCGTGTCCGCGATCCTGCGTGCAGCACCGCTGTCAGCGACGATTCTTCCGAACATGGCTCCAAGACACAGGATCGCGGTCAGGGAGCCGAGCATGTCACCGATACCGTGGTTCAAGCTGGTGGTGATGCTGGTCATCGGACGCCCGAGCAGCAGGGCCGCGACGATTGCGGCGATAAGGAACGCCACGAAGGGATGCAGCTTGACGACGGAGATCAGAAGCACGAGCGTCCCCACCGCGACCAGCACGGCAAGCAGGGTCATATTGAGCCCCGGCGGATCACGTTGCGCTGAAAACCTGGTTCGGAAACATGCCGATCCACGGATCCTTCCGAACCGCTACTCATCGGCGACAGCATGATCGACGCGATCAATTCGCTACCCCTCGGTCAGATGGTTCACAGTTGTCGGATTGGGAACTGAATCGACCCAGCGTCTCCAGCTCTCCCCCGATGTCGTCGTTGATCTTCGGGCAGAGCACGCCCTGAGGCATGAGGCGATCTTCGATCAGCATTGCGGCAGCCCCGATGGCGACGGCGTAATCGGGGGTGGTTGCCGGACATACCATCGATCCGCTTCCGCGGAGTTTGCCAAGCGCCGTGGCTAGATCGACAGCGACCAGATCCGTGACGTAACCTCCCACGTACAACGTTGTGGGTACCGACCTGCCATATGCCTCGTGCAGAGCGAGATGAAGATCCCCTGCGCAATCGGCCACCGTGTCAGTGCCATCAGTCGTCGTAGTGGCGGTTGGCTTTGCTTCACTTGCCGCGTGCAACCTTGCGGCGATTTTCGCACCCTGCGGAATGCGCTTGGCCTCTACATGAAGATGCCCCGTGGACCGTCCGGTGACTGTCACGAGCGAGGGTGTGTTACTGAGATGAACGTACCCGAAGCGCTCTGCCTCATGATCGGTCCTTTGAAATGGCTCCATCGCCGCCAATGCGTCGTAGCTTGAGACGAAAGTCAGCTCGTTTTCCAAGGCAGGCTGATCCGCGCGCCCACCGAGCCTAACGATCGCGTTGGTGGCGGCTTCCCCCCGATCTGCATGGTCGATCCAAGAACCACACCGCGCCACGGCGACGCCGATGACCTTGCGCGCGTCGACGATCCCGCTGGCAGTGAGTTGAGCGACGGCGTCGACGATCGTAGCGCAAACCACCGCCTCGTCGGCAACATCTAGCGCCTGTGTCCGTCGGTGAACGACCTGTCCGGCCAGATTGACGGCGACGAGACGCATCCTGGAGGAACCGACATCGACGCCGATACAGATCGCCCGTTCCTTCACCATCTGCAGTCGGATTGCCGGTTGGCCCCTGTTACCACTCGTCCGACCGGATTCCTGGACGAAGCCGTCCTTGATCAGAAGACCTGCGATGTTCGCAATCGCCGGCATGGAGAGGCCGGTGACGGCTGCAAGCTCCCGCCGGGTCTTCTGACCGGACGTTCGAAGGATTTGCAGTAACATCCGCCGGTTCCACTCGGCCGCGACTTCCAGATTTATCCCGTGCAGCATGACGCACTGTCTCCACTGCTAAAAGAATGTCGCGGGCTCGGACTTCCATCGCGAGCCACGACCCAAATCAGCCACCGCAAGCGGCAGCCCTTTTCAACGAAGCTTGATGACGGAGTTGTGCGGCCCCGTTGCGGCAGACTCTCCTCGATCCACAACTTCGGACGGGTCCTGAGCGCTGCCTTGTGCAGCACTGAACGCCAGGATGGCGATGCCGCACAACGAAGCTAGCCGAAGGCGTCTTTGGTGGAGGTTCATCGATTTTCCTCTCAATCTCGAGGCTGTCCGCGTTGGTCGTGGGCGACCTTCGAGGATCAGGCGTAGGTGGCAGCGTTCGGTGTTACCGTTGCATCCAAGGCGTCCAAGGCCAGAGCGAGCGAGCCCAGCGGACCAGCTTCGTCGCCAAGACCCGGCGCTACCAGCAGCGTCTCGAGCTGCGCCGTGATCGCATCCGAACCGGCATAGCCGCCCATCCGCGGTTCCAGCCGGCTGCGGATCATGGGGATAAGGAACGGCCGCCGAGATGGGACGCCACCTCCCAACAGAATGCGCTCCGGCACGACAGTGAAGAGCATGTTGTGCATCATGGTAGCCAACGCATCCGCGACGTGCTCCCATACCGGGTGATCGTCCGCGATGGCGTCACCTGACATGCCGGTCCGCCTTTCTATCGCCGGACCGGAAACCAGACCTTCGACGCAGTCCCCGTGGAACGGGCATGCGCCTTCCCACTCATCACCAGGCTCGCGCCTCACGAGCATGTGTCCCGCCTCGGGATGGCCGAGCCCATGAACGGTCTGCCCACCAACCACGATGCCTGCACCCACCCCCGTGCCAACGGTAATGTAGGTCCAGCTCGAAAGTCCTCGGGCTGCACCCCATCGACCTTCGGCCAGCGCTGCCGCGTTCACGTCTGTATCGGCCCCGGTCGGGACATCGTAGCGTCGCATCAGCCGCTGGACCACGTCCGCGCCATGCCATCCGGGTTTGGTCGTCTTCCCAATGCGGCCGAAGTCGTCGGACGACCGGTTCAGTTCAATCGGCCCGAAGCTGCCTATGCCGAGCGCCCGCACATCGTGGGTCCGCATCCAGCCATCAAGTATCCTCTCGATGTCGGCGAGCGTCGAGAGAGGGTCGCGCGTCGCAAGTCTTCTTGTCTCGACGATGTCGTCATGGCCTCGGGCCAGCGTGCAGATGATCTTGGTGCCGCCGAGCTCTATCCCGACGATGCAGTCCCCGCGAACTGGCTTAGCCCCAGCACGGATGTCCTGAGTGTGCATCTCCATCATTGCACCACCACCGTCGAAGGCATCACGTTCCATCCGCTCAGGCGAACGCTCACCGATCCGGTCGCGCGGCTCGTCGGGTATCGCACGGCGATCACCCGTTCTTCTCCTGGGAGAAGAGAGACGTAGTTGTCGGTGAAGTAGGCTGGCAAAACCTGTTTTCCGGATGCGTCGAAAAGCGTGGCCTTCGCCTCGATGATCGGCGTCTGAGTGGCATTGCGAAGCGTGATGGTAGCGGCTGTCTCCGTTCCGTCGATCCGTGCCGTCGTGGACGCCGTCAGTCCGACCTTAGGCATCGCCGTCATACCCTTCAGGTCTGATGGCTGGCGGCCCTCCCAATAGAAGTTTCGCGAGAGGCTCGTGCCCTTTGCATCCATGGCTTCGAGACTGACCAGCGTCACCGGATTCGAACTCAACGTTTCAGGAGCGATCGTCATGGCGTCTGAAACGCCTTCGCCAGCTGCATCCAACTGCACGGAACGATCCGCGATGACCTTGCCTTGCAGATCGGTCATCCTCACTCGAACCTTCAGCCCGCGCAGCGGTTCGAGCGTGTTGTTTACCACCACGATTTTGTGATCCGGCAGGTTCATCTGCACGTGGACCGGTTCCGACGACTTCTGGACCGCGTAGTAGGACGCCTGCGTATCGTAATCCGAGCTGAAGATGTTCCATGCGCTGGACGGCCAGGCAGGTTGGGTCATCCACAGCATCCGAGCGCTGTTCGTCTTCCAGATGCCGGCGTTGAACCCTTCAAAGATCGCCCGATGCGAGTCATACTGAAGAAGCTGTGCCTTGCCGCTGAAGTCCTCAAGGCTGGTCGGCTCACCGAAACGGACGCGCATGGCGTCCATGTAGGTCTTGACCGATCCGCCCCGATCCTGATGCCAGTCGTGGTAGGCCCATGCGTCGCTGATCGGCCAGAGATCCTCCTTCGGGATCGCGCGCTTCCAGCTTTCCAGAGTAGGGAATGACGGCGTGCCGAGTTCCACCGCAAAACCCTTGGCATGCTCGGTGAAGTAGGTTTCGGGTTCCCGCCAGTCATAGGGCCCGCTTCCGGCAAGATTCACGTTATTGGAGGAGCCCATGTAAAGCCGGGTTCCGTCCTCCTTTTCAATCAGCGACTGCAAAGCAACGTTGAGCGACGGCTGCGGAACACCCTCGTTCCGGCCGATCCACGCAACGATCGATGGGTGATTCCGATACCGGGCCACGACGTCCTGCGCATTGTTCATGAACAGGGGCACATCGTCGACCTGCTGGTTGTAATCCTGTGTCGATTCCCAGAAATCGTTGAGAACCATCAGGCCATATTCGTCCGCCAGATCAAAGAACACGTCCTCGGTGTTCTGGCCGACCCAGTTGCGGATGATGTTCATGTTGCCATCACGGTGCAGGCGGAAGAAAGGCTCCAGTCGGTCGCGCTCGATGCGCTTCATGAAATCGTCCATGCCGATGTTCCCGCCCCGAGCGGCGATGCGGACGCCGTTCACGCGGATGACGAGATGCGGCGCGAGCTCCTCTTCGCCATCGATCCGCTTTACCGCGGCCGACTTGAGCGCACCTGGCGCCAGGGATGCGGCCCAGCCGCCCTTGACCTTGCGGATTCCGTCGTGAGTGCCATCGACGATATGCTGTCCCATCGATCTGGCGCGAGAAAGATCGATGCCGACCCGACGCAGCTCTCCCGCATCGTCCATCAACGACATGTCGTAGGTCACCTGCCGGATCCCGAAGCGCGTCGTGCGCTCGTCGGACTTCCTCCCTGCGATCGACGTCTCGATGCGCAGATCGTGGAGGTTCGGCTTGCCGTAGCCGTTAGGCCACCAGAGTAGCGGGTTCCGGACGGTGAGTTGCGGGAACTCGCCGGGCATGAACGCGACGACGGTCTTCTGCCGCGGGGCGAGTTGAACGGAACGGCTGACGGCGACGTCGTCGAAGCTCGCGCGCACGACGGTTTCGACAGGCTGATCCGTAAGGTTCTCGACCGGAACGCGAACCTCGACGTTCGCGAGGCTGTTGTCAGGCTTTGGAAGCGTCGTGACGATCTGCGGATCGCCTATCCTCGCCGCGCTGACCTGTTCGATCAGCACGGGCTGCCAGATCCCCATGTTCCGATCGCGGATGGACGGTATCCAGTCCCAGCCTTCGGCTGCGACAAAGGTGGGGCCGTCAAGGACGAGCATGCCACCGTTCTCGCCGGCACCGGCCTTCAAGGACTCCTCCTGGGCGATGCCGGGATGGGGCGGGGGAAGGATCTTCACGGCGACTGCGACAATGGTGCCAGGCGCGGCCACCTTCGAGATGTCGAAGCGGCCCCGAACGAATGCGCCCTTCACATCGCCGACGATCTGCCCGTTGACCCAGATCTCCGCGGCATAGTTGATCCCCTTGAACGTGAGGAACGTGTTCGTCGCGGCTTCTCCCACTGGCACGCGGAACTGTGTGCGATACCAGTAGGCCTGCCGGCTGAGCTTCTCCGGAATGGCCATGTTGTTGAGGCCGTAACCAGGATCAGGATAGACGCCCCGATCTACCAAAGTCGTCAGGACGGTTCCCGGCACCGTGGCGACGTGCCAGCGGCTGACGTCGTATCCAGCCCTGGACACGACCGCTCCTGCGTCGTGGATGTCCGGTGCGGCAACGAGGCGCCAGCCGTTCAGCGTCCAGCGCCCGTCGGCGCCCCTCGCCAGAACCGGCAGATCCGGGATCGGCTTGGCGATCGGAGCCGAAAAGGGCGCACCTGACTTCGGGAGCGTATCGGCGGACTGAGGTGCCTCCATACCGATCTGCTGCTTCTTCTGCACCGGCCATTCCGGGCTGTTCGTCGCGAAGCCGATGAGATCCGGATTAGGAAGCCGACCCGCCTCAGATTCGATCGTTGCTGACGGGGTCCCGGACTGGTCCAGGCGAACGTCCGCCAAGCGGCCTGCGAACGTCTGGTAGCCGGACTGGCGTGGCGCGACAGTCATCGATCCCTGGAAAGCGAACCCTTCTAGGCGTCGTGCCCGCCCCGCGGTTCTGCCATTGACGTACAGGACGAGGCCATTGGCATCGTTGATCACCGCAAAATGGGTCCAACGCCCGACCGGCATCGTCGCATTGGCGGTAATTCTGGTCGAGCCCGCAATGAAGGTAGGACGCCCCTTGACCAGGTTCAGCGCGAACGCGACCTTCCCCTGATCAGCTTGCGCCATCAGCGGCGCATCCGCTGCCGAAGCGTCCTTGGGCAATACCCACCCGCTCAGTGTGAAGTCACCGGTTCGAGCCGTAGCGTTCGCTGACCGCGCCGCGATTGGGACCTTAACGCTGTCGCCGCCACGCGCGATGTCGACGTTGATGGGACCGCCCACGACGGCTGATGGCTCGCTAGCCGAGGCCTGCCACCCGCTAAGCGCCGTTGCCGCAAGCGCTACCGCCAAATACTTCATGCTTCCTCCCTCAGGCGTCAAAACCATTTGCTGCCTACCAGTTCGGGGCAGCCATGATCGATCGTCGATGACAGGGATAGCACCTCTCTAAATTTATTCAATCAAATTGAATAAGTCTTGATCTCGGTGTCTCTGTGTGTTTCTTTGCAACTCTAAGACAGGGCTTAGACACCGGTCGGCACAGGAGAGGACTCGACGCTGCGGCAACCGCGGCGCTCGTCCCCGCTTGCGCGATCAACACAGGGGACGACACCATGCGCACGGGCAGACAACTCATCGCAATGCGCCTGCTTGCAGGCTCGGCGGCTATTCTTATGCATCCTGACGCTGCCTTGGCGCAGCAGGAGGTATCGCCTGCCGCGCAGGAGGACGTGTCGCAGGATATCGTCGTCACTGGTGTCCGCGGCGCGCAGCAGAAGGCGATCAACGTCAAGCGCGATGCAACGCAAATCGTGGACTCGATCGCGGCGGAAGACATTGGCAAGCTGCCGGATGCGACCATCGCGGATTCCCTGCAGCGGGTGCCTGGCGTCCAGATCACGCGATCCGCAGGGGAGGGGGCTTCCCTAAACATCCGCGGTCTGGGTCAGGTGCTCACGACATTAAACGGTGAGCAGTTCCTAGGTGCCTCGAATATAACGGGAGCTCAGCCAAACCTCACCGACGTCCCATCAGAACTCTTCGCCGGCGTCGACGTGATAAAGTCGCCAACGGCGCGCAACCTGTCCGGCGGCGTATCTGGAATCGTCGATCTCAAGACGCGCCGGCCCTTCGATCTCCCCAAGGGGTTGACCGCATCGGTGTCGGGTCAGCACGTCTACGGAAACCGCACCGACGACTGGAGCCAGCAGTATTCGGCGCTAGTCGGATGGAACAACGGCAGGTTCGGCGGACTGCTCGCGGTCGCATACGACGACCTGACGCTGTCAAATCAGCGGCCATCGATCACCAACGGCATCCGCAAGACGACGGACAGGGCGGCGGGTTTCGATACGAGAGGCGATGGCGACATCACGAACAGCACCCTGCGCGCCGATGGCGATTACTTCTACAATCCTGTCGCCTTCGAGATGAGTAACTCGATCACCGATCGACAGCGGCTGGGTGCCAATGCGTCGGCACAGTATCAGATCACGGACTCGCTTCAGCTTATCGGGGATCTGGCCTACACGCGCCTGCGAAACCGAGACTCCGGCGTTTCGGCCGTGCTGCACAACAATTTTTCCGACAACGCCTACCAGTCCAGTTCGATCATCGACGGAAACGGCGTGCTGGAAGTCGGCAACGCGAACCTGTTCCGCTTCCACACCTCGACCATTAACAACTACACGAAGGCTCGTTCGCTCAACACGAACGTCGAACTGCGCTTCGACGATGGAGGCCCGTTCACCGCATCGGCGCGCTGGGTGCAGGCGGATTCGAAATCGAGCTACATCTCCGGCAACGTCGATGCGTGGGCCACCAGAAGCATTCTCGTTCCAAGGAGCTCGAGCGTCGTCGACTGCACGGCGACGCCGGCGTCCTGCGTCTACGGCAATCCGGGCGGTCTTCCCAGCGTCCTCGCTAGCATCGACTTCCGCAACCACTACCCTGCGGTGTCGTTCGCGAGCGACGTAACGAATCCTGCGCTCTACTCGCTGACGTCCACATGGGCCTTTGGAAACCGCTCCGAAGCTCAGCTCGACGCGTATAGGATTGATGGGGCCTACCGGGTCAGCGACGACGGCCTTCTGCGAAAGCTACAGTTCGGCGGCCGATACGGGACGCGTGACGTCAGCAACGAAGCTTTCCGGCTCTTGTCTCCGATCTCATTCGGCGGGACGCCTTATCTCTATTACTTCAAGGACGCGACTGGCATTAACCGGGTCAACGGGCTCAACCGCTCCCTCGTGCCGGTGCGCAAGTTCGCCGACATTCCCGGCCTGACCACGATGGCCACCGGCTTTGGTCCCATCACGGGCATTCCAGCCCTACCAGCGATCAATCCGACCGCGCTCAACGATGTCCGGCAATTCAATGAGGCATTGTTTCCTGGTACGCGGGAATACGCAAACCCGACGCAGTCGTATCGCGTCAACAGTCGTGACGTCGCCGCCTACCTTCAGGCGGACGTCGCCGGGCAGCTGATCGTTCCGTTCACTGGGAACGTTGGATTGCGGTACGCGCGCAACTCGCTCGACATCTTTACCAACCCAGCAAACGGGATTGCCTTCGTCGGGTTGAACGCCAACAACGGCGTCCAGCTGGCGCTGCCAACCGTAAAATACAAGAACGACAGCGATTTCTGGCTACCGAATGCCAACCTCAATTTCGAGCTGGCGAGCGACATGCGACTGCGGTTCGCGCTCGCCAAGGTCGTCGGGACCTACGACCTGGCCACGCTCGGGCAGGGCTTCGCTTTCAGCTACGTCATCAACGGTTCGCGGACGTTCAACGGGCAGCCCCTCCCGTCGGATCTGAAGCGGTTCAACTCGGGATCCGCCGGAAACCCATCTCTGAAGCTTCCGCAGTCGACGAACTACAATGTTTCCTATGAGTGGTATTTCTCGCGCAACAGCATCCTGTCGGTGGCTGCCTTTCTGTTCGACGTCAAATCGTTCCTACAGACGAACACGGCGATAGAAGCGCAGCCAGACGAAGACGACGTCGTTCGCGAGGGGGGACCAGTGACGCGGCCTGCTAATGGGAAGGGCGGGATCATTAAAGGCGTGGAGATTGGGCTCCAGACGACCTTCGACTATCTGCCTGGTCTGCTCAGCGGTTTCGGCACGCAGCTGAACTACACGTTGTCCGACAGCAGCAGCTCGAACATCGATCTCTTTGGAAGGACGCTGCCCGTTCCAGACAACTCCCGACACCAGGTCAACGCTGTCGTCTTCTATCAGAAGGGGCCTTTCCAGGGGCGGGTCGCAATGAACTACCGCAGCAAGCGGTTCAACGGCCTGACCCCGGCCGGAAGCGACAATCTGGCCGTCTTCACGAAACCGACGAACTATCTGGACGCGTCGCTCAGCTACGACGTCACGCCGCGCTTCACGGTATACGTGCAGGGCACCAACCTCACGCAGGAGAACGAGGAGCGCTACGCCCAGTTCAAGAACTTCTATCTCGATCAAGCCATCTTCGAACGCCGCGTCTTGGGCGGGGTTCGGATACGGCTATGAAACGCACGAAGGCGCCTGCACAGCTTGCCAGTTGGATCGTCCGGGGCGTGATCGCGATCGTCGCGCTTTCGGGCGGCGCCGCAGCATCCGCGGCACGTCCCCGCTGCGAACTGACGCCATCCGGGCGACAGATCATCGAGATCGGGACGGTGGGCATGGCGCGTCCGGTATTGCTCTACGTGCCTCACGCGACCCGGTCCTGGAAGGCTCTGCCGCTCATTCTCAACCTGCATGGTAGCGGCTCGAACGGCGCACAGCAGCTCGACCGTTCGGGATTGATGGAGCTCGCGGATCGCCACCACGTGATCGTGGCCTCGCCGGATGGGGGGCTGACTCTTCCCTCCGGTGGCCTGGCCTGGAACATACCAGGCGTGCCGACCACGGCCGGGACCTTGCCGCCCGCCGATGCGCCGGATGACGTCGCGCGCATCCTGGCGTTGATCGACACTTTGATCGCCAAGAGCTGCACCGACCCAGAACGCGTTTACGCAACCGGTCTATCCGGAGGCGGCCGGATGGTCTCACTGCTTGGCTGCGTTCTGTCTGATCGCCTGGCTGCGATCGCGCCGGTGGTAGGGCTTAGAGCGGGGGCGCCAGATCGCTCGACGCCTCCGAAACCCGACGTGAAGACCTGCCAGCCAACAAGGCCTATGCCGGTCGTCGCCTTTTCGGGTGGCGCCGACACAACAAATCCGATCGATGGCGGTGGAGCGAGGTATTGGCAGTATGGGTTGCTGGCAGCCGAGCGCCGTTGGGCGGACATTGATGGATGCCGGGGCGTCGTCGAAACTGAACTCGTCAGGTCCGGAAGAATGAAGCGTCGTTATCTCGGCTGCCAGCCGGGGGCGGACGTAGTCTCCTATGTGACGAGGAGTGGCACACACCAGTGGAGCGTCGCAGACACGCAGCTTATGTGGCGCTTCATGTCCGAGCATAGCCGTCCAGTTAGAAGTGACCCAGCAGCCCGCACCAGAGCGCTCAGCGCAAACTAACATGCCAATTTTTATTCAATCAAATTGAATAAGTATTGCAAACACAAATGAAAGCTGCTTTTCAGGCAAGACCAAGAGGGCTTGGAAAGAGCCGAGTGGGGGAGGGAACATGACACTGTGCCGAAGCGCCGTGCACGTTCGAGTTCCCTCCCGGTCAGGATGAGGGGATGAAGGCAATGCGTAAACTCACAACACTCCGATCGGTTCTGTTCACGGCCAGCTCGGCCGTAGCGCTTCTGGGTGCGCAGTCCGCGACGGCGCAGCAGACCACGTCGGACGGTCCAGCAGCAGCGGCCCCGGATGCAGGCACGCCACCGGTCCAGGAAGTCGTTTCTAACGAGCAGGACATTGTCGTCACCGGCGTCCGCGGCGCCCAGCAGAAGGCAATCAATGTCAAGCGCGAGGCGTCGCAGATCGTCGACTCGATTGCCGCCGAAGACATCGGCAAGCTGCCGGACGTGACAATCGCTGACTCGCTTCAGCGCGTCACCGGCGTGCAGATCACGCGTTCCGCAGGGCAGGGTGCGTCCGTCAACATCCGCGGTCTCGCGAACGTCCTCACGACGTTGAACGGCGAGCAGTTCCTCGGTGCCTCGAACATCACCGGTGCGCAGCCGAACCTTACCGACATTCCGTCAACCCTCTTCGCGGGCGTGGACGTGATCAAGTCGCCGACGGCCGGCGATCTGACCGGCGGCAACTCGGGCATCATCGCGCTCAAGACCCGCCGGCCCTTCGACCTTCACAAGGGACTGACCGCCACTGGCGCGGTGCAGGACACCTATGGCAGCGGGACAAAGGACTGGAGCCAGAACGCCTCTGCCCTGGTCGCCTACAACGGCAGCCGCATCGGCTTCCTCATCGCGGGCTCGTATGACAACGAGATCTTAAGCAACAAGAACCCGCGCGTGACCAACGGCATCCTGAAGACGACCGATGCTCAGGCCGGCTTCGACGTCCGCAAGGACGGCGACATTACGAACAGCACGAAGCTCGCCGACAAGGACTACTTCTACAACCCCGTCGCTCTCGAGTTCGACAATGGGCAGACGCAGCGCGAGCGTATCGGGGCAAACGCTTCAGTGCAGTACGACGTCACGGATTCGATCCAGCTCATCGGCGACGTCGCCTACACCCGATTCCGCAACAGGAATTCGGGCAACACGGCTGTGCTACACGGCAACTTCTCGAACGACAGCTACCTCCCGTCGTCGATCATCGATAGCAACGGCGTCGTGCAATTCGGCGACCTGAACCTGTCGCGGTTTCAGGTTCACACGTTGAACGCGTACAACAAGGCTCGATCGCTCAATACGAACCTCGAGGCCCGCTTCAAGAACGACGGACCATTCAGCGCGGCCCTGCGCTACGTCCATGGGGATTCGCGAAACAACTCGACCCAGACCGACATCGACTCTTGGGCCACCAGAGCAGGCGTTGTTCCCCGTTCACTTCCTACCAGCTGCGCCGGAGCCACGATCCCCGTCAACTGCAGCTACGCCAACCCAGGCGGCCTAGCCGCGGTTCGCGCTACGGTGGATTGGCGCGGATCGGAGCCGTCGGTCAACTTTCTAACGGACGTGACGAACCCCGCCAACTACTCCCTGACCTCCACCTGGTCTCAGGGTTCCAAACAGAAGGCGACGCTCGACGTATACCGTGCAGACGCGCAATACGATACGGACCTTGGACCTCTCAAGAACATCCGCATTGGCGGCAGGTACGGTAATCGTGACGCCGGCAACAATGCATTCCGATATCTTTCGCCTATCGGTCCGGCCGGGCACCTCTACTTTTACAAGGATCCCCTCATCGTCGATACGGTGGGCTACAGCGTCGTGCCGATCCGCAAGTTCAACGATCTCCCAGGACTAGTCGCATCCGCGGGCGGTTTCGGGCCAATCAGCGGCATTCCCAACGTTCCCGCCATTTCGCCCAACGCACTTAACGACGTGAACGCCTACAATGCACTGCTCTTCCCTGGCACGAAGGCCTACCTCGATCCCCAGAACAGCTATCGCGTCACCCAGCGTCAGATAAGCGCCTATGCCGAAGCCAATTTCGACGGCTCACTCGGCTCGCTCGACTTCACCGGGAACGCCGGTGTGCGCTACGTGAAGACGAAGCTGGGCATCTACTCGTTCCCAACTGGCAACCAATTCATAGGCGACTTTTCGTGGAACGGCGTAGCGATCGCGACCGGAACGTCTAAGTCGAACAATGACAGCGACGATTTCCTGCCCGATGCCAACCTTAGCCTGCACGTGCGCCAGGACATGTATCTGCGCTTCGCCTACGCCAAGACGCTTGGTCAGCTTGACCTCTCCCAGTTCGGCCGCGGCCTGGCATCGTCATTCGCGGTGAACGGAACGCGGACATATCAGGGCGTGGCGCTTGATCCGAATCTGCAACGCTACAGTTCGGGATCGGCGGGCAACCCAAATCTTGAGTTGCCGCGATCGGCGAACTACAACGTCTCTTACGAATGGTATTTCAATCAGAGCAGCCTCCTTTCCGTTGCCGCCTTCTGGTTCGACGTTAAGAGCTTCCTACAGACGAATACCCTTATCGAGGCACAGGCTGATGCTGATGGCGTCGTTCGGGAAGGTGGCCCAGTCACGCGACCGGTCAACGGTAAGGGTGGCTCCATCAAGGGCGTCGAACTCGGTTTCCAGACCGTCTTCGATTGGCTGCCTGGTGTGCTCAGCGGCTTCGGCGGCCAGCTGAACTACACCTACTCCGACAGCGGCAGTTCCAATGTCGATCTCTTCGGCAAATCACTGCCCGTTCCGGACAACTCGAAGCATCAGGCCAACGCAGTGCTGTTCTATCAGAAGGGCCCAGTGCAGGGTCGCGTGGCCTACAACTATCGCAGCAAGCGCTTCGGTGGGTTCGTCGCCGCGGCTGATGACAATCTGGCCGTCTGGAACCGCGCGACAGGCTATCTGGACGCGTCCGCGAGCTATGACGTGACACCGAAGTTCACGATGTTCGTGCAAGGGTCGAACCTGACCAAAGAGAACGAGGAGCAATACGCCCAGTTCAAAAACTTCTGGTATGGCTCCAGCATCTTCGAACGCCGAGTGACCTTTGGCGTCCGCATCCGCAACTGAGCTTCACGAGATACCCTAGGCTGGCTCTCCTCCCCTTGACCAGCCACTCACGGGGTTCACTCAGGCCGCAGCGACATTTCGCTGCGGCCATATTTTTGTTCGCGTCACCAGCCGTATTTGATGCAATATGAAGGGATGAATGATAGCGGTAACGGCAAGATGGTGGCGACGGTGTCCAAGGACGACGGCATGCGTGGCAACGACCGGCAGCCAAGGCTGACCGTTGGCCTGTCTGGCAGCAATCTTGTCCGCGTCAGCGACTTCAACCAGCGGGTGGTCCTGCAGGCCATCCGTGTCGCAGGAGGCGAGGTTTCGAGGTCCGAACTCGTCGCGGCGACCGGCCTCACGTTTCCCACCATAGCCAACATCACCCGTCGTCTCATCGACGAGGGTCTCATTCACGAAACTGCCCGCATAAAAGGCCCCAGAGGTAGCCCCGCTTCGCGGCTCGCGATCGATCCAGATGGCTGCTTTTCGCTAGGGGTAAACATCGACCGGGATCATGTCGCCGTCGTGATCCTAGACCTCGCGGGAGGCGTTCGCGCGCGATCCGTAAAGGAGGTCGATTTTCCTAGTCCCGAAATGGTCGTCGACTTCGTTCAGGAGTGGTATGCTGAGACGACTGACGCATTGAAGCTAGACCGAGAACGCTTCATCGGCATCGGTCTTGCGATACCCGACGATATCGGAACGATCGCGCTGCCGAAGATGCCTGAGGCATACGGCGTCTGGGCAACGACGAACGTCTCACACCTGCTTCAAGACGGACTGGGCCTGCCTGTCCTCCGCGACAACGACGCCGCAGCGGCGGCGATCGGGGAAGCGCAGTTCGGCAACGGACGGCAATTTACCGACTTCTTCTACGTGTTGATCAGCGCCGGACTAGGGGGTGCTGTCGTCGTAGACAACGAGTATGTGCGCGGCGGAAACGGGCGAGCAGGTGAACTCGGACTGCTTCCTGCGGACTTCAACCATCCCGCAGGGCCGACCGTCCAGGACTGCGTGTCCCTGTCCGAACTCAGGCTTAGGCTGGAGAAAGCGGGATATGCGGGTAGCGTGGCGGAACTTCGCGCAGACGTCGAACGCCACAACCCGGTCGTCCGCGCTTGGTCCCTAGAGGCGGCAAAGACTCTCACGCTCCCTATTATGACGGTGAACGCCCTCCTCAACCCGACCGCGATCGTCATTGGAGCACGACTGCCGTCGTGTCTGCTGGACAGCCTCATACTCGAACTGAATCGTAACATCGCCGCGCTCGGAAGCGCGGTCCCAAACATGGCTTTGATCCAACGAGCGAGTCATGACGAGGACGCTGTCGCGATCGGTGCGGCCATCCTACCGTTCATCGCCCATACGCTGCCGTCGCACGCCGCTCTCATGAAGAACCTTAGCTGACGCCATGCCGCGGATGACTGCGTCCCGACATGGCGCGGCGGTAAAAATCCAACGCCAGCCTCACGGATCACCGGAACAGTGCCGCGTCGTAGCGCGGACCCTCGTCTCTCAGAAACGCATGCTACGCATTCACCTCATGCCATTCGTAGCGCGCATCTACTTCCTCCAATCGCGCGCAAATCATCTGCCGTCCGGCATAGGGGACATGCGTATCCTGTCGCCCCCAGACGAACATGATTTCGGTCTTCAAGTCCGCGATGCGCTTCAGGCTGCCATCCGACCGGCCTTTTTCAAGCGTGCCTGAATAGACGCCGGTGAGGTAGAAGCAGGCGGCCGCAACACTCGTGGATCGAGTGCACCCCGATAGGCGAGATAGCCACCAAGACATACGCCGAAGGTGCCGAGCCTGCCATCTCATGACTACGCATTCACGCGGGAGAGGCGGCCGTATGCGAAGTTGATCCGGATGCGCTTTCGATCTCCCGACAGCCTTGTGTAGGCTTCTTGGAAAATCACGTCGGCACCGAATGGGTTGCACCACGTCATGATGACGGCCGGGCTGCGCAACTCGCGCAACCAAGTGTTCAAGCGCGCAAGCTCCTCCGCCGAGAGCGACTTATGCCAGAATCTAAACGACACCACCTCGTTACCGCGATCCCGCCAACGATATAGCACCTCGAGGTTCTCAATGCCGCACCCGACAACGAGGTGCTGCTCCCCCACAGTCGGTTCGAGCGCCTCGAAAGAGCTGAGAGGAGGCGGGGGGGGGGCGGGAACATTGTAGCTTGAGCGACAAGTGCCAAAGAAGCTCCTACGAGTAGCTCTTGGAGAAACATCATCGGCACACTCTACCCTCCCGCTGGGCGACTGTGATGACAGAGGACCAGCATGTCAGCAAATGCGAGGCTCCCGACCAATCGACAGCCCCACCGGATTTACGTAAAACTTTTAAATTCGCGACAGCCGCTGACGTTCGCCTTCTAAAAAGTCGATACTCGTGCGTGGCTTGCCAGCATAAGATGTCGTCCAGGCGGAATGACGGAAAACACCTGTTTGTCGCATAGTCGTGATTACGACCGGATTTTCCGCACACCCAATCGATGAATGACGATAAATGGTGGTGAGCGGACCGTCCGCTTTCGGGGGCTAATAGGAAAGTGACGCTGTTTTAGCTGCCTTCCTTCCGGCAACCAACAAGATCAAAAAATTGCCTATCGAGGAAGGCGGTGTCTTTGGAACCCGCCGCGTCCCGGAAAAGCATATGAGCCGGAGGAGGTTCTCCCCGCTTCGGAACGTGATTGATCAGATTATACATGACATCGGTTCCGATGTATTGCCTGTTTCCGTATGGACGAGGCCCCCCATCCGGACTTGGCGGCTGCCAGCCTTTGGCGGTAACGTCTTCCGTAGACGCAACGTTTTGGAGCCCGTTCGAGCCACCGTTCCACGGCAGCCACCAAAAGGTCTTCCTTAATTCCTTATGCTGGATTGCTATCGCAACATGGCTTGGCCAATCAGGACCGCTGTCGACTGAGCGAAAGTAGGCAGTTACGCTTGGATCGTGGCGCAAAACATAGTGTGCCTGCTCAACGGGACAAGTAGCTACCGTAGCCGCCGCAAGTGCTAACATGCCAATCATTGCGACAGTCTCCGCCCCTAGTCTTATCTCATTGTAGCTAATGAATGAGTGTCGGCAATCGTGACCGTCATGAAGACGGATACGAACGGGTGTGGGCGGAAGCGGAATGACCAGGATTGGCAGAAAGCGGACGTTTCGTTCTCGTGATTCCGTAACACTGATTAACCCTCTGGTAGCAACACCTCTCTAGGTGATTGATTGCTGATAAAGGGGGGATATAATACGATGAGCGGTTCGGTCCCGAGAGATCGGCGCAAAGTTGGCGTCGCATCCGCTATAATCCTTGCGTCATCTGCTGTCGTGTCGTTCGTGAGTCTGCTTGTCTATGCGCAAGGGCTCCCGGAATTACCAATAACCTCCATAGTGATCCTAGCGCTCACCACAGTGTTCACGGTAGCAGCCGCCACTTGGCTGGGACGTAAAATCTGGATCGCAGGCAGTAGATGGCCTGCAATAGCGCTGCTGGCATGGTCCCTCATGAAACAGATCAATCCGAACTTTTTATACCCAAACGCGCTGCCAAAGCTCCTTTATGTCGTAGCACTCGTGGGAGCCATAATGGTTATAGTTCCGGCTAACGCAATGAAATCCGGGGATGTCCGTTAGTTGGCGTCCGCGGAACGGCCAGAGTTTAGTGGTAAGCTGCCGTTCGTTCTACTTCCGGAAATTCGCCTGCGCCTCCGCGAGGATCCGCGCCTCAAGATCTTCGGTATTCGTTCCGACGTATGCTGCCATACGCCACCGCCCATCCAAATAGTGCTGTCCTACGGGTCGCTCCAGAAAACCGACGATCTCTGCAAGTTCGGCTTCGGTGAACTCCCAGTTTAGGTGATTCTCATAGGCCTCCTGATACTCAGCCCGGTGCTGGGCGTAAGCGTCTCGTAAAGCGGTCATCCTCTTTTCAAAGCCACCGATCAGCGTCTCGCTAAGCGTCTGGCCCGATGAGATGGTCCACATGGGACCACCGGGCACGGCGTAACGCTCAAGAAAGCTGCCAGTGTCTAGCTTATCTTGCAGTCCTATGGCCTTCATAAAGCGCCGGATCAGCGCCAGCTTTGCCAGACTGGCCGGATTCTCAACCTGAGTAGACGAAGCCAACGGCGAAGGGGTCTGACCTTGAGCTATGGCTTCGTTTGATGGCATCAGGATCGCCAGTCCGAAAAGGAAATATGTTCTCATATAGGTAGTTTCCGCGAGACGGCCTATGTCCGCAACTGGGCGGGAGCGGTCATTCGTCGATCCAGGGCGCTGAACGTCTGACTTTGGTGGAAAGCGGACCTTCGGTCTTGGAGGCCGGACCCCAGGAAACCGGCTGAACGGGTATCCCGGATGCCTCAGTATTTTGCATCGCCGGATCCCGCGTTTTGCTGCAGTTCTTCGGCTGATGCGCAATCCGTAAGTTTCGCATCACGAATGCAGTCGTTATCGCGATTACGGCCCCCAGAGGTCCCACATCGCAAGTTCGATATCAGGATCGAAGACGATGCTGGTGCTTCCTGACGGAAGCCCGCTCGTCTCCTGGTATTTTTTGAAAAGGCGTTGAATAGGATTGCGTACGTCTCGAAACCAATAGAAATTTTACCGGCCGCGGACGTTGCTCCCAGAACCCATGTGTACTCAGGTCCGTCAGCACCTGCATGTTTTTCTGGCCAAGCAAAGAATGATACTTCTCGGCGACCATTTGCATGAAGGGTGAAACGCTCTCCTACCCGGAGACCCTCACGCTGAACTTCGTATTTTCGATCGACGCCCTCCCATGATCCTGTTGCTGATTTGCTAAATGCGGTAGGAGCTCGGGATATCATATCAGTTATTACCAGGCCGTTTTAAGAACTTCTTCTGCAGCGCTGCGTAGCAGAGGCTCGTTTAGCGACTGCACTCGGGGTCCGACGCGTTCAGCGAAGGGCATGAATGATCTTTGATCATTTTTCTGCATAGCAGCGCATGCTTGGCCGATCTCAGTGGCGCTGAGCGACTGCCAGCTACTTACCAAGTTCTTCTCCCACTCTGCGTTATGACGCTTAACGGCCGCGTCGATTGCCTGCGCAAGCTTTTGGTCACCCGAAGCTCCGTCCCGGGCTTTCACCATAGCGGCAGTCTGGGTTCGCCCAACTACCATGGTCAGTATCGACTTGAACTGCTCGGCCGGCTTCATCGAGGCAACGAGGCCCTGCGCATCGCGAGTAGCGCATTGTGCAGACGCGTTGCCGCAGCTGGCGAGGGCTATAGACGCGGTGACGATCGTGAGAAGGCGTATCATGCTCAAAGCATGCCCTTGAGGGGTTAGGATTAACTGAACGAAGGCGGATTCCTGGCACCGCCCAACCTATCTGCAACCCGACACACGCACGCGATAAGGTCGCTGTCGCGAAACTACTAAATTTCGGACGTCTCAAATGTCGATACTTTTGCGACAGTTGGATTGCGCTGAGTGGTGGACTACGACGAGACTTTCGAACCGAGCTGCCCGATAGGTGCCTTCCCGCAAACGATCGAAAAATGGGAAGCGGCGGGTGTCTCCGCAAGTGCCCCTTCTTGCATCAGGGGTTCGGCACGGGGCAGCGATATGCGGCCTTGTAGCTCTGCCCCCAGCAATTGAGGAAGGCGTCGAGAACGCGAATGTTCATCGGCCAGCGAACAGCCCTTGGTTTGCCGTCCGAGCCGACCGCGTCCTTAAGCTCAGCCGGGCGGGGCAGAGCTGCGAGTTTCGCACGAGCAGCTTCCAGCTTCCGGCGATCTCCTCGAAGGAAAGCGATGCTTCCGTCCACGTAGAGGTTCCATCCCCACTTCGCATCGTCTGCTGCGGGATGCCTTCCCGCTTGGAAAAGCCTGATAGCGTCAGCATACTGGCCAACGTCGGCCCGTAGCTGGCCCTCATGCCATGAGAGGAGGGTATCGGCAGGTCCCATGCTTCCATGCGCCTCCCGCCAGACCCGGATCAGATCGGCAGCTTCCTTGGCACAGCCTTTTGCTTCGAGCGTCCGCCATCCCCCATTCATATCCTGATCGAACGCGGGAAGATCGAGCGCCAAGGTGGCGGATCGATCATATTGGCACTGGGTCGCGCCATCGGCGGGAGACAGTAAGGCAAGAGCAAGCGCTGCTACGATCATCGCATATCCTTGTTTATTGTAGATCCGCTTAGGGACGCCCAACATGCTGCTGGACGGTCAACCTCATTTACACATCAAATGAATGAGATGCCGGGGCTTGTCGTACGTGATTGACGCGCAACCACGGAGTACGTCGGCACCAACATAGACGATATATGCTGCCCGAGATGGCTTGCGCTTCCCGTTGACGACAATGTCGTCGGTCATCTCAGACGGATCAGGTTCCTCGTCTCGTATCGAGTTGGCGCTTCCGAAATCAGCGGTGCGCACCAACAGCCGATCAATGCTGACCGGCCCTAAATCCAGCGTTCGGCTCAATCGCATCACGCGAGCCGGACGTTCGACGCCGTGCGAGATCATAACTCGCTGCGGCGTACCACTAAGGGCTCCGTCAAGTTCCTCACTGATGGCGGCTCCGGCAGCAGCGCTGGCAACGGTGGTGGCAAACTGAGGCGCGAACGCGAACTTGATCGACTTACCCCCGATCATCTTGGACGTTGCAGCGACCCACCAAGTGTCGGGCAGCAGAGGAATTGAGCTTGTACGTTCCGCCCCGTTCGCCTCCCGCAAACGATATCGCACGACAGGTGCCGGCAGCGCATAGGGTCCCGCCAGCCCGTCCGCAAAATCATACGCATCTGCCTGAGACCATCTTGTGGCCACTCTGCTTGTATAGGAGCCGACAGTCAGATCAGCGTTCTGCGTGTAGCCTTTGACCAGAATCGGACCGACCTTGTTATCCGGATTCCGAGATACAGATATCAACTGGAAGCGCCGCGCGGCCTTGGCTCGTTCTTGCTCTGCATTGGGACCAAACAGGCCTAAGGCGACGGAGCGTCTCAGCGACAGCACTGACGGCATTCCAGAGCCGGAAAAGGTGTCTATGGTTTGGCCGTTTACTGAAACCTGCAACTTCCCATTTGGCGGTACGTCGATCACATGCCCCGCCTCGCTTGCCATGACGGTAGGCGCAAGCGTGCCTACCGCGATCGTGGCAAGAACCGCCCATTTTCTTCTCATATTAAGCGATGCGCCTCTACTTTTTAGCGATGGGTCCTGTGGCCACGTGCTCGAAACCCTTCATCAACGAATTCTATGGCCGCCTTTAGGCGCCCATCCGCTAGCTCACGAATAGGAACGGCGATCGAGACAGCCGAAGCATTCCCAGCGGCATCGAATTCAGAGAATGTCCGGTTTAAGCTTTGATCTTTCCAAGGCTGGTTAAAAACGCCATTTTAATGTGACGGCTGCGGCAGGCGCTACGCCAATAGGGCTGCCGTGCTGGATGACATGTACGGTCGATTCTGCATTCAGCGGACCGGTGAACTCGGCGCGTATCGGACGCGCGGCAAATCTGCCTAAATCAGATATCCAAATGTCCATGCCTTTAGGAGCGCATACAATAATCTCGTCAGATTGACCTCTGTCTATGCAGGTAGGTTCACGCGGCCGAACCTTCGCAAGATCGAAATTAACTAGAGTTGGAGTGACGATAGTCGAACCAGATGCCGCGGCTAAAAAAGCGACCATCAAGGTTACAGTCATATCTTAACCTCTCCTCGTTTGAGTAGCGATCGCTGGAAGACGCAAGCTGGTTATAACAATTTACATGTAAAGGTGCCCACTGCTTCAACCGCTGCCGCGCGGATCGCGGATACGGGATTATTCACTTTAGCCAAGTCAGGATCCTCCACCCTTAGGTGTTCGACGCCGCTACCCCACTGTTCGCGCCACCATTTGCTTGCGTTACGTGCGCTTATCTGTGGAAAAATCATCCTCGCGTAGCTAAGAAGTTCATCAGGCGGGATCAGGTCTCGGCCATCAGCAAGCACGTGAGAGAGATCTTTTGCGAGATCAACGTTCGCGGTTTTCGGCATATTAATTGTGCGCTGCTTTAGATCGGCCTCAAGGTTATGTTTAGCCGCAGCCCATTCTTTTGCCGTGAATCCTGAGGTGGCAAGATCGCACGTCGTCTTCCACAAACTCGTAACCGCCGGTTTCCATTGATCGGCAGCGAAGTTGTCCCAGAGCATGATCTGGCGCTGACCTTGCTCGCCATTCTCGATGAACATGCCGACCTTACCCGGCGGACTGCCAGGCTGGAGGGTAGCGAGCCGGTCATTGATCGCACGTGTGGTGAGCAAGTCCATGATTTCGGCTCGCGCTTGTTGATCGCGCGAAGATGACGGGACCGGCGTCGACATTACTACTGTTACCAGCGCAGTCCGACGTCCTTGAGGACGCGCGGAGAAGCTGACCGGACGGATGAGATTGCGCTGGAACATAGGGAACGTTTCTTGGCGATGCGCGGGTTTGATAGGTTTCCACTCCCCAAAGCGCTTCTCAATCAGCTTCTCCACCTCACCCGGCCTCACATTGCCGACGACGACGATCATCATGTTCTCAGGGCGGTACAAGCGTCGATACAGGCCGCGGATGGTATCAATGCTCGCGGTCGGTACATCGTCGGAGTTCTGCGCATCAATTCTGTCGTTTGGTGAACCGGGCGCGATTGCAGCGATGTAATCGGCGTAAATTTCGTTGCCGAGTTTCTTGTCCGCCATTTCCCGCATGACTGAGGTACGCTGACCGTCGACGGCGTCGGCCCTGAACGTAAGGTCGGAAGCAGCCTCACGAAGCAAGCTCAAAATCCCGTCGAGGTCGGCGCTTTGCCTCGTCTTACTCGACAGGAAATAGTTACTTTCTCGCCAGCTCGTCGTTGCGACATGAGGCGCGGGGAGTGTCAACTGGAGACCAGCACGAGTAAAATGATCGACGTCATCCGGCGATCCCACCGTTGGGCTGTGGAACACAACGTGTTCGATCAGATGTGCCAGACCCCGTTCGCCTGGACGATGCTCCGCAATGAAGCCGCCCTCGTTTCGCATGAGTACTGCAACGCCAGGTTCATTGCCTTGCCGGGGCAAGATCGCAAATCGTACACCGTTTTCGAGACGACCCATTACCGGGGCACCCCAATCGGCGGAGGGGCGATCTGCGGTCTCTGAACTGACGCTGCCCGCAACAGGCCTCCTATCCGCGGCAAGTCCCGATGAAGATAGAACGAACACCGGGGCGGCAATGAAGCACATCGATGCTTGGCGAAATTTTCGCATGTAGGCTCCACTCCTCGACAGGCCAGCCTCCCGTATCATGCGAGTATTTCTAGCCGGCTGGATCGGTGATGTGCCACCTTTGAGGCAAAAACGTGACTATGTGCGTGGTGTCAGCGCTGATAGTCATTTCCGATCGCGAAAAGCGCTCAGTGGTTTACAAACCGCCGAGCGTACGTCGACCGTCGGGAGTTTGGGCATTCGTTATATGGATCTGCTGAACCGTAACTTGCTTGTGTCCCTGCGGGAGATACCGGATCGTACGGTGTTTGCCATTGTCTTCGACCAACAATGCAAAAGGCGCTAGTGCGTTGTCCGGCTCGCCTTCTGTTCGGACGAGTATCTTCATGCCATCTCGCAACCCTGCCGCATACGCTGGCAACAATCGATCAACGGCTTCATCTGCAGGCCTCCTGTTTCGGTTATCGACGATCAACGACACATACGGGATCGTCAGGGTCGTCGTTGGAGGCGAGTTGCTGATCCGCATGTCGTTCAGAAGTTTGAGACGGTCGCGCAGTGAGGGTCTCAAGCTTTTGCGGCATGCCTGCACTGGGATGGCTGTTGCCACAAAGGCACATCATGCAGGTTTCGTGAGCCAAGCTTATAAACAGCTGTAACGTCTCATTATTTCTGAATATGACATAGGTGTCATATTCAGGGGGCGTTAATGCAAAAGGCTTTGTTCTGTCGTGCGTCGATCGCCGCAATCGTGGCCGCAATCCTGCCCACGGCGGTGCTTGCGCAAGCCGTGCCGGTCGGGGGTACGCAAGCCGATCCGGCGCTGGAGCAGAGCTCCGGAACGCAGGTGGGTAGCCCCACTGGCGTTAACGCGGATGGTTCGCCGGTCACTGTCGACGAGGCCGCCAGCAATGATATCGTCGTTACTGGTTCACGCATCCGGCTTCCCAATATTCAAAATCTAGAGCCGACGATTGCCGTAAACCAGCGCTATCTGCAGGATCGCGGCATCACGAACGTTGCCGATGCGCTGAACGAAATTCCGGGTATCAGGGGCAGTATCACGCCAGCGGGCGCGCAGGGATCGTTTGGGCAGGGCGTGAACTTTATCAACACCTTCGGTCTCGGATCGAACCGGACGCTCACGCTTGTCAACGGACGCCGCTATGTGTCCTCCAACGTCAGCAGCATCTTCAACCAGGGTAGCCAGGGGACGCAGGTCGACGTCAACGTCATTCCGACGCTGCTTATCAGCAATGTCGACGTCGTCTCGATCGGCGGGGCCCCGGTCTATGGCTCGGACGCGATCGCGGCCACGATCAACTATGTACTCGATACGCGCCTCAAGGGTATTCGGGCACAGATAACGAGCAACGTCACCCAGGAAGGCGACGGCTTCCGATACAATGCCGCAATCGCTGGTGGCTTTGACTTCGCGGGTGGGCGCGGCAACATCACGCTGGCCTATACGCGTGACGAACAGAAGGGCATCCTCGGCAACGCGCGCGGCTTCATCCGCGATAATATTGGCGGCGCGGGCAACCCCACGACCGCTCAAGCGGCGACGCTTGGTCGGCCGGCCGGCACCAGCTTTACCAATGACGGGCGCCTCAATGGCGGAATCGGCTTCAACGATTCCGCGACCGACGGCTTTCCCGGCACGGTGCAGGTGGTGGATCGCACCATCCCACTGCTGACTCGCGGCGGGCTTATCACGTCGGCGTTCGCGAACGCCAACGGGACGGGGGCGGTCGGTGCGGCCGTGCAGAATTTCCAATTCGATCCAAGCGGCAATCTCGTTCCGTTCAACCGCGGAGTTCGCTTCCTCAGCGTACAGGAGGCAAGCGGCGGCGACGGGTTTCGCTTTAACGATTTCGTCCAGCTGACCAGCGAGCTGAAGCGCGACATTTTCAACGGCTTCGCTGCATTCGACGTATCCGACGCGCTTAAGTTTTTTGCGGAAGGCACGTATTTCCACTCGCGCGGCGATGAGCTTGTCCAGCAGCCGACCTTCAACTCCAGCCTGTTCGGAGGCCTGAGCGGTGCAACATCTTTCAGCGTCGACAATCCTTTCCTGACGCAGCAGGCCGCAACCCAGCTCCGCGCTCTAGGTGTCAACCGGTTCAGCGTGTCGCGCGCCTCACTTGACCTGTCCGATCCAACCGGTTTTTCGACCAACAACCTGTACCGCGGCGTGTTCGGCGTGAAGGGCGACTTCGGCATTGGAAGCCGCAAGTTTAACTACGAGGTCAGCGGAAATTACGGCCGGGTCGACATCACGGACACCGGTCAGGACCTCAATGCGCAGAACTTCATCAACGCTGTGAACGTAACGCGCAATGCCACCGGGCAGATCGTCTGCAATCCGACGCCGACCTTCCAGGCAGCACCTGGAGGCACGCCGACCGTCGATGCGGCCTGCGTGCCGCTGAACCTGTTCGGTGAGGGCGCTGCCAGCCAAGCGGCGCGCGACTACGTCATTTCCACGAACGTTACGACCAGCCGGCTTGAGCAATATATCTTCAACGCCAATGTCGGCGGCAGCCCCTTCGCCCTGTTCGGGAACGATGTCGGCTTCAACATCGGCTACGAGCATCGTGAGGAGAAGGGCAGTTTTACGCCCAGCGCATTTCAGCAGGCCGGACTTGGCCGGTCGGTCGCCATCTTGCCGGTCAACGGCAAGTACAACGTGGATGAGGCGTTTGGTGAAGTGGTCGTGCCGCTCGTCACCGCGCAGAACGGACTTCGCTTCGTCAACAGCCTCGAGGTGTTTGGCCGCGGTCGCTACGTCGACAATACGGTAAATGGCGGATTCTTCGCTTGGGCGGCGGGTGGCCGGTACGCGCCGGTGGAAGACATCAGCTTCCGCGGCAACTACACCAAGTCGTTCCGAGCACCGGCGATAACCGAATTGTTCTCGCCTCAGACCAACGTCTTCACTAACGTTACCGATATTTGTTCGCCCGCGAACATCAACGCAGGCGCGGTGCCACTGACGCGCGCCGCCAACTGCGGCGCGTTCCTGGCGGCGTTCCCGAATGCCACCCCGCTCGATGCGGCGGCGGCGACCGTTCCGGGCATCAATGGCGGCAACCCCCTGCTCGACAACGAAGTGGCGCGCAGCTTCACCTATGGCGTGGTGTTGCAGCCGCGCTTCATTCCAGGCTTCTCGCTGTCGGTCGACTATATCCGCATCAATATCAGCAATCCGATCTCTAGCGTCACGGTGGCGACGATCGCGCAGTCCTGCTTCGACAACAGCAGCTTCAACACTGCTGATCCGGCGAACGGCAACGCATTTTGCTCGCAAATCCGGCGTTATGCAGCTGGACAGGGCGGGGCCGCGGCCAATGGTGGTGATCGCGGCGGGCAGGTCATCAACGATCCGCTCAACCCTGGCGTGACGAGCGGCTTCATCAACGGCAACCGGATCCGCTTCAGCGGCATCCAGGCGCAGATGGACTATATCCGTCCGCTGTCCGGATTGGGCCTGCCGGGCCGCGCGGGTATCGACGGCACGTTCTTCTACACCCGCCGGCGCGTGAACGACATCACAGGCGTGGCACCAGTCCGAATCGACGGAACATTGGGTGATCCAACCTTCCAGGGGCAGCTTAACTTCCGCTATATCGGCGAGGGGTTCGGCGTCACGATGTCGGCCAACTACATCGGCGAACAGCTGTTCTCCCGCGTGACGCGCGGGCCTGACATCCGCGAGGTCGACGAACTCAATGATTTCGTGCTGTTCAACCCCAATGTCTATTTTGACGTGGACCAGCAGTTCCGCCTGACGTTTTCGGTCACCAATCTGACTAATCGCAAGGGGCAGAACTATTTCGGCTACGTCCTACCCGCGAGCCAGCCCACGTCGGGCGCGATCGGGGGCGATCCAATCGGCCGTCGCTTTGCGGTAACCGCACGCGCAAAGTTCTGAACGATCGGCGGGTCGCCTGATACGGGGGCCCGCCTTTCCGAAGAGATTTTTAATTGAGATTGCGACGTTATGTTCGTCAAAGACGAACCGTATCGCGGTCAGGCCAGCTATGCCTCTTTAGCGCCGCCTTAATGAACATGAGCGCGGCGCTTTTTCGCGGAGAAATAGTTAGGACAAGCGCCTGAAGCAACGTGGCAAAGTGTTTCCGCCTCCCTTGTCCCTTCTCAGAAGCAGAGGATGTTTAGTCTAATGCGAACCGCCTTCTTTGAGACGAAGCCTGGTCATTGGGAATGACAACTCAGAACGCAGCTAAGGCGTCATTCCGCCCTTAGCCGGGACGATCCCAAACTGCGACAATCTTACATAGCGTAGCGCTGTTTGATTCATTGCTTGGGAGAGTGCATCATTTTAGCTAGGGCGCCCTCGCTACCGAGGTGGCTACCGCTAAACCGCCATCGTCGCTGCCTAGCTTTTGTCTATTTGAAACGTAAGCTAGAACCGCCTGTCGGTTAATGCGAGAGACATACCTATGTTTGATAATGGACATTTTCGAGCATTGATCCGGACATGACTTTCAGGCAAAGCAATATTCAAAAGCCGAGACTTATTATAGTTGGTTCGCCTGCTGACGATGGAGGCGTCATAGCATCACTATCTCCGCAGCTTTACGATATGGAACAGGCAAGTACGGCTCAATCTTTGAATGCCTGCCTTTCGGTAGCAAAGTACGACTTAGTTATACTAGATATAAACATTCCAGATGCAGACAATGTGTCTTTAATTAAAACTCTATACTCGAGAAGCGAATCATTCTATCTGTTAGTAAGGTCTGACACCGATGACCAGGTAGATACAGTACTCGCGTTAGAGCTGGGTGCTGATGACTGCGTTACCTTTTCGTGCAGCCCTCGAGAAATAAAGGCGCGAGTTCGCGCGCTACTCCGCCGTCGTAAAGGTGATGCTCGGAGTGAAATTGAAATTTCCGACGAAAAGACTAACGTTCTAGCATCAGAATTTTCGTTTGAATCCTGGATATTACATGGAGACAAATGTCAACTATTAACGCCAGCAGGTTGTGCCATAGCCCTAACCAAAGCAGAGTCTTCAATATTAGTGAACCTGTTTGCCGATCCTGGTCTTATTAAAGATCGTTTAGGCCTTATAGGTGCAGATGCCAATCCTAAGGATTACGATATTAGATCTATCGATGTATTTATAAGTAGGCTTCGCAAAAAGATATACAACCATGGCGGTCACAGTCTAATTAAGACTGTTCGAGGCAGGGGATATCAGCTAAATACATCTATGCGAAACAGTAAATAGAGCCTTTGCGGGATTTACTTAGTGGATGGCATTATCTCAAATCAAAATGATAAAGCTATATTACATCTCGTGGTGCTTATTATGTTATTTACGGCGATGCTACAAGTTAAGGAAGTCTCTTAGTGCCAGGACCCATTAATGAAAGGGCGGCGATCTGATTCAGGGTTCGTAAGGAGACTGGTAATAAGCGACCTGTTCTGGCTGACGGACGAGCAGATGGAGCGGTTGCGTCCGTTCTTTCCCAAGAGCCACGGCAAGCCTCGGGTAGACGACCGGCGGGTGCTGAGCGGCATCGTGTTCGTTAATCGCAACGTGCTGCGCTGGCGCGATGCGCCAGCCGCCTACGGCCTACCCAAGACGCTCTATAACCGGTTGAAGCGCTGGGGAGAAGGCTGGTGTGTTCATGCGAATGATGGAAGGCTTGGCAGCGGAGGATGCTGAGCCGAAGACGGTGATGATCGACGCGACCTACCTCTAGGCGCACCGCACCGCACCGCACGGCATCGAGCTTTCGGGTTAAAAAGGGGGCTTTGGCCGCCTGATCGGGCGCACCAAAGGAGCATGAACACCAAGCTCCATGCCATCGCCGATGCTAACGGGCGCCCGTTGAGCTTGTTCATGACGGTGGCCAAGTCAGCGACTACACCGGTGCGGCAGCGCTTCTCGACGACATGCCCAAAGCGCAATGGCTGCTCGGCGACCGCGGCTACGACGCCGACTGGCTTAGAGACGCGCTCCAGGCCAAAGGTATCCAGCCCTGCATCCCGGGCCGGCGATCACGCAACGAGCCAGTCAGATACAACAAGCGTCGCTACCGGCACCGTAGCCGCATCGAGATCATGTTCGGGCGCCTCACAGACTGGCAGCGCGTCGCAACCCGCTACGATCGCTGCCCCACCGTCTTTCTCTCCGCCGTTGCCCTCGCTGCCACCGTGATCTTCTGGCTATGATCAACGAGTCCCGACCCTAGGGCTTTTATGCGCCGACATAGTATCGTTAGCGGCGTTCATGCTCCCACATCAGCAGCGCCAAATTCTAAATCCGCCCATCCCTCGGTAGCTAATTACTGGATGCTCGATAAGGCCAGATGCCAGCTTTGGGCACCATCTGAAAAGAGAGTATCGTTGACCAACGTGGAATATATTATTCTGGCGGCTCTTTTGGACAAACCAAGATAAATTGAGGATCGAAGCAGGTTACTTGCGATTAAAGTGGGGAGGGCGAGGTTCAGAACGAACGAACGCTCGATCTGTATGTCATGCGAGTAAGAAAGAAGCTCGCAGAGGCGGGAGGATAAAAGTTAATCGAGACTGTACGGGACAGAGGCTATCGGCTGCGCCTCGATCAATAAGTTAGTCTTAAAACCCTAATGAATAAGACAGCGCTTATTGCCCATGCAAAATGCTATTGAGACTAGTTCACATAAAGAGGAGCCGCAAATAACTGCGGCTCCTAAAGTACTGCAACTCTTAGTTTTATTTAGAACTTGAAGTTTACATTGGCAAACAATGTCCGACCGACATAGTCGTAGCCCGAATAAAGCGGCGCGTTGCCCTGTACGGAATAGCCGACCGCAGAAATCCGCGGCGGGGCCGTGTTGAGCATGTTGCGAACGCCAAAGGTGAATTGGTACTGCTTGGCGACGTTAAGCTGCACTGACAGTGAATGCAGGAAGTAGTCATTTACCTCCAGATAGTAGCTGTCCTTGTATTGCTGCAGCAAATCTGAATCAACTTGGCCAGTCAAATTGTCGAAGGCGAAATACTCATACGTACGACGATGATCGCCATCCACCCAGTCGAGCCCGTAACGCACGGTCACCGGACCGTTGGTATACGTTGCGTCGAAGCTTCCCGACCAATCCGGCGCCGTGACGGTGCCATTCATGTCGGTCAAAAATTCGTCCGGAAAAAGCCGGGTCGACTGATTGGTGAACTTGGTGACTGCAGCGTTCAGAATGAACCGCCCACCTAACAGGTCATGAGCGTAGCGCCCGTTGAATTCAAAACCACGGGCTATATTTTCGGAAAGATTAACGAAGCTGCTCGTAACGCTCAGTGCCTGATTGGCATCGCGCGTCACGAAACGACAGAAACCCGCCGTCGGATCGAAGTTGGCGTTTCCGTAACAGCGACCGAGAATGGTAGCGGCACTCAGATCAGAGACGCCGTTGCTGACCTTTACGTCGAAATAGTCGAGCGAGAACGAGATCGAGCCGAATGCCTCTGACAGACGGGGGCTGATAACAGCACCGACGGTCCAGTTCTTCGACGTTTCTGCACTCAGACCCGCTTCCGCTCCGCCGACGCGGAAGGTGGTGATGCCGCTGCGCTGTTCGAAGTCAGCTGGCAATCCAATGGCGGCGCAGTTCCGAGCGAGGATCTGCTGGTTGGGAGATTGATCGGCTGCAACCGGAAGCGCGCTACAGGGATCGTTGTTGGAGCCAAGGAAGCCGCTGGTGGCGCCCAGATACTGCTCCGCCAGGGCCGGAGCCCGGTAGGAGGTGCCATAGCTGCCACGGAACCCTAGGCCGCGGATTGGCTCCCATTCGGCCGCGGCCTTATAGGTCAGGTCAGAACCGTAAGAGGCATAATCGGTGTAGCGACCAGAGGCTGTCAGGTTGAGGCGGTAGAAGAACGGCTTGTTCGCGAGAAGAGGCAGATAGAGCTCGCCATAGCCCTCCTTGACGTTGTCCTTGCCTACCGTTGGCGTAGCCGCTGTCAGACCGAACAGATTACCTGAGACCGAATTCGGGTCTGGCTGGTCGTTAATGCTCTGCTTGCGGTATTCGGCACCAAGTGCGAGCTGAGCGTTGCCGCCGGGGAGCTCGAAAAGAGGGCCGTCGATGTTGAAGGCGAAGGTGGTTTCACGGAACTTCGTATTACCGATCGTATTCGCAACGATGTAATTGCGGAACTCCTGTGGCAGCTGGCCACCGATCACCGCCGCACTGAGAGCTGGTGCCGCCACACAGGCCGGGTTTGATGCTGCGCTGGCGCAGCTAAAGGTGCCATTGGCATTTGCAACGACGTTAAGCGAATTCGCCAGACGATCGCTCAGGAACGACTCCGCCGAGTACGATGCGTCGTTCCAAGACTTGCCTACATAGGCATCGTAGCGCCACTTATTGAAAAAGAAGTCACCGCGCACGCCACCTGACGCGCGAACGTAATCAACCTGTTGATCCGAAGAGGTCAAACCATAGCTGATGAAAGCACGAGCGGCGATGTTTTGGCCGCTGGACGTAACCGTCGGGGCAGCAAACAGGCCATTGCGAATATCGACGGGGAGCAGCGGGCTACCCTGAAGGTAGTCAAGTGACAGCTGACGATAGAGAGGAGAAGACGATTTGCGGCGGGTGGCCAGCAGTTCACCATAGATCTCAGCGTGACCAAGGATCTCCGTTTTGTATGTGCTGCTCAGATAGCCGGTGTAAGTCTTTACACCGGTGATCAGCGGTTCGTTCTGTGAGATGGGATCAAAGGTATCGCGGTCATAGGTACCTACGCCAAGATAGCCAGGGAAAGGTCCCGTCGTGACCCCCGGTGCCGGCACAAAGCGATTGAATCGTCCAGCTACACCGCTGGTGCGGCCGATAGCGGTGCGCGTCGGCAAGCCGAGGGTGTTGATCGTCGTGCCGCCGTTATCGAGCGTGAAGCAGGCGCGGGGATCGGTCGGTGCGAAATTATCGCCAGAACCGAAAGCGCTTCCTTCGCCGTCCAAAAATCCGCCGATCGGGCACTTAAAGAAGTTGCTGTCGTTGACCGACAGCTGATTGCGTTTCCGATATTCGAGCGAGCCAACGACGCTCAGTCGATCGGCATCAAAGCCGAAAACGCCGGAAACGCGTCGATCAAGGCCGGCACCAACTTCGGGGAGATTGGCCTGAGCGTCGAGCCGGAGCCCGCGCAGCTTCTGATCCGTGATGATGTTGATCACGCCTGCGACCGCATCGGAACCGTAGACTGACGATGCGCCTGCCTTGAGCACCTCGATCCGATCTAGGATGGCGGTAGGCAGCACGTTGAGATCGGGCGACAGTAGCGAGCCACGCGATCCACCTGGAGCCAAACGGCGGCCGTTTAGAAGGACGAGCGTACGATTGGCACCGAGGCCGCGAAGGCCAATGGTGTTCGCACCGGTGCCGCCATCCGTGACAAAGCCGCCATAAGCATTGTTGATCTGCGAAGTGCCTTGCGTAATTGCGTTGCTCTGCAGCGCATCGGTAACGCTGTTGAAGCCGGCTTGAGTGACTTCGTCCTTGCCGATGACCGTGATCGGCTCGGCCGTTGAGAATTCGTCGCGGCGGATGCGCGAGCCGGTGACCGTAATTTCGCCCGTTGTGGCACTTTCAGCGTCAGCAGCGGACGGCGAAGAAGGATTGACTGCATCCCCAGGAACCTGGGTTGCGTCCGGACGGACGTTGGTTTGGTCAGTTGCCTGGCTGTCCGCGGTTGTACCGTTGGTCTGCGCAACAGCCGCTACCGGCAACAGAACGAAAGACGTGGCCAGCGCCGTCGCGCTGAGAAGGCGAGTGATTTGCATTGTGTCCCCGTTTCAGCATTTTTGCTGTAGGCGACCAATGAGGCGCATAGCCCGATGATATGCAAGCCGATTACAATTTCCTTACATGAATCTTCGCATTTATGTTGCGTTTTAGACACACGCGGTGATCACCCACGGAGCGGGCACCGCGATGCGTCCTAGGGTCAGGACTCGTTGATCACCGCCAAAAGATAACGGTGGCAGCGAGAGCGACGGCAGAGAAGAAGGCCGTGGGGCAGCGTTCGTAGCGGGTGGCAACACGCCTCCAGTCCTTGAGGCGGCCGAACATGATCTCGATGCGTCTGCGACGCCGGTAGCTACGCTTGTCATACTTGATGGGCTCGTTGCGTGATCGCCGGCCCGGAATGCAGGGCTGGATGCCCTTGGCCTGAAGAGCGTCGCGGAACTAATCAGCATCATAGCTGCGGTCGCCGAGCAGCCATTGTGCCTTGGGCAGGTCGTCCAGCAGCGCTGCCGCGCCGGTGTAGTCGCTGACTTGGCCGGCTGTCATGAAGAAGCTCAAGGGGCGGCCGTTCGCATCAGCAACGGCATGGAACTTGGTGTTCATGCCGCCTTTGGTCCGACCGATCAGGCGGCCGAAATCCCCTTTTTAACCCGCAGGCTCGATGCCGTGCGATGCGCCTTCAGGTAGGTCGCGTCGACCATCACGGTCTTGGGCTCGGCATCGCCCGCAGCTAGCCCCTCCATCATGCGCGTGAACACGCCTCGCTCGCCCCAGCGCTTCCACCGGTTATACAGCGTCTTGTGAGGATCGTAGGCGCTGGGCGCATCTCGCCAGCGCAGCCCATTGCGGTTGACGAAGACGATGCCGCTCAGAACCCGCCGGTCATCCACACGAGGATTGCCATGGCTCTTTGGAAAGAACTGCCGCAGCCGTTCGATCTGCTCGTCCGTCAGCCAAAACAGATCACTTATCCCGGTCTCCTCGCGGAGCCTGAATCAGATCGCGACGCTCACATCAATGGGTCCTGAGCCTAGACGGCGAGCCAATACCTACGAGTGTCATGTATGCTAAAAACTGGCAGGGACTGGCAGGCTGCTGGCGGAAAGAAGAAGAATGGCAGAGACAGCGGCCGGGGGGCGGATGGGCCGCTAGCTAAAACGATCCGCACGGCATTGAATATCACAGATTTATGCAAAACTTTGCGGGTTTGCATCATGGGGCAAAGTGCTGGAGCAAAACTTATGACTTTGCATGAGCACAGTGGCAGGTTTTGGGTTTGAAAGATCGGTCTGGAATGACCTACTTTGGGAGCTTCGGGTGCATCCGGCTTTGGGGTCTGCTTTGCTGGTCGCCAACGTCGCGAAGGGGAGGTGAGCAGCCGTTCGGCAGACGCTATCGGGCGGTGCGGCGACGCCGGTAGAACATCAATGCTGACAGGGCGCCCAACCCCACAACTGAACCAAGCGCGCGGAGTTGGAGAACGTTCTCGGGTTCCTTAGGCGCATGTCCTCCAAAACTTCCAAGTGCGAAACCGAGAGCGAGAAAGAGTCCGGCTATACGAGCATGGCCTCGGTGGCCCAACCAGCCCACGATGGCCCAGCCCAGAAATCCGTAAATTAGGACGTTTGCACAAACGGTAAAGACGGTGAGCATTCGCAACGCTTCCTCAGATCAGGCTTGGTGAAGCTAACCAACCGAGACCTAGACCGCAATCGTTCGTCCGCTTTTGGGCGTTTCCCGACCGTCCGCTTCCGTGCCTGAAAGCGGACGGTCGGCTTTCGGGCTCGTCGTTCGCGTTCGTCGCGGCCGAAACGTCGCAATCTGGTGAATTCCGGTCCGTCTGCTTTAGAGCGGAGAAGATGCGACATTGCCGTTGCGTCAGCCCAAACTATCGGGCGAAGGGCCTTCAAGATCGGGCCGGCGGATTGACTCCCCCCCAGACCTTTCCCAAACTTGCAGGATAGCGATCCATTCCGCAATCATCGGGTTTCCGGGGCAATTGAAGCCGTCATCTCGAAGATGAAATGGCGGATCATCGTGTGCTTCGCTGATGGTCTCACCAGTCTTGCTATCGAATGGATAGCCTAAGACGGGTTCCACAACGTTCGGTAGCAAAATGGCTTGTGTGCCGATGGCAACGTCGAATGCGCGGCGGCACTGTTGGCAGCATACCCGCACCAACATATTTGTGCGGGCAAAGGTCGCTTTATCTGGAGCGTATTCACAGTACCGCGGGATACCGTCGAGCCACCAAGTCGGCGGCTCCGAGATACGATCCGTGATGTCCATGAGGGGGTAGTGCATCTCGATCCCTGCCTTCGAAGATGAACCTATGGCAGGTTTCAGGTGAGGGATAGCCCTAGGGGAACGACTAGGTTTGGGCGTAAGCGGTCATGTGACACGATCGGCTCTGAAATGGCCGGAGTTGGTGGATTGCGGCCCGACTACTTTTAGGCGAGGTTCGATCAAGGCAGACGTTGACGGGCTACGATTGCCGCCGTGAGTTTGCCTCGACGATGTAGCCGGGAGACAGCAGATGATTGCTTTAGTGGTCGGCCTCATGATGACAGCCGCCTCTCCAAGCTCGGCACAGCTAACAGTCGTCTGCGAAATTGGAAGCATCGCCCTGCGCGATCTGCCAAGCATCAACCACAACAAAGGATTTGATTCCTACTACGTCGCTCCTGACCCAAGTCGCCCCGATCTTCTGACGATTTGCCCTAGGCTTAAAGATGAAATCCCCCAAGGGTATCCCATTGCAGACGACGATGCGCGATCGCGAGCGGCGGTGCACGCGCCTATTCCCGGCCAACACATCCGAGAAGCCTTCATCTACTCTGTCGGAATTCCACAGATTAGTAGCGACGTTAAAAGCGCCGTCGTTCATTTCGCCTATTCGTGCACTGGCCTCTGCGGTGGAGAATTAGAGGCTCGCTATATTCGCACATCAAAGGGATGGCAGCGCAAGGGTGGGATCCGCATGCTCTTCGTCTCTTAAGCGTATCAGTAGCTGAACAATCGGTAGATTGCGGGCAAGCCGACGCGCATCCGGGATGACCGATTATGAGCGGAAGCGAAAAGGCGGGGATTGGTGGACAGCAGGCCGGTGGCTTTTCAGACGCCCTCTAGCAAAAGCCGCCGTCGCGAGCGGCACGGTTGTGTTCTACCTTGTGACGTTCACCGTGATCGTATCCGATACTATTTGGGCATAGCGGACTGGCTTGGACGGGAAGTTGAAGAGGAATACCCGGGCTCTCACTTTGTATCGGCCTGCTCCTGGGAAGATCGTTCTTGCGCTTTCGTGAGTGAGGACGCGGTAAGGCGATGTTACTGATATGGCGATCAGCTCCTCTATCTTAAGAGGAGGCGGGGGCGGTGAGCCTGCCATTGGCTTAGCAGGCGCGACCGGTTGCCCATCTTCCGAGATGACTTCAAACGCAATGCCCCGTGTGGGTTGCAGAAACGGCGATACGGCAAAGGTATTGTCCTTTGCGATAAGGTCGACTTCGATGGCCGCATCCCCGCGCATGGACAAGGTAGCCGCATGCAAGCGGACCTCGATAGGGGGCTTTTCCCCTGCCCATGCTGCCTGAGCGGGAGGATTCCAGGTTGCCGCAGCCTGAAGGCCTATAAGCCAGAGCAGTGGCATACCGATATTCCTCTATCCGTCAGCACTATCATAGCGCCTATGAACGGATGACCGGTCCTGGGTATGCTGCACGACCCGTCAAGTGGCAACAACTGGGCCCTTCCCGCCGGACCGGTTTTGGGGTCTGCTTATCCGCCAAGGAATGTCGCGACGTGGTGGAGAGCGGACGGTCCGCGTCCTGCAGTAGTGTAGCAGATTCAGAAGCCGCTACTTCAAAGAGCTTCTGATTGTTACTAAGATCGCAGCATGAGCAAAGATCCACTCTTTCCCCACCTACGAAAGGCTTGGCCGTTTGGTTGTCTTGCGGTCGGGCTTCTTGCGTCTGGCATCGGCGGTATTGTACTGCTGGGCAGCCTGTTGGGTACGTGCGATCCCTCAATCGGCTGTGCTGAAACTCATATTCTGGCCAGTCTGGGGTGGGTGCTATTGATCGCTTCATTATTCGCCGCACCAATATGGCTGGTCTGCGGGATTTTGAGGAGGCTGGTTCACCCTTCGGCTGGCGCATTTACGACCAACCTCCTTTTGACGTTCGTGGTGGTTCTTGCCGTAGTGCTCTGCTTCAGCCCTGCTGTCGACCTTCTATTCAGGATCGATAGGTGAGACCCTGATGATCCGCAGCAGATGTGAGCGAGTCCGCCCTTGACCCGCATCGGTCGGCGCATTTCTAACCTATAGCCATGTAAGCTACCATCAAGGTTGCGGCTTGCGCGTCTGTGTTTTGGCGTAAGCGGAATGGCCGAAATTGGGCGTTATCCACGTTCGCGCCGCCTCCGGACCGAATGGCCCATTATGGCGGACGGCGCCCCTTCAAGTGCCATTCGGCCATTCTACCAAAGTACGTGATCTGTAATCACGCCGCACCTGACAAGAAGTCCCAGCGTTGCGCCGATCAAAAGAAGGGTCAGGTACATAGCAATGGCTCGTGTTCGGCTTCGACGATCCGTATGGTAGCTCATGCTTGAATACCTCGTAGCTGGCGCTGCCACCAAGTTGAACGTTCCAGCCAGCAACCGAGGTTACTCGGAACTAAAGCTGGCCGTGTAAAGAGCAAAGCTAACGTCGAGTAGATTGAAGTCAATGTATAGATATCGGGGCAAGTGAGGCTGACCACTTTATCGCGGTTCCATAAGCCATACCGCAATGGTCATCTCGATCGACGCCTATTCTGCTCCCGCACAATGTAATCCGTCATGGCGTATCGCTGCGACGCCGCCGAGACTTGCTCCTCGGTCGCATATAGGGCCTTTAGCAAAAGACGATCTGAATCTGTGAGGTTATTGGGCTTATCACGAGTGGTAGCGTCAAACAGCGACATGATTGATCCAATGTCTCTGCTGACACTGTGCTCAGGATTGGCAAGCACGACCATTGAGACGTAGGAGCTCAGCTGCTCCCACGTGACATCGCCGCACCGGGGCAAATCGATGATCACAAGTATTTGCTTTTTATCCTCTCGCGAAGGTTGGGAAAGCCGCGATGCCGCATCCAAGCGCTTTTCAGTAGCTCTGCCCATAGTCCATCGGACCGGACGAGGATCCGTCAGTTCGGCCCGGTTCCGCGAGCGAGCGAGACCGTACTTGGCCACGTTCCGAAACATATTTGGCTGACGACGCAGAAAGCGTCTTACCAGTGCATCCGCCTGATCTGAGATTATAATTTCGACATTCGACGGACATGATTTGCCTTCTATCGGTACACCGACCGTTCGCGCATTAGCTGCAACCGTTTCAGCGATATATTGCGCCTTGTCCGGCAGGACGCCGCGGACAGTAACGCAAATCGACGTATTCCAGCGTGGAATTTGCGCATCGCTATCACCGGTCATCCGCTTGACCATGCCCGCCACTCGGGGCCTCCTAGTCGCGTTTACGATGATCTCTCTATCTGCAGATCCCGGCGCCGGCGGAGGTTCGATAGCCATGACTGACGGCCGCTGCGTCAATGGTTCTGGCGTGCCTTGGAACATCAGTAGGGCAACTGGCAGGAGCATCAGCACTTTGATACCATCCCAACCACGGCGCTTATAACTCGCGTGCCACGATAGGACGCAATTGCTTACCTATCAAGTTTGAGGCGTTCTGAGCGGTGTTTGTAGCATCGATCGTCCCGCATCCGCGAACGTAAGTTGCTCCCTGTCTCGCGCTAGGCTGTCTCACGATGGAGGATTAAACGAGCGCCGGTGCGGTTCGAAGCTGTCAGCAGCAGTCAAATTTACCCGTTCTCCTGAGATAGGCCCCGTCACCTTTTCAAAACTGCCTTTGGAGAATGACAATCGGGAGCCATCTTGGTGAATGAATGGCTGTTTTGAGAAACGAAGCTTACCCGCCACAGCGTCTGATTTTGGGCGTTAACGGACGTATCGCGGGTCGCCTGCGTCACGCGTTGGGCTTTCGTTTCGTTAGCGTCAATCCGCGCCGGGATTGTTGGTCCACGATGTCCACACACTCAGAAAGCAAGGCCGCAATAAGCGAATTATTTTCCGCGTCGGCCTTGGCCAATGCAGCTTGTATGAGGTCGTGTAGGCTTACCGCGTGCGATACGTCGTTCATTTCGGCTTCTCGACAATGACCTGGGTGGCAGCGGAGTAATCGTGCTATCATAATCGATACGCGGTGACCATTGCCTCGTTGTTATCGGATAACGCATGGCAAAGTTTGACAGTGCACTTGACATGGCAAAAACTCAAGTGGCCCTCCGCGCATTGCGGTACGGCCATTTTCCCGCCGACATTTTTGATGAATATGCTTGGGATATGATGCTCCACATGTACATCGCTTCCCTTCGCAAGCAACCAATGCATGTTGATAACATCATCAATCTTACATCGAAGAATACTGCGACCGGCTCACGTTGGATCAAACACCTTTCCGCTGAGAATATGATCGATGTGGACGGTGATGTAATTTCGCTATCCGAAGACGCATTTGATCGAATGAACGAGTACCATAGCCAGGCTATGGATCTCCTGGAGGCGTAAGGCTTAATTGTCGTTCGGCTCTAGGTAGCCTGAATGTCGGCTTGTGGGCGCTTCCCGCCTGTCCGCTCATGGGGTCCGCTTTGCCGACAGCGAATGTCGCGACCTGGTGGTAAGCGGACGTTGATCGCGCAATCATGAGAACGGCTTCCTAACCGTCTTTGTAGGACCGCCGTCCAGGTCTAGCCGCGAAGTAGCCCAGCAGCGCTGTGCCTCCCCAACCAATCAAGACCAGTATTGCCCACGGAATCGACACCAGCACCAAGCCGCTGCCACTCTCGGCTACGGCTTTACCAAGGAAGAGGGCCGGTGGAGTGAGCGCCCACAGAGTAAGCAGCGAGCGTCGCAGTCGCGCAACTGTCAGAGACGCGAGCCAAAACCCGACGAAGCCGCTGAAAAGCAGAGCGGTAAGTAGCGGCAACATGGCACTGACCCTAGTAATCAATCAAACTTCCGCAATTGGGGGTAAGTGCAGTTGCTTGGATGGAGAGGAAAGCGGACGCTGGCAGTTAGTGTGAGCCGAACCACATGCCCGCGACGTGGGCTATGCGGCCACCGCAAGTGAGTGCTGTGAAAACCCCGCATACAACCAAAAATGCGTTTCCCAAATCCACTAGCTTACGGCTCATTCTTGTACGCTCCATCATTGACGGTCCGATAGCGTATTTACCCATTCGAATGTCTGCAAGTGGGCGCTTTCGGTCATTCGGCGCGATCAGCGTCGCAATGGCTGAATGTGGTGGATTGCGGACCGTCCGCTATTGGGAAGCAGATGGCGTTAGCGGACGTCGCCTGATGCTGCGGCCTTTCTCAAAAAGGATCGAGAAATGGGAATGGTCGGCAACCCACAAGCTAACTGTCCAGCGGGAAGCCAGAATGGTTAGTGCCTCTAATTTATCGGAGTCACGATAAACTCTTCAACTTTCCCCTTTGGGCCGGGTTCTGCCCGCAGCGAAACTCCAAGCTTTCGACTATCGAGATCAAATAAGAATTGCTCACTTGTGAACCCACCGCGAATGTCGGATTGTACCTGTATCACGCTTTTAGGCTCACCAAGCGGTGCGAGACTTGAATAGTATTTCAAAGTCATTTCAGGTGAAAAGTAGGAGTTTCCATTCAATGTGAAAATGCTACGGTCGAGCGTCCCGGATCGCACCATATTGTAAATCACGCGGGCTCGATCAACACCGCTGCTGTTGGCAAACAATTGCTGCTCAATTGCATCTGCGATGGATATTTGCGCGTTGCCGAAATCGGCATTGTCTGCGACGACGATCGCGGCGTGATCGTCAGGATAGATCCTGTTCTCGGTAAGGAACCCGACAAGACCTCCCCCATGCGCAATGACACGATGCCCGTTTGTGTACGCCACGGTGACACCGAGGCCGTAGTTTGTGCCAACCCCATTCGACAAAACGGTTTCACGTTCCTGCGCCTTGTAGGCTACGTCCGACATCAGGCTGCGATTAATTACAGATATATCCCAGCGCGCTAAGTCGGCCGCAGTCATTGCGAACTGGCCTGCCGCGAAAGACCAATTAGCTGCGACCGGTTGGGCGGCACGGATTGGACCAAGTGCATCTCGGGTAAACCCTTGCGGATCAGCGTCGTTTAGTCCGGAGTCGATTTCAACTGGCCTTAGGCCGAGACGGGCGAAAACGTGAGTTTGCAAATAGCTTGCGAGCGATCGCCCAGATACTATTTCGACAATCCGACCCGCCGCGACGTAGCCAGTGTTAGAGTATTGCCATCGCGTACCGGGCTCGAAGTCGAGCGGCAATCTTGCCCAACGATTTAGTATTTCATCGGGGGTTGTTGCCCTTTTCATTTCCGTAAATGCATAATCCTGCGGCCAGTAGTCTCGATATCCGGCTGTGTGATCGAGCAACTGCCGAATCGTTACATCATTAGCTCTCGTAAGGTCGGGTAGGTATTTGGACACCCTATCGTCCAGAGACAGTTTGCCTTCGTCAGCGAGGATTAAGATCGCAGACGCGGTAAATTGCTTGGAGACTGAGCCTATCGAGTAGCGAGCATCCGTGCGGGCCGGCTGGCCTTCGCGTTGGAAGCCATATGCCTTGGAGTAAACAAGCTTCCCGTCCCGAACGATAGCAATCGAAGCGGCCGGCACCCCGCTGTCGGCGAGTGCCCTGGTAGCTGCGGTATCAATAGCATTGATTTGATCGTGTGAGAGGGACTGACCGCTACACGGTGCCGTAGCAAGAGCGACAAGCCCAACAGAAAACGAGAAAATTACAGGCCAGCTAAACATCAGGGCACCCTCTCATCCAATCTTTTATTCAATATCACTTCGAAACGATATGGCAGGTTGCCGCTTGAATGAACGGAAGCGGGCAATCTTTCTCGATTATTGCCATCCGGGTTTTGGCCTCACGGCATACAGGCTGCCGGTCCGACTTTGAACTTTCCCGATTGGGAAGGTCCAGCGGGAAAGGCGTGGTGCGGCAATGGTTTCGTCGTCGCCGAACGAGCCGCTTTCTCAAAATCTGTTCCCAATTGGGTTTGCCGAAATTGCCTGCCGGACATGGAAAACGGGAATCTGATTATGGCTCGAACGTCAGGTTTCAGGATCTTGCGCGTACAGACTGAACGACCGGGTTTGGGCGAAAGACGAATGCCCGGAATTGGCGGGAGGCGGCCCGGCCCCTTTCGGAAGGACCGAGACGTTAGGGGAGCAACCTGACGGTCAAGACCGTCATGAAGGGTCGGGGCGCTCGACTAGTGCACCCCACCTACGACGGCCCCATCGACGCCAAAACAGGAGTACAAGCGCTAGCACGAGGAATGGCGGCCCAAGTCCGGCTACGACCCAGAGCAGAGCGGCGAGCGTCAGGCCGATCGAGCCCAGCGCGGTATCGCCGGCATCGCGGAACCGGTCGACCAACCCCGTTCCCCGGCCGGTCCGATACGCGAAGGTCATCGGCGTGTTGGCCAGGCTCTCGCGCTGCGTCGCCGCTTGGGCCGCGGCGGCACGAACGGGTTCTGCAAGCGCCGCCTGCTGACGGAGAAGCTCAGTGCGCTCGCGTGGCGAGAGGTCAACGCGCGCGAGTTCCCGCGTGATGCGCGCACGGTCGCTGTCCAAATCGGCCTGTTGAAGGGTCGTGACGGCTGCCTCGGAGGCAACGTCGGTACCGCTGATGTCGACGCCGGTTAGTGTCGCGCCCATGCTCTCGGCACGCTTGACGCCGTCGCGGCCAAAGGTCCGGGCGATCGACGCCGCGACCTTGACCGCCAAGCTGGCGTTCACGTCGCCTTGGCGGTCAACGCTATAACGTAACCCTGTTATGCGACAGCGCGCGGTACCGAGGCTTTCGCACGCTCGGGCATGGTCCTCCTGCAGATCCCCTATGCGCGTCGAGGGCAAGACCAAGGAATAGCTGTAGTCGAATGCCACGCCAGCGATCGCGTTGCCGGCGACGTCGGGCTCCCCTGCGCTGCCCTCCGGGGCGCGGCTGCATCCGGCGAGCACGATCAGGGCAATGCCCGTAACAAGCAGCTTCATCGGTGCGCTCTCCCTGCGATTTCAATTACCATCGGATGCATGGGGATTTGCGTCAAGCATTGTTCTATCAAGTTAAGGCGCTCTGAAACCGATCACCTTGGCAGGGGCTCACGCTTGAGGACGTCTTGGCGACGCGTTGTTCGTGCTAGCGGCTGAGGCTGCCGAGCATGCTTGTCAGACGTCGGATCGTAGTCGGTCGACTTCGGAGTGAGTGGGTCGGCCCAGGAGCCTCAGAACGGCACGACTTGGTGGATTGCGGACCTTCGAACGGCCGTCGGCCGCTGCTATTAGAGGATATGGTCAGTAATCACGTCGAGCCTGACAAGGAAGCCTAGCGCCGCGCCAACGCAAAGAAGGGCCACGTATAGGGGTCGGTCCCGGCTAAGGGCAAAATGACACCCTAAGCCGAATGGTAGGCCGGTCGAGCCCGTCTAGACACGTGAATAGATCCGTCGCTGTCATGGTTGGGTGACGAAACGGACCGGCCCCCGGGGGGCAATTAGCATGGCGGGGGGCGATCCGGCGCGGACGACAAACTGATCTAGCGGAACCGCATCGGTAGGTGCGGTTGCAGCAAAAACTTGGACGAGTCGGTGTCCATCGGTTGGAATAAGCGTCTTGGGAATGGATAACGGTTCGCCACCAAGATCGCCTAACCAGGTAGGACGGCCATAGCGATAGGTGCGTCGAGGGTGGACGACTTGCAGGTCAACCGCCCCGGCATATTGCCCGAGCACCAACGGCCGGTCGCCCTCGAACAGGATACCGTCGCTATTTTTCACGCGCGCGGCTGCCATATAATAAGACTGGCGAGTAGAGGCGGGCACCTCGGTCACGGTGGTCTGGTCGATTGTCAGCGGGTTAATGCCGGTCATTCGCTTTAGCCGTGCGGCCATCCACTCGATCTTGCCACCGTTATCTTCATCAAGCGCTGCCTCGGCAACGTGGCTGTGGCCTACATAGATCAGAAGCTTGGCTGTAGGCAGGCGCCGGTGGATTGCGGTTAGATTATCCGCCTCGGCCTGTTCTCGCGCTTCGATGCTTTGGCGTCGTGGGAGACGTCCCTTGGGCCGCTGTAGTCTGTTCTGTTCATATGACACCGGCTCGTAACCGATAGCGAGTGCGTTGCGCAGAAACGCGGCATATACCGGGTCACGGGTATAGAAGCCGGTGCTGATCCGGACGAAGCGATCGTGGGCGAGCCGTTCCACAAGGGTCGGCTGACCAGCATAAGGGGGTTCGTTGTCGAACGTCTCCGCCGCAAGCACCGAATAGCCCAACGGGCGCAGCGCCTGCGCGACCCGCCAGGCAAAGGCACGATCGCGCGGGTGGCTATGCGCTTCATTGAGGATCACGATGCCCGTGTCTCGCGCCCGGCGAACAATCTCCGCGATCGCGTCACGCCCGACTGAACCCGCGATTGCCTTGTCCCAATCGGTGTCAGCAGGTCTAGGCGGCCGAGACTTGTCGAGCGTTGCCAGATCAAGCTCGTTGGTGACCGCCGAGCTGACCTGCTCCCACATCTGGAACGCGTATTCGTCAGTGGCTTTACCGTGCGTATCGAACGCGGCAGCGGCGAGTTTGTCGGTTGCTTCTAAATAGCGACCATTGTCGTACGCAGCCATTGCAGTAACCACCGGGCCACCGGGCTGGGGCACTTGCGCCCAAAGCGGCGTAGCAAAGATGATTGCCAGCCCTATAGCCACTCTCATTCGGCTGCTCCTCATAATCCCGATGCCGAAGATGGATCGTCTTCCAACGCACGTCTAGTCGGCATCAGTTTGTCTCGACCGGCCCCTGCTCGAAGCCCCTGCTGATAGGTCAATCACAAGACTCCTTTTGGTCAAGCTTCGGGCCAGTTCAAAGGGCGAGAAGTGTCTGAATGCCGCTCTCAATGATATCCGGAGGGTACCGCTTATTCAGCCGTTTCGATATAGGGAGCCGTCTCCATCCGCGCCCGCCCGACGATCGCAGCGACGGCGTTCTTGCTGAGACTGAGATCGCGGGCGATCCAGCGATAACAGCGGCCCTCGGCAATGAGCGCCAGCACTTTGGGTACCAAGCGTCGGACTTAGGGCGGTCGCCGACCTGCCGCCCAAGCTTCCGGCCCCGCGCCCGTGCCGCGGCGAGTCCGGAGCGAACTCGCTCGCTCAGCATGTCGCGCTCGAACTGCGCGATGCCAGCCAGGATCGTTGCCATCATCCGGCCGTGCGGCGTATCGACCTCGAAGGTCATGCCGCTTATCGCGACTACCGACACCCTCAGCCCGACAGCCGGTTGGGCGCACATCCTACTCACCAGCGAATACCTCTGGCCCAAGAGCACCACCACTTAGGGTGTCATTTCGCCCTTAGCCGTAACCGACCCCGTATACGGCGATGGCTCGTGTTCGGCTTCGACTGTCGGTCTGGTAGCTCATGTCTGATCGCTTCGTAGCAGCATCTGCGTAAAGGTGGACGATCAAACCGATGTCCGCGATTGGTGGAAAGCGGACCTTCGGTCTTAGAGGCCGGACCCCAGGAAACCGGCTGAACGGGTATCCCGGATGCATCGGTGTTTTGCATCGCCGGATCCCGCGTTTTGCTGCAGTTCATCGGCTGATGCGCAATCCGTGAATTTTGCACCAGCACCGCAAAAATCAGCTGCGGCTTGGCTTTGCCGCTTTAAGTCGTTCCGCCACTGTCATGTTGCTCTTTGGACGGCATATCCGTGTCAAAGGCTGACAAGCGATGCCGGGGTTTGAGCAGCGCTGCTTGCCATCAGTTATCGTACAGGCGCGGCATTCCCGCTTTGTGTCGATGCATCCTTGTGGCGCAGCTAGCAGTAGCGCGAATGTCAAAAACATCATTAGATCCTTCAATCACGGCATGCCCAGCAGTTTGCGGCCCCACACACGGCATCGTCAAGCGACTGATCGCTTATGCAAAGATTGTGATTTTGCATCAGCACAGCAGCAGTACCGCCGATGTTTAATTTTCCGGAAGGCTAAAAAGGTTCTCTACGGGCACGTTGAATAGATGGGCCAGCTTGAGCGCCAATGACAAACTAGGCTCAAACCGACCTGTCTCGATTGAGTTGATTGTTTGTCTGGAAACGCCAACGAGCGTTGCCAATCCAGCCTGCGTGAAGTTCGATTCAGCCCGGTGTTCCGGGAGGCGAGTTAGGACGCCCATTTGCGCGCAGCCGTCCGGCCGAACAAGATCGTGAGCGCTGAGAACAGGATTAGGGGGGCAGGCCCCTGTATGGGCGGGCTAATCCCGGTCATATCTAACAGGCCCCACACTGTAAGGGCAGCGGCAGTCCACGCGCCACTCATGCCGAGCGACCAGTTCTGCACTCGATGAAACAGTTCATCCTGCCGGATGCTCATGCGCCACCATAGCAGACCAGATAAGGCAGCAAAGCCGATTACCCAGGCCATGACCCAAGCGGCAGGCAGATAGAGGGAAGGAGTCGAAACAGCGGTGCCTTCAATGGGCATTGCGCCTTGAAACTCGATACCCACTCGGCGTGCAGCGTCAGCGGTCCATTTGAAAAGCGGCATAACGGCCACCACGGCGCTAGCCATACTCCCAGACACAAGGCGTCGGCTCTTTTGATCTAAAGCCGCCCAATTGACCCCGGCCCCACGGTGAGTGAACTCGTACATCTGCTTCCCCTACGCTTCTGCAAAATGTCAAACATACGCGACATTTTGAGTCAAGTATGTTTGACTCGTAGGAGCGGTTTTCTCGCGTGAGCGACGCTACCCTTCAGGAATCATAGTTCGCAATTTGAGCCGGTCCTGTGATGCAAAACTTTTGATTTTTGCATCAAGAGCGCGTCAGCTCTCTTGGAATCGATCAAATTTTGAGAAGGCGTTGGGCTTCGCGAAAACCGCAGATATCAGCGCTAATTGGCCCGGTCTGTCAGTGGTAAATGTCCTCATCACGGCTTGGCCGGAGTGTCGGAATTGCTGCTGTTTTGAGCCTGAACCACAGTAATTCTTATAGTCCGATGCGGAATGCAGACGCTCTCTGGGTTCAGCGTTCGCCCAAACTGATAATGCCCGATCGGGCATTGTCCTGCCTCCCAAGACAGTTGACGGTTTATCGAAAAACGATACATATCGTTTTTCGATAAACGGAGCGCTGTGTGCAGGATCGTATTCTTGTCGTCGCAAACGGATTGGTACGGTTCGCGCACTGGCTGAACTGGGTGGTGGCATTCGGTTTTGTGATCGCAATCATCCTTTCGTTCGTGTTCGGCGACGCGTTGTACGCGCAGATTTCTGCAAAATATCACGGCCGCCATGTAACTGAGACGATCGCCTTGCTGCGGGCCACAGGCATGCTCAGCATTGTCGTCTGCCTCGCGGTCTACCAGCTCTTCAGCCGCCTGTTGTCGATTATGGAAACGGTGCGCGCGGGCGACCCGTTCATCGTCGCCAACGCAGATCGGCTTCAGCGGATTGGCTGGGCTTTGTTCGCGATCCAGGTGCTTGATCTCGCATTCGGTGCGATCGTGTTCGCGCTTGATCGTCTTGGTATTGATCACGCAACATGGGTTCCCGGCTTTACCGGCTGGATCGGCGTGGTGATGCTCTTCGTGCTTGCCCGTGTGTTCCGCGTCGGTGCGGCGATGCGTGACGATCTGGCAATGACCGTCTGATGCCCGTCGTCGTCACACTCGACGACATGCTGGCGGCTCGGCGGATAACGTTGACCGAGCTATCGCAGGCGGTCGATATCACGATGGCAAACCTATCGATCCTGAAGACTGGCAAAGCGAAGGCGATCCGCTTCTTGACCCTGGAGGCAATCTACGAGGTGCTCGACTGTCAGCCGGGTGACATCCTGAGTTTCACGCAAATGGGGGAAACGGATTGATCGAACTTGCGGAGAAAGCCGGAACGCGAAGGGGGATCGGCAGCGCGCTACGTGGTGTAGGGCGCGCCGTGCTCGAAACTTATCAGCATGGCGGGCGGACGATCGTGACCGCGCCGCTGATCCTGGGGATCGCTGTGCTGCCGGAATTCATGCAGCATGTCGCAGAGATCCATCTAGGTATGTTCGACTCCGCCGGGCGTTTCCGCGCGCTTGCTAACGATCCACTTCGCTGGGGTTTTGGCTACGTAAAGGTGGCAGGGTTCATGATCGCCATGCTCGCTGTCGCGCGGTTCTGGTCAGTGAGGTCGATCCCTCAAACACTACTGGTCCCGCCAGCAACTCTGCTACGCGTCGCGGCGGGATTGATCATAGGGTTCGCTTTTGCGTGGCCGTTTGCCTGGCTGGGCAAGCAAGGCTTGTCACCCGTAATCAATATACCTCTTCAGATCGTTTCTGCCGTGATTCAGGGGGGCTTTCTGATCTACGTCATTGGCGCGTTAGTGGAGGACGGGTCCGTGACGCCAAAGCGCGCTATGACGTCGCTGCTGCCCGCCGCGATCATGCTCAGCGTGCTGGTCGCTGTGGCATTCACGCCGTCGCAGGCGCTCCACATGGCAAACCACAAGCTGGCTTTGGGACAACCCCTGCCGATCGTGTGGATGCTCATGCTCTTCGATGCACTGTGGGTCGGACTATTTGCAGCGCTGGTTGGCTCTGCAATGTTTGTCGGAGTGAGAACCGGGCTGACCTGGCGGGGGTGGACGGTGCATCCTAGTGATCTGAACCGGTCAGATGTTCATATCCTTGAAGGCGCAAAACGGAGTGCGGTTATATGACGCCGATAGTTCTGTTCTTGATCTGCTGGGCAGCTTTGATCGTGGCCGGGGACACGCAGATCGGGCGCTCGCTGCACAATGTGATGGTGCAGCTACCCGCCGTTGCGGCAAACCGCCTTACACGGGGCAACGTCGCGATTGCGATCGCCGTTCTGTTATTGATCGTCTTGCACGTAACTGCCGAAGACGGTGATCGAATCCGCATGGCGGGCCTGGCCGTCCCTGACTTAACCATTTGGCTTACAACCTTCGAAATCAGCACCGTCATTGAGGCGACTACTGGTTTAGCAGTAGCATGGGGGGCAATACGCCGAGTGAGCGTCTCAGCGGCACATGCGATCCTTCCTTTTCGCTCTGCTGCACTTACAAAGGGTAAGGCTCGACGGGTTCGCCGCAATCGGCGCCGCAGTTACTCTTCTCCCGTGAACGACGATGAGGATAGGGCGGGGCTGTCGCTCGCGGCCTAAAACAAAAGGTTGCCCATCATGTTCGTGATCCTCCGACGCCTTTCAGGAGTGAATCACGCCTCCCGCCTCTTCGCAGGCAGCCGTTTTTCAACAGTCTCGGTCGGTTGTGAAGCTGCCGCAGGCTCCACACATTTTTGCGAAGCACTCAGTGTCAAGATCCCGGTTCGAAATGTCCGCTTTCAAAAGCGGCCGACTTTTCTCGCTATGACCGACGTTAGACGGGAAAGGCCCGACCACTTTTCAGCGTCTACTGCCCAACGCGCATTGTCGGAAAACACATGATTTACGACACTTCTAGTCTTGGCCGCTGCCGCATAAATGCCGCCTTCGGTCAGGTTGTTCGACAAACCCTGTCGCTTTGATAGAGGGTTCGAGAACGTGCTTTCGGGGGTTTGTCGTACATGCTGGTTGGATATATGCGGGTCTCGTCGGCCGACGATCGCCAGACGGTCCACCTTCAGCGGACGCGCTAGTCGCAGCCGGCGTCGATCATCGTCATTTTCATACCGACAAAGCATCTGGCGCACGTGACGATCGGCCAGGACTGAAAGCCTGCCTCGATTATCTGAACCCAGGCGACACGCTAATCGTGTGGAAGCTCGACCGGCTTGGACGCTCGCTGCCGCACCTACTGGCGATCGTCACCGATCTGAAGACGCGCGGTATCGCGTTCCGGTCGCTAACCGAGCAGATGGATACGACCACGCCGCACGGCGAACTGCTGTTCTCCCTCTTTGGCGCACTTGCACAGTATGAGCGCGCGCTTGCTGCGGCAAAGCGTCGCGGACGCCAGGGTGGCCGCCCGCCGATGATCGATACCGAAATCCTCGAACGGATTACAGCCGCGCTGAATGGTGGGGCCAGCAAGGCATCTGTCTGTCGAACCTTTAAGGTACCGCGCTCGACGCTAATCGGCACGCTGAGCCGGATCGGCTGGACCGCACCCGCGAAGACCTAACTCGATCGCATCAAGCAGTCTGTCCGAGGAACACACGGCTATCGAGAATAGGCTCTGCAGGGTCGCTCATCCTAAGTGATATGCCGTAATCACGGCACCAAACGACCGGCAACTCGTGCCTCATTATATGCGGTGCGTCCCAAGATGGATCATTGAACGGCAATTTAGTAAGCTTTCCGCAAACGGATCGATTCGTCGTTAAATATCTGTTTGTCTTGAACATCGGAGCAATTGAACCTAGTTGCATGCGCCCCCCAAAGAGACAGAGATTATAATGGACGATGATATCAACGCGGTCGAGTTGGCCGCTGAACTGACCGCTGCGTGGTTGGCCAATCCTAACACCCGCACGAATGCCGAGGATGTGCCTGCCTTTTTGCGGTCAATGCATGCCGCTGTCGCTCAACTGTCAGGAGCAGCTAATTCAGCAGCCCCGGAAGAAGCTGCACAAGCTTATGAGCCTGCTGTCACGGTACGTAAGTCGCTGGCGTCGCCCGATCACATCATTTCGATGATCGACGGCAAGTCATACAAGACGTTACGCCGCCATCTGTCGAGCAATAGCCTTACACCCGAGGAATACCGAGAGCGCTACAACCTGAGGGCCGATTATCCTATGGTCGCACCTTCGTACTCGGAAGCACGGCGGACCATGGCAAAGTCGATCGGTTTGGGGCGCAAACATGGTCAGACAGCCGAAAAGGCTACTGATGATTCTTCTAAGGCTCCCCGCAAACCTCGCGCAACCAAGGTAACCGAGGAGGCATAAACGAAAGCGGGGAGGCTAGCCCTCCCCGTTTCCGTTCGGCTTCGCCAAGTTTGGGACGTCTCGTATGTCGCTAGTTTTGCAACAGTAATTGACCGAAGGCAGCTTGTGTCGTGTCGCAAAAGTGGTCCCTTTTGCAGCTAGCTAGGGCACTACTGCTTCTCTAGAACAAAAGCGGCCCGAAGGACTGCATGATGATCGCGTCTTTATTAATCGCTGCCTTGGCGGCCTCGGTCGCACCCACCCACGAGAAGTCCGAAACTGTTCAAAACCGCAGTTTTTATGCGATTGGTTGGCTATGTGATGGCAGAGAATGCCAGTCCAGTCCTCGCGAGTTTGGTCCCAATCTGGTCTTTAAAGTGCCCCCCTCAAAAGCAGGTTTCGACCGCGCGAAGAAGCTGGGTCAGAGCTGGGGCGTTGTGCTGGAATGTGCGATCGTGGTTGATCGCCTCGTCAAATGTAAAGTTGCAGACGATACGGCTGGTTCGGAAGAGGCACGGGGTGTTGCCCTTGGGCTTGTAAGTTTCTTCCGACTTCAGGCTGGAAACCCGGGCAGGAAAGCCTCTAAGTCCCACGCAATCGTCAACATCATGTATGAGGCAGGCGACTGACCAAGTTGGATGTGCACCATCACACCGGCGCCTGTATCAATACCGCCGGCATCTACGCCCCCTCGATAACGCTGCCGACCACTTATCGAAAATGATGCAAAATCAAAAGTTTTGCATCAGGCCTGACAGTAGCGCAGCGGGCTCAAGAGGGTTGGAGGCAATCCGAATTCGTTCAGTTTATCCTAACCCTTCAAGCGCATGCTTTGAGTATGATACGCCTTTTCACGATCGTTACCGCGTCGGTAGCCCTCGCCAGCTGCGGCAACGCGTCTGCACAGTGCGCTACTCGCGATGCGCAAGGCCTCGTTGCCTTGATGAAGCCGGCCGAGCAGTTCAGGTCGATACTGACCATGGCAGTTGGGCGAACTCAGACTGCCGCTATGGTGAAGGCCCGGGACGGGGCTTCGGGTGACCAGAAGCTTGCGCAGGCAATCGACGCGGCCGTTAAGCGTCATAGCGCAGAGTGGGAAAAGAACTTGGTCAGTAGCTGGCAATCGCTCAGCGCCGCCGAGATTGGCCAAGCATGCACCGCTATGCAGAAAAATGATCAAAGATCATTCATGCCCTTCGCTGAACGCGTTGGACCCCAAGTGCAGTCGCTAAACGAACCCCTGCTACGCAGCGCTGCCGCAGAGGTACTCAAAACCGCCTGGTAAATCCGACTTGATGCAAAATTCACAAGATCTGCATCAGGCTCGAAGCCGCGGGAATCGTAGCATCGCTTGATGCAGAAATCTGATGCGTTTCGGCCCTGAATGTCCGGGTTTGGTGGGAAGCGGACATTCGATCGGTCGTCGAAGGCTGTTACCAGAGGATATGATCGGTGATCACGCCAAACCTCACGAGAAAGCCTAGCGCCGCTCCTATGAAAAGCAGGACCGCATACACGGTGATCGCTCGCGTCCGGCTTCGACTGTCTGTTTGATAGATCATTCTTAAGAACCTCGTAGCGGAGTCTGCTGCGAAAGTGACCGATCCAACCGATGTCCGCTAGTCGGCGTAAGTGGCATGGCCAGAATAGATTGCTAGCTGCCCTTACGGCTCTCCGCATTTTTCATAAATACGACCGACAAAATCAGAACCGGGGTAACGAACTTCGAAATCGATGATGCTGGATCATCGGTGGTCGTGCACCAGAACAAATAGAGGAGGTTAGCCAGCGCAAGCACAACAAGGCCGCTACGAGCCTTATGGCCGCGTATCCAATATACAGCCCTCATTGCCTTCGTTCCTCGCCGCCACGGCGGTAACTTATCTCGGGAACGAAATGTCCGCTAGTGGGCAAAGGCGGACATAGCCTTGTCGCGGAAGTGCTGAGTTTCGAACGTCTCGAATGTCGCTGCTTTTGCGACATTCGAAACCGATAACGGCTTGTGTCGCGTCGCAAAAGGGGTCCCTTTTGCAACGGTCGAAACCGCCCATTGTCGCCGTTCAGCACGGTTGTCGCGGTGCCGGAAAGCCGTCGCTTATTGAGGCTGGAAGGCTATGCTGCCTGCAGCCTCGGTTGCCTGCAATCTGACGCAGGCATAGGATGAAGCGACTTATCAAGTGAGGACTGATCCCATGAACGCCTCCGATCAACGTCGCCGAACTGGAAGAAGGCACCTTTTGGTTGCCGCAGTTGTCGTCCTCGTGGCGATCACACAATATGCTGGCTTGAAGGACGCTACTCACGACTTCGAACGCGGCTTCCGGGACGGCACTGGCGGCCGCTAAGCCGCCATTCCGCTTTCCACCCATCCGGCCATTCGTGATGCACAAATCAAAATTTTTGCATCAACGATAATGCCGTGAAAGCGCGTACCCTCAGCTATCCGCGACCATCTGACAGTGCACTATCGATGGCTGGGCGAGGTAGTAAGGGAGGCGTGCTATCAGCATAAGTCAGCCAGTTACGCCAGATCATATAAGTCCGTAAGCGCGTTAGGCGTATGCGGCACCCGGCCTCCATGCTCGTCCTGATTGTGCCATCCCGATACTTCTCAAAAATCGCACCGCATTCAGATTCTCTATACGATAGCCATGACCGTTGAGCTTGGATGAAACCTTTGGCTACAGGCTCCCCACCGTCTTTGCGAACTCGCTGAACTGCCACGTCGTAATAGCGGTTTAGATCAGCATCTGCCTCGCCGAAGCGAGCTGCGAGACAGTCGTTCACCTGTGTAGTTGTTGCACCAGAGCAAGGAGCAGGATCAGGGCTGGCACTGACGACCATCGCTAGCGCTAGAAGGGGCAGCACAGGCTCTCTCCTTAATCAGTAGATCCTAGTGATAGCTCGCTAAACCAAGAACGGAAGATCGTTTCCCAATGATGCAAAACTCACAAGTTTTGCATCATACGATGAAGGGCAGAACCGTGGTCTGAATTTTGATGCACATCTCCGATGCGTTGTAGCAGTCAAATCTGCCGTTAGGATCGACAGGGAACAGGGGGCAGTAAATTATGAACCTATCAAATCCACTGGCAGCGTTGCTCGTCGCTGCCGTCATTGTATCGCCGGCATTGGCTGAAACATTCAATTATAAGGCACCGGCTGGGGCTAACTTTCTGCTCCGCGATCAAGCCATTGGCTGTTATCGGGGGTACAGCTTCTCAACGTCGTCGACCCTAGCTAACGTTGCCGGTTATTATGACAGGCAAGCTCAAAAATCTGGCCTAAAGCGTTCTGTCGTTCAGCGCCGCCCTGGTTTTCACTTCGCTAACTATCACGATGCTACCGGTTTTTCGTTGAGCGTGGCCGTGAATGCTCGATCAAAGCCGACCACCGCTACCATCATGTATCGCGGGAGAAACAGGCCACCCCGCTGTTAGCGTCCCTGATTTCGATGCAGCCGCGATATTGTTGCCTGATCGACGTCGAACAGCGCTGCGACAGTGCGTTGCGTGTCGCCAGCTGCAAGCCGCTGTGGCGCTTCTGTCTGCTGGTGAGGGGAAGGGTAGCACGTCGGCCGAACTTGACGCCACGGGCCTTGGCCTGGCCCCTGCCGGCAGCGGTGCGCTCGGTAATACGATGGCGCTCATAGCTGGCGGCAACCCCCAGCACCGCAATGATGACATCGGCAAACTGCGAGGTGGTGTCCACCATTGGCTCCGCAATCGAGCGGAAGCCAGCACCGGCTTCCTTCACCGCATGGAGGATGTTCAACAGGTCACGGGTATTACGGCAAGGCGATCAGTGGACGTCACCATAAGCACGTCGCCGGTATCGAGCGAGCCGATCGCGCGCTTGAGCTGGGGCCGCTCGGCAGTCGCGCCGCTGACCTTCTCGCGATAGACCTTCGTGCAGCCGGCCGCATCGAGCTGGGCGAGCTGCTGGGCTAGGGTCAGGACTCGTTGATCAAAGCCAGAAGATGACGGTGGCGGCGAGGGCAATGGCGG
>NZ_LMKZ01000001.1:1416326-1478543 GCF_001422525.1 Sphingomonas sp. Leaf30 | reverse complement strand
AAAATACCGACACTCGCATAACCTCCCTCGCGGAAGGCTTGGAGCATCTGGTTGTTTGCGACCTCAGCAACCAGACCGTGTGGCCGTTCGCTGCGGTGGCACCCCTCTAGGGCCCATCCGCAATCCCGTCAAACGCAAATTTCACTTTTATGGCAATTTTTGCGAACTGGCGCGTTTTGCGCCCCCGTGATCCTTGATAGGGTTCATGCCGTCGGGACCGAGGGCATCGCAGACCGACTCGCGGATCAGGCCCGGGCTATCGCCGCCGCCGGCACTAAGCCGGATCAGCGGATTCCACAGGTCGAGACTTTCAAGCGACGAACCGAGTGCTTGCCCTGAATGCTTGGTCATCCTCCCCTCGGGGGTTCTCGTTCCTGCATAATGACCAGCCTATTAACTGAACGCCGCGCCCGCTCCACTTCAGGCCAACGCACGTCATTTGCGCTACGACGTTCCGCGGCGGACAAGCTGGTTCGAAAACTGCACGACCGGCATCCCCTTTCGGCGGCCGAGGAAGTCGCACTCAAAACGTTGCTTACCGCCACGGCCGGGCAGGTGGCCGCACGCACAGTGTTGATCGACCGGGGGATGCAGCCAAGTGGGATTCATGTCCTGCTCGACGGCTGGGCGTGCCGGTACACGACGCTTGCCGACGGTCGCCGCCGGATCGTTGCCTTTTACGTTCCGGGTGACGTCTGTGATTTCGACGTCTTCCTGCTGGCGACGATGGACCAGACGATCGCAGCGGTCACGCCTGCACGGGTCGCGATGGTCGACGCCGCCATGCTGGCCGGTCTTGCGATAGACCACCCGCCCCTGACTCAGGCCTTGTGGTGGGAATCGCTCACGGCCGCTGCGATCCAGCGCGCCTGGACGCTCAATGTCGGACAACGCAGCGCCAAACAGCGCATCGCACACCTGCTGTGCGAGTTGTATCTGCGGCTGGACCGGGTCGGGCTGGTGCTGGAGAGCAGTTGTGCGCTGCCGTTGACCCAGTTCCATCTGGGCGATGCCTGTGCGCTCACGTCTATCCATACCAACCGCGCGCTGCAGGAGCTGCGTCGCGACGGCCTGTTGTCGCTCGAGGCTCGGCGCCTGACGATCCACGACTGGCCAGCGCTTGTCGACCTGGCGGCGTTCGATCCGGCCTATCTCCAATTGTCCCAAGACACGGGCACGTGCGGCGATCGCGAGGCCGGGCCGGACCTGATTGCAATTGCCCCGCAGTCCGACGAGGAACGGTTCGATCCAGAAAATGGGGGGTCACGTTGCGCAGGCCTTGGGTAAACGGCCAACCGCACGATACCCGGCTCTGTGCCCGGGCCAGCGGCTGTTACGCGCCGCCTGCCTCCGTTTCGTGTGCTCGAACGTAGACTTTCAAAGACGCCTCCGCGCACGTCCAGCCGTTGCGACGCTTGCATGCACGATTCCCCCGCCGCAGGCAGTCTAGCGTCCGACGGCGTTACGACGGGCCATCTTTGAGCGGACGGGACCCAGCCCGCCCGGTCAACGGTAGCCAGACCTACAGGCGGAAGGACAGCGACGCGACATAGGTCCGACCGTTCTTGTAGAAAGCGGTAGGCCGGTCGGGGGTCGCATTATATTGGCGATAGGTCTCGTCCAGCAGGTTCTGCGCGTTGAGCGATAGCGTGACCTGCTTGGTCAAGTTGAACCCTGCCGACAGATCGAGCTGGTTATACGCGGCGACCATTTCGCGCGCGCCAAGACGGCCAATCGTGCGGAAATATTTCGTCCGGTAATTGTAGCTCAACCGCGCCTGGAACGGTCCGCTTTCGAAATAGGGGATCACGTTGACGGTGTGCTTCGACAGATAGGGCAGGTTGAGATCGGCGCCCGACGCGTCGGTCGAGGAGGTCGTGCTGTCCTGATAGGTATAATTCGCCTGGAGCCCGAACCCGCCCCAGATCTCGCTCTGCCCGGACACGAGTATGCCGTTCACCTTCGCCTTGCCACCGTTGATCGGCTGCGAAACACTGTAGTTGTTCTCCAGCCGCCCGGTCAGCGAATTGAACAAAGTCACCCCCTCGGTCCGGGTGGTGATAATGTAGTTGCTGATGTCGCGACGGAAGGCCTCAACCGCGAGCAGGCTGCCCGGACGCGGGTAGAATTCCGCGGTCAGCTCGTAATTGGTCGACTCATACGGCTTCAGATTGGGATTGCCGCCACCCGCATCGCGCGTCGTATCGTTTTGCGAGATCGATGCCGCCAGATCCTGATAGCGTGGCCGCGAGATCACCTTGGCGACCGCACCGCGGAAGATGAGCGACGAACTCGCCTCATAGGCGATATTGAAGCTCGGCAGGAACTTCAGATAGTCGGTCGATGTCGTCGTCGGGGTCGGCACGGGGTTGGGGTTGGCCGCGGTCGACAGCGTCAGCGCATAGTCCGAAACGTCCTTGGTATAGACCAGCCGGCCACCGATATTGCCGCGAAAGCCGCTCTGCTCGAAATTGAGCTGCGCATAGCTCGCCGCGACGGTTTCCTTGACCCGGGTCGACGCGCCGATCTTGCGGATCAGCGGCGAATTGATCGCATTCGCCAGGATATCGATCACCGACTGTTCGGACAGGTTCAGATACTGCGTCGCGTTGCCGAGCCCGCCGCTGCCGCTGAATGTGCCGTCCGGAGTCGACGCGGTCGGCACGTTGAGCTGCGATGCAAGCTGCGACGTGGTGAGATAGGTGTTGATGCCGCGACCGTCGATGCGGTTGACATGGTCGGTGACGCGTGCGCCGAGCATCAGTTGCGTGAACGGCCCGAACGACACCGGGATCGTCGCATCATAGCCGCCGAAGATGTCGCGATCGGTCGTCACGCTGTAATCGAGCCCGCCGATCTGCGCCGCGTTCAGCTGCGTGCCGCCGATCAGCACCGGGCTGCCCTCGATCTGTGCCGGATTGTTGTTCGGGTTGGTGAAGTAGTTTGCAGGGTTGGTCGGATCGCCGGTGAAATTGACCGTCGCCGTATCGTTGGTGAAGGCATAGCTGAACGGCAGTTTGGTCTGCACGTTGAACAGATATTCGGGATTGCGCCCGCCCCTCGCCCGGCTCCAGCCACCGGCAAACGACACCTTGGCGCCGTCATCGCCTTCCCAATCCGCGAACAGGTTCAGATTGTCGGTGGTCAGCTTGGTCTTGCGGACGAGCGTGTCGAGCTGCGCACTCTGACTCGTGGCAGCACCGAAGGTCGCGGCGTTGACGACCCCGTTGCTGATATTGGCCGACTGCAGCACGTTGCCCGTCCAGGCCCCGGGAATGGTGTACATCGACTGGCTGTAATTGTCGTAATTGCCGTTGATGTGCAAACCGTTGAGCGTCAGCGTCAGCTCCGAGCTGGGGCGGTACTGCACGGTGCCGGACACACTCTGGCGCTCGCGCGTCTGCTGGAAATAGGCATAGTTGATGCCGAACGGCGACGCGGCCTTGTAGAGGTCCGCAATCGTTCCGCCGGTGATGGTGGCACCCGGGCTCTTCAGGCTGAGCGTGCCGTCCTGCGCGCGGTTGACGAACGGGCTGTTATAGGTGCCGTCCGCATTCGCCGCGGCATTGTCATAGCCGAAGAATTCCACGCCGGCGCGCGTCAGGCTCTGCTTGTCATAGGTCGCGGCGACGAGCACGCCGAACGTCTCCACATCGTTCTTCCAGCTGTACAGCCCCGAGCCGCGGACATTGCCCTTGTCCGAACGGTCGTTGTACGAATAGCCGCCCGACGCGAAGATCGAATTGGCCTTGAGCTCGAGCGGCCGGCGGGTGCGGACGATGACGGTGCCCCCGAGGCTGCCCTCCTCGATCCGCGGTTCGGGCGACTTGTACACCTCGAGCCGGTCGACGAGTTCGGGCGCGAGCAACGAATAGTTGAAGGTGCGGCTCGAAGGGTCATTGTCGTTGCCGCCCCAATCCGCCGACGCGAGCGCATGACCGTCGAGCAGCATCCGGTTCAGTGCGGGATCGGTACCAAGGATGGCGACCTTCTCGCCCTCGCCGAAGCGCCGGTCGATACTCACGCCGGGGATGTGCGACAGCGATTCGGCGACGTTGCGGTCGGGAAACTTGCCGATCGCTTCGGCGCTGATCACGTCGACCACGGCATTGGCCTCGCGCTTGACCGCGATCGCGTTGCGTAGACTACCGCGGATACCGGTGACAACGATGTCGCTGTCCGCGTCCCCCGAGGGGGTGGCCTGCGTGGGAGGTGTCTGAGCGGATACGGGCTGCTCGGCGGCGGCTGGCGGGGCGGATGACGGCGCGGTCTGTGCGCCCGCAGGCGCGATCAGCCCGGCGATCGCGCTGGCGACCACGGCGGTGGATGCGAGCAACATCTGCTTAGGAAAAACCATCGGTCAAAGCCCCTTCTCATAGGCGCCATCGCGCCATCCCGGTGCAGCCCATGCCTGCACCTGTAAATCCCGCGAATCGCCCGGTATTATTCTGGTAGCCAGGTCGATATCTAGGCGCCGTCATCTATATCAAATTCATTTTCCAAATCTATTGCGAAAATTACCTTTTTATTACCAATTCCTGGGACAGGAGCCTCTCGGTTCGGCTGCTGCCCTGTTGCCGCGCACCTAACATCAGCGAGGCCCGGGCAAGGTCCAATCGGCCACGCAAGGCGAGCCAGCGCATTGATTTGCCAAGATGGGTCACGCCGCCGCAACAAAGATCGCGCGAGGCGCGAACCCGCGGCATATTCATTCGCCCGTCGAGGAACTCGCTTAGGCTGACCGAAAATTGCTAACGCATCCTGACCCTGGAAGCCGACGCCGGGACCGACCGCGGTGGAGCAAATCCTCGCTTGCGCACGCGAAGAGTATCCGTCGCGGACCACAAATAAGGGCAACGCTACATACCAATATAGAATGTTTGTAGCTTCCAACGGACCATGCGGTTCGTGCGCGGCGGGAGGCGCCACCAGCTTTAGTAGAAGCGCTGGTCAGGCGAGCGCTGAAAATCCGCGTGGCGGAATGCTGCGCACAGAAGGGCCCTATTCATGGTGCTTGAGCCTTTGCCAAGGCATAGGGCCTGACAAACCCCGTGGTCGCGTGAATGATTGTGCGGGGGCGTGCCTACGCTTGCGCCACTCGCGGGGCAGATCGCTCGCCCTATCGCAGGATCGGCAGTGTTGCGGGCTTCCCGGGGAACCGCTCGCATGACAAGGGGTTTCTGAAATTGGCCGTTTTGGCCGTATCCCGGGAGACGATACACAATGACTGATTTTGCCGATCTTGTAGATGGATACCAGCGGTTTCGGACGTCTGACTGGCGCCGCCAGCATGACCGTTGGGAGAAATTGAAAGTCGGACAGGAACCGCGCGTCATGGTGATCGCCTGTTCGGACAGCCGGGTAGAACCCGCGCAGATCTTCGACACGTTGCCTGGTGAGATGTTCGTCGTCCGCAACGTCGCCAACCTTGTTCCGCCGTTCGAGACGGGTGGCGGCTATCACGGCGTTTCTGCCGCGGTGGAATTTGCAGTCACGCAGCTCAAGGTCGGCGAGATCGTCGTACTGGGCCATGGCCAGTGCGGCGGCTGCAAGGCGGCGCTCGCAGGCACCTTCGACAAGGCAGAGCGCGGCCAGGGTGGCTTCATCAGTGACTGGGTGCATCTGCTCGATGGCGCACGCGAGTCCGTCGCCAAGGATCACGCCGATCTGAAGTCTGAAGAGGCTCGCGAAGCGATGGAGCAGGCTGCCGTTAGGACGTCGATTGAAAATCTGCGGACCTTCCCGTTCGTCCGCGATGCAGAGGCTGCCGGCGATCTCGAGATCCGCGGCGCGGTGTTTGCAATCGACGACGGCATTCTGCGCGTGATGGACGAGAACGGCGGATTTACGCCGGCCCAGCCCCGCGCGGACTGATGCCGAGGCCGGGCCGGCGAAAGCGTCGTCGGCCCGGCGGATCCTTAGTTTAAACCTCACCTGCTGGTCGTCGCGCCTCCTCGCAAATAGTCACGGGAAACCGAGACTGTACGCGGGTTGCGGCCCGTCAGATTAGGGCGCTATGTTGCAGGCTTCTGACTGGAGGTCCTATGACGCGCCTTGCCTTGGTTATCGCTGCCGGCCTGTCGGCCGCCACAGCGGCATATGCCGCACCCGATCCCGCGCCGAGCGCCGCTCTCGTCGCGGCGACCAAAGCCGGGACGCGAACGCCCGCGACGATCGCGCGCGACGCTTTCCGCCACCCCGCCCAGACGCTGGCGTTTTTCGGTGTGAAGCCTGGTGACACGGTCGTCGAGGTCTGGCCCAGCGGCGGCTGGTATACCGAGATCCTTGCGCCCTATCTCGCGGCCCGCGGCACGCTTTATGCCGCTGCGCCGAGCGAGAAGGGTCTCGCAGCTGTCCGGGCGAAGCGCCAGGCGATGCCCGAAGCCTATCGCGCGCTGCGCTATGCCATGTTCCCGGCAGTCGCCGGCCAGCCGACCGTTCCCGCAGGCTCGGCGGACGTCGTGCTGACCTTCCGCAACGTGCACAACTGGCGGTTCGGGGCCGCCGATCAGACCCAGGCCGCGTTCGACCAGATGTTCGCGATGCTCAAGCCCGGCGGCACGCTTGGCCTTGTCGAACACCATCTGCCCGAAGCGTCGGGCAAGATCGAGGAAGGCAAGAGCGGCTATATGAAGCGGTCTTCGGTCATCGCCTATGCCACCAAGGCAGGATTCAAGCTGGCAGGCGAGAGCGCGGTGAATGCGAACCCGAAGGATACGCATGACTATCCCAAGGGCGTGTGGACCCTGCCGCCCAATTACGCCGAGGGCGATGTTGGCCGCGCGCGCTATGCCGCGATCGGCGAAAGCGACCGGATGACGCTCAAGTTCGTCAAACCCCGTTGATCGCCGCGCAGAGTGTCACCCGCCGCATCCAAGATTTGGAAGCGGCGGGCTACACTGTTACGACACCCGTGTGACCGCCACCCCACTCCGTTTCCTCGAACGTCTGCCGCTGCTATGGGATCGCCGCGCCATCGCGTACGGCGTTGCGGTCGCCCTCTCCATCGCTGCCTGCGCGATCCGGATCGGCGTCGATCACCTGCTGCCGCCCGGTTTTCCGTTCCTGACCTTCTTCCCGGCGGTCATCATCTCGTCCTTCCTGCTCGGGCGCGGTCCCGGTTCGGCGGCTGCGCTGCTGTGCGGTGTGCTGGCCTGGTATTATTTCATCGCGCCACGCCAAGGGTTCACACTCGGCGTCGATACCGCGGTGGCACTGCTCTTCTATGCCGCAGTCGCTGCCGTCGACATCGCGCTGGTCCACTGGATGCAGCAGGCCAATCACCGGCTGCGCGACGAGCGCGAACGCAACGCCGACCTTGCGCTGCGCAGCGGGCTGCTGGCTGATCGGACCGAGGTGCTGTTCCGCGAATTGCAGCACCGCGTATCGAATAATCTCCAGATGATCGGGGCCGTCCTCGCGTTGCAAAAGCGCGGTATCGCCGACCCTGCCGCGGCTCTTGCGCTCGACAATGCAGCGACCAAGATCACGCTGATCGGCCGGATCCAGCGGCAGCTTTACGATACCAGCGGATCGCTGATCGCGCTCGACCAGTTCCTCCACCAACTGACTGCCGACGTGATCGAGGCGGGCGGCAATCCCGGTATCGTCCACTCCGTTTCAGCACCGCCCGGCGTCATGCTCCCCCCCGACGCGCTGATCCCCGTTGCGCTGATCATGGCGGAGGCGATCGCCAACGCCATCGAGCATGGACTGGTGGGACGCGATCATGGCAGCATCCGGGTCGATCTCGTCCAGACCGCCACGGGGTTGCAACTCTGCGTGACCGACGACGGCGCCGGACTGCCCGAGGGATTCGACACGCGCAGCTCGACGAGCCTCGGCCTGAAAATCGCCACCACGCTAGCGCGACAGCTCGGTGGCAGCTTCGACGTCAGAAGCGCCGATCCGGTCGGCGCACAAAGCGTGCTGACCATTCCCCATTCCCCCGCAGGACAGCCCCCTACCCCATGATCATCCGCAGCGACGAATTCATCGATATCCCTCGCATCGCCAGCGGCACTCCTTCGGATGATGCCATGCCGTCACCAGGCGGCGTCATGCGCACGCACCTGTTCCGCCCCGCGGTCGAGGGACGCTATCCCGGCGTTCTACTGTTCTCGGAAATCTACCAGGTCACGGATCCGATCCGCCGACTCGCCGCCTATGTCGCCGGTCACGGCTTTTGCGTCGCGGTGCCCGAGGTCTATCATGAGTATGAGCGACCCGGGACGGTTCTGCGCTACGACGCGGCCGGCACCGATCGCGGCAACGCGCTGAAGGTCACGAAACCTGTTCATGCCTTTGACGCGGATGCGGTCGCAGCGCTCGACGGCCTTGCTGCGCATCCCGCCTGTACCGGGCGGCTTGCGACGATGGGCGTCTGCCTGGGGGGACATCTCGCCTATCGCGCCGCACTCGATCCCCGCGTTGCAGCGGCTGCATGCTTCTACGCGACCGACATCCACGGCGGAACGCTCGGTGCGGGCAAGCAGGATGATAGTCTGGCGCGCATGGCAGAGCTGAAGGCGGAAACGCTGTTCATCTGGGGGCGGCAGGACCCGCATGTCCCGTTCGCCGCGCGCGAGACGATCCGCGCGCGACTGGAGGCGGTCGGTGCCACTTATGGCTGGCTAGAGGTCAACGGCCAGCACGCGTTTTTGCGTGACGAGGGACCACGCTATGATCCCGCCCTGTTCGCCCAGACGCTGAACGCGGTCATCGCTCTATTTAACCGCACCCTAGCCGGATGACGGCCCACCGCCGGTCAGCCGGCTAGGCGCCTCGCGGGCTCCGACGCAGGAGGCTCAGCGCGGCCACAACCGCGCTGCGCCGCGCACGCCCGAGGAATCACCCCAACGGGCCGGCACCACCTGCCCCTTCCAGTCGCCACCGAAGCTGTAGCGATCGATCACCGCGGGAAGCCGGGCGTAGATCGCCTCGACATTCGACATGCCGCCGCCGAACACGAAGACGTCCGGGTCGACGATATTGGCGATCATCGCCAGCGCGCGTCCGAGCCGATCGACATAGGCGTCGAGCGATGCGACCGCGTCGGCTTCGCCGTGTCGCGCGGCCTCGACGATCGCGGCGCCGTCGAGCATCTGCCCGGACCGGGCGGCATGATCCTGCCGGAAACCGGTCCCCGATATCAGCATGTCGAGACACCCGCTTTGTCCGCACCAGCATGACGGACCGGGATATTCCGCCGCGGTCATCCACGGAAGCGGGACATGGCCCCATTCGCCCCCCACGCCGTTCGCGCCCTCGACGATGTGGCCGTCGACGACCAGTCCGCCTCCGACGCCGGTCCCGACGATCACCGCAAAGGCGGACCGCGCGCCGGCTGCCGCACCGTCAACCGCTTCGGACAGTGCCATGCAATTCGCGTCATTGGCCATCCGGACCTGACGGCCGAGCGCAGTCTCCAGATCCTCGCGAAAGGCGCGGCCGTTGAGGAAGGTGGCGTTGGAGTTGCGCATCAGCCCGTCGCGCGGACTGATCGATCCGGGCGTACCGACCCCGATCGAGCCCATGGCGCCCGCCTCGCTCTCGGCGCGAGCGATCAGGTCGCCGATCGTCCCGATGGCGTCGCCGTAATTTCCCGGGTTCGGGCTGCGCACGCGGGCAAGGAACTGACCGTCGGCGTCGAGGGCCGCTGCCTCGATCTTCGTGCCGCCGACATCGATACCGATCTGGATCACTGCATCTCTCTCTGACTTTGGTTTGGAGGCACCCTGCCCGCGAGAAAGATAAAGTCAATTTGCTTTAACAATCAGCCCTTGATCAGGATGGCGTCCGACGGCAGGATCCGGTCGAGAAACGGCAGGATCGCAGCGCCCACGGCGGGCGCATCGCGCGACAGTGTGGCGCGCCGGATCGGTGCACGCGCCGGGATCGTCGGCGCCGCCGCGATCAGCTTGCGCGTCGTTTCCGACGCCAGTCGGTCGAGCACCAGGTCGGGGAGACGTCCGCCGATCAGCACCGCGGCCGGGTTGATCAGGCAGTTGACGGCGGTCAGCGCGGGCACGAGCGCGCTTGCGCACTCGTCGACCCATGCATCAAGTGTCGCACCGAACTGTTCGGCAACGTCCAGCGCCGGGTCGAACGGCGTGGTCAAGCCAGCCTGTTCAAGCCGCGCGGCGAGCGCGGACAAGGACACCACGTCCTGAAGCACCTGTCCCGGCATACCCGTCAGCGGCAGAAAGCCGAGTTCGCCGCTCCGCGCGTCGGCGCCGCGGTAATAGGAGCCGTCGATGACGACCCCGCCCCCGAGCCCTGCGCTGACCAGAATGTAGAAGAAGCTCGCATGGTCGAGCCCGCCGCCGAACTGCGCCTCGCCGATCGCCGCCGCCGCCGCGTCATTGTCGATATGCACCGACCATGGAACGACACCGGCGAGCAGCGCCTGGAGGTCGACAGCGCCCCAGCATTCATAGCCCGCCGGACGATGCGGCAACGCGACCTGCCCCAGATCGTCGGGCAACGCCACGCCGACGCCGAGGATACGGTCGGCGCGCAGCACGTCTGATCGCCGGATCTCGGCAATCTCCTTGCCGACGATACCAATGATGTCGTCGGGCATCGCGAACGCGATCTGCTGTGTGAACCGGGACCGAACCTGCCCCGCCAGATCGAGCGATACGAGCGTGACGTGATCACGGTCGATGTTCAGCCCGATCGCGAAGCATCCATCGGGGTTGATCCGCAATCGCACCGCCGGCTGGCCGCGTCCGCCCTTGCGGCGCCCGGCATCGACGATGAGATCGGCCTCGAACAGGCGCCCGGTGATATTCGCGATCGTCGGCGCGGTGAGGTTGGTCATCGTCGCGATCTCGGTCCGGGTGATGTCCGGATTTCGACGGATGACCTGGAGCACGACGCGCTGGTTATAGTCGCCGGCCCGTTCGAGATTGGTGCCCGACAGGCTTGGGCCGAGCCGGACCGCGCGTTCCTCCGCAGTCACCCCGCCACCGGCATGCGGCTCGAAATCCGAGAAATCCACGGCTTGCTCCCTCCCCGGAACGTCGAGGCGCGCATCGATGTGACTTCGCGCGCCGCCCCGTCAGTCGTGCGTGCCGACGGCCCCAAATGCGATCCTATAGTCCGACATCCACACCAGCCGGTCAATTGAATATGCCAAGTTGGTTATATCTCCGCACCGGAAACCACACCGGGTTGGCACGACGCCGTGCACACGGCCGCGAACAAGCCACGTCGCGCAGTTGCAAAGCCTGTGGTATCGCGCCGCAATTCAACCATTTGGAAAGATCGACATCGATGATTACACGGCTCGAAGATCTGGAGCGGGTCCGCGCCGAAAGCCGGTCGCTTGTCACCCGGCGATCCTTGATGTCGGCGGGCGCCGCGGTCGTTCCGATTCCGGGCGTCGACCTGGTCGCGGATGTCGGCCTGTTGACGACCCTGCTGCCGAAGATCAGCGAAATGTTCCAGCTCGATCACGAACAGGTGCAAAAGCTCGAGCCGCATCTCGCGCAGCAGGTGCTGGTGATGGCGTCGAGCATGGGTAACAACGTGATCGGCCGCATGGTCACCAAACGGGTGGTCGCCGCGCTGCTGCGGCGCGTCGGTGCGCGGGTCGCGGCGGGATCACTTGCCAAATATGTACCGTTCGTCGGTTCTGCCTTCGCCGCCACGATCAGCTTCGGCGCGATGAAGCTGGTCGGCAACGCGCATATCGAGGATTGCTACAAGACGGCGCTGGCCTTGCTGCCCGCGTCGGGGCAAATCGCTCCGGTCTCGACCCCGGCGGGCGGTATCGCACGCTGACCCGGCGCACGCAGCGCCCCACGAAGAGGACCGACACATGGCGAAACAATATTGGGCACAGTTGATCGATTTCGAAGAGGAGATGCAGTCCGCGTGCATCTCCGGCGCGACCGATCACGAGGATGCCGCCGAGACGCTCATCTCCGACTTTGTTGGGCAGATGGGTGGAGAAATCACCAAGGGCGCTGTGCGCGTCTGGGTGCAGGGCGAAAACCGCGAGAAGGTCTATGACTGGACCGTCGACCTGATCATCCCAGAGGATGACGGCACGCACGGCGGCGACGAGGATGAAGAGATCGAGGTCGAGGCCGAGATCGAGTTGATCGAACGCACCTGACGCCCCCGCGCCAATCAGGCACCCCGTGCACCGTGGCGTACGGGGTGCCCTGGCTTGAGCCGCAACAGATTAGCTCGGAGCGCCCTCGCCGCCGTTGAACCCGCGCTCTAGAATCTGTGCGACGAGCCGATCGCGTGAGCGCGCGGTGCGCTCGCCCAGGACGACGGCGATCAGTCGGCGGTTGCCGCGCTTGGCCGATGCCGCCAGATTGAACCCGGCCTCGACCGTATAGCCGGTCTTGATGCCGTCGAGTCCGTCGAAGGCGCCGAGCATGTGATTGTGGTTCTGCAACTGCCGTCCAGCCCAGCGAAACGACCGGGTGCTGAAATAGGCATAGCGATCCGCATGCTGGTCGATCAGTGCCTTGGACAACATGGCCATGTCGGTCGCGGTCGTGAGATTGGCGCCGGGCAATCCGGTGACGTTGGTGAACAACGTGCGCCGCATGCCGAGCGTCCGCGCCTTCGCAGTCATCCGCCGCGCGAAGCCGGCTTCGCTGCCACCCAGTTTTTCGGAAAGCGCTACCGCCACGTCATTGGCCGAACTCACCGCGATCGCCCGGATGGCTTCGCCGACCGTCAGTCCGGCACCGGGCCGCAGACCGAGCCGTGACGGCGGCTGGTTCGCCGCGGCCCGCGAGAATTTGACGGTGTCGGACAGCTGCAGCTTGTTCGCGTCGAGCGCGTCGAACGCCAGGAACAACGTCATCATCTTGGTCAGCGACGCGGGTCGACGGACCAGATTGGCCCCTTGCGCATATAATACCCGGCCATCGCGCGCATCGATCAGGATGGCCGACACCGTCCGCGCCGCCGCCGGCGATGGCGCGGCGAGCACCGGTTCCGCCAAAGCCGGAACCGCCATTGCCGTCCCGGGAATCGCCGCCAGCGGAACCGGCGCGGCGCGGCTCGCCACCCCGGCGGGCGACGCCGTCGATACCGCAGACGACATGGGCAGAACCAGCGTGGCCAGCGCCGCCAGCACGGCCGGGATACGGCGCTGATAGGCGCCGGTCGGCATCAGCCTCACTGCGGCTCCATCTCGTTCGTGGCGGGCACGTCATCGGCGGGTTCGCTCGCGCTGCTGCCGTCGCGGCGGACGCGCGCAGTCATTCCCGTCGCATCGGCATCGTCCTGCATCTGAACGTCCGGCGCGATTTCCGGAGCGGGCGGTGCCTCGGCTTTCACCTCTGCAGGGGCGGGCGCAGGCGCTTCCTCGACCACCGCCGGCGCTTCGGCTTCAGCCGGGGCCTCTTCCTCATACGCGCTGTTTTCGGTCACGGGTGCGGTGTCCGGCTCGGACGGGGAACAGCCGCCGAGCGCGGTCGCGAACAGGCTCGCGCCGAGCGCGAAGCGGATCGCATGTGTCTTGGTCGTCATGGTCATGTCCCTCATCGTGCTGCCATCGCCTGCGCCGCCGACCGTGCCTCGATCTTGGAGGCCAGTGTCGAATCCCAGCTATAGGGATCCGCGCGGAAGTTCATCTGGCCGTTACCACTGGCGAATGCCGTCCAATAGAGGAGATAAACCGACACGGGCTTGCTGAGCCGCGCCCGCACCGTCGCGCCCTTGTCGACCGTCGCCGCGACCATCTCGGGGGTCCATTGCGGATCACCCGCGAGCAGGAGGTTGGCAAGCTCGGCGGGCTTTTCGAGCCGGACGCACCCGTGGCTCGCCAGACGGCTGAAGCTCGCAAACTTCGCGCGTGACGGGGTGTCGTGCAGATACACCGAATAGGGATTGTCGAAATCGAACTTGTACCGCCCCAGCGCGCTCTGCGTACCAGCGGCCTGCTGCAGCCGCGTGCCGCCGATCACCTTGAAGCCATTGCGCTTCAGGTATCCCGGATTGGCCTTTTCCTTCGGCCACAGTTCGCGCGTCGCGATCGAGGTCGGGACGTTCCAGGGCGGGTTGATCACGACGCTGTGGATCGTCGAGGTCAGCATCGGCGTCTCGTCGCCCGGCCGCCCGGTGACCGCGCGCATCGAGGTGATCGGCCGGTCGCCGTCGAATACCGTCAGGACCGCGGCGGCGATGTTCACCTGGATGCGATCCTTGGGCAGCTCCTGCGGCAGCCAGCGCCAGCGCTCCATGTTCGCCATGATCTGGCGGACGCGATCGGTTGCCGAGACGTTCAGAGCGCCCAGCGTCTGCCCCGACACGATCCCGCTCGGATTGAGTCCGTAGCGCCGCTGCGCGCGACGTACGCCCTCGAGCAGCGCGGCGTCGAACCGGTCGCCGCCGGCCGATACGTCCTTGTCCTCGATCGCAAGGCGCTGGCGCAGCGCGGTCACACGCGGGCCCGTCGCGCCGATCGTCATGTCCGACCCACTCGCCAGCACCGACCAACCGCCCGCCGCCGCGATCGCGCGATAGCGCTCGAGCCCGGCCTTGAGCCCGTCATACCCTGAATAGGGCGGTGGCAACGCGGCGAACCACGCGGCGATCCGGTCACGCTTCACCGCATCGGCAAAGCCCGGCAGCGGATCGAAGGCGGGCGGGCGCATGCCCCAGTCCCGCTGGAAGTCGGCTTCGGACAAACGCCCGGCATGGACGGCGCGGGCATGGTCGAGCGCTTCGCGGACCAACGTGTCGTTGTCGACGTCGAGCACCAGCGCCGGCCGCGCGAGCGCAAGCCCCTGCCCCATCGTGTCCGAAGCAAGCAGCTTCTGCAGCTGCTTGACCTGGGCAACGGACAGCACCGGCATGCGAACGGTAGGAACCACTGGCGGCACCGCCATGCGCGGCGTCATCGCCTGGGCCGGAAGCGCAGGCTGGCTGGCTGGCGGGTTCGATGGGGCTACGGGCCTTTGCGGCTGGGTCTGGAACAGTTGCGGCGGCACCAGCTGCTCCTGCGGCGCTCGGGCCGAAACGGCGTCGACCGGGAGCAACAGGGCCACCACCGCGGCACCGCTCAGCATCGTGCCGAACCAGGGGGCGTTCGTCTTTGTCTTTGAAAGGCTTTGCATAGCGTCCCTATAGCGATCGCGTCCTGCGTCGCACGGGCAATATCGCCCTAGCCTGAATAAAGCCCGGACGGCGCGATATTTCCCGCCGCCTCGCCGAATATCGCAGGGCCCAACGCCCCCTTCGGCCTGGGCGCGGCCGTGCCCGTCATTTGCGCGCCGCCCGAGTTGTGTCGCGCTCCGCTGCGAACGGCTCGGACGCGTTCCAGACCGGCCATGCCGTCCCCTCGGCGACCTCGCGGCCCAGCGCATAGGCGACGCTGCCCTCCTGCGCGGCGCCGGTCATGTCCCAGCGTGCGTCGAATTCGTCGCAGGTCTGGTGATAGCATCGTGCGTTGAACCGATCGCGCATCGCCTCGCCCGCCTTCGCCCCGCCCGTCACCAGATCGCGGCCCGCGCGGAAATACACCCCCGGCACGCCCTTCTGCGCCAGCGCATAATGGTCCGAGCGGTAATACCAGCCCGCCTCGGTATTCTTCTCGGGCACGATCCGCAGCCCTTGCGCCGCCGCAATCCGCTCAAGATCGCGCTCCATCGGCGTTCGCCCGACGCCGATCAGCTCGAGATCGCGCGTCCGCCCCAGCACGACATGCGGGTCGAGATTGAACTGTGCTGCGGTCATCGCGAGCGGCAGGACCGGATGGTCGGCGTACCAGCTTGCACCGAGCAGCCCCTTTTCTTCCGCAGTCCACAGCGCGAACACGACGGAACGCCGCGGCCGGGCGGCGCCGGCATAGGCGTGCGCGATCTCGAGCAGCGTCGCGGTGCCGGTCCCGTTGTCGATCGCGCCGTTGCGGATCCGGTCCGCGGGCGGATCGAACGCGTTCTCGCCATAGGCATCCCAATGCGCGCCATAGAGAATGCTGCCCGCCGCGGGATCGGTGCCCGGAAGAAGGCCGACGACATTGTGGCTCGCGACATGCTCCATCCGCGTTTGAACACGCGCCGACAGGGTCGCCCCCTTCAATATGATCGCAGCGAAATCGGCGCGCTGTGCGGCAGCCTTCGCCGCGGCATAATCCAGCCCGGCCTGCCGCAGCAGACGGATTCCGATGTCGTTGCGCAGGTTGCCGCGCAGTCCGAACACCGCAGGCACCGTCCCGGTGTCGAGCGCATAGCCCGGTACCGCGTCGCCGTTCGCGATCTGCAGCCAGGGATAGCTGGCTGGGAACGTCTCGTGGATCGTCAGGAACGCCGCAGCGCCGCGCTTCTGCGCCTCGCTGAGCTTGGTCCGTGCGGCCGGACTTGAGGCCCGTCCCCCAAATCCCAAGTCGCGTCCCGCCTCGACATCGGGATCGCCGGCCAGGGCGACGACGATCTTGCCGCGCACATCGACGCCGCGATACGGATCATAGCCGAGCTTCGGCTCGACTACGCCATAGCCGACAAAGACGATATCGGCATGGTCAAGCGCGGTCGTGCCGACGATCCGCGACGATGCCGCGATCTCGATTCCGGGCCGCAACGCCACGGACTGATCGCCGAGATGCAGCGTGAAGGTTGCGGCATCGCGGGTCCAGCGCAGCAGGGGCACACGCTGCCGATAGCTGGCGCCGACAATGGGTTTCAGCCCGAGTTGCTTGAAGCGTCGCTCGAGGAAATCAAGCGTGACCGCCTCACCCGCCTGGGTAGGCCCGCGCCCGTGGAATGCATCCGCGCTCAGTGTCTTGACGTCCGCCGTGATCCGGTCCGGCGACAGGATGGGCGGCCGTGGATCGGCGGCGATGGCGGCGGTAGTGGCCGAGACGGTGAGCAGCAGCAGCGGCAGGAGGCGTTTCATCGGCATAACCTGCCCGCGATGTGTCACGTGCACAAGCGAACGAATGAGATCGCACGCTATTCCCGCGCCTTAGGCCGCGATCTTCAGCCCGGCAGACGAACCTGAACGCGGCGAAAGCGCGCTTCGACAAAGCTGTAGACGCCGAACAATCCCAGCCCGACGCCCGTCGCGGCCAACAGCCATTTGCCCCCCGGCTGGTCCTGCAGCATCGCCAGCGCGTCGGCCATGCCGCCAGCTTCAGTGGCGTGCGCCTGCCATGCCGCGACCGCAAAGAAGCCGGCGACGATCGTGAAGACGATTGCGCGGGCGCCATAGCCCAGCCGCCCCATCGTGCAGACATAGGAAGGCAGCGAGCCGTCATTGTGCAGGTCCTTGACGAAATCGCCTTTCCAGGCCTTTTTCGCCTGCATTACCGCCGCGACAAGGATACCGATCGCGACGGCGGCGACCAGCACGCGGCCGAACGGCACCGACAGCAGCCAGCCTGTCCAGTCGCGGGCACTCTCGTCACCCGGGGACTGCCCGCCGCCGCCCGTCCTTGGTTGCCAGGCGAGACGTGCCGCACTCCAGGCAAGGATGAGGTGGGCGATCCCGCTGACGACGTGCCCGATCCGGGTCAAGGCGCCCTTGGCGTCGCGCATGATCTGCTCCGGATCGGCGATCGCTTCGGTCAGCCGCCACACCGCGTAGCCGAGCAGCCCCGCGGCAATGACGGCCAGCAGGACGACACCTAACTGCTCGTCCGCCAGCGATCCGATCGCGCCCTGATTGTCGGCGATCGTCCCACCGCGCATCGCGGCATCGACGGCAAACCAGGCCACCAGACAATACACCAGCCCGCGCGCGGCGAAGCCGAGACGTGCGAGTTGCGTCGCACGGACATCCGAGATGGTCACCGCAAATCCCCCTGGATCATATTGATCGTTACGCCGGCTAAACCCGCCGTGCGCAGCGACGTTCCGCCGGCGGTCACGGCAGCGCCGCGGCGACGCGGGTCGACGCAGCCCGGTACCGCGCCCGGGCCGCACCGGACCGTCAGGCGTGGACCACCTCTGCGGCGTCCGCGAAGGGGACCGGAAGGCGCGCAATCGCGGGACGCGCGATCAGGTAACCCTGGCACAACCGTACCCCGAGCGCGCGCAACGCCGCCAGTTCGCCCGAAGTCTCGATTCCCTCGGCGATCGGGATGATGCCAAGTTCGTCGCACAATGCGATGACCGCGGCGACGATCGACCGCTTCACGGCGGACCCGTCGATCCCGCGGATCAACGCCATGTCGATCTTGATGACATCGGGATTGAGTTCGGCGAGCAGCCCCAGCCCCGCATAGCCCGCGCCGAAATCGTCGATCGCGGTCACGAACCCTTGCGCACGGTACGCCTCGATGATCCGCCGTACATGCGGCACGTCGCGCATGCGCTCGTTCTCAGTGAATTCGAACATCAGGTTGCGCTTGTCGAAGCCGACCCGCGCCGCTGCCCCCAGCGTCGCCCGGATACAGGCATTGGGTTCATAGACCGCGTTCGGCATGAAATTGATCGACAGCTTCACGTCCTCGCCCGGCGTGAACAGCGCGCCAGCCATCTCCACCGCGCGCACACGGCAAGCCTGATCGAACCCGTAGATCATGTCCCCCGACACCCTGTCGAGGATCGCCCCCGCGCCCGCGCCGTCGGTGCCGCGAACCAGCGCTTCATAGGCCCAGACCCGCTCCGTCGCGATGTTGACGATCGGCTGGAACGCCATCGTGAAATCGAACGGGAGCATGCTGCCGGTGCCACAGGCACCGCACGTCACACGGGTCGCCGTCTCGACTGGTGCGATCGCGTCTGCTGGAGCGCGGGATGCAGCCCGGAATGGGGCGGGGTCGATAAATGTCACTGTCGCTCCTTACCGCGCTCTGTCGGGGCCGGACGGGCATGAGAACCGGCGCGACGCCACCTCACTCCAAACTCGGTGAGGTCATTGTTAATCTACAACAATTAACAGAATGAGTAGTACTAGCTTATTATCATAGATCAAGTATCTTGTAGATGTGAGAACATGCGTCAATTTGTTGGCGGACGGCGGCGATAGCTCAGCGCTTCCGCGACATGGATCCGCGCCACATGATCGGCGCCGGCCAGATCCGCGATCGTCCGCGCGACGCGCAGTATTCGGGTATAACCCCGCGCGGTTAGCCGCATCGCCTCTGCCGCCTGTACGAGCAGACGCTGTCCCGGCGCATCGGGGGTAGCGACCGACTCGAGCAACGGACCGTCCGCTTCGGCATTCGTCCGCACGGGATGATCGCGATAGCGCTCGGTCTGCACTCGGCGCGCCACCGCCACTCGAGCCGCCACCGCTGCCGATCCCTCGCCGGCCTGGGGCAGGACGAGATCCGCCGCCGTGACCGCTGCCACATCGATGTGTAGGTCGATTCGGTCGAGCAGCGGCCCGGACACCTTGGCCTGATAGTCCGCGGCACAGCGCGGCGCCCGCGCACAGGCAAGGCCGGCATCGCCGAGATGGCCGCAACGACACGGATTCATCGCCGCGATCAGCTGGACGCGGGCGGGGAAGGTCACATGCGCATTGGCGCGGGCGACGCTGATCGTTCCCGTCTCGAGCGGCTGGCGCAGCGAATCGAGCACCGCCCGCTGGAACTCGGGCAATTCGTCGAGGAACAGCACACCCAGATGCGCCAGGCTGACCTCCCCGGGCTTCACCTTCAGGCCTCCCCCGGTCAGCGCGGCCATCGACGCCGAATGATGCGGGCTGCGAAACGGGCGGGTTCGAGTTAGCCGTCCCCCCGACAACGTGCCTGCCACTGACTGGACCATCGACACTTCGAGCGCCTCGGCGGGGTCGAGCGGCGGCAGGATCCCCGGCAGGCACGCCGCCATCAGCGATTTGCCCGACCCCGGCGGACCACACATCAATAGATTATGCCCACCCGCCGCAGCGACCTCCAGCGCACGCTTGGCGGTCTCCTGCCCACGAACCTGCGCGAGGTCAGGCCCGGCCGGCGCGACATCGACCTCGCCAGGCTGGGGCGCGCGCAGCAGGCCATGGCCTTTGAAATGGTTGATCAGCGCGAGCAGGTCGGGCGCGGCAACCACCTCGATCGACCCGGCCCAGGCCGCTTCAGACCCTTGCGAGGCCGGGCAGATCAGGCCCTTGCCCTCGTTCGACGCGTGCAGCGCGGCGAGCAGGACACCGGGCGACGCGGTGATGCGCGCATCGAGGCCGAGCTCGCCGACGACGACATAATCGGCGAGCATTTCGGCATCGATCACCCCCATCGCCGCCAGCAATGCGAGCGCGACAGGAAGATCGAAATGCGACCCTTCTTTTGGCAGATCAGCCGGCGACAGGTTCACCGCGATCCGTTTCGGCGGCAATGCCAGCCCCATCCCCGCGATCGCGCCACGGACGCGCTCGCGGCTCTCGCCGACCGCCTTGTCCGCAAGCCCGACGAGGTTGAACGCAGGAAGTCCCGGAATCAGCTGGACTTGTACTTCGACCGCGCGCGCTTCCAGCCCCAGATATGCCACTGTCGACACGATCGCCGCCATGAAAATCCCCCGCCGCGTCGCTTGTCATGGCGGATCGCCACCGTCACGCCCTATTCATACCGGATTTGACCATTGGGCAATGGCGAGCGGCACGGTGCCGTCTTGCCAACCTAACACACCGGTCCCAAATGCCTCGCGTGAACGCCGTCCGCTCCTCGACCTATCGCCTCGTCCAGCTGTTGTGCGGCGGGATGATGATCCTTGCCGCCCCCCTGCTGACACCGGTGCCCGGGCCGGCGGGGGTCTTCGTGTTTGCCGGCGGCATGGTCCTGGTGCTGCGCAACTCGCCACGGGCACGGCGACGCTGGGGCCGGCTGAAACGCCGCTGGCCGCGGGGCGGTCATTTCGTCGACCGGATGATGCGCCGGCGCAGCGCGTTGCGACGGCACGCCCGCGATCGTGCCGCCGCGGTTTCGCAGCGGATCGATTCGGCCAAGACGGAGCGGGTGAATTGACTTGTCGCCGCGCTTTGCCTAAGCGCCCACCCATCAAGGCCGTCCCCGTGGCGGCCGTTTTCTATTTGATGACCTAGGGAATGACCAATGAAGCGGACCTTTCAGCCGAGCAACCTGGTACGTGCACGCCGTCACGGCTTCCGCGCACGGATGGCCACGGTCGGCGGCCGGGCAGTGATCCACGCCCGCCGCGCCCGCGGTCGCAAGAAGCTGTCGGCCTGACCGTCGCGGCCGGCGATGCCGGCCTGACGATCATGTCGAAACGCCGCGATTTTCTCGCGGCGAATGCGGGGAAGCGCGCACCGATGCCGGGATTCGTCCTGCTCATGCGCCCCCGCGATGACGGTGACGAGACGATGCGAATCGGCTTCACCGTCACCAAGAAGATTGGCAACGCCGTCGTCCGTAACCGCATGAAACGGCGGTTGCGGGCTTTGGCGCGTGAGCTGTTGGCGGAACGCGGTGTCGCTGGCGCCGATCACGTGCTGATCGGGCGCAACGGCGGCATCGAGCGTGATTACGCGCTGTTGCGGACCGAGCTCGGCAAGGCGTTCCGCAAGGTCACGCCGCAAGCACCAGCTGCTGCTTCAGTGGATACCACCACCCCGGCGAAGGCCGGAACCCAGGTGGGAAAGCCTCTTTAATGCACCGTAGCCACTCGTCACTAGCGTCCCCCAACTGGGCCCCGGCCTATGCCGGGGTGGTCCGCAGTCTGGAATGGCGCTGTGCCGAAGGCGCGATCTTGCACCGCTTCTTGTTCTCCCACGAAGGCGGGAGTCCAGTCTCGATCCTCGCCTTCGCGGGGAAACAGTTTTGGGGTGCACTGGTCCCGGCCGCATCGTGCTAGCCCGCCTCATCATCCTCATCGCGCGCGGCTGGCAACTCGGTCCTTCACTGGTCCTGCCGTCGAGCTGTCGCTACGATCCTTCCTGTTCCGCCTATGCAATCGAGGCCGTTGGGCGCTATGGCGCGCGCAAGGGGGGCTGGTTGGCGGCGAAGCGCATCGCGCGCTGCCATCCGTGGGGCGGGTACGGACCCGACCCAGTCCCAGAGCTGAAGCCTGAGAAATTGAAAGACGCCGCCCTGTGAAAGACGACAAGCAGAATTTCGTGCTGTTCGCGGTTATCGCGGCGCTGATCCTGTTCGGATGGCCGATGATCCAGGGCAAATTCTTCCCGACGGCCAATCCACCGGTGACGAAAATCGAAGGCGGCAAGACCAAGCCCGTCGCGAACCCCGCCGCCGATCCGGCCGCCGATGGTGCCGCCGCAGTGCGCGATCGCGCCGCGGTCATCGCCGAGACGCCGCGCGTCCGTATCGAAACCCCGCGGGTGTCCGGCTCTATCAACCTGAAGGGTGCGCGGATCGATGATCTCGTTCTCAAGGGCTATGACGAGACCGTCGCGAAGGATTCTCCGCCGATCCGTCTGCTTTCACCCGCTGGCGCGCCGGATGCCTATTTCGCGAGCTTCGGCTGGCGCGCGCAGGGGCTTGCCCCGCCTGCCGCTGACGCCGTCTGGACCGCGTCGGGCGCACCGACGCTGACGCCCACGACTCCGGTCACGCTTGATGCAACCAACGCCACGGGCCAGCGCTTCCGCATCCAGATCGCAGTCGACGGCGATTACATGTTCACGGTCCGCCAGACCGTCCTCAACGCGGGCACCGCGCCCGTCCCCGTTGCCACCTATGGCCTCGTCAACCGTGTCGGCATCTCGAAGGATCCGTCGTCGATGACGATCCATGTCGGGCCGATGTCGGTCGACAATGGCGGCGCGCATTACCGTCCGAACTACAAGGACATCGACGAGGCTCCGCAAAAATTTTCGACCACCGGCGGCTGGCTCGGCTTCACCGACAAATACTGGCTGACCGCGCTCGTTCCCGACCAGGGCCAGGCGTTTGACGGCCAGTTCCGCGCGGGCGCCAACAAGGCCTATCAGGCGGATTACGCGCTGCAGCCCAAGCTCGTCGCCCCCGGCCAAGCGGTGACCCAGACGTCGCGCTTCTTTGCGGGCGCAAAGGAGGTCCGGCTGCTCGATCGCTATACCGATCAGGCGGGCGGCGTCGCCAAGCTCGATTATGCAATCGACTGGGGCTGGTTCCGGATCGTCGAGAAGCCGATCTTCTATTATCTCGACTGGCTGTACCGCACGGTCGGCAATTTCGGCGTCGCGATCATTTTGCTGACGGTGACGATCCGCGGCCTGCTCTTCCCGATCGCGCAGCGCCAGTTCAAGTCGATGGCCGCAATGCGCGCCGTCCAGCCCAAGACGAAGGCGCTGCAGGAGAAGTACAAGGACGACAAGGTCCGCATGCAGCAAGAGGTCATGGCGCTGTACAAGGCGGAGAAGGTCAACCCGCTCGCGGGCTGTGCGCCGACGCTGCTCCAGATCCCGATCATGTACGCACTGTACAAGGTGCTGATGCTGACGATCGAAATGCGTCACCAGCCGTTCGTCGCATGGATCAAGGATCTGTCCGCGCCCGATCCGCTAACGCCGCTCAACCTGTTCGGTCTGCTGCCGTTCACCCCGCCACACATGATCGCGATTGGCATCGTCCCGATCATCCTCGGCATCAGCATGCACTTCCAGTTCAAGCTGAACCCGACGCCGATGGACGACACGCAGAAGCAGGTCTTCAAGCTGCTGCCTTGGGTGCTGATGTTCGTGATGGCACCGTTCGCTGTCGGTCTTCAGGTCTACTGGATCACGTCGAACTGCCTGACGATCCTTCAGCAGAAGCTCCTCTACGCCCGGCATCCGGGCCTGCAAGCACCGGTGACCAAGTGAACGACCTTCCGACCGTTGGCCCGTATCTGGGTCCTGATCTCGAGCAGACCGACGCGCCGTTCACGGCGGAGCAGCTCGAACATGCGCGCAAGCTGTTCGCCGGCCATGTCGGCTTCCTGAAGTCGGCACCGACGCTCGAATTCCTGCCCGATGCGTCGGTGCCGGAGGTGGCGTTTGCCGGGCGGTCGAACGTCGGCAAGTCTTCGCTGCTCAACGCGCTGACCGGCCGCAATTCGATGGCGCGTACGTCGAACACGCCCGGACGTACGCAGGAACTGAACTTCTTCGAGGTCGGCGCGCCGCTCGCCTTCCGCCTCGTCGACATGCCCGGCTATGGCTTTGCCAAGGCGCCCAAGGACGTCGTCAAGAAGTGGCGCTTCCTGATCAACGACTTCCTTCGCGGCCGCGACGTGCTCAAGCGCGCGCTCGTGCTGATCGACTCGCGCCACGGCATCAAGGACGTCGACCGCGAGATCCTCGAGATGCTCGACAAGGCCGCAGTCAGCTATCGCATGGTGCTGACCAAGGCGGACAAGATCAAGGCGTCGGAACTCGTCGAGGTGACCGAGCGCACCGCGGCCGAGGCCCGCAAGCGCCCCGCCGCGCATCCCGACATCCTCGTGACGTCGAGTGAGTACGGCATGGGCATCCCCGAACTGCGCGCGGCGGTCGTCGAAGCCGTCAGCTGACGCCCGTGCACCCGGCGAGGGCGGCAGAGATTGCCCTCGCCGCTCCCGCCCGCTAGTCCCCGGGCCATGAAACTCGTCATCGGCAACAAGGCCTATTCCTCCTGGTCGCTTCGCGGCTGGCTCGCCTGCAAGCAGTCCGGGCTGCCCTTCGACGAGGTCGTCGTCCCGCTCTACGATGCGGAATGGGAAAAGCGGCGCCAGGGCGATGAATTCGCTCCCTCGTCGGGCAAGGTGCCGATCCTCTGGGATGGCGAGGCGGTCGTATGGGACAGCCTGGCGATCGTCGACTATCTCGCGGACAAGGTGGGTCGCGACCGCTTCTGGCCCGAAGACGAGGCGGCACGCGCGATGGCCCGCTCGATGGCGGCCGAGATGCATTCGAGCTTTGCCGCGTTACGCAAGAAGCACAGCATGAACGTCCGCCAGATCTTTCCGGCACAGCGCCCCGACGACGATGTCCTGGTCGCTCTCCAGAGGATCATGGAGCTCTGGGCACAGGCACGTGCGCGCTTTGGCGGTGGCGGCGATTTCCTGTTCGGTACGTTCGGCGCGGCCGACATCATGTACGCGCCCGTCGTCACGCGGATCGTCACCTATCAGTTGCCGATCGCTCGGTTCGCGCAAGGCTATATGCAGGCGATGTTCGACCACCCCTTCATGCAGGACTGGATCGCCGGCGCGCAGGAAGAGGATTGGGTGATCGAGCAATATGAGCAGCCGGCGCCGAGCGCGCTGCGGTGATCGATCCGCTGGCGCTGGCGCAGGCGCTGCTGGCCGAGGACAGCGTCACGCCAGCGCTGGGCCGCGTGTTCGACGTGCTGGAGGCAGCGCTGACGCCGATCGGCTTTGACGTCGACCGCTTCACGATTGGCGAAGCGCCCGACGGTCCGGTCGAGAACATGCTCGCGGTCCGGACCGGATCGGGGCCACACCTGGCATTTGCAGGGCATCTCGACGTCGTACCCCCGGGCGAGGGGTGGCAGGGCTCGCCCTGGTCGGCCGAGGTTCGCGACGGCCTGCTCTACGGGCGCGGCGCAGTCGACATGAAGGGCGCGATCGCCGCCTTTGCGGCGGCCGCCAGCCGGACCGACGCGGGCACCGTGTCGCTGATCATCACCGGGGACGAGGAAGGTCCTGCCACCTTCGGGACGCGCGCGCTGATCGACCGGATGGCGGCGCGGGGCATCCATCCTGACCAGTGCATCGTCGGCGAACCGACCTCCACCGCCGCGCTTGGCGACACGATCAAGATCGGCCGGCGCGGCTCGGTCAATATCTGGATCAGCGTCCCCGGGCGGCAGGGTCACGTCGCCTATCCGCATCTCGCCGACAACCCCATCCCCCGGCTGGTGGCGATCCTTGCCGAGATCGAAACCGTCGCGCTCGACCAGGGCAATGCCTGGTTCCAGCCGTCGAACATCGAGGTCACCGATATCGCGGTCGGCAATCCCGCGCACAACGTCATCCCGGCCGCAGCGTCGGCGCGGCTCAGCATCCGGTTCAACGACACGCATAGCGGCGACGCGCTGATCGCCCGGATCGCCGCGCTGGCGGCACGGCATGATCCAGCAGCGGTCGTCACCGGTCGCGTGTCGGGTGAAGCCTTTCTGACGGAACCCGGGCCGTTGTCGACGCTGATGTCCGACGCGATCACCGCGGTGACGGGCGTCGTCCCAGACCTGTCGACGACGGGCGGCACGTCCGACGCGCGGTTTCTGGCGAAGCTGTGCCCGGTGGTCGAATTCGGGCTGATTAACGCGACGATGCACAAGGTGGACGAAGCGGTTGCGGTCGAGGACCTGTACCGCCTGACCGACATCTATGCCGATGTCATCGTCCGCGCGGTCGAGCGGGGATAACCCACCGTGTCAGCCGCCCAGTTCGCGGCTGCGGCGCAGGATGATGTAGAGCGCCCCTGCCCCGCCGTGCCGGGGATGCGCGCCGCGGACCGCGACGATCCCGCCGGCATGACGCGAGATCGACAGCCAGTCGATGACTGCTGCACGGATCGCGCCGCGGGCGTGCGGCCGTTCGCTTTCGGGGCGCGGTGGCTTGCCCGTCACCAGCAACAGCACGCGGTCGCCGCGGGCGATCGCGCGGGACAGGCCGGTGTCGAGGATTGCATGCGCGGAGGCGAGCGTGTGGCCGTGAAGGTCGATCGAGCTGTCGGGGCTGACCGCGCCACGCAACAGCCTTTTGTCCCAGCCCCCGTCTAGCGTGTTGGCCGGCGACAGGGTGCGCGCCGCCGCCTTCAACGGCGCTGCGCCGGGTGGGGGTGGGAGCGTTGGCAGGCGGATGCCCTTGGTCGGCTTTACCTTGCGCGTCGTCGCGACGGGCGCAGCAACCGGGACGACCGGGGGCACGAGCTTGGGGACCGCGCGCATTGGGCGCACGGTCTGCATCACGCGCGCCCAGAGATGCGCCTCGTCAGGGTTGAGCGGACGACCCGTCATAGCGCGCCCCGTTCGCAGTTGCGGCATTGAGCCGTGCGGTGGTGCCGATCGGGAGCAGCAGGAAGGCGGTGCCGCGCCCCGCCATGCCGCCCGCGGTCGCTTCGGCAGCGGCGCCGGCGCCCCAGAAGGTGTCGAACCGGTTGCTGCCCTTGATCGCGCCGCCGGTATCCTGGACGATCCACAGCCCGGTCGCATCCTGCCGGTCGAGCGACAGGATCACCGGCGCGCCGAGCGGCACGAACTTTACGTCCGCCGCCGCGCTGACCTGCCCGGTCACGGGATAGCCCATCGCACCCTGCGGCGCGCCGTCGAGTTCGCGGAAGAACACGAAGCTCTTGTTCTCGCGCATGATCGCCTGCCCCTCGACGGGGTGATCGTGGAGCCACCGCACGATGCCCTGCATCGACGTCTGGCCCGGCTGCAACAGCCCGCGCGTCTTCATCAGCGCGCCGATGCCGGTATAGTCGCGGCCGTTCTGCGTGTCGTAGCCGATCCGCAGGATCGACCCGTCGGGCAGGCGAAGACGTCCCGACCCCTGGATCTGCAGGAAGAAGAGTTCGACCGGATCCTTTGCCCAGGCGAGGATCGGCGCGGTCTCGGCGAGCGCGCCCTGCTCGATCGCAGTACGGTCATAATAGGGAATGAAGTTCGAGCCCGCCACGCGGCCGCGGATCTTCTTGCCTTTCAGCGATGTCGAAAAGGCGCCGAGATCGACGTCGATCAAGTCGCGCGGGCGACCATAGACCGGGGCATAGCCGTCGCGGCGTTCGAGCGAGCCGGCGATCTCGGGCTCGTAATAGCCCGTCGCGAAGGCCTTGCCGTCGCCGACCTGGACCGCCTCGAACCACTGGGTCAAGAATGCGCGCGCGCCACCGGGCCCGGTCGCCTGTGCCGCGGCGCAGGCCGGCTGCCAATCGGCACCACGGGTCAGCCCCGACTGGTCGGAACGACGCTGCAAGCCGGGGCAGCTGGTGACGAAGGCCAGCCGTGCGGCCTCGGCCTGCGCATCGCTGATCGGCAGCGTTGCGAGCGACGGCCCCGGCGTTACGCCGGCCGTGACCGCGCTTACCGGGGCGAGCGCACCGGGGAGTGGCGGGGCGACGGGAACAGCCGCCAGCGGAACCGCCCCGACGATGCGGGCGGGTATCTGGATGCCGCGAATGTTGCGAATGTTGTCACTGTTTGGGGTAAATTGACCCCGTGACGGCTTTCCGGCGGTGGCAGCCTGCGATGCGGTGCCCGGCGAGGACGGGCGGTCGGTCGGTGCAGCGACACCGCCGACGCACCCGCTGAGTGCCAGGGCCAGCGCGAACGAACCGCCAATCCCCCTGATCGCGCGCGTCACGCCTCGTCGGTGTCCGCGAGCTTCCAGTTCGGGCCGGCGCTTTTCAGCGTCCGGACGAACGTCCAGATGTCATGCGTCTCGACCGCGTCGGTCAGCGACCCGGCGATGACTTCGCCCGCTTCGTTGCGCGTGATCGCGGCGATGTCCGCATCGAAGCGTACCGAGATCCGGGCTTCGCGGCCCGAGACCGACGCGTCGGCGATCACCGCGCGTTCGATCGTCACCAGACGATTGTCGAGCGTCTCGCCGGCTGCCTCGCGCGCCGCGATCGCCTCGACGAAGGCGGTGCGGACGTCGTCCTCGGCCAGATCGGCGAGCGTGTCGGCATCACCCTTCCAGAAGGCTTCCAGCGTCATGCGATAAGCCGCCTGCGCGCCTTCGAGGAACTGGTTGACGTCGAAGCCGGGCTCGACGGCGATGATCGAGCGCAGGCCGGGTTCGGCACGCGCGTCGATGTTGCGGTTCGCGATCGTCCGCTGTTCGGCGGCCGCATCGATCGTGCGCGTGATCGTGACGGGTATGGACCGCTCCTCTGCCGCACGCGGCAGGGGCTGCTGTTCATGACCGGTCCGCTTTCCGAGCACGCTATAAAGACGCATCGCCAGGAACCCTGCGACCATCGCGAGAAGTACTACGTAAAACAACCGTGCCTCCGATCTTCGTCCCAACATAGGGCAACGGCGTCTCTTTTCAAACCCGCCTAGGATTCCGTGGGATCCGTAGCCGTTGAAACACCCGTCGGGCACTGCTACGCGCACTGCCTCAAGACACGAACGCGCGACCCGTCCGCTTCGGTCCCACCTCATTTATACGAAGGATTCGCAGATCATGGACGACCAGAACGGCATGTCGATCGCGGATCAGCCGCTTGCCAATGGTGCCGATGAAGCGCCCGCCGCCGGCCTGATCTCGCAATACGTCAAGGATCTCTCGTTCGAGAACCCCAACGCGCCTGCGGTCTACCAGAACCAGACCCCGCCCGCGATCGACGTCCAGTTCAACATCGGCGCGGCGCAGGTCGGCGACGAGGTGCACGAGGTCGTGCTGAAGATCGACGTCCGCGCCGAGACCGACGGCCAGGTCGCCTTCATCGTCGACCTGTCCTTTGCGGGCCTGTTCGGGCTGCGCAACATCCCGGCCGAGCATGTCCAGCCCTTCCTGCTGGGCGAGGCCCCGCGCCTGCTCTTCCCGTTCGCACGCCGCGTGCTGTCGGATGCGGTGCGTGACGGCGGCTTCCCGCCGCTGCTGCTCGAGCCGATCGATTTCGCGCAGCTCTATCTCCAGCAGTCGGAGCAGCAGGGCATCCAGCCGAACGTCGGCGATTTCGGCCAGGCGTGAAGCCCGGACCGGAGGGCGCATAGGTGAACCTGACCAAGGCGCTGGGATCGGTCGGCGGGCTGACGCTCGCCAGCCGCATCCTGGGGCTGGTGCGCGATTCGCTGTTCGCGCGGTTCGTCGGCGCGGGGTTCGCATCGGATGCGTTCCTGATCGCCTTCCGCCTTCCCAACATGTTCCGCGCCCTCTTCGCCGAGGGCGCGTTCTCGGCCGCGTTCATCCCGATGTTCAACCGCAAGGTCGGCGACAAGGATGGCCGCGGCCTGCCCGACGGCATCGCCTTTGCCGAGGACGCGCTGTCGGTGCTGCTACCGGTGCTGATCGGCATGACGGTGCTGCTCGAGATTGCGGCCTGGCCGGTCACGTGGCTGCTGACCTTCGGGTTCAACGGGGCGAGCGCGGAGCGGTTCGCCTATGTGGTCCACCTGTCGCGGATCACCCTGCCCTATCTGCTGCTGATCAGCCTCGTCTCGCTGCTCGGTGGCATCCTCAATTCGCTGCATAAATTCTGGATCAATGCCGCCGCGCCGATCCTGCTCAACGCGACGCTGATCGCCGCGCTGCTGCTGTTCCACGAGCGGTTGCCGCTGATGACCGTGCGCAACCAGGCGATCGCGGTGACGGTGTCGGGCGCGCTGCAGTTGCTCTGGCTGATCTACGCCTGCCGCCGATCGGGCGTCGTGCTCCGGCTGAAGCGGCCCCAGCTCAATCCAGAGGTGAAGCGGCTGATGTCGCTGATCTGGCCCGCCGCCGCGGGTGCGGGTGCGGTGCAGATCAACCTCGTCGTCTCGACCGCGCTCGCCGCCGCGCTGCTGCCCGCGGGCTCGGTCTCGTATATCTATTTCGCGGACCGGCTGAACCAGCTGCCGCTCGGGCTGATCGGCATCGGGCTCGGCACCGTCCTGCTCCCCACCATCTCGCGCCAGCTCGGCCGCGGCGAGGAGACGGAGGCGATGGCGACGCAGAACCGCGGCATGGAGCTCGCGCTGTTCCTGACGCTGCCCGCGACGGTGGCGCTGATCGTCTGCGGCGTGCCGATCGTCGGTGCGCTGTTCCAGCACGGCAAGTTCGCGCTTGAGGACAGCCAGCTGACCGCGCAGGCGCTTGCCGCCTTCTCGATCGGGCTGCCCTCCTATATCCTCGTGAAGGTGCTGACGCCGGGCTATTATGCGCGGTCCGACACGAAGACGCCGGTGCGCTATGCGACGATGTCGATGGTCGTGAACCTCGTCCTCAACCTCGCCTTCATCAAGCCGCTCGGCCATATGGGCCCGCCGCTCGCCACCGCGATCGCGAGCACGGTCAACGTCGCGATGCTGTATCGGACGCTCGTCCGTCGCGGGCATTTCGTCCCCGATGCGCGGCTGGTGCGGCGGACGTGGCGACTGCTGGTCGCCGCGCTGATCATGGGCGGCGTGATGTATTTCCTCAACGACCTGTTCCAGCCGTTCGTCACGGGCAGCGGGACCGAGCGCTGGGGGGCGATGCTCGTGCTGGTCGCGACCGGCGGGGTCGTCTATGCGATCGCCACCCTGCTCACCGGCGCGTTCCGGCTGGGCGACATCTCCACGCTCCTGCGTCGTTCCAAATAAGGTTTTCCCATGCGCGTCGTCTCCGGCATCAAGCCCACCGGTAATCTCCATCTCGGCAATTACCTGGGGGCGGTGAAGCAATGGGTGGCGTTGCAGGACGACGTCGTCGCGCAGGGCGGGGAGTCGATGTTCTTCATCGCCGACCTGCACGCGCCGACCGAATGGATCGCGCCGGCCGAACTGTCGTCACACACGCTCGAGGTCGCCGCGACAATGATCGCGGCGGGCGTCGATCCGGCCAAGTCGATCCTGTTCAACCAGGCGCGCGTGCCCGCGCACAGCGAGATGGCGTGGCTGCTCAACACCGTCGCGCGCGTCGGCTGGCTGAACCGCATGACGCAGTTCAAGGACAAGGCGGGCAAGAACCGCGAGGGCGCGAGTGTCGGGCTGTATGATTACCCGGTGCTGATGGCCGCCGACGTGCTGCTCTACAATGCGACCCACGTGCCGGTCGGCGAGGACCAGAAGCAGCATCTCGAGCTCGCACGCGACATCGCGACCAAGTTCAACGGCGATTACGGCGTCGACCTGTTCACGCTCCCCGCGCCGCTGATCAGCAAGGCGGCGCCGCGGATCATGTCGTTGCGCGATGCGTCGGCGAAGATGTCCAAGTCGAACCCGTCCGAACAGTCGGTGGTCAAGCTGATCGACAGCGACGACACGATCGCGGACAAGTTCCGCAAGGCGAAGACCGATCCCGACCTGCTGCCCGCGACCGTCGACGAGCTCGGCGACCGGGCGGAGGCGCGCAACCTGCTGACGATCTATGCCGCGCTGGCGGACAGCGATGTCGCGACCGTTCTGGGCGAATATGGCGGCAAGGGGTTCGGCGCGTTCAAGCCGGCGCTGGCGGATCTGGCGGTCGCCAAGCTCGGGCCGATTCGTGACGAGATGGTGCGGCTGCTCGACGATCGCAGCGCGGTGACCGCGGTGCTGCGCGACGGCGCGGAGAAGGCGCGCGCGCTGGCGGCGCCGGTGCTGAAGCGTACGCAGGATGCGATGGGGTTGCAGGTCTAAGCTGCCCCCCTCTTCCCGTCATCGGGATTAGGGGCGCGAGGGCCTCAGCCCTCGAGTTCGCGCATCAGCACACGGACCGCGGCGTCGATGTCGCGGTCCTGGTCGCGGAGTTCGGTGATCTTGCGGACCGCGTGGATCACCGTCGAGTGATCGCGGCCGCCGAACTTGCGTCCGATCTCGGGCAGCGACCGCGTCGTCAGGCGCTTGGCGAGATACATTGCGATCTGCCGCGGCCGCGCGACCGCACGCGCGCGGCGTGCCGAGATCATGTCGAGCGGCTTCAGCTCGAAATGCGCCGTCACCAGCTTCTGGATCTCGTCGATCGTCACGCGCTTCTGCGCGCCGCGCAGCACTTCGCCGAGCGTCGCGATCGCGAACTCGAGGTCGATCGTCTCGCCGGTCAGCTGCGCATAGGCGATGACGCGGTTCAGCGCGCCCTCGAGCTCGCGGATATTGGCGTGGATCCGGCTCGCGATCAGATCGAGCACGTCGGTCGGCACGCGCAGGTCGGGCAGGTCGACGAGCTTGCGGTCGAGGATCGTCCGGCGCAGCAGCAGGTCGGGCGCCTTGATGTCGGCGACCAGCCCGACCGCCATGCGGCTGATGATCCGCGATTCGACGCCCTCGAGCGCCTGCGGGCAGCGATCGGCGGAGATCACCAGCCGCTTGCCGGCGGTCATGATCTCGTTGATCGTGTGGAAGAATTCCTCCTGCGTCGCGTCCTTGCCGGCGATGAACTGGAGATCGTCGATCAGCAGCAGGTCGGCGCCGCGCAGCCGGCGCTTGAACGCGTGCGTGTCGCGCGCGCGCATCGCCGCGACGAAGTCATACATGAACCGCTCGGCCGACATGCACAGCACGACCGCGTGCGGGTTGGCCGCGAGGAACGTGTGGCCGATCGCATGCATCAGATGCGTCTTGCCCTGCCCCGTGTTGCTGTGGAGGAACAGCGGGCTGAACCGCACGGGTCCGGGCTCGGCGAGCACCTTGGCGGCGTTGAACGCGACCTTGTTCGACGCATCGACGACGAAGCGGTCGAACGTGTAGCGCGGATCAAGCGGCGGGCGCTCGGGGATGATGGTGTCGTAGGCGGGCGCCGGCTGTGCCGCGGTGACGGGGGCGGGGGCGGGCTTCAGCGACGGGTCGACGCCGAATTTGACCTGGACCTGAGCGGGTTCCACGGCCGCAGCCGCGGTGGTGCGGTCCGGCATCTCCGCGGGGGTCGGCATCACCAGCAGCACGGGCTTCGGGCCGGGCCTACGCGTCTCGATCTGGACGGTGCGGACCTGCGGCAGGATCTGCCGGAATTCGAGCGCGAGCCGGTCTGCATAATGGTTGCGGACCCAGTTGGTCATGAAGGCGGACGGCAAGGCGAGGCGGATCGACTCCTCGTCGTCGCTCGGGATCAGCTCGATCGGCTTCAGCCACTGCTCGAACAGGCGCGCGCCGGCAGACTCGCGCAGGGACGAGCGCACGCGATCCCAGGCCTTTTCGGCCTCCGAAGCGTGCACGGTCGATCCTTGCCAATTCGTCACGCGCACACTTCTCCGACCCCGCGCGACAGCCGCGCTGGTGATATAGTCCCGACAGAAAATGATCCCCCGTGACGCCCCATAGGGTCGCCCGGCATCTTCGCCCTGTTGCTTGCGCAGTGGTGATTCACGTCCGTGATTCACCGCCGCCGTTCGCTCAGTTATGAAGCGATCGGCGAGTCTAGCAAGGCCCGAGCACGTCACATTTTCGAAATAAAGCGGGTTGACTTGATCAAGCCCCGGAAATGCGTCGATATTTTTATAAGTGGCTGTGTTTGGCCAATTTTTACGATTTCGGAACCGGTGCGGCATGATCCGGCGTCACTCGAATCGCGGGGAATCCGTGGGTTGCGCGAGCGCGCCTTCCGTTCCCTTTGCAGACGCAAAAAACCCGCCGGGAAGATCCCGGCGGGCAATCCGCTCCGGCCATGTCGGGTCGCTTAGGCGAGCCCGGTCACGGCCTTGGTCAGACGCGCGAACTTGCGGCTCGCGGTGTTCTTGTGCAGCACGCCCTTGGCGACGCCACGCTGCAGCTCAGGCTGTGCCGCGGCCAGTGCGGTGGTCGCTGCGCCCTTGTCGCCCGAAGCCAGTGCGGCCTCGACCTTCTTGATGAAGGTACGGATACGGCCAACGCGGTTGCCGTTCACTTCCGCGCGACGGTCGTTGCGACGGATACGCTTTTTCGCCTGCGGCGTGTTCGCCATGAAGCCCTCTGGATGTTCGAATGATAAAAAGGGGCGCCGGATTGCTCCTACGCCCTCTCGAAGCGCGGCTCCTACCCACTCCGCACCGAATCGTCAACCGCGTTCCGTCATGCCTTTTGGCAACGCGCACACCAGAAGGTCGAACGCCCGCCCTCCGTCCTGCGGCGGACCAGCGCGCCGCACGAACAGGGCTCGCCCTCGCGACCATAGACGCGCCATTGTTTCGAGAAATAGCCGAGCTCGCCGTCGGGCCGCGCATAGTCGCGCAGACTCGATCCGCCCGCGAGGATCGCGGCGGTCAGCACCGCGCGGATCGCCTCGACCAGCCGTTCGAGTCGCGGCAGCGCGATCCGCCCCGCCGCACGGCTTGGCGCGATCTTCGCCATGTGCAGCGCCTCGCACACATAGATGTTGCCGAGTCCGGCTACGATCCGCTGGTCGAGCAGCATCGCCTTGATCGACGCCCCCCGCCCTTCGAGCGCCGCGAGGAGATAGGCCGCGGTCAGATCGGGGCCGAGCGGCTCGGGGCCCATGGCGAGGAACGGCGGATACTGCGCGATCGCCTCGCTGGACCAGAGATCAAGAAAGCCGAAGCGCCGCGGGTCGTTGAGCGCGACCGTCCGCCCCGCCGCGGTGCCGATGAGCAGATGGTCGTGCGGCAGGATCGCGCTGGGATCGACCCGCCAGCGTCCCGACATGCCGAGATGGAAGACGAGCGTATCGCCGCGATCTGTGTCGATCAGGCCGTATTTGGCGCGCCGCGACAGCCGCGTGACGGTCGCGCCGGTCATGCGCTGCCGCAGGTCGACGGGAATCGCCTTGCGCAGGTCCGCACGGCGCGGTTCGACCGAGGCCAGGCGCTGGCCGAGGAGCACGGGTTCGAGCCCGCGCACAGTGGTTTCGACTTCGGGAAGTTCTGGCACGTTTTCCAGCTAGGTTGCGTTTGCCCGCGCCACAAGGCGCCGCTAGAGCACGGGGCATGAATGACATCGCGCCCGCCCCCGCTCTCATCCCCGGCACCGCCCTAAAGGCCGACACCGTCTCATTCGGTTATGAGGACATTCCCGCCACCGAGAAGACCGCGCGCGTCGGCGGCGTGTTTTCGAACGTCGCGAGCAAATATGACCTGATGAACGACGCGATGTCGGGCGGCATGCACCGGCTGTGGAAGGACCGGTTCGTGCGCCGCGTGAAGCCGCGCGAGGGCGAGCAGATCCTCGACATGGCGGGCGGCACCGGCGACATCGCGTTCCGCATGGAGCCGTCGGGCGCGTCGATCACGGTCGCCGACATCAATCCGCAGATGCTCGAGGTCGGTATGGAACGCGCGCACAAGCGCGGGCTCGACGGGCTGGTCTGGACCGAGGCGAATGCCGAGACGCTGGCCTTTCCCGACAAGTTCTTCGACGCGTACACGATCGCGTTCGGGATCCGGAACGTGACCGACATCCCCAAGGCGCTGCGCGAGGCCCACCGCGTGCTGCGGCGTGGCGGACGCTTCTACTGTCTCGAATTCTCGACCACCGTGTGGCCGGGGTTTGCCGAGGTGTACGACGCCTATTCGCACAAGATGGTGCCGAAGCTCGGGCAACTGCTCGCGCAGGATGCCGACAGCTATCGCTATCTGATCGAGTCGATCCGTCGGTTCCCGGACATGCCCAAGTTCAAGGGGATGATCGCGGATGCGGGGTTCGTGCAGACGAAGGTCGAGCCGCTGCTGGGCGGTCTGGTTGCGATTCATTCGGGTTGGAAGATTTAGTGATCACGCGAAGGCGCGAAGGCGCGAAGAGGGGTTCACGCGGAGACGCGGAGACGCGGAGAGTCAGAGCCGCATTCGCGCGACAGCGCATAACCAACTCTTCGCCGATGATGAAAAGCCGCAGTCGCGGCAGGGCGCACCCTCTCCGCGCCTCCGCGTCTCCGCGCGAACCAAATTCTTCTCTTCGCGCCTTCGCGCCTTCGCGTGAACAAACCCCTTCTCACGACGCACAAGCCCGATGACCGCCTCGACCACCCATGTCTGGCGGCTCCTCAAATGGGGTCGCATTCTCGCCCGGCACGGCGCGCTGCGGGGTATCGAGCGGGATCCCAATACGCCGGCCGCCGTGCGTCGTCTCGCGCGGATCGCCCGGTTCGGTGCGCGCGTGCCCAAGGTGCCGCGCTATGCCGATGCGTTCCAGGCGATCGGCCCCGCCGCGATCAAGCTTGGCCAGACGCTCGCCACCCGCCCCGATCTGGTCGGCGAGGATGCGGCGCAGGATCTGCTGCGGCTGCAGGACCAGCTGTCGCCCGTCCCTTACGAGACGATCGAGGCGGCGATGCTGGCGAGCTTCGGCAAGCCGCTAGAAACGCTGTTCTCGCGGATCGAGCAGGTCCCGGTCGGTGCCGCGTCGATCGCGCAGGTCCACCGCGCGACGACCACCGATGGCCGCCAGGTCGCGGTCAAGGTGCTGCGCCCCGGCGTCGAGGATGATTTCGCGCGTGCGATCGACACCTATAGCTGGGCGGCGGCGCAGCTCGAGGCGCTGAGCCCCGAGGCGATGCGTCTGCGCCCGCGCCTGACGATCGAGACGTTCAAGCGCTGGACGCTGCGCGAGCTGAACTTCCGCCGCGAGGCGGCATCGGCGTCCGAGCTCGCGGACGGCATGACCGCCGAGCCCGATTTCGTCATCCCCGCGATCGACTGGGCCCGATCGACCGCCAAGGTCATGACGATCGAGTGGATCAACGGCATCAAGCTGTCGGATCGCCCCGCGCTGGTCGCGGCGGGCTACGACCTGCCCGGCCTCGCGCAGACCTTGGTCCGCGCGTTCCTGCGCCAGGCGATCGCCGACGGCTTCTTCCACGCCGACATGCATCAGGGCAATCTGTTCGCGCTGCCGGGCAACCGGATCGCGGCGATCGATTTCGGCATCATGGGCCGGATCGACCGGCGCGCCCGCGTCTGGCTCGCCGAGATCCTCTACGGGCTGATCACCGGCAACTATAAACGCGTCGCCGAGATCCATTTCGAGGCGGGCTATGTCCCCGCGCATCACGACGTCGCCGAATTCGCGACCGCCTTGCGTGCGGTCGGCGAGCCGATGCGCGGGTTGCCGGTCAAGGACATGTCGATCGGCATGATGCTCGACAGCCTGTTCTCGATCACGCGCGATTTCGACATGGTAACCCAGCCGCATTTGCTGCTGCTGCAGAAGACGATGGTGATGGTCGAGGGCGTGGCGACCAGCCTCGATCCCGACATCAACCTGTGGGAGAGCGCGGAGCCGTTCGTGCGCGACTGGATCCGCGGCGAACTCGGCCCCGAGGCGGCGATCGCCGACCGGATCATCGAGGACGTGCGTACGCTAACCCGGCTGCCCGAACTGGTCCGCCGGATCGAGGCGCATTACCCGGCACCCGGCGGTGCACCGCCGACGATGCCGCTTCGCGAGATCGAGGTCATCCGGATCGGCGGCGGCTGGCGCTATGGCCTCGTCGCGGTGATCGCGGCGCTGGCCGGGGTTGCCGCCACGCTGGTCTTCGGCTGAGGTCGCGTTCGCGATGAACACGCGCAAGCGGGCAGGTATATGGCTGGCCAGGCCGAGCCGGTTCGCCGGGATGCCGCAGGCGCGGGCCCAACTGTACCTCGCGCTGCTCGTCCTCCTGATCGCATATCTGGCTTTGATCGGAGACCCCGCGCTGCCCTCGATCGCAGCGCGGATCGGCGATCAGACGGACATGGCGCTGTATCACACGGTGATCGACCGTGTTCGCCACGGCGAACCCTATTACACGGTCGTGGCCGAGCTTCACCGCGCGGGCGGCTATCCGCTGAAGCCGTTTTTCAGCGTGCGGTTGCCGACACTCGCCGTGGTTCAGGCCTGGCTGCCGCATCTCGTCGTCCGTATGCTGTTGTGGCTGCTGTGCCTTGCTACGGTCGCTGCGTGGATCCTGCGGTTGCGTAGCGTCACACCGCGCTGGCCACCCCTGGCGCTCGCTGGTGCGGCGCTGATCGTGGCGATGGTGGTCAACGTGCAGCCCGGTCTCGACGTATTTCACGAAAGCTGGGCGGGACCATTGATAGCCCTCTCGCTCGCGCTTCGGCGTCCCGGCCAATGGACCGCCGCCGTCGCGCTCGGATTGTCGGCGATGCTCATCAGGGAGACAGCGCTGATCTATGTCGCGATCATGGCGGTCGCGGCGCTGAGCGATGGGCAGCGTCGGGAAGCCGCCGCGTGGATCGCTGCGACGCTGGTCTTCGGCATTGCGGTAGCGGCACATGCGCAGGCGGTCGGCCGCATCCTCGAACCGCTCGATGCGCAATCGGGCGGCTGGTTCGGCGTGCTGGGCCTGGGGTTCGTCCTGAGCGTCGCATCGCTGTCGACCGCGCTGGGCCTCCTATGGCAATGGCTCGCATCGTCGATCCTCGTCGTGAGCGCATTCGGCTGGACGGCGTGGCGGGATCCGACGGCGTCACGCGCGGTGGCGACCATTGCAGGCTATGTCATGTTGATCGCGGTCTGCGCGCGGAGCGACCATGTATACTGGGTGCTGATGGTCACCCCGCTACTGTTTCTGGGACTCGTCTTCGCGGTCGATGGCCTGCGCGACATGATCGTCGCGGCGCGCGATACACGACGGATTACGGTGACGCGCGTGATCCGCTAGGACTCGCGGCATGAAGCGTATTCTCCTGATCGTCGGGGGCGGCATCGCCGCCTACAAGGCGAGCGAACTCGTCCGACTCCTGCGCAAACGCGGCCATGCGGTCCGCTGCGTCCTGACCGAGGCGGGGCAGCATTTCGTGACGCCGATGACGCTCGCCGCACTCAGCGAGGACAAGGTCTATACGACCCTGTGGGACCTGAAGGACGAGGCGGAGATGGGGCATATCCAGCTCAGCCGTCAGGCCGACCTGATCGTCGTTGCGCCCGCGACCGCGGACCTGATCGCGCGGATGGCGGGCGGGCTCGCCAACGACCTTGCGACGACATTGCTGCTCGCGACCGACAAACCCGTGCTCGCGGCGCCGGCGATGAACGTGCGGATGTGGCTGCACCCCGCGACAAGGCGCAACGTCGCGCAGCTGCGCGCGGACGGCATCACCGTCATGGCGCCCGACGAGGGGCCGATGGCGTGCGGCGAATTCGGACCGGGGCGGCTGCCCGAGCCCGACCGGATCGCCGATGCGATCGATGCTGCGCTCGAGGCTAAGCCGCAGCGTCTCGCGGGTCGGCACATTCTCGTGACCGCAGGGCCGACGCACGAGCCGATCGACCCCGTCCGCTATATCGCCAACCGGTCGTCGGGGCGGCAGGGCTTCGCGATCGCGGGTGCGCTTGCGGCACTTGGCGCGCGGGTGACGCTGGTGGCGGGGCCGGTGACGCTGCCGACGCCCGCCGGCGTGACGCGCATCGACGTCGAGACCGCACGCGAGATGGCCGATGCGGTGGACCGGGCGCTGCCCGTCGACGCCGCGATCATGGTCGCGGCGGTCGCCGACTGGCACGTCGACGCCGCGGTGCAGAAGATCAAGAAGGGCGACGCGACGCCGACACTAGCGCTCTCCGAGAACCCCGACATCCTCGCGACACTCGCGCGCAGCCCGCAGCGACCCGCGCTGCTGATCGGTTTTGCGGCCGAGACCGAACGCGTCGTCGAGCATGCGACCGCCAAGCGCGCGCGCAAGGACGTCGACTGGATCGTCGCCAACGACGTGTCGGGCGACGTGATGGGCGGCGACAGCAACAGCGTCCACATCGTCACGAAGGACGGCGTCGAGAGCTGGCCGCGGCAGGGCAAGGATGCAGTCGCGGCGCAGCTGGCACGGCGCGTCGCCGATGCGCTGGAACACGCACAGCCGATGCGCTAAACCGCGCCGCATGACGATCCGTATAGACCTCAAGAGATTGCCGCATGGCGTTGGCCTCCCCCTGCCCGCCTATGCGACCACAGGTGCCGCGGGCATGGACGTGGTCGCCGCCGAGCCGCTGACGCTCGCACCGGGCGCCCGCGCGGCGGTCGCGACCGGCTTTGCGATCGCGATTCCCGAAGGCTACGAAGTCCAGGTACGACCACGCTCGGGGCTGGCGCTCAAGCACGGCGTGACCTGCCTCAACACGCCCGGGACGATCGATTCGGACTATCGCGGCGAGGTGAAGGTCATCCTCGCCAATCTCGGCGATGCCCCCTTCGACATCGCCCGCGGCGACCGGATCGCGCAGCTCGTTCCTGCGGCGGTGGTGCGCGCGAGCCTCGGCGAGGTCGAGACGCTAGACGACACAGTGCGCGGGCATGGAGGATTCGGGTCGACCGGACGATGATCGCGCTGCTCCTCCTGGCAGCGTCGCTGGGCGCCGTGCAGGCCCCGGCCGCCGACGTGCAGACCGCACCGGCGCTGCCCGTGCCGCGAATCATCCCCCCGCCCGTCGTTCCGACCCTGCCCCCCGCGCCTTCGCCGTCCGCGCCGCCGCAGGTGACGGGTGGCGTCCCGCTGCCGCCACAGGACTGGAGCGCGCTGCCGGTGTTGCGGCTGCGGCGCGCGGTCGCCCCGTCGCTGGATGCCAGCACGTTCGTCCAGCGCGAGGTGCTGGCCGGGCGGTGCGGTGGCGCGACGCGGACGCCGCAGGGCTGGGTCCTGAACCTCGACCTCGCGCTGCTCGCCGCGGCGGATGGCCGGGTGCGACGGGTCACGCCGCGCGCGATCGATTGCCCAACGGTCGAGCAGTTCGCCGCCGGCCTGTTGCTGGGCGCAGCGCGCAACAATGTCGATCTGCGCGGCGCCGCCACCGACAGCTGGTACCGCACGACGATGGTGTTCGCGTGGAAGGCATGACGCTCTCCGACGACGAACTCGCGCGCTATGCCCGGCACATCGTTCTCCGCGAATTCGGCGGCACCGGTCAGCTGCGGCTGAAGGCCGCGACGGCGGTGGTGATCGGGGCCGGCGGCATCGGCTCGCCGGCGATCCAGTATCTCGCGGCGGCCGGGATCGGGCGCCTCGTGCTGATCGACGACGACGCGGTCGAGACGTCGAACCTGCAGCGTCAGACGATCTTCCGCACCGAGGACCAGGGTCTCGCCAAGGTCGAGGCCGCCGCCGCCGCGCTGCGCCGGATCAATCCGAACGTCACGGTCGACACGCACCGCCTGAGGGTCGACCAAGGCAATATCGGCGCGCTGATCGCGGGCGCGGACGTGGTGCTCGACGGCTGCGACAATTTCGCGACGCGGTTCGTCGTCGCCGATGCGGCGCATGCGGCGCGGATCCCGCTGGTCTCGGCGGCGGTCGGACAGTTTGAAGGCCAGCTCGGCGTCTATCGCGGCTGGGAGCCCGACCGGCCCTGCTATCGCTGCTTCGTCGGCGAGAATCCCGAGCGTGCCGAGACGAGCTGTGCGGAGGACGGCATCCTCGGCCCCGTCACGGGCGTGGTCGGCAGCCTGGCCGCGCTGGAAGTGATTCGTGCGGTCGCGCCGTTCGGCGACGACGTGGCGGGCCAGCTGTTGCTGATCGACCTGTTGTCGCTCCGCTTCCGGACGATCCGGCTGCCCAAGGATCCCGGCTGTCCCTGCTGCGGCAGCGGCTGATCCGAAAACGAGCGGGGCGGATGGGCTGAAGCCACCCGCCCCGCATCTTGCAGACCGTTCAGCCCAGCAGCGTCTTGGCGAAGGCGCGGACGACCGGGCCGATATCGTCGCGTGCGAGTGCGAGCGCGAGATTGGCCTGGATATAGCCCGCCTTGTCGCCGCAGTCGTAGCGCTGGCCATCGAAGGTGAAGCCGTGGAACGGCTGGTTGCCGATCAGCTGCGCCATCGCGTCGGTCAGCTGGATCTCGCCGCCGGCGCCCTTTTCCTGCCCTTCGAGGATGCGCATCACTTCGGGCTGAAGGATGTAGCGGCCCGGGATCATCAGGTTCGATGGCGAGGTGCCCTTGGCGGGCTTCTCGATCAGCGCGGTGACCTCGGTCAGGCGACCGTCGGTCGCGCCGGGCGAGATGATGCCGTATTTGTCGGTTTCCGAATCGGCGACCTCGAGCGCGCCGATGACGTTGCCGCCGACCTTGTTATACGCCTCGACCATCTGCTTCATGAAGCCGGGCTTGCCGACCATCAGCTCGTCGGGGAGCAGCACCGCGAACGGCTCGTCGCCGACGATCTCGCGCGCGCACCAGACCGCATGGCCGAGACCCAGCGGCTCCTGCTGACGGACATAGACGGGCGAGCCGGGCTGCTGGCGGATGCCGTCGAGCACGGTCAGCGACTTGCCGCGCGCGCGCATCGTCGCCTCGAGCTCGTAGGAAATGTCGAAATGATCCTCGAGCGCGCCCTTGCCGCGGCCGGTGACGAAGATGATCTGCTCGATCCCCGCTTCCAGTGCCTCTTCGACGGCATATTGGATCAGCGGCTTGTCGACGACGGTCAGCATCTCCTTGGGCATCGACTTGGTCGCCGGAAGGAATCGCGTGCCAAGCCCAGCAACGGGGAATACGGCCTTGCGCAGCGGTTTGATCGTCATTCAGTAGTCCCTTGTATCGTTGCGGGTACAGATCGTTGCGGGTGCATAAAGCCGCCGAACGGACTCGGCAAATCAACTGCGGCGGTTAGCGCGTCATTAAAGACGTGGGGTGTAGGCGGGTTCCATGTCAAAAATACTCGTCATCTTCGGGACGCGCCCCGAAGCGATCAAACTCTTCCCGGTCATCCGGGCGTTGCAGACGCAGCCGGGGCTGGTCGTCAGGACCTGCGTGACCGCACAGCATCGCGGACTGCTCGACCAGGTGCTCGCGATCGCGGGGCTGTCTCCCGATATCGATCTCGACCTGATGGAGCCGGGGCAGACGCTCGATCGGCTGACCGCGCGGCTGCTGGTCGGGCTGGGCGAGGTGATGGACGCCGAGCAGCCCGACATGGTCGTCGTCCAGGGCGACACCGCCACCGCGATGACCGGCGCGCTCGCCGCCTATTACCGCAAGGTCCCGGTCGCGCATGTCGAGGCGGGGCTGCGCTCGGGCGACATCCATCATCCTTGGCCCGAGGAAGTGAACCGGCGGATCGTCGCGCCGATCGCCGCCCTGCACTTTGCACCGACCCAGACCGCGGCGGACGCGTTGCTGCGCGAGAATGTAGCCCCCTCGACGATCCACGTCACGGGCAACACGGTGATCGACGCGCTGCACTGGACCAACGCGCGGGTCGCGGCGGATCCGGCGCTCGGCGCCGCGCTCGACCGGGTCGTGGCGGACTGTGCGGGCAAGCGGATCATCCTCGTCACCACGCACCGGCGCGAGAATTTCGGCGACGCGATGGCCGGGATCGCGCGGGCGATCGCGCGGATCGCGGCGCGCGATGACGTCGCGGTCGTCTTTCCCGTGCATCCCAACCCCAATGTCGTCGCGGTGATGGACCGCATCCTCGGCGACCAGCCCGATATCGCGCGGATCGCGCCGCTCGATTATCCGAGCTTCGTCCGCGCGCTGGGGCTTGCCGAGATCGTCCTGACCGATTCGGGCGGCGTGCAGGAAGAGGCGCCCGCGCTCGGCAAGCCGGTGCTGGTGATGCGCGAGACGACCGAGCGCCCCGAGGGTGTCGAGGCGGGTACCGCAAGGCTGGTCGGGACGTCGGAGGACCGCATCGTTTCCGAAATCTTCACGCTGCTCGACGACAAAGCCGCCTATTCCGCGATGGCGCGCGCGCACAATCCGTTCGGCGACGGCCATGCTGCGGCCCGGATCGCCCAGACCATCGCCCAGACCATCGCCCAAACCATGGCCCAGGCGGTCGCCAGCGCACCGGCCCATCGTTGAGGATCATCCGTCATGCTTTCCGATACTGAACTGAACGTCGTCGTCATGGGGCTGGGCTATATCGGCCTGCCCACCGCGGCGATCATCGCGCGGACCGGCGCGCGCGTGCTCGGCGTCGACGTGACCGAACGCGTCGTCGAGACGATCAATTCGGGGCGCGTGCATATCGAGGAGGTCGATCTCGACGGTCTGGTCTCGGGCGTGGTCGCGCGCGGTACGCTGCGTGCGGCGATGACGGTCGAGCCCGCCGACGTCTTCGTGATCGCGGTGCCAACCCCGTTCGACGCCGCGCATGCACCCGACATCAGCTATGTCCTGGGGGCCGCGACGACGATCGCGCCCGTGCTGAAGCCCGGCGATACCGTCATCCTCGAATCGACCTCGCCCGTCGGGACGACCGAGAAGGTCCGCGACCTGCTGGCGACCTTGCGCCCCGATCTGCGCGTGCCCGGGCGGACCCGCGACCAGGCCGATATCGCGATCGCCTATTGCCCCGAACGCGTGCTGCCGGGACGCATACTGGTCGAGTTGATCGACAATGACCGCGTCATCGGCGGGATCACGCCGCGCTGTGCGCGCAAGGCGCTGACCTTCTATCGCCGGTTCGTGCGCGGCGCGTGCGTCACGACGACCGCGCGCGCCGCGGAGATGACGAAGCTGACCGAGAATGCGTTTCGCGACGTCAACATCGCGTTCGCCAACGAGCTGTCGCTGATCGCCGACACGATGAACGTCGATGTCTGGGAGGTGATCCGGCTCGCCAATCGCCACCCGCGCGTCAACATCCTGCAGCCCGGACCCGGTGTCGGCGGGCATTGCATCGCGGTCGACCCCTGGTTTCTCGTCCATGCAGCCCCCGACCAGACGCCGCTGATCCGCACCGCGCGCGAGGTCAATGACGGCAAGACTGATCACGTCATCGCGCAGGTCGCCGCGATGATCGCGGCGGATCCGACCGCGCCGGTCGCGTGCCTGGGCCTCGCGTTCAAGGCCAATATCGACGATTTCCGCGAGAGCCCGGCGATGAAGGTCGCGCTGGCGGTGGCGAATCGCTTCGGGGACCGGGTCCGGATCGTCGAGCCCTATGCCGCGGCGCTGCCACCGGCGTTCGACGGCACCGGCGCGACCCTGATCGACGTCGACACCGCGATCGAGACCTGCCCGATCATGGTCGTGCTGGTCGATCACGACGTCTTCCGCTCGATCCCGCTCGAGGAGCGCAGCGAGAAGACGGTGCTCGATACGCGTGGGATCTGGCCCGACCAGCCGCGCAGCCCCGCACAGCCGGCGGCGCGACTGGCCGGCTAGCGGAGCGGCTGGGTCCGCAGCGCGAGGACGTCGGCGGGCAGGATCGGCCGTTCGGGGCGGCGGGCAATGTCCTGGACGACGGCGTCGAGCGCGGTCGCCCGCGCCTTTGACGAGGCGTGGGTGCGGCTGCGGAAGAGGCCGCCGTCGATCGTGCCCCCCTTCTCGCGCCAGAATTGCGGCGCCGAGCGCGGATCATAGCCGGCATTGGCGAGCAGATAGACGCTGAGCCGATCCGCCTCGTCTTCGGTCTGGCGGATCAGCCGGCCGTTGCGGCCGAGCTCCGCCATCAGCCCGCGGCTGATCTTCGCCGCGTCGAGCCGGTCGCGGTGGCGCAGGATGTTGTGCGCCAGCTCGTGCGCGACGATCACCGCGATCTCCGCGTCGCTATAACCTTCGAAATATTTCTCGCCGATCTGGACGACCGCGCCGTCCGCGCTCGCATCGAGGCCGCTGCCGAGCAGGATCTCGAATCGCGAGCGGCACCCCGCCACGGCCGGGATCGAGACGCTGACCGCGCGCCCGTCGCGCAGGACCGTCATCGCGATCGGTGCGCCGGGCGGCTGCGCTGCGATCAGGGCCTCGGCGGCGTCGCGGTCGGCGGGGGTTTCCGCGGCGTCCGTCGCACCGATCCCGGGTTGCCGCTTGCCCGCGAGCAGCTGGATCGAATCCCCCGACCGGACACCGGCCCGCGCGGCAGGCCCGTCGGCGACCACCGCCTCGACCCCCAGCCGCGTTTCGAACCCGAACACGCCGATCGCATTCGGCCTGGCCTCCGCACTATATTGGTTGAGCGCATGGATCGGCATGCCGATCTGCGGCTGCAGGCGATCGCACAAAGCCGCATTGGCGGAGGTCAGCCGGTATCCGATCGTCGCCAGCCGCAGATCCGCGGCGCGCAACGCCTCGAAGAATGCCCTGGGCGGCGCCTCCGCGGGCGCCGCAGCCGGAGCGGCGGTGGCGCCGGCGAGGGAGACGGAGACGGAGACGGACGGCGGCGGAACCGCGGAGGCCGCACCTGCGCTTAGCAGGACTGCGGGCAGGATACGCATGACGATCGACATGCAGCCCTGATAGACGGCTTTCAGCTGCACGCCATCCATCCTCGCGCAGGAGTCGACGAACCGCGCCGCGTTGCGACAACGCGCCCGAGCCTCTATGTGCGGTGCCAACGGATATAGACTTTATGATTTCAAGATTCTTTCGGTCCAAGGCCCCGCGATCCGCGGGCCGATCCTGCTCGATCCCCGAAGGCCGACGCGTCTATGCGGTCGGCGACATCCATGGCTGTGCCGATCTGCTCGACGACCTGATCGCGCAGATCGACGCGGACGATGCGGTGCGCGGCGCGGCGGAGACGACGGTCATCTTCCTCGGCGATATCGTCGATCGGGGTCCGGGCTCGGCCGCGGTGATCGATCGGTTGATCGGCTATGCCGCGGCGCGCGCCGACGTGCGCTTCCTGCAGGGCAATCACGAGGAGATCTTCCTCGGCGCGCTCGACGGCGAGCCCAAGGCGCTGCGGCTGTTCTGCCGGATCGGCGGTCGCGAGACGGTGCTGAGCTACGGGATGGATGCGGCGGAATATGAGCGGCTCGATTACGAGGAGCTGGTGCAGCGTCTCGCGCAGCTCGTACCCGAGGCGCATCGCACGTTCCTGGCGGGCTTCGAGGATCTGATCACGATCGGCGACTATGCGTTCGTGCATGCGGGCGTCCGTCCGGGAACGCCGCTCGCGGACCAGCGCAGTTCGGATCTGCGCTGGATTCGCGACCCGTTTCTCGATCATCGCAGCCCGCTCGACAAGATGATCGTCCATGGCCACACGGTGATCGAAGAGGTCCAGACGATGGCGCATCGTATCGGCATAGATACGGGCGCCTATGCGACCGGTCGGCTGACTGCGCTGGGGATCGAGGGCGATCGCACATGGACGTTGCAGACCGCGCCTCGCCCAGGCTCGTCGGAAAATTCTCTCGAATCCTGAAAACTATGCCTTCTCGTCCTACTACAATAGGGTATACCCCCAGGGCGATCAGGGCATGTTGCCCGCTCGCAACAGTATGGAACTCTTCCGTACCGTTCCAGTTACCTCGGTTGCGCAAGGTCGGGTTTCGTGCCAGAGACTGACGCGACGAGCACAAAGGGAGTTCATCATGCGTCTTGGGAAGTATCTCCTGACCGCAGCAGCAGCCACGATGGCAGTTGCTCCGGCCATGGCAGCGCCGGTTAATTCGGCAGCAAGCCTTTCGGTCTCGAAGTCGGTTCGTACCGGTTCGGTTTCCGCAAAGAAGAACAAGGTTGCAGGCGGCGGCATCATCGTCGCAGTCCTCGCAGCTGCAGCCGTTGTCGGCGGCATCGTTATCGTTGCCGATAACGACGACGACAGCGACAGCAACTAAGCCTAGGCTCAGTTCTGGAAAATAGCGGTCTTCGGGCCGCTATTTTTTTGCCTGCCGCAGATGAGCCTGAGGCAAATATGGCGAAATTCTAGCGCCCCTCCCCGTCTTGCACCGCTGCGCAAGCCACCGCGTGCCACCGGGATCGACGATAGATTGCGACGATCCGCGGGACTGAGGCCTGAACACGAACTCCGGCGGTCGAACGCTAGCGGTCAAACGCGATATGCCATGCCGCGATAATGCCGGATGGTGTTTGACCCATGACGCGGCATGCCTCGCCTTGGCCAAGGCAGGCGGGCGCGAGATGACCCAAGGCGTCACGGGGCGCATCGTCCAAACTCGGCATGATCAGGGTTACGCCGACGTAACAAGGCCGCCCGCGCCGATCAGTCACGGACGGCCCTGTATCATGATGCCGAGTCCGGCGAGTCGGGCAGCGCACCGCCCGACGAGGCGATCAGCGCGGCTGCGGTACCGCGCCGCCGGCGCCGGGCGCACCCTGCTGCATCTGCATCTGCTGCTGCGCCTGCATCTGCTGGACGACGCTCTGCGGCAGGAAGTCGAGCAGTTCGACGTCGAACACGAGCGTCGAGTTGGCCGGGATCGGTCCGCTGGCCTTGTCGCCATAGCCGAGCGAAGGCTTCAGCCAGAAACGGTACTTGCCGCCCTTTGGCATCAGCTTGAGCGCCTCGGAGAAGCCGGGAACGACGCCCGTGACGGGCAACGGCGTGGGCTGCTGCGACTTGTCGAAGGTGGTGCCGTTGAGGAGCTTGCCCTCGTAATTCACCAGCGCGACATCGGCATCGGTCGGCTTGGCGGCACCGGGCTTGCCCGGCGTCAGGATCTTGTACTGGAGGCCCGACGCGGTCGTGACGACGCCCTTGGCGCGCCCGTTGCGGGTCAGCGGATCGTCACCCTGGCGCGCGAGCGCGACGGCGCCGATCAGCGCGAGCGCGATGCCCAGCCACAGATAGATGAGATAGCTGCGCTTGGTCGGCTGCAGCGGAACGGCGGTGACGGTCGACATCGGACAAACCCCGGGTCATCTGGTCACGCCGGAGCGCCGCGCGTGCCGTAGAATTCGTAATCGGAGCCGCCGTGACGCGGCCCCCAAAACCCTGGCTGCGCGTGCAGCCGAGGGTTCCTACTGCAGGCGAAGCTTAGCGTGCGCCGTCGCGCTCGGCGCGCTTGCGCTCGAGCTTGCGCGAACGACGGATCGCAGCCGCACGCTCGCGAGCGCGCTTTTCCGACGGCTTCTCGTAGTGGCGGCGCAACTTCATCTCGCGATACACGCCTTCACGCTGCAGCTTCTTCTTGAGCGCGCGAAGGGCCTGGTCGACGTTGTTGTCGCGGACGATGATTTGCATAAACCCGTTAAGCTCCGGTCGAATAGATACGAATGGATAGTGCCGTCGCGAACAAGTCCGCGCCGCATGAACGGGAGCCCCTAACAGCGTGTGCCCGCTGTTTCAAGCCAAACCCGCCCGGTCCGTGTCGGGGTTCACGTCGGGAGGCGGTTTGCGGGCCTGCCAAGCCAGCGCTAAGAGCCGCGCATGACCACGCATGCACTGACCCTGTATAACAGCCTGACGCGCCGGCTCGAGCCGTTTGCGCCGATCGATCCCGCCAATGTCGGGCTCTATTCCTGCGGACCGACCGTGTACAATTATGCGCATATCGGCAATCTGCGCGCCTATGTCTTCACCGACACGCTGTCGCGGACGCTGACGTGGAAGGGCTTTGGCCTCACGCACATCGTCAACATCACCGATGTCGGCCACCTGACGTCGGATGCCGATGCGGGCAACGACAAGATGGAGGCCGCCGCGCGCGCCAGCGGGCAGGATATCTGGGCGATCGCAAGACATTACACCGAAGCCTTCAAACGCAACCTGATCGACCTGCACATCCGCACGCCGACGCGCTTCCCGCTCGCGACCGACCATATCGCGGAGATGATCGCCTTTGCCGAGGCCATTGCGCCTGAGCATTGCTACCTGCTCGAGGACGGGCTGTATTTCGATACCAGCACGGTCCCGGATTATGGCCGGCTCGCCCGGTCGAACGACGATGCCGGCGAGAGCCGGATCGATCCGGTCGCGGGCAAGCGCCACCCGCAGGATTTTGCGATCTGGCGGACGTCGGCGCCCGGCGAGATGCGCCAGATGGAATGGGACTCGCCCTGGGGACGCGGTGCGCCCGGCTGGCATCTCGAATGCTCGGTGATGAGCCAGAAATATCTGGGGCCGCAGTTCGACATCCACACCGGCGGCATCGACCACCGCGAGATCCACCACCCGAACGAGATTGCGCAGAATCAGGCGCGTTGCGGCTGCGCGGATACCGGCGCGAAGCTGTGGATGCACAACAACTTCCTGGTCGAACGCTCGGGAAAGATGTCGAAATCCGGCGGGGAGTTCACGACGCTCCAGACGCTTATCGATCGCGGTTTCCACCCCCTCGCCTATCGGCTGATGTGCCTGCAGGCGCAGTATCGCAGCGAGCTGGAATTCTCCTGGGACAATCTGGCGGCGGCGGCGACGCGGCTGAAGCGGCTGGCACTCACCGTGCAGGCGTTGCGCGACCGGGCGGCCCCAGGCAATTTGGCGAGCGATCCCGCCAAACCCGCGACCGACGCCGTCCGCGCGCTGCTCGCTGGCTACCGCGACCGACTCGACATCGCGGTCTGCGACGACCTTGCGACGCCGCGCGCCCTGCCGGTCCTCGACGAACTGCTCGCGGACAAGCGGCTGTCGCCCGCCGACCGACTCGCCGCGCTGGTCGATTTCGATGCAGTGCTGGGACTCGATCTCGCAGCCCTGCGCCGCGAGGATCTGCGCGTCCGTCCGGCCTCGGCGACGCTCGACGCCACAGCCGTCGACGAACGCCTTGCCGAGCGCCGCGCCGCGCGGGCTGCGAAGGACTTCCCGCGGTCCGATGCTATCCGCGACGACCTCGCCAGCGCCGGGGTCGAGGTGATGGACGGTGATCCGCTCGGCTGGGACTGGCGGATCGGCTGATTGGCGGCGGAGACGACTCCGCGCTTTGGCGTCGCACCCGAAGCGCGGTACAGACGCGAGGATGAAAGCCGTCCTTCCCGCCGCCGCCCGCCCGCTGCTCGAACCGCATCTGCCGTCCGATCTCGACGTCGAATGGTTTGCAACGCCAAGCGAGGCGAATGCGGCGATCGCCGATGCGGACATCGCCTGGGTCGACATGCAGCCGACTCACCTGGTGGCGGACGCGATTCGCGCCGCCGGGCCGCAGCTGAAATGGGTGTCGACCATCTATGCGGGCCTCGACGCCTTCCCCCTTGCATGGCTGCACGACCGGGGCGTGATCCTGACCAACGGTGCGGGCATCAACGCGGTCGCGGTCGCGGAATATGCGGTGATGGGGATACTCGTCGCCGCCAAGCGCCTCGACACCGTCCTCCGCGCGCAGGCCGAACATGTCTGGCTGAAGGACGCGCCGGGCAAGATCGAGCTTGCCGACACGCGCGCGCTGGTCATTGGCTATGGCACGATCGGCGCGATGATCGGCGATCGGCTCGCGGCCTTTGGCGTCGACGTCACCGGCGTGACCCGGACCGGGCGCGACGCGACGCTCACGCCCGATGCCTGGCGCGACCGTCTCGGGGAGTTCGACTGGGTAGTGCTGGCCGCGCCCTCGACCGATGCGACCAAGACGCTGATCGGCAGCGGCGAGCTTGCCGCGATGAAGGACAGCGGCTGGCTGATCAACATCGCGCGCGGCGACATGATCGATGACGAGGCGTTGCTCGCCGCCTTGCGTTCGGGACAGATTGGCGGGGCGTTCCTCGATCCGACGCACCCCGAACCGTTGCCCGCTGATCACCCCTTATGGTCCGCGCCGAACACGATCCTGACGATGCATCTGTCAGGTCGCAGCCAGACCAGGATGTTCCAGCGCGGGGCGGCGCTGTTCCTCGACAATCTGCAGGCGTACCGCGCGGGGTCTGCGATGCGAAACGTCGCCGATCTCGGCGCGGGCTATTGAACGATAGCGTCGGTGGCAGGCACCGGCGGTCGCACGATCAGCTGCGCGCGGTGCCGTTGTTCGGGCTGTTATAGTCCTTGATCCCGCGACGGCGGCGCTTGTCGCGACGGCGGCGCTTCATTATCATGATCAGGACGGGCACGCCGATCGCGACACCGACGCCAACGATCGAAAATGCAATGATAATTCGCAAGGGAAGATCCATCATCGCCCTGTGCCAAACCTGCCCGACATTGAGAAGCGCTTTCTATACAATCTCGGGCAACCCGCGACCGACCGGATCGCTGCGATCAGCCAAGCCCTGGGTTCGGTACTCGTCCGCCTGCAAGCTTTACTTGATTGCGCCAAAAGCCGATTCGGCGCATGGCCGCGCCTCGAATTCACCAATCGGACGAACAATTATGGCCGCGAACTGGGCCCCCGACAGCTGGACCACGCACGAAGCCCGCCAGCTCCCCTCGTATCCCGACGCTGGCGCGCTCGACGCCGCGACCGCACAGCTTGCGACGTTTCCGCCGCTCGTCTTCGCCGGCGAGGCGCGCAACCTGACCGCGAGTCTCGCCGAGGTTGCGGCAGGCAAGGCGTTCCTGCTCCAGGGCGGCGACTGCGCCGAGAGCTTTGCCGAGCACAGCGCGAACAACATCCGCGATACCTTCCGCGTCATCCTGCAGATGGCGGTCGTGCTGACCTTCGCCTCCAAGCTGCCGGTCGTGAAGCTCGGCCGCATGGCAGGCCAGTTCGCCAAGCCGCGCTCGGCCAATACCGAGACGATCGGCGGCGTCGAGCTGCCGAGCTATCGCGGCGACAACGTCAACGACATCGCCTTCACGGCCGAGTCGCGCGCGCCCGATCCGCAGCGGATGATCCGCGCCTATTCGCAGTCGGCGGCGACGCTCAACCTGCTCCGCGCCTTCGCGCAGGGCGGTTACGCGAATCTGCATCAGGTGCATCGCTGGACGCACGACTTCATGGGCCGCAGCCCCTGGTCGAAGAAATATGCCGAGACCGCGGACCGGATCGGCGAGGCGCTCGAGTTCATGGCGGCCTGCGGGATCGATCCGGAAACCGTGCCGCAGCTCGCCCAGACCAATTTCTACACCAGCCACGAAGCGTTGCTGCTGCAATATGAGCAGGCGCTGACCCGGCAGGATTCGCTGACCGGCGACTGGTACGACACGAGCGCGCATTTCCTGTGGATCGGCGACCGGACGCGATTCGAGGGGTCGAGCCATGTCGAATATCTGCGCGGCATCGGCAATCCGATCGGCATCAAATGCGGCCCGAGCCTCGAGCCGGACGCGCTGCTGCGGATGCTCGATACGCTCAATCCCGCGCGCATCCCCGGTCGGATGACGCTGATCACGCGCTATGGCTATGATTCGATCGAGGCGGCGCTGCCCAAGCTCGTCCGTGCGGTGACCCGCGCGGGGCATCCCGTCGTCTGGTCGTGCGACCCGATGCACGGCAACGTCGTCAAGGCGGCCAATGGCTACAAGACACGGCCGTTCGAGCGCATCCTCGCCGAGGTCCGCGGCTTCTTCGCGGTGCACCGCGCCGAGGGCACGCATGCCGGCGGCATCCATATCGAGATGACCGGGCAGAACGTCACCGAATGCACCGGCGGCGCGGTCGACGTCACCGAACAGAGCCTGGCGGACCGGTATCACACGCATTGCGATCCGCGCCTGAACGCCAGCCAAAGCCTTGAGATGGCGTTTCTTCTGGCCGAAATGCTCAACGCCGAAATGGCCGAGCGCAAGAAGGTCGCCGCCTGACGACGACGACCGTCGAAGCGATCCGGCGGCAAAACGTGCACCTCGCGCGATTTTGCCGCCGGACCGCCTTGACGCCCGCGCCCCGCTTCCGTAGGAGCGCGGCTCGACTACACGGCCCCTTCGTCTAGCGGTTAGGACGACGCCCTCTCACGGCGTAAGCACGAGTTCGATTCTCGTAGGGGTCACCAAGTCTACCCATTCTGACATCGCTGGGACGTAATACACTGCGGCATTCGTGTGCGCGGCAACCGTGTCGCTACGTGTTTCCCGACGGTGCAGCGAGGGGCGAGCGGGCGCTACCCGGGGCCGTCCTCATTTTCGAGGGCGTGCACTCCGTGGAAGGATGCCAGCATGGCCGATGCCGCCCGCAACACCGATTCGCCAGAGACCCTCCCCGCGCCGGCCACCGACTGGAGCGCAGATCTGACGACCCGGACCGGCTACGCGTTTCACGTCCGCCCGATCACGCCGGACGACGAGGCGGCGCTGGCTGACTTCTTCACGCATGTCGGCAAGGAGGATTTGCGCTTCCGCTTCCTCAGCGCGATCGACCATGTCGGGCACGAACAGCTGCTCGCGCTGCTGCGCGTCGATCACGAGCATAGCGAGCATTTCCTCGCCTGCGAGATCGGCAGCGGCCGGATCCTCGCGACCGCGATGCTGGTCGGCGATGACGACGGCCTGCGCGCGGAGGTCGCGGTCGCGATCCGCAGCGATTTCAAGCGGCGCGGGATCAGCTGGGTCCTGCTCGATCACGTCGCGATGTTCGCGCGTGCCAAGGGCCTCCGCACGCTCGAATCGATCGAGAGCCGCGACAATCACCAGGCGATCGACATGGAGCGCGAGCGCGGCTGGACCGCAGCCCCCTGCCCTGGCGATCCCTCCGCGATGATCCTGCGACTGACGCTGGCATCGCCGCCCGCCTGACTCGTTCTGGTTCCAGCGGCATGCGAGCGGCCGGCGGTGGCCGGTGCGGCGGTTCTGGTCTATCATGCAGGGCGGCTCCGTACCGACGACCATGATCTTGGCCGCCGGCGTATCGGACCCGACCGCCGGACAAGGCCCAGAGCCCGATGAACCGCACGCGCCCAGCCCGACCAGCCGCCGCCCCGCCCGCATGATCGCGCATCCGTCCGACATGGGCGACGCGGCTGCCGGACGTCCCGCCGTGCTGGCGGAGGAACTCGGCCTGCTGATCGATGCCGCAACGACCTATGCGATCTACATGCTCGACCCGCAGGGGCGGGTGACAATCTGGAACCGGGGCGCCGAGCGGATCAAGGGATGGACCGAGGCCGAGATCATCGGCCGCGATGCGGCGATCTTCTACCCGGTCGAAGATGTCGCGGCGGGCAAGCCCCGCGCCGATCTCGAGCGCGCGCATGCCGGTGGCCGGATCGAGGAGGAAAGCTGGCGGGTCCGCAAGGACGGATCAGAGTTTCTGGCGAGCGTGACGATCACCGCGCTGCACGACGATGCGGGCGCGCTGCGCGGCTTTGGCAAGGTGATCCGCGACATCACCGACGAAAAGGCGGCGGAGGCCGCGATCCTGCGCCGCGAACATCATCTGCGCTCGATCCTGAACACCGTTCCCGATGCGATGATCGTGATGAACGAACACGGCGTCGTCGTATCGTTCAGCGCCGCCGCCGCGCTCGTCTTCGGTTATGAGACGGACGAGGTGATCGGCCGCAACGTCGCGATGCTGATGCCGCCCGCGAATGCCGCTGCGCATGACGCGCATCTGCACACCTACCGGCGGACCGGGGTGCGGCATGTCATCGGCAATGTCCGGCTCGAACACGGGCTGCGCAAGAATGGCGAGGTCTTCCCGATCGAGCTCGCGGTCGGCGAGGCGTCGATCGCGGGCGAGCGGATCTTCACCGGCTTCATCCGCGACATCAGCCAGCGCCAGGCGACCGAGCGCCGGTTGAAGGAACTGCAGGCCGAGCTGGTCCACGTCTCGCGGGTCAGCGCGATGGGCACGATGGCATCGACGCTCGCGCATGAGATCAACCAGCCGCTGACCGCGATCGCCAATTATCTGGAGGCGACGCGGGACATGATCGGCGACGCGCCGTCGCCGCTGCTGGCGGAGATCGCCGAGGCGCTCGAGCTCGCGGCGGCGCAATCGCTGCGCGCCGGCACGATCGTCCGGCGGCTGCGCGCGTTCGTCAAGGGCGGCGACACCGCGCTTCGCGTCGAACCGCTCGCCGCGCTTGTCGAGGAGGCGATCAGCCTGGGGCTGCTCGGCGCGCACGAGGCGGGGATCACGGTCACCACCGATATCCGCCAGGGCGCCGATCTGGTGCGGGTCGACCGCATCCAGATCCAGCAGGTCCTGGTCAATCTGATCCGCAACGCCATCCAGTCGATGGCCTGCGCGCCCGACAAGCGCCTGACGATCGCGACGCTGGCGGATCGCGAAGGCTGGGTGCGGATCAGCGTGGCCGATACCGGTGCGGGCATCGATCCGGCGATCCGCGAACGCCTGTTCGACGCGTTCTCGACGACCAAGAGCGACGGCATGGGCCTCGGTCTGTCGATCTGTCGGACGATCGTCGAGGCGCATGGTGGCCGGATCTGGGTCGAACCGACATGCCCCGCCGGTACCGCCTTCCACTTCACGATACCGCTTGCCACACAGGATGTTGTCGATGGATGAGACCAGCCGCGTCGTGCACGTCGTCGACGACGATCCCGCGATCCGCCAGTCGGTCGGGTTCCTGCTGCGCAAGGCGGGCTATGCGGTCGAGACGCATGTGTCGGGCACGCAGTTCCTGAAGCACGTCACGCGCGAGGCGCGTGGCTGTGTCCTGCTCGACGTGCGGATGCCCGATATCGACGGGCTCGAGGTGCAGGCGACGCTGGCGCAGCGGGGCATAGCCCTGCCCGTGATCATGCTGACCGGCCACGGCGACGTCGCGCTCGCGGTGCGTGCGATCAAGGCGGGGGCGATCGAGTTTCTGGAAAAGCCGTTCGAGCGCGCGACGCTGCTCGCGGCGATCGAGACCGCGCTCGCCAAGGCCGCGCGGATCGGCCGCGACCAGCTCGCCGCGGCCGAGGCCCGCGTCCTGCTCGCGGCGCTGACCCCGCGCGAGCGCGACGTGCTGGACGGGATGGTCCTGGGCCGGCCGAACAAGCTGATCGCGTTCGATCTCGACATCGCGACGCGGACGGTCGAGGTCCACCGCGCCAATCTGATGGAAAAGCTGATGGCGCGCAGCCTGTCGGACGTGCTCCGCATCGCCTTTGCCGCGGGTGTGGGCGAGACGGCCGACCCGGCCTGAGCGGCCCCCCGTGATCTACGTACAGACCGGGTCCGCGCGTCCTGTCATCAAAGGTCCGACAAGGATCGACGATGACTCCACCGGCCCCGTTTCTGCCTACCAGCCCGGGCATCTCGCTGGTCGACGGCAATCCCGCGCGACGCCGCGCGCGGCAGATCCTGCTGCTGTCCGAACGCTATCGGGTACGGTCCTATGCAAGCTGTGCGGCCCTGGTGTCCGATCCGGCATCGCGCGACCATGCGTGCATCATCCTCGATCTTTCCGATCCCCGGCTCGCGGGGCAGGTTCACGACGGGATGACGGCGCTCGCGACGATGCGGGGCCTGGGCTGGGCTGGGCGGGGAATCCTGCTCGACGGGCGGGCGCCGTCGCCGGCCCTGCTCGCCGCGGCGGACCGTCAGGGTGACCGGATCCGCGACCGCGCGACCACCGACGGTGCGCTGCTTGCGGCGATCGCGGCCGCCATGCTGACGCTCGCCGGGTAAGGACGCCGCGCGGGCAGATGGGGTCAGCGTGAGGGTGGGCCGATCGCCGCCTGACTGAGCCGGGCGGCATGACGGGCGATCTCGTCATCCTCGCGCGAGGCGACAATCCGGGTTGCCAAGCCCGGCAGCCATTCCAGGCCGGTACCGATCGCCTGCTGGGTCGCGCGGTCATGTTCGCCGATCCCGCCGGTCAGCACCAGCAGGTCGAGCCCCCCGAGCGTCGCAGCCATCGCCGCGATCTGCTTGCAGACCGATCGCTCGAACATCCGGATCGCGAGGTCGGCATCGGGATTGCTCCCGGCCGCCGCGCGCAACACGCGCATGTCCCCCGACAATCCCGAGATCCCCGCCATTCCCGATTCGTGATCGATCAGCGTCGCCAATGCCCCGGCGTCGAGCCCGGTCTCGCGCAGCAGGTACAACAGAATGCCGGGGTCGATATCCCCCGTCCGCGTCGCCATCGTCACGCCGCCCGACGGCGTCAGCCCCATGCTGGTGTCGACCGATCGCCCGTCGCGCACCGCGGTGACGCTCGCCCCGTTGCCGAGATGCGCGATGACGAGGCGGGACGGCACGCCTTCGCCGAGCCGCGCCAGGATCGATTCGCACGACAGGCCGTGAAAGCCGTACCGCCGCACCCCGCTTGCGCGGTATCGGCGCGGGATCGGCAGGACCTGCGCGACATCGGGCAGATCGGCATGGAACGCGGTGTCGAAACAGGCGACCTGCGGCAGCCCGGGGAAGCGCGCGCGTGCCGCCGCGATCAGTGCGAGCGCCGCGGGACCATGCAGCGGTGCGAACGCACAGGCCGCGACCAGATCCGCGGTGACCGCATCGTCGATCAGGCAATGCGCGGTACGATGCGGGCCGCCATGGACGATCCGGTGGCCGATCGCGGTCGGCGCCGGGCTGTCCCGCACCGCGGCGTCGAGCGCGTCGAGGACCGAAACATGACCGTCGGCGGTCTCGATCGTCCCGCCGATCAGCAACGCAGGCTCCGGGTCGACGGCGTAGAGGCCGTATTTCACCGTCGACGACCCGCTGTTCAGCGCGAGGATCAGCGCGCCCATTGCCAGTCGCGCACCTCCGGCAGATCGTCGCCCTGTTCGGCGATGTACAGCTTGTGCCGTTCCATCGTCGTCCAGTAGCGCGCGGTCTCGCGCGGGACGCGGTCGCGGAACCGCGGGATGCGCTCGATCGCGTCGAGCGCGAGCCGGTACCGGTCGAGATCGTTCAGCACGACCATGTCGAACGGCGTCGTCGTCGTGCCCATTTCCTTGTAGCCGCGGACATGGATATTGGCATGGTTCGCGCGGCGGTAGGTCAGCTTGTGGATCATCGCCGGATAGCCGTGGAACGCGAAGATCACCGGTGTGTCGCGCGTGAACAGCGCGTCGAATTCGCGCTCGTCGAGGCCGTGCGTATGTTCGGATCGCGGCTGCAGCACCATAAGGTCGACGACATTGACCACCCGGATCCGGATATCGGGGACATAGGCACGCAGCAGCGTGACCGCGGCCAGCGTCTCGAGCGTCGGGACGTCGCCCGCACACGCCATCACCACATCGGGCTCGGCATCGTCGCCCGCCCAGTCCCAGATGCCGGCGCCCGCGGTGCAGTGCCGCACCGCCGCGTCGATCCCCAGCCATTGCCATTCGGGCTGTTTGCCCGCGACGATGACGTTCACATAGCCGCGGCTGCGCAGGCAATGGTCGCCGACCGACAACAGGCAATTGGCGTCGGGGGGCAGATAGATTCGCGTCACCTCCGCGGTCTTGTTCGCGACGTGATCGATGAACCCCGGGTCCTGATGCGACAGGCCGTTGTGATCCTGTCGCCAGACATGCGACGTCAGCAGATAGTTGAGCGACGCGATCGGCCGCCGCCACGGGATGCCGCGCGTCACCTTCAACCATTTGGCATGCTGGTTGACCATCGAATCGACGATGTGGACGAACGCCTCGTAACAGGAAAACAGCCCGTGGCGTCCGGTGAGCAGATAGCCCTCGAGCCAGCCCTGGCACAGATGCTCGCTCAGCACCTCCATCACGCGGCCGTCCGGGGTCAGATGCTCGTCGACCGCCTCGACCTCAGCCATCCAGACCTTGCCCGACACGTCATAGACATCGGCGAGACGGTTCGACGCAGTCTCGTCTGGCCCGAACAGGCGGAAGTTCACGCTCGGCATGTTGAGCTTCATCACGTCGCGCAGATACCCGCCGAACACCCGCGTCGCCTCGGCCATGACCGTGCCCGGCGCGTCGACCGGTACGGCATGCGCGCGGAAGTCGGGCAGCGACAGCGGCACCATCGTCTCGCCGCCATTGGCATGCGGGTTCGACCCCATCCGCCGATGCCCGGTCGGTGCGAGCGAGGCATAGATGTCGAGGAACTTCCCCGTCGCGTCGAACAGCTCCTCGGGGCGGTAGCTGCGCATCCACGCCTCGAGCAGCCGGAGATGCTCGGGGTCCTTGAAGTCCGCGATCGGGACCTGATGCGCGCGCCATGTGCCTTCGACCGGCTTGCCGTCGACGGTCTTCGGGCCGGTCCACCCCTTGGGCGTGCGGAACACGATCATCGGCCAGCGCGGGCGTTCGGGCGTCGCGCCGGGGATGCGTGCCGCGGCCTGGATCGCCTGGATCTTCGCCAACGCGGTGTCGAGCGCGGCGGCGAGCTGCTGGTGGACGAGCGCGGGGTCGCTGCTGCCGACATAGAGCGGCTCATGCCCATAGCCGCGCAGCAGCGCATCGAGCTCGTCCTCGTCGATCCGCGCGAGGATCGTGGGGTTGGCGATCTTGAACCCGTTGAGGTGCAGGATCGGCAGCACTGCGCCGTCGCGCGCGGGGTTGAGGAACTTGTTCGAATGCCAGCTCGCCGCCAGCGCCCCCGTCTCCGCCTCGCCGTCGCCGATCACGCAGGCGACCAGCAGGTCCGGATTGTCGAACGCCGCGCCATAGGCGTGCGCCAGCGAATAGCCGAGCTCGCCGCCCTCATGGATCGATCCCGGCGTCTCGGGCGCGACATGGCTCGGGATGCCGCCCGGCCAGGAGAATTGCCGGAACAGCCGGTGCATGCCCGACCGGCTGCGCTCGATCGCGGGATAACGCTCGGTATAAGAACCCTCGAGATAGGTGTTGGCGACCAGCCCCGGCCCGCCATGCCCCGGCCCGATGATGTTGATCATGTCGAGATCGTGCGCGACAATCAGCCGGTTGAGATGGACGTAGAGGAAGTTGAGCCCCGGCGTCGTGCCCCAGTGGCCGAGCAGCCGCGGCTTGACGTCGGCGATCGTCAGCGGGCGTTCGAGCAATGCGTTGTCGCGCAGATAGATCTGGCCGACCGACAGGTAGTTGGCGGCACGCCAATAGGCGTCCATCCGGTGCAGCTCATCGGGCGACAACGGATCGGGGCGCGTCATGACATGCGGCGGTGCCTTGTGGGCCAGACCGGTCAAGAGTGCGGCGCCCATGGACGAGCGGCGGGGATCGCGGGCGGTATGGGGCGCATGTCGATAATCCTTTGATGGGGGCGCATCAGCCGGCGAGCCGGCTGGTCAGCGAAGGGTCGCGCAGCAGCGCTTCGTCACCGAACGCCAGCTGCGCGCAGGTGCGGTTTGCCTGCGCGGTGACGGCGTTGAGATGCTGGCCGGCGACCTGCGGATCGAGGTGTCTGGTGATGTTGGCGAAACGGCGCTGTTCCTGCGACCGCATGCCGAAGGCGTGGACCAGATACTGGTCGACCATGGTCGTCAGCCCCGCCCCGAGCCCCTGATCGTCGAGCCAGACCCGGCTGCCCGCCGCGGTCTTGAAGGTCAGCAGCCGCTTGTCGCCAAGCAGCCGGCTGCGCGCACGCTGCTGGACCGCGACAGGCTCGATCCCTGCGCCAAACACGCGCTCGATATAGCCCTTCATCATCGCCGGAGGGGATCCGAACCAGAGCGGGTAGACGAGGACGAACACGTCGCAGCCCGCGATCGCCGCGCGTTCGTCCTGCACGTCCTGCGCGAGAACCGCCGCATCCCTGGTCGGCAATTCCACCGGTTTGAGCACCGGATCGAAGCCCATCGCATAGAGATCGCGCAGTACGACGTGCTGGCCGTTCGCGCGCACCGCCTCGCAATAGCGGTGCGCGATCGCGTGGTTGAAGCTCGCAGGGTCCGGATGGCACAGGATCACGGCATGCCGAGGCTGGGCCGCACCGGGCTCGTCATCCATCATCGCGCCGACTCCATCCTGCGCCGACCATCATCCGGTCGCGCGCCGCGCCGGAGACGGTCAGGGAGTGGAGGAGTACGGCATAGAGCCGCGGGTTCTCAGCCTCGGAAACTACGCACTAGGCAACGCGCTATAACCCTGCGCGCCCCCATCGGCCCGGAGGCGGACAATTCGGAATGCCGCTCGAGCACGGACACGACGCGACCGGGACCTTGCTGGCCTTAACGGCTTCGATGGGGGTGAATAGCGGCCTGCCGCCTCGGCAAGCGATGATCATGCGGTGCATGATGGTCGGGAAGAGAGGATTCGAACCTCCGGCCCCTGCCTCCCGAAGACAGTGCTCTACCAGGCTGAGCTACTCCCCGACGGAGTCCGATCGTTACGCCCTTGGGGGACCGACCGGTGACTGGAGGGGCGCCTATACCCAGCACTTCGCGGCTGTGCAAGCGGCCGCGGCAAGAAGTTTTCGGGAGATGTCGAAAAGCACGGGGGCATTGCGTGATGCGGCGGTACAGTTGCGTCGCGACGTCGATGCGGTGCGGATATGATAAGAAGTAATCGCTGGCGGCATCGTGCCGCGGCAGGTTGTGGACGA
>NZ_LMKZ01000001.1:1416120-1416247 GCF_001422525.1 Sphingomonas sp. Leaf30 | reverse complement strand
GATTCGAACGCCCGACCCTCAGATTCGTAGTCTGATGCTCTATCCAGCTGAGCTATGGGTGCATCGCCATGCCGTTTACGGCCGGCCCGTGTCTGGCCGTCTGGCCCCGCCGCGAGGCAGGAAATCC
>NZ_LMKZ01000001.1:1362589-1416047 GCF_001422525.1 Sphingomonas sp. Leaf30 | reverse complement strand
GATTCGAACGCCCGACCCTCAGATTCGTAGTCTGATGCTCTATCCAGCTGAGCTATGGGTGCACTGGAGGGGCGCTGATAGCAGGCATTTTTCGCGGCGCAAGGGTGTTGCGCGATAAAGTTGTGTACGCCGCGCCGGCGGCATAGAGCGGCGGGCATGAAACAGCCTTCCCGCCCCGCGCTGATCGCCCTTCTTCTCGCACCCGCCCTGACGGTCGGCGCCTGCAGCAAGGATACCGCCAGCTATCCCTCGCTCGGGATCCGCCCGACCGAATCGATCGGCTTTGGCGAACCCGCGGGCAAGCCGGTGGTGGTCCAGCCCGACCCGACGCTCGACACCGACATTGCGGCGTTCCGGACGCAGCTCGACCGGATCAGGGCGGGCTTTGCGAAGGATGCGGCGAGCACCCAGACCGCCGCCCGCGCCGCACGCGGCGGTGCGGTCGGCAGCGAGCCGTGGCTGACGGCCCAGACCGCGCTGGCGGGTCTCGACGACTGGCGGGCGCAGACGTCGCTGCTGGTCACCGATATCGAGCGTCGCGCGACCGATCGCGCGGCGACGCTCGCGCCGGCCTATCCCCCGCTCGATGCGGTGCGCGACGCGGCGCAGGCCGAAGCCGAGAAGCAGGGAACAACCATCACGCAGATCCAGGCGAGCCTCCCGGCCGCCTGACGCCGCCCCCCGCAGCCTACCAGAGCCCCTTGAGCAGCGGCAGGATCGTCGAATAATCGTCCGTCCATGCGGCCATGCCGTCGCGTGCGACGATCGGCTCCCAGCCCGAATTGCGTTGCCGGAGCAGCGCGATCGCCCGCGGGTCCCGCGACAGCGCGATCCAGTCCGATGGCGAGGGATGATCGGCGTCGAGCGGCGAAGGACGGTAGAGCAGGTGGACGGCGTGCCACCCTGCCTCGCGCGCGGCGGCCGCGACCACGGGTTCGAGGTCGATATAGCGGTTCGAGATATGGACGAGCAGCAGCCCGTTGCGTGACACCACGCGGCCATAGGTCGCGAACGCCTCACGCGTCATCAGGTGCATCGGCACCGTATCCGACGAGAAAGCATCGAGCGCGAGCAGGTCGAGGCTTGCGGTCCGCTCGCCCGCCAGCGCGATCCGCGCGTCGCCGATCCGGATGACGGGATCGGGCAGGCAGCGCGACAGATAGCTGAACTGGCCGGTATCGCGTGCGATCCGGACGACCGCCGGGTCGATCTCGTAGAAACGCCACTGCTCGCCCGGGCGGGCGTAGCAAGACAAAGTACCCGTCCCCAGCCCGACGACACCGACGCGCGCTGCCGGGCCATAAAGCGGGCCGAGCGCCAGCATCGCCTGGCCCACGCCCGATCCGGCGACATAATAGGTGGTCGGCGTCCGCTCGCGCGCGGGCGAACCGCGCAGCTGGATGCCGTGGACGGTGGTGCCGTGATCGAGCTCGCGGACCCCCTCGCCGTCGCGGACGGTATAGACGCCGAAATAGCTGCGCTCGCGCGCACCCCGCTCCGCGCTGAGTTCCAGCGCGCGATAGCCCCCGAACATCACCAGCGTGCTGGCGAGCACGACGACATAGGGCAGCCGTGCGCCAAGCGTGGCGAGGCCGATCGCGGCGACGATCAGGAAGGCCGCGCCCTGATGCTGGTCGCCCAATATGCCGTCGGGATTGCTGATCCTGAGCCCGGCCGCCACCGCCATGACGAAAATGATGACCGCAAGCCCGAGATGGCGTCGTACCGCCGGTCCCGACCAGACCGCGCGAAACGTCGCCAGCAGGTACATCTGCGGCACGAGCACGCCCGCGGCCAGGATCAGCAGCGGATATTCATAGGTCCAGTCGAAGATCACGGGCGCGAGCAACGCCGCGAACACCCCGCCCAGCACGCCGCCGACCGACATTGCGAGATAGAAGCCCGTCAACCGGTCGGGGGCCGGACGGCGGCGATACATGGCGGTGTGTAGCGCGACCGAGACCATGAACAGCAAGGTCAGCGCGATCGTCGCGCTGAACACCGGCTTGTCGTTGAACCCGCCCATGATCACCCCGCCGAACAGCAGGATCGTCACCGGCGCGATCCGGGTCAGCAGGTCGGCGAGCGTGCGATCCTGCGCGAAGGCGATGGTGAAGCTGAGCAGATAGAGCCCGAGCGGCAGCACCCAGAGCAGCGGCATCGCGACGATATCGGTGGTGATATAGGTCGAGGTGGCGAGCATTAGCCCCGACGGCACCAGCGCGAGCGCGATCCAGTGGAGGATCCGCGCCGCGCCCGGCGCCGGGCTGGTCGCGGCGATATGCTCGGCCGACGCGGTGCGCGGCAGCCGCGTCGCGCAGAGCGCCACAAGCAGGACGAGCACCGCGTACCCTGCGGTCCACAACAGGCTCTGGCCGTGGATCGCCAGCAACGGCTCGACGACCAGCGGATAGGCGATCAGCCCCGCGAAGCTGCCGAGATTGGACGCGGCATAGAGCGCATAGGGATCCGCGCCGCCGCTCGACGCGCTGAACCAGCGCTGGATCAGCGGCGCCTGTGCCGAGACCGCGAAGAACAGCGGCCCGATCGACAGGCCGAGCAGCCAGGGCACCCACACCGCAGGCTGCGCATCGGCGGGCAGATCGAGCGCGAACAGCCCGATCGGCAGCCACAAAGCCGCGACCGCGAGCACGCCGAGATGGATGACCGCCTGCGCGCGCGGCTTCACCCGTCCGAGCCAGTGCGCATAGGCATAGCCGCCGAGCAGCAGCGCCTGATAGACGAGCATCGCCGAGTTCCACACGGCAGGCGCGCCGCCGAGCCGCGGCAACGCCATGCGCGCGACCATCGGCTGGACGAGGAACAGCAGGAACGACCCTGCCAGGATCGTCGCGACGAACAGGACGCGGCACCACCGTGCCATCGGGGAAGGATCAGACATTGGTGGGGCGATGGATCCGATAGAGGACGTGCCGGCGCAGCGGGTCGGTGGCGGTGAGATCGGGGTGGTCGAAATCGCCGTCCTCGACATGGGTCATGCCCAGCCGGTCCATCAGCGCGCGGCTGCGCATGTTGGCGGAGACCGTGATGGCCACGATATGCGCGACGGGCAGATGGGCCCAGCCCCAGGCGAGACTCGCCGCCGCGGCCTCGGACGCATAGCCCTGCCCCCAGGCATGACGCGCGAGACGCCAGCCGATCTCGATCGCGCCGTCGATCGGCGGCTTGCCCGGTACCAGACCGCAAAAGCCGAGAAACGCGGCATCCGCCTTGCGTTCGATCGCCCAGAAGCAATGCCCCGACGTGCGCTGCCGCTCGACCATCCGGCCGACCGCCGCCTGCGTCTCGGCGAGCGTCGCCGTCGGCCCGAGAAAGCGCATCACATCGGGGTCACGCCCCATCGCCGCAAAGGGCTCGATGTCCGCGTCCCGCCACGCGCGCAGGATGAGACGCTCGGTCTCGAGCCTGAACTCATCCATTCAGGAGCCGGGCCGCGTGTGCCGCATGATAGGTCAGCACGCCCGAACAGCCGGCGCGCTTGAACGCCATCAGCGTCTCGAGCACCAGCGCGTCACGGTCGCCCGCGCCCGCTGCGGCCGACGCCTCGATCATCGCATATTCGCCCGACACCTGATAGGCGAAGACCGGCACCTCGAACGCCTGGCGGACGCGGACGATGATGTCGAGATAGGGCAGGCCCGGCTTGACCATCACCGTATCGGCGCCCTCGGCGAGATCCATCGCGACCTCGCGCAGCGCCTCCTCGGCATTGGCGTTGTCCATCTGGTACGTCTTCTTGTCGCCCTTCAGCAGCCCGCGGCTGCCGACCGCATCGCGGAACGGGCCGTAAAAGGCGCTCGCATATTTGGCGGCATAGGACATGATCTGGACGTTGTGATGCGACTCCACCTCGAGCGCAGTGCGGATCATGCCGATCCGGCCGTCCATCATGTCGCTGGGCGCGATGATGTCCGCGCCCGCCGCCGCCTGGTTCAGCGCCTGCGCGACGAGCATCTCCGCGGTGGTGTCGTTGACGACATAGCCCGCCGCGTCGACCAGCCCGTCATGGCCGTGGCTGGTATAGGGGTCGAGCGCGACGTCGGTCAGCACGCCGACCTCGGGCACCGCATCCTTGAGCGCACGGATCGCCTGGCACATAAGATTGTCGGGGTTGAGCGCCTCGCGACCATCCTCGGTGCGACGCTCGGGCTGGGTGTAGGGAAACAGCGCGATGCACGGGATGCCGAGGTCACGCGCCTCGCGACCGCGCGCGACGATCTGGTCGACCGACCAGCGCGATACGCCGGGCAGGCTGGCGATCGGTTGCTCGACGCCCTCCCCCTCGACGACGAACAGCGGCCAGATCAGATCGGCCGGCGTGAGGACGGTCTCGGCATGGAGCCGGCGGCTCCAGTCGGACGAGCGGGTGCGGCGCAGGCGCAGCGCGGGATAGCTTGCGGACATGGCGCGGCTTTTGCGGGATGGACGCCGCGCAGGCAAGCGTTACGGTCGGCGCGAACGAAACCGATCGCTGCCGATTCGGCCTCGGGGACGCATTTCCCTTTCGCGCGTTGGGCCTCGCATGACCGCCACCACCACAGACACGACCCAGGCCCCTGATACCGGACTGGCGCGCGACCGGCCGATCCGCTCCGCCGCGCTCGTGGTGAACGCGAAATCGCGCAAAGGACAGGCGCTGTTCAAGCGCGCCTGTGCGGCGATGTCGGGGCTTCCCTATGAGGTCGACGCGCATGCGGTCGAGAACCCCGAGGATCTCGAGCCCACCGTCCGGCGCGCGCTTGCCGCCAAGCCCGATCTGCTGATCCTGGGCGGCGGCGACGGCACGATCAGCGGGCTCGTCGACCTGATGGTCGGGCACGACGTCATCCTCGGCGTGCTCCCGCTCGGCACCGCGAACAGCTTCGCGCGGACGCTGGGCATTCCGCTGACGATCGAGGGCGCGGTCGAGGTCATCCGGACCGGGGCGCCGCGGCGGATCGATCTCGGCATGATCGACGGCGATTATTTCGCCAATTGCGCGGCGATGGGGATCAGTCCGAAGATCGCCGAGACGGTGCCGCACGGCCTCAAGAAGGTACTCGGCCGGGTCGGTTATCTCGGCTGGGCGGCGTATCAGTTCATGCGCTTCCGTCCGTTCACGCTGATCGTCGGCGAGGGCCCGGACGCGGTGCGGATGCGCGTCGTCGAGGTGCGGATCTCGAACGGTCCCTATCATGGCGGGACCGAGCTGGTCGACGCGGCGGCGGTCGATTCGGGCGAGATCGTCGTGCAGGCGGTGATGGGCAAGATGAAGCGGCGACTGGTGCAAAACTGGGTCGCCAGCGTGTTTCGCCACGAATCGCGCCACGAGGAGGTCCGCGACTTCCGCGGCAAGAGCATGCGCGTCGACACGATCCCCAAGCTGCCGATCTCGATCGATGGCGAGGTGCTCGCCAAGACGCCGGTGACGGCCAGGATCGCCGCCGGGATCATTCAGGTGATGGCCCCGGTGACGCCGCCCCAGGCCTAGGACGGCGCTCAGCCGACCGGCATGGACCGGCTGGCGGGCTCGCAATCCGCCTTGGCTGCCTCGCCTGCGTCGTGTGCGGCGGGCTCGGTAACGATCCGGCCCTTACGCCAGCCGCCATGCAGGTAATAGCCGATCGTCAGCAGCATCGAGGCGAGCGAGCCCGCGGGAAAGCTCCACCAGATCGCATCAGCGCCGATCATCGGCTCTAGCACATAGGCGAGCCCGAACCGTACCGGCCCCATCGCGACCGCGAGGATCAGCAACGGGCCGACCACCGCGCCGTTCGCGCGTACCGTCGCCGACAGCACCATCGACACGCCGAACAGGATGAAGCTCCACCCCGCGATCAGGTTGATCCGCGTGGCGATGCCGATCGCGCCCTCATCCTGCCCGAGGAACAGCCACAGCACGTGCCGGTCGAGCAGCGTCAGCAGCGCGACGAGCCCGCCGGTCAGCGCGAGATTCATCATCAGCCCCGCGCGCGTGATCCGGTCGACCCGGTCCCAGCGCCCCGCACCGATATTCTGCGCCGCCATCGCGCTGACCGCCGCACCGACCGCCATCGCGGGCATCTGCACATAGGTCCAGAGCTGGTTGGCGGCGCCATAGGCGGCGGTCGTGGTGGTGCCGTGCCGGTTGACCAGCCCGATCATCGCCAGCGCCGAGGTCGAGACGACGAGCATCTGCAACCCCATCGGGACACCCTTCACGACGATCGTCTTCAACAGCGCACGATCGGGCAGGATGTAGCGCAGCTCCGCACCGCGCAGCCGGATCGGCAGGTCCTTCGCGTAGATGTAGGCGAGCAGTGCAACGAACGAGACGGTGTTGGCGATCAGTGTCGCGAGTGCGGATCCCTCGATCCCCAGCGCGGGGATCGGCCCCCAGCCGCGGATCAGCAGCGGGTTGAGCGCGACGTCGACGACCGAGCCGAGCGCCATGAACTTGAGCGGGGTCAGCGAATCGCCGGTGCCGCGCAGCGCCATCGTCAGCAGCACCGACAGGAACCCCGCGGGCATCGCGACGAAGATCACGCGCAGATAGGCGAGCGCAAGCGGATAGACCTCGGCAGGCGTCGCCAGCACGCGCAGGATCGCCGGCGCGGCCAGCCAGCCGATCGCCACCGTCAGCACCGAGATGATCGTGAACAGCCCGAACGACGTGCCGAGAACGCGGCGCACCGCATCGATGTCGCGCCGCCCCATGTTCTGCCCGATCAGGATCGTCGACGCCATGCCGAAGCCGAACACCGCGGCGACCAGCAGGAACATGATGATGTTCGCGTTGGTCGTCGCCGCCAGCGCGCGCTCGCCGAGAAACTGGCCGATCCACACCGCGTTGATCGAACCGTTGAGCGATTGCAGGACCGACGATCCGAGCGTCGGCAGCGCGAACGCCAGCAACGTCTTGCCGATCGGCCCCGTGGTCAGGTCGCGCTGGCCGGTCCTTGGTGCAGCCGTGTCCGTCGCATCAGGCATCGCAGTCGGGTCCCCTCCCCTTTGCAGGCGAGGTCAGGACCATCCCCGACCCCGCATGCTCGCAGCACGCGTACGCACACCCCGGCCCCGTCCCGCACATCGGACGGGGTCAGGTCAGCCCAGCCGTCCCAGTGCCGCCTGCAGCCGCGCGGCTTCGGCGGCCTTGTCGGCATGGTCCGCCTTGGCCTTCTCGACCGCTTCGGGCTTGGCGCGCTCGACGAAGCTTGCATTGCCGAGCCTCCCTGCGAGCGCGTCGCGCTCCTTCTCCGCCGCCGCGATCGCCTTGGTCAGGCGGGTACGTTCGGCGTCGAGATCAATCACGCCCTCGAGCGGCAGGACGAAGGTCGCCTCGTCGACCACGACCTGCGCCGCGCCGCCGGTGGCTTCGCCCTCGGCATGCGTGACGCGCGCGAGGCGTGCGAGCGCGGGGGCCTGGCGTTCGAGCCGTGCGAGCGTCGCCGCATTCGCATCGCGAACGTGCAGCGGCAGCCGCGCACCCGGCGGCACGTTCAGCTCGTTGCGCGCGGTGCGGATCTCGCCGACGAGTCGGATCAGCCAGTCGACCTCCCTGCTCGCCTCGGGATCGAGCGAGCGCGCATCCGCCATCGGCCACTGCGCGACGATCAGGTCGTGATCGCGCGGGCCCATCGCGTGCCACAGTTCCTCGGTGATGAACGGCATGAACGGATGCAGCAGCACCAGAATCTGGTCGAGCACCCAGCCCGCGACCGCCTTCGATTCGTCGTCGATCTGACCGCGGACGTCATCGACCATCTGCGGCTTGATGAGTTCGAGATACCAGTCGCAGAACCGGCTCCACGCGAACTGGTAGATCGCGTTGGCGGCGCCGTCGAAGCGGTAGTCGGCGAGCGCGAGGTCGACCTGCTGCACGGTCGCGATCGTCTCGGCGATGATCCACTTGTTGACCGCGAGCTCCGCGCGCGGGGCCTCCAGCGTGGTGCTCGCGACGATGCCGTTGGCCTGCGCGAACCGGGCGGCGTTCCACAGCTTGGTCGCGAAGTTGCGATAGCCCTCGACCCGCTTCTCATCCATCTTGATGTCGCGGCCCTGGCTTTCCATCGCCGCCATGAAGAAGCGCAGCGCGTCGGCGCCATACTGGTCGATCAGCCCGAGCGGGTTGACGACGTTGCCCTTGGACTTCGACATCTTCGCGCCGTCCGCCGCGCGGACGAGACCGTGCAGGTAGAGCGTGCGGAACGGCACATCCTTCATGAAGTGCAGCCCCTGCATCATCATCCGCGCGTTCCAGAAGAACAGGATGTCGAAGCCGGAGATGAGCACGTCGTTGGGATAGCGGCCGCCGAGTTGCGATCCGGGACGCCCCCGGGTTTGGGATTGAGAATGCCCCCCATTTCCGTTCGTGCTGAGCGAAGTCGAAGCACCGGTCGCAGAGGTGTCGCCCGTGGCCTGCCCTTCGACTTCGCTCAGGGCGAACGGGGGTTGGGACCCGTCCCAGCCTAGCGTTGCGAACGGCCAGAGTGCGGAGGAGAACCACGTGTCGAGGACGTCGGGATCACGCGTCAACGCGACGCCCGCGCCAGCGAGCGCCTGCGCTTCGGCCTCGGTTTCAGCCACGTACGGCGTACCGTCGGGCCCGAACCATGCCGGGATCTGATGCCCCCACCAGAGCTGGCGCGACACGCACCAAGGCTGGATGTTCTCCATCCAGTTGAAGAACGTCTTCTCCCAGGTCTTGGGCACGATATCGATCGCGCCGACGCGCACCGCCTCAATCGCGGGCTGTGCGAGCGTCTTGGCGTCGACATACCATTGGTCGGTCAGCCACGGCTCGATCACCACGCCCGAGCGATCGCCGTACGGCGTCTGGATCGTGCGCGGCTCGGCGTCGTGCTCGGCGCCGTCCTTGTCGACATGCGCGATCAGGAAGCCCTCGGCCTTCAGCTGCGCGACGACGGCTTTCCGCGCCTCCGCGGTCGTCAGCCCGAGCAGCTCGGCGGGAATCAGCCCGTCGGACACCTGCACGACGCGCGCCTTGGCATCGAGCATGTTGAGCATCGCGCCCGCAGCCATGCCGGCGCGCTTGCCGACCTCGAAATCGTTAAAGTCATGCCCCGGCGTGATCTTCACCGCGCCCGATCCAAGCTCGGGATCCGCATGGTCGTCGGCGATGATCGGGATCAGCCGCCCGGTGATCGGCAGCTTCACCTGCTTGCCGATCAGCGCGGTGTAGCGCGCGTCCGCGCCGTTCACCGCGACCGCCATGTCGGCGAGCATCGTCTCGGGCCGCGTCGTCGCGACCTCGATGTACCCCGATCCGTCGGCGAGCGGATAGCGCAGGTGCCAGAAGCTGCCCTTGATCTCGCGCGTTTCGACCTCAAGGTCGCTGATCGCGGTGCCGAGGCCTGGATCCCAGTTCACGAGGCGCTTGTCGCGGTAGAGCAGCCCCTGCTTGTGCAGGTCGACGAACACTTTCAGGACGGCCTTCGAAAAGCCCTCGTCCATCGTGAAGCGTTCGTTCGCCCAGTCCATCGAGCAGCCCAAGCGGCGGAGCTGCTGCGTGATCTCGCCGCCGCTCTCTTCCTTCCACGCCCAGACCTTGGCGATGAAGTCCTCACGCGAGAGGTCGGTGCGCTTCTGCGGCGGGGTCATCGCGCCCATCTGGCGCTCGACCACCATCTGCGTCGCGATACCCGCGTGATCGGTGCCGACCACCCAGAGCGCGTCCTTGCCCTTGAGGCGGGCGTGCCGCGTCAGGATGTCCTGCAGCGTGTTGTCGAGCGCATGGCCGATATGCAGGCTGCCAGTGACGTTGGGCGGCGGGTTGACGATCGTCCAGGGTTCCGCGTTTGGGCGGTCGGGGCGGAACTGGCCGCTGGCCTCCCAATGCGCATACCAGCGCGATTCGATGGAGGCGGGGTCGAAGGTTTTGGGAAGCTCGCTCATACCCCGTGCCTTAGCGAGCGTGTCCGGGCTAGACCAGCCTCACGTCCGCGCCCCCGGCTTGTCGAGCACCGCCCGGATGCGGTCGTTCAACTCATTCCGCCGATAGGGTTTGCGGATCAGTTCGAACGACCGGCTGCCCTCGTCGATCGCCTCATCGGCAAAGCCCGTCGTCAGCAACACCGCGGTATGCGGATAGTCGCGCCGCACCGACTGGGCCAGGGTGACGCCGTTCATGCCGCCGGGCATCAGGATATCGGTGAACAGCAGGGGGAATTCGGAATCCTGACGGAGCGTGTCCAGCGCGGCGCGCGCGCTGTTGACCAGGACGACGTCATAGCCGAGATCCTCGAGGATCGTCCGCCCCAGCTCGCCCACTTCGCGCTGATCCTCGACCATCAGCACGCGCTCGGCGCCGCCCGCATGCGGTGCGATCGGCCCCGCGGTCTTGCGCTCGACCGCGCCGCTCGCGCGCGGGAAATAGAGCGAGAATTCGGCACCGCCCCCGCTGAGGTTGCGCACCGTGGCGAGGCCGCCCGACTGGCGCACGAAGCCGTAGACCATTGCGAGGCCGAGCCCGGCGCCCTTGCCCATCTCCTTCGTCGTGAAGAAGGGTTCGAAGATCTTGTCGACGGTCCCGGGATCAATCCCCGGCCCGTTGTCGCGAATGCTCAGCACGACATATTCCCCGGGCTCCAGCCTCGCGACACCGCCATCTTCGGGAAGGACGGCGTTGCGCGTCGTGATCGTGATCTCCCCCGTGCCGTCGAGCGCGTCGCGGGCATTGGCGATGATGTTGAGCAGCGCCATCTCGGCCTGCACCGGATCGACGCGGCAATTCCACAGATCGGTCGCCAGGTCGCGCTTCAGCGTGATCCCACTGCCGATGCTGCGGTCGAGAATTGGCCGGAAATCGCCCAGCAGCTGGTTGAGGTTCATCAACCGGTCGCGCAATTCCTGTTTGCGCGCAAAGGCGAGCAGTTGCTGGGTGAGCGTCGCCGCGCGCGAGGCCGAGGTCGAAATCGCATCGACCGCACGCCGGGCGGATCGATCGCTCGCATCGATCCGCGCGTCGAGGATGTCGGCATAGCCCTGGATGACCTGCAGCAGATTGTTGAAGTCGTGCGCGATTCCCCCGGTCAGCTTGCCGACCGCCTCCATCCGCTGCGCCTCGTGAAGCGCCTCTTCTGCCTCGCGGCGCCGCGAGATGTCCAGCTGGCTCGCGAAGAAATAGCGCAGTTCGCCGTCATCGCCGAAGACGGGCGAGACGTAGAGCGCATTCCAGAAGGTCGAGCCGTTCTTGCGATAGTTGAGCATCTCGACCGAGACTTCTTCACGCTTGGCGATCGCGGCGCGCAATTCGCCGACGACCGTGCGGTCGGTCTCGGGGCCCTGCAGGAAGCGGCAATTATAGCCCAGGATCTCGTCCTGCGAATAGCCGGTCATGAACGAGAAGGCGTCGTTGCAGAAGATGATCGGGTTGTCGGGACGATGCGGGTCGGTCACCACCATTGGCATCCGCGTGGTCCGCACCGCCGCGAAGAAGATGTCGCTGCTGGCATCGGCCGGCGCGATATCGCCCCGGACGCCTTGAGCGGCGAGACGGGCGGGGATTTCAGGCGCGGACACACTGTGATCGGACATTCGCCAACAACCATAGCGGAACCGTCACGGTTCCGCTCGTCGTGACATTACAGTAGTTTGAACCGGGACCCGGTGAGCATCGTCCGATCGTCGCCGGCCGACCAGGTCCCGATACAGGCCGCAGCGCGAAACGCTGCGGCCGGCCCGGTCAGGGCTGCTGGTTCATGATCTTGGCGATCTCGCGCGCAACCATGTCCTCGACCATGTCGGGCAGGTTCGCGTCGATCCATTCGCGCAGCATCGGGCGCAGCATCTCGCGGACCAGACCCTCGAGCGTGCCGTCGCTGCTTCCTTCGGGCTTGACCATCATCCGCGTAAGCGCCTCGAGCGGCGCACGCGTCGCCGCCGCGGTTTCGCGCGACATGATCGGCTGGGCCGGCTCCTCTGCAGGCTGCGGGGCATGCTGCTGGGGCGCATGAGAGGCTGTGGGCGCGACATGGGGTGCGACATGAGGCTGGGGCTGGCTCCGCGGCGGCGCCTGGCGTGGTTCCGGCGCAGCGTCGACCGAGGTCAGCACCGGCGATTTCGGCGGGCGGGGGGTGCGGTCAACCATCGGCATCGGGTCGCTCAGTTCGAGGATTTCATCGTCGTCGATCGCGTCGTCGTCGTAATCGGCCGCGTAATCGGTGGCCGCCGATGCGGGCATCGCCCGCTGGTGGCGCCGCTGGCGGCTCGGCATGCCGTCGCCTTCTTCGGCAATGATGCGTTTGATCGACGAGAGGATTTCCTCCATCGACGGCTCCGCGCTGATATCCCCCATACGGACCATTCCAAACCCCGTCGCCCCACGCGCCCCTATTGGCGGCTCGGCGCATCCTTACCTGTCGTCAATGCCGGGTTCCTGTCAACCGGGCTGTCGAGCAACGGGTCAAGTTCACGACGTACGGCCGCGTCCTGCGTGGGCGACTGGACGGTACGCGTCGCGACCGGCACCGGCTCGCCATCACCGCCCCAGTCCCAGATCTTCTTGTGGACACGGTCGTAATTGGCGACCGGATCGTACAGCACGCCGCCGTCGAGCCCGAGGTCGCGCGCTTCCGCCTGCCCCATTGCCGCCAGCAGCGCGAAGCCCGCGACATAGGCGTCGCGACGCGCCGTCACGAGCGTGACCTGGCTGTTGAGCAGCTCCTGCTCGGCGTTGAGGATGTCGAGGATCGTGCGTGTCCCGACGCTGTTCTCCGCCCGGACACCCTCGAGGCTCAGCTTGTTCGCGTTGACCGCGGTCTCGGACGACTGGATCACCTGTTCCGACGAACGCCAGACGGCATAGGCCGAGCGCGCCTGCGCAATCACATTGCGCTCGGCTGCGGTCACATTCTCGATCGCGCGGCTTTGAAACGCTTCGGCCTGGCGGACCTGCGCGGCGGGACGACCGCCCTGGAACAGCGGCATCGTCAGCGACAGGCCCGCCTGCACCGCCTTGTTCGCATTGGGAAAGGTGTTGATGCTGCCGTCGGTCGTCGATGCCGATCCGAGATAGTTGGTGTAGCTGGCGCCGCCGGTCGCACTGATCTGCGGCAGGCGGCTCGCCCGCGCGACACCGACATCGTACCGTGTCGCGTCGCGTTCCTTCGCCGCCGCGATCAGCACGGGATTATTGTCGATCGCCACCGTCACCGCCAGGGCGGGGCTGTCGGGCAGATGCGGCAGCGTCGGCGGCGTTTCGAGCGTGCCGGCGGGCGTGCCGACAAAGCGGATATAGTTTTCCCGGCTGGTGATAAGCTGTGCCTCGGCCGACTGGAGCTGCGCCCGCGCGAGCGCGAGCCGCGCCTCGGACTGGGCGACGTCGGTGCGGGTCAGGTCGCCGACCTGGAACCGGTCGCGGCTGGCCTGGAGATTGATGTCGAGCACGCGAACATTCTGCGTGTTCAGGCCGACGATCGCCTCGTCGCGGATCACGTCCATATAGGCGCCGACGACGTTGGTGAACAGATCGGCCTCGGTACCGCGCAGCGTCGCGCGGCCCGCCTCGACCCGCGTCTTGGCCGCGGCGACCGAGTTGCGCACCTGCCCGCCCTGATAGAGCGGCACGGAGACGTTCGCGCGTGCCACGACCTGACGCGGCAAGGCGATGAAGCTGTTCGCCGCGGTCACGACGAATTCGGTGTAATCGCCGGTGGCATTCGCCGAGGGCAACCCTGAGGCACGCGCGATCGGGACATTCTCGTCGGTCGCACGCAGCGTCGCGCGCTGCGCCGTGATCGTCGGGTTGGTCGTATAGGCCTTGACCAGCGCCTCGCGGAGCGTCTCCGCATGGACCGGTGCAGCGCTGTATAGCAGCGCAACACCTGAGAGCAGACGGCGGACTTGAGCGGCGCGCGGCATGATGTGCCTCAGAACTTGAAGGGTTTGGGTGTTTCGAAACCCGGCAGCGTCACGCACTCGACATCGACGAACGCCGCCAGTGCAAAGCCGCCATCGGTCTTTCGTCCCGATGCGAGCCGGGTCACGCCGCGATCCGCGATCCCGGCGACGATGCGGCCGCCCGACCGGATCTGCGCCACCAGCGTGTCGGGGATCACCTCGACCGCGCCGTCGATGACGAGCACGTCATAGGGCGCGCCCGCGGCATGGCCCTGTGCCATCGGCCCCTCGACCAGTTCGACCGTCGGCGTGGCGCCCAGCGCATCGCGCGCGGTGCCAAGCAAGGACGCATCGCTATCGACCGCGACCACCGTACCGACGATCTCGGCGAGAACCGCGGCAGTGTAGCCCGTCGCAGCGCCGATCAGCAGGACCCGGTCGGTGGCGGTCAGATAGGCCTCGGTGAGCAACCGGCCGGTCGCCATCGGCAGGTTGGCATAGCGACCGCCGCCGAGCGGGATCGGTGCGTCGCGATAGGCGATCGACCGGACATCGTCAGGCACGAACGCCTCGCGCGGCACCCGCGCCATCGCCGCGACGACGCGCTGGTCACTGACCGCGTTGGTGCGCAGCTGGCTGGCCACCATGGCGTGACGCATGACCGCGAAATCGGGACCGCCGTCGGACGTGCCGACAGCCGCACGCGTGCGGGTAGTGGAGTTCGTATCGAGGCTGATCGTCGTCATGGTCCATCCTGTCGCACAGCTGTTTTAGTTGCGCAATACACTTGTTCGCTTGCGTCAATCTCTACCGTGCCGCCAGCGTCGCGCCAAGCGACCTGTCGCGAATCGCGCGAGACAGCCCGGCTCGGAACGGCACAGAGGTCGGAATGGCACAGGGGCCGGATGCCGGGACTAGGGCGCCCCGCCCGCCCGTGTGACACCGAAATGCCGCGGGCGGGACGCCGAGGGCGCACGCAGAATGCGGCAACACCTCGCTCAGGCGCCTAGCACGGGCGCGCCCTGATCGGGCATGGGAATTTCCGCCGGGTCGATGACGGGCGTGGGCGTGGAATCGGGGGCGGTATCGATCTTCGGCGCCCGGCGGGCGGGCACCACGCTGATGATCCGCTCGCTGGTTTCGGCGGGAACCTGCAGCGCCTGGGTCGGCGCGCCGAGCACCGCGGCGCGCGCGCGGACGCTCGCGTCGAGAAACGGCGTGCTCATCGCCATGAACCGCCGCGGCGTCATCCCGAGAAACGTGCCGGCGTCGCGCAGGAAATGCGACACGTCGAAATAGCTCGGGTCGATCGCCGAATAATCGGTGCCGCCGGGCGTCCGGAACACGCGCAGGAACGAGCGCAGGAACCGTGCGCGCCGCAGCAGCATCTTGGGGGTGAAGCCGAAATGCCGCACCGCCAGTCGCCGCAGCGTGTCGGGGCTGATCGCCAGCTTGGCCGCGACCGCAGCGACGTCATCGCCGCCGTCCTGCCCGATCAGCCGGGTAAGCTGACGGATCGTCGCGGATTCGCGATGCGGCGGCCCGAGCAGATCACACAGGATGGCATCGAGGATCGGCGCGACCTGGTCGTCGCGTTCGGCCGCCCGCAGTGCCGTCGTCAGACGCTGGGTCGCGACCGGCCCGAGCGCGTCGGCAAGCGGCACGATCCGGTCACGATACTCCGCCGCCGACCGGTTGAACAGCCGGCTCCAGGCCAGCGCGCTGACCCCGAACCCGATCATGATGCCGCCATTGGTCGTCGCCTTCAGCGCGGTCCCCGTCGGGCCGTACAGCGTCGCCGCCGGAAGGGGCCCGAACGTCCGCCGGCCGATCGCCACGCTGATCGGTCCCGCCTCGAACGCGAACCGGACATTGGCCGTCCCCGGCAGGAAGCGGTTGACCTGGCCGATGCTGGCCGGACCGGTCGCGCGATAGACATGGTAGCCGGTGATGAGGTCGGTGAGCGCGTCGCAGGGCTGATCATATCGGATCGCCATCCCCGCGGGCATCGCGAAGACATCGGGCGCCAGCCCTGCGCGGTTCGTTCCCCCGGACACCTGCATCACGTCCAAAAGAAACTCCATATGAAGCCAGAATTGGACCGTATCGTGCCCAATCCATCGCCGGCGTGCAAGCCGTCCCCCACCCGGCGGCGCACCGCCGTGGCACACCCCACGACTATTTTAGCCCACAAACGCGATCGCCCGGTTGACCCGCCGCACAAAAGCCCGCATTTGCGCGCTCCGCATCGAGGCCCGATGGCGGAGTGGTGACGTAGAGGACTGCAAATCCTCGCACCCGGGTTCGATTCCCGGTCGGGCCTCCAGTTTCAAATCCTATCGTTGCTACATGACGCGACGCACTGCGGCGATCGCGCTCGGTGGCATGATGCGCGCGGATCTCGACGGCGCTTTGCCAGGCATGAGAGCAGTCCAGGGACAGGTCCCCGCGATGACGCGGCCCTCGCGGCGTCAGACCGCGGCCCCTGATCGACGCCAGGCATCCCGACATTCGATGATAGGGAGGCGGATCCGAAGCGCGACCGATTCGCTTTCACCCTTATTCGCCAGGTACATGTCATGACCTGACCATCGATCGCCGCCGGCCTTGTCGGCCTTGCCATCGCCGCCGCCGGGCTGGGCTGTCCGGCCTCGGCCGTGCCCTCCCCGCAGCGCATGCAGCCGCCCCCCGCACCTCAAAAGGCAAACGCGCCCGTCAGGTCCAGCGCGAGCGCCAAAGTCCGTATCAGGGGCCCCGTCTTCGGCGTGAACATTGCCGGGTGCAGCTTTGTCGCCGACGGTACGCTCTGCCCGACGCCGGCGTCGGTCCGCGCCTATCTCGACAAGGGGTTCACGATGGTCCGCCTGCCGTTCAAGGGACCGCAGATGGCGGACCCGGCGATCCGCAGGAAATTGGTGGCAGCGACGCGCGCCGCGCTCGACCGCGGCGCCTATGTCGTGCTCGATCGTAACGACTATAGCTGGCCATCGGTATCCGAACAGGTGGCGTTCTGGACGTCGCTGATGGCGAGCATGCCGCGGTCCGACCGGATCATCATCGACCCGATGAACGAGCCGAAGCATTTCGACGACCCGGTGCTGACCAACGACTGGGATCAATGGGCGCGCGATACCAACCAGATCATCGCGGGCCTGCGCGCCGCGGGGATCCGCAATGTCATCGCGCCGGAATATCCCGGGTCCTCCGCCACGTTCCGGCTGCGCAAGCGCGAGGACGCCGCCAAGCCGTCCGAAAGCGCGCTGGTAGCGCTCGACCGCGTGGGTGGGCTGAAGGACCGGCTCGGCCTCACCATCGTCAACGGGCACCGCTACTTCGACAAGGGTTCAAGCGGGACGCAGCCGAACTGCACGGCAGCACCGGGCTATGACAATTTCGCGTCCGAGCTGCGAGCGCGCGGGTTGAAGGGGATCATCACCGAATCGGCGTTCGGACGCGCCGGGGCGATACCGCCGAGCTGCGAGGCGGCAGGCGCAGCGGCGATCGCCTATCTCAAGACCAATGCCGATACGGTCGTCGGCTTGACCTGGTGGGGCGGTGGCGCGGCCTGGAACGAGCGGTATCTGTTCAAGATCGAGCCGAAAAAGGGCAGTTTCGGCCCCAAGCACAAGGACGCCTATCTCGACCGCCTGCTAGGCCGCTAAACAGATCCGCTATTCGCCGACGTCGACGCGCAGGACGCGGACCCTAGCGGCGGCGGACGCCCCCTGCCGATGCGCGTCTACATACGCTGGATCAGGTGCAGGACGACACGCCAGAACGGATAGGACGCGCATTGCGGCCAGGTGTGCGGGCACAGGCCTTCGACGTACCAGCGCACGGCGAGGATCGCCAGCGTCGTCGCGATCGCGGTGGCGAGCGCGGTCAGCCAACGTGCCTTCAGACCGATCCGCGGTTTGACACCCCATTCGAGCAGCGCCGCCAACAGCCAGAACGCCGCGATCTGCCAGCGGGAATAGGTGTCGAGCAGCATGAACCGCGAAAGGACGGCCAGGGCCACCAGTCCGGCCGCCAGCAGGATGTTCAGAAGGAACGTACGCATCGCGGTCTCGATCTGGAGGGGGCCTTGGCCGGGACGGGCATGGGAGACAACGCACCGCCTCCCTGACCGTCGCCCGTGACTACTGCTCTGAGCACATGAATGCGCTGTCCACAGCAGCGGATCATCGGACGATAGCTATAGAGAAGTGCGCGGCCCCGGCGCGGGGGCCAGGGGTCTCTGTGACCCACATGGCGCAAGGTAAATGGCGGAGAGGGTGGGATTCGAACCCACGGTACCCTCGCGGGTACGCCGCATTTCGAGTGCGGTACGTTCGACCACTCTGCCACCTCTCCGCAAGGTCATCCGAAGTGCTGCGAGCAGCGCCTCCGATCGGTCGAGGGCGGGCCTCTAAATCAGACCTTGCCGCAGTGCAAGAGGGTTTTTGCAATCACGAGCGGCCCGGCTTGTGCGTCGCGAAACAGCGCTTAAATTGTCGCCATGCCCCGCCACGACATCCCCATCGACCCCGCCACCCCTGACATCGCCGCGTCCGATGCCCTCTCGTCCGAGCCGGCACCGGCGGCGTCGGTCGAGGTCGTTGCCCCGCCGATCGTCCATGCAAATTTCTCGATCGGCGACATCGTCCGGCACCGCCTGTTCGATTTCCGCGGGGTCGTGTTCGACGTAGATCCGGTCTTTGCCAATACCGATGAATGGTATGAGGCGATTCCCGAACAGATGCGGCCGAAGAAGGACCAGCCCTTCTACCATCTGCTCGCCGAGAATCGCGAGTCGAGCTACGTCGCCTATGTCAGCCAGCAGAATCTGGTATCCGACGCGGGCGACGAGCCGGTCGATCATCCGGGCATCGCCGGATTGTTCACCGATTTTGCCAATGGTCGCTACACGCTGCGCGCCGTCCACCGGCACTGATCGCCGGGTCGGGCACAGCGTCCTTACGCGGTGTCTGCCAGGGCCTGCGATGTTTTAGCCCCCCGCATCGGCCCTTCTTGGTTGACATCGTCACGCCCCTCGCTTAGCTCCCCGGCTTCTCCCGGCGGACCCTGCGTTCGTGGGGCACATGTATTTGGAAAGTGACAAGGGCCATGTTCGCAGTCGTGCGCACGGGCGGCAAGCAGTATCGCGTCGCCGCCGGAGATAAGATCGTCGTCGAAAAGATCGAGGGCGATGCAGGTGCGTCGGTGACGCTGGGTGATGTGCTGTTGGCGGGCGAAGGCTCGGAACTGCGCTCGGTCGAGGGTTTCACCGTCGCTGCAGAGATCATCGCTCAGGCGAAGGCGGACAAGGTCATCGTCTTCAAGAAGCGTCGTCGTCACAACTATCGTCGCAAGAACGGCCATCGCCAGCAGCACACGATCCTGAAGATCGTGTCCGTCGGCGGCCAGACGGCCAAGCAGACCGAGGCTGACGCCCCGGCCGCTCAGGCATAAGGAGTAGCTTCAGATGGCACATAAGAAAGCAGGCGGCTCTTCGCGCAACGGTCGCGATTCAGCCGGTCGTCGTCTCGGCGTGAAGAAGTTCGGTGGCCAGGCATGCGTTGCCGGCAACATTCTCGTGCGCCAGCGCGGGACGAAGTTCTATCCGGGCACCAATGTCGGCATTGGCACGGACCATACGCTGTTCGCGCTGGTCGATGGCCGCGTCGTGTTCAGCCAGGGCAAACTTGGTCGCAAGTTCTGCTCGGTCGAGCTGGCAGCGAATGATGCCGCCGACATGGCAGTTGCAGCCGAATAATATCGGGTAACCATCCGGGTTGCCCACCAGGGTGACCCGGGTCGCGAAAGCGAACCTGAACAAGGGAGACGGGTCACCCCGGCTCCCTTTTTTATTGCTCCCTCCCCTTGGCTGTCGCCGTCCCGTCATCCTGACGTGGCATGCGCGCAGCCGACGACGCGAGAGGAAGAGAGCAATGTTCGCGCGCACGAAGAGACTGACCTTGCGGCCCGGCTGGCCCGAGGATGCGCCTGCGCTGACGCAGGCGATCGGGCACGAAGCCGTGATCGCCAAGCTGACGCGGGCACCCTGGCCCTATTCACTCGGCGACGCGGCGGCCTTTCTGGCGCAGCCCCGCGGCGAGCATCAGCCGCGCTTCCTGATCGAGGCGCTCGACCCTGGTGCGCCGCGGCTGGTTGGCGGCATCGATATCCATGCATCGCCGGACGGGTATGGCCATGAGCTCGGCTATTGGGTGACGCCCGATGCCTGGGGACGCGGCTATGCGACCGAGGCTGGCGAGGCGGTGATCGCGATCGCCCGCCATGCGCTCGGGCTCCGGCGGCTCGAGGCGTTCCATTTCGTCGACAATCCCGCGTCCGGCCGCGTGCTCGCCAAGCTCGGCTTCCGGCCGACCGGGCGGGTCGAACCTCGGGCGTCGCGCGGGCGTGGCGGCGAGGCTCAGGCCGTGCTGTTCGAGCTGGTGCTCGATGAGGACCGATGTGCGCCGATGCCGATGGCGGCGTGATTCGCGCATCCCGACCTTGAAATTGCACCACCCCGGCGAAGGTCGGGGCCCAGTTGGGGGACGTCGCTGACTGCGGTCATCGCGTCGTTACTACGACCTTTCCAACTGGGCCCCGGCCTCCGCCGGGGTGAAATGTTGGGCGACGATTCGCCCTACTCCCCGTTTCCCCGCAAAGGCGGGGGTCAAGGAGTCGCGGGCGGTGCCGTTTGGGACTCTGGGCTCCCGCCTTCGCGGGAGAACGCGGCAGAAGAGTGGCCGCAACCGTAGCTCAGGCCACCGCCGCCCGCCTCTCGACCGGCAGCACCGCCGCCTCATAATCGCTTTCGGCCAGCGCGATGAGCGCGCGGTCGTCGTGTTTCCAGGGATGGAAGCCGGGCAGGAAATAGGCCGCCCAGACGCCCGCGATCTTGCGCGCCATCCCCGGATTGCCGAACGCATACCATGCCATCCGCGCCCAGATCCGCGGGCCCGTCAGCCCGTCCTGCCGCAGCAGTTCTGTCATGCCGCGCGCCCGCCCCGTGAAGAAGCGCCAGGTGGTGATCAGCATCACCAGCGACTTGACCCGCCAGCGCGTGAACCGCGGCCAGTCGCGCGTCGCGTGCAGCCAGGTGTCATAGGCGACGCCCTTGTGCTCGATCTCCTCGGCGGCGTGCCATTGCCACAGCGCCGCCGCCTGCTGGTCGCCGCCGGCGAGGTGCCGGGGGTTCGCGATCAATTCATGCGCGAGCATCGCGGTGAAATGCTCGAGCGCGGTCGTCGCGGCGAGGCTCGCGATCGGCGGGCGCCCCTTGGTCAGCGCGAGCGCGGCGTCGACATCGGCGATCAGCGGCGCGACGTCATACCCCTGGTCGGTGACGTGGCGGTTGAACGCGACATGCTCGCGGGTGTGGATCACCTCCTGCTTGATGAACGCGTTGATCTCGGCCGTCAGCTTGGGCGGCGTACCGTCGCGAAACCGGCGAACGCTGTCGACGAAATAGCCCTCGCCCTTGGGGAAGGTGACCGACAAGGCGTTGTAAAAGGCCGTCGCGATCGGATCGTCGTTCAGCCACCACCGGCGAATCGGCGAGCCCCGGCCAAAACGACGATCGCGCGGTGTGATCGTCAGATCGACGGGTGTGGTTGCTTTCGCCACGGAAACCTCCAAACAGAGACAAATTGTCATTACTGACACAGTTGTAAGTAGGTTTTTCATTTCGTGACGTCAACACCCCGCAAGCGCCTCTCCCCGACCGAATCGCGTGATGCCGCCGTCGAGGCCGCGCGCGCGCTGCTCGTCGAAAGCGGTCCCGGCGCGGTCACGTTGAAGGCGGTTGCAGGCCGGATCGGGCGGACGCACGCCAATCTGCTCCACCATTTCGGCTCGGCCGAGGCGCTGCAGACGGCGCTGATCACGCGGATGGCGGCGGACATCGTCGGCACGATCGGCGCCGCAGTGCTGCGCGTGCGCGCGGGCGAGCTGGATCCGCGCGAAGTGGTCGAGATGACGTTCGACGCATTCGGCAAGGGCGGCGCGGGCGCGCTGGCGAGCTGGATGATCCTGTCGGGCAACACCGACGCGCTCGACCCGATTCTCACCGCGATCCACGATCTGGTCGACGAACTTGCCGAGGGCGACATGCCCGGCGACCAACCGATCCAGGACCAGACGCTGACGCTGGTCCTGATGGCGCTGGGCGACGCGTTGATGGGCGCGCCGATGGCCCGCGCGCTCGGCCTGCCCGCGACCAGGGCGCGCGAACTCGCACTCGACGCGCTGCTCGCGAGCAAGGACGCCGCCGCCTGCCCGTCGGCCTGAGCAACGCCGACCAGGGCCCGAGTCGCAGAGGCTGGCGATTTTCGCCAATTTCGCTATGGGGCGGCGATGCATTTTCTAGACCAAGCCAAGATCTACGTACGTTCGGGTGAGGGCGGCCCCGGTGCCGTCAGCTTCCGCCGCGAGAAATTCATTGAATATGGCGGCCCCGATGGCGGCAATGGCGGCAAGGGCGGCGACATCGTGTTCGAATGCATCGCCGGCCTGAACACGCTGATCGACTTTCGCTACACGCAACATTTCCGTGCCCCGCGCGGCTCGGGCGGCTCGGGCTCGAACCGCACCGGCGCGGGCGGCGAGGACCTCGTGATCCGCGTTCCGCTCGGCACGCAGGTGCTGTCGGAGGACAAGGAAGAGGTGCTGATCGACTTCACGCAGGTCGGCCAGCGCGAAGTGCTGTTCCGCGGCGGCGATGGCGGCCGTGGCAACGCCAGCTACAAGACGTCGACCAACCGCGCCCCGCGCCAGCACGGCACCGGCTGGCCGTTCGGCGAGGCCTGGGTCTGGCTGCGACTGAAGCTGCTCGCCGATGCGGGTCTCGTCGGCCTGCCGAATGCGGGCAAGTCGACCTTCATCAACCAGGTCACCAACGCGCAGGCCAAGGTCGGCGAATATGCCTTCACCACCACCCGGCCGCAGCTGGGCGTGGTCCGCCACAAGCAGCGCGAATTCGTCGTCGCGGATATTCCCGGGCTGATCCAGGGTGCGGCCGAGGGCGCAGGCATCGGCGACCGGTTCCTCGGGCATATCGAACGGTGCCGCGTGCTGCTGCATCTGGTCGACGCGAACGATGCGGATGTCGGCGAATCCTACCGGATCGTCCGCGACGAACTGGCCAATTACGGCGAGGGGCTGACCGACAAGAAGGTGATCGTCGCGCTGAACAAGACCGACATGCTCGACGCCGAGCTGATCGCGGCGCTGTCGGCCGAACTGGCCGAGGCCAGCGGTGCCGAGGTGATGGCGATGTCCGGCGCGAGTGGTGCCGGCGTGGAGGCGGTGCTCGACAAGCTGATCGGCGAGATCGGCCCGGCACCGGGCGCGCCGAAGGACCTGGCGGAGGGCGAAGAGCCGGTCGCATGGTCGCCGCTGTAGCGTTCAAAACCGCTCCGTAGCCCGATCATGTACGCCATCGTCATCCCCGCGCAGGCGGGGATCCATAGCCTCAGGGATATGCGATTCGGTGGTGAGGCCAGCCAATATGGGTTCCCGCCTCCGCGGGAATGACGATAGGGTGTTGCAGGCTATGACGACCTACGGGGAGGACCTACGGGGTCGACCAATGATGTTTCCGCCGTCCTCCTGCCCCCGCCTGATCGTGAAGATCGGTTCGGCACTGCTCGTCGATCCCGACGGCAGTGTCCGGCGCGACTGGCTCGCCGGGCTCGTCGCCGACGTCGCAACGCGGACGCGTGCCGGGCAACAGGTCGCGATCGTGTCGTCCGGAGCGATCGCGCTCGGTGCGCGGCGACTTGGCCTGGCCAAGGGCGGCCGCGCGAGTCTCGAGGACGCGCAGGCGGCCGCCGCCACCGGGCAGATCGCGCTCAGCCAGGTCTGGGCCGAACTGCTCGCCGCGCAGGGGCTGAACGCGGCGCAGATGCTGGTGACGCTCGACGATCTCGAGGACCGCCGCCGCTATCTCAACGCCGCCGCGACGCTCAACCGGCTCCTGTCGCTCGGCGTCGTGCCGGTGATCAACGAGAATGACAGCGTCGCGACCGCCGAAATCCGCTTCGGCGACAATGACCGGCTCGCGGCGCGGGTCGCGCAGGCCGCGGGCGCGCAGGGTGTGATCCTGCTCTCCGACGTAGACGGACTCTATACCGCCAATCCGCATGTCGACCCTTCGGCCACCCACATCGCCGATGTCCCGCGGATCGACACGGTCGCCGCGATGGCGGACGACGGGTCGGGGTCCGGAATGGGATCGGGCGGCATGGCATCGAAGATCGCCGCCGCGCGAATCGCCACGGCGGCGGGCATTCCACTCGTGATCGCCTCGGGCCGAATCGACCATCCGCTCTCCACCCCTGCCCGCCACACGATCTTCAGCGCCGAACGCACCGCATCCGCGCGGAAAGCCTGGCTGGCGGGCGGGCTGACCGCGAAGGGCACGATCCATGTCGACGCCGGCGCCGCCGCCGCGCTCGGCCAGGGACGCAGCCTGCTGGCCGCGGGTGCGACGGGGCTCGACGGGGGCTTCGTGCGCGGCGATCTGGTGACGATCGAGGGGCCGGCCGGCATCGTTGCGCGCGGCCTCGCCGAATATGACGCGGCGGACACCGCGCGTCTGCTCGGCCGCCATAGCGACGATCACGCCGCGATCCTCGGCTATGCGCCGCGCTCGGCGCTCGTCCATCGCAATCATCTGGCGCTCGTATGACTGCCGCGCAACCGTCGATCTGGAGCGAGCCGTCATGATCCTGGCCATCACCGGCGGTACCGGGTTCGTCGGCAGCCACCTGATCGACCATGCGCTGGAGACGGGACACACGATCCGCGCGCTCGCCCGCAAGCCACAGGCCAAGCGCATCGGCGTGACCTGGATCGAAGGCGCGCTCGATCGCCCGAAGAGCCTGGCGACGCTGGTCAAGGGCGCGGACGTGGTCATCCACGTCGCCGGCGTGGTCAACGCCGCGGATCGCGCGGGCTTTGCCGAGGGCAATATCGCCGGCACTCAGGCGATCGTCGATGCGACGCGGTCGGCGGGTATTCGCCGCTTCGTCCAGGTCTCGTCGCTGGCGGCGCGAGCGCCGGCACTGTCCAACTATGGCTGGTCGAAGGCCGAGGCGGAGACGTGCGTTGCCGCGTCGGGGCTCGACTGGACGATCGTCCGCCCGCCCGCGATCTTCGGCCCGCGCGATCACGACCTGCTCGACGTGTTCAAGGCGGCGCGGTCGGGATATGTGCCGATGCCCCCTGCCGGCACGCGCGTCTCGCTGCTCTATGTCGAGGATCTGACCGCGCTGCTGCTCGCGCTGGCCGAGATCCCGGTCGCGCCGGCGATCATGGAACCCGACGATGGCACGCCAAAGGGCTGGGACAATCGCGACTTCGCGCGCGCGATCGGCGTCGCGGTCGGGAAACCGGTGAGGCCGCTATCGATGCCGCGCGTCGTCCTGTCGCTGGCGTCCGCCGCCGACCGTTTCGTCCGGCGCGGCAAGGCCAAGCTGACGCGCGACCGGGTCCGCTATTTCTGCCATCCCGACTGGGTCTCGCACACGCCGCCGCCGGCTACGCTCTGGACGCCCGCGGTCCCGACCCCGCAGGCCCTGGCGCAAACCGCGGCGTGGTATCGCGCGGCGGGGCTGCTATAGCGCCGAAAAGCCGCCGCAATTCGCTGTCAGGATTGCGTCGACACCCGGAAGGAAGAGCATGAGCGACCGTCAGCAGATCTACGACACCGTCACCGCGCAGATCGAGCCGTTCAACAAGAAGGGCGTCGCGCTGAGCGATGCGACCACCTTCCAGGGCGATCTCGAATGGGACAGCCTGACCGTCATGGATTTCGTCGCCGCGATCGAGGATGAATTCGACATCATCATCACGATGAACATGCAGGCCGAGATCGAAACCGTCGGCCAGCTGGTCGATGCCGTCGCGAAGTTGAAGCAGGACTAACCAAAAATATCCCGTTCGTGCTGAGCGTAGTCGAAGCACATGAGACACAGGCCCTTCGACTTCGCTCAGGGCGAATGGCAAGGGGCGATACCGTCCTGATCTGGAACCGAACATGACCGAAGCCGCCACTACCGCCCACGCCCTCCCCGTCGATCCCCCCGAGGTCGCGCCCGAACGCGATCTGATGAGCAAGTTCGATGGCCTGATCGCCGAACGCGAGGCGCTGGTGCAGTCCGGCGTGCGCAATCCGTTCACGATCGTGATGGACGAGGTCAAGTCGCCGACCGAGGCGGTGATCCGCGGCAAGGACACGATCCTGCTCGGCACCTACAACTATATGGGCATGACGTTCGACCCCGACGTCATCCAGGCGGGCAAGGACGCGCTCGAGAAATTCGGGTCGGGCACCAATGGCAGCCGGATGCTCAACGGCACGTTCCACGATCATATCGACGTCGAGCAGGCACTGCGCGAGTTCTACGACATGAGCGGCGCGATCGTGTTCTCGACCGGCTACATGGCCAATCTCGGGATCATCTCGACGCTCGCCGGCAAGGGCGAGTACGTCATCCTCGACGCGGACAGCCATGCGTCGATCTATGACGGCTGCAAGCAGGGCAATGCCGAGATCGTCCGCTTCCGCCACAACGACGTCGCCGATCTCGACAAGCGGCTCGGCCGCCTGCCCAAGGAAGCCGGCAAGCTGGTGGTGCTCGAAGGCGTCTATTCGATGCTCGGCGACATCGCCCCGCTCAAGGAGATGGTTGCGGTCGCCAAGAAGCATGGTTGCATGGTGCTGGTCGACGAGGCGCATTCGATGGGCTTTTTCGGCCCCAATGGCCGCGGCGTGTACGAGGAGATGGGGCTGACCGACCAGGTCGATTTCGTCGTCGGCACCTTCTCGAAATCGGTCGGGACGGTCGGCGGGTTCGTCGTGTCGAACCACCCGAAGTTCGAGATGGTCCGCTTCGCCTGCCGCCCGTACATCTTCACCGCGTCGCTTCCCCCCTCGGTCGTCGCCACCGCCGCGACGTCGATCCGCAAGCTCATGACCGCGCATGACAAGCGCGCGCAGCTCTGGAAGAATGCACGCGCGATGCATGCGGGCCTCAAGGCGATGGGCTTCAAGCTCGGCACCGAGACGTCGGATTCGGCGATCATCGCGATCATCCTGACCGACCAGGAACAGGCGATCGCGATCTGGCAGTCGCTGCTCGAGGGCGGGCTGTACGTGAACATGGCGCGCCCGCCGGCGACGCCTGCGGGCACGTTCCTGCTGCGCTGTTCGCTGTGCGCCGAACATACCGACGCGCAGGTCGAGACGATCCTCTCCATGTTCCGCGACGCGGGTCGCGCCGTCGGCGTGATCGGTTAGCAGCCGGCCGCTGTCATTGCGTCGGGAGCAATACGCACGCTATCGTCGCGGGGTGACGCAGGACGAGGCCGACGCGGCAGCCCTTGGGGGCGGTGCGACCTGGCGGACCATCACGCTCATCGTGATGGCGCTGCTGGGCGCCGCCGTTCTGGTCGGGCTCATCGCCACGCTAAGCAGCGCGAACCGTCAGCGCGACAGCGCGTTGCGGCTGCAGGCGCACAGCTATGACGTGATGATCCTCGCGCGCACGCTGTCGAGCACGATCGCCCGGTCCGAAGCGTCGCTCGGCCGCTATGTGATCAGCGGCGACCGGCAACTGGGCCGGCTCTATTTCGAGGAATGGGTCCTGGCCGGGACGCAGCTCAACCGGCTCGAGCGGCTGACCTACGACAATGGCGAACAGCGCGGGCACATCGCCGAACTGCGCCAGGCCTATGAAGACCGCGGCCGCGAGCTGTCGATGACCGCGCTCAGCACCAATTACGGCAAGAATTCGCAGGCGTTCGCGCGCTATTACCAGGGACGCAACGCCCCGACGCTCATCGCGATCAACCGGACGCTCGACCGGCTCATCGCGCGCGAGCGGGCGCTGCTCGACAACCGGACGTCGCGGGCGATGGCATCGGTCGAACGCTCGAGCTCGATCGCGGGCGTGCTCGCGGTGTTCGGGATGCTGATCGTTCTGGGCGCGATCGGGCTGGGCTGGTTCACGATCCGCGCGGTCAGCGACCGTGCGGTCGCGCAGGCGGACGCGGACATGGAGCGCAGCCGTGCCGAGGAACTGTCCGCCGCGGTCGAACAGGCCACCGCCGAGCTGCGCGTGCAGGACGCCAAGTTGCGGCAGGTCCAGAAGATGGACGCGGTCGGCCGGCTGACCGGCGGCATTGCACATGATTTCAACAACATGCTGGCCGTCATTCTGGGCGGGCTGGAACTGGCGCTGCGCAACATCGCGCGAGATCCGGCGACCGCGCGGCGGCACATCGAGAGTGCGACCGATGGCGCTACCCGCGCCGCCGCGCTGACCCGCCGGCTGCTCGCCTTCAGCCGCGAGGATTCGCTGAAACCCGAGACGATGGGGGTCGCAGGGCTGGTCGAGGGCATGTCCGACCTGCTCGACCGGACGCTCGGCGATGCGATCACGCTGCACGTCGTCGACGCGTCCGAGGGCTGGCGGGTCCGCGCGGATCGCGTCCAGCTCGAAAATGCGGTGCTCAACCTTGCGGTCAACGCGCGCGACGCGATGAACGGCCGCGGCACGATGATCGTGACCACTGGCGCTGCGGTGCTGACCGCGGGCGCGATCGGCGACTGCCCAGCCGGCGACTTTGCCACCATCACGGTCGCCGACGATGGCAGCGGCATGTCGCCGGACGTCGCCGAGCGCGTGTTCGAGCCGTTCTTCACCACCAAGGAAACCGGCAAGGGCACCGGGCTTGGCCTCAGCCAGATCTTCGGCCTGGTCCGGCAGCTGGGCGGCGAGATCGCGATCGCCAGCGTGGTCGGCGAGGGAACGACGGTGACGCTCTCTCTGCCGCGCGACACCAGCGATCCCGCGATCGAGCCGCAACCCGTCCTGCCGTTTGCGGACCTGCCAGAGCCGGTGCAGCCCGTCGCGCCGACCGGGCTGAACGTGCTGGTGGTCGAGGATGATCCCCGCGTGCTCGCCGCGACGATCGGTGCGCTCGAGGAGCTGGGCCATCATCCGGTCGCCTGTGACGACCCGACCCATGCGGCGGCGATGCTCGCGCGTCACGGCGCGATCGACCTTATCATTTCCGACGTCCTGATGCCGCGCCAGACGGGGCCCGAGATGATCGCGGCATTGCGGCCGCTGTTCCCCGACATCGCGATCCTGTTCGTCACCGGCTTTGCGGGCGAGGCCGCGACGAGCGAATTCGGTGAGCATGAGGTGTTGCGCAAACCCTTCACGCTGAGCGGCCTGGAACGCGCGGTCGCGGCGGCGATGGGCACCGATCGCCCCACCCCGCCCCGCCAGATGGCGGCCGAATAGACCGTGACAGGCCCGCCCCGTCCGAACTATAGCCGCCGCCCTATATCCCGCGCGAAAAGCTGATATAGACCCGCCCCACGCCTCGCGTTCGAGGCGCTCGCAGAGCCCCCGCTTCATGAAATCCATCGATCGCTACATGGCCCGGCTGATCGCGGTCCCGCTCTTTTCGACGCTGATCATCGCGGCGATGCTGCTCGTGCTCGACCGGATGCGCCGGCTGTTCGATTTCGTCGCGACCGAGGGCGGGCCGATCAGCGTCGTCTGGCGGATGCTCGCCAATCTGCTGCCCGAATATCTCGGCCTCGGGATTCCGATCGGGCTGCTGCTCGGTATCCTGCTCGCGTTCCGCAAGCTCGCGACGACGTCGGAACTCGACGTCCTGCGCAGCGTCGGGATGAGCTATACCCGGCTGCTGCGGGTGCCCTATATGTTCGCCATCGTGCTGGCGATCGCGAACCTGCTGATCGTCGGCTATCTCCAGCCGATCGCCCGCTATTATTACGAGGGGCTCCGCTTCGAGCTGCGCACCGGCGCGCTCGGCGCGTCGATCAAGGTCGGTGAATTCACGCATCTGGGCGACCGGATGACGCTGCGGATCGAGCAGAGCCGCGACAAGGGGCGCGAGCTGTCGGGCATCTTCGTCCATGCGCAGACGCCGAAGAACGACTGGATCGGCGTCACCGCGGAGAAGGGACGCTTCCTCGCGACCGACGATCCCAACGTCATCATCTTCCGTCTCGCCAACGGGACGCTGATCCACGAACGGCCCGAATTCAAGACGCCGCGCGTGCTGACCTTCAGCAGCCATGACCTGCCGATCAACCTGCCCAAGTTCGAGAGCTTCCGCGTCCGCGGCGGGCGCAACCTGGAATTCACGCTGCCCGAACTTGCGCGTGCGGGGCATGAGGCGGCGACGCCCGAGCTGCGCGATGCAAGCCGGTCCGAATTCCACTTCCGTCTGGCGGAGGTGGCGATGATGTTCCTGCTGCCGATGCTGGCGGTGGCGCTCGGCGTGCCGGCGAAACGGTCGACGTCCGGTCTCGGCGTCTTCCTGTCGATCGTGATGATCGTCACCTATCACAAGGTGAACCAATATGCGGCGGACGTCGGCGAGCTTGGCCGGATCGACCCGCTGATCGCGCTCTGGGTGCCGTTCACGGTGTTCGCAGGGCTGATCCTGTGGATGTACTACACCATCGCCTATGTGCCCGGCGGCGAGCCGATCGGTGCGCTGGAGCGCGGCGTCGGCCGGATCGTCAAGGCGATCACCAGCCGGCTGCCCGGGCGCCGCAAAGAGAAGACGGCATGAGCAGGATCACGATCTTTCCGTCGCGCACGGTCGCGGTCTATATGGGCCGGCTGTTCATGACGCGGACGTTCAGCATCCTCGCGGCGCTGGTCCTCGTGCTCCAGGCGCTCGATCTGCTGAGCGAATCGGGCAACATCCTGGCGCAGGCGGGCAATGGCGACGCCCAGGTCTGGCAATATGTCAGCCTTCGCGCACCGCAGATCATCGCCTTCGCGCTGCCCTTCTCGGTCCTGCTCGGCACCATCCTGACGCTGATCACGATGAACCAGAACAGCGAGATCATCGCGCTCAAGGCGTCGGGCCTCTCCGCGCATCAGGTGCTCGCCCCGCTGCTGATTGCCAGCCTGGTCGTCGCGATCGTCAGCTTCAGCTTCAACGACCGCGTCGTATCGCGCGCCACCGCCACCCTGTCGCAGTGGCAGAAGGTCAATTACGGCGCGATGCCGATCGACCGTGGCGACCGTGCCAATGTCTGGGTGCGCGACGGCGACGATTTGATCCAGGTGAACCAGACGCGCGGCAAGGGCGCCGGAACGCGGCTCGGCGGGGTGACGCTATACGATCGCGCCGGCGGCAGCCTCGTCTCGATCATCCGCGCCCCCAATGGCAAGCGCGTCGCCGGGGGCTGGGAGATCGGCCCCGCGACGCGGTTCGACGTCGCCAGCGGCACGCTGACCACGCTCGGCTCGGTGGTCGTCGGGCGCGATGTCCGGCCCGACCAGTTCACGCTCGCGAGCGTCGACGCCGACAGCCTGTCCTTCGGCGCGCTGAAGGCGGCGATCGGCGATCTGGCCGATGCGGGGCGCCCGACCAAGGCACTCGAGGGATCGCTCTGGCACAAGCTGTCGGGACCGCTGTCGTCGGTGCTGATGCCGCTGCTGGGCGCGGTCGCGGCGTTCGGCATCGCTCGCTCGGGCAAGCTGTTCATCCGCGCGGTGATCGGCATGGGGCTGGGCTTCGCCTATTTCGTCGCGGACAATTTCGCGCTCGCGATGGGCAATCTCGGCGCCTATCCGCCGTTTCTCGCCGCCTGGGCGCCCTTCCTCCTGTTCTTCCTGATCGGCGAGGCGGTGCTGTTCCGGACCGAGGAATAGCCGCTGTACGAACCGCGTAATCGTCGATATCCGCAGCGGCTGACGACGATGCGCTGAGGGGCGAGCCAATGGCCGGTACGATAACGATCCGCAAGGTCGAGACGAAGCGTGATCGCAAGGTCTTTGTCGACGTGCCCTTCGGCCTCTATCGCGACGATCCGCACTGGGTCCCGCCGCTCAAGACCGAAGCGCTCGGGCTGATCACGCCCGAAAAGAATGGCTGGTTCAGCCATGCCAAGGCGCAGCTGTTCCTCGCCGAGGAGAATGGCCGTGTCGTCGGTCGCATCTCGGCGCATATCGACACGCTCGCGCTCACCATGCCCGCCGAACAGGGCTTTGGCCCCGGCGTCGGCCAATGGGGGCTGATGGAGGCGGAGAGCGAGCCGGTGTTCCAGGCTTTGCTCGCCGCGGCCGAGGATTGGCTGCGCGCGCAGGGCATAGCGCGGATGCTCGGCCCGATCAGCATGTCGATCTGGGAGGAGCCCGGGCTCCTCGTCGAAGGCTATGATCACGCACCGACGATCATGATGGGGCATGCGCGTCCCGAATATCGCGACTGGGTCGAGCGGTCGGGCCAGGTCCCCGTCAAGCGGCTGATGACCTATGAGGTCGACGTCACGCGGCAGTTCCCGCCGATCGTCCAGCGGATCATCAAGTCGGGCGAGAAGAACCCGCGGATCGTCATCCGCGAGGTCGACAAGTCGCGGTTCGAGGACGAGGCCGCGATCATCCTCGCCATCCTCAACGATGCCTGGTCGAGCAACTGGGGGTTCGTGCCCCTGACGCCCCCCGAGATCAAGGATGTCGGGGTCAAGCTCAAGCCGATCGTCTTCAACGACCTGATCCGGATCGCCGAGGTCGACGGCAAGCCCGTCGCGTTCATGATCACGCTGCCCGACCTGAACGAGGCGATCAAGCCGCTGCGCGGGTCGCTCCTGCCGTTCGGCTGGGCCAAGCTGTTGCTGTGGCTGCGCAAACCAAAGGTAAAAACAGTCCGCGTCCCGCTGATGGGCGTCGTCCGGGAGCTGCAGTCGTCGCGCATGGCAAGCCAGCTCGCCTTCATGATGATCGAATATATCCGGCGTTCCGCTTCGCAGGATTACGGCGCGACCCGCGCCGAGATCGGCTGGATCCTCGACGACAATCAGGGGATGCGCTCGATCGCCGAGACGATCGAGAGCCGCATGAACAAGGTCTATCAGGTCTACGAAAAGACGCTCTAGCGGCCGTATGACCGGCCTGTGATCAGCCGATCAGCCCGTCGCCCTGTGCCTCACGCGCGAGGATCCGGCCGATCGCGTCGAACAGCGAATCCATCGCGACCGGCTTGAAAATCACGTCGTCGGCGCCCGCGGAAAGGCAGCGCTGGCGAAGGTCGGGGGCGACGTCCGCGGTCACAACGATGATCGGGACCATGCCCTTGGCGTCGGACCGCGCGCGAATGTGGCGGATCGCGGTGATCCCGTCCATGCCCGGCATGCGCAGGTCGACCAGCACCATCTCGAAATCCTGCTCGTCGAGGATTTCGAGGCCACGCTCGGCGCTTTCCGCCTCGACCATCGTCGCGCCGGCCACGTCGAGCATGTCGCCCACCACGCGGCGGTTCATCCGATCGTCCTCGATGAACAATATGTTCAACATATCCTCCGTGACGGGTCGACCGGGAGAGGCGCACTGTCCGTCATTGCTAGGCGTTTACGCATCAAGCCGCCCGCGAGACAAGATCGGGAATTGCGTTGTTTTTAACTACTGGCGACGCGAAGATCGCTTCGACCAGAGCGGCACCCGATACCGGCTTCGCAACGATGCGTGTAATGGCAGGCGTGAGCAGTGTCGGATCGTCGAGCCGATCGGCGGGCCACAACAGCGTCGTCGCGGCATCACCCGCCGCCCGTGTCAGCTGCTCCAGCGCCAGCCCCGGATCGCCACCGGCGCGCAACATCGCATCGTCGATCACGATGTTCGCGACGACCGTCTGCGCCAGCAGTGTGACAGCCTCGTCGATCGAGGCGGCGGTCAGGACGATGTCGCAATGCGGTGTCACCAGCGTCCGGAACATGCTGCGCATGATGGGATTGCGGTCGATGATCAGCGTCGCCGCGCCGGTTCCCTGATCGGCCCCCAGGTCGCCGAGCGCGATCGCCTCCGCATGGACCAGCGGCAGGCTGAGCGTGAACGTGGCGCCCTGCCCTTCGCGGCTGGTGACCGTGACGTCGCCATTCATCGCGCGCGCGAGGTTGCGACAGATCGACAGGCCGAGCCCGGTTCCGCCGAACTGCCGCGTCGTTCCGGCATCCGCCTGGCGGAAGGATTCGAAGATCTCGTCGAGCTTGTTTGCCGGAATGCCGATGCCCGAATCGGATACGTCGAGCCACAGCCGGTCTTCACCGGTCCGCAACGCCACCGTCACCGCGCCCACGCGGGTGAATTTCAGCGCATTCGACAACAGGTTGAACACGATCTGCCGCACCCGCGCGGCGTCGCCCATGATCCGGGCGGGGCAGTCGGTCATGTCGAGCGTGAATGACAGCCCCTTCGACCGGGCCTGCTCCTCCCACATCTGCGCAGCATCGGTCACCGTGGCGCACAGATCGAACGGCGCGAACTCGATCGTCAGGTTGCCGGTTTCCATCTTGGCGATGTCGAGAATGTCGTCGACCAGCGCGCGCATCGTCGCCCCCGCGCCGCGCACGATGCCGAGGCGATCGCGCAGGTCCGGCGTCAGGCGCGAATCGGCGAGCATGACCTCGGTCATGCCCAATATCCCGTTCAGCGGCGTGCGGATCTCGTGGCTGGTCGTGGCCAGGAACTCGGTCTTCGCCGCAAGCGCCTTGCCGAGCGCCGCGTTGGTGATCGCGAGGTCGTCATTCGCGGCGCGCACCTTGTCGCGACTGCGGCGAATCGTCACCAGCCCCAGCGCGAGCAGGCCGATGATGATCGAAACCGCCGCGATCGCGCCGATGAACATCAGCCGCTCGGTCTTCGCCTGGTCTTGTTCGTACCGCACGCTGCGCTCGAGTTCGTCCGCGCGCAGCTTCGATATCTTCAGTTCCTGGTTCGCGAAATCGAACCGGGCTGCCAGCAAGGCAGTGCTCACATTGGTGGCAATCGCGGTCGCCTGGTCATCCAAACGCTTCTGTGCCTCGAGATGGGCGAGCGCATCGACGGGTCGGTCAAGGGCCTTGTAGATCGCGTAGGCAACCTGATGCCCTTCGCGAGACGACAGGCCTGTCGTCGTCAGATCGACGCCCGCAAAACGTTGCGAGATCAGCGCCAGCGCACGCGGCAAATTCCCCTGTTGCAAGGCGACTCCGGCAGCTATCGGTAGCAGCTGAACCTGCCAGACTGCGGTCTCTGATGCCTTTGCTAGGCGCTGGCTGGCCGCGAGAGCCTGTGCTGCGGCGGCGATCTTATGCGCCTTCAGCAAAACACGCGCGATATTACCCTGAATGCGGGCCTGCAGCAACGGGCTCTTTATCTGCTCCGCAAGCGCCAGAGCCTTGCGATACTGCGCCTCAGCCTCGGCGTGCCGGCCCAGCTCCTGAAAGTTAGATGCCCGGTTGTTGTAGATCGCCACGAGCATGCCCGGGTCGCCGCGATAGACCTCCAGAGCCTGGCTTAGATATTTGAGGGAGGACTCGCTGTCGTTACCGTCGCTGTACAGCATTGCGATCAGCATGAGCGACTTGGCGCGATTGCGCAAATCCCCGAGCTTGCGGAAAATATTATGCGCGGCCTGATAGTCCGCCAAGGCCGCCCCCAGCTCCGCACGGGTCCCGTGCACGCCGCCACGAGACAAGAGGATCTCCCCGTGGAGCGCCGAGCCGGGGTTTAGCCTGACGACCGTCGCAAGCGCGCTATCGATCAATCCGGCTGCGCGATCGTTGCGATCCAGACGTAACGCCGCCTCCCCCTGCAGCCACTGCGCCGTTGCGATGGCCAACTCCCGCCTCTCCGGGTCCGCTATGGCGGCGGCCGCCTTTTCCGCTTTCGATGCCCTCAGAATGGCGTCGCCAGGGTCGATCTGCATCGCGGATTTGGCGTCCCCGATCGCGATATCGAACCGGACCTGAGGCAGTGATTCGGCACGAACAGACATGGGCATTGCAGTGAGGGCCAGAAGAACCGCCGGCAGTCCACGCCAGACCGTCATCGGTCCCCTCCCCAGCCGCAGCACTCAGCCGGTCTTCCGGACAGCCGCGATCCGCGTGAGCGGTGACCGGACATCGCGGGCGATCGCGAGATGACGCTCTTCCGCGAGGAACGGCAGCAGAGCGTCGATACCGATCGGGCGACTCACCAGAAATCCCTGAATCATGTCGCACCCCATGACCGACAACAGCGCCATTGCCGCGGGCGTTTCAACCCCTTCTGCGACGACCTCCATCTCGAGCGCATGCGCCAGGTCGATCGTCGACCGGACGATCAGCGGATCGCGGTTCGAACTGGTGAGTTGCGTGACGAAGAGCTTGTCGATCTTGAGCTCGCTGGCGGGAAGCTGTTTGAGATAGGCGAGTGATGACAGGCCGGCGCCATAATCGTCGATGGCAATCACGATGCCGATATCCGCGAAAACCTGTAAATTCCTGATCGCGCTTTCTGGATCGCGGATAACCGACGTCTCGGTAATCTCGAAACCCAGACGCGCACCACTCGCCGTGATCATCTCACACGCCTGCCGCACGAATCGCGCATCGGCGAGCAGGACGCCGGCGATGTTGATGAAGATCGGCAGTTCATGGCCATGCGCCGCCAGGATCCGCTGGTCGCCGATGACCTGCTCGATCGTCCACAGCGTGAGCGCAACGATGTCGCGGCTCTCCTCCGCGATCGGGATGAAGTCGCTCGGCAACACGAGGCCGCGCTGCGGATGGCGCCAGCGGACCAGTGCCTCGACACTGACGATCTCCTGCCGGCGCAGATGGACCTTGGGTTGATATTGGAGGAACAGCTGGTCGCCGCCGATCGCCTTGTGCAGCTCACGCGCCAGCATCAGCCGGTCGAGCGACGCGCTGGCCGCCGATACGTCGCGCGCGATCGGTCCGCGCTCGACCCGGGCATCGGCAAGCGCGAGCTCGGCTTCCTCGATCAGGCGGACCTCGTCGTGCTGCGGTGCGCGGACCGACGCGCCGCCCAGCGTCAGGTCGACGTGATAAAGCTCGCCGTCGATGTCGAACGGCGTGGTGAAGGCATGTGCGATCAGCTCGAGCGCGAGGTCGAGCTCGTCCTGCTGATCCGCCAGAAGCGCGATGTCGATCAGATCACGCGCGGCGATCTCGGTACGCGATTGCGGCAGAACCGCCGCGATCCTCAGCGCGATATCGCCGACCAGCGTGTCCGCGCGCGCGCGTCCGACATGGCGGCGAAGCATTGCGAAATTCGCGACCTCGGCGAGGATGACGAATTGCCAGCCATGAAAGGCCACGGGCAGGCACGACATAGTCGCGGGATCCGACGCGTCAGTCATGCGCCAGCCTCGCAGACGCATAACCGCCGCGATGCGAGTCGCACGTGCAGCCGAAAGGAATATGCGAGCGGTCGATCATCCCTAAACGCTAGCTGCCGATACTGAAGATAGCGTTAAGCCTCCCATGCTGGCACGTAAACGTGGTTAACGATCAATAAACCATGTTGAGTTCAAGTTAACGCCCGGTTAACTTCCGGTTGCGCCCTAACGGGCGTGAACAAGGGAGAAAAAAAGTGCTGAAGCTCATTCTTTCGCTCATCTACGGCGACCAAATCCGCCCCTGGTGAACAGGTGCCGGCCCGGCGCTTTTGGAAAAACCCGCGCATTGCGGGCAGTCTTCCATTGGTGCCGGGCCACTTTGAATGCCATTCAACTATAGTGTTTTAAGACCCGTTCTGGCCTGAAGCCGACGGGTAGCCGCCGACGGGCCATCCCCATGGCCGTCCGGATATGCGACCGGTCGCTACCGCTGCAGCGCGCGCATGACGCCGCCCGGCTGCGCCGTACAGACAAGATGGGTAGCGCATCAGCGCCAGGGCGCAGGCCGAAGCAGCCTGCCTGCAAAACCAGCAACACGGTATATGGGTCGGCGGAGCGCGCCCACGTCCGCAATCGGGCAGACCTGTGTCTGGCTGCGAGGATCGCGCGGCGAGCTTTACGCGCCGCGTCTCGCGTCTGGGAAGATCCCGTGGCGGGCGTGATTCGCGCCGCCACGGGATGAGGCGATCAATAGTCCTTGGAGTATTTCACGCTGGCATTGGTCCCGCCCTGCGCGCCGGCCGACGAGAGCAGGCTGAGCGCCTTGGTCAGGGCAATCTCGAGCTGGGTCGAGGTGAAGCCCTTCGCGTCGGTCACGATCTCCACATAGATGTTGTCGGTCAGGTACTTGCCTGCCGCAAGGCTAGTGCCACGCCCGCTGGCCTCGTCGGCGCCAAGGACGCGCAGACGATCGAAGCCGGTCGCCGAGCGCAGCTTGCCGAGCGGGTTCAGCCCGCCACCCGATCCGCGCAGCGAATTGAGCGCGGACGCCAGCTGGATCGCCTCGGTCGCCGAGAGATTCTCGGGGTTGGTGCCGAACAACAGCCGGCTCAGCACCTCGTCCTGCGGCAGCGCCGGGGTCGAGGTGAAGGCGATCTGCGGGCGCTGGCCGGTGCCCGTGACGTTGATGACGACGGTGATGTTGTTCGTGGTCGTCGTCGCCTGGATGTTGATGTCCGGATCGGTCAGCGCCCCGCCACGGAAGCGGATCGTGCCGCGATTGACCTCGAACCGCTTGCCCGCGAACGAATAGGTCCCGCGAACGATGTCGAGCCCACCCGTGACGACCGGCGCGGTCGACGTGCCGGTGATCCGCATGTCCATCTCCCATTCCGATTCGAGACCCATGCCGGACAGGAACAGCTGGTTCGGCGCCCGCACCCGGAGGTCGAGCTTGATCAGGCTCGGCGGCGCGGGCCGCGCGGGACGATCGGTCGGCAGGGCCGGCCGGATCTCGCTCTTGCGGCGGATACCGGTCAGCTCGGCGACTTCCGCCTGACCCTGGCGGATGATCTCGTAGCGCGCCTCCGGGATCTGCAGGTCACCCTTGAGCAGTCCGCCATCGCGGCCATAGGTGAACCGTACCGACCCGGTCGTCGTCGCACTCAGCGCGTCGCTCTTCGCCAGCTGTGCATTGTCGAGCGTCGCGCGCAGATCGATCGGGAAGCCGCTGTCCGCGGCAAGCCCGACGCTGCCCTGGGCCTGGACGCTGCCATTGCCGGCACGAGCCCGCAACTGCGTCAGTTCGAGCCGGTCGTTATTGAACCGCGCGTTGATCGCCATCTGCGACAGCCGCGTGCCGTAGACCTCATTGTCATAGGTCAGCGAATCGGCCCGCACGATGCCGTTCAGGCGCGGGGCCTGAACACGCCCGGAGAAGTCCGCCGCGATCGCGATCGGCCCGGACAGCTGCTGATTGGGCAGCGCGGCCAGGCTGAACAGCACTGCCGATGGCCCGTTGTACCGGATGCCACCCGACAGCGGTGCCGCCATCAGTCGTTCGGACCAGGACGCGCCAGCGCCCAGCGGCCGGAGATTGGCGACCATGCGCCCCACCACCGTCGTCCCGCGCCGGACCAGCGCGCGGCCGGTCCCGCCATCGGCATTGAGCGTGCCGGCGAACACGATGTCGACCGCATCGGACACCGCCGCGATTCCCGTGCGGGTGAAGTTGCTCACCGTCGCACGGACGTTCGCCGTGGGCACCGCAGTGCTGTTGGCCTGGGCAAAGTCGAGGCTGCCTGTCGCGGTGCCGCCGATCCCAAGGTTCGGCATCAGCGCGCTCAGTACCGACAGGTCGAGCTTGTCGAGCCGCGCCTGTGCGTTCAACCCACGACCATAGCTGCCGGCAAGACGCGCTGCGCCGGCTGCGGTCCCCTGACCGAAATCGATCCGGGTCGGCGCAAGACGATAGACGCCCTGAGCCGCCTGGATCCGCGCAGGATTGGCGGTGCGGAAGTCGATGCCGTTCGCCTGCCCCTTGAGCGCAACGAGATAATTCTCGGGGCTCAGTTTCGCATTCATCGCGAGGCGGAACGGCACGCCGCTCGACCCCGTCGCCAGCGCCTGGGCGGTGCCCTTGCCGCCGACGTAATTCACCTTCGCGCGGGCCGCCGACAACACGACCTCGCCGTAGCGCATGTCGGCGATCTGGACGTCGGCGATCACTTCGGGCGCCTTGGGATACAGCACGGCGCTGGCATCGACGATCGCGCGGCCGATCGTGAAATCGACCATCCCCGGAATCTTCGCACCATAGGCCCGCGCAGCGACATCGGCGCGCTGATACCCGCCCTGGTTGGCGAGACGGACATTGCCCGTCAGCCCCTGCCCTGCGAACTGCAGCGCACCGGCGAACGGCCCCGCCGCACTCTGCACGATCCGGCCGCGTGCAACGATGCCCGCGAAGACCGCACGGCGCACGTCGACCGCAAGCTGCGTGCCCGGCGTGACCAGCACATCGGCGGTGAACGGCCCGTAATCGGTGCCGCCGCTCGCGACGACGGCATAGGCCCCGTTTCGCCCAACGACCCGCGCTTGGAGATTGACCAGCCCGACGCCGACGCCCGGCCGCGGTGCGCGCAGGACGACGACCGGTGCGGTCGCGCTGCCCGTGACCCGCGCCGAGAGCGGCCCGTAGACGGTCGAATAGGCATCGGCGTTGACGAGCACGGCGCCGGTGGCCGGATCGAACCGCCCCTCGCCGCGCGTCACGCGGAATCGCGGCGCGTTCATGCGGAGGTTGCGGAAGGTCACGATCCCCTCGGGGCTGTACCCGATATCGGAGCGGACGATCGCGTTGCCGCCGAGGAAGCTGCGCGCGCCCTCATTGAAGATCTGTGCGGTCTGCGCGACGACGCGGCCGGTGATGCCGAACCCGCCATTGGGGCCCGGCACCAGCTTCGCATCGGTCGTCAGGTTGACGATGCCGATCCCGTCGACGCGGTAGTTGTTGACCCGCCCCTTGAGCGCGCCGGTGTAGCGTCCGGTCGACATGTTCGCGACGACGACCGCGGTCGCGTCGATCTTGTCCGAACGGATCTTGAGATTGTCGGACAGGACGTTGACGCCGGAGATCGCGAAGTCCCCGTCGATCGCGACGTTGGTCGCAAGACCGCCAACCGCCGCATTCAGCCCGGTCACGCGACGTGCGCGCGCCTTGATCGGCAGGAGGATGCGGTCGGCATTCACGCGCGCAAGACCCTCGGCGTAGAGGTTCTCGACACCCATGTCGCCAAAGGCGATCGTCGCGGCCCGGACCTTGTAGTCGACCGTCGGGGTCGCGAACGCCCCGTCGAGGACGACGCGCGCGGTGACATCGCGACCGCGCAGATTGGGCAGGATCGCCCCTGGGGTCAGAAGCTTAGCGTCGACCGCGAAGTTGGCGAACCGGCTGTTGGCGAGATCGATCAGGCCGCCGGCATCGACCGCCAGTGCGTCCGACTTCAGCGTCATGCGCGTGTCGGCCTTGCGGTCGTTCAGCGTCGTGTCGATCGACACGTCGAGCTGTGGCGCGGTCAGGCGCTCGACCGGGCCTTCGAGATAGAGGCCGGGGCGGGTCGCGCCGCGCACCTCGATATGGCCGTTCTTCGCGGTCAGGCCGAGATTGGCGAGCTCGCCGCCGCCCAGCGTCGCGACCGCACGGCCGCGCCAGGCGGCCCAGCTTCCACGGCCGTCCACCGTCGCGGTCAGCGGCGCCTTGAGCGACCCCATCGTCGCGACCACGCCGCCGACGGGCGCGGTCAGCTTGACGTTGACGTCGAGCTTGTTCTGTTCGGGCACCGCGTCGAGCTTGAGGATCAGTCGGTCACCGCCGGCAATGCCTGGGCCGGTCAGCGCGGCGGCGTTGGTCGTCAGCTGTGCACGCTTGTCCGCGATATGGACGGCGCCGTCTATCTTGAGGATATGCGTCTGGCCCGTCACCGGCTTGCCGATCACGAACCGGTCGATCACCAGCCGGTTCACGTCGATATCGAGATCGGGCAGCAGCGGCGCGTTGGGATCGGTCGGGGTTGCCTTGAGCACCGGACGCCGTTGCAGCGTGACCAGCGGCGTGGTCAGCGACCGGACATCGACATGGTTGCTGGCAAAGGCGAATGGGCGCCAGTCGACGCGCAGCTTCGGGCTGGTGAGGAACACGCCGGTCGGGTCCGACACGCGAACGTCGCTGAGCGTCATCGCGCCGTAGATGGATCCGTCGATCCGGCCGACCTTGATGTTGAGACCGGACGCGGTCGTATAGCCACCGATCTGATCCGCGACGAGGCGGCGACCGGGATCGGTGTTGATCCCGAACAGCACGATCAGCACAAGTGCGATCAGCGCCACGATCAGGATCACGATCCCCTTGAGGATCCGCTGCCACAGCGGCCGTCGGGCGACGACGTTGTCGTCAGCCTGATCGATAGGTCCCTGGTCGGCAGGGGGTGCGCCGTTTTCGGCCATCAGAATGCCTGCCCGATCGAGATGTAGAGCGCGACCTTGCCGTCGCCCTCGCGTGGGTTCAGCGGCGTCGCGACGTCGATGCGCATCGGACCGAAGCTGGTGTAGAAGCGACCGCCGATACCCGCGCCGTAGCGCAGGCTCGACAGGTTCGGCGTGCTGCTCTCATAGCTGTTGCCCGCGTCGATGAACGGCACGATGCCGAAATCACCGAACCGGTAGCGCGCCTCGAGCGCGAACTCGTTGAGCGAGCGGCCACCAACCGGATCGCCATTGGGATCAAACGGTCCGAGGCGTTGATAGCCATAGCCGCGGACCGATCCGCCGCCGCCGCCATAATAGCGCCGCGAGGGTGCCAGATCGTCGCGCGCGACGCCCTGGATCGTTCCCGCCTTGGCGCGGCCGGCGATCACGATGCTGCTCGACACGGGATAGTAGAAGGTCCCCTCGACCATCGCGCGGACATAGGGTTTGACCGAGCCCTGCACCGATGTTTCGGGGCTGGCGTTCAAACGCAGGCGGAAGCCCTTGGTCGGGTTCAGCAGGCTGTCGGAGCGGTCGAACAACAGCTGCCCGGGCAGCGCGACGATGCCGTAGGTGCGCCGGACGTTTCGCCCCTGCGCGAAGTCATAGACGCTCTCGTTCGTGCCGACGAGCTCGCCGCCGTAGTAATAGGTGATCGGCTTCTGCCAGATCGGCGTCGAATCATAGCTCCAGCGGATGCCGACGCTCGTCGTGAACGCCTCATAGGCGTCGTAGTTCGAATGATTGGCCCCCGCCGTCAGGCTGAAGGTGCGGTCGCGACGCCCGGCATTGGCGCGACGGAACGTGCCCGCAAGGCCCTGTTCCTGCGTCCCCGCGATCACCGACGCGAGCAGGCCACCCTCATAGGGGAACAGGTTGCGATGCTGCCAAGTCCCCTCGGCGCGGAAGCCCTGCCCGGTCGAGAAGCCGACATTGCCGCCCAGCGTGCGCGCCGGGCCCTTTTCCTGCCGGACCAGCAGGTCGACCTGCTCGGTGCCGTCGGGGTTGGTGCGGCCGGTCCGCTGCGGCACCACCGAGACGCTCTGGAACAGGCTCGTCGCGACCAGCGCGTCGCGCAGGTCGTCTGTCATCCGGTTGTCGTAAAGCTGCCCCGCCTCGAACCGCGGAAAGACGTTCAGATGCTCGATGTCGAACACCGCGTCGCCCTCGGTGCGCAACTGCCCGAACGAGGCGCGCGGCCCCGTATCGACGGGCAGCGTATAGGCACCGGTCGGGACCTGCGCCTCGTCGTCGAGCAGGATGTCGCGCTCGCCGACCTTGACGAACGGATAGCCCATCTGCGGCAGCATCAGCGAGACATTGGCTTCCGCCCCCTGGATCCGGTCCGCCTGGATCGGATCGCCGACCTTCAGCGGCAACTGGCTGCGCACCAGATCCGGCGGAATGGTCTGCGCGGTCTTCACGTCGATCGAGCCGAGCGTGTAGAGCCGACCCGGCTGCGCGCTGACGATTGCCTTCAGCCGGCCGGGCTTGTCGGGCACGGTTTCGATCGTCGAGACTGCGGTCGCGTCATAATAGCCGAGCGACTTCAGCAGCCGGACGACCAGCGCCTCGTCTTCCTTCGCGCGCGCCGAAACCTGCGTTGTGTTCGCCGCCTTGCCGCCGCCCTTCAACGCCGACAGCGCCTTGTAGCGCGCCTCGAGCCCGTCGCCCGCATCGGCCAGACCCTTGATCTCCGCGTCGTAGCGAATCTCGGGCGCATCCTTGTCCTTGATGTCCGCAGCAGTCGCCAGCGGTGCCGTGTCGTAGCTCGCGAGTGCGGGAAGCGGCACGACCAGCTGCGGATCTTCGGGACCGGTGGGGGGCAAGACGGCGCCCGACGCGGTCGTCGCGGGGGTCACATCCGTCGCGGGGGTCACGGGCGCCGTCTCGCTCGCCATCGGCTCGAGCGGTGCGTTGATGTCGTTCGAAAGCGGCGGCAGCGCCTGGTTGAATTCCGCATCGGGAACGATCGGGGCGTTACCCTTGGGATCGGCGACACCTGTGTCGGATCGCTGCTCGGCCGTTGGTGCGTCGGGTCCCTTCGCGGGCGCGGTACCGGGCTTTGCCAGCTGGGCTTCGCCGGGAGCAGCCACAGTCGCCGCCAGAGCGATCGCCAGCCAATAGTGCCGTCTTGTCGAACTCGTCACAGGAAACACGATCCCCTTTCGAAGGGCGACCGCGTTCGATTCATCCCCGTTAACCCCTCGCAACGCACGAAACTTGGGTTGGTTTCCGTCATCCGACGATTCACACGCAGCCGATCATGCCGGCCACCGGAAGGACGATGGTGTCGCGTCCCGGCCGCTCGAGCCGTAGCGTCGCATTGGGCACCATCGCGCCTGACGCCAGATCCTCGCGCGTGACGATCGTCATGTCGAGCGCGACGGTCAGGTCGCCACCGCGATAGGTCGTGACCCCGGCAAAGCCGTAGCCACCCGGCCCGGCCTCGTCGACTCGCGCATAATCGACCGGCTTGCCGTCGACCGCGAGACGCAACCGCGCCGAGTCGGCGGTCGCCATCGCTACCAGCGCGCGGTCGCCCGTCGACCAGAGATACGCTGCGCATCCCCGTGCGGGCATCGCCTGCTTGCCGATCGGACCGAGCGTCGCGGGAGCCTTGGTGGTGTCGCCGGGCACCGTCTTGGCGGGCGTGGCGGCCTGCACGGCCGCGGCGATAAGCAATAGCATCATCCGCCCGACGCTATCATGAAGAGCCAGGCCGGATAAGCCGCGATCGCCAGCAATGCGCCGAACGGCATCGCGGTCTGCCCGGTGACGGGTTTGCCGCCGACGCGCATCGTCAGCACCGCGCCCAGCCCGACCATGCTGGCGATCAGCAACACGGCGGGCAGCATCTGCCAGCCGAGCCACAGCCCGATCGCACCGAACAGCTTGGGATCGCCGCCGCCCATCCCGTCATGCCCACGGATCCGACGATAGCCGGCCGCGATCACCCAGAGCAGGGCGAACCCCGCGACCCCGCCGATCATCCGGTCGAGTCCCCCGGGCGCCAGTCCGGCGAAGCCGCCCGCTGCACCGCCGAGCGCGAGCAAAATGGTCAGACGATCGGGCAGCCAGAAGGCGACGAGATCGAGCGCGGCGAGGGCCAGCAACAGCCAGCCAAAGACCGCGCCCCACAAGGCGGCCTGCCCCGGCGCGACGAGCCCCGCAGCGATACCGATCGCCAGCCCGCACGCCTCGATCCGCCAGTGCAACGGATCGATCTGCGCACCGCAAGACCGACACCGGCCGCGCAGCAGCAGTGCACTGACGAGCGGGACGAGATCGATCACGGTCAGCGTCCGCCCGCACGCATCGCACGCCGACCGCCCGTGAACGACCGACCGGTCCTGCGGCCAGCGAATCACGAGCGCGGCGATGAAGCTGCCGACGATCGCCCCGAGCACGCCCAGCGCCGCCGCGGCGATCATCGGGCTCGGCACGGGCATGGCGTCGATCATCCGCCGCGCGTGCCGGGCACGTCCCGCGCCGTCAAGCTGATCCCGGCGAGCGCTGCCGCCGTCAGAGATCCAGCGTGTAATATTGGCTGAACCGTGAGGGCGGATAGGACCCGAACCGCTTACAGCGGACAAAGCCTGCGCGTTCGTACAGCGCGCGCGCCGCAGCATAGGCGGCGTTGCTCCCGGTCTCGAGGCTGATCCGGGTCGCGCCCATGTCTCTGGCATGGCGGATCGCATGCTCCAGCAGCGCCGCGCCGACGCCGCGGCGTACATGGTCGGGATGCGTCCGCATCGATTTCAGTTCGCAATGCCCCGCGTCGAGCGGCTTCACCGCGACGATCCCAAGCAGCGCCGAATCGCCCCCCGCCCCGTCCCAGGCCGACCACACCACCACCGACGGATCGCGCAGCCCGGCGAGGTCGAGGGCAAAGACACAGTCCGGTGGCGAGTTGGCATGCGCGGCGCGCTGGTGAAGCGCGACCAGATCGACGACCGCGTCGCGCGTCAGATCGTCGCGCTCTATCCGCATGACGCGATCCGGGTGCGATGGCCCGTCATCGTTCAGGGCAGCGCTTCGTCCGCATCGATTCCCCACAGCGCGTCGACGCGCACGAAACCCGCCTGCCCCTTGATGTCCATTTTGCACCAGCCATTGCCGCACTGGCTCAGCCGACCGACCACGCCCGGGGCCGCGCGCCATTGCAGGCGTCCGCTCTCGCTCGGGCGGTCGAGGATCGCGATCGGGGTCGTGCCGCGCACGATCGCGGTGCGCGTGCTGCTCATCAGATTGGCCTGCATCCAGCCTTCGGTGCCGTCCGGATCGGCGATCTTGCGCCATTCCTTGTGGATCGCGATCACGCGCACCGGCAGGTCGGCACGCTGATACAGCCAGCTGGCGGGATAGGCGCGGGCCGGGCCGGTCCGCAACCGCGCGCGCCCCGCTGAGATCGAGGCATAATAGGGAAGCTTGCGCACCGGATCCGCGGCGGCGGCAGGCTCGGCGCCCAGCGCCGCCGTGACGAGGGCGGCGAGCCCGAAGGCGAGAATGCGCATGCTGATGTCCTGTTGCCGACGCGGTTCGTGTCCGGCCAAGCTCTATCGCCACCGCGGCGGCGGTTTCAACTGCTAAGCTTGCCCGCCGCCGTTCCACGGATCGCAGCGCGGTTTCGCCGCTCCATCGTTGACGCCGTGGATGACGTTCGCCAAGCCACAGTCATGCCCGATCCACGCCCCGACAGCTGGCCCGACACCCGGCGCTGCCCCAACCCCAAGGTGGTCGTCACGCGCGAACTCGCCGATGCGGTCATGGACCGTATGGCGGCGCTGTTCGACACGACCAACAACCACGGCGATGCCAAGCTCAGCCGCGACCAGCTGGCCGCCGCGATGGCCGATTGCGATGTGCTGGTCCCGACCGTCACTGACGACATCGACGCCGCGCTGATCGCCGGCGCGGGCGATCGCCTTCGCCTGATCGCCAATTACGGAGCGGGCGTGAACCATATCGACCTGAAGGCGGCGCGGGCGCGCGGGATCATCGTCACCAACACGCCGGGGGTGCTGACCGAAGACACCGCGGACATGACGATGGCGCTGATCCTGTCGGTGCCGCGGCGGTTGGCGGAGGGCGAGAAGCTCGTTCGTTCGGGCGCATGGACCGGCTGGAGCCCCGGCGGGATGCTCGGCCACCGGATCGGCGGCAAGGCACTCGGCATCGTCGGGATGGGCCGGATCGGACAGGCGGTCGCGCGCCGCGCCGCCGCATTCGGCCTCTCGATCCACTATCACAATCGCCGCCGCCTGCCCGTCGCGCTCGAACAGGCGCTCGGCGCGACGTGGCACGCCTCGCTCGACGAGCTGCTCGGCGCAGTCGACATCGTCACGATCCACACCCCGCTGAACGCCGACAGCCGGGACATGATCGACGCGCGGCGGATCGCGCTGATGCGCCAGCACGTCTTCCTCATCAACGCCTCGCGCGGCGGGGTGGTCGACGAGACCGCGCTGGTCGACGCGCTCGAGGCGGGCCGGCTCGCCGGTGCTGGGCTCGACGTCTGGCGCCACGAGCCGCAGATCGATCCGCGGCTGCTCGCGCTCGATAACGTCGTGATGCTCTCGCACATGGGATCGGCGACGTTCGAGGGGCGGATCGCGACGGGTGAGAAGGTGATCCAGAACATCCGGATGTGGGCGGATGGCCACCGCCCGCCCGATCAGGTGCTCGAAGGCTGGGCCTGATGGTCGCTCCCAAGTGCCCGCACCCGTGTCCGGAACCGATTCCGCAGTGCGGCATTTGTTGGATACCCCCGGAGAGAAAGAGGAGTATCCCATGAAGAAGATTGCTGTTTCCGCGCTGCTGATCGCGTCCGCCATGTCGATGAGCGCGTGTTCGACGCTCAAGGGCGCAGGCATTGGTGCTGCGGGCGGTGCGGGTGTCGCCGCGGCGACGGGCGGTAGCGTTGAAAAGGGTGCGGCCGTCGGTGGCGCCGGCGGCGCGGTGGTCGGCACGGTCGCCGACTGAAACGTCTGGCGCGCGCGGGCCTGAAGGTCCGCGCGTCGCCCCTCAAGTCACCGTGCGCGGATCCAGCCGGTCCGCTGGACGGTGCCCGTCAGGACCTTCGACCCGAACGCCTTGGCGACGGTCGCGGCATCCGCAATGTTCATCAGGACGATCCGTGTTCCGCCCGACGGCAGCGATTCGATCGCGCTGATCTCGACCTTGTGCTTGGCGCACATCGCGACGGCCTGAGCCTCGGTGACGCGTACGTTCATCGCACGCGAAATGGGCGCAACATCGGCGCTGGGCGTGGTGGTCATCTGATAATCCCGGCAGGGAGCGGGAGCGCGATACGTCTCTCAGTCGTGGCTTGCCCGAATGAAGCGCCGCAATGCGCCCGGTATGCGCGCTATCCCGCCAATCGGCAACCTCGGCCGCCGCGTCAGACGCGTGTTCCGAGCAGTGCGAGCCCGAAGCCGACGAACACTGCCCCCGTCGCGCGGTCGAAGGCGCGCCGCAATGCCGGTCGCGTCAGATGCCGCGCGAGCGTCCGCCCGCTCATCGCATAGACCGCATACCAAAGGCTTTCGACCACCGCGAAGGTGACGACGAGGATCGCGAACTGCGGCCCCTGCGGCGCCGCGCGGTTGACGAACTGCGGCAGGAAGGCGGCGGCGAACAGCAGCAGCTTGGGATTGCTGATGCCGATCACGAACCCGCCGCGGAACAGCCGTGCGGCCGACATCGTGCGCGGCAGCGTGTCGGCACCCAGATCGACCGGCCCGCCGGCACCGCGCCACGCCTTGATCCCCAGCACGATCAGATAGGCGACACCGGCATAACGCAGCGCGTCGAACACCCGCGGCCAGGCAGTCAGCAAAGCCGCGACGCCCGCCGCCGATGCGGCGAGGACGAGGACCAGCGCGGTCAGGCACCCCGCCATCGCCGCCAGGCTGCGCCGCGCGCCGAAGGTCATGCTGCGCGTCATGACGTGCAGCATGTTCGGCCCCGGCGTCCCGCACAACAGGATCACCGCGACAAGGAACACCGTCCACGCATGCAGCGTCATGCCTTTGCCCCCCTACCCTGACCGGCTCAGTCGCCGGTCAGGATCCGATCGACCAGCTGCCCGACGCTCGGCACGAACCCGTTGGAATAGAACGGGTCCTTCTTGAAGTTATACGCCGCATGGCCGGCGAACATCAGATTCTGGTCGATGTCGCCGCCATGCGCGATATCCTGCAGCGTCTTCTGGATGCAGAAGCTGCGCGGGTCGGCGAGCCGCCCCGTCGAGTTGGTCTCTGTATCCGCCCAGCTCGAGAAGGAGCATTGCGACAGGCAGCCCATGCAATCCGCCTGATCCTTGCGGATCATGCCCTTTTCTTCCGGACCGACGAAGACCAGCGTATTGTCGGGGGTCTTGAGCGCGTCGGTATAGCCGTCGCCGAACCACTGGCGCGCGCGCAGCAGGTCGTTGCGCGTCACCCAGAAATTCTTGCCCTTAACGCCGACGTCGAGCTGGAAGATGTGGTCGCCCGCCTCCTGCGTCGAAAACGCGATCTGGCGCTCGGACCGCGCCTCGAGGCTGCGCAGGAACGGGTTGCGCACCGCCGAGGAATAGAAGCCGGTCGGCGAGAATTTGTGCAGCAGCACATCGCCTTCCTCGATCTTCGTCAGCGCGTCCTTCCACCCCTGCGGGATCGGGCTTTCGCGCGTCAGCAGCGGGCGGGTGCCGAACTGGAACGCGATCGTGCCGAGCTCGGGATTGTCGATCCAGTCGTTCCAGTCGCGCAGGTACCAGACGCCGCCCGCCATCACGATCGGCACATCGTCCGAAATACCGCCCTCACGCATCACGTCGCGCAGTTCCTTCACGCGCGGATAGGGATCCTGCGGCTTCAGCGGATCCTCGGCATTCGACAGGCCGTTATGCCCGCCCGCGAGCCAGGGATCCTCGTACACGACTGCCGCCAGCCACTGTGCCGCCTTCGAATAGGCGCGCTTCCACAGCGCACGGAACGCCCGCCCCGAACTGACGATCGGCAGATAGCTGACGCCGTAGGACGCGGTGATCTCGCTGAGCTTGTAGGGCATGCCTGCGCCACAGGTGACGCCCGCCACCTTGCCGCGCGTCCGCTCGAGCACGCCGTGCAGGATCCGCTGCGCGCCGCCCATTTCCCACAGCACGTTGATGTTGATCGCGCCCTTGCCGTCGGCGATCTCATAGGCGCGCTCGACCTGCTGGACCGCACCGTCGATCGCATATTGGACGAGCTCCTCATGCCGGTCACGCCGCGTCAGCGCGGCATAGACCTGCGGGATGATCTTGCCCTCTGGATCGTAACTATCGGCATTCACGGCAGAAACCGTGCCGATGCCACCCGCGGCGGCCCAGGCTCCGGCCGACGCATGGTTGGTCGCCGCGACTCCCTTGCCGCCTTCCACCAGCGGCCACACTTCGCGACCGTTATAGACGATAGGCTTCAGGCCCTTGAACACGACGTCACCTCTCCCGGAAAATACGGCCCCCTATATCGCAAGGACGCAGCGTGCGAGCAAATTAAGACCTAGGTTAGCGCGCCGGGTCTGCCGAGCGCCTCTTCGTACAGCGCACGGTAGCGCGCGATCATCACCGATTCGTCGAATTCGGCCCGCGCACGCCGCTGATTCGCCGCCCCGATCGACGCGCGCAGTGCCGGGTCCGCGACCAGCGCCTGCAACGCATCGCGCAGCCGTACCTCGCTCGGCGCCTCGGTGATGAACGGCAGGTTTTCAGGCGCAACCATCCGCGCGACGTCGCCGACCGGATAGCTCGCGATCGGCAGGCCGGCGGCCATCGCCTCGACCACCGAGATCGGAAACTGCTCGCTGCGCGACGACAGAGCGAGGATGTCGAAATGCCCGATAAACCGATACGGCCGGTCGAGAAATCCCGGCAGGACAAGCGTGTCAGCCATCCCCATCGCCGCCGCCGCCTGGGCGATCCGCGCGCGCTCGGGCCCTTCGCCGACGATCACCAACCGCACCCGTCCGGACACGCCGCCGACCGCACGCACCAGTGCGGTCAGGTCCTTCACCTCGCGCAGACCCGCCAGCGCGCCGATGACGACCTCCTTCGCCTTCGGGACGAACCCCGGGATCGCCTTGGGTTCGGGCTTTTGCGCGTAATAGGCGGTGCCGATTCCATTCACGATCCGGTGCACCCGCTCGCGCGGCTGCTTCCAGGTCTTCAGCGCGATCGCCTCGAGCACCTCGGACGGTACCGCCAGCGCATGTGCCGCACCCAGCGCGAGCCGACGATAGATGTTGCGCTCGATCTTCAGCCCGCCCGCCTCGTCGGCGTTGAAACCGTCCTCGTGATGGACCAGCGGCGGCGCGCCCTTGCCGAACGCGCGGCGCGCCATCGCCCCGTCGATCGCCCCCCAGTTATAGCTCAGTACCAGGTCGAACCGCCGCATATATTGCGCGATCGCCTCGTAGCGCGCGACCGACGGCTTGCCCGTCAGCGGCGGCGGGTTCTGCGCGATCTCGTAGCGAATCCCCTTGGCGATCGACGCCTGCGCGCCCAGCGCATCGGGCACGCCCGACACGATGGTGTGCTTGGCGCGATCGCCGAACGCATTCATCAACCGCACCGCCCGCGCCTCCTTCCCGCCAAGGTCGAACGAGGAATGGAGATGCAGGATGTTGACGGGTGCGGCCATGCCCGACGCGATGCCGATTTCTCGCCGGGGTTTCAAGGGAGCAGGCGCGCCGGATCGCTGTTCACGCGTGTACCAAACAGCCTGTTTGCCGGCGTTCGAAATTGTGACAACTTCTCCCGATGAAGAGCTTCAAGCCAAAGCCGCCGCGCGGCACACCAGCCGATCCGGTGACGCGGTGATCGCCTTCCTTCTGCTTGCACAAGGCGTGATGGTGTTCACCTGCGCCGATCCGAAGGGACAATCTGAGCTCAATCGCTGTGCGTTTGAAGATTACCATCGGGCGGATGCTGCATTGAACGCGCAGTGGAAGCGGACCATCGCGTACCAGCGGAAGCTGGATGTCGCGAACTTCACCGATCAGGACGGCATGCCGACCTGGGTCGATGCGTTGACGCGGTCCCAGCGCGCCTGGGTGAGCTTCCGCGACGCGCAGTGCAACTGGGAGGGTTTGGACATGCGAGGGTCTGCCCGCACGGAACTGGAAGGCGAATGTCTAGCACGCAAGACGCTTGAGCGAACCGCCTACCTGAAGACCTTGGGCGATTAGTCCAAGAAGGGATTGCTAGGTTCGGAGGGGCTCGCGAAGCGGTCCTGCCGCAGCCCCCCGTGGCACACGCAGAACCGCATCAAGCGGGCGGGGTGAACGCATCCTTCGCGATATGCGTGATCCGGCACGCCAGATCCGCCTCGCCGCTCGCGACGACGTAGAAATCGCCCGCGTCCGCGATGCCCGTCGTGAAGACGACATTGTCGACGTACATCTGGTCCTTCAGCGGCTCGGTCAGCGCGGGGTTCGCCTCGAGCAGCGGCGCGTGCTGGGTCGCGATCGTGATCGACGGGTCATCCTTGTCGAGGATCGACCAATAGGTGCGGTAGATGCCGACCACCCCCGACGGCTCGACGCCGTGCCACAGGCTCAGCCAGCCGCGATCGGTCAGGATCGGTGGCGTCCCCCCGCCCATCCGCGCGGTCGAGACCGTGGCGGCGTGCGGGCGGATGCCGGGCTTGTCATGCGGCTTCCAGTGGAGCGCATCGGGCGAGCGCGACAGGTTGATCGACGGCCCGGCGCGCCATTCGCTGCCCGGGGGATAGGCGAAATACAGGTCGCCGAGCGGCCGCGTCTGCGCCCAATATTGCCCGCCGATCAGCCCTTCGAAGATCAGCATGTCCTTGTTCTGGTGATCGAGCACGATCCCCTCGAGCTGCCAGTCGAGCGCGTCGGCGGAGGAATAAAGCGTGGTCGAATGCCGTTCCGGGCTGACCGAACAGGTCGTCATCAGATAACGGTCGCCGACCTTCGAGATGCGCGCATCCTCGACGCCGTAGCATTGGTAGGGTGTGCGCGGCGCGATCGCCTTGTCGTAATGGACCGCGACGACCGAACGGCCCTCGGCATCGAGCTCGACCGGCAGGAGCCAGGACAGCGAGGTGAGCGCCATCACCTTCCACCCGCCGCCGGGGATCAGGAATTTGCGCGGATCCTTGGTGTCGACCATCTGCAACGGCCACGCATCACGCAGATAGGCGCCATCCTGCCAGCGGATCGCATGGACGTTGCCGCCCTTGACCGGCTCGCGCAACGCCTCGGCCACGCGTACCATCAGCAGCAGATTGCCGTTCGCCAGCCGCGTCATCCCCGGATTGAAGGCGCCGAGCACATAGGTTTCGGCCCCGACCTTGCCCGCCAGCGGCGAGCGCGACAGGTCGATGTCGGCGGGAGTGAAGACGAGCTGATCGAACATGCTATTCTCCTAAAATTCTGGTTGTTTGGC
>NZ_LMKZ01000001.1:1224320-1362543 GCF_001422525.1 Sphingomonas sp. Leaf30 | reverse complement strand
GCCCGCCCCCTCCCGTTCGCCCTGAGCGAAGTCGAAGGGCATGCCCCGAGCGCAGGTGCTTCGACTTCGCTCAGCCCGAACGGGAGGGGGTGAACAATGGTGTTATTCCCCCTCCAGCGCGCGGGGCACGATCACGAGCTGCTGGATCACACTGCGTGTCGGCTGCGTCAGCAGGAACTCGACGCCCGCGGCGATGTCTTCGCCGCGCAGCATCTGCTCCGCCGCGATCATTTCCCGCTGCTTCTCGTCGGGCACGTCGGGATATTGCATGTTCGAGCCGACCTTGCCCGGCTCGATCAGCGACACCCGGATCCCCTTGGGCCCCAGCTCGCGACGCAGCGCCTCGGCGAAACCGGCGATACCCGACTTGATCCCCGCATAGACGGTCGAGCTCGGCCCGAGGATATGCGCGCTGAGCGAACCGATCAGGACCAGGTCGCCGATCGGCGTCATCCGGTGCGCAGCATGATGCGCGCTGAGCAGATAGGCTGTGAAATTGACCGCGATCGCGTAGCGCAGCGCGTCCTCGTCCATCTGCGTCAGCCCGCCCGCGGCGATCGAGGCGTTGATGACGGTGATGTCGAACCCGCCCAGATACGCCTCGCCCGCATCGAAAAAGGCGCGGACCTTGTCCGGATCGGCAAGCTCGGTGACTATCCCGTCGCCTTCGCCGACCGCGCGGATGCAGACGAGCGCGTCCTCGAGATGACCCGCATCGTGACCGCAGATATAGACTTTGGCGCCCCCCGCCGCGAGAAGCACCGCGATCGCCCGGCCGATCCCTGTCGTCCCCCCCGTGATGATCGCGCGTCGACCCTCGAGGGAGCGATGATTCACATGAAGGTCGGCGGGTGCGGTCATAAGCTGTTCCGGTCATCGAGCAGGCGGGACGAGGCGTCGCTGCGACGCCCCGTCCCCGTCCCCTAGGCGCGGACAGCATCCCCCTCAAGCACCTGCGCCAGCAGGTCGTCGATCGGCGCCTGGACGATCGGCTCGCTCAGCGTCGGGGCATGACCGACCCCGGGCACGGTGACGAGCGTCGCGCGGTCGAGCGAGGCGACCATCCGATCCGCGATCGCGGCCGACAACAGGTCGGATCGGCCACCGCGCACGATCAGCGTCGGGATCTCGCGCAGGCCCGCCAGCGCCTGCCACATGTCCGGCCCGGCCTCGCTGCCCGGCACGCGGAACGGTTCGGCGATCTTCAGGTCGTAATCGAGCACGATCCGGCCCGAGCTGTTGAGCCGGTAGATGCGCTTGGCCATCGCCAGCCAGTCCTCGATCGTCCAGTCCGGATAGACGTCGGCATTACTCTCCGACACGCAGCGCGCGGCATGCATCCAGGTCGGAAAGACGCTTGCCTTGCCGACATAGCCGCGGATCCGCGACAGGCCCTGCGCGTCGATCTCGGGGCCGACATCGTTGAGCAGCGCGGCTGCGATTCGCCCGCGCGCCGGCCCCGCCATCAGCATCGTGACGATCCCGCCGAGTGACGTCCCGAACGCGACGAAACGGTCGATGCCATGCTCGGCCAGCAACGCCTCGACATCCTGCACATAGGTCAGCGGGACATAGGACATCGGATCCTTGGCATAGGCGCTCTCGCCGCGTCCGCGGAAATCGATCCCGATCAGCCGCCAGCGTCCCGCCAGCCGCGCCGCCAGCGCATCGAAATCGCGCGCGTTCCGCGTCAGCCCGGGCAGGCACAGGATCGGCGGACGGCCATCGCCGCCGCCCGGATAGTCGCGTGCGTGCAGCCGCAGCCCGTCCCTGGACCACCAATAGAGGTTTTCGTAAGCGGCCATGGTTGCGTCCTTCGGGTAGCGGCCACCATATCGCCGCATGCCCATCGACCCGCAAGCCTTCCCCGCCTATCGCCCCGAAACCACGTTGCTCGACCTCGGCGACCCGTTCTTCGATCCGGTCGCGGCGGCCGATTTTCCCTGCACCCAGCTCCGCTTCCGCAACGATCGCGCCGCCGCTCAGGTCGGTCTGGCGACGCTCGACGACGACGAATGGACCCGGCATTTCGGCCGGTTCGCGCCGTTGCCGGACACGCTGCCCGGGCCGCTCGCCTTGCGCTATCACGGTCATCAGTTCCGCAATTACAATCCCGATCTGGGTGACGGGCGCGGCTTCACCTTTGCCCAGATGCGCGACGATCGCGGCCGCCTGATGGATCTCGGCACCAAGGGGTCGGGGCAGACGCCGTGGAGCCGCGCGGGCGATGGCCGGCTCACCCTGAAAGGCGGCGTGCGCGAAATCCTCGCGACCGAGATGCTCGAGGCGCTGAACGTCCCGACCTCGCGCACGCTCTCGCTGATCGAAACCGGCGAGGACCTGCAGCGCGGCGACGAGCCGAGCCCGACCCGCTCCGCGGTCATGGTCCGGCTCAGCCACAGCCATGTCCGGATCGGCACGTTCCAGCGCCTTGCCTATCATCGCGACGAGGACGCCCTGCGCCGGCTGGTCGGCTATACATTGCGCAACCTGTTCGACGAGGACGGGAACGGGGAAGGCGACGATCCGGTCCGCCTCCTCGCGCTCGTCGTCGCGCGGACCGCGCGGCTCACGGCGCGCTACATGGCGGCGGGCTTCGTCCACGGCGTGCTCAATTCGGACAACGTCAACGTCACCGGCGAAAGCTTCGACTATGGCCCGTGGCGGTTCGCGCCGACCTGGGACCCGGGTTTCACTGCCGCCTATTTCGATCATCAGGGGTTGTACGCCTTTGGTCGCCAGCCCGAGGCGATCCACTGGGACGTGATGCAGCTCGCGGTATCGCTGCGCACGATCGCCGAGAGCGATCCGCTGATCGCCGCGCTCGACGGCTTCGGCCCCGCCTATCAGGCGGAGGTTGGCGCGGCGATCCTGTGGCGGCTGGGCGTCCGCCCGCGCAATCCAGATAGCGACCGCGCGCTCGTCCAGGCGACCGAACGCGCGTTGCGGACCAGCGGGGCGGGTATCGACCGGTTCTTCTTCGACGCGTTCGGCGGCGATCTTCCCGCGGGCTACGGTCCCGAATGGGACGAGGTCCGCGCCGCGCTTGGCGACTATGCCGCGCGCAAGGATCGCACCCATCCCTATTGGTCGGGCACGCCGTGCAGCCTGCTGATCGACGAGGTGGAATCGATCTGGGCGCCGATCGCCGACGCCGACGACTGGAGCCGTCTTACCGCGAAGGTCGCGGCGATCCGGGCGATGGGCGACGCTCTTGCCTGATCGCGGGTGCCGCGGCCGACGGTGCGGCGGGTGGTGGAAACTCTTCTAAAATTGGGGCAAGAGCCCGATATGGCCGATGAGATCCTCTCCTATGAACCCGCAACCGGTACGCTGTTGTGGCGTCACCCGATCGGGGATGTCGATACCGAAGTGGCGACCGCGCGGTCGGGCTGGGCCGGCTGGGCGTCCAAGCCGCTCGCGTTCCGGATCGAGACGATGCGCCGGTTCGCCAATGTCGTCCGCCAGCGCAACGATGCATTCACCGACCTGATCGCGCGCGAGACGGGCAAGCCGATCTGGGAAGCGCGCGGCGAGGTCGAGACGGTGATGGCCAAGGTCGACATCTCGGTCAGCGCCTATGCCGAACGCACCGCGCAGCGCCGGATGGAGGCGCCGATGAACAGCCGCGTCGCGCTGCGCCACAAGCCGCACGGCGTGCTCGCGGTGCTCGGCCCCTATAACTTCCCGGCACACCTGCCCAACGGCCACATCGTCCCCGCCCTGATCGCCGGCAACGCGGTCGTCTTCAAGCCGTCCGAGAAGACCCCCGCATCGGGCGCGTTCCTCGTCGAGTGCTACCGCGCCGCGGGTGTGCCCGAGGATTGCATCCGGCTGCTCGTCGGCGGCCCGGCGGAGGGCAAGGCGCTGGCCGCGCATCCCGATATCGACGGCCTGCTCTTCACCGGATCGGCCCAGACCGGCCTCGCGCTCAACCGCGCCTTTGCCGAGAAGCCCGAGAAGATCCTCGCGCTCGAAATGGGCGGCAACAACCCGATCATGGTCTGGGACACGCCGGACCTGCACACCGCGGCGGTGCTCGTCGTCCAGTCCGCCTTCACCACCGCCGGCCAGCGCTGCACCGCCGCGCGCCGGCTGATCGTCCAGGAACGGCTCGCCCAGCCGCTGCTCGACACGATCGAGCGGATGATCGCGCGGATCATCGTCGACGAGCCGCATGCGAACCCGGCGCCGTTCATGGGCCCGGTGATCGACAATCAGGCGGCGGACCAGCTCACCGAGAGCTTTCTCGAGCTGCTGATGCGCGGCGGCCGCCCGATCCGGCATCTCGAACGCCCGGTCGATACGCTGCCCTTCCTCCGCCCGGCGATGATCGACGTCACCGACATGGCGGAGCGCCCCGATCTCGAGCTGTTCGGGCCGATCCTGCAGGTCTTCCGCACCGATGATTTCGACGCCGCGATCGCCGAGGCGAACAACACTCGCTATGGCCTGTCCGCCGCGCTGATCAGCCAGACGCCCGCGCTCTACGACCGGTTCTGGGCCAATATCCGCGCCGGGATCGTCAACTGGAACAAGCCCACCAACGGCGCCTCGTCGGGCGCGCCGTTCGGCGGCGTCGGCTGGTCGGGCAACCACCGCCCCAGCGCCTATTACGCCGCCGACTATTGCGCCTATCCGGTCGTCAGCAGCGAATCCGAAAGCGCGCGGGCCAGCATCGGCATCGGCCTGCGCGACGGCTGAGGCGCGTAGCGGCCCCCAAAGCTGAACTGAAATCCTCCCCCGCCAGGGGGAGGATCATGAGGCTTACTTCGCCCCGCCCAACCAGTCGTCGATCTTCTTCTCCAGCACCGGCATCGGCAGTGCGCCCGTATCGAGCACCTGCGCATGGAACGCGCGCGGATCGAATGCGGCACCCTGCGCCGCCTGCGCCTTGGCCTTCATCCTGAGGATCGTCAGCTGGCCGATCTTGTACGCCAGCGCCTGCCCGGGAATCGAGATGTAGCGCTCGACCTCGGCGGTCGCGTCGGTCCGCCCCATCGGCGAATTGGCGAGCATATAGGCGATCGCCTGGTCGCGGCTCCACCCCTTGGCGTGGATGCCGGTATCGACGACCAGCCGCATCGCGCGCAGCATCTCGTCATTCAGGCCGCCCATCCGCTGATAGGGATCGCTTTCGACGCCCAGTTCCTTCCACAAGGTCTCGGCATAGAGCGCCCAGCCCTCGACATAGGCGGTGTTGCCGCCGAACCGGATGAACGCGGGCAGCGCGACATTCTCCTGCGCCAGGCTGATCTGGTAATGATGCCCCGGCACCGCCTCGTGCAGGTACAGCGTCTCCATCCCCCACAGATACCGCGTCGGCAGATCATAGGTGTTGTAGTAGAAGATCCCCGGCCGCGTGCCGTCGGGGGTCCCCTGCTGATACGACCCCGCCGCATCCGTCTTCGCGCGGAAATCGGGCACTGCACGGATCTCGAGCGGACTTTTGGGTACCAGCGAGAATTGCGTCGCGATCCGCGCGTTGACCCGCTTGCCGATCGCCTCATAGCCCTCGCGCACCGCCGCCGCCGACTTGGGCTGGAAGCGGGGATCCGTGCGCAGATGATCGAAGAACGCCGCCAGCGTGCCCTTGAACCCGACCGCAGCTTTCTGCACCTCCATCGCCTGCGTGATCCGCGCGACCTCCGACAGGCCGAGCTGATGGACCGCCTCGGGCTCGAGCGGCAGCGTCGTGCTGTCCTCGATCCGCTGCGCATAGAGCGCGGCCCCGCCCGGCAGCGCCGACAGCCCGACCGTGTCGCGCGCCTTGGCGAGATATTCGTTCGCGAGGAAGTCGCGCATCCGGACATGCGCGGGATTGATCACCTCGCGCACCTGCTTGGCATAGGCCGCGGTCAGGCGCGTGCGGTCGGCCGCCGGGATCGACGCGGGGAACATCGTCACCGGCGCGTAGAAGGTCGACTTCTCGACACCCTCGGCGATCAGATTGTCGAACTGCCCGATCATGTTGCGCACGACCAGCTTGGGCTGGGTCACGCCCTTCGCCATCCCCTCGCGGAACCGCGCGATCGCCCGGTCATAGACCGCGGCATAGCCCGCATTGCGCCGCAGATTGTTCTCGTAATCCGCGACCGTCTTGAACGGCGCGCCACCCTTGCCCGACGCGAAATCGGGATAGAAGGTCTGGAACCCGCCGAAATGGCTGAGCGGCAGCAACCGGTCGATCGCGACCAGGTTCGGCGCGAACCCGCGCAGTGCAACCTCGCGGCCGTTGCGGAACACGTCATAGGCGATCTGGTCGACGCGGGTCAGCTTGCTGCGGTCGATCGCGGCGATCGCAGCCAGGTCCTGCTCGACGTTGCGCTTGTCCTGCGCGGTGCGCGCATCGGTCAGATATTCGCCGAAGCGATCGGCATAGCGCATGTCGCCGCGGAAGATGGCCTGCAGCGGATCGTTCTTCAGATCGCGCTCGTCGCTCGCATAGAAAAGCTGCTTGAGCTTTGCATCCTCTGGGCCGTCGCCGGCGATCGGCGCGGGCGGCGGCAGCGCCTGGCTCAACACCGGCACCGCGCCGATGAAGGTGGTCGCCAGCAACATGGCGGCAAGGCAGGTCAGGCGCATTATCGAAGTTCCCCATCGCGTCCGGGTTACCCGGTTCGTCGCGCCTTCCTATCGCGCGGATTCCGCCGCCACCAGCCCGTGACCGGGGCCTGCGAACGTTTCCGGCGTTGGCACCCGCGCCGCGTGGGAAAGCAGGACTAGCCCCGGGGCAAATAATGCTGGGCTCGCCAACCGCCCGCCCAGAGCCCATCTTCCTGACATGGTAAGCTTGCTAGACCCCGGTGCCCGCGGGCGCGTCATCCTCGTCGGGGCGGGGCCCGGCGATCCCGGTCTGCTGACCGTGCGTGCGGTCGCCGCGCTCGAGATCGCCGACGTCGTCGTCCATGACGGGCTGATCGATCCGCGCGTGCTCGACATCGCGCCGCCTGCCGCCCAGCGCATCTCGGTCGCCAAGCAGCGCGCGCGCCACACGCTGCCGCAAGAGGCGATCAACGCGCTGATCATCGCGCATGTGAAGACCGGCGCGATCGTCGTCCGGCTGAAGGGCGGCGATCCGTTCGTGTTCGGTCGCGGCGGCGAGGAGGTCGAGGCGGTGCGTGCCGCAGGCCTGCCGGTCGAGGTGATCCCCGGGGTCTCCGCCGCGCTGGGGTGCGCGGCCGAGGCAATGCTGCCGCTGACCCACCGCGATCATTCGAGCGCGGTCAGCTTCGTCGCGGGCCAGTGCAAGGGTCTGACCGAACAGGACTGGTCGGGCCTCGCCGGCCAGGGTCGCACGCTCGTCATCTACATGGGCATCGCGACCGCGACCGATATCGCCGACAAGCTGATGACCGATGGCGTCGCGCCCGACATGCCGGTTGCGGTGCTCGAGCGCGGCACGCTATCGGGCAGCCGTGCGATGCGGACCCTGCTCGCCGATCTCGGCCCGATGGTACAGCGCGAGGCGGTGAAGAGCCCCGCGATCATCGTCGTCGGCGAGGTCGTCGAACTCTCCGACGCGCAGGACAAGCTCGCCCGCTGGGCACGAATTGCAGAGGCCGCCGCATGAAGCTCCTGACCGGAAACGACCTTCCCACCGGCGACGTGATCTGGTGGACCGGCGATGGCTGGTCGCGCCATATCGAGGATGCGGCCGATGTCGGCGTCGCGGGTGAATCAATCCTCCAGGCGGAGGAAGGCGCACGCCGCGTCAACGTCCCCTATCTGATCGAGGCGACCGCGACCGCAGACGGCCCCCGCCCTGCGCACATCAAGGATCGCATTCGTGCGCTAGGTCCGACGATGCGGCCCGACCTGACGCTCAAGCCGGCCGATCCGGCTGCGGGGAGTTGGGTGATATGATTCACGCAAAGGCGCGATGGCGCGAAGAGAGCAGTGAGAAGGTGGTTCGCGCGGAGGCGCGGAGGCGCGGAGGTGTTGCGCTCGCCGCGCAGCGGCCTTCACAATCACTAGTCGCGACAGGGTCGATACCCGCTAGCGCGGGAGTTCCCTCTCCTTTCTCCTCCGCGTCTCCGCGTCTCCGCGCGAACAAAATTCTTCTGAATCTCTTCGCGCCATCGCGCCCCTTCGGCTTCGCTCAGGACAGGCTCCGCGTGAACCAAATTCTACCGGGAACCCCCCATGTATAAGTACGACGAATACGACCAAGCCATCGTCGACCAGCGCGTCGACGAGTTCCGCGACCAGGTCCGCCGCCGCCTTTCGGGCGAGCTGACCGAGGACCAGTTCAAGCCGCTGCGCCTGATGAACGGCCTGTATCTCCAGCTGCATGCGTACATGCTGCGCGTCGCGGTGCCCTACGGCACGCTCGACGGCCGGCAGATGCGGATGCTCGGCCACATCGCGCGCAAATATGATCGCGGCTACGGCCATTTCACGACGCGGCAGAACATCCAGTTCAACTGGATCCAGCTCGATCAGACCCCGGACATCCTCCAGGAGCTGTCGACGGTCGAGATGCATGCCATCCAGACCTCGGGCAACTGCATCCGCAACATCAGTTCCGACCAGTTCGCCGGCGCCGCCGCGGACGAGGTCGCCGATCCGCGCCCTTGGGCCGAGCTGATCCGTCAGTGGAGCACGTTCCATCCCGAATTCACCTACCTCCCGCGGAAGTTCAAGATCTGCGTGATCGCGGCGGACGAGGATCGCGCGGCGATGCGGCTGCACGACATCGGCATCGGTCTGCACGTCCGCGACGGTGAACTCGGCGCGAAGATCTATGTCGGTGGCGGCATGGGCCGCACGCCGATGATCAGCCACGAGATCCGCGATTTCGTCCCCGCCGACGACCTGATGAGCTATCTCGAGGCGTGCCTGCGCGTCTACAATCGCTACGGTCGCCGCGACAATATCTACAAGGCGCGGATCAAGATCCTGCTGCACGAGATCGGCCCCGACGAATATCGTCGCCAGGTCGAGGAGGAATTCGCCGCGGTGAAGGGCCTCGGCCTCGATCCGCCGCGCGCCGAGCTGGAGCGGATCACGAGTCATTTCGGCGCGCCCGCATTCGACGAGGCCGCGTCCACCGAAATCGACCGCAGCGATCCCGACTTCGCCGTCTGGCTCGACCAGAACGTCAAGGCGCACAAGCAGCCGGGCTATGCGATCGTCAACATCAGCCTGAAGCCCGTCGGCGGCATCCCCGGCGACGCGTCGGCGGACCAGATCGACGTGATGGCCGATCTCGGCACGCGCTACAGCTTTGACGAACTGCGCGTGACGCATGCGCAGAACATCGTCCTGCCGCACGTCCGCATGGCCGATCTGCACGCCGTGTGGTCGACGCTGAGCGAGGCGGGGCTGGCCGAGGCCAATCTCGACCTGATCAGCGACATCATCGCCTGCCCCGGCCTCGATTATTGCAGCCTCGCCAATGCTCGCTCGATCCCGCTCGCGCAGAAGATCGCGACGCGCTTCGGCGATCTCGGCCGGCAGCGCGAGCTGGGCGAGCTCAAGCTCAAGATCAGCGGCTGCATCAACGCCTGCGGGCATCACCATGCCGGCCACATCGGCATCCTCGGCGTCGACAAGAAGGGCACCGAGAATTACCAGCTCTCGCTCGGCGGATCGGGCGCGGAGGATGTGAGCCTCGCCAAGATCACCGGCCCCGGCTTCTCGGAGGATGGCGTCGTCGACGCGATCGAACGCGTTACCGACCGCTATCTCCAGGTCCGTGACCCCGGCGAGCGCTTCCTCGACACCTATCGCCGCGTCGGCTTCGAGACGTTCAAGGAGGCGATCTATGGTTGAGTATCCGGACCAGACGCTGCTCCGATTCCGCGATGACGAGCCGCATGACGAGCCTGCGGTGACGCTCGATTCGTTCATCGGCCAGAGCAACGCGGCCGCGGTCCGGCTGGAGGCGGGCGACGATGCGCGCGCGCTGCTGCCCCAGATCGACCAGCTCGCGCTGATCGAGGTGAGCTTTCCCGGCTATCGCGACGGCCGCGGCTATTCCGCGGCGCGGATCCTGCGCGAGGCGGGCTATACCGGCGAGCTGCGTGCGGCGGGCGACGTGCTCGTTGACCAGATTCCGCTGATGCGCCGCTGCGGCTTCGACAGCTTCGCGCCCGAGGCCCCGATCGATATCGACGTGCTCCGCGCCAGCCTCGCGCGCTACGACACGCCCTATCAGAAGGCCGCGGACGGCGCCGTGCCGGTCTGGAAGCTGCGCCATGGGTGAAGCGCTCCGCCGGATCGACACGATCGACGTCACCCCCGCCTTTACGAAGGCGGATGCACAGGCGATGCAGGACCGGTTCGCCGGCGTTCCTGCGGCGCAGATGCTGCGCGAGCTGCTGACCGGCGAGCTGGCCGGGCGGATCGCGTCGGTCTCGTCCTTCGGTGCCGAATCGGCGGTGCTGCTGCACATGGTCGCGCAGGTCGATGTCGACGTGCCGGTGGTCTTCACCAACACGCAGAAGATGTTCGGCGAGACGCTCGCCTATCGTGATGCGCTCGCCGAACGGCTGGGCCTCACCGACCTGCGCGTGTTCAGACCCGATCCGCGGCTGCTGGCGATCAAGGATCGGGCGGGCGAGCGCTGGTCTTATGACCCCGATGGCTGCTGCGACCTGCGCAAGGTCGAGCCGCTGCGCCGCGCGCTCGCGCCGTTCGACGCGTGGATCTCGGGGCGCAAGGGCTTCCAGTCGGGCACGCGCACCGCGCTGCCGCGGTTCGAGGAGGATGAGGGCCGGTTGAAGATCAACCCGCTCGCCGACTGGGACAAGGCCAAGCTCGACGCCTATTTCGGCGAGCATGACCTGCCGCGGCATCCGCTCGAGGCGCAGGGTTATCTCTCGATCGGCTGCGCGCCCTGCACGACCAAGGTCGCCCCCGGCGAGGATCCGCGCGCGGGGCGTTGGCGCAGTTTCGACAAGGTCGAATGCGGCATCCACGCCCCCGGGGGTTACGACCCGATCATCTGATCCGTGTCCCTCTCCCCGTGGGGGAGAGGAACGCCAGAGTTTCAATACTCCGCCAGATCCGAGAACTTCGTGATCGTCGGATCGAACTTCATCCGCACCTTGCCGGTCGCGCCGTGGCGCTGCTTGGCGATGATCAGCTCGGCCAGGCCATAGACGCGCTCCATCTCGGCCGCCCACGATGCGTGATCCTCGAAGATCTTCGCGCTGTCGCCTTCGGCCGGGCGCTTGGGCTCCTTCGACGCGACGTAATAATCCTCGCGGTACACGAACCAGACCATGTCGGCGTCCTGCTCGATCGACCCGGATTCGCGAAGATCGGACAGCATCGGCGTCTTGTCCTCGCGGCTTTCGACCGCGCGACTCAGCTGCGAAAGCGCCAGCACCGGGACGTTCAGGTCCTTCGCCAGCGTCTTCAGCCCGCGCGAAATCTCCGAGATTTCCTGAACGCGGTTGCCGTCCTTGCTCTTGCCCGACCCCGACAGCAGCTGGAGATAGTCGACCACCACCAGCCCGATCTCGTTATTGTGGCGACGCTGCAGCCGGCGGACGCGCGTGTGCAGCGCGCCGATCGACAGACCGCCGGTATCGTCGATGAACAGCGGCAGATTCTCGAGCTCGGCCGCCGCGGCCGCAAGCTGCGCGAACTCGGTGCGGCTGATCTTGCCCATGCGGAGCGATTCGGACGAAATCTGCGACTGCTCGGCGAGAATACGCGTCGCCAGCTGATCCGCGGACATTTCGAGGCTGAAGAAGGCAACCTTCGCGCCGACCGAATCCTTCGGGGCGATCCCGTCGGCCATGTCGCGCATCCAGCGCCGCGCGGCGTTGAACGCGATGTTGGTGGCGAGCGACGTCTTGCCCATGCCCGGACGCCCGGCCAGGATCATCAGATCGCTGTGGTGCATGCCGCCGATCTTGGCGTTGATCGAGTCGATACCCGTCGTCACGCCCGACAAATTGCCGCCCGAGTTGAGCGCCCGCTCGGCCATCTTGACCGCCGCGGTGGTCGCCTGCGCGAACGTCTTGACCGAGTTCTCCGCCCCGCCATCGGCGGCGACCTTGAACAATTCCTCCTCGGCGAGTTCGATCTGCGCACGCGGATTGACCTCCTCCGAGGTGTCCATCGCGCGGTCGACCAGGGTGCGGCCGACCGAGACGAGCGCACGCAGCATCGCCAGGTCATAGATCTGCTGCGCGAACTGGCGCGCACCGATCAGCCCTGCGCCGCTGCCCGTGAGGCCGGCCAGATAGGCGGGGCCGCCCAGCTCGCGCATGCCCTCGTCCGCGTCGAACATCGGCCGCAGCGTGACCGGCGTCACCAGCATGTCGTTGCCACGCAACGTCTTGATCGCGGCGAAGATGCGCCCGTGCACGGGTTCGAAGAAATGCGTGGGTTCGAGCTTGTCGACCAGATCGTCGGCGAGCCGGTTGTCGATCATCATTGCGCCGAGCATCGCGGCTTCGGCCTCGACGTTGCGGGGAAGCTGCTGTGGTTCGGCCACGGCGGGGACGGGGAATGCGAGGGTTGCCATACTGCGTTCTACGCACTGCGCGCGATCGCTCCAAGCCAACTGCGCCAGAATGATGGGGATAAGTCGACCAGCCAGCCGCGATCGGCGACCGCCGGTGCAGGCGACAAGTGACACGCGTTACGACCATCGCTATCGCACATGGCATGGCCGACCCGCGGATCATCGACATACAGCTCGACGAGCGCACGATTGCGTGGCGTTCCGCGGATATCGAGCAGGAACGCCGGATCGCGATCTTCGACCTGATCGAGGGCAATTATTTCGCGCCGCAGCGCCAGCATGCCGATGGCTATGCCGGCCCGTACCGCATCAGGCTCGAGACGGAGGAAGGCCGTCTCGGCATTCACATCCATCGTGAGGACGACACGCATCTTGAGACACTGGTGCTCGCGCTCGGCCGTTTCCGCCGACCGATCAAGGACTATTTCGCGATCTGCGACAGCTATTACCAGGCGATTCGCCAGTCCTCGCCTGCGCAGATCGAAACCGTTGACATGGCCCGTCGCGGCGTCCACAACGAGGCCGCCGAGCTGCTCAAGGACCGGCTGTCGGGCAAGATCGAGGTCGATTTCGACACCGCCCGCCGGTTGTTCACGCTCATCTGCGTCCTTCATCTGCGTGGCTGAGCAACGCTGATGGCCACGACATTGCTGAAGCTTGCGACCCTGCTGTTCGGCACGGGCGGCATCGCGATTGGCGGCTGGGCCTATGCGACGCAGTGGCATCCCGCGACCGAGACCTATCCGCTGCAAGGCGTCGACCTAGGTGAAAATCCCGCGCCGGTCGAATGGGGAACGGTGCGCGCGCGCGGCGTCGACTTCGCCTATATCGTCGCGACCTCGGGCAAGGATCGCCGCGATCCGGCATTCGAGGCGAACTGGGCGGCGCTTCCCGAAGCCGGGCTGCGGCGCGGCGCGGTGCATATCTATTCGCTGTGCCAGCCTGCGGTCGAACAGGCGAACGCGTTCAATACCTTCGTACCCGCCGCCGCCGATGCGCTGCCCGTCGCCGTCGATGTGCAGTTCCGTGATGATTGCGTCGCCCGCCCTGAAAAGGCCGCGCTGGTCGCCGATCTGACGCGCTTCGTGACGATGGTGGAGACGCATACCGGCAAGCCTGTCCTGCTGCGGATCGGCAAGTCGGTCGAGGGCAGCTATGCGTTGTCGGCGGCACTGCCGCGGCCGGTCTGGGCGATGGCCAATCTGCTCAAGCCCGATTATGCGGCACGGCCATGGCGAATGTGGCGCGCGAGCAATTTTCGGCGTGTCGAGGGAATCGAGGGACCGGTGAACTGGGACGTGGTGGCAGGATGAACGATGGTTTCGATACCGATCAGGCAACCCGCCTGATCGCCGCGGCGCGCGACGCCGCGCGTCACGCGCATGCGCCCTATTCGCGATTCGCGGTCGGCGCCGCGGTGCTGCTCGACGACGGCAGCGTGATCACCGCCGCCAATTTCGAGAATGCGAGCTACGGCCTGTCGCTTTGCGCCGAAACCGTCGCGCTGGCGACCGCAAGCGCGCAGGGCCGCCTGCGTGACGTCGTTGCGATCGGCGTGATCGGCGGCGCGATGGATGCGGACGGCATCGCCACCGGCCTCGCCCCGGTGAGCCCCTGCGGACGGTGCCGCCAGGTGATCAACGAGGCGGCGCAGATGGGCGGGCGCGATCTCCCCGTGCATTGCGGCGCGGCGCAGGGCGAGGCTGTCCGCAGCTACCGCCTGTCGGACCTTCTCCCCGATGCGTTCGGCCCGGCGGACCTCGGGATCGGCTGAGCCGCGGTCAGTAGTTGAACTGCAGCTGCGTGCGGATCAAATCGCCCTCCGCCCGGCCCTCGCGGCGTTCGTCGGCCTCGCGCCGTGTCATCCGCGCATAGGCGACGGTCAGCTCGATCGGCGGGGTCGGCTGGAACTCGATCCCCAGCTCGAACTCGTCGGTCTCGAGCCGCGGCGCGTTGGGCAGCGCCTTCCACCCGCCGCGATAATATTGCCGGCGCGCATAGGGCATGAACGGACCGAGCGGCGACGACCGCACACGCGCCATCGCCTGGACATAGCCGCCGTTCAGCCGCTTGGTCGTAATCGACTGTGACGCGTCGTCATATTCGGGGCCGCGGCCCCAGTTCCACTCCGCCTGGAACCCGAAGGGCTGCGGATAGAGGATCGCGTGGACGCCGAGCCGCTCGTCGGCAAAGCTCGTGTCGCTGACCCCGCCGCTGCGCAGTTCGGGCTGGACGCGATTACGGATGGCCGCCGCGCCGACCTCCAACACCTGTCCGCTGAACGCCCCGCCAAGCCCGTCGAGCGCGAACGGCCAGGTCGCCATCGCCACCGTCATCGCGCCGTCATTGGTCTCCGAACGGCTGATCCCCTGGCCGTTATACACGCCGAGCGCGAACGCGCCGTAATTGCCGAACAGTTTCTGGCCGTCCTCCTCGAGGCGATCCCAGATCCGTTGCACGCCGGTGGGCGTGTAATAGGCGACGATGCCCAGATCGCGCTCCCCGGGGACCGCGCTGTTGATCCCGTCGCTGCGATCGATCGTGATGCGATTCGACGAGGACTGCATATTCTCCCAGCCGAAGGGCACCTTCGACTGCCCGAACCGCAGCCGGAAGCGGCGATCTGCGTCGAGGAACGTGTCGACATAGGCGTCGCGCAGCTGGGCAAAGCCCTCGCGCCGCTCGCCGCCCGACTGGTTGCTGACGTTCACCGCGAAGTCGGGCTGGAGATAGAAGGACACACGGTCGGTCAGATCGCCCTGCAGGACCAGCCGGACGCGGCGGAGCGAGAAGCCCGTATTGTCGCCGATGCTGCCGTCATGCACTGATCGCAACCGCGACTGGCCGTCGGGCGCGGTGCGATCGCCCGACACGATCTCGTTGAACCGCATCTGCGTATAGCCGCGGATCGCGATGCGATCATACCAGGCGCGCTTCGGCTCAGGCGTCGCCGCGGCCAATTGCGTCGATGGCGCGACCGCGGTTGCCGGCTTGGGCGCCGGGGCGGGCGCAGGCGTTGCCGCAACCGCGACCGGCGCAGTGGCTGCCGCGGGGGCTGGCGTCGTGACCGGCGCCGCCTGAGCAATCGGTCCGTTCTGCGCGGCTTTGAGCTCGGCGATCGTCGCCTTCAGTTCGTCGATCTGGCGTTGCAGGTCCTGCACCGACTGCGCCTGCGCCGCCGTACCCGACAGCGCGATCGATCCTACCAGCGCAATCCGCGCATGGCGGCTGGCGCGGCGCGCGCGGATCGCGGCGCGGTTCCGCTCGTCATCATGGTCCGGAAGCTGTGGCTCGACGGACGTACCGCGCGGAAAAGGCTGCCGAATCTGGTTCATGCCGCGCCCCATGACCGCCCGACACGCCGGCTGCAACGGCAAAAACGCTCTCCGCGTGCACGCGCTCTTGCCGCCATCGACCATCCGCGCGAAAGCAGCGGCGAAAAGGGGAATGTCTCATGTCCGTCATGTCCGACCGCTGGATCCGCGAACGCGCGCTGGGCGATGCGATGATCGAGCCATTTCACGAGGCGCAGCGCCGCGATGGCTGTATCAGCTACGGGCTGTCCTCCTATGGCTATGACGCGCGCGTCGCCGACGAGTTCAAGATCTTCACCAATGTCGACAGTGCGATCGTCGATCCGAAGAATTTCGATGCGAACAGCTTCGTCGACCGCAAGACCGATGTGTGCATCATCCCGCCGAACAGCTTTGCGCTGGCGCGGACGGTCGAATATTTCCGCATCCCGCGCGACACGCTGGTGATCTGTCTGGGCAAATCGACCTATGCGCGCTGCGGAATCATCGTCAACGTCACCCCGCTCGAACCCGAATGGGAGGGCCATGTGACGCTCGAATTCTCCAACACCACGCCGCTGCCCGCGAAGATCTACGCGAACGAGGGCGCCTGCCAGTTCCTGTTCCTGCGCGGCAACGAGCCGTGCGAGATCAGCTATGCCGACCGCGCGGGCAAATATATGGGCCAGCGCGGAGTCACCCTGCCCCGGCTCTGACCGCCTAAGGCGTCGACCGCGTGAGGTCGACGCCGGCTCTGCCTCACTACCGCAACCACAGGACCGGCGCCGGACGAGCGCAACGGCCTTCGCTTAGCGCGTGGCGATCTGCACCGGGGCCACGCCGAGCGCGCGCCGTGCCAGGTCATGCGACGAGGCCACCGCACCCGAGGGAAGGTCCATCGCGATGTCGCGGCGTTCGAGCACGCGCTTGTACAGCGCCCGTGCGTCCGCCTCGCGGCCCGTCCGCCGGTAAACCGCGGCAAGGTTGAGCATCAGTTCGGGGCGACCCGGATAGACCGCCTGTTCCGCCAGGATATGGCGTTCGGCCGCGGCCAGATCGCCCGACACGATCGCCTGGTAGCCATTCTGATCCGCTGCGAGCGCCGGCGCTGCCGCGCCGACAAGGGCAAGAACTACAAAGCCGAATTTGCGCATCATCCCGTCTCCATCGCCCTTCTGAGTCGAAAGGTTTCACTTTTGTGACACTGTTGTGTCACTTCGATGACTGGAGCGCAATATGGCATTTTTACGGATATCGCCCTGGCAAGGCCGTGAGGTGCGCGCGCGGCATGCCGACGCTCTTTCCGCCCCGGTGTCATGGACGTCGGACATGCAAAAGGGGCGGCCCTTGCGGACCGCCCCTGGCATCGTATCGATCGTGTCGCGTGACTTAGAAGTCGTTGCGATACTGCTCGTTACCGATGAAGCCGAGCTTCGTGATCGAAGACCGCTTCACGACGGCAAGCGTGCGATCGACGACTTCGTACCGCGCCTGCGGGTCCGGCTGGAAGTGAAGTTCCGGCTCGGGGTTCATGCCCGCGGTCTGGTCCAGATACTGGCGCAGCGTCACCTCGTCGACCGGCGACCCGTTCCAGGCCACCGTGCCCGATGCGTCGATCGAGATCTTGTTCTTCTCGGGGTCGATCGGGTTCTGCGGCGGGTTCTTGCTGTTGACCGGAAGGTCGACCTTGACCGCGTGCGTCTGGATCGGGATCGTGATGATGAACATGATGAGGAGAACGAGCAGGACGTCGATCAACGGCGTCATGTTCATTTCCATCATCGGCCCGTCATCTTCTTTGCCGCCGCCCATTGCCATTCTATACTACTCCTAAATACGTCCGAGCGATCGTCAGCGTTCGGTGGTGCCGCCGGGGGGCGGCTCGGAGATGAAGCCGACGCGGGCGAAGCCGGCGCGCTGCATCGTGTAGATCGTGCCGCCGATGCACTTGTACGGCGTGTTCACGTCGCCGCGAATATGCGCCTCGGGCAGCTCAAGACCTGCGGCATTCACGCCACCCTGACGGTCGATCTCGGTCTTCAGCTTGGCGACCGCGCGATCGAGCAGCTCGGTCGAGGTGACCGGGGTCATGTTCCAATACACAGCACAGCTGCCATCGCCATTTGTCGTCACCGACAGCGAGACATTTTCGGGCTTGGTCGTGGTCGGATCAAATTTGACCTCGGGGAGCTTCAGCTGCACCGCCTGGACCGCGACGGTCGTCGTCACCAGAAAGATGATCAGGAGCACGAGCATGACGTCGACCAGCGGCGTCGTATTGATGTCCGATATCGATTTCTCGGTGGAATCGCCACCAACACTCATCGCCATGTGCGAACTATCCTATTCTTTTATCGCCACCGGCACCGCCGGCGGGAAGGAAGCGGAGCTGCCGCGAACGGCAGCCCCGCCTTTCTCGCGTCTTAGTTAGCGCGCGGCACGCCACCGGTCTGACCGGCAGTCGTGGTCGCCGTGGCAGGCTTGGCCACAACCGGCTTGACGCCCGAAGCGGTGATCGGACGCACGGCACCGTTCGATGCCAGGAAGCCGAGCACGTCGTTCGAGAAGGCCGACAGGTCCTCTGCGATCGACTTGTTGCGACGCTGCAGCCAGTTGTACGACAGCACGGCAGGAACCGCGACGACGAGACCCAGTGCGGTCATGATCAGTGCTTCACCGACCGGCCCTGCGACCTTGTCGATCGATGCCTGACCCGATGCACCGATCTTCACGAGTGCGCGGTAGATGCCGATAACCGTACCGAACAGACCGATGAACGGCGAAACCGAACCGACCGTTGCGAGGAAGGCGAGACCGCCACCCAGCTTCGAGTTGATCGCAGCTTCCGAACGCGCGAGCGAACCGTGCAGCCAGTCATGCGCCTCGACCGGATCGGTCAGCTTCGAATGCTGCTCCTGAGCGGCCAGGCCGTCGTCGACGATCTGCTTGTAGGCCGAGTTCTTCTCGAGCTTGGCCGAACCTTCGCGAAGGCTATTCGACGACCAGAAGGCCTGACGGACGCGCTTGCCCTGACCGATGATCTTCTGCTGCTCGAACAGCTTGGAGAACAGGATGTAGAACGAAACCACCGACATCAGCACCAGAATGCCGAACACGGTCTGGGAGATGAGACCGCCTTCGCGAAGTGCCGCTTCGAGGCCGTACGGGTTGGCTTCGGCTGCTGCGGGCGCCGCCGCGGCAAGGATAGTGGTGAACATGGTCGGATGATCCTCTTAAGATTCGTTGGTCTAAGTGCGCCGAGACGCAGATTAATTTTCCGGCAACGTCCACCGGATACGCTGCGTCGCACTCGAACGCATCGGGTTCCCGGCCTGATCGAGCGCCGGCGAGTAGCGACCGCGTCGCGTCATCGCAGCACAGGCTGCCCGATCGAGAGCAGGCGAACCGCTCGACGACGTCACGGTGCAGTTCTCGACACGACCCTGGGCATTAATGTCCCAGCGCATCGCGACCGCACCCTGTTCGCCGGCACGGATCGCGCTCGGCGGATAGTCGTCCTGGCTCACCCATGTCGCCGGATTACCCTTGGCGCCCGCGGCCTTGCTGACCGTCGGTGCTGCTGGCGGGGCCGGCGGCGCTGGCGGCGCGGGAGGCGCCGGCGGTGCCGTTGGCTGGCTCAGCGGGATGATGTTCGACGTCGTGATCGCCGGAGCGGGCGACGGCGTAACAACGACCGGCGGCGGCACGACGACGGTGGTCGGCGGCGGCGGCAGGTTGGGCTGGTCAGGCGGCGGCGGCGGCGGCTCGTCGGGCGGAGGCGGCGGTGGCGGCGGCTCCACGTCGAACGTGTTTAACTTTTCGGTGGCCTTTTTCACGTATTGAAACGCGAGGCCGGTGACGAAAGCATAGCCCAAGGCAGCATGAATCAGCGCGACGATGACGATCGCGACGATTTTGCCTGAGGACATCTTCTGGTCAACATAGGCCATTCAGCAACGACACTCCCTTATTCTGTCTGCCTTCACGCAGTCGCGCATGGGGGCAGGCGCAACGCAAACGTGTGCCGTGAAGCAAAAATTCCACGCGGCAGTGCGCAATGTCTATCGCCACGCCATGCGACACGCAAACGCTTTGTCGGACGCAACAAACGTACAAGCGTATGATGGCAATTTTATTTCTGTAACGTTCATGCGCCATCGCGTAGCCCATGGCGATGACATCCCCACGTTCCATCGCACCGCTCATGACCCTGTTCGCCGTCATCGCCGCGGCCCCGATCGTTGCGCAGACGGCCCCCCCTCCGCAGCCCGTGCCGACCGCGCCGCAGCAAAACAGCGCCGGCGACTCGACGACGCTGACCCCCGAACAGCTTGATCGGCAATGGGAAGGCGCGCGCGATGCAGCGCCCGCTGGAGCGGCTGGCGCGGAGCCGGCCCAGCCCGCGGCCGCCGACCAGGGTGCCGGCTATGCGGACCTTGCGGATCTCGTTCTCGCCGCGCCGGTGATCGCCGACGCGACGATTCGCTCGACCGCGCGGATCAAGGGCGTAGAGGCGGCGGACGTCGCACCCGGGCTCGTCCGGATCTATGTCGAGGCCGACGTAACCGCGCTGATTCGCGGCAGTGGTGGTGTGGCCCCAAGACTCGGTTATCTGCTTGATGTTGCACCGGATTCCAACGGTCGACTGCCAAAGCTGAAAAAGGCGCGCGTGCTGCTGTTTGCACGTACCGCCGGAACATCGACCGCCCAGATCCAGCTCGTCGCGCGCGACGCGCAACGCGACTGGACGCCGGCCCTCGACGCGCAGGTCCGCCGCATCGCCCGCGAGGTGCTCGCCGCCGACGCGCCGCCCGTCATCACCGGGATCGGCAACGCCTTTCACGTGCCGGGAGCCCTGCCCGGCGAAGGCGAAACGCAGATCTTCCTGACCACTTCGGATCAGCGCCCCGTCTCGCTGTCGATCCTGCGGCGGCCCGGCGAGCAACCCCGCTGGGCGGTCGCGCTGAGCGAGATCGTCGACGAGGCCGCGGCCCCCCCGCCGCGTGGTTCGCTGTTGTGGTACCGGCTAGCCTGCGCGCTTCCCGCCGCCATGCCGGATCGCAGCGTCGCGTCGATGGCAGCCACCGACGCGGTGATCGCGCGCGAGGATTATCAGTTCGTTCTGCGTGCGCTCGGCCCCTGCGGACGTAGCCCGCGGCGCTGACCGGACCACCGAGCGAGGGTCCGCTCAGCGGATCTCGAGGATCTGCCCGGTCGTCGACAGGGCGGTCTCTAGGTAGCTGATCGCCACTTCGACATCGGCGGCTCGCGCCCCATTATGGGACAGGACGGCGTTGATTCGCGTCACCGGCGCCGCCTCGATTGCGAGCGGTGCGATCAACGCGCGGGCCAGGGCGGCAAAAAGCGAATCGCTGCTTTCGCGAATCACGACGACCAAGCTGTCGTCGTTGCCCAGCCGCGCGCGCGCATCGCGCACGCACGCCGCGATATCGTCACGCTCGCTCAAGATCAGCCGCACGATCTCACCGACGATGTCGCACGAGCGTCACGCCGATCGCCTCGCCCGCTTCGGCGATCGCCAGCTTGACGATCTTGACCGTGACCCGCTGAACACGCGCGTCCTGCAGGAACAGCGTCTCGCAGATATGGTCGGCAACCGCCTCGATCAGCGTGAAATGCACGCCCGTCGGCAAGGCCGTGGTCGCGGCGTGTTTCAGATCAAGATAGTTTTTCGACGCCGACAAGGGCGTGTCGGGATCGAACCGGCTCGGGCAGGTGAGATCGACGGTGAGCGAAATCCGCAGCGGCTGGGGCAGATGCGTCTCCTCCGAGTAGATTCCGGTGAGCACCTGCACTTCCATGTCGTGCACTTCGAGCTGAAGACTGTCTTGCATCGCCGCGCTCTAGCAGAGCCGCGACCGTAGGGAAGGCCCGGGGCGGACGCGGCGTTACGCCGGTTCCGCTTGCGTTCGGCGACGTGCTGCGTAAAGCGCGCGGCCCCGGACGTTCCTGCGCCGGCGCTGGAGAAGCCGGTGTTCGAACTCGTCCCCTTGAACGCCGTCCCGGATGCCGAGGTCGAGACGCTGCTCGACCGCGCGTTCGGGCAGGATCGTCATGGCCGGACCGCCTATATGATCCGCGGCGATGGAATCGCGATCCCGACGCTCAGCTTCGCCGCGGTGTCAGGCGACGTGCTGCTGGGCTCGATCCAGTGCTGGCCGATCGCGCTCATGACCGCGCAGGCGGCATTGCCGCTGGTGATGGTCGGCCCGGTCGCGGTCGCGCCGGGGCATCAGGGCGACGGCATCGGCCGTGCGCTGGTGGCGCGCGCACTCGAGGTCGCTGCGGCGAGCGATCTGGGCGACGCGCTGATGCTGATCGGCGATCCGGACTATTATGGCCGGTTCTTCGGCTTTTCCGCCGAGCGTACAGCCGCGTGGCAGGCACCGGGTCCGGTCGAACGTCACCGGCTTCTTGCACTGGGCGGGGCCGTACCCGACGACGCTGGAATGCTCGGCCCGCGCCCAGGCGCAGCCGGCTGACGACGCCGCAGCGCGGCCTGGCGCTTCGCCTGCCGCGAGACTTTACGAGAGGCCATGCGCACCCTACCTCGCGCTCATGCCTATGGACCCCCTCCCCGATCTTGCCTCGCTGAGCCTCGCCGAAATCGCCCGGCTCGCCGACGAGCAGAAACTGCCGCCGGTCGACAAATGGAATCCGTCGCATTGTGGCGACAGCGAGATGCGGATCGCGCGCGACGGGACCTGGTATCATCAGGGCACGCCGATCGGCCGCGAGGCGATGGTCCGGCTCTTCTCGACGATCCTCCGGCGCGAGCCATCGGGCGGCTATGTCCTGGTTACCCCGGTCGAGAAGCTCGACATCGTCGTCGAGGACGTCCCGTTCATCGCGGTCGAGGTGAAGATCGATGGCGAGGGTCCGGCGACCAGGCTGACCTTCCGGCTCAACACCGGCGATCTCGTCACCGCGGGCGCCGCGCACCCGATCCGCTTCGTCGAGGATGAAGACGGCCCGCGACCCTATCTGATGGTCCGCGGCGGGATGGAGGCGGTGGTCGCCCGGCCGGTCTATTACGAGCTCGCCGACCGCGCGATTGCCGGCGGCGAGTCGCCGGTTGGGCTGTGGAGCGACGGCCAGTTCTTCCCACTCGAACCCGCGATGCCGTCGCCCGAAGACATCGCCGCGTGACGCTCGCCGATCGGCTGCGCAGCGCGCTGTCGCGGGGTGTCGAGCCGGGCATGATCCTGCTGACCGGCGACCGTGACGACATCGATCTGCCGCCCGGCGATGCGGTGCTGCCCGCGGCGGTCCTGATCGCGGTGACCGATCGTGCCGAACCCGGCGTGATCCTGACCCAGCGTACCGAGACGATGCGCAAGCATGCGGGCCAGATCGCCTTTCCCGGCGGCCGGATCGATCCCGGCGAAGATATCGTCACCGCCGCGCTGCGCGAGGCCGAGGAAGAGATCGCGTTGCCGCGCGAACGCGTGACCGTCATCGGCCAGGCCGATACCTATCGCACCGTCACCGGCTTCCAGGTGACGCCGGTGATCGGCGTCATCCCCCCCGACCTCGTGCTTCACCCAAGCGAGGCGGAGGTGGCGAACGTGTTCGAGGTTCCGCTCGAGTTCCTGCTCGATTCGGGCAATCATGTCGAAGCCAGCGTCGAGTGGCAGGGCCATGAGCGGCATTATTACGAGATCATCTGGAACGACCGCCGCATCTGGGGCGCGACCGCGGCGATGATCGTCAATCTGAGGCGACGACTACAATGGGCATGAGCCTTCCCGACGCCGCCTGGCGGACGCGCCCCGGCCTCGCCGCGCTGACCGCCGTGCTGGGCAGCGCGTCGGCACAGTCGCGCTTCGTCGGCGGGGCGGTACGCGACACGCTGCTCGGCCTGACGCCTGCCGATACCGGCGCGATCGACATCGACATCGCGACGAGCCTTCCCCCGCAGGAGGTGCTCGAACGGCTTGAGGATGCGCGGATCCGCGCAGTTCCCACCGGGCTCGCGCATGGCACGATCACCGCGGTGACCGAGGGTGGAACCGTCGAGATCACGACGCTGCGCCGCGACGTCGCGACCGATGGGCGGCATGCGACGATCGCTTATACCGATGACTGGCGCGAGGATGCGGCGCGCCGCGATTTCACGATCAACGCGCTCTATGCCGATCCCGTCAGCGGTGAGATCTTCGACTATTTCGGCGGACTGGACGATCTTTCGGCAGGACGCGTCCGCTTCATAGGCGATCCGTTGCAGCGGATTGCGGAGGATCACCTGCGGATCCTGCGCTTCTTCCGCTTTCACGCCCGGTTCGGGACCGAGATCGACGCCGCCGGGCTTGAAGCGTGTACGGCCCGCGCGAACGACCTGATGGCGCTGTCCCGCGAGCGGATTGCTGCCGAACTGCTCAAGCTGCTCGTCGCCGCGCGCGCCGTCGCGGTGATCGCGCTGATGGTCGAGCGCGGCATCTGGCGTGCGGTGCTGCCCGAGATCGACGCCGACGGGGTCGCGCGGCTGGCCGCGCTGGTCGATCACGAACATGCCGCCGGCATTGCGCCCGATCCGATCCGGCGTCTGGCCGCACTGATTCCCGCCCGCGACGGCGATGTGGTCGCTGCACGGCTGAAACTGTCGAACACCAATCGCAAACGCGTCGTCGCGGCGACGCAGGGGATTGGCGACGAGGGCCCTCGCGCACTCGCCTATCGCCACGGCGTGGCTGGCGCGATCGACCGGTTGCTGATCGCAGGCGCGGACGTCGCACCGATTGCCGACTGGTCGCCGCCGGCATTTCCGATCAGCGGGGGCGCGCTGGTCGAACGCGGCCTGCGCAAGGGCCCCGACGTCGCGGCGATGCGCCGACGGATCGAGACGCAGTGGATCGCGGAGGGCTTTCCCGATCAGGCCAGAGTCGATGCGATCGCGGACAAGGCGGTCACCGAAACGCTCGCCTGAACCTTCAGGCCAGGATCGGCACCCGGCTGAAGATCGACTCGAACGCCTGAGCCGCCTCGAGCGGCCGCGCGAAGACATAGCCCTGGCCATAAGTGCATCCGAGCGCCGCGAGCGTCTGGGCCAAGTCGCCCGTCTCGATCCCCTCCGCGGTCGTCTGCATGTTGAGCGCCTGCGCGAGACTGAGGATCGCGCGGACGATCGACACCTTGTCGCGGTCCGCCAGCATCCCCGTCACGAAGCTCCGGTCGATCTTCAGCACATCGATCGGCAGTTTCTGGAGATAGGCGAGGTTGGAATAGCCGGTCCCGAAATCGTCCATGGCGAGCGTCGTGCCGAGATCCTTCAGCGCGTGCATCGCCTGCGCAATCCGGTCCGGGTCGGACACGATCGCACTTTCGGTCAATTCGAGTGTGAATCGATCGCCGCCGAGTCGCGAGCGAGACAGCGCCGACTCGACCACCGGCGCGATCGCGTCGCGCTGCAGCTGGATCGCGGACAAGTTCACCGCGACGCGAACGCCGCAATGCCCGCCGGCACGCACGTCCCACGCCGCCAGCGTCCGCGCCGCCGTATCGATCGCCCAGCGCCCCAGCGGAACGATCAGCCCCGATTCCTCGGCAACCGGAATGAACTGTGTCGGCGGGATCTCGCGACCATCCTCGTCGGTCCACCGCGCCAGCGCCTCGAACGCGACGATACGCCCGGTCGCAAGGTCGCAGATTGGCTGATAGGCGAGCCGCAGCCGATCATTCTCGATCGCGCGACGCAGTGCGGTCTCCATGCCGAACTGTTCGCGGGCGATCACGAATTCCTGGCGCTGATAGCATTCGGTCCGACCCGTCGCCTTGCCGCGCTTCACCGCGAACTGCGCGTGGCGGATCATCTCGGCGGTGTCGCCGGTCTCGTCCCGGCCATAGGCGATGCCGATCGAGCATTCGACCCGGATCTCGTAATCGGTCAGGCGGAACGGCGCGATCAGCGCGCGCTGGATCCGGTCGGCGAGACGCAGTGCCTCTGCGGGATCCTCGTCGATCGTCATCAGCACCGCGAACTGCCCGCCGCCGACCCGCGCCAGCGTATCGCGCACCCGCAGCGCGCCCTTGATCCGCCGCGCGACGGTAATCAGCATCTCGTCGCCGACCAGCGAACCCAGACACGCGTTCAGCCGCCCGAACCGGTCGATATCGATCGCCAGGACCGCGCGCGCGGTGTGATCCTCGACCGCCTCGACCAGATCCTCGAACCCTTCGCGGTTGAGCAGCCCGGTCAGGCTGTCGGTCGTCATCTCGCGTCGCATGCTGCGTTCGGTATGGATCTGCGAGGTCCGGTCGACGAAGCTCAGCGTGCACCGGTCGTGGATCGCTGCGCTGCTCCGCGCGATCGTCACGCGGTAATGCCGGCAATCAATCGTGTCGCCAAAGGCCCAGTCGAAGTCGAGTCGGGTCTGCGACGTCAGCAGAAAGGCGATGATCCGATCGCCCAGATCGGCGATCATGGGCGACCGCGTCGCGACGACGCCCAGCCCGGCCAGGCGATAGGCCCGATTCATCGCGAACAGCTCGAGCCCACCGTTCTCGAGCGTCAGGTGGACCATCGGAATCGGGCTCAGCTCGAGGCCGCGCGCGACGAGTTCAGCCGAGACGGTTGCCGGTTGTTCGGCCTCGTGAAGAACCCATTCCATAGTCCTGCCTAACCCGGCTTCGTTAAGGCCGCGTGAAATTTACAAAAGACCCAAAACGAGTACGATTATTTCAACGCCGTTTCAGACAGCCCGGCACCAGTCCGCAACGACCCGGCCGCTGGCCCCCGGTTTACCCTAGAGCCAGATCGCGATGGTCAGCACGCATCGCCATAGCATAGACGAATTTCAGCCGAATCGGTTGTCGCGGGGAAAACCTGTGGGGGGCATCCGCCCGGCCGCGCCGCGCGCCGTACGCCACGGCCCCAGATCCGCCTCGGTCCGCGTGCGCTTGGTCTCGCCGCCCATCGCCCAGCTCAAGCCGTTGGCGAACACAAAGGTGATCGCATCCGCCAGCCCGCCATCGCGGTAACGCTGGAGCTGTACCCCCTGCCCGCGATTCATCTCGACCAGCTCGTTGATCGGGAACACCAGCAGCTTGCGGTTGTCGCCGATCGCCGCGACATAATCGTCCGCGGGGTCGACCGGACGGACCAGCTTCACCTTCTCGCCGATCCGCGGCGTCATCACCGTCTTGCCCTTGCGCGTCTCCGCGATCACGTCCGCTGCGGTCGCGATGAACGCGCGGCCATCGGTCGCCGCGACCATCAGCTTGGCCTGCCGCGCCGCGGGCAAGAGCGCGACGATCCCGACGCTGCCGTCCAGATCGATCATCGCGCGCACCGGTTCGCCAAAGCCACGCCCGCCCGGCAGCTTGTCCGCCGCCAGCGTGAAGAACCGGCCATTCTCCGCCGCGAGCAGCAGCTTGTCGGTCGTCTGCGCATGGAATGCGAAGGCGGGGCCATCGCCCTCCTTGAACTTCAGCGCCTCGGGGCTGGCCAGGTCATTATGCCCGCGCATCGCCCGGATCCAGCCGCGCTGCGACAGGATGACGGTGATCGGCTCGCGCTCGATCATCGCCTCGAGCGGAATGTCGCGGGTCGGCGCGGCCTCCTCAATCGTCGTGCGCCGTTTGCCGAGCAGCGTCTCCGCGCCATAGCGGTCACGGATCTTGCGCAGGTCCGCCTTCATCCGCTTCTTCTGCAGCTTGGGATCGGCGAGCAACGCGGTCAGCGTCGCCTGTTCCTTGTCGAGCTTGTCGCGCTCGGTCTTGATCTCGAACTCTTCGAGCCGGCGAAGCGACCGCAGCCGCATGTTCAGGATCGCCTCCGCCTGACGATCGGTCAGGTTGAACTCGGCGATCATCACCTTTTTCGGCTCGTCCTCGGTACGGATGATCTCGATCACGCGGTCGAGATTGAGATAGGCGATCAGATAGCCGTCGAGCAGCTCGATCCGGTCGGCGATCTTCTCGAGCCGATGCTGGGTGCGCCGCGTCAGCACGACGAACTGATGCTCGACCCAGGCCGCCAGGGCCTCGCGCAGCGACATCACGCGCGGCGTGCGGTCCTTGTCGAGCACGTTGAGGTTGAGGCTGACCCGCGTCTCGAGATCGGTCAGCCGGAACAGCCCGTCCATCAGCACCTGCGGATCGACCGTCCGGCTCCGCGGTTCCAGCACGATGCGGATCTCGGCGTCCGATTCGTCGCGGACATCGGCGAGGATCGGCAGGCGTTTCGCGTTGATCAGGTCAGCGATCTGCTCGATCAGCTTGCCCTTCTGCACGCCGTACGGGATCTCTGACACAATCAGCGTCCACATCCCGCCCTTTTCGCGCTCGATCTCCCAGCGCGCGCGTACCCGGAACCCGCCGCGCCCGGTGCCATAGGATTCGCGGATCACCGCGGGCGGATCGACGACCAGCCCGCCGGTCGGAAAGTCCGGCCCCGTCACATGCGCCAGGATCGCATCATTGTCTGCATCGGGCTGATCGACCAGCAGGATCGCCGCCTCGATCAGCTCGGCGGCGTTGTGCGGCGGGATGCTCGTCGCCATCCCGACCGCGATCCCGCTCGCGCCATTGGCGAGCAGATTGGGGAACATGCCGGGGAACAGCTCGGGCTCCTCGTCCTCGCCATTGTAGGTCGGGCGAAGATTGGCCGCATCCTCGTCGAGCCCGTCCATCAGGTCGACCGCGACCTGCGTCAGACGCGCCTCGGTATAGCGGTAGGCGGCGGCGTTATCCCCGTCGATATTGCCGAAATTGCCCTGCCCGTCGACCAGCGGATAGCGCAGCGAGAAGGTCTGCGCGAGACGGACCATCGCGTCATAGACCGACTGGTCGCCATGCGGATGATATTTGCCGATCACGTCGCCGACGACGCGCGCGCATTTCTTGTAGCCCTGGCTCGGATCGAGCTTCAGCAGCCGCATCGCCCAGAGCAGCCGCCGGTGCACCGGCTTCATCCCGTCGCGCACATCGGGCAACGACCGCGCGGTGATCGTCGAGAGCGCATAGACGAGGTACCGCTCGCTCAAAGCGCTGTCGAACGGAGCGTCGACGATGGAATCGAAGGGATCTTTGAAATCGGTGACCATAGTTGCCTTGTGGATAGCAAGCGCGGCCCAAAGGTTCCACTGTTGTTCTCACCACCCCGACCAGAACGCCCTGTCCTCATCCCCTGCCCGTCACCGTCACGAACGTCAGAACCCACGAGCCAAGCCTCCCACCGATATTGCGTCCACCCGCGACGTCCGCCACCGTCAGACCATGACCGCTCTTGCGTTCGTCACCTGCTCCCCGAAAGGCCACGCAACCCCATGATCCGCCTTGCCTTTCTCGCACTCGCCGCCATCTCCACCCCGGTGATCGCCGAACCGCCCGCACCCAAGCTCCTGACCTGGCCCGACCTCGTCAAACGGCCGAAGCCGAGCCCCGACGCGACCATCGCCTATGGTTCCGACCAGATGCAGAAGGTCGATGTCTGGCGCCCGAAGGGCAAAGGCCCCTTCCCGGTCGTGGTGATGGTCCATGGCGGCTGCTGGACGACGAGCATCGCCGATCGCAGCCTGATGAACTGGGTCGCGGACGATCTTCGCAAGGACGGTCTCGCGGTCTGGAACATCGATTATCGCAGCGTCGACCGCGCCGGCGGGGGCTATCCGGGCACGTTCGAGGACGCGGCGAAGGCGACCGACGCACTGAGCGCGAACGCGGCGACGTTCGACCTCGACACGCGCCGCATCGTCGCGATCGGCCATTCCGCCGGCGGCCATCTCGCGCTCTGGCTCGCCGCCCGCGTAAAGATTCCTGCTGCCAGCCCGCTCCACAGCAGCACGCCGCTGCACGTCGACCATGTCATCAGCCTCGGCGGCCTGCCCGATCTCGAGGCGACGGCGGCCACCCCCGCCAATGGCTGCGGCACGGAGGTCGTTGCCAAGCTCGTCGGCACGCCCAGCGCGGCCCGCGCGGACGTGTACGCCGACACATCGGTGCCGCGCCTCCTCCCGCTCGGCATCGCGCAGGACCTCGTCAACGGCCGCGAGGATCGGATCATCCCCTTCCCCTTCGCCACCGATTATGTCGCCAGGGCGAAAGCCGCAGGCGACGCCGCCGTCCTCCACACCATCCCGGCAACCGGCCATGTCGAACTCGTCGCACCCGAGACGCCCGCCTGGGCGGAGGCGAAACGGCTGATCGCGGCCGCCCTGAAATGAACCGAAACCCGCCCGCATTTACAAAGGCCCGACCATGACCCTCGACGAAGCCCGCGCGCTCGACGCCGCCGATCCTCTGGCAGCGTACCGGGAGCAGTTCGCGCTGCCGGAAGGCGTGATCTATCTCGACGGCAATTCACTCGGCGCGCTCCCCAAGGCGACGCCCGCCGCGCTCGCCGACGTCGCGACCCGCCAATGGGGCGACCGGCTGATCCGCAGCTGGAACGAAGGCTGGATCGACGCGCCGCAGCGGATCGGCGCGAAGATCGCGCCGCTGATCGGCGCCGCCGCCGACGAGGTGATCATCGGCGACACGACCTCGACGCATCTGTTCAAGGCGCTGGTCGCGGCGTTACGCGCCAATCCCGACCGCCACACGGTGTTGAGCGAGGCCGGCAATTTCCCGACCGACCTCCATATCGCCGAGGGCGCGGTCTCCTGCGTCCCCGGCGCCCGGCTGAAGGTGGTCGCGCGCGCGGATCTCGCAGAGGCGCTCGACGAGGACACCGCGGTGCTGCTGCTCACCCATGTCCACTACAAGACCGGCGAGCGCTTCGACATGACCGCGTGGACCGCCCGCGCCCACGATGCCGGCGCGCTGATGCTCTGGGACCTCAGCCACAGCGTCGGCGCGGTGCCGATCGACCTGAACGGCGCCGACGCCGATCTGGCGGTCGGCTGCACGTACAAATACCTCAACGGAGGCCCCGGCGCGCCCGCCTTTCTCTTCGTCGCCAAGCGTTGGCAGGACACGCTTGCCAGCCCGCTCTCCGGTTGGATGGGCCACGCCGCGCCCTTCGCGTTCGAGGACGCCTATCGCCCCGCGCCAGGGATGAAGCGCTGGCTCGCGGGCACCCCCGCCATGCTGTCGACCGCCGCACTCGAAACCGCGCTCGACCTTTGGGCCGACATCGACCAGCACGCCGTCGCCGCCAAGAGCGCGCGTCTGTTCGACATCCTCGCCGCCGCCGGCGACGCGCTCGGCCTCGACTGTGTCAGCCCGCGCGATCCCGCCCAGCGCGGCAGCCATATCAGCTTCCGCCACTCGCACGCCTATGCGATCACCCAGGCGCTAATCGCCCGCGGCGTAATCGGCGATTTCCGCGACCCCGACATCCTGCGCCTTGGCCTGACACCGCTTTATCTTAGCCACGAGGATGTCTGGCGCGCCGGCGACATACTGCGCGAGATCAACATCGACCAAAGTTGGAAAGATCCCCGCTTCGCCACCCGCCTCGCCGTAACCTGACCGCGATTGACCGCAATTCGGATCGGCTGGATAGTATATCGCAGCGATCGGGAGAGCAGGCATGCGGTACGGGGTGATTGGTACAGCAGTTCTGGCGCTGGCAGCCTGTAGCAAGGCGCCAAATGCCGTTTCGGTCGAGAAGCTCGCCACCTACGACGTCGAGCCGTCCGCCGCAGCACCGGTCAAATCGGCAAGCGCGGCAAACAGCTCGCAGCCCATCTCCGTCGCGATTCCGCAAATGGCATATTCCTATAAATATGCCTTCCGATTGGCAGGCGATGCGATCGCCGGCGCGCAGCAGACGCATATCGCCCTATGCGACCGTCTCGGTCCCGCGCGCTGTCAGGTTCTCGCGCTGGACAGCGGCAAAAGCGATGACATGGCGTCGACCGGCACGTTGAAACTGCGCGTCCAGAGCAGTATCGCGCGACGCTTTGGCCAGCAGTTACAGAATAGCATCGCCAAGGCCGGCGGTCGCGCCCTGTCGAGTTCGATCGCCGCCGAGGACGTGTCGAAGGACATCGTCGATACCGAGGCGCGCCTGCGCCAGCGGACGCTGCTGGTCGAGCGGTTGACGGACATCCTCCGCACGCGCACCGGCAAGGTGTCGGAGCTCGTCGAAGCCGAACGCAGCGTGGCCGCCGCGCAGGAAGAGATTGATCAGGCCAAGGGCTGGCTCGGCGAGCTGCGCGGACGCGTCGTCATGTCGACGATCGAGATCGGCTACCAGGCCGTCGCTGCCGACCCCGGCAGTCCCCGGTCCGGACTCGCCGAGGCCGTGGTCGGGTCGTGGAGCACCTTCACCATGGGCATCGCCGCGATTCTCAGAACCTTGATCTTCCTGGCGCCCTGGGCTCTGATGGCGGGGCTTAGCGTCCTTGGCTGGCGTGGTCTTGGTTTCCGCCTGCGTCGTACCCGGGACGCTCAGCCCTGATTGCACCACCGCGACCCTTGGCCTATAGGCGCGGCCTGTTCCGGCCTCGGCTCCGCGATCGGTTTCGCGTGGGCCGGGGCCGCTCGATTTTCACCGTTCGATTTTCAGGGGACCGCGCATGGCTCGCCGCCGCCAGATCTACGAAGGCAAGGCCAAGATCCTCTACGAGGGTCCCGAGCCCGGCACGCTGATCCAGTATTTCAAGGACGACGCGACCGCGTTCAATGCCCAGAAAAAGGGCACGATCAACGGCAAGGGCGTGCTCAACAACCGGATTTCCGAGCACATCTTCACGCTGCTCGATCATATCGGCGTGCCGACGCACTTCATCCGCCGGCTTAACATGCGCGAGCAGCTGATCCGCCAGGTCGAGATCGTCCCGATCGAGGTCGTCGTGCGCAACGTCGCCGCGGGTTCGATCTCGAAGCGTCTTGGAATCGAGGAGGGCACCAAGCTGCCCCGCACGATCATCGAATATTACTACAAGGACGATGCACTCGGCGATCCGATGATCTCCGACGAGCATATCGCCGCGTTCGGCTGGGCGAGCCAGGAGGAGATGCACGACATCGCCGACCTCGCGATCCGCGTGAACGATTTCCTGTGCGGGCTGTTTGCCGGCGTCGGCATCCGCCTCGTCGACTTCAAGCTCGAATTCGGCCGCATCTTCGACAATGATTATGGCCGCATCATCCTCGCGGACGAGATCAGCCCCGATGGCTGCCGTCTGTGGGACATGGAAACCAACGAGAAGATGGACAAGGACCGCTTCCGCCGCGATCTCGGCGGCGAAGTCGAGGCCTATCAGGAGGTTGCACGCCGTCTTGGCCTGTTGCCCGAAGGTGGCGACAATTCGGTCCTCGACCTCGAAAAGCATCGCAAGAACCGGGGCAAGTAAATGAAACTCAAGGTTTTCGTGACACTCAAACCCGGCGTGCTCGACCCGCAGGGCCGCGCCATCCATCACGCACTCGGCAGCCTCGGCTTCGACGGCGTGCAGGACGTCCGCCAGGGTAAGCTGATCGAGCTGGAGGTCGCCGACGATACCGACGACGCGACGATCGACGGCATGTGCCGCAAGCTGCTCGCCAATACGGTGATCGAGAATTACCGGGTCGAGAAGGCATGAAGACCGCGGTCATCGTCTTCCCCGGCTCCAACTGCGACCGTGACATCGCCGTCGCGCTGGAAACGGTGACCGGCGTCAAGCCGACCATGGTCTGGCACGGCGACGCCGACCTGCCGGGCGATGTCGGGCTGGTCGCGGTGCCCGGCGGCTTCTCCTACGGCGATTACCTGCGCTCGGGCGCGATCGCCGCACGCTCGCCGATCATGCGCGCGGTCGTCGAGGAGGCGGGCAAGGGCCTGCCCGTGCTCGGCATCTGCAACGGCTTCCAGGTGCTGACCGAGGCGGGGCTCCTGCCCGGCGCGCTGATGCGCAACCAGGGGCTGAACTTCGTTTGCCGTGACGTCGCGCTGACTGTCGAGACGTCCTCGAGCCGCTTCACGTCTGGCTATAGCGCTGGCGAACACGTCTCCTTCCCGGTCGCGCATCATGACGGCAATTACTTCGCCGACACAGAGACGCTCGACCGCCTCGAAGGCGAAGGCCGCGTCGCCTTCCGCTATGCCGAGAGCGTCAACGGATCGGTGCGCAACATCGCTGGCCTGCTCAACGACAAGGGCAACGTGCTCGGCATGATGCCGCACCCCGAACGCCGGATCGAAGCGGCGCATGGCGGCACGGATGGCCGACGGCTGTTCGAAGGTCTGATGGAAGCCGTCAGCGCTTAATCGGGTTCGTCACCCTACCCCACCCCATCCGTTTGCCATGAGCGAAGTCGAAGGGCCTGAGACCCAGGTGCTTCGACTTCGCCCAGCACGAACGGGTGGGGGCGGAAGCGGATCGCATGCGACAGGCTCAAACCCGCGTCCGGAACGGCGAGAAGTCCGTCCCCTCGTCATACACATCGACCCCCTCGCGCCGCTTGAGCCACCCCACCGCGACATAGGTTAGCGGCGTCAGCAGCACCTCCCACGACACCTTCAGCGCGAACTGGCTGACCATTACCATCAGCATCGCCTCAACCGGCCAGTCGGGCGCGCCGTAAAAGGCCAGTGGATAGAAGATCAGGCTGTCGAACGCCTGCCCTACCACCGTGCTGCCGATCGTCCGCGTCCACAGCATGCGCCCCTTGGTCCAGATCTTCATCCGCGCGAGCACGAAGCTGTTGGCAAATTCGCCCACCCAGAACGCACAGATCGAGGCCAGCACGATCCGCGGCACCTGTCCGAACACCGACTCATACGCCGCCTGCCCCGTCCACCCCGCGTCCGGCGGCAGCGCGACGACGACCGTCGACATGAACACCATGAAGAGCATCGCGCCGAACCCGGCCCAGATACAGCGGCGCGCCCGCGCATAGCCGTAGACTTCGGTCAGCACGTCGCCGATCACATAGCTGACCGGGAAGAACAGGATCCCCGCGCCGAATGGCCAGGCACCGATGAACGGCAGGTCGATCACCGCCCGCTTGCCCGCGCCGATCACATTCGACAGCAGCAGGATGGTGACGAACGCCGCCATCACGAAATCGAAATAGCGGAACTGTTCGCTGCGCATGGCAGTGGCCGCCACGGGTTCGGGCGCGTCGTGATCCACGATATTCATCACGTCGTTATGATGACGGTTCCAAGCTCGTGCAATGCACGCTAATCGGAACGCGTGCGCGCCCGTAGCTCAGTTGGATAGAGCAAGGAGCTTCTACCTCCTCGGTCGGGGGTTCGACTCCCTCCGGGCGCGCCAATTTCCTAACGGTCTCGGCGATAGGTCGCGAGATAGGCGATCACGTCGGCGCGCTGCTGCGCATCGGACAGACCGGCAAAGCGCATCGTCGTCCCCGGCACCAGGCCCTGCGGTGCCCGAAGCCACGCATCGAGCCGCGCCGCATCCCAGCGCCCGCCCATTGCCTGCAACGCCGCGGTATAGGCAAATCGCGGCCGGCGTTGCGCGACCGGGCCGTCAACCAGGTCGTAGAGATTGGGACCGTCGGTATCGGGGGCGTCCGCACCAATCGTGTGGCAGGCCTTGCACTGAACGAACACGCGCGCACCCGCCACGGGGTCGCCCGTCAGCGTCCCGACCACCACGCGGCGTTCCACAGCGGCGGCATCCCGGCCATCGCCCGTCTGCTGGCATGCGCCGACGAGCATCAGCCCCAGTGTCACCCCGATCCTCCGCATGCCTTCGCTCCGATACCACCGGCCCGTCCGAACGGCCGCGTCCCCCGCCTAGCGCAGATTTTCGGGCGAAACGAGGCAGCGGCGTGACGAGCGGTGCTGTCAAGTTTTGCCGCCGGTGCTAGCTTGTCGTCAGCGACGCAGTGCCGATACGGCATCGCGTCCTCGGCGCCCCGCCCGGATACGAGAGTGTCGCACGGACGGGCGGGGCGCCCCGTTCATTTTCAATTCACGACTGCTTGGCATAAGCCATGGGCAGAGGCGTTGCCGAGTATCGCGTAACCTTCAGCGCCCCGCCAGTTTTCAGTCACACGGGCCGGCGGGGCGCGCAGCACCATCCCTCCCCGCTTGGTCGGCATCGTTCGGTGCAGACCACACACAGCGCAATCGGGATCGCCGAATCGCAATTCGATCTCCAGGTTTGTCCCGCAATCGGTCGGCACAACTTCCTTTCAAAAGTCTTGATACATCGCGGCATTCCGCCCATATCCGATCTGTCCGACGCGCTTCCCCAAGACAGCAGCGTCGGCGCTGGACTGCGGCCCGCACGAGTTATCCCCTTTTCTCGAGCGGGCCGATTCCTACTGAAATCGACAGAAGACGCGGACGCCAGACGCTCGAACTATGTGTGCAAGCGGCTGCGTGGCGTGCCTCAGCGCCGTTCGGGGCCTGCTGCCACGGCGTCGGCGGGCCCCTGTACCGCATCCAGCCGGGCCTTGAGCGGATCCACGCCGTTGATCGCGCTCGCATCGGCCTGCAGCAGCTGCACGGCGCCCCGGCGTGCGTCGAAGGCCGGCCAGCGCGGTAGTCCCGGCGCGTTGGGATCGCCCTTCCGCACGAAATTGACGACATAGCGGTTGGCGAGCTGCGCGGCGCGGGCATCCTGCGGGGTCAGCGCCGCGCCGTATTTCGCGGCAACCGTGTCGAAGAAATACGGGATGTCCGTGGCATGCGGCGCGCCCGACCAGTCCTTGCGCATCGATTGTGCGACATAGCCGAAGCGATAGAGATAGGCTGGCTGCCCCGCGCGCTGCGTCTCCTGCGCGACGAGCCGCGCGGGTTCGTGCATCAGGCGGTCGCGTCCTACCTCGGGACCGACCGCGGCAAGCTCCTGCGTGCCCGCGGGATCATAGGCGGCGCGGGCGGCGTCGGCCTGCGCACCGAAGCTGGCGAACAGCCCCTCCTTGGACGTCTCGCCAAAGCCCGCGATATCCGCGTCGGTGGTCCCGACCATCATCGGTACCGCCATCGCGGTCCCTCGCCGCATCGCTCCGTCCGTCGTGCCGACCACGATGCGGCCATCGACGATCGGTCCGCCCGCATAGGTCGGCACATCCACCGGGCCCCGATAGGCAAGGTTCAACTCGCCGCGCACCTGATCGGCGGGCAAGGCGCGAAGCGCCGCGAGCGTTTCCGCATCAGACCGTCCCGCAATGCCCTGGGTCGTCGCAAAGTTGACGCCGATCGTCTCGGCCGAAGGCCTGCCGCCCGCCTCACCGCGAAGCGGCACGCCACCGATCAATGTGCGCCCGCCGCCCGACATCACGATCGCCCGCGCGAACAGGCCCTTTGCCATTGGCGATGCCATCAGGTTCAACACCGAGGCGCCCCCTGCCGATTCACCCATCAGCGTGACCTGCGCCGGATCGCCCCCGAATTTCGCGATGTTCGCCCGCACCCATTGCAATGCCGCGATCTGGTCGAGCAGCGCATAGTTGCCGAGCGGTCCCTCGTTCGCCGCGCTCAGCGCGGGGTGCGCGAAAAAGCCGAACCGTCCGAGCCGGTAGTTGAAGCTGACGAACACGACGTCCTGCCGTGCGAACGCCGACCCGTCATATACCGCAGGTGACGATCCGCCATTCACGAACCCGCCGCCATAGATCCAGACCAGCACGGGTTTCGGCGCCGCTGACGCCGCCGGACGCCAGACGTTGAGGACGAGACAATCCTCCGCCGGCGTCGTGCCGAGCGGCGCCGCATCGCTCGGAAAGGGCAGTTGCATGCAGTCATGCCCGAAACGGTCCGCCGCGCGCACGCCCGACCATGTCTGCACCGGCTGCGGCGCCCGCCAGCGCAAGGGGCCGACCGGCGGCGCTGCAAAGGGTATGCCCTTGAAGACCGCGACGCCTGCGCCCGTCGTGCCGGTCACCGAACCGCCCTCGACCTGGACCGCGGGCGTCACGCCCTGCGCCGCACCTGTGCCCGGGACCATCGCGGCAACACACGTCATCGCGATCGCCAGCGTCGTCGACGCCCTCTGCATGCTCATCACCGCTCTCCCCCGGTCCTGCTTGTCTACGAGGGGATGGAACACCCGCGCCCATCCTGCAATCGGGGAAACCGCTCAGGCGCAGAGGCGCACGCCACCCATGGGGCTCACTCCCACTCGATCGTGCCGGGCGGCTTCGACGTATAGTCGTAGGTGACGCGGTTGATGCCCTTGACCTCGTTGATGATCCGGGTCGCCACGCGCGGCAGGAAGTCGCCGGGGAACTGGAACGCCTGCGCGGTCATCCCGTCGGTCGACGTCACTGCGCGCAGGGCGAGGACGTTGTCGTAAGTGCGGCCGTCGCCCATCACGCCGACACTGCGCACGGGCAGCAGCACCGCGAACGCCTGCCAGATCGTGTCGTAGAGCCCCGCCGCGCGGATCTCCTCGAGGTAGATCGCATCCGCCTTGCGCAGGATGTCGCAGCGTTCCTTGGTGACTTCGCCGGGGATGCGGATCGCGAGGCCGGGTCCGGGGAACGGATGACGGCCGACGAAGATCTCCGGCAGGCCCAACTCGCGACCAAGCGCGCGGACCTCGTCCTTGAACAGTTCGCGCAAGGGCTCGACGAGCTTCATGTTCATCCGCTCGGGCAGACCGCCGACATTATGGTGGCTCTTGATCGTTACCGACGGCCCGCCGGTGAAGCTGACGCTCTCGATCACGTCGGGATAGAGCGTACCCTGAGCCAGGAACTCCGCCCCGCCCAGTTTCTTCGCCTCGGCATCGAACACGTCGATGAAGGTCTTGCCGATGAACTTGCGCTTCAGCTCGGGGTCGGTGATGCCCGCGAGACCGCTGAGGAACAGCTCCTCGACGTTCACATGGATCAGTGGGATGTTGTAGGCGCCGCGGAACAGGCTGACGACCTGCTCGCTCTCGCCCGCGCGCATCAGGCCGTGATCGACATAGACGCAGGTGAGCTGCTCGCCGATCGCCTCGTGGATCAGCACCGCCGCGACCGCCGAATCGACGCCGCCCGACAGACCGCAGATGACCCGGCCGGTGCCGACCTGCGCGCGGATCTCGGCGATCTTGGTCTCGCGGAACTCCGCCATCGTCCAGTCGCCGCTGAGACCGCAGACGTGCCGCGCGAAGTTCGCGATCAGCTTGCCGCCATCGGGCGTGTGGACGACCTCGGGATGGAACTGCACGCCGTAGAAACGCCGCGTCTCGTCGGCGACGATCGCATAGGGGGCGCCGGTCGACACCGCGACGGGGGTGAAGCCGGGCGGGATCGCGTCGACCTTGTCGCCATGGCTCATCCACACCTGGTGCCGCTCGCCCTCGGCCCACAGTCCGTCGAACAGCGCGCAAGGCGACTTCACCTCGACGAACGCGCTGCCGAATTCGCCGCCGTCACCCGAGACGATCACGTTGCCGCCGAGCTGTGCGGACATGACCTGCTGGCCGTAGCAGATGCCGAGGATCGGGATCCCCGCCTCGAAGAAATGCTGCGGCACCCGGGGGCTGTTCTCGGTCGTGACCGAGGCGGGGCCACCCGACAGGATGATCCCCTTTGGCTGCATCCGCTCGAACGCGGCCGCGGCGGACTGGAAGGGGGCGATCTCGCTATAGACGCCCGCCTCGCGCACGCGGCGGGCGATCAGCTGGGTTACCTGGCTGCCGAAATCGACGATGAGAATGCTGTCTGGGTGCTCCATGTCGGGCGCATAGCCGGATGGAACCCGTAACGAAAGAGGCCGCGCCTCCCGGATGGGAAACGCGGCCTGCAATTCGACTAACGAGAGGCGGGAATTATGCCGCTTCGTTGTAATCCTCGTCCGACATCACCGGACCCGAATCCTGGCCCTTCGCCGAGACGTCGCGGTCGACGAACTCGATGACGGCCATCGGCGAGGCGTCCGACATGCGGATGCCGGCCTTGATGACGCGGGTATAGCCGCCGTTGCGATCCGCATAACGGGTCGCCAGAACGTCGAACAGCTTCACCAGCTGGGCGTCGTCGAGCAGCTTGCCGTGCGCGAGACGACGGTTGGACAGGCCACCCTTCTTCGCGAGCGTGATCAGCTTCTCGATGTAGGGACGCAGTTCCTTCGCCTTGGCGACGGTGGTGGTGATCTGCTCGTGCTTGATGAGCGCGGCGCTCATGTTGCGGAACAGAGCAAGACGGTGGGCCGAGGTCCGCTGAAGCTTACGGCCGCCTACGCGATGGCGCATGTTTAATACCTTTTCGTTCGTTCAGGGGCCGTATGAGGTACCCGGGAGCTGGTCGCCGTTAAGGCCGGCGACCGTTGCCTTCGTAAAGACGGCAAGGACGGGTTTCGTCAATCACGAAACCCGCACCTTGCCCATTTTGTCTTCAGCCGTGTGGCGACCCGGCAAAGCCGTGTCGTCGAACGGGTCGGTCGAAACCGACCCGCCGGCCGGGCTGTCTGGTCTCCGGTGCAGCATGGCTGCCCCGGTGCCAGATCAGCCCATGATTTCCTGCTCGAGCTTCTTGGCCATCTCTTCGATGTTCTCAGGCGGCCAGCCCGGGATTTCCATGCCCAGGCGAAGACCCATCGACGACAGCACTTCCTTGATCTCGTTCAAGGACTTGCGGCCGAAGTTAGGCGTGCGCAGCATCTCGGCTTCGGTCTTTCCGACCAGATCGCCGATATAGATGATGTTGTCGTTCTTGAGGCAGTTCGCCGAACGCACCGACAGCTCGAGCTCGTCGACCTTCTTGAGAAGGTACCGATTGATCTGCTGCGTGTCGCCTGCGGGCTCCGCACCACCGGCAGCGGGTGCTGCCTGGCCGATCGGGGCCGACGAACGCGTGACCGACGAATCGTCGAAGTGGACGAACAGCGCGAGCTGGTCCTGGAGGATGCGACCGGCATAGCCGACTGCGTCTTCCGGGGTGATCGTGCCGTCGGTTTCGATCGTCAGCGTCAGCTTGTCGTAATCCAGGTCCTGACCGACGCGGGTCGGGTCGACCTTGTACGACACCTGACGTACCGGCGAGTAGAGCGCATCGACCGGGATCAGACCGATCGGCGCGTCGGCAGGGCGGTTTGCGGTCGCGGGCACGTAACCCTTACCGATGTCGGCGGTCAGCTCCATGTTGAGCGTCGCACCCTCATCGAGGTGGCAGATCACGAGATCCTTGTTCATGATCTCGATGTCGCCCGAGACGGCGATGTCGCCGGCCTTGACTTCACCCGGACCCGTTGCCGAGAGCTGGAGGCGCTTGGGCCCCTCGCCCTGCATGCGGATCGCGATCTGCTTCACGTTGAGGACGATGTCGGTCACGTCCTCGCGGACGCCGGCCAGAGACGAGAACTCATGCAGCACGTTCTCGATCTTGATCGAGGTCACGGCCGCGCCCTGCAGCGACGAAAGCAACACGCGACGCAGCGCGTTACCGAGCGTCAGGCCGAAGCCACGCTCGAGCGGCTCGGCGATGAAGGTCGCCTTGCGCTTGGTGTCGCCACCGGCCTTTTTCTCCAGGCCGCTGGGCTTCTTGAGTTCCTGCCAGTTCTTTGCGTTGACAGACACTTGCTTCCCCTAATTTGGGGGCCGGCGGACAGGACGTCCACCGGCCATGAATATGCACCCGTGCCGCGCGATCAACCGCGTACGGGCAACGTCGGAGAAATCAGACGCGACGACGCTTCGAAGGACGAACGCCGTTGTGCGGGATTGAGGTCACGTCGCGGATCGACGTGATCTGGAAACCGACTGCCTGCAGCGCGCGCAGTGCCGACTCGCGGCCCGAACCGGGGCCCTTCACTTCGACTTCGATCGTCCGGACGCCGTGCTCGGCGGCCTTCTTGCCCGCGTCTTCCGCTGCGACCTGCGCCGCGTACGGAGTCGACTTGCGCGAGCCCTTGAAGCCCATTGCGCCGGCCGACGACCACGAGATCGCGTTGCCCTGGGCATCGGTGATCGTGATCATGGTGTTGTTGAAGCTGGCATTCACGTGTGCGACGCCAGAGGTGATGTTCTTGCGCTCGCGCCGCTTAATGCGCTGAGGTTCGCGTGCCATGGTGTATTTCCTGACCTGTATCTGCGTGACGCCGGGCGGTCCCTCGGGACCAGCGCCGGCGGAGTAATCCGGGGTTGAGTCGGATTACTTCTTCTTGCCGGCGATCGGCTTAGCCTTGCCCTTGCGGGTGCGCGCATTGGTGTGCGTACGCTGGCCGCGGACCGGCAGGCCCTTACGGTGACGAAGACCACGATAGCAGGCGAGATCCATCAGGCGCTTGATGTTCATCGACACCTGGCGACGCAGATCGCCTTCGACGGTGTAGTCGGCGTCGATCGCCTCACGGATGTGCAGCACTTCCTGGTCGGTCAGGTCCTGGACTCGTGCCGTGTCGGCAATGCCGAGCTTCGCGACGATTTCCTTGGCCTTGGTCGAACCGATGCCGTGAATATAGGTCAGCGCGATCACCACGCGCTTGTTGGTCGGGATATTAACACCCGCGATACGTGCCATGAACTTGGTTCTCCTGCTCCACGAGGTCCGGCATGGCTGCACGGCCCTCATCTCCTAGCGATGATCCGAAACGCACGATAACGGCGAACGCAAAAGAGCGCCGCCGGGAACCGTCGTATCGGGGAGGCCGAATTAGGCGCGCGCTAACGAACTGTCAAGCCGCGGGTTCCGCCGCCCGCATGATGTGCCCCCGCAAGCCGCGCCGCGCGACCGCGTCAGGGCCGGGCCCCGGCCACCCGTCGCATAACGATCCAGCGCCGCAGCGCGACGACGAACCAGATCAGCTCGACCAGCCCGAACGGCCATGCCCCCTGCAGGAAGCCATAGGCCGATCCGAACAGGCACCCGACGGCGAAGCCGAACGTCCACCAATGCGATCCCGATTCCTTGGCATAGCACAGCAGGGTGAAGGAGACTGCGGCAAGCCCGAAAAGCGAAAGTGCGTCCATCGCCAATCCCTTGGCGCGTCCGGCCGGACAAAGCCATCCCCGCTCGCAGTCAGACTGGCAGGACGATCCGCGCAACGAGGCCGGGCGCATTGTCCCCCAGTTCGAACCGCCCGTCATGCAGCCGCGCGACCGCCTCGACCAGCGCCATGCCCAGCCCCGCCCCCGGGGTCGTGCGTGCGCTGTCGAGCCGCCCGAACCGCTTGAGTGCCTGCGCGCGGTCCGCCACCGCGATCCCCGGCCCGCGATCCTCGACCTGGATCACGACGCCGTCACCGCGCTCGATCAAGCGCAGCGTCACCATGCCACCACTAGCCCCATGCCGCAGCGCGTTGTCGATCATGTTGGTGATCGCCTGGCTCAGCAGTTCGCGGTGCAGCGCCATGGCCGGGGGCCGATCATCGATCGCCACGACGAAGCTCAGGCCCGCATCCTCGGCGACCGGGGCGTAGAGCTCACCGATCTCCTCGAGCAGGTTCGCAGGCGACACCTGGATGAACCGGTCGCGCGATACCGATCCCGACCGGCTGATCTCGATCACCATCGTCAGCATCCGCATGACCAGGTCAGTCTCGGTCAGCAGCCCGCCCAGCGCCACTTCACGCGCGTCGGGGTCCGCGATCAGCACCGCCTGCTCGGTCTTGGTCCGCAGGCGCGCCAACGGCGAGCGCAGGTCATGGGCTAGGCTGTCGGTCACGACGCGCAGCTCGGCCATCACCCCCTCAAGCTTGCTGAGCATGACGTTCAGCCGCGCGGCCAGCCGGTCGAACGCGTCACCGCCACCCGCGACCACGGCCACCCGGCGTGACAGGTCACCCTCGCCCGCGGCCTCGACGACGCTCGCTATCCCGTCGAGACGCCGACCGACATAGCGCGCGAGCACGAGCCCCCCGACGATGCCGAGCGCGAGCGAGAGGGTGATGGCGAAGGCCAGCGCGCGCTCCATCGCACGTTCCTCCGCCGCGATCAGGTCAAGGTTGCGGCCGGTCAGCAGCCATTGCCGGCCGATCGGGTACAGGGCGTACCCCGTCTCGCGCGCGTTCCACAACGCGTCGTCGCCAAGCCGGGCGATCCTGAAGCGGGTCATACGCAGCGGCACGGTCAGCCGCGCAGGCGCGACTCCCTGGACGGTTCGTCCGTCCGCGTCGACGAGCGCGAGTACCAGCGAGACGTCGCCGGGGCTCACCGCCTCGCCGATCGCCTGGCGCAGTTCGGGAATACCGCCGACCTGCCAGACGGTGCGCAGCGCATCAGACTGTTCGGTTGTCTCGCGCCGGATCGCATCGATCGCATCGGCGCTGGTCTGTTTCCAGACGAAGCCGATCAGCGCGAGGTTGGACACTAGCGACAACATGATCGCGAGCAGCGCGATCCGCGCGGTGACCGACAGGCGCATCGCGGTTCAGCCCTCCACGGCGAGCCGGTATCCTGCCCCGCGTACCGTATGGAGGATCGGCGTCGGGAACCCGTCCTCGAGCTTGCGCCGCAACCGCCCGATATGGACGTCGACGACGTTCGATCCCGGATCGAAGTGATAGTTCCAGATCTTCTCGAGCATCATCGTCCGCGTCACGACCTGCCCCGCATGCCGGGCGAGGAATTCGAGCAGGTTGAATTCACGCGCGCCCAGCGGGATCGTGTGCCCACCGCGCGACACGACGCGTGAAAGCAGGTCGATCTCGAGATCGCCGACCGACAGCTTGGTTTTTTGCGGATCGCTCGCGAGGCGGTCCGACCGGCGCACCAGTGCCTCGACGCGCGCCGACAGTTCCGCGAACGAGAAGGGTTTGCACAGATAGTCGTCGGCCCCGGCCTTCAGCCCGTCGACGCGGTGGTCGACCGCCGCGAGCGCGGAGAGGATGAGAACCGGGGTGACGATGCCGGCCGCGCGGACCGCGCTGACCATGGCGAGGCCGTCCAGCCCCGGCAGCATCCGGTCGGCGATGATCAGGTCGAAGATCCCCTCGCTCGCGAGGAACAGTCCGTCACGCCCATCGCCACAGGTCTCGACGGCATAACCCGCTTCGGTCAGCCCCTTGGCAAGATAGCTCGCGGTCGAGACATCATCTTCGACAATCAGGATCTTGCGGTTCACGGCGTCATCGCTTTCCCCTGTCCCATAACGGAAAGGCCGGCGGAAATCACTTCCCGCCGGCCCCCACGGTACCCCCGGGAGTGACGGGCACCGATCTCTGGAAACTCGTGCCGCTCTTTCGGGCGACACGCGTCTCTTAGGATCGGGCACTCGACAGGGGGATGACCCGAACATGACAAACCTGTCATGTTCGGGTCGGTGAACGTCTAATCAGCGGTCGTCGAGGATCGCCGCGATCGCGACACCGACATGGCCGATGTCCGCCATCCCGTCGACGCGGCGTACAAGCCCGCGCGCACCGTAGATCGGCAGGATCGGCGCGGTCTTGGCGCGATATTCGGCCATCCGCGTCTTGACGGTTTCGGCATTGTCGTCGGGACGGCGCTTGAACTCGGTCGAGCCACACACGTCGCAGACCCCGGCAACCGCCGGCTGCTTGAACCGATCGTGATAACCGGCGCCGCAGTTCGCGCAGGTGTACCGCCCAACCACACGGTCGATCAGCGCGGCTTCGTCAACACCAAGCTCGATCACGTAGTCGAGCGTGCGGCCGCGAGCCGCAAGCAGCCCGTCGAGCGCCTCGGCCTGGGCCGCGGTGCGCGGATAGCCGTCGAAGATCACGCCGTTTGCGGTATCGGGCTGGTCGAGCCGCTCACCGATGATGCCCGACACGATGTCGTCGCTGACCAGGCCCCCGGCGGCCATCACGGCTTTCGCCTGAAGGCCGACGGGCGATTCCGCGGCGACCGCAGCGCGCAGCATGTCGCCGGTCGACAGCTGGACCATGCCGCGTTCGGCCACGAGCGTCGCGGCCTGCGTGCCCTTGCCCGCGCCTGGCGGGCCAAGAAGGATGATATTCACGAAACGCACTCCCCTCGTTCGTGCAGGATTATAAACCGGTAACCCCGCAACTTAGCGAAGTCGACCGCCCTTCAGCTTCGCCTTCTTGATCAGGTCGCCATATTGATGCGCGAGCAGATGGCTCTGGATCTGTGTCACCGTATCCATCGTCACGTTGACGACAATCAGCAGGCTGGTGCCGCCAAGATAGAAGGGGATCGACAGCGCCGTGACCAGATATTCGGGCAGCAGGCAGATGATCGTCAGATAGGCGGCACCGATGACGGTGATGCGCGTCAGAACATAATCGAAGTAGTTCTCGGTGTTCTTGCCCGGACGGATGCCGGGGATGAACCCGCCATGCCGCTTCAGATTGTCCGCGGTCTCTTCGGGATTGAAGACGATCGCGGTGTAGAAGAACGAGAAGAAGATGATGCCCGCACCGTAGAGCAGCATGTACACGGGGCTGCCGTGCTGCAGATACTGGTTCAGGGTGATGATGAAATCGCCCCACTGCGACTCACCCGCAACGCGCTGTCCGGCGAACTGCGAGATCGTCAGCGGCATCAGCAGCAGCGACGAGGCGAAGATCGGCGGGATGACGCCCGCGGTGTTGATCTTCAACGGCAGATGGCTGCGATCCGCCTGCATCCCGCGCTGCGTCTGGCGCTTGGGATACTGGATCAGGATGCGGCGCTGTGCGCGCTCCATGAAGCAGATGAACAGGACGAGCAGGACGACCGCTACGATGATGCCGATCAGCTTGATCGGGTCGAGGCTGCCCGAACGGCCGCCCTCGAGCAGGTTGACCAGCGTCGTCGGCAGATGCGCAACGATGCCCGCCATGATGATCAGCGAGACGCCGTTGCCGATGCCACGGCTGGTGATCTGCTCACCCAGCCACATCAGGAACATCGTCCCGCCGATCAGCGAGATGACCGCCGCGATGCGGAAGGTCATGCCCGGTTCGATCACCGCGGCGATGCCCTGGTTCGCGCCGAGCGTCTCGAGCCCGACGGCGATGAAATAGCCCTGCACCGCGGTCAGGCCGACGGTGCCGTAGCGGGTATACTGGTTCAGGCGCTTGCGGCCCGATTCGCCGTCCTTCTTGATCGCGGCGAGCGTGGGGCTCAGCGAGGTCGCGAGCTGCACCACGATCGAGGCGGTGATGTAGGGCATCACGCCGAGCGCGATCAGCGACATGCGGCTGAGCGAGCCACCCGAGAAGGTGTTGAAGAAGTCGAGCACGCCGCCCTGCGTCTGCTGCGACAACAGGCCCAGCGCGGTCGGGTCGACACCCGGCAACGGGACATAGCTGAGCAGGCGGAAGACGATCAGGGCGCCGATCGTGAACCACAACCGCTTCTTGAGATCGGTCGCCTTGGCGAATTTGGACAGGCTGACGCTTTGCGCCATCTGGTCGGCTGCGGATGCCATACGTGTGATCGTCCTGGAAACAAAGAAGGCGGGAAGCGTTGTGACCGCCCCCGCCGCTCATATAGGCGCAGGAGCGCGCTTGTCTAATGCCTAGGTGGCTTCGGTCGCTTCCCATGCCGTTCGTGCACCGCAACGCGCGGGTCATTTAACCCTTCGCCCTGCCCCGTTCGTCCTGAGCGAAGTCGAAGGACATTGCCCGAAGCGAGCGACCCTTCGACTTCGCTCAGGGCGAACGGGGGGCGGGGATGGCGACAGGTGGGAAGGCCGGCAACCTGGCAAACAAAAAAGGGGCCGGCGCTCTCGCACCCGCCCCCTTTCTTGTTCGGCTCAGGCCTTGAACGACGCCTTGTGCGCCGCACGCTCCTTGTACTTCACGCCCTTCTTGGCGGCAGCCTTCTCGGCTGCGGGGACGAAGTGGATCACCTCGACCTTGCCGCCGATCTTCTCGACCGCCTCGATCGCGCCCTTCGACGCACCGTCGACGGTGAACGAGAGGACCGTGGTCAGCTCGCCCTTGGCGAGGAGGCGGACGCCGTCCTTGCCGCCACGTGCCAGGCCAGCGGCCTTCAGCGCGTTGTGGTCGAGCGTGGCGTTCGCCTCGATCTTGCCGGCATCGACCGCGAGCTGGATCGCGCCGAGGTTGACCTCTGCGAAGTCCTTACGGAAGATGTTGTTGAAGCCGCGCTTAGGCAGACGCATGTGGAGCGGCATCTGGCCGCCTTCGAAGCCGGCGATGGACACGCCCTCGCGGCTCTTCTGGCCCTTCTGGCCGCGGCCGCCGGTCTTGCCCTTGCCCGAGCCGATGCCGCGTCCGACGCGCATCTTGGACTTACGGGCACCTTCGTTATCGCGGAGTTCGTTGAGCTTCATGGTAATGCACTCGCTTTCGCTTGTTACGCGCTGGTTGAAAAACCGGGGTTAGATTCTCGAATAAGAAAGGGGGCCGTTAGCCCCCTTTCCCATATTTGTCACGTGGGTCGTGAAGGCTCAGCCTTCAACCGACACCATGTGCTGCACCTTGCGGATCATGCCGCGGACCTCTGGGCTGTCTTCCAGCTCGCGGGTCTTGTGCATCTTGTTCAGGCCGAGACCGACCAGCGTTGCGCGCTGGTCCTTCTCGCGGCGGATCGGCGAACCGGTCTGCGTGATCTTGATGGTAGCCATGATCGCTTACTCCGTGATCGCAGCTGCATCGGCCTCGGCGGTCTTCGAACCACCATGGCCGAGCAGGTCGGCGATCTTCTTGCCGCGACGCTGTGCGACGGCCTTGGGCGAGGTCTGCTCGCCAAGGGCTTCGAACGTTGCGCGGATCATGTTGTAGGGGTTCGACGTGCCGACCGACTTGGTCACGACGTCTGCAACGCCCAGCGACTCAAAGACAGCGCGCATCGGGCCACCGGCGATGATGCCCGTACCCTGAGGCGCCGACCGCAACGTGACCTTGCCGGCACCGAAGTGACCGTTGCCGTCATGATGCAGCGTGCGACCGTCCTTGAGCGGAACGCGAACCATCTTCTTCTTGGCAGCTGCCGTCGCCTTCGAAATGGCTTCCGGCACTTCGCGTGCCTTGCCATGACCGAAGCCTGCACGGCCCTTGCCGTCGCCGACGACGACGAGTGCTGCAAAGCCGAAGCGCTTGCCGCCCTTGACCGTCTTCGAGACGCGGTTGATGTGCACCAGCTTCTCGATCAGCTCTTCGCCGCCATCGTCCGAACCCGGACGACCGCCACGATTGTCACGACCGCCACGACCGCCATCGCGACCACCACGGTTGCCACCGGGGCCACCGCCACGGTTGCCGCCGGGGCCACCACGACCGCCACCGCCGCCGCCACCCGGACGACCACGGCCACCGCCGCTGTTGCCCTGGTATCCGGTGCTCTGGGGCACGTTCTGAGCCGTGACGTCCTGTGCGGTCGTCTCGGGTGCGATTACCGCTGGCGTGTTGTTTTCGTCAGCCATGTCTTAGAACTCCAATCCGGCTTCGCGCGCGGCATCGGCAAGAGCCTTCACGCGACCGTGGTAGAGGAAGCCGCCGCGATCGAACACGACCTGGGTCACGCCCGCTGCCTTGGCAGCCTCGGCGACGCGCTTGCCGACCGAAGTCGCCGCGTCGATGTTGGCGCCGGACGTGCCGCGCACGTCCTTCTCCAGCGTCGAGGCCGAAGCGACCGTCGTGCCGGCGGCATCGTCGATCACCTGGGCATAGATGTGCTTGCCCGAGCGATGCACGGACAAGCGCGGACGGGTGCCGGCGCGTGCGCGCAGCGCGGTACGGTTGCGGCGACGCCGCTTGGCGAAAAGAGAAAGTCCCTTGGTCATTACTTCTTCTTCCCTTCCTTGCGGAAGATGAACTCGCCGTCGTACTTGATGCCCTTGCCCTTGTACGGCTCGGGCTTGCGCCACTGACGAATCTCCGCGGCCAGCTGGCCAACCATCTGCTTGTCCGAACCCGAGATCTCGATCGTCGTGTTGTCCGGCGTCTTCACCTCGATGCCCTCGGGCACGTCGATGTTGACGTCATGGCTGTAGCCGAGCTGCAGCTTGAGGTTGCGACCCTGGGCTGCGGCACGATAGCCGACGCCGCTGATCAGCAGCTTCTTGGTGAAGCCTTCCGACACGCCGGTGACCAGGTTCTGAACCATGGTCCGCTGCATGCCCCAGAACGCGCGAGCGCGCTTGGTGTCGTTGGCCGGCTGCACCGAAATGCCGCCGTCTTCGATCGTGTAGCTGATCTCGTCGCGCAGCGGCATCTTCAGGGTCCCCTTGGGGCCCTTCATCGTCAGCTGCTTGCCCTCGATCGTCGGCGTGATGCCCGCCGGTACGGTGACCGGCTTCTTACCAATACGGCTCATCAGAACACCTCCGCGAGGACTTCGCCGCCGACGTTCTGCTCACGTGCTTCGGAATCCGAAAGCACGCCGCGGGGCGTCGAGACGATGGTGATGCCGAGGCCGTTGCGGACGCGGGGAAGTTCCTGCGAACCGGAATAGACGCGACGGCCGGGCTTCGAGACGCGCGCAACATGCTTGATCGCAGGCTGGCCCTCGAAATACTTCAGCTCGATGCGAAGGCCGGCCGCGGGGCCCATCTGCTCTTCGCTATAGCCACGGATATAGCCTTCACGCTGCAGAACGTCGAGCACGCGGACGCGCAGCTTCGACGCCGGAGTCAGGACGGAGTCCTTCTTCGCGCGCTGGCCATTACGGATACGGGTGAGCAAATCACCCAGGGGATCGGTCACTGCCATGATGTAGTCCTTACCAGCTCGACTTCGTGACGCCGGGGATCAGGCCCTTGTTGGCCAGATCGCGCAGCTGAATACGGCAGAGCCGGAACTTGCGGTAATAGGCGCGCGGGCGACCGGTCAGCTCGCACCGGTTACGGATGCGGGTCGGGTTCGCGTTGCGCGGGATTGCCGCCATCTTGAGGCGAGCGATCAGACGCTCACCATCGTCGAGCGTCTTGTCCGCTGCGATTGCCTTCAGTGCCGCGTACTTCGGGGCATACTGCTTGACCATGCGCTTGCGGCGCTCGTTCTTGTTGACTGAACTCAGTTTCGCCATCGACTTAAGTTCTTTCTTTCCTGAAGCGCCGCCCGTGACACGAGGTCAGGGGCGGCGGTTGGTAGTTAAGCTGCCTTCTTCTCGTCGGCAGCGTCGTCTTCGATCGGGAACGGGAAACCGAAGAGACGGAGAAGCTCGCGAGCCTCGTCGTCGGTCTTGGCGGTCGTCGTCACGATCACATCCATGCCGCGGACCTTGTCGACCCGGTCATAGCTGATTTCTGGGAACACGATCTGCTCCTTGATACCGCAGGCATAGTTGCCACGGCCATCGAAGCTCTTCGGGTTGAGACCGCGGAAATCGCGGACGCGGGGAAGAGCGATCGTGATGAAACGGTCGAGAAACTCGTACATGCGCTCGCGGCGAAGGGTAACCTTCACGCCGATCGGCATGCCCTCACGCAGCTTGAACTGCGCGATCGACTTCTTGGCCTTCGTCACGACGGGCTTCTGGCCGGCGATCAGCTCCATTTCCTGGGCTGCCTGGTCGACCTTCTTCTTGTCCTGCGTCGCTTCGCCGACACCCATGTTCAGCACGATCTTGTCGATCCGGGGGATCTCCATGACGTTCTTGTAGCCGAACTTCTCGGTCATCGCCTTGATGATCGTCTCATCATACATCTTCCGCATGCGCGGCGTGTAGGCGGCCTCGGTGCCAGCGGCGGTGTTCTGATCAACCATTGATCTTCTCCCCGGTCTTGACGGCCACGCGGACCTTCTTGCCATCCTGCTCCTCGAAGCGGACGCGGGTCGGCTTGCCGTCTGCGGTCACGTGAGCGACCTTCGAGACGTGCATCGGTGCTTCCTTGCGAACCAGGCCACCCTGCGGGTCACCCTGGGTCGGCTTGGTGTGGCGCACCGCGATGTTCACGCCCGAGACGACGACCTTGTCGGTCTTCGGCATCGACATCGTGACTTCGCCGGTCTTGCCCTTGTCCTTGCCGGACAGGATGATGACCTTGTCACCCTTCTTGATACGCTGGCTCGCCATTACAGCACCTCCGGCGCAAGGCTGATGATCTTCATGTGCTTCTTGCCACGCAGCTCGCGAACGACTGGGCCGAAGATACGGGTGCCGATCGGCTCCTCGTTCTTGTTGACCAGCACCGCGGCGTTGCCGTCGAAGCGGATGACTGTACCGTCTGCACGGCGGATATCCTTGGCGGTACGAACGATCACCGCGCGGTGAACGTCGCCCTTCTTCACGCGGCCCCGTGGCTGCGCTTCCTTGATGCTGACGACGATGATGTCGCCAACGCCTGCAACACGACGCTTGGAACCCCCAAGCACCTTGATGCACTGCACCCGCTTCGCGCCGCTGTTGTCAGCGACGTCGAGATTGGACTGCATCTGGATCATGGATCCGTATCCCTTCTCTGTCTCTGGGGTCGATACCGACCGAACCCCGCCTAAAAAATCACCCCGCCGCGGACGAATCCGCAACGGGGAGGAGCGGCCGCTTAGCCGTTCCCGTTTACGAAAACAAGAGCGCAGGGAGTTGCCCCCCTGCCCTCATGTTTGATTCAGCCCTCGGCCGAAGCCCGCTCCGGCGTCGCGTGGGTGTTGACCCGCTCGATCACCTTCCAGGTCTTCAGCTTGGAGATCGGTGCGGTCTCTTCGATCCGCACGGTCTCGCCCTGCTTGAACTCATTGCTCTCGTCATGAGCATGATACTTTTTCGAGCGACGGATGATCTTCCCGTAGAGCGGGTGCTTCACCTTACGCTCGACGTTCACGACCACCGTCTTGTCGCCCTTGTCGGACACGACCAGACCGGTCAGCACGCGCTTCGGCATGATGTGTTCCTTACTTCGCGGCGTCAGCGCTGGTGCGCTGAGCCTGCAGGGTCTTGATGCGAGCGATGTCGCGGCGGACCTCACGAACGCGGCTCGGCTTTTCGAGCTGGTTCGTGGCGGCCTGGAAGCGCAGGTTGAACTGCTCGCGCTTCAGTTCGCCAAGCGACTCCGACAGCTGGTCGTCGCTCTTGGCCTTCATGTCGTCGATACGAGCCATGATCTTACTCGCCTCCCAGATGCGAGGTGTCGCCCAGGCGGGCAACGACCTTTACCTTGATCGGCAGCTTCATGGCCGCCCGCTCGAACGCCTCGGCGGCGATCTTGCCGTCGACGCCGTCGAGCTCGAACAGGATCCGACCCGGCTTGACTCGAGCGGCCCAATATTCCGGCGCGCCCTTGCCCTTACCCATGCGGACTTCGGCTGGCTTTCCCGAGACCGGAAGGTCTGGGAAAATGCGGATCCACAAACGCCCCTGGCGCTTCATGTGACGCGTGATCGCGCGGCGGGCCGCCTCGATCTGACGTGCGGTGATCCGGTCGGGCTCCATGGCCTTCAGGCCGTAGGAGCCGAAATTGAGCGAGAAGCCACTCTTGGCGTCGCCCGAAATCTTGCCCTTGAAGGCCTTCCGGAACTTGGTCTTTTTTGGTTGCAGCATGTCTGTTCCTGCCCCTTAGCGACGATCGTCGCGCTGCGGCCGCACGCCGGAGGTCTGAGCCTCCATCATGATGCGGTCGTACGACGTCGGATCGTTGCCGAGAATCTCGCCCTTGAAGACCCAGACCTTCACGCCGCAAACGCCATAAGACGTGTGCGCCGTAGCCTCGGCATAATCGATGTTCGCGCGCAGCGTGTGCAACGGAACCCGACCCTCACGATAGCTCTCCGACCGTGCGATCTCGGCGCCGCCAAGACGGCCGCCGCAGTTCACGCGGATGCCTTCGGCACCGAGACGCATAGCCGACTGAACCGCACGCTTCATGGCGCGACGGAAGGCGATACGACGCTCGAGCTGATCGGCGATGCCCTGTGCAACGAGACGTGCATCGACTTCCGGCTTGCGGATCTCGACGATGTTCAGCGACACGGTCGACGACGTCATCTTGCCGATCGTCGAGCGCAGCTTCTCGATGTCCGCACCCTTCTTGCCGATGATCACGCCGGGGCGTGCAGCGAAGATGGAGATGCGGGCCAGCTTGGCCGGACGCTCGATCACAACCTTGGAGATCGCGGCCTGCGGCAGCGTCTTCATGATATATGCGCGGATCTTGAGATCCTCGAGCAGGAGCCGACCATAGTCGGCGCCTTCGGCGTACCAGCGGCTATCCCAGGTACGGTTGATCTGCAGACGCAGACCGATGGGGTTGCTCTTCTGACCCATTATGCTTCTTCCTGCTCGCGCACGACGATGCGCAGACGGCTGAATGGCTTGAGGATGCGGGTCGACTTGCCGCGGCCGCGGGTCGCGAAGCGCTTCATCGTGATCGACTTGCCGACCGATGCCTCGGCGACGACCAGCGAGTCGACGTCGAGGTTGTGGTTGTTCTCCGCATTGGCGATGGCCGAGGCCAGCACCTTGCGGGCTTCGATCGCCATGCCCTTGGTCGAGAAGGCGAGGATGTTCATCGCATCGCCGACCTTCTTGCCACGGATGAGCGCAGCGACGAGGCCGAGCTTCTGTGCGGAACCGCGGATCTGCGTACCGACCGAAAGCGCCTCGTTGTCCGCGACCTTGCGCGGGCTGACTTGCTTAGACATCAGCGCTTGCCCTTCTTGTCGGCGGAGTGGCCGGGGAAGTAGCGCGTGGGCGCGAACTCGCCCAGCTTCATCCCGACCATGTCCTCGTTGACCGAGACCGGCACGAACTTGCGGCCGTTATAGACGTTGAACGTGAGGCCCACGAACGACGGCAGGATCGTCGAGCGACGCGACCAGGTCTTGATCGGCGAACGCGCGTTGGTGTCCTGGGCGGTTTCTGCCTTCTTGAGCAGATGAAGGTCCACGAACGGACCCTTCCAGACTGAACGAGCCATGTTAGCCCTTCCTCTTCGTCGAATGACGCGACCGGATGATCATCTTGTCGGTCGATTTGTTGTGACGCGTGCGCGCACCCTTCGTCGGCTTGCCCCACGGCGTGACCGGATGACGGCCACCCGAGGTGCGACCTTCACCACCGCCGTGCGGATGGTCGACCGGGTTCTTGGCGACGCCGCGCGTCAGCGGACGAATACCAAGCCAGCGCGAACGCCCTGCCTTGCCCAGGTTCTGGTTCTGGTTGTCGGGGTTCGAAACCGCGCCAACCGTCGCCATGCAATCGCTGCGGATGTAGCGCTGCTCGCCCGAGTTCAGGCGGACCATCACCATGCCCTTGTCGCGACCGACAACCTGCACATACGTGCCGGCCGAGCGAGCGATCTGGCCACCCTTCATCGGCTTCATCTCCACGTTGTGGACGATGGTGCCGACCGGCATCTGACCGAGTTCCATGGCATTGCCTGGCTTCACGTCGGTCTTCTTGGCCGCGAGGACCTTGTCGCCAACGGCCAGACGCTGCGGCGCCAGGATGTAGGCGAGCTCTTCGTCCGGGTACTTGACCAGGGCGATGAACGCGGTGCGGTTGGGATCATACTCGATCCGCTCGACAGTGCCTTCGACGTCCCACTTGCGACGCTTGAAGTCGATGTAGCGGTACTTCTGCTTGTGACCGCCGGCGATGCCGCGCGAGGTCACATGACCCTTGTTGTTACGACCGCCGGTCTTGTGCTTGCCTTCGGTCAGCGCCTTGACGGGCTTGCCCTTCCAGAGCGACGACTTGTCGACCAGGATGAGACCGCGGCGTGCCGGCGATGTCGGATTATAATGCTTGAGTGCCATGGCCTCAGATCCCCGTCGTCACGTCGATGGACTGACCGTCCTTCAACGTCACGATTGCCTTTTTCATGTCGGAGCGCGAGTAGTTCGTGCCCTTCCACTTCTTGGTCTTGCCCTTCTGGACGAGCGTGTTCACGCCGACGACATTCACGTCGAACAGCGCCTCTACGGCCGCCTTGATCTCGGGCTTCGTGGCGTCGTTGGACACCTTGAACACCACCGCGTTGTGCTCCGACAGGGTCGTCGTCTTCTCGGTGATGTGCGGGGCCAGGATAACGTCGTAATGACGATTATCGATGCCCGCCTTCTGCTTCTTAGCCATGGAAGCGCGCCTCCAGCTTTTCGACAGCGGCGCGCGTCAGCACCAGCGTGTCATGCTTCAGGATGTCGTAAACGTTCGCGCCGGCTGCCGGCATCACGTTCACTTCGTACAGGTTGCCCGCAGCGAATGCGAAGCTGGTGTCGACCATGTCGCCGTCGATGACGAGCGCACGCTTGCCGAAGCCGAGCTTGGCGAGATCGCCCTGCAGCGTCTTGGTCTTGCCACCCTCGACAGCCAGGCTGTCCATGATGACCAGCGAACCCGCCTTAGCGTGGCTGCTGAGCGCCATGCGCAGACCGAGCGCGCGAACCTTCTTGTTCAGCGACGGGTTGAAGTCACGGACGCGAGCGCCGTGAGCCTTACCACCACCGATGAACACGGGTGCGCGGCGATCGCCGTGACGTGCGGTACCGCCGCCCTTCTGGCGACCGAACTTCTTGCCGGTGCGAGCGACGTCTGCGCGCTCACGGGTGCCACGAGCCGTCTCGCGACGCTTCTCGAGCTGCCAGGTGACCACACGGTGCAGGATGTCGGCGCGCGGATCGAGACCGAAGATCTCGTCGTTGAGCTCGATGTCCACGCCCTCGGTGCCGGCGAAAGATGAAAGCTTGATCTTCACGCTCAGCCCTCCTGGCCGTCGGCTGCAGGTGCGTCGGTCGTTTCGGCCGGCGTGTCTGCTGCGGTGTTGCTGTTGGCGGTCTTGAGACCGGCGGGGAACGGTGCGTCGGCGTGGCGCGCGACCTTCACCGAGTCCTTGACGAAGAGCCAGCCGCCCTTGGAGCCAGGAACCGAACCCTTGACGAACAGGAGACCACGCTCGACGTCCGTCGATACGATCTCGAGGTTCTGCTGGGTGCGATACTTGTCGCCCATGTGGCCGGCCATCTTCTTGTTCTTGAAGACCTTGCCCGGATCCTGGCGCTGACCGGTCGAACCGAGCGAACGGTGCGAGACCGACACGCCGTGGGTTGCCCGCAGACCGCCGAAGCCCCAACGCTTCATGCCGCCCTGGAAGCCCTTACCCTGGGTCTTGCCCTGGATATCGACGATCTGGCCTGCGACATAATGGTCAGCCGAGATCTCGGCGCCAACGTCGAGCAGGCCGTCTGCGTTCACACGGAACTCATGGACGACAGCCTTGGGCTCCACTTCGGCCTTGCCGAAATGGCCGCGCTGCGGCTTGGCGACATTCTTCGACTTGGCAACGCCTGCACCAAGCTGGACGGCGGTGTAGCCGTCACGATCCATTTCGCGAACGGAAATGACCTGATTGCCTTCGAGTGCCAGAACGGTGACCGGCACGTGCCGACCATCTTCCTGGAACAGGCGGGTCATCCCCATCTTCTTCGCGATCACGCCAGTACGCATGATCTTGTCCCTTCCTAGACAGAGGCCCCGTCGGACTATTCCTCGGGGGCTTGCGGACCATGTCCGGAGCAAGCTCCATGATGCATCCACCTGACCCCATCCCCGGCAAAAGCCCTGAATGGAGTCGGATCAACCCGGTAAATACGAAACGCGCCCCGTCCCGGGCTGGTGCTCCCGCGAATGCGGGAGCGTGACGGGGGACGCTGCCCCGTCGGTTTGCACCGACGGCGGTATCCCAATGTCGAACGGCGCGGGACCGTTACCGGTCGACCGCGCCGCGCTCGCCCTTAGGCGAGCTTGATCTCGACGTCAACGCCAGCGGCGAGGTCCAGCTTCATCAGCGCATCGACCGTCTGCGGCGTCGGCTGGACGATATCCAGCATACGCTTGTACGTGCGCACCTCGAACTGCTCGCGCGACTTCTTGTCGATGTGCGGGCCGCGGTTCACGGTGAATTTTTCGATGCGCGTCGGAAGGGGAATCGGACCGCGGATGAGCGCGCCGGTGCGGCGTGCGGTGTCGGCGATGTCGCCAGTGGCCTGATCGAGCACACGGTGATCGAACGCCTTCAGACGAATGCGGATATTGCTGTCCATAGTCCCTACCGATGCGAAAGAGCGGGCCCGTTTCCGGGCTCTTGCTGGTTGATGTTTAAACCGAAGGCGGGCCATTACGGGAGAGTCGCCGAAAAGGCAACTAGGGCGACGACGATTTTAGGCCGCGCACTCGCGGCGGCGATAGGCTCATGACTACCCCCACCCGACCCCTTTGGCGCTACCTCGGCCTAGGGCCGGCGCCCGATCAGCCGGATAACCGACGCCTACACGCGTCCCTTGGCGAAATGCTGTACTTCACATGGCAAGGTCACCCAGTGATGCATCGTTTCCTCCCAGACAGAGCGAACGGGAGCTGGGAAAGCAGGATCGGCAATCGCGCCCACGGCGACCCCGATCATCGACGGGTGCTTGGCGGTCCTCGCATAGACCGTTGATCCGCACTCTGGACAGAAGACCGTCTCGAAGCGACTGCCTTCGTCCGTCGCCCGCTCAAACCGTTTGCCCTCACCGGCGACAGTGAGCAGGTCCTCGGGATAATAGGTGAGAACACCAAAGGGCGATCCGCTTCGGCGCTGACAGGCGATGCAGTGACATGCCACCACGGCAGGCGATGGCCCCGGAAGCTCGACCGTAAGTTGGCCGCACTGACATTGCGCACGCATAAGCCCCGCCCCCTGTGACGTGCCTAATCTAGCCGCTCGACGGACCCTGACAATTGCCTGCTTGCCGCCCAACGCTCTGGCGATGCTGCGGCCGCCCCCGAACACGAAAAAGCCCGGCCTCTCTCGCGAGAAGCCGGGCTCTTCGATCAACTCCCGAAGGAGCGGATGCTTACTTGTCGATCTGGCTGACGACGCCTGCACCGACGGTACGGCCGCCTTCGCGGATCGTGAAGCGCTGGCCCACGTCCATGGCGATCGGTGCGATCAGCTTGATGCCGAGCGACACGTTGTCGCCTGGCATCACCATCTCGGTGCCCTCAGGCAGCTCGACGGTGCCGGTCACGTCCGTCGTACGGAAGTAGAACTGCGGGCGGTAGTTGGCGAAGAACGGCGTGTGACGGCCACCCTCTTCCTTCGACAGCACGTACACTTCCGAGTTGAAGTCGGTGTGCGGCTTGATCGTGCCTGGCTTGCAGAGCACCTGGCCACGCTCGACTTCGTCGCGAGCGACGCCGCGGATCAGCGCGCCGACGTTATCGCCAGCCTGGCCCTGGTCGAGCAGCTTGCGGAACATCTCGACGCCCGTGACCGTGGTCTTGCGAACGGTCGGGTGGATACCGACGATCTCGACTTCCTCGCCAACCTTGACGATGCCGGTCTCGACGCGGCCGGTGACGACCGTACCACGACCCGAGATCGAGAACACGTCCTCGATCGGCATCATGAACGGCTTGTCGAGCGGACGCTCGGGCTGCGGGATGTAGTCGTCGACGGCCTGCATCAGCTCGGTGACGGCGTCGGCGCCGAGCTTCTGGTTCGAACCCGACAGCGCGCAGGTTGCCGAACCCTTGATGACGGGGATGTCGTCGCCCGGGAAGTCGTACGAGCTGAGCAGCTCGCGGATTTCCATCTCGACCAGCTCGAGGATTTCCTCGTCGTCGACCAGATCGACCTTGTTCATGAACACGACCATGGCAGGCACGCCGACCTGGCGTGCGAGCAGGATGTGCTCACGGGTCTGCGGCATCGGGCCATCGGTCGCCGAAACGACGAGGATCGCGCCGTCCATCTGGGCTGCGCCGGTGATCATGTTCTTCACATAATCGGCGTGGCCCGGGCAATCGACGTGCGCGTAGTGACGGTTGGCCGTCTCGTACTCGACGTGTGCGGTCGAGATCGTGATGCCGCGCTCGCGCTCCTCGGGAGCCTTGTCGATGTTTGCGAAGTCGACAGCGGTACCGCCGGTCGTCTCTGCCAGAACCTTCGTGATCGCAGCGGTGAGCGACGTCTTGCCATGATCGACGTGACCGATGGTGCCGATGTTGAGATGCGGCTTGTTCCGCTCAAATTTTGCCTTGGCCATTGTTTCCTACCTTCTGATTCGTATTCCGGTGCCACACCGGGAACCGCGCGAACGCGGCCCCATAGCGGCTGTTAAAGCCTGACGCTAGCCCTACCCCCTTAAAGGGTTAGGCCAGTTTCGCCTTCACCTCGTCAGCGACGTTCTGCGGCACTTCATCATAATGCGAGAACTGCATCGAGTATTGCGCGCGGCCCTGCGTGAACGAGCGGAGCGAGTTCACATAGCCGAACATGTTGGCCAGCGGCACCATCGCCTCGACCGTCTGCGCGTTGCCGCGGCTGTCGGTGCCCTGGATTTGGCCACGACGGCTGTTCATGTCGCCGATGACGTCGCCCAGATAGTCCTCCGGGGTAACGACCTCAACCTTCATGACCGGCTCGAGCAGCGTGATGCCCGACTTCTGCGCCACTTCGCGCATTGCGCCACGTGCACAGATTTCGAACGCCAGAGCCGACGAGTCGACGTCGTGATACGCGCCGTCATACAGCACAATCTCGAAATCGATGATCGGGAAGCCGACCAGCGAACCCGAAGCAGCGGTCTCGCGGAAGCCCTTCTCGATCGCGGGCAGATATTCCTTCGGAATGTTGCCGCCCTTGATCTCGTCCTTGAACGTGATGCCCGAACCGCGCTCGCCCGGCGTGACCTTTACCTTCACGCGACCGAACTGGCCGGTGCCGCCCGACTGCTTCTTGTGCGTGTAGTCGACGTCGACCGGCTTCTTCAGATATTCGCGATACGCGACCTGAGGAGCGCCGACATTGGCCTCGACCTTGAACTCACGCTTCATGCGGTCGACCAGGATCTCGAGATGGAGCTCGCCCATGCCCTTGATGATGGTCTGACCCGACTCGGGGTCCGACGACACGCGGAACGACGGATCCTCGCGTGCGAGACGATTGAGCGCGACGCCCATCTTCTCCTGGTCGGCCTTGGTCTTCGGCTCCACCGACAGCTCGATCACGGGCTCGGGGAATTCCATCCGCTCGAGGATGATCGGTGCGTTCATCGCGCAGAGCGTGTCGCCCGTGGTGGTGTCCTTGAGGCCTGCGAGAGCGACGATGTCGCCCGCGAACGCTTCCTGGATGTCCTCACGGCTGTTCGCATGCATGAGCAGCATGCGGCCGACCTTTTCCTTCTTGTCCTTGACCGAGTTGGTGACCTGCGACGCGGTCTCCAGCTTGCCCGAATAGATGCGGGCGAAGGTGAGCGTGCCGACGAACGGATCGTTCATGATCTTGAACGCCAGCGCCGAGAAGGGAACCTCGTCCGACGAAGGACGCTCGTCCGGCGTCACGCCGTCGAGCTTCAGACCCTGAATCGCGGGAACGTCGAGCGGCGACGGCAGATAGTCCACCACGGCGTCGAGCAGGGGCTGGACGCCCTTGTTCTTGAACGCCGAACCGCAGACCACCGGCACGAACGCCATGCTGAGCGTGCCCTTGCGGATCAGCTTCTTGAGGTCGGCGACGCTGGGCTCGTTACCCTCGAGATAGGCTTCCATCAGAGCATCGTCCTGCTCGACTGCCATCTCGATCAGGTCGCTGCGATACTTAGCGGCCTTGTCGGCCATGTCGGCCGGGATGTCCTGATATTCGAACTTCGCGCCCAGGCTCTCTTCGAGCCAGATGATCGCGCGGTTCTCGACGAGGTCGACCAGGCCCTTGAACCCGCCTTCCATGCCGATCGGCAGGTACAGGACCGCCGGACGCGCGCCGAGACGCTCGATGATCGAGTCGACGCAGAAATAGAAGTCGGCACCGGTGCGGTCGAGCTTGTTGACGAAGCACATGCGCGGCACGCCGTACTTATCGGCCTGACGCCACACGGTCTCGGACTGCGGCTCAACGCCGGCAACGCCGTCGAAGCACGCGACCGCGCCGTCGAGGACGCGCAGCGAACGCTCGACTTCGATCGTGAAATCGACGTGACCCGGGGTGTCGATGATGTTGATAAGGTGCTCTTCACCCTTACCTTCTTCGGCGCGCCACTTGCAGGTGGTTGCAGCCGACGTGATCGTGATCCCGCGCTCCTGCTCCTGCTCCATCCAGTCCATCGTCGCGGTGCCTTCATGCACTTCGCCGATCTTGTAGGACTTGCCGGTGTAATAGAGGATGCGCTCGGTCGTCGTCGTCTTGCCGGCGTCGATGTGCGCCATGATGCCGATGTTGCGGTAACGGTCGAGCGGATGGCTGCGGGCCATGATCGTGCTTCCTTAAGGATATGGGGAGCCGAACGTGCCGGCTCCCCAATATATAGGTGTTTGCGTTACGGGCGAAAGACCGCCCGTGACGCGGTTACCAATGCTAGGCTTCGAAGCCCGCTGTTACCAGCGGTAGTGCGAGAATGCACGGTTGGCTTCTGCCATCCGGTGCGTGTCTTCGCGCTTCTTGACCGCGTTGCCGCGGTTGTTGGCCGCGTCCATCAGCTCGCCCGACAGCCGTGCGGCCATCGTGTTTTCGCTGCGCGAACGTGCCGCACCGATCAGCCAGCGGATCGCCAGCGCCTGAGCACGCTCGGGACGCACTTCGACGGGAACCTGGTAGGTTGCACCACCGACGCGACGCGAACGGACTTCGATGCCCGGCTTCACGTTGTTCAGCGCATCGTGGAAAACGCCGATCGGGTCGCGCTTGGCGCGCTGCTCGACGGTTTCGAATGCACCGTACACGATCAGCTCTGCGACGGACTTCTTGCCGTCCAGCATGACGCTGTTCATGAACTTCGACAGAACCTCATCCCCGAACTTGGGATCAGGCAGGATGACCCGCTTTTCGGGACGACGACGACGTGCCATTTTATATTCCTTCTAAACTTCAGCCTGTGTGATCAGATACCTGATCGGCTTACTTCGGACGCTTGGCGCCGTACTTGGAACGCGACTGACGCCGGTCCTTCACACCCTGTGTATCGAGCACGCCGCGCAGGACGTGATAGCGAACACCGGGAAGATCGCGGACACGACCGCCACGGATCAGGACAACCGAATGCTCCTGAAGATTGTGGCCTTCGCCCGGGATGTAGCTGATGACTTCGCGCTGGTTGGTCAGGCGAACCTTGGCCACCTTGCGCAGAGCCGAGTTCGGCTTCTTCGGGGTCGTCGTGTAGACGCGGGTGCAAACGCCGCGCTTCTGCGGGTTGGCTTCCATCGCAGGGACCTTCGACTTGGCCTTCTGCGGATCGCGGCCCTTGCGGACCAGCTGGTTGATCGTCGGCATTGAAGCCTTCACCTTTCAAATGGTTACTTTGCTGGAGCCATTGAGGCGCCTGAGAATACAAAAAGGACCCTAGGAAGCGCAAAACGCTCCTCAGGCCCTGGAATGCATCCAGCAATGTTCAAGCATGCCCGGCGGGAAAGACTCCCGAAGAACAGGGCGCGCCTATAGGTCAGGAGTCAGCCGCGGTCAACACGGGGATCACTCCATCCAGCCCTGGACCCGACGCCGGATTGGTTGCACGTTCGACAATCGTGCGTCGGGCATGAACAGGTGCTTGCCCTGCCGCGGACATGGCGCTAGAGCCCGCCACCGCACAGGAGTGTAGCTCAGTTGGTTAGAGCGTCGGTCTCCAAAACCGAAGGCCCTCGGTTCGAATCCGAGCACTCCTGCCAGATCTTCCCACATCGCCGACGAACCGCTGCCGTGACCCATTGGTCAGCGGTCGACGCACCGCGTCTGTCACGATTGCACAAAACGCATTTCACAATGCAATTTGCGCAGTTGTGAAATTCGCTGCTGCGATGCACAAAGACTGTGCCTTTCAGGCATCCTCTCCTAAAACTTTTACGGCCGGTCTTTGACCGGCCTTTTTTTTGGTCTGCGCGCTGATATACCGATGTCGGTCCGTCACGCCGGCAAACATAACAGAAACGCAGGAGAGGCGCCGCCGGCAAGACCGGCACCGGTTGACGGCCGGCGGGGGAGAGGGCGTAAACGCCCGCCCCCGCGCCTTCCGTTCCCGCCTCCTACGCATCCCCTTATGCTTTTAACCGTGTGCGAGAGGCTGGTGCATCGCGGCGTACGCGCTGCCGAGTCGGGTCATCACAGGGCCGCCCGGCCGACGTTGCCGCCCCGCCCCTTGCGTTCCGTTGGCGCGGAAGCTATCTGCGCCGCCATCCGACAGCGAGACGGACGCATGCCCGACCCCTTTGACGGGGCCCTATTGACGGGGCGACCCTTCACAGGGAGCGGGTTATGGGTCTATGCCTCGCTTCTTTTCATGTCTCCATCAGGCGGGTTCGAACAGCACCGTGGCTAAAACGTCCCCACTCGAATTCATCCGGCAGGTCCGCACCGAAACCTCGAAGGTTACGTGGCCGACGCGTCGCGAGACGATCATGACCGGGGTGATGGTCGTCATTATGACGACGATCCTCGCGCTCTTCTTCTTCGGCGTCGACTCGATCCTTCAGGCGATCGTCACCGCCCTTCTGAAACTCGCTCAATAAGGTCCGCACATGGCGCGCTGGTACATCATTCACGCCTATTCGGGCTTCGAGGGCAAGGTCCGCGACTCGATCATGGCAGAGGCGACCCGTATGGGTCTCGAACAGCTCGTCGAGCAGATCGAAGTCCCCACCGAGACGATCACCGAGGCCCGTCGCGGCAAGAAGATCGCGGTCGAACGCAAGTTCATGCCGGGCTACGTGCTTGCCAAGCTGAACATGAACGACGACGTCTATCACCTCGTCAAGAACACCCCCAAGGTGACCGGCTTCCTCGGCAGCATGGGCAAGCCGCAGGCGATCAGCGAGGCAGAAGCCACGCGGATGCTCAACAGCAAGGAAGAGGCCGCGGCCGCTCCCAAGCAGAAGGTCAAGGTCGACTACGAGATCGGCGATCAGGTCAAGGTGCTCGACGGTCCGTTCGCGAGCTTCAACGGCCTTGTCGAGGAACTCGATTTCGACCGCAGCCGCGTCAAGGTGTCGGTGTCGATCTTCGGTCGCGCCACCCCGGTCGAGCTCGAATTCGAGCAGGTCGAGCGCTCCAAGTAATCACCGCCTGAGCCTGCGGGCTCGGTCTGGACAATCGATCATGGGCCTGATGCTGCGACGCCGCGGCATCAGGCCTTTTCGTGTGTGGGTGAAAGCCGTACCCGCGCTGTAAGTTCGGCGCCTGCATAAGCGAAGAAGCCGCGCAGCATGTGGCGCAGGCGGAAACTGTGGAAGCGCCGGATATAGGGAAAGGGCCGCGTCCCCGCGCGGATTTCGCCGAGCGCATCGCCAAGGTCGCGGCGGATCGCGCCCAGGATTCGCCGGTCGGTCAGGATATGCTTGGCGTAGAGCGCGCCGTCGCCATAGCCATAGCCCGCGAGCAGCGCGATCACCTGATCGGGCCGGCAGCGGCCGTGGTGATGCTCGACGACGAAATGCGGGTCATAGGCGACGACCACCCCGGCCGCGATCGCGCGAAACAGGAAGTCGGTATCCTCCGCCGCCACGAACCGCGCGCCGGCGCCGAACCGCGTATCGAACGGCCCCGTCCGTGCGATGACGTCGCGCGTGAAGGCAAGGTTCGCGCCCATCACGAACCCGCCGGGAAACGCGCCCGGCACCGGCTCCATCGGATGATCCTCTAGCTTCAGCGTCACCGGCAGGTCCGCGGCATCGCCCGGCAGGATCCGCCCGCCGACGATCGTCGGCGTCGCGACCCCGGCAAACCGGCGGACCAGCGCGAGCAGATAGTCCGGCTTGAGCACGCAATCGTCGTCGGTCATCGCGACGATCCTCCCCCGGACATGCGCCAGCCCAAGATTGCGCGCCCGCGCCAGCCCCGCGCGCGGCTCGGCCAGCAGCATCACGGGAAACGCCTGCTCCTCCTGCCAGGCTGCCAGACGCGCCGCGGTGTCGTCGCTCGACCCGTTGTCGACGACGACCATCTCGACCGCCATATCCCCCGCAACGCCGACCGCGCGCGTCACCGAGTCGAGCGTGCGCGACAGCGACGCCCCCCGGTCGCGCGTGCAGATCAGCACACTGACGTCGATCATTCGCGCAGCAGCAGCGGCGACGGCGCGGTCCAGGCGGCGATATAGGCGGACAGCTTGCCATACTCATTGTCGAGCGCGACGTGCGGGATGCCCAGCAGCAGCGCGAGAATATGCGCGTGCAGCCGGTCGGTGACGATCTGCCGCCCGCGCGACAGGAGCGTCAGCCCGCGCGCGACCCGCGCACCAGCCAGCCGCTCATAGTGCGCAGCACGCGGCACCCCCGCCTCCCAAGCCGGCAGCATGCCATCCTCGAGCCAGTCGAGCACCACCGCCCCCTCCGGCACCGGCCCGCGATCCCCCGCCACGCGCTCGTCATCGGTCCGCATCAGCATCAGCAGGTCGCAATCCGCCGGCCCACGCGACTGCGCCCCCAGCGCGAACGCGGAATCGGGCGCCAGCGCGACCGGGCAGGACAGAGGCCGCGCAAGGTCGAGGCTCTGCGCATCGCGAACATAAAGGTGGAAATCGGGGTGCGCGGCGACGCAGGCGGCGAAGCGGTCGAGCCCCTCGCCAGCGCGGAAATGGATCGACTGGGGCAGCTGGACGATCGTCCGGTCGCGAAACTCCGCCAGCATTGCCTCGCGAAACCGCTGATGATGCGGCCAGATATCCCCCAGATTGCCGCCGCCGTGCAGGAACACGACCCCCGCCGGGCTGTCGCGGCGAAACGCGTCCGCGTCGAACGCGTCCCAGGTACAGACATGATCGGGATCGCGCCCGGTGATCGCGCGGAGCATGGCGATCTCGCCCAGCCAGATCGCGCTGTCGCCGACATTGGCGTGATCGGGAAAGTCGAGCAGCGCATAGCGGTCGCCGTGCCCGACATGCTGCCGGTACAGCGCCGCCAGCGCCTCCTGCTGCGCCGCGATGACGTCATCGCCCCGTATCCGTGCAGACACAGTCACGCGACCATCTCCGCCTTGGCCGCGCATACCTCCGCATACAGTGCCTCGCACCGGTCGAGCCAGCGGTCGCGCGTGAACAGCCGTTCGACCCGCGCACGCGGTACATCGCGCGGGATCGCCATCGCCGCAGGGATCGCCGCCGCCAGACCCTCGACGTCGCCCGGCCCAGCGAGACACCCTGCCTCACCCACGACCTCGCGCGCCGCGCCCATGTCAAACGCGGCGACTGGCAGGCCGCACGCCATCGCCTCCGCCGCAACCAGCCCGAACGGCTCGTCCCAGCACGGCGTGAACAGGAACACCGACGCCTGCCCGAGCGCCGACGCCAGCGCCGCGCCGTCCAGATGTCCGCCATAACGGACGTCGGGTCCCAGATGCGGCGCGACCTCGGCCGCCCAATAGTCCGGATCCTCGATCTGTCCGTACAGCGTGATCGCCACGCCTGCGTGCCGCGCCGCCTGCACCGACAGATGCGGCCCCTTGTTCGGCGTCATCCGTCCCGACCAGATCGCGCTGCCGTCCCCTGCGGGCGAGAACCCCCACGCCGCGGGGTCGATGCCGTTGTGCAGCACCGATGCCTCGGCGGGCGCACCGTCGGGCCACCAGGCGCGCAACTGTGATTGCGACGTCACCGTCAGCCGGTGCGTCGGCGACGGGCTCGCCTTCACGAACCAGTGCAGCGCGTCATAGGGCGGCACGTGGAGCGAGGTGACGGTCGGCACGATCGCGGTCCGCTGCGGCTCGATTGGAAAGCGGCTCAGGCTGTTGTTGTGCACCACGTCGAACCCGCCCGCCGCGATCCGGTCGCACGCCGCGAGATAGCCCTGGTCGACATGCGCGATCAGCGGTGCGGACCCGCGATGCTCGGCCCAGGGAAACACCCGCTCATAATGTTCGGGCAGCACCGGATCGATCGCGAAGCGCGGGTCGCTGTCGCCGCTCGCGAACAGCACGACGTCGTGCCCGCGTGCCTGCAGCCCCTCCGCCAGATACCAGCTGTGCGATTCCATCCCGCCCATGAACGGCTGCGCGATCCGCTGGCGGACGTGCGAGAGCAAGGCGATCCTCACGCCGCCGCGGCACTCGCGGCGACACGCTCTTCCAGCAGCCGGATGACGCTTGCGGTATTGGCATAGGGCTGGTGGCTCTGCTGCCCGGTCAGCGCAAAATCCGCGTCATCGGGGCAGCGGAGCACGCGGATCGGCTGGCCGGGCCGGTCGTCGATCAGCCCCATCAGCCGGAACGCATGCAGCCAGTGCCCCATTGTCCGATAGCCCCAGCGCGCCTCGAACAGCTCGGCATTGCGGATCACGCTGTCGAGATGGTGGACCGGCGGCATGTGGTGCGGATGATATTGATGATGCGCCAGCCCGCCCTTGATCCACGCGATCGGCACGCCCGCGGTGTCGAGCACCTTGCCGAAATCGGTATCCTCGCCGCCATAGCCGTTATAGCCCTCGTGGAACCCGCCGACCGCCAGGAAGGTCGCACGCCGCATCGCGAAGTTGAGCGACCAGAAACAGCGATAGTCGTTGCACGCCTCGATCCCCTCGGCGGGTGGTCCGCGCCGGTCCGAATGCCGCACCGCGACTGCCGCGAAATCCTCGCTGCGCCAATCCCCCTTCGTCGCGCCGCCCGGCAGGTACATCACCTCGCCCATCAGCAACCCGTCATAGGTCGAAAGGTGCCCGGCATAGTCCGCGACGAGACCCGGCGCCGGGATGCAGTCCATGTCGAGGAAGATCAGCCCCTCCCCCGTCGCGGTCCGCGCCGCCAAGTTGCGCGCAGCGGCGAGCGGCAACGCCTCGCCCGCGATCATCAGCTGTCGGACCGGAAAATCCGTCTCGGGCAGGACATAGGGCTCATCCTGCATCACCGCGACGATCAGTTCGCGCGGCGGGGTCGTCTGTCGCGTGAGCCCCGAAACCAGATTGTAGAGATGCTCGGCCCGCCCCTTGGCCAGCGTGACGATCGAGATAGCGGACATGGGCAGGGCTCCAATGGGATCTGGGAACAGGACGGGACAGGGTAACGACGGGGGCAGAACGGATCAGGCCGGGTGCGGTGCCGTGCCCCAGAGCCTTGCCGCCAGCGCTTCGAGCCAGCGCGCGGCATCGTCGGCGGGGGCCTCGGCGATCATCGCGCGCTGCCGCTCGGGGCGGTGCTGCGCATAGGCGGCGTCGATCGCCTGCGTCCACGCGTCCGCCGACGACGGCAGATGCGGCCGGATGCACGCCACCCCCGCCGCGCCCAGCGCGTCGGCCTTGCGGTGCTGCTCGTCGAAATAGCGCCACTCGGGTACCGCGATCCACGGCCGCGCCGCCGCCAGGATCTGCTGGCAGGTCGTGTTGCCCGTCGACGCGATCACCAGATCCGCCGCCGCGACATAGTCCGCCGCATTCTCCACCCAGCCGCGATGTTCGATATTGGCGGGCTCGGTCGCATGCCAGTCGCGCACGACCGGCCCGATCGTGATCCAGCGCGCGGCAGGCCGGCTGCGCGCGCCGACGCCCAGTGGCGCCTGCCCGAACCCGCTGCCGCCGCCGCCGGCCATGACGAGGATCATCTCCTCGCGCTCGCCGATCCCCAGCCGCTCCCGCGCCGCGCTCCGGTCGGGGCCCTGCGTATCGACCCCCAGCCCGCCCGCGAAACACGTCTTTTCGACCATCGCCGCGTCCCAGTCGGGCTGGGCGAGATCGCGGTGGAATGCGGCGAGCAGCCCGGCGGCGCCGTCATAGGCGGCGCGGTGGCCGGCATCGCTGCGGTCGCCATGCTGCAGCACCTTGACGTGCGGCACGCTGCAGATCCGCGCCAGCTGCGCGACCTCCGCCGACACGTCGCAGATCATCAGCGCGGGGTCCGCTTGCGCGAACCAGTCGGTGATCGTCGCCATCGCGCTTCGGATCCCCGGCCAGCCGAGCGGCGCACAGTGCAGGGTCGCGGGCGTTGCGACCCAGTCCATCGCCACCTCCGCCCCGGTCGGCTCGAACAGCGACGGGATCGTCACGATCCGCGCCTGCGCCGGCAGCGCGGGGAAGATGTCGTCGCGCGCGCAGAAGATCGTCACGGGACGCGACGGCGGCAGCGCCTGCAGGATCGCGGCACAGCGTTCCGCATGCCCGCGACCCTGATGGTGGACGAAATAGCCGAACGGACGCGTCATGCCGCGACTTGCACGGCCGGCGTGGTCAATCCGAGCCGTGCCAGCCCCTCGACCACCCCGGCGGCATGGTTGCGCGTGGCGCGATGTAGCCCGGGACGCGCAGCAAGCGTCGACAGTTCATCACTTGCATTGGCGACGACGATCGCGAACCCGCATGCGTCGAGCATGTCGAGGTCGTTGCCGCTGTCGCCCGCTGCGATGCAGTCGTCGAGCGTCAGCCCCAACCCGGCCGCATAGGCCGCGATCGCCGCCGCCTTGCCGCCGCCGGGGGACAGCACGTCGATCAGCCGGCCGTGCGAAAACACGACCCGCGCTGCAAGCCTCGCCTGCGCCAGAGCCGCGCGGATCGCTGCGGCGTCGGCGGCGTCGCCAAAGAAGCTGAGCTTGTGCGCGCCCTCGGTAACGACCGGCTGGGCGCAGATGCCGAGCGGGGCAATCGCCGCACGTACCGCCGCCCGGTCCCAGTCCTGATCGAGCGCGGCAGCGAACGCGGCACAGCACTGCCACCCGCCATGCGCCGCCGGACGGAGGATCCGCGTCCCGACATCAACGATGAACGCGTCCGGCTCGGGCAAATGCCACTGCGCCAGCACCGCGCGCGCCTCGGCGAAGCTGCGCCCCGTCGCGACCACGAACGGCAGGCTGCTGCCATGCCGCCACCTCGCGAACGCCGCCGCGCCATCGACCGACCCGGTCAGCGTGTTGTCGATGTCGCATGCCAGCAGAGCGGGTTGGCGCCGTAATGCCGCATAGATCCCGACAGCCGACCCGGCATAACGCCGCCAGTCATACGCCACACTTCCCCCGCGCGCCGCCTGGCTCAGCCGCGCATGAAGTCCGGCGTCTTCGATCACCGCGCGGCATGCCGCAGCGATTCCGGCCTCGTCGCGCGGATCGACCAGCAGGCCGTGACCGATCTGCGCGACGATCTCCGCCGGCCCTCCGTTGCGGGTGGCGACGACCGGAACGCCGGCTGCCGCCGCTTCGATCAGGGTCAGCCCGAACGGCTCGTGCAGCGCCGGGTTGACGAACACGCCGCCTGCCGCCGCTCGCCGGTACAGCGCAGTGACGTCCGAAGCATCGTGCCGCGGCGGCAAGGCGAATCGCCCGCGCAGTGCAGGACTAGCGGCAAGCGCCTGCAGTTCGCCCAGCACCGCCCGTTCCTCACTCGACGACTGGCCCCCATGTTGCCCGGCGAGGATCACCAGATTCGCACGCTCGTGCAGAACCGGATCCGCCGCGAACGCACGTACGAGGGCCGCGAGGTTCTTCTTCGCCACCGGTCGCGCGATCGCCAGCAGGATCGGGAGATCAGGCCGATCGAGCCAGTCCCCCAGGCGATCGACAAGCGTCACCGTGTTTCCGGCGTCGGGACGGCGGGGTACGCCGGGTGGCACGCAGTGGATCCGGCCCGCGACCCCGACGTCATAGGCCGGGACCTGCCGTTCGGCCTCGTCCCGCGTCGATACGATCAGCGCGTCTGCCGCAGCGATCGCGGTGGTTTCCGCCGCAATCCGCGTGCCGAGTTCGGCTCCGCCAAGGCCCTGACGGCGTTTGTCGATCGCCAGCGCATGCGGCGTGTACACGAACGGAATGCCGAACCGGCGGCGTGCCTCGATCGCGACCGCTGCGGCATCGGCGAAATGCGCATGGATGACGTTGGGCATGACCGCCAGTCCGGCAATGTGACGGCAAAACGCCTCGGTGAATGCGGGCAGGTCGGCGGCGAGCGCCTCCTTTTCGAGATAGCGGTCGTCGCCACTATCGACCCGGTCGATCGTCAATCTGTCGGTGACGCACTCCGATCGCAGGCCATGCACGGATGGAAGATCCGCAGACCGGAACAACCGGGTAACGATCGAGACCCGGTCCACGCCGGGAAGCTTTGCCTGAACCAGCGCTGCGTCGACCACATACGCAAGATGCCCCCCGGAGTCGGCCGTAATGCCGAAGTCGATGGGCGGCGCTTTCAGGCAGCCCCCGAGGGCCAAATGGAGAATGAACAAGGCGACCCCGTATCGTTAGTATGGCGAAACGACACGCCACGACATTCGATCCCGGGGTGCGCGGTTATCGCGTTGCGCTATGTTAACCCTGTTGCAATCTGACGTTTTCTGCCGCTGCCGGGCAGAGCCGCCCCGGCATGTCTGCATGCCCGGGGCGCCCGTTCATGTCACCGCGCGGGGTCGAATGCGAACAAAGCGGTCGGCAGCGATGCCGGCGCACCCGGCTTGAACCAGCTGGTGTCTTGGATATGGCTCGCTGTCACATAGATCCGGCCATCGGGCCCTTCCGAAAACGTATCGGGCCAGCGCAGCCGCTTGTCAGTCAGCACCGGCTCGACATGATCGCCGACCAGCCGCGTGATGCTGTCGTTGGTCGGCGACGTGATGTACAGCACCCCCGCCTTGCTCATCCACAGCCCATCCGCGACATGCGTCTCGGCGATGGTCTTGACCCCCGCCGCCTGCTGCGCCGCGCTCACGCCCTCGCGGAGCAGCCCGGTATCGATCGCGTAGAGCGTCTTGCCGGTCAGCGCCTGGTAATACAGCGTCTTGCCATCGTTCGAGATCGCGATCCCGTCCGCGGAGAAGGCCGGCTGACGGCCATCGGGGCGGACCAGCGGCTTGCCGTCGGTCATGACCGTCACGCTCTTGTCGATCTGCGTCGAGCCATGCCCGTCGAGCGCGCGCATTCCCTTGCCGCTCTCCAGGTCGATCACGATGATCGCGCCGCGCGTGCCCGAATCGGTGATGTAGCCGGTCTTGCCGTCGGGCGAGAAGCGGATGTCGTTGAGGTACGTGCCCTGCAGCGCAACATCGGCCGCGACCTTGATCACCTTGGTCACGCGGTTCGTCGCCAGATCGATCCTGACCAGCTTCGGCGCGCCCTCGAGCGGCTTTTCGTTACCCGGCGCGCCGGGATCGAGCACCCACAGATTGCCGTGCCCGTCGGGCACGATCGACTGAACGCAGACGAAATAGTCGCCGACCGGCAATACGTTCGCGCGCGCGTTGCGCCAGCTGTTCCACGTATCGTCGGGATAGGCCTTAAGCTTTCCGTCCGGCAGCACCTCGGCGACCGAGATCGGCGCATCGTCGGTCCAGCGCGGGAAGTTGACGAACCGTCGTCCGTCTGCGGTCACCGCGACGCCGGTCACCTGGTGGTCGAACGTCGCCACCTGAGTCAGCGGGCTCGCCGCGGTCTTGGCCTGTGCGACGCCGGCCGCGGTTGCGGCGGCGGCGAGCGCGAACAGCGCCGCACCTGCCAGAAGGGGTTTGAACTTGGACATGTCGTGGCTCCGGTAAATCGTGTCGGACAAGGTGGCGGGATCGCCGGTGAACAGCGTGACGAGCAGGTCGGCGACCGCCTCGGGCCGCTCACGCTGTGGAAAATGGCCAACGCCCGGCAAGGTGACGAAGGCGAAGGGTCCCGAGAATTTCTCCGGTACCGCGGTGGTCGCGCTCGGCGGGTTCACCCCGTCCTCCGCACCCTGAATGTACAGCGCGGGCAGCGACAGCGTCGCGCTCGCCTTTACCGCTTCCTCAAGCCAGACGCTCGCGGGATCGGGTGCCGCCTCGTCCCAGCGCGCGCGATAGCTGTGCAGCGTGACGTCGACCCAGTCCGGATTCCCGAATGCGCGCGCCACCCGTGCAAAGGTCGCCTCGTCGAACCAGCCCGGCGGCGACCAGTTGGTCCAGTGGACATGCGCAAACCCCCTGGGGTCATCGCGCACCGCCTGCGCGCCGCGCGCGGTGGCCATGAACCAGTGATACCATTGCCGCTGCGTCTGTTCGAACGGCGGCGTCGGCATGCCGCCCAGTCGCGGCGGCGTCGCGAGCATCGCGATCCGCTGCACCCGCTCGGGCCAACCGACCGCCAGCGCCTCGGCGATGTTCGAGCCCCAGTCATGCCCCGCGACCATGAAACGCGCGATCCCCAGCCCGTCCATCAGCGCAATCGCGTCCATCGCCAGGATCGCGCTGTTGCCGGTGCGCGGCGTATCTGCCGCCACGAACCGCGTTTCGCCGAACCCGCGCAGGCTCGGTACGATCGTCCGCAGCCCGGCTTCGTGCAGCGCGGGTAGGACGTCGTCCCAGGTCGAGGAGTCATCGGGCCAGCCGTGCAGCAACAACACCGCATCGCCCTCGCGCGGGCCCGTATCGGTATAGGCGATCGCCAGCGTTGGCGTGGTTATCACGGGCATCTCAGCGCTCCGCCATCAGCAGGGCCACAACCCGCCCGAAGGCACGATAGCGGGGCGAAGAGGCATGGGTCGTCGACGTCATGGCATTACTCGCTGCAAAAATGGGAGGGAGAAACTATCCCCCTCCCAACGCATCAGCGCTTCGCAGGAGCCATGGCGAACGCCGCCTTCAGCCGTGCGACCGCGAGATCGTTCGCATCCTTGGCGCCGCGCACGATCGCGCCCATGCCGAAGAATTCATGCGTCACGCCCGGGAAGGTGCGCTGTTCGACCTTGTCGCCCGCCGCACGCATCGCCGCGGCCAGCGTCTCGCCGTCCGACCGCAGCGGATCGATCTGTGCGTTGATGATCGTCGTCGGCGGCAGCCCGCGCAGGTTCGCCCCGACCAGATTCAGCCGCGGATCCTGCGCATCCGCCTTGCTGGTCTGGTAGTAATAACCGAACCACGGCAGCATCGCGCCGTTGAGCGGCTTGGCGTTCGCCGAATCCCTGCGCGACGGCAGCGTCTTGCTGCTGTTGGCGATCGGATAGACCGAGACGATGTGCAGCGGCGCGGTCAGGCGATTGTCACGGGCATAGATTGCCGTAGCGACGGCCAGATTGCCGCCGGCGCTCTCGCCCGCAACCGCGATCTTCGCCGGGTTGCCACCCCATGCCGCGGCATTGGCCAGCGTCCAGCGATAGGCGGCTGCCGCGTCGTCATGCTGCGCGGGGAACTTGAACTCGGGCGCATGGCGATATTCGACCGACACGACGATCGCGTTCAGCGCCTTCGCCATCGCGCGCGGTGCCGCGTCATAGGTCGCGACGTCCGCGATCACCCAGCCGCCGCCGTGATAATAGACGACGACCGGCAGGCCCTTGGCATTGGCGGCGCTCGCCGGCTTGTACACGCGGGCGAACTGCTTGGCATCGCTACCATAGGGAATGTCCTGCGTCGTCACCGATGCGTCGGGCGTCGTCGGCATCCCCTTCTGTGCCATCACCGCCTTGGCGCCATCGGCAGCCGAGGGCTGCTGGCGTGCTTCGGCGGGAGTCAGCGTCTCGATCGGCTTGCCGCCGAGGCCGCCCAGCGCGTCGAGCACGGCCTGCATGTCGGGCGCAGCCTTGGCCGGCGCCATCTTCGTGGCGGGCGGCGGGGGCGGCGGGGGCGCGGTGTCGCTGCGCGCCGACTGGGCGAGCGCGGCGCCCGGGATGATTACGAGCATCGATGCAAACACGCCGGCGAGCAGCGTCCGTCGAATGGAATGTGTCAAAATTGCCTCCTGTAATATTGAAAGGCGCAACCCCGGCGGCGGCGTGGGAGTTGCTGTACGAAACCGGACAAAGACCGGATCGTATTGAATTCGCGCAGTGTTTCAGGGGGCATGATGGCGGGCGACAATCGACTGGAGACCATCGATCGGGATGGGGCTGGCGACGCGTCGTCGGCACGCGGCACAGGAAACCGGCTCCTCCAGCGCCTGAGCCCCGACGACTTCGCGTTGATCGCCCCGCATCTCGACCGCGTTTCCTTCGCGGTCGGCGAGTCGCTGACGCGTGCGGGCGACCGGATCGAGACACTCTGCTTTCCCGAGGAGGGGATCGCCGGCGTGCTCGACGCGCTCGAGGGCGATCATCGCTTTGCGGTCGGGCTGATCGGCGCGGAGGGCTTTGTCGGCTGGTCCGCGCTGCTCGGCGACAACCGCTCGCCCTATGACGTCGTGATGCGCGCCGAACAGGGCGTCGCGCTGCAGCTCCCGCTCGACCGCTTCCACGCCGCCGCCGCGCAGAGCGACACGCTGCAGGTCGCGCTGCTCCGTTTCGTGCAGGTGTTCATGACCCAGATGGGCCGCACGATCGTATCGTCGCTCGCGCATTCGATCGAGCGACGCATGGCGCGCTGGATCCTGCTCTATCACGATCGCATCCGCGACGACGCGATCTGCATGACGCATGAGGAGTTCCGCCTGATGCTCGGCGTCCGGCGCAGCAGCGTGACCGAGGCGCTCCACCGGCTCGAGGAGGAGCATGCGATTCGCTCGGTCCGCGGCCGCGTGCTGGTCCGCGACCGCGACGTGCTGATGCGGATGGCGGGCGACACCTATGGCCATGCCGAATCCGAGTACCGCCGCCTGCTCGGCTGAGCCGGTCGGAACATTTCGTGCACGGATCACGGAACGAGCCGGTCCGCATACCGTTCATTCAATGGGCGCCAACGGCCCGACCGGAGGGGCCATGCTGAAGCGTACCGACCATATCGACCTGCCGGGCGACACGCGCACCGCACCGGCAACCCTGCCCGCGGCGATCGTCGTTGCCGAGCTGCTGACCGCCGGGATCGACCGTGCCATTCTGGTGGTCGAGGACGAGGCGCGCGCCGAGGCGATCGCCTGTCTCGCGGAGGGGTTCGCCCCTGCGATGACCGTCGTCCATCTCGTTGCGAGCGATGCGCTCCCCGGCGACTCCGCGCCGCCCAGCGCCGCCAATGTCGGGCGCCGGGTCGAGGCGCTGCGCCGTCTGCGCGCCGCAACCGCGACAGCGTCGGCTGACCCGATTCTCCTCGTGCTTTCCGCCGAGGCAAGCGCAGTCCGCTATCCAGCCCCCGCCGCATTCGACGAGGCGCCACCGGTGTTCCGCGTCGGCGACACGATCGACATCGCCGCGCTGCCCGCGCTCGCCGACACGATCGGCTACACGATCGACGACCGCGTCGACGAACCCGGCGAGATCGCGATCCGCGGCAGCGTCGTCGACCTGTTTCCAGCCGACCGCGCGAACCCCGCCCGGATCGAATTCGACGACAATTCGGTCATCACCGAAATTCGCAGCTATGACCCGGTGTCGCAGCGCAGCCTCGAAACGCTCGACGCGGTGATCGTCGGTCGCGCCTGCGAACCCGATCTGGGTGACGGCGTCGCGATCACTGAGCATTTGCCCGACGCCGCGCTCCATTTCGACCCTCTGGTCGACGACCGCCGCACCCGGTTCCTCGCGCTTGCCGCCGACGGCACCGCGGCGCGTCAGGTCAAGGCCGCGCTGGTCGACACCCGCGCCTGGAACAAGGCGACCGCCGGCCGCCAGATCCTCGCCACCGACACCCCGGTCGAACGCACCCCGCGTTTCATCGAGCGGCGCGATCCGGTCCGCGCGTTCCGCCGCTTCGCCCGTTCGGTGATCGCCGACGGCCGGCTCGCGATCGCCGGGTCCGCGCGTGACCTTCGTTTCCTCGCATCGCGGCTCGGCGTCGACGCCGAACACGTCGACAGCCTTGCCGAGGCGGCGGCCGCACCCGTCGGTTCGGTGTCGCTGCTCTGCGCTCCGCTCGACCAGGGCTTTGTCCATGCCGATCTTACCATCGTCGCCGCCGCCGATCTGCTCGGCAGCCGCGCACGACTGGACGACGGTCCCGGTGCCGGCGTTGCGGCCTTTGCCGAGGGCGCGACGCTGCAGACCGGCGACATTGTCGTGCATGAGGATCACGGAATCGGTCGCGTTCTTGGGGTCGAGGCGCTGCCCGACCTCGATGGCGTCGCGGCCGACGCAATCGTGCTTGACTATGCCAAGGGCGCGCGCCGCCTCGTCCCCGTGCATGAGGCCGATCGCATCTGGCGTTATGGCGCAGATGCGGACGCGGTGACGCTCGACACGCTTGACGGCGGAAGCTGGACCAAGCGTCGCGCCGCGATCGACACCGCGATCGCGGAAAGCGCACGTGCGCTTCAGGCGGTCGCCGCCGAACGTGATGCGCGGACGACGCCGCCGATCGTCCCCGATGTCGCGCTCTACGAACGGTTCGCTGCGGGCTTCCCCTTCGCCGAGACCCCCGACCAAGCGCGCGCGATCGCCGCGGTCCGCAGCGACCTCGCCAGCGGCCAGCCGATGGACCGGCTGATCGTCGGCGATGTCGGCTATGGCAAGACCGAGGTCGCACTTCGCGCCGCCGCGCTCGTCGCGCTAGCCGGTCGCCAGGTCGCGATCGTCGCGCCCACCACGGTGCTGATCCGCCAGCATCTCGAGACGTTCCGCACGCGCTTTGTCGGCACCGGGCTGGAGGTCGCCGCACTGTCTCGGCTGTCGACGCCTGCCGAGCGCCAGCGCGTCTGCGCCGGGCTTGCCGACGGGTCTATCGCGGTTGTGGTCGGCACCAGCGCGGTTGGCGGCAAGAGCGTCGCCTTTGCCGATCTCGCGCTCGTCGTGATCGACGAGGAACAGCGGTTCGGCGCGAAGGCCAAGGCGTCGCTGCGCGACATGGGCGCGGGCCATGTCCTCACGCTCAGCGCCACGCCGATCCCGCGCACGCTTCAGTCGGCGATGGTCGGCATCCAGGCGATCTCGGTCATCGCGACGCCGCCCGCGCGCCGCCAGCCGATCCGTACCATCGTCGCGCCGTTCGACGACGCCGCGGTCCGCAAGGCGCTGCGCCGCGAACGCGCGCGCGGCGGCCAGAGCTTCGTCGTCGTGCCGCGGATCGAGGACATCGCCCCGCTCGCGAAGACGCTCGCGCGGCTCGTCCCCGAGCTCGGCCTCGTCATCGCGCACGGCAAGATGGACGCCGCCGAGCTCGACGATGCGATGGCGGGCTTTGCCGCGGGCGACGGCGACGTGCTGCTCGCGACCAACATCATCGAGGCGGGGCTCGACGTGCCGCGCGCCAACACGATGATCGTCCACCACGCCGACCGGTTCGGCCTGTCGCAGCTTCACCAGCTGCGCGGCCGGGTCGGGCGCGGCGGCCGGCGCGGTCAGATCCTGCTCACGACCGACGGCGAGGCCACGATCGCCGACGCGACGATGAAGCGCCTGCGCACGCTCCAGGCGTTCGACCAGCTCGGCGCGGGCTTCGCGATCAGCGCGCGTGATCTCGACATGCGCGGCGCGGGCGATCTGGTCGGCGAGGATCAGGCTGGCCACATGAAGCTGATCGGCATCGACCTCTACCAGCATCTGCTGGGTCGCGCGCTGAAAGCCGCGCGCGGCGAGCCCGTCGATCAGTGCCAGCCGGTGCTCAATCTCGGCGTCGGCGGCATGCTTCCCGAGGAATGGATCCCCGAGACCGACCTGCGGCTGACGCTCTACGGCCAGCTCGCGCATCTGACCGACATCGCCGCGCTCGATGCGTTCCAGGCCGAGCTCGAGGACCGGTTCGGCGCACTTCCCGACAATGCCGTCCGCCTGCTCGAATGCGCGCGGATCCGCGCACTCGCCGCCGCCGCCGACATTCGCCAGATCGATGTCGGCCCGGGCGCCATCGCCTTCACCCCGGGGAATCCGACCGCCGCCCTTCCGGCGCCGTTCGAACCGGCGAAGCGCCGCTGGCTGGTCCGCGAACGGATCGAGGATCCCCTCGCCCGCCTCGATCGCGTCCGCGAGCTGCTGAGCGACCTGTCGGAGTGACGCTCAGCCGCCCGTGCGGCGCAGGAGATATACGTCCATGATCCAGCCGTGCCGGGCGCGCAGCTCGGTGCGGCGCATGATGATCTCCGGCCCGACCGTAGCAAGCGGCCCGGCGATCAGCGCCTCCTGCGCCATCCCCAGATACGCCCCCCACCAGATCGTGAGCCCCTCGGGCGCGATCGTCTCGAACGCGCACGCTCCGTCGAGCATCACCGCCAGCGTCTCGACGCCCGCCGGCCACCCCTCCGCGCGCAACCGCCGACCAGTGGTGATCGTCACCGGCGCGGCGAGCGTGTTGAGCGGGATCGCATGCGCCGCGGTCAGCGCCTGCAGGCTGGTGATCCCCGGCACCACGCTGACCCCGATCGACCGCCCCCCCGCGCGTAGCCGCTCGGCGATGCGCAGGCTGCTGTCATAGAGCGACGGGTCCCCCCAGACGAGGAACGCGACCCGCCCCCCGTCCGGCAGATGCTCTGCGATCTGCGTCGCCCAGACCGCCGCGATCTCGTCATGCCACACGTCGACTGCCGCACGGTACGGCGCGTCCGCATCGCGCTCGGGCAGGTCGAACTCCACCACCATGGCGGGCTCCGTCAGCAACTCGGCACAGATGGTCCGGCGCAGATCAACCAGATCGGACTTCCCCGCGCCTTTCCGCGGAAGCAGGATCAGGTCGGCAGCGTTCATCGCCGTGACCGCCGCGCGCGTCACGTGATCGGGATTGCCCGTGCCGATTCCGATCAGCGATATCACGATCTCGCCACCGCTCACGGCGCCATCAGCGAGCCATAGAGGATCAGCGCGGGCTTGTCGGACACGCCCCCCGCCAGCCGCGCCGCGAGCCCCGCGATCGTCGACCAGGTCAGGCTCTGGTCGGGATGCCCGACATTTTCCGCGAGCAGCGCGGTCGTGTCGCCCGACAGACCATGTGCGACGAGCGATTCGACCAGAGCCGGAAAGGTCCGCTGCGGCATGAACACGACCGTCGTCGCCTCCGGATCGGCAAGCGCGGCCATGTTGCGCTGCTGCGGCAGTTGCCCGGTCACGTCATGGCCGGTGACATATTGCACCCGCCGCGCGGACAGGCGGCGCGTCAGCGGTATCGCCGCGGCGGCGGCAGCCGCGCTCGCCGCGCTGATCCCGGGGACGATCTCGAAGTCCACGCCCGCCTGGCGCAGCGCGACGATCTCCTCCTCCAGCCGCCCGAACATCCCAGCATCGCCGGACTTCAGCCGGACGACGCTTGCGCCGGTCAGCGCATGATCGACCAACAGCTGCGAGACATGCGACTGGCGCGGCGACGGCCGCCCCGCGCGCTTGCCGACCGCGACCAGTTCGGCACCGACGCGCGCATGGCCCAGCACCGCGCCCGACGACAGGTCGTCGAACAGCACGACGTCGGCGCGCTGCAACCGCGTCACCGCCTTCAGCGTCAGCAATTCGGGGTCGCCGGGGCCGGAACCGACGAACGAAACGAAACCGGTCATGCAGCCGGTGGGCCAAGGGGGGCGATCATGTGGAAGAAACTACCCGTCACGCCGCCGCGATGCGAGCCGGTTTCGGGTACGGCCTGCGCATTCGCGTCGACCACCTGCGCCAGCGGCGCGTCGGGCTGGTCGAGGATCGTCGAATAATGGAACTCATGCCCCGCCAGCATCGCCCCCGCCGCGATCCCGCCGATCGGCGCGTGCAGCGTCGCACGGCGATAGCCCAGATGCATCCGCCGCTTCTCGTAACTCGTCACCAGCCCGAGCAACCCGGCCATCCGGTGCCGCGTCCCGTCCGCATCGATCAGCCCCTCACCCAGCGCCATATAGCCGCCGCACTCGCCGTGCACCGGTCGCGTCCGGGCATGCAGCGCCAGCGCCGCACGGAACCGGTCCGCCGCTGCGAGCGCCCCGGCATGAAGCTCGGGATAGCCCCCCGGCAGCCAGACCAGATCCGCGTCCTTCGCCGGCGCCTCGTCCGCCAGCGGCGAAAAGGGCAGGATCTCCACCCCTGCGCCGCGCCACCCGTCCAGCACATGCGCATAGGTGAACGAAAAAGCGGCATCCTGCGCCAGCGCGATCCGCTGTGCCGGCGGGATTGGCACCATCGCTGCTTGCGCCATGGGACGCGGCGTCGCGGCCGCCGCCTCGCACAGCGCGGCGATATCAACATGCGCGCGCAGGAACGTCGCATAGGCCGCGATCTGCGCGTCGAGCGCGGGATGTTCGATCGCCTGCACCAGCCCCAGATGCCGCTCGGGGAGCGTCAGGTCGCCGCGCCTCGGCAGCGCGCCGAACACGCGGATCCCGACCGCTTCCATCCCGCTGCGCGCCAGCCGCTCGTGCCGCTCGCTCGCCACGCGGTTGAGGATCACGCCCGCCACCCGCACGCCGGGATCATAGCGCGCGAACCCCAGCGCAGTTGCCGCCGCGGATTGCGCCTGCCCCGACACGTCGATCACCAGCACGACCGGCCAGCCCATCCGCCGCGCGACGTCCGCGCTCGCGCCATTGCCCGTCGCGCCCGCGCGCGCCACGCCGTCGAACAGCCCCATCGACCCCTCAGCCAGCGTCATGTCCGCATCGTCGCCGCGCGCCGCAATCCCGTCGAGCCGCGGCCCCGTCATCGCCCAGCTGTCGAGGTTGAACGACGCGCGCCCGCTCGCCGCGCGGTGGAATGCCGGGTCGATATAGTCGGGCCCGCATTTGAACGGCTGCACCGCGATCCCGTCGTCGCGCAGCGCCCGCAACAACCCGAGCATCACCGTCGTCTTCCCCGTCCCCGACGCGGGCGCTGCGACCAGCAGGCCCGGCGTGGCGCCGCGCGTCATGGCGTGTCTCCTGCGAACCGGGACTCCGCCGATTGCGGCCGGAACCGCCGGTCATAGCCTTGCGCATACAGGCTGCTCGTCGCGAAATCGCCGGGCGCCAGCACGCGCCCGACCAGGATCAGCGCGGTCCGCTCGGGTCGCCCCGTCACCGCCGCCTCGATCGTCGAGAGCGTCGCGCGGACGATCTGCTCGTCGGGCCAGCTCGCGCGCCACACCACTGCGACCGGGCAGTCGCCACCATAAGCCGGCAGCAGGTCGGCGACGACCTCAGCCAGATTGTGCACCGACAGGTGGATCGCCAGCGTCGCCTGCGTCGCGGCGAACGCGGCGAGCGTCTCCGCCGACGGCATCGAGCTTGCCCGCCCCGGCGTCCGCGTCAGTACCACCGACTGTGCCAGTTCGGGCAAGGTCAGCTCGACCTCGAGCGCGGCGGCGGCGGCGGCAAAGGCGGGGACGCCCGGGGTGATCGTCACCGGAATGTCCAGCGCGCGCAGCCGCCGCAGCTGCTCGCCCATCGCCGACCAGATTGACAGGTCCCCCGAATGCAGCCGCGCGACGTCCTGCCCCCCTGCGTGCGCGGCGACGATCTCGGCGATGATCTGGTCGAGGTCCATCGGCGCGGTGTTGACGATCCGCGCACCCGGCGGACAATGCTCGAGCAGCGCCTCCGGGATCAGCGACCCGGCATAGAGGCACACCGGCGACATCGCGATCCGGTCGCGCCCCCGCAACGTCAGCAGGTCGGGCGCACCCGGCCCTGCACCGATGAAATGCACGGTCATGGTCGAAATCCTTGGGCGATGGCGCAGGTCGCGCGTCGGCACGGCGAAACATGGCGGGGAGTCAAAAGGCGCGCGCCTTGCCCCGCGGCGGCGAGCGCAGCGGCCTCCGCGACGCTGCCGGTCCCCCGCACCGCAAGGCTTGCAGGCGACCGGGTGACGGGACTGGCCGCAATCAGCGCGGCGGGATCGACCGTGATCAGCGGCAGACCCAGCAGCGCCGCGATCTCGCCGGGCAGCCCCTGCTTGTCATCGGGCGCCGCCAGCGCCTCGACCCGCGGGAGGCCCTGTTGCGCGGCGGCCAGCGCGGCGCGCAACGCGGCGGCATCCGCGGCCGTGTTGAAGCCAAAACCGGCGACGATCATGCCGGATAGGTCCACTGCACCACCGGGAACTGCGTGCGCCAGCCGCGCCGTGTCCCGATCGGCACCGCCTGCGCCACCTCGATCCGCATCAGGCTCCCCCCCTGCGCCGCCTGCCACTGCGTCAGCAGCGCCTCCGATTCGAGCGTCACCGCATTGGCGACGATCCGCGCGCCCTGCTCGACCAGCGGCCACAGCGCGCGCAACAACGCCTCGGACAGCCCGCCGCCGACGAACACCGCATCGGGACATGCCTGCGTGTCGAGACACTCGGGCGCCCGCCCCTCGACCACCACCAGCCGGTCGACGCCCAGCGTCGCGGCATTGTCGCTGATCCGCCGCGCGCGGACCGGATCCGCCTCGAACGCGGTCGCGCGCGTCGACGGATGCGCCAGCAGCCAGGAAATCCCAATCGATCCCGATCCCGCGCCGATATCCCACAGGCTCTCGCCCGGCTTCGGCGCGAGTGCGGCCAGCGTCACCGCGCGGATCGGCGACTTGGTGATCTGCCCATCATGCGCGAACCAGGCGTCGGACAGCCCCGCCTGCGGCAGGACCGCGCCCGCCCCGTCGAAGACGATCCCGACCGCGACCGGATGCGCGATGTCGTCGAACGCGATCGTCGCGGCGGTCGCATCGCGGATCCGTTCGCGCGGCCCGCCCAGCGCCTCGAGCACGTGCAGCACCGACGCACCGAACCCCGCCGCCTCCAGATACGCCGCCAGCCCGCAGACGGCCGCCCCGTCGCGCACCAGCACGATTGCGCGCCGCCCCCGCGCGATATGCGGCCGCAACCGCCCGAACGGGGCGGCGTGTAGCCCCAGGCACGTGCAGTCCTCGAGTCCCCAGCCGAGCCGCGCCGCTGCCAGCGCGAAGCTCGACGGTGCGGGATGCGCGGTCCACTCGCCCGGCCTCAGATGCCGCGTCACTGACGTGCCCGCGCCGAACCAGAACGGATCCCCCGATGCCAGCATCACCACCCGCCGGCCGCGATGCCCGATCAGCCGCGCGATCCCGTCCTCGAACGGCACTGGCCAAGCCTCGACCGCCCCCCTAAGCTCGCCGGCAAGCGCCAGATGGCGGGTCGCGCCCGTCACGATCTCGGCATCGGCCAGCGTCGTGCGCGCCGCGGCGGACAGCCCGGCCACGCCGTCCTCGCCAATCCCGACGATCGTCAGCCACGGAGCCTCAGTCATTCCGACCATCTTGCTTCTCGGCGGCACCACCGAAGCCAGCGCGCTCGCCGCACGGCTGGCGGCGCGCGGTGATCCGACCGTGCTGAGCTATGCCGGCCGCGTCGCCAACCCGCGCGCGCAGCCGGTGCCCGTCCGCATCGGCGGCTTTGGCGGCGTCGGAGGCCTCGTTACCTATCTCAAAGAGCACCGTGTCACGCACCTGATTGACGCGACGCATCCCTTCACCGCGCAGATGCACCGGCATGCGGTCGAGGCCGCGGCACAGGCGGGCGTCGCGCATGTCGCGCTCGCCCGCCCCGCCTGGACCCCGGTTGCGGGCGATCTCTGGCACCGCGTCGCCGACATCGCCGCCGCCGTCGCCGCGCTCGCCGGCCCGCCGCAGCGCGTGATGCTCGCACTCGGCCGGATGCATGTCGACGCTTTCGCGCAGCAGCCGCAACACGACTATCTGCTGCGTTTCGTCGATACGCCCGATCATCCGCCGCAGCTGCCCCGCCACCGCCTGGTCGTGGACCGCGGCCCGTTCGACGCGGCCGGCGACACCCAATTGATGCGCGACCACTCGACAGACCTGGTCGTCTGCAAGAATGCAGGCGGCAGCGGCGCGGCGGCCAAGCTCGTCGCCGCGCGCACGCTCGGCCTGCCGGTGATCATGATCGACCGCCCGCCGCTCACCGCGCAGCACGCGGTCGATACAGTCGACGCGGTGCTCGACTGGCTCGATCATGGCGCCGACCGCGGCGTATAGAGGATCGGCCCCTGCGCCCGCGCGATGATCCGCGTCAGGCTCGAACCGACGATCACCATCGTCCGCATGTCCGCCATCTCCGCCCGCGCCTCGGTCAGCGGTACGATCGACAGCGCTTCCTCGGGCGTCGACACCGCCCGCGCGAACAGCACCGGGCGATCGTCGCCGCACGTCGTGCGAAGGATCTCGAACGCGCGGACCAGCCCGTCGGGTCGCGCCTTCGATCGCGGATTATAGAAGGCGATCGCGAAATCGGCCTCTGCCGCCAGCCGCACGCGTCGCTCGATCAGCGCCTGGGGCTTCAGATTGTCCGAAAGGTTGATCGCGCAGAAATCATGCCCCAGCGGCGCGCCCGCGCGCGCGCTCGCCGCCAGCATCGCGGTGATCCCCGGTAGCACGCGGATGTCGATCGTCCCCCACGCCGCCGGCCCCGCCTCGAGCGCCTCGAACACCGCCGCCGCCATCGCGAACACGCCGGGATCCCCCGACGACACGACGGCGACGCGCGCGCCTCTCGCGGCCAGTTCGAGCGCATGGCGCGCGCGGTCGATCTCGACCCGGTTGTCGCTCGCATGCAGTGTCAGACCGTCGCGCGCCGGAACCCTCGCGACATAGGGGATATAGCCGATCACGTCGGTCGCCTCGGCCAGCGCCGCGCTGACCTCGGGCGTCACCAGCGCGGCATCCCCCGGCCCCAGCCCGCCAATCGCCAGCCAGCCGGTCACTGCATCCAGGGTCATGGCCGCCGCCCCTGCCCGTGGATCAGCAGGATCGCGAAATAGGGCGTGACCGCATCCGCCTCGCACAGCCGCGTGACGCGTTGCTCCGCCATCGCCGCATATTCGACCAGCCACGCCGCCTCCTCGCGCCCCGCCGCGGCGACCGCGCGGCGCAGCTTGGCGAGGTGCCGGCCGATCTTCATCACCACCAGCGCATCGGTGTCGCGGATCCGCCGCACCAGGTCCGCCTCGGGCAGCGTCCCCATCACCACCGTCAGCACGTCGTCGCCCCAGGTGATCGGCGCGCCGCTCGCGGTCCAGGCGCCCGACATGCCGGTGATGCCGGGGACGACCGCGACCGGCGCGACCCCCTGCAACCGCGTATAGAGATGCATGAACGATCCGTAGAAGAACGGGTCGCCCTCGCACAGCACCACCACGTCCTCGCCGCCCAGCGCCAGCGCCGCGAGGTGATCGATGCACCCCGCGTAAAAGCCCGACAGCCGGTCGTTGTAGCGCGGATCGGACAACGCGATCTCGGTGGTGACGGGATATTCCATGGGATATTCGATCACGTCGTCGCGCAGCATCCCCTCGACGATCCGCCGCGCCTGCCCCGGCCGCCCCGCCTTGCGAAAATAGGCGACGTGGCGCGCGCCGCGTACCAGCCGATCCGCGCGCACGCTCATCAGGTCGCACGCCCCCGGCCCCAGCCCGACGCCGTGGATCGTGCCGGTTACGACCACCTGTCCCGGCGGCGGCACCAGGGTCGCGGATGGCTCCGCCACGCCGATCATTCCGCCGCGCTCGCGAGCGCGTTGATCGCCGCGACGGTGATCGCGCTACCGCCCAACCGCCCCTCGACGATCACGCACGGCACCGGCTGCGCCGCCCACAGCGCGTCCTTCGATTCGACCGCGCCGACAAAGCCGACCGGACAGCCGATGATCGCCGCCGGCCGCGGACAGGCGGGATCCTCCAGCATATTGAGCAGGTGGAACAGCGCGGTCGGCGCATTGCCGATCGCCACCACCGCACCCGCCAGATGCGGCCGCCAGAACTCCAGCGCCGCGGCCGAACGCGTCGTTGCCATTTCTCTCGCCAGCGCGACCGTCTCGGGCGTGTGCAGCGTACAGATCACCGCATTGTCCGCCGGCAGGCGCGCGCGCGTGATCCCCTCGGTCACCATCCGCGCATCGCACAGGATCGGCGCGCCCGCCCGCAACGCCGCACGCGCGGTCCGTGCGAAGCCGGGCGAAAAGCGGATATCCTTGGCCAGCGCGACCAGCCCCGCAGCGTGGATCATCCGCACCGCGACCGGCTCCTCCTCGGCATCGAAGCGCGCCAGATCCGCCTCGGCGCGGATCATCGCGAACGACTGGCGATAGATCGCGGCCCCGTCGGTCTCATAGGCATAGGGCATCAGGCGGCTCCGGGCGGCTGGGTGAAATGGGCGATAATCTGAGCGGGTTCGAGCGCGCCGAGCAGCGGCGGCGCGCCCGTGCGCGTGTGCAGGGCAAGGTCGAACCGCCCGTCGCGCCCGGTGAGCGTCACGTCCGCAGGCCGCGCCCGCGCGCAGCCCTTGGCGCATCCCGACACGTGCAGACTGCCAGCAACCAACGGAGCGAGCCGCCGCGCAAGGTCGCGCGTCGCGACGCTCGCCTGCGGGCAGGCGGGCGCACCGACACAGGCGTCGACCCCGGCGCGCACGGCGCTGCGGTCGCGCGCGCCATCCGCCACCCCGCCTTCGAGGATCAGCATCCGCCACGGCGTCACGCGGATCGCCGTGACCGGGTCTGCGGCGATCCGGTCGCGCAACTCCACTGCCGCGATTCGCCCGAAGCCGAGCGCGATCGCCGCGCCCAGCGGATGCGCCCCGGCTTCGGGCGGTGGCGCGGTGGGCGCGGGAACCAAGGTCGCGGCCCCCGGCACGGCCGCCGCATGGCGCGCCATCCGCCCCGCCGCCGCACCGCCGCTGTCGACGAACCACCGCGCCAGCGCGATCAGCGCGTCGACCGCGGTGTCGCGCGTCACTTCCACCCCCGCCGCACGCCCCTCGCCGCGCACCACCAACCTGCCGTCCACCGCGCGCTCGACCCGGAAATCGGCGGGCGCGCGGGTCAGCACCGGTGCAGCGCCGGCATCAATCGCAAAGCCGACCTTGCCGGGCAGCACGGGCAGGTCGGACAGCCGCTCGCGCAACGCGGTGGCGATATGCTGCGTGTCGTCCCCGTCCCGCCAGTCGGGCGCGACCAGAATCGCGCCGCGCGCCTCGCGCTCCGGATCGGGGTCGATCAGCCCGACCGCCAGCAACGCCTCGACCAGCCCCCGCCAGCCCGCCTCGGTCACACCGCGGATCTGCAGGTTGGCGCGGCTCGTCACGTCAATCTCGCCATTTCCCCACGCCATTGCCGCATCACACAGCGCGAGTGTCTGCGCGCGCGTCAGCCGGCCGAGCGGCGGGCGGATCCGCACCAGCAGCCCGTCGCCCGCCGCCATCGGCCGCCACGCATCGGGGCACCATCCCTTGACGACGAACGCGCTCATGCCGGCAGGTCGAGGTGCGCGAGGATCGAATTGCGCCGCGTCGGCCACAGCCCCGCCGCGTGCAGCGCCGCGAACCGCGCGGTCATCGCCGCCAGCGCCGCCGGGTTCGCGCTCTCCAGAAACGCACGCACCGCGTCGCGCCCCAACGTTGCATCATAATAGAGATCGATAAGCTCGGGCGACACCACCCGCGCCAGCTGCGCGAACATCGCCATATGGTCGAGCGTCGCGGCGATCTCCGCGCCCCCGCGAAACCCGTGCCGCATCATCCCCTCGACCCAGGCCGGGTTCGCCGCCCGCGCATGAACGACCCGCGCAATTTCCTCGTCCAGCGACCGCGCACGCGGCCGTTCTGGGTCGCGCGCATCGAGATGATACAGCGCCGCGGCCTTGCCCCCCGCAACCGCCTGCGCGGCCGCAAACCCTGCCTCGTGTGCGGCATAATCGGCGGCGAGCAACAGGTCGGTTTCCGGCAGGTCCTGGACATGGACGAACGCGTCGGCGGCGGCGACCCGGTCGCGGATCCCCGCCGGATCGAACCGCGTCGCACCGTCGTCGCCCGCCCCGTCGAGCGAGTGGCTCGACGCCGCCAGCCACGCCGCACCCGCCGCCGCCCGCGCCGCCTCGCCGTACGTCTCGCCCGCATCGCCGAGCCCGAGCCCGTAGCGACCCGGCTCGGGCCCATAGACGCGCGCACCCACAAGTTCGCCGACGAACGGGTTCCAGTCGCCGGGCTCGTCGCGCAGCGCCAGCGCGCGCACCGCCTGCCCGAACATCTGGCCGAGCGCGGGAAACGCGTCGCGAAACAGCCCCGATACGCGCAGCGTCACGTCGATCCGCGGCCGGTCGAGCCTCGCCAGCGGCAGGATCTCGACCCCCGTGACGCGGTCCGACGCATGATCCCAGACCGGCTCCGCGCCGAGCAGGTGGAGCGCCATCGCGAACTCCTCGCCCGCGGTCCGCATCGTCGCCGACGCCCACAGGTCGACGACCAGCGCGCGCGGATAGTCGCCCTCGTCCTGCAGATGCCGGCGGACCAGCTCGTCGGCCAGCCGCACGCCCTGCGCATGCGCCGCACGAGACGGCACCGCGCGCGCGTCGGTCGCATACAGGTTTCGCCCGGTCGGCAGGACGTCGCTGCGTCCGCGCCACGGCGACCCCGACGGCCCCGCGGCGATCCGCCTGCCCCGCAACGCGCTCAGCAGCCCGTCGCGCTCGGCCTCGCCCTGTTCGCCACGCCCATAAACGTGCAGCCCGTCGCCGAACTGGCTCTCCTTCACGTCGCACACGAACGTGTCGATCCGGGTGATCGCCTCCGCCTGGCTCGTCGACTCGTCGAGCCGCAGCGTCGCCGCCAGCCCGGTCGCGCGCGCCTCGTCGGCGATGTCGCGCTGCAGCCGGTCGCGGCGCGCGGGGTCGAGCCCGTCGGCGGTCGAAAACTCGTCGAGCAACGATTCGAGCCGCCCCAGCCCCGCGCCGCTGCGCGTCGTCGCGGCCGGCGGCGGGACATGGCCGATCGTCACCGCGCCGATACGCCGCCGTGCCTGTGCCGCCTCGCCCGGATCGTTGACGATGAACGGATAGAGCACCGGCATCGCCCCGGTCAGCGCCTCGGGCCAGCATTCTCCCGACAGCGCGACCGCCTTGCCCGGCAGCCATTCGAGCGTCCCGTGCGCGCCGACATGGATCAGCGCATCACTCCCCCGCGCGTGCAGCCACAGATAGAAGGCGACATAGGCATGACGGGGACAGCGCGACAGGTCGTGATACTCCCCGACCCGCGCCGCGCTGCGCCCGCGTTCGGGCTGGAGCGCGATCACCACGCCCCCCCGCTCGACGCCCGCGAACTCGAACGCGCCGTCGATACAGGCCGGATCGTCCTCGGGCGCGCCCCAGCTTTCCTCGAGTGCGTCGCGCAACACGGCCGGCAAGCCCCCAAGCGCCGCGCGATACGCCGCGACCGGCCACGCGATCCGCCCCGTCGCCAGCGCCTTGGACAGCGCTTGCGGCGCCGCCCCTCCGGTCGCGTAACCCGCCGCCGCCAGATCCTCGACGATCGCCTCCGCGGACGCCAGCGCGTCGAGCCCAACCGCATGCGCCATCTGATAATCCTTACCCGGATAGGTCGACAGCACGACCGCAGGCCGCTGCTCCGCGACCGGTCGCTCCGCTAGCCGCACCCATGCGGTCACGCGCGCGACGATCGCGGCGATCCGGCCGGGCTCCGCCCGATGCTCGCGCCGCGCATAGCCGAGATCGTCGTCGCGGACGCCGTCCTCCTTGAAGCTCGCGACGCCTGCGAACAGCCGTCCGTCGACCTCGGGCAGGACGACGTGCATCGCCAGGTCGGCGGGGGACAACCCGCGCGTCGATCCGGCCCAGGCGGCACGATCCGACGTCGCGAGCGCGACCTGGAACACCGGCACCCCCGCCCCGTCGAGCGGCGATGTGTCGTCCGCGCCGCGGCCCGAAAATGCGGTCGCGTTGACGATCGCCGCCGGACACAGCGCGACGACCCAACGCGCCAGCCACCCCGCCGCGCCCGGCGCCTTCAGCGACGGCGCGAAGAGCCCGACGACGTCGAACCCCGCCCCACTCAGCCCGGCATGCAGCGCCTCGATCGGGTCGAGATCGGCAGCGGTCAGGTAGGAGCGGTAGAAGATCAGCAGGATCCGCGGCCGCGTCGCGGTCATCGCGAACGCCGCCGGGCACGTCACCCCGTCGCGCGGCTGCCAGCCGCCGACCTCGGGAACCGTCTTCACCCCCGCGACTGGCCCGGCATAGAGCCCCGCGGCCAGCGCCATCTGCGCCAGCGCCGCCTGCGCCGCGACCGCGCCGCCGTCGTCGCACAGCGCGGCGAGCCGGCGCAACGTCGACACCGGCACCGTCGACGCTGCATCGAGCCGCGCGTCGATCCGCCCGTCCGCAGGCAGCACCGCCAGCGCGATCCCCCGCGCCCGCGCCAGCGCCTCGACCTGCTGTAACCCATAGGACCAGTAGGACCGCCCGCCGATCAGCCGGATCACGATCCCCTTCGCCCCTTCACCCCCCGCTAGCGTTCGCTCAACATAGGTATCGACCGACAGCGGGTGGGTGAGCGCGGACAGGTTGGCGAGCCGGAGCGACGGCAGCGGGCTCCCCCCCGCCGCCGCGCGCCGCCACCCGGCCGCGAACGCGCCGAGATCCCCGTCAGAAAAGGACAGGACGACAAGGTCCGCCGGGCTCTGCGCGAGGTCCTGCGGGACCGCACTCTCCTCCAGCCCGTGGCTTTCGCGGAAGACGACGTGCATCGCCGTCAGCCCTGAAGCGCGGCCCGGATCCTTACGGGGTCGATCCGGTCATGCTCGGCGATCACCACCAGCCGCGTCTGCCGCGCCTCGTCGGCGCGCCACGGCCGGTCATATTGCGTCCGCACCCGCGCCCCGACCGCCTGCACCAGCAGCCGCATCGGCTTGCCCGTCACCGCGGCATAACCCTTCACGCGCAGGATGTCGGCGTCACGTGCCAGCGTCTCGATCCGCGCGGCGAGCGCCGCCGGGTCCGCGATCTCGCCGAGGTCGACGATCATGCTGTCGAAATCGTCATGCTCGTGGTCGTCCGCGCCATCATGGTGCGACGGCCGCGCCGCGATGTCGTCCTCCGCCGCCGCGTTCAGCCCCAGCACGACGCGCGGATCGATCACCCCGTCGGTCAGCGCGATCACCGGCAACGCACGCGGGGACTCCGCCGCGATCACCGCGCGCGCCGCAGCCACCCCCGCCTCGCCCGCCAGATCCGCCTTGGTCAGCAGCACCAGGTCTGCACAGGCGAGCTGGTCCTCGAACACCTCGGCGAGCGGCGTCTCGTGATCGACGCTCGGATCGGCGCGGCGCTGCGCCTCGATCGCGGCGAGGTCGGGCGCGAACCGCCCTGCGGCGACCGCTTCCGCATCGGCCAGCGCGATCACCCCGTCGACCGTGATCCGCGACCGGATCGCGGGCCAGTCAAACGCCTTGAGCAACGGCTTGGGCAGGGCGAGCCCCGACGTCTCGATCAGGATATGGTCGGGCCGCGGGTCGAGCGCGAGCAAAGTCTCGACGGTCGGGATGAAATCGTCCGCGACGGTGCAGCAGATGCAGCCATTGGCGAGCTCGACGACGTTCTCGGCCGGGCAATCGGGGATCGCGCAGCCCTTCAAGATGTCGCCGTCAATGCCGAGCGTGCCGAACTCGTTGACGATCACCGCGAGCCGCCGGCCACCGGCGTTACGGATCAGATGGCTGATCAGCGTGGTCTTGCCCGCGCCGAGGAATCCGGTGACGATGGTGACGGGAATCTTGGCCAGGGTCGGCTGGGGGTCGGTCATGCGATACTCTCCGGGCGTCGGAACGACAGCCACGGACGGACGCACGCCCGCAGCCACACGCGCGCACGACCTGACGGCCGCACGCGTTCGTCGCTCAGACGGAGTACCGTGCCGCGACCATCCCCTGGATCAAGGCAAGAGCGACCATGACGCTGGCAGGTCTCCTGGCTCGCGGGTCGAAGCTCGATGCACGCCTTCCCAGGTCCCGTGACTCAGTGGCTGCCCCCGCATCGGGGGCCTGTGCGTCTCGCTCACCGCTTACAGTTGCAGGGACAGCCGCGGCATTGGGAGGCAAGCCTCCCGCACCGCATTCCCATTCAAGCCCCGAAGGGCACCGGCGCGATCTGTCGAGGTTCGGTAGAACCAAACCTCGAGGTTGGGTTTAGAGGAGTTTGGCGACTGTGCCAATGCACCTCACCTCCGTCATCCTGACGAAAGTCAGGACCCAGAGCCACGCGTAATGCGCTGCCTGGCCCTGGGTCCCGGGTCGAGCCCGGGATGACGACGCTGCCTGTTATCCCCGCACCACCTCGATCTCGTCGAACCGCTTCCACCGGTAGATCGCGAAACTCAGCACCCAGCACGCCACGAACAGCGCGATAATCGCAAAGCCCAGCCCGTTGAAATTCTCGCCCAGCGCCGAAGCGACGTCCCACACGCCCCCGCTGAGGCCCAGCTTCGACGCCAGCAACGCGAGCGTTTCGATCCCGCCGATCGCGATCGCGACGATCGCCGAGATCAGCGTGATCGTGATATTGTAATAGAGCTTGCGGATCGGCTTCACGAACGCCCATTCATACGCGCCGAGCATCACCACCCCGTCGGCACTGTCGACCAGTGCCATGCCCGTCGCGAACAGCACCGGCAGCACCAGCACCGTACCGATCGACAGCCCGTCCGCCGCCTGGCTCGCCGACAGGCCGAGGATCGCGACTTCGGTCGCGGTGTCGAACCCCAGCCCGAACAGGAACCCGAGCGGCGCCATGTGCCAGCTGCGTGTGACCAGCCGGAACATCGGCCGGAACAGCCGCGCGAGCAGCCCGCGATTGCCGAGCAGCAGGTCGAGATCCTCCTCGACATAGCGCCCCCCGCCGCGGACATGGCCGAAGGTCCGCCACACCGATCGCAGGATGATCAGGTTCATCGCCGCGATCGTGAACAGGAACAGCGCGGAGATCAGTGTCGCGATCACCCCGCCCGCCTGCTTGAACGCCTCGAACTGCGCCAGCGCACTCGCGGTCAGCGCGATCGCGACCGCGGCGATCAGGACGATCCCAGAATGGCCGACCGCGAACCAGAAGCCGACCCCGATCGGCCGCTGCCCGTCCTGCATCAGCTTGCGCGTCACATTGTCGATCGCCGCGATATGATCCGCATCGACCGCGTGGCGCAGCCCCAGCCCCCAGGCGAGCATCGCGGTACCCAGCATCAACGGCTGCGCCTGGAACAGCGCGAACGCCCATCCCCAGGCGGCGATGTTGGCCGCAACCAGCATCGCGAACATCCAGCCGATCCGGTGTCGCGTCGAACGACCGGCAGTCCGCCCGGTCATGATCTTGGTCATTGGCACATCCCCGGCGTCCGACGAGGACGGGGGCCTGCCGCGAACGACCGGGACGCGCGCCGACCGGACGCCCTGAGCGGCCGGCATGCGTCGCCGATGCGGCCCCCGCCGCATGGTCGTCGCTCAGACGGCGTTCACCGTGCCTCGGCCACCCCCTGGGCCGGGACAAGAGCGACCAGACGCCGGCAGGTCTCCTGGCTCGCGGGTCAAGGCTCGACGCACACCTTCCCAGGCCATCGGCCCAGTGGCTGCCCCCGTCGCAGGGGGCGCGTGCGTGTCGCTCGCCGCTTACAGTTGCAGGGACAGCCGCGGTCTTGGGGCGAACCCCGCACCGCATTCCCTTTCAAGCCCCGAGGGGCACCGACGCGATCTGTGCGGATCCGGCTTGCGTCGGACCTGCGCCACAGGGCTAGCGCGTTTTGCCTGCGCTGACGACAGGATTTGCGTGCGACGTAACGCAGGGCATGTCGTCCCATCTCACCGCAACGTCTGCCGTACCTCGTACGTTGATCGCGTAACCGACCGGCGTCCTGCCGGTCGCGGCGTTGCCCGCTTTCCGCCCCGCGGCATTCGTGCGAGCAGCGCAGACCTTCATCGCCCCGCTGAACGGAGCCCGCATGCGCCCTCTCGTCCCCGTCGCCGAAGCCCAGTCCCGCCTCTTCGCCATGGCATCGCGCGTGCCGGCCGAAACCGTGCCGCTGCGATCGGCGATGGGTCGCTGGGCGGCGGAGGACATTCTCGCCCGCCGCACCCAGCCTGCGACCGACCTCTCGGCGATGGACGGCTACGCGATCCGCTACGCAGATCTGCCCGGGCCGTGGACGGTCATCGGCGAGAGCGCGGCCGGCCGCCCCTTCACCGGTTCAGTCGGCGCGGGACAGGCGACGCGCATCTTCACCGGCGCGGCGATGCCGGCGGGCGCCGACACGGTGCTCGTCCAGGAGGAAGCCGCACGCGACGGCGACCGGCTGATGCTCGACGGCGAAGGCCCCGCCTTTGAAGGCCGCAACACGCGCCGCAAGGGGCTCGACTTCGCGACCGGCACGCGGCTGATCGCGGCCGGCGACCGGCTGACGCCCGCCCGCATCGCAGTCGCTGCGACCGGCGGGCACGGCGCCTTGTCGGTCGGCCGCCGGCTGCGCGTCGCGGTCGCCGCGACGGGCGACGAGCTCGTCCCTCCCGGCTCGACCAGCGATCCCGTCCCGCTGCCGGAATCGAACGGCATCATGCTCGCCGCGATGCTCGCCGACCTGCCCGTCGACATTATCGATCTCGGAATCCTCCCCGACCGGCTCGACACGCTGCGTGACGCCTTTGCCGGGGTCGATGCCGATCTGCTTGTGACCACCGGGGGCGCGTCGGTCGGTGATCACGACCTCGTCCGCCCCGCGATCGAGGGAGCGGGCGGCGGCATCGACTTCTGGCGGATCGCGCTGCGCCCGGGCAAGCCGATGATGGCGGGCACGCTTGGCCGGACGATGCTGCTCGGCCTGCCGGGCAATCCCGTCTCCGCCTTCGTCACCGCCATCCTCTTCGTCCGCCCCGTGGTCGCGCACATGCTCGGCGCGCGCGATCCCCTGCCGCAGACGACGCACGCGCTGCTCGGCGAGGATCTTCCGCCCAACCAGTCGCGGACCGACTATATGCGCGCCGAACTGCGCGACGGCCGCGCCTATGCCTCGACCATCCAGGACAGCTCGATGCTGCTGACGCTCGCTCGCTCGTCCTGCCTGATCGTCCGCGACGGCGACGCGCCGGCGGCAAGGGCGGGCGACTCGGCGGAAATCCTCGTCATCGCGTGACGTCACCGCTTGACGAAGCTGCAAGTGTTCCATAGAAGTTCCTCGTCTGTTCCGGACGGAGAACCGTTATGCTCACGCGCAAGCAGCACGAGCTTGTCTGCTTCATCAATGACCGCCTCGCCGAGACGGGCGTGTCGCCCTCGTTCGAGGAGATGAAGGACGCGCTCGACCTGAAATCGAAATCGGGCGTGCACCGTCTGATCAGCGCGCTTGAGGAGCGCAACTTCATCCGGCGCCTGCCCAACCGGGCGCGCGCGCTCGAAGTGCTGAGGATGCCCGAGCGTCCCGAGGCTGCAATCGCACAGACTGCGGTGAAGTCGGGGCCGAAGGCGGCGGCATCGGCCGACACAGTATCTGCGCCGGACACGGTCAGCGCCACGCCCGCGTCGCCCGCCCGCATCGCGGCGAACGACGTCGTCGAGATCCCGCTGCACGGCCGGATCGCCGCCGGCGTCCCGATCGAAGCCTTTGAAGGCAGTTCGATGCTTGCTGTCCCGGCCGCTTTGCTTGGCACTGGCGAGCATTATGCGCTGGAGGTTTCGGGGGACTCGATGGTCGAAGCCGGCATCCTCGATGGCGATTACGCGCTGATCCGCCGCACCGAGATCGCACGCGACGGCGAAATCGTCGTCGCGCTGATCGAGGACAGCGAAGCGACGCTGAAATATTTTCGCCGCGAGGGCGCAATGGTTCGGCTCGACCCGGCCAACCGCGCCTATGACCCCCAGCGTTATGCGCCTGCTCAGGTCCGGGTTCAGGGCAAGCTGTCGGGTATCCTGCGCCGCTACGACTGACGAATGCCGGGGAGCGCTGGCGGTCATCACCGCCGCGCAACCGGCTGGCGTGGCGTTCGGTGAACGTCAAATGTCGGCACCGCCTCGATCTACGCCCCGTAAACAGAGCCGCAAGGTTGGCGCGCTTGGCACCCCTTGTTTGGCATGAGCCGGGGCAACCTGACATCACCTTCGCCCCCGTCCCGAGACTCCGGACAAAAGCAACGGTGGAGAAAAGCGGCACGCGCATTAAACCAGCAGGCCCAGTCCCACCTCCTCCGTCATCCTGACGAAAGTCAGGATCTAGAGCCCGGCACGCCACCCTCCATGACTTTGGGCTCTAACCGCAGACCAGATGAAGGTCGGCTCGGCAAACGTCTCAGCAGAAATGCGGACCGACGGAAATGTCGATCCGACGCGCTTACCAGCGGCCCCAAGCATCAACGTCCGGTTTTTGAATCGCGCGAGCGCCAGTCGGGGCCCCAGCCGCGCAGGATCGCAACCCGACATACCTATTCGCAGCCTATCGCTCCGACCACCCCCGGCCCAGCGACCGTAACCGAACCAGCGCCACACCCCCGGCCACTCCGCGCTGATCGCCCGCCGCCCCAAACCGTCGCGTTGACCGCGCCAGCGTCGGTGGATCGCGCCACGGGTGCCGGTCCCCCGGATTGAGCACCGTCACCATCCGCCCCGTGGTCAGCGTCAACGCGATCCCCCCGGTCCGCTCAAGCACCGATCGATCGAGCTTCAGCCATCGCGGCGTACAACCACGCGGCAGCCCGCGCTCGCTGATGACGATGTCCGCGCGCCGGCAGGCGGCAACCATCTCCGCGATCGGCACCCGGTAAACGCTCCGCGTTGCCAGCACACGCCACGCCCGCCCCCGCGCGACGACATCGGTCAGGCACAGGTCGCGGCTGCACCGCGCGTCGGGCTGATCCGCGAGCAGCAGCGGCTCACCATCGACCCCGCCATTCTCCGCCAGTGTATCGCGGACATAATCCCCCGCCCGATCGCGAAGCAGCGCGAGCCCGGCGGCGGTCCGGACCGCGACATGGCGACCATCGCCCGTGACCAGTATATCGGGTGACGGCGTCGTCAGCGCCCAGATCGCGCCAATCGCCAAGGGCAGCATTCCGATCCGTCGCCACCGCGTCCGCCACAGCGCGATCCACACCCCGCCAACGACCATCAGCGCAAACGCCCCGTCGGGCACCGCCGGCAGCGCGCGGACCGCGCCCGGTGCATGCGCCACGCCGCGCGCGAGCCACAGCAGCGCGTCGAGCGCATGCTGGACCAGCCACCAGGCGGGCGCGCCAATCCCGATCGTGTCGAGCAGCAGCGCCAGCGCCTCGAACGGCATCACGACAAACGTGGTCAGCGGGATCGCGACGATATTGGCGACCGCGCCGTACAGCCCGGCCTTGTGGAAATGATAAACCGCGATCGGCATCAGCGCCGCCTCGACAACGAGCCCGGTCAGCAGCAGCGACGCGGCGCCGCGCAACAGGCGTCTGCTGCGGCCCTCGTCATGCGGCGTGAACGTGGCACGGACGACGGGATGCTCGTGCAGCGCGATGATCGCGGTGATCGCGGCGAACGACAATTGGAAGCTCGGCCCGGCGAGCGATTCGGGCAGCGCGAGCATCACCGCGATCGCTCCCGTCGCGACGAGCCGCAACGTCATCGCCTCGCGCCCCATCGCCAGCGCGACGAGCACCAGCAACGCGGCGACGCAGGAGCGGATCGTCGGCACCTGGCTGCCCGTCAGCACGGTGTAGCCGATCGCCGCTGCGGCACCGGCAAGCGCGGCGATCAGTGGCAGTCGCGTGTGCAGCGCGAGCCATGGGCTGAGCGCCAGCAGCCGCATCACGATCAGCATCGTCGCGGCGACCGCCGCGGTGATGTGGAGGCCGCTTACCGAAAGGAGATGCGCCAGCCCGGCGCGGCGCATCGCCTCCGCATCCGCGTCGCTGATCGCGCCGACGTCGCCGGTCGCCAGCGCCGCCGCGATCCCGCCCGCGCTCCCGTCAAGCTGCGCGACGATATGCCGCGACAGCGCCACCCGGACTCCAGCGCCGCCGCGGCCCGGCTCTGCTACCACCACAGGCGAAAAGCCCCGCCCCGTCGCGCCGATCGCGCCGAACCAAGCGACGCGCGCAAAGTCATAGGCGCCGGGCACCGCCGGCAAGGGCGGCGGCATGAGTCGCGCGCGAAGCTTTATGGTCGCGCCGATCGCGAGCGTCGCCGGCGCATCCGCCTCTGCCAGGTTGATGCGGACGCGGCCGGGCAACGCAACCGGCGCGCCATCGGCGTCCTGCCCCGGCCCGACCGGCCGCACCGTCAACCGCGCCAGCCGACGCGCGACGAGCGGTTCGATCGTCTCGACCCGCGCGGACAGCTGCACGAATGTCGGCCCCGCGAGCACCGGTGCCGCCACCCGGTCCGATCGTACCCAGATCAGCCCGATGCCGAGCGCCGCCGCAATCGCGCCGATGGCGAGCATCCGCGCCGCGCGCCCGCCGCGCCCCGCCGCAAGTCCGGCCAACCCGCCAGCGACCAGCACCAGGATCGCGGTGCCCCATGCCGCGGGATCGGGCAGCACGAACCACAGTGCGATGCCGCCGCCAAGCCCGACCGGCAACCAGGTTATGAGCTGATCGCGCTCCGCCTCCAGCCAGCGTTCGATCGCCCGGCCCGGCTCCGCCATCCAGGGCGGCACGCCCATTTGTCGCCGCCGGGGACGCATGCTAGAGGCGGCGACGGCTGATCCGGCCATCGTTTCTACAGTCTGGGAGCACCCGCGGTTGGGCGCAATATCTGATACGGATGCCGTCGTTTCGGCCGCACCCGTGGTTACTCGTTTCGCTCCGTCGCCGACGGGGTTCCTGCATCTTGGCGGCGCACGCACGGCGTTGTTCAACTGGCTGTTCGCCAAGGCGAATGGCGGCAAATTCCTGCTGCGTATCGAGGATACCGACCGCGTGCGGTCGACCCAGCCGGCGATCGACGCGATCATCGACGGGATGCGCTGGCTAGGGATAGACTGGGACGGCGACGTCGTCATGCAGTTCGCCGGCGCCGATCGCCACGCCCGCGTCGCGCACCAGATGGTCGAGGCCGGTCACGCCTATCGCTGCTACATGACCAATGACGAGATCGCGGCGATGCGCGCCGAGGCGCAGGCGGCCAAGAAGCCGCTTCGCATCCGCAGCCCGTGGCGCGACCGTCCGGCGAGCGAGGCCCCCGATCTTCCCCATGTCGTCCGACTGCGCGCGCCGCAGGAGGGTGCGGTCACGATCGAGGATCGCGTCCAGGGATCGGTGACGGTCCGCAACGAGGAAATAGACGATCTTGTCCTCCTCCGTTCGGACGGCACGCCGACCTACATGCTCGCGGTCGTCGTCGACGATCACGACATGGGCATTACCCACGTCATCCGCGGTGACGATCACCTCAACAACGCGTTCCGCCAGCTGCCGATCTACCGTGCGATGGACGCGATCGAGGGCGGCTGGCCCGATCCGATCTATGCGCACATCCCGCTGATCCACGGCCCCGATGGTGCCAAGCTGTCCAAGCGTCACGGCGCGGTCGGCATCGAGGCGTATCGCGACGAGATGGGCATCCTGCCCGAGGCGTTCGACAATTACCTGCTGCGGCTCGGCTGGGGGCACGGTGACGACGAGATCATCAGCCGCGAACAGGCGGTCGAATGGTTCGACCTGTCGGGCGTCGGCAAGTCGCCCTCGCGCTTCGACCTGAAGAAGCTCGAGAATCTGAATGGCCACTATATCCGCGAGGCCGATGATGCGCGTCTGGCCCAGCTCGCCGCCGATCGTCTCGGTCATGCCCTGCCCGATGGCGGACTCGACCTTCTGACTCGCGCAATGCCGGTCCTGAAGCCACGTGCAGCGAACCTGAACGAACTCGCCGAAGGTTCGAATTTCCTGTTCAGCCAGCGCCCCTTGGCCATGGATGACGCCGCAGCGAGCCTTTTGCAGGGTGAAGCGAGTGCGATTCTGACGAACGCGCATGCTGAACTTGACGCGCTCGACAAGTGGGATACGGAAGCGCTCGAAGGCGCGGTACGGCGCGTGGCCGAAGCGCGAAGCCTAAAGCTCGGGCAGGTTGCACAACCCCTTCGCGCCGCGCTGACCGGTCGCAAGACGTCGCCGGGAATATTCGATGTGCTCGACCTGCTCGGGCGTGACGAGAGCCTCGGTCGGATCGCCGACCGGATGGCAGACTGATAAGATTTCGAGGAAGGATACAAGCATGAGCGAGACCGCAAACCTCAAGGTCGACGGCAAGGAATTCGATTATCCGGTCATGTCCGGTACGGTCGGCCCCGATGTCATCGATATCCGCAAGCTGTACGCGCAGACCGACAATTTCACCTATGATCCGGGCTTCACTTCGACCGCCTCGTGCCAGTCGAAGCTGACCTATATCGACGGCGATGCGGGCACGCTGCTCCACCGCGGCTACACGATCGGCGAGCTCGCCGAACAGTCGAACTTTATGGAAGTCGCCTATCTGCTGCTGAACGGCGAACTGCCCAGCGAAGAAGAGCTGTCGACCTTCTCGAACACGATCACGCGCCACACGATGGTGCATGAGCAGCTCGCGCAGTTCTTCCGCGGGTTCCGTCGCGACGCGCATCCGATGGCGATCCTGTGCGGCGTCGTCGGCGCGCTCTCGGCCTTCTACCACGATTCGACCGACATTCATGATCCGGCACAGCGCGTCATCGCGTCGCACCGCCTGATCGCCAAGATGCCGACGATCGCCGCGATGGCGTACAAGTACAGTGTCGGCCAGCCGTTCGTCTATCCGGACAACACGCTGAGCTACACCGGCAACTTCCTGAAGATGACGTTCGCCGTCCCGGCCGAGAAGTACGTCGTGAACCCGATCGTCGAAAAGGCGATGGACCGCATCTTCATCCTCCACGCCGATCACGAGCAGAATGCGTCGACCTCGACCGTCCGTCTCGCCGGCTCGTCGGGTGCCAACCCGTTCGCGTGCATCGCAGCCGGCATCGCCTGCCTTTGGGGCCCCGCGCATGGCGGCGCGAACGAAGCCGCGCTCAACATGCTGCATGAGATCGGCACGGTCGACCGGATCCCCGAGTTCATCGCCCGCGCGAAGGACAAGAACGATCCGTTCCGCCTGATGGGCTTCGGTCACCGCGTCTACAAGAACTACGATCCGCGCGCGGCGGTCATGCAGACGACCGTCAAGGAAGTGCTCGGCGAGCTGGGCGTCACCGACCCCGTGTTCGACGTCGCGATCGAGCTCGAGCGTCTGGCGCTGAGCGATCCCTACTTCATCGAGAAGAAGCTGTTCCCGAACGTCGACTTCTATTCGGGCGTCATCCTCTCGGCGATCGGCTTCCCGACCTCGATGTTCACCGTGCTCTTCGCACTCGCCCGCACCGTCGGCTGGGTCGCGCAGTGGAACGAGATGATCACCGATCCCGACCAGAAGATCGGCCGTCCGCGCCAGCTCTACAGCGGCCCGACGCAGCGCGACTATACGCCGATGGCGTCGCGCTGAGATGAAGCTCCGGCCGATCCTGATGGTCATCGGTGTGCTGTGCGCGCTGATGGGGTTCCTGTGGATCGGCCAGGGGCTTGGCTATGTCCATTGGCCGCGATCGAGCTTCATGCTCGATCAGCGGCCTTGGGCGGACCGCGGCGCCGCGCTCGCGGTATCAGGCCTGGTACTGATCCTGGCTGCGCGCCGCCTGCGTCGGTAACGACAACACGAACCGAGCCCCCTCGCCGATCGCGCTGTCGATCGTCAGGTCGCCGCCCATCGCCCGTGCCAGCCGCCGCGCGATATAGAGCCCGAGGCCGTTGCCGCCCGGCTCGGACGCGTCGACCCGCTCGAACTTCTCGAAAATTCGCGCATGATCCGCGCGCGCCACGCCCTTGCCGGTATCCGCGACGACGACGGTCACCTGATCGCTCCCCGCATGCGCCGTCACCAGCACCGCGCCACCCGACTGTGAATAGCGCACCGCGTTGCCGATCAGATTGACCAGGATCTGCAACACGCGCCGAAAATCCCCGCGCGCGACGACGCGGGCTTCAGCGGCGGGGCGGGTGATCGTCACATTCGCGTTGCCTGCTCGCACCGCCAGCAGCCCGGCCGCACGCCGCGCAATATCGGCCATATCGATCGTCTCGAGAAGCAGCGCGAAGTCGGGCCGCTCGACCGCCTGAAGATCGACCAGATCGTCGACCAGCGCCAACAGATGGCGACCGGCATTGGCTATGTCGGCGGCATAATCGGCATAATCGGGCTGCACCAGACCATCGGTTTGGGCATGAATACTGTCGGCGTTCGCGACGATGCGCGCCAGCGGTGTCCGCAGCGCACGGTCCAGCCCCGCAGTGAAGGTCGGCGACAGCTGGTCCGCCCCCGCAGGCCGGGGCTTGGCGGGCGGCGATGGTACGTCCGCGGGATCGTCGATCAATTGCCCGCTGCCGATGAACCCTGCAAAGGCACGTTCCGCGTCACGGCGAACCACCGCGCTCAGCATGATCGCGCGGCCCGACCCCCGCAGCCGCGCCGGCTGTGCGTCGAGCGGCTGACGGCGCGCGACCGCGTCGAGGATCGGCAGCGCGCCGTCATCGCCGCTGTCGAGCATGACGAGGCTCGTCAACGGCTTGCCGAGCAGCGCGAGCGGGTCGACGCCCATGCGGGGCCCTGCGTCGGGCGATACGAATGTCAGGCGAAGTGCTGCGTCGGTTTCCCAACGCCAGTCGGCACCGCTCGACAGAAAATCGACGCCTGCACCGGGGTTCGGTGCCGCTGGACGCCACGGCTGGAGTTCACGCCAGCCGCTCACCGCAAGGCCTACCGTATCGCCCTCGGGCTGCGCACGGACCCACAGATCGAGATCGACGTCGTCGTCGGCGATCACAACGCTACGCGAAACCGCGATTCCCAGCCGGCGCGCCAGGCGTGCGATCATCGCGAGCTGCGGCACCGCGATCGGCGCGCCGATCACCCCCCCGGCGCGGCTGTTGAGCGCAAGCAGGATCGGATCCGCCGACAGCAACACGCCGTCCCCTGCCACTTCCGCCAGTGCGACCGCAGTGTCGCCTGTCGTATATCCCGTCATCGTCGGTCTGCCCCGGCCAGCGCCCGCAACGCAGCGCGAAACTCGCGGTGCATCGCCAGCGGTGCTATCGCCGCGCGCGCATCGTCGACCGCGACGCTCGCGATGCTGTCGAGCGCGTCGGCGAAACTCTCGATATCACGGCGTGGATCGGCATCGGCCAGCGCCAGCCCGATCCGCGCGATCGTCTCCCGGTCGAGATCCGCCGCCCGCAGCGCCAGCCACAGTTGCTCTCCGTCGGGATCGAGTACGATCACCCGGACCTGTTCGGCATCGATCCCGATCGCATGCGCCAGCACTGCGACGAACAGGGTCAGACGCCGGTCGCCGAGCGCCTCGACCAGCAGCGCCGGCAATTCGTCGCGACGGGCATCGATCGCCGCGGAGAGGCGGATCGCGACGGCCTCGGGGCGCTCCGCGTCATCATGCGCGGCAAGGCTGCGCAGCGCCGCTTCGGTGATCGCCTGATCACTCTGGCCGCGGCCCTGCATCGCGACCATCTCGCCAGCGTCCTTCAAGGCATCGTCAAGCCCGTCGCGCACCGCCGCGGCAACCCACCAGACGAGGCGGCGATGCAGGTCGGCGGGCACGTCGCTTCCGGCGATCATTCCCGATTCATTGGCAGCACGACGCCGACTTTCCGCCGCGAGCAGCGCGCCGGCCGCGGTGGCGACGGTCGTATCCGACACCCCCGTCAGGCGGATCAACAGGCTCGGCTCCTCGGGACCGGCAATCGCGGCAGGAAGGGCGTCTGCGATCAGGTCGTGCCGGACGCGAGCGATCAGGTCCTTCATCAGGTCGCGATCGCGCAACACCCCCGACCGCGTCAGCCGCAGCAAGGCGCCGCCCTGCGTCAGGATCGCCTCCGCCCGCGTCGTCTCCCCCAGCCCGGCGAGAACGCGGGCGGCATGACGGCGGATATCCGCCTCGATCGCCCCGATGATCCCGCGCAGGACATGCGCCAGCATCAACCTCGTACGTTCCTCCAGCCGCGCATCGGCGGTCAGGAAAAAGTCGGTGATTGTGGTTTCCAGCCGGTCGTCGGCCCGCTGACGCGCACGCGCGGCGCGCGCGATCGCACTCGCGCGTGACAGCGCGGGATCAGGCAAGGGTTCAGAGCCAACCGACATGCGCCGTGCCTACCCCCTTATTGTTAAGGCGGTACTAAGGCTGAAGACGAAGATGCTCGATTGCCGCAGCCAGCGTGACCGTCGCGTACAGCCCGGCGATCGCAAGGCCCAACAGCGGAAATCCGAGGATCGCGACGATCGTGACGATCAGCAGATAGGCCGGCGCACTGCCCCACCACATGCGGCGCGCGCGCTCGACGATCGCGCGTTCCCCCAGTGCCGCGATCGCAAGCAGCGCGGCCGCCATGACAAGCGCGCTGTTGTCGGCCGAATAGCCCGCCCACAGAAAGGCAAACAGCAGAACGGCGAGCGCGCTGACGACGCCGATTCCGCGCGTCTGCATCGTCGCGACCGACTCATCGTCGCGCAGCCCGCTCAGCACCGAGCCGATCGCCAGACCGACACAGGCCGTGCTGGCAAGCACCAGTCCGGTCGCCAGCCAGCCGAACAGCATCGCGCCGAGCCCGGCGGCGGCAATACCCAGTGACGTCGCGCCGACGGTCGTGCCAGCAACGCTCTTATCAACCAGGAACGGCAGGCCGAGCCTGGCGATCGGCGCGAGCACGAAACGGTCGAACCAGCCGCTGCGCCCCGACACGATCGTCGCCAGCACGGCACGACCGCGTTCTTCCAGCGTCCGCGCCTCGCGCTCAATGCCGTGCCCGCTGCGAATTGCATCGGTCGGCAACAGGATCTGCACCGCGCGCGCCTGCACCGCGATCCGCAGCAGCGTCGATTGCAGGTCGTAATCATTGGGCAGGCCCGCGACTTCGGCGATCCGTGCGGGCTCCAGCCGGGCGACACCGGCCCATGCCATCTGGCCACCGACGCGCTCGAACCCGGGTCCGGCATCGTCCTCCGGCACGACGAGCAGTGCATCGCCACCCTCGTTCGCCATCGCCGCGACGATACTCTCGGTCGTGACCAGCCCGTCGCCGAGCATCAAGACGCGCGCCAGCGGATGGAGCTTCTCCATCGCCTCGGCCGCAGTCCGGACGGTATCGACCGCGACGCCGCGGCGGTTGATGCGGTTGATCGCGCCCAGCAACTCGGGCGTCAGCCGCGCGACGACGACGATGACCTGACGCACGCCGGCTGCGATCAACAACCGCGCCTGATACTCGATCAGCGTGACGCCGCTGAACGGCAGAGTGGCAGCCAGGCGATCGGGACGATCGTCGGCATCGTGAATAGCAAAGAGAAGCCCGGCAAGCATCTGCGGCTGTTAGGCGTCGAAACGGCGGATGCAAAGCCCGCGCGTCGGAAGCGCGTGCAGATCGACGCCCTGCATGCGCATCAAAGCTGCTCGACCGCGTCGCGCAGCCGGCGCAGCATGTCGTCGTCGCCGGGCGGGGTGTCGGCCGCCGCACGCGCCAGCGTCATCAGCGGCATCGCGCCAAAGCTCGCGGCCAGCCCCTTCAGCCGCCATGCCGCGGCGCGCCACGCCTCGGCGTCGGATGCGTCCACCATAGCGTCCAGCGCGTCGGCGGCGCTGTGGGTGAAGGCGAGGTGCAGGTCGGCGATCAGCAGCGGATCGTCCCCGACCGCGGCTGCCAGGGCGGCGTCGATTGCTCCGGGATCATAGGCCATGAGATGGGGCGTACACGCGACCGACTTAACGGGAGGTTGCGCTATTCGCTTTGTCAAAGCCGATTTCATGGTAAAACCCGGGCATGAACGGGGGTTCTTCCATCATCGGCCTACGCGCGGACCCTGCCCGGGATCCGGACCTTGGCGACGTCCCACCACCGCCTTTGAAGGAACGCGCACCCGTGTTTATCGACGACTATATCCTGCCGGCGGACGACGACGGCGCCGATCGCGGGCGGATCTTCGCGGGTGCGGCGATCGCCGCGGTCCTGCTCTGGCTCGCCGTCATGCTCTGGCTCGTCCGCGGCGAGATCGGTGCGATCGGACCGGTCGCGCTGGTCCAGTTCCTCGCAGCGCTGTGCGTCGTGCCCGCGCTAATCGGCATCATCTGGTTGCTCGCGATGCGGACGAGCCGGGCCGAGGCGGCGCGGTTCGGCGTCACGGCGCGCGCAATGCAGGCGGAATCCGCCCGGCTCGAACAGGCGGTCGCCGCGACCGCGCAGACGATCGACCGCAATCGCCGTCATCTGGCGGACCAGGTCGACACGCTGATGACGATGGGCGAGACCGCGCATCAGTTTCTCGGCGCGATCGGCGAAGGCTTCGCGACCGAGATCGAACGCGCCGACGCGCACACGCGCAGCCTCGTTGCCGCGGCCGACGCGACGCAGACGTCGCTCGGTGTCCTGCTCGCCTCGCTGCCGCGCGCGCATGCCGAGACCGAAGCGATGGCGGACCAGCTCGAGCGCGCCGGCCGTTCCGCCAGCGAGCATGCCGGTGCCCTCGATGCGCAGATCGGCGCGCTGGCAGCCCGTGGCCGGGAGGCCGATGCGGTGGCGAGCGGCGCGGCGCAGCGGCTGGCCGCACATATCATCCGGATGGAGGCGACCAGTGAAACCGCCGGCGCCCGGCTCGAGGCGGTTACCGAGACGATGTCCGCGGAGGTTGACGCACTGCTCGGGCGTACAGCGGATGCGGTCGACGACGCACGCAAGGGCATTGCTGCGCAGGGTGACGCGGTGCTGGCGATGGTCCGCGCCAATCAGGTGGCGCTCGACGGCGCGACGCGCGCGAGCGCCGAGGCGATTGCCGACCGGATCGCCGGCGTCGATTCGGCGATCGCCCAGGTGGCGCGCCGCCTCGAGGATCAGCGTACAGCCGGGGAGGATATCCTCGGCTCGCTCGGTTCAGGCCTCGATCAGGTCGAGACGCGGATCGAGACGCTCCACCATCATGGTGTCGAACGAACCCAGCTGCTCGCTGCGTCGATCAGCGCACTGGGCGGCTCGGCGGACGCGATGACCGAGGCGCTCCGCTCGGGCGAGGCGATGGCAGGGCGGACGATCGGCACGACCGAGTCGCTGCTGATCGCCCTCGACGCCGCGGCGCGCGAGATCGACGAAACGCTGCCCGACGCGCTGTCCCGGCTCGACCGGCGCGTTGCCGACAGCAAGGCGATCGTGGTCGCGGCAAAGCCCGAACTGCTCGCGCTCGTCACCGCGGCCGAAAGCACGCACGACGCGATCGAGGCGATTGCCGGGGTCATCGCCGAACAGCGTAGCGTGCTCGATCGCTTGTCGAACACCCTGCTCGACACGCTGGCCTCGGGACGCGCCAAGGCGGACGCACTTGGCCAGATGGTCGACGAGACGATCGACCGCACCAACAGCTTCTCCGAGGAAGCCGCACCCCGTCTCGTCGAGGCGTTGCTGCGCGTCCGCGAGACCGCGACCGCGGCGGCGGATACAGCGCGCCACACGCTCGCTCAGGTCATTCCCGACGCCGCGCAGGCGCTCGAGCTCGCCAGCAGTGCTGCGCTGCGCCGCGCGACCGGCGACACCGTCGATCGGCAGATCCAGGCGATCGGCGACGCGACCGACGCCGCGGTCGACGCGACGACGCGCGCGACCGAGCGGCTGGCGGCACAGGTCGAGGCGATTGCGCAGCAGACCGCGGTCGTCGAAACCCGGCTCGAAGAGGCGCGCAACGACCGCGAAACCGCCGATCGCGATACGTTCGCACGGCGGGTCTCGCTGCTCATCGAATCGCTCAATTCTGCTTCGATCGACATCGCCAAGGCGTTCGCGCCCGAAGTCGCCGACAGCGCCTGGGCCGCCTATCTCAAGGGGGATCGCGGCGTCTTCACGCGGCGGGCGGTGCGCATCTTGGATGCGAACGACGTCCGGTCGATCGCGAACCTGTATGACGACGATGCGGGCTTCCGCGAGATGGTGAACCGCTACATCCACGACTTCGAATCGATGTTGCGCGCGATCCTGGCACAGCGCGACGGCTCGCCGCTCGGTGTAACCCTGCTCTCGTCGGATATGGGTAAGCTCTACGTGGCGCTCGCACAGGCGATCGAACGCCTCCGCTAATAAGGGCGCCCGCCCCGGTCGCGCTAGCGGCGGACCATGTCGCGTGTGTCGAACAGGTCGAACATCTGCGGCGTGATCCAGCCGTAAGCGTAATTCAGCTGGAACAGCACGAACAGCGTCGTCGCGACGATCGTCACGCGCCAGGCAACGCGACCTGCGTGGAAATCATGCGGCGCGCTTTCGGACTGGCCGGGGACGGTTTCGCCCCCGACCTCACGCGTCGTCCGTACACCGAATGGCAGGACCAGGAACACCGAGAACGCCCAGAACAGGACGTAGATCGCGAGTGCCGAGGTCCAGCGCATCGGCTCAGCCTTCGATCAGCAGAACGTCGACGATCGGCTTCTTGCCGGTCCAGCGCGTCGAGACCTTGCGGACCGCAAGCCGGACCTGCTCGCGCATCTTGTCGATATCGCGCTTGCCGCCCCGCACGGTGTCGGCAACCGCCTGGACCGCATCCGCGACGAACGCGGCACGATCTTCCTCGACAGGCACGCCCTGAACGCGGACCTGCGGCTGGCCAAGCATCCGCCCGTCCTTGCCGATCGCCACCGCGACCGAAATCTGGCCGTTAATCGCCAGCTTGCGACGCTCGTTCAGCGTCGTGCCGTCCGCCGGCAGGATCACGTCACCATCAAGCACCAGGCGGCCGACCGTCGCATTGCCGATCTTGACCGGCCCCTTGGGCGCCAGCCGGACGATGTCGCCGTTGCTCTGCACCAGCGCACGGGGAATCCCCTGCTCCAGCCCGAAGCGCGCATGCTCCATCATGTGGCGCATCTCGCCATGCGTCGGGATCAGCGTGTCGGGACGCAGCCACTCGTACATCTGCGCCAGTTCCGGCTGGCCGGGATGGCCCGAGACGTGGACGTGCGCCTGGCGCTCGGTCACCATCCGGATGCCCTTGGCGGCCAGCGTGTTCTGGATGCGGCCGATCTGGACTTCGTTGCCGGGGATCTGCTTCGACGAGAAGATCACGGTGTCATCGGCCTCGAGCGTGATCGTGTGGCTGCCATTTGCAACCCGCGCGAGCGCAGCGCGCTCCTCACCCTGCCCGCCGGTCGCGACGATCAGAACCTTGTTCTTGGGCAGACGCATCGCGGTGTCGGGATCGATCGTCTCCGGGAAGTCCTTCAGATACCCCGTCGCACGCGCGACCTTGATGATCCGGTCGAGCGACCGTCCGGTGACGCACAGCTTGCGCCCGGTTTCCTTCGCCACTTCACCAAACGTGTGGAGCCGCGCGGCGTTCGAGGCGAAGCTGGTGATCATCACCCGGCCCTTGGCCTTGCTGACCTCTTCGAACAGGCCCTTGCGGACCGTGCTCTCGCTGCCCGATGCGGTGGTGTTGAAGATGTTCGTCGAGTCGCAGACCAGCACGTCGACGCCCTTGTCGCCGATCGCCATGAAGCCTTCGGGCTTGGTCGGATTGCCGATCACCGGGTTCTTGTCGAGCTTCCAGTCGCCGGTGTGGAACACGCGACCATAGGGCGTGTCGATCAGCAGCGCGTTCGCCTCGGGGATCGAATGCGACATTTCGACGAAGGTGAAGCCGAACGGCCCGAGCTGGAAATTGCCGCCCATCGGGATCATCTTGAGCTTCACGCGGTTGGCGATCCCCTCTTCCTCGAGCTTGCCGCGGACCAGCCCCATCGTGAACGGCGTCGCATAGATCGGCACGCCCAGATCTTCGGCGAGATAGGGCAGCGATCCGATATGGTCCTCATGGCCATGCGTGATCACGATGCCGAGCAGATCGTCGATCCGCTCCTCGATGAAGGACAGATCGGGCAGGATGACGTCGACGCCGGGATATTGCGGATCGGCAAAGGTGATGCCGAGATCGACCATCACCCATTTGCCCTGGCAGCCATACAGGTTGACGTTCATGCCGATTTCGCCGGAGCCGCCAAGGCCACAGAAAAGGAGTTCGTTCTTCGGAGTCATTGATTACTTTCAGGATTACAGGGGAATGTGGCCCGCAGGCCGGTTGGCGCGAGCCCAATGGCCCTAGATATGGTGACGGTCCCACATCATCGCCAGCCCCTGGATCGTCAGGTCGGCCTCGATGACGTCAAACACGTCGGTCTGTTTTTCGAAGAGCGTCGCAAGTCCGCCGGTCGCGATGACCTTGACCGGACGCCCGACCTCGGCCTTCATCCGCGCGACCAGCCCCTCGATCATCGCGACATAGCCCCAATAGATGCCGATGTGCATCTGCGAGACCGTGTTCAGCCCGATCACGCTGGTATCGGCGGGCGCCTCGATCGCGATGCGCGGCAATTTGGCGGCAGCGGTGACCAGCGCGTCGAGCGACAGATTGATCCCCGGCGCGATGATGCCGCCCTTATACGCGCCGCGATAGTCGACGAGGTCGAACGTGGTCGCGGTGCCGAAATCGATGACGATCAGGTCGCCGTCGTGCAGCGCGTGCGCGGCGATCGTGTTGACCGCACGGTCGGCGCCAAGCGAAGCGGGCTCGTCGACATCGATCGCGATCCCCCATTCGACCGGCGCGCGGCCGGCGATCAGCGCCTCGGTCGCAAAGTATTTCGACGCGAGCACCTGCAGATTGTGCAGCGCGCGCGGCACCACCGTCGCGATGATCACGCCCTCGACCGTGCCCCGGTCATGCCCGCCAAGCTGCATCAGCTGGCTCAGCCACACCGCATACTCGTCCGCGGTACGACGCGGATCGGTCGCGATCCGCCACCGCGCGACGATGACGCCCTTCTCGACGAGCGCGAACACGACATTGGTATTGCCGGCATCGATGGCGAGCAGCATGCGGGGACCTTCAACCTTTCCGTGCGGATAGTGCATAGTCGAGACCCGCGGCGATGGCGATGACACGCCGCATCACAGCAGGAATATGTCGGCGGCGTGGATGACACGGCGCTCGCCAGACGCGGTGCGCAGGATCAACGCGCCATCGCTATCAAGCCCCACGAACAGTCCCTCGACCGCGTCGCCGTCCGCGAGCCGCGCGGTCAGCGCGGTGCCCGCCGGATGCGCGCAATCGACCCAGCGCGCGCGGACCGGCGCCAGCCCCTCGGTCCGCCAGCGCGCGACCCAGCGCGCAAAGCCGTCGGCAAGGATGTCGAGGAACGGCGCGGGCTCAATGACGACGCCATGCACCGTGAGATCGGTCGTCTTGCGATCGGCCAGCTCGGGATGGTGCGCAATGTTGACCCCGAAGCCGACGACGACCGCATCGTCGGCCCGCTCGAGCAGGATACCGGACAGCTTTGCATCGGCAAGTAACAGGTCGTTCGGCCATTTAAGCAGCAGCGTCGCGTTCGGGTCCGTCGTCCCCTGCCGGATACCGGCGACGAGGACGGTCGACACGGCCTCATACAACGCGACCGCCGCGACCAGCGCGAGGCTGGCGGCGGGCGGATCGCCCGGACGCAGCCGCACGAGCGTGCTCGCATAGAGATTACCGTCGGGGGACGACCATTCCCGCCCCTGCCGGCCGCGCCCCGCAGTCTGCCGGACCGCCCTCAGCCAGAGGCCGTCATCGGCACCGGTGCGGGCCAGCGCCAGCAGGTCGGCATTGGTCGATCCTGTCTCCGCAACGGTACGGATGATGCTCAGAACAACGCCCGCGCTGCCGCCATCGTCCATGCTCCAAGCACGGGGATGAGCAGATAGCCGGCCGGCGAGACGAACACTGCCGCCAGTGCAATCAACCCGCCCTCGACCTTGTTCTCCATCGGCGCAAAGGCGGGTGCCGGATCGTCGAAGTACATCGTCTTGACGACGCGCAGGTAATAATAGGCGCCGATCACCGATGCCGCGATGCCGACCACGGCGAGCGGGAAGAGGCCTGCATCGACTGCCGCACTGAACACCGCGAACTTCGCATAGAAGCCGAACAGCGGTGGAATACCGGCAAGGCTGAACATGAAGATCGCGAGTGCGGCGGCAAGCCCCGGCCGCGTCCGCGACATGCCCGCCAGGCTCGCGATCGTCTCGACCGGCTGCCCGTCATCGCCGCGCATCTGCAGCACGACCAGGAACGAGCCCAAGGTCATCGCGACATAGATCGTCAGATACATCAGCACGCCCGACACACCTTCCGGCGTCCCTGCAGCGAGACCGATCAGTGCGAAGCCGACATTGTTGATCGACGAATAGGCCAGCAGGCGCTTGACGTTGGTCTGACCGATTGCCGCGACCGCGCCGAGGATGATCGAGGCAAGCGCCGCGAAGATCACGATCTGACGCCACTGGTCCGTCGCCGGCCCCATTGCCTCGATCGCGACGCGTACCGCCATCGCCATTGCCGCGACCTTGGGAGCCGAGGCGAAGAAGGCGGTGACGGGCGTCGGTGCGCCTTCATAAACGTCGGGCGTCCACATGTGGAACGGCACTGCGCTGATCTTGAATGCGAGGCCTGCGAAGACGAACACCAGACCGAACAGCAAGCCAAGCGACTTGGTCCCGGCATAGGCGTCAGCGATGCCCGAGAACAAAGTCGTGCCGCTGAAACCGTAGACCAGCGAGATGCCGTACAACAGGATGCCGCTGGCGAGCGCGCCGAGCACGAAATACTTGAGGCCTGCCTCGGCCGAACGCCCGTCGCGCCGCATGAAGCTGGCGAGGACGTACGCCGCAAGGCTCTGCAGCTCGAGACCGACATAGAGCGTCAGCATGTCGCTGGCCGAGACCATGATGCCCATGCCGCACGCCGACAACAGGATCAGCACCGGATATTCGGGGCGAAGATCCTCACCCTGCGACCGTGCGAAGAAGCTTGGCGCCATCATGATCGCGACCGCTGACGCGATGTAGATCAGCACCTTGGCAAAGGCACCGAACGCATCGGCACGGTAGAGGCCGTCGAACGCATAGCCGCCCGACGATGCCGGACCGACCAGCGCGATTCCGGCGCCGACCAGAACGAATACGGAGGCGATCGACACGGCGCGCGTCGACGTGTCCCCGCCCCAGGCCGAGACGAGCATCAGCGCGATCGCGCCCAGTGCCAGCACCAGCTCGGGCAGCGTCATTGCGATGTTAGCGGCGTATTCCATCAGTGTGCCTCCCCGTGCGCGGCTTCACGCACGGTGGCGGGCTTCCCCGCAGTTGGGTTCGAATCGCTGGCCGGCTTGGCGCGGTCGACGCGCGCGAGCAGGACGCTCACATCCTTGCGCATCGGCGCGAGGAAGCTCTCGGGATAGACGCCCATCCACAGCACGACGGCTGCGATCGGCGCGAGCAACCAGAATTCGCGCGCCGACAGGTCGACCATGCCGCGAACCTCGTCCGACTTGATCTCACCAAAGACCACGCGACGGTACAGATACAGCATGTACGCCGCACCGAGGATGATGCTCGTCGTGCAGAGCAGCGCCGTCCAGGTCGAGACCAGATAGGTGCCCATCAGCGACAGGAACTCGGCGACAAAGCCGCTGGTGCCCGGCAAACCGATCGACGCCATGGTAAAGAACAGGAAGAAGATCGCATAGCGCGGCATGTTGATCGCCAGGCCGCCATAGCGCGAGATCTCGCGCGTATGGAGCTGGTCGTAGATCACGCCGACGCACAGGAACAATGCACCCGATACCAGCCCGTGGCTCAGCATCATGATCATCGCGCCTTCGATACCCTGGCGGTTGAACGCGAACAGACCGATCGTGACGATCGCCATATGCGCCACCGACGAATAGGCGATCAGCTTCTTCATGTCCGACTGCACGAGCGCAACGAGCGAAGTGTAGATCACCGCGACCGCCGACAGGCCGAAGATCAACCAGGTGAGCTGGCCCGAGGCTTCGGGAAACATCGGCAGCAGGAAGCGCAGGAAGCCGTATCCGCCGAGCTTCAGCAGCACGCCCGCCAGGATCACCGACCCTGCGGTCGGCGCCTGCACGTGCGCGTCGGGCAACCAAGTGTGGACCGGCCACATCGGCATCTTGACCGCAAACGACGCGAAGAACGCCAGCCACAGCCAGGTCTGCACATGCGCCGGGAAGTCGTAGTTCAGCAGTGCCGGGATGCTCGTCGTGCCCGCGGTCTTCGCCATGTACAGCATCGCGATGAACATCAGGACCGAGCCGAGCAGCGTGTACAGGAAGAACTTGTACGACGCGTAGATTCGGTTCGCCCCGCCCCAGATGCCGATGATCAGGTACATCGGGATCAGGCCGGCTTCGAAGAAGACGTAGAACAGGAACAGGTCCTGCGCCGCGAACGTGCCGATCATCAGCACTTCGGTGAACAGGAACGCCGCCATATATTCCGGCACGCGCGTCGTGATCGAGCGCCAGCTGGCGCCGATGCAGATCGGCATCAGGAACACGCTGAGCATGATCAGCATCAGCGCGAAGCCGTCGATGCCGAGTGACCAGCCAAACGGCCCGAAGATGCCGGGGGCATGCTCGACGAACTGCCACTGCGCGCCGCCGATGTCGAAGTTCATCCACAGCATGATGCCGAGCACGAAGTCGATCAGCGTTGCCGCGAGTGCGAGCATCCGGGCCGTGTTCGCCGAGACGAACAGGCACGCGATGGCCGCGATCATCGGAATCGCGATCAGGACGGAGAGGATAGGAAAGCCGGTCATCAATAGAGTCCGATCGCCCAGGTTACGGCGGCTGTCAGGCCGATCAGCATGACGAAGGCATAGGTGTAGAGATATCCCGTCTGGAAGCGGCCGGCGACGCGCGCGCCGACCTGGACCAGCCAGGCCGACCCGTCGGGGCCGAACCGGTTGATCGTCTTCTCGTCACCGCGGTGCCACAAAAAGCGGCCGATCGCGAAGGCGGGGCGGACGAAGATCAGGTCGTACAGCTCGTCGAAATACCACTTATGCAGCAGAAAGTCGTAGAGCACGCCGAACTGTTCGATCACCTTGCCCGGGAAGGACGGGTTCTTGATATAGGCGTACCAGGCGGTCAGCAGGCCGAGCAACATCGCGATCGTCGCCGACAGCTTGATGATAAGCGGCACGCCGTGCATCTCGTGCATCAGATGTTCGCGGAACGCGAGCGCGCCCTTCCAGAACTCTTCGCCTGCACTCGGCTCGATGAAGTAACCGTGGAAGACGAAACCTGCGAGCACCGCACCGATCGACAGAACGATCAGCGGGATCAGCATCGGCAGCGGGCTCTCATGCGGGTGATACCCGCCATCGCCTTCCGCCGGCGCATGCACGGCATCGTGATGATCGTGCGGCGCATGGCCTGCGTCCTCGGCCTTTGCCGGGTTCGCGTGGTGATCGTCGACATGATGCGCGTCGTGCGCATGATCGTCGTGACCATGGGCGTCGTGGAGCGCATGCTGGATGTGCTCCGATGCGGCCCAGCGCGGCTTGCCCCAGAAGGTGAGGAACATCACGCGCCACGAATAGAAGCTGGTGAGCAGCGCGACGAGTACACCGACGAACCACACGCCCGGCTGACCCGCGGCCCAGCTCGCCTCGATGATCGCATCCTTCGAATGGAAGCCAGCGAACCCGAATGCGGTGTTGCCGAAGATGCCGGGGATGCCGACGCCGGTGATCGCGAGCGTACCCGCCATCATGCCCCAGAACGTCACCGGGATCTTCTTACGCAGGCCGCCATAATAGCGCATGTCCTGCTCATGGTGCATCGCATGGATCACCGAACCCGCACCCAGGAACAGCAGCGCCTTGAAGAAGGCATGCGTGAACAGGTGGAACATCGCCGCGCCGTACGCGCCGACGCCCGCTGCGAAGAACATGTAGCCGAGCTGCGAACAGGTCGAATAGGCGATGACGCGCTTGATGTCGGTCTGGACGAGGCCGCAGGTTGCGGCAAACAAGCAGGTCGCGGCACCGACCGAGGTGACCACGGTCAGCGCGACCGGGCTCATCTCGAACATCGGCGACAGGCGGCACACCATGAACACGCCTGCGGTGACCATGGTCGCCGCGTGGATCAGCGCCGACACCGGCGTCGGCCCCTCCATCGCGTCCGGCAGCCAGGTGTGCAGGCCGAGCTGTGCCGACTTGCCCATCGCGCCGACGAACAGCAGCAGGCAGAGCACCGTCATCGTATCGAGGCGGTAGCCGAGGAAGCCGATCGTCGAACCGGCCATGCCGGGTGCAACCGCCAGGATCTCGGGGATCGAGACCGTGCCGAACACGAGGAACGTGCCGAAGATGCCGAGCATGAAGCCCAGATCGCCGACGCGGTTGACGACGAACGCCTTGATCGCCGCGGCGCTGGCCGAGGGCTTGCGGAACCAGAACCCGATCAGGAGGTAGGACGCGAGGCCCACGCCTTCCCAACCGAAGAACATCTGGACGAGGTTGTTCGCAGTCACGAGCATCAGCATCGCGAAGGTGAACAGCGACAGATACGCAAAGAAGCGCGGCTGGTCGGGATCCTCGTCCATATAGCCCCAGCTATACAGATGGACGAGTGCCGACACCGACGTGACGACGACGAGCATCACCGCGGTCAGCGCATCAACGCGCAGCGACCATGCGACGTTCATGTCGCCCGACTGGATGAAGTTGAGCAACGGCTCGACGGTCGCGCTGCTGGTGCCCGCCATGAAACCGAGGAAGATCAGCCAGGACAGCAGGCACGACGCGAACAACGCGGCCGTGGTGACGATTTTCGCCGGCACGTTGCCGATCGCGCGATTGCCGAACCCGGCAACGATCGCGGCCAGTAACGGCAGGAAGACGATAAGCTGGATCAACCGTATTACCCCTTCATCCGGTTGACGTCGTCGACCGCAATGGTGCCGCGACCGCGGAAATAGATGACCAGAATGGCCAGGCCGATCGCGGCCTCACCCGCTGCGACCGTCAGCACAAACATCGCGAACACCTGTCCGACGAGATCGTTGAGGAAGGCCGAGAAGGCGACGAGATTGATGTTCACCGCGAGCAGGATCAGCTCGATCGCCATCAGGATGACGATGAGGTTCTTGCGGTTCAGGAAGATGCCGAGCACCCCCATGGTGAACAGGATCGCCGCGACGACGAGGTAGTGGACGAGACCGATCGTCACAGTTCGACTCCCTGCCCGACGACCGGGCGCGTGTTGCGCGTTGCGTCCTGCGGACGGCGTGCGTTCTGACGGCTGATGTTCTGCGCCTTCACGCCGCCACGCTGGCGATGCGTCAGCACGATCGCACCGATCATCGCGACGAGCAGGACGAGCCCGGCCGCCTCGAACACGAAAAGATAGCGCGTGTAGAGCAGGTTGCCGATCGCCTGGATGTTGGGCACCCGCGCATCGATCGGCGCCGCGCGCCGTGCGAGCTGGATCGGCCCCGTGCTCCATGCGCCGATCGCGATCATCACCTCGGCTGCAAGTGCGACCGCGAGCGCCAGCCCGATACCGAAATACCGTGCCACGCCGGCGCGCATTTCGGCAAAGTCGATGTCGAGCATCATGACGACGAACAGGAACAGCACCGCGACCGCGCCGACATAGACGATGACGAGCAGCATCGCGATGAACTCGGCCCCGACGAGGATCATCAGACCCGCCGCGTTGAAGAAGGCGAGGATCAGCCACATCACCGAATGGACCGGATTGCGCGACGCGATCGTCATGGCGCCCGACAGGACGACGACGAAGGCGAAGAGATAAAAGGCTAAGGCCTGGATCATGAGGTCCTCGTCACCCCAGCGAAAGCCGGGGTCTCACGCCGCGCGGGCGCGCTCGGAAACGGGGAGATCCCAGCCTGCGCTGGGATGACGGAGTTAATCTGTGTCATCGCGGCGCTCGCTTAACGGTACGGCGCATCGGCGGCAAGGTTCGCCGCGATCGCGCTTTCCCAGCGATCGCCGTTATCGAGCAGCTTCGACTTGTCGTAGATCAGCTCTTCGCGCGTTTCGGTCGAGAATTCGTAATTCGGACCCTCGACGATCGCATCGACCGGGCACGCCTCGGCGCACAGGCCGCAATAGATGCACTTGGTCATGTCGATGTCGTAGCGCGTCGTGCGGCGCGAGCCGTCGTCGCGCGGCTCGGCCTCGATCGTGATCGCCTGGGCGGGGCACACGGCCTCGCACAGCTTGCACGCGATGCACCGCTCTTCACCATTGGGATAACGACGCAGCGCATGCTCACCGCGGAACCGCGGGGACACCGGGTTACGCTCGTACGGATAGTTGATCGTCGCCTTTTCCTTGAAGAAATAGCGAAGCGTCAACGCGTGCGCCTTCACGAATTCCCACAGGGTGAACGACTTGATGATCTGAGCAACGCTCATGAACCCACTCCAACGCGCGTCAGCATCAACACGCCCGACACGAGGAAAACCCAGAACAGCGAGACGGGCAGGAAAATCTTCCAGCCGAGCCGCATCAGCTGATCATAGCGATAGCGCGGCACGGTCGCCTTCACCCAGCTGAACAGGAAGAAGAAGAACAGGATCTTGGCGAACAGCCAGATGATCCCCGGCACGTAATAGAGTGGCGCCCAGTCGACCGGCGGCAGCCACCCGCCCCAGAAGAGCGTCGCATTGAGCGCGCACATCAGGATGACGTTGGCGTACTCACCCAGCCAGAACAGTGCGAACGCCATCGACGAATATTCGGTCTGGTAGCCGGCGACGAGCTCGCTCTCCGCCTCGGTCAGATCGAACGGTGCACGCTGCGTTTCCGCGAGGCTCGAGATGAAGAACATCACAGCCATCGGGAACAGCAGCGGATTGACGATATAGCCGTTGATATGCAGCCCGAACATGTTCTGCTGCGCGGTCACGATGCCGGACAGGTTGAACGTGCCCGACCACAGCACGACCGAGATCAGGATGAACCCGATCGCGACTTCGTAGCTGACCATCTGCGCGGCCGCACGTAGCGCCGAGTAGAACGGATATTTCGAGTTCGACGCCCAGCCCGCCAGGATGATCCCGTACACGCCGAGCGACGACGCCGCGAGGACGTAGAGCAAGCCGACATTGATGTCCGCGAGCACGACGCCCGGCTGGAACGGGATCACCGCCCAGACGATCAGCGCGACCGTGAAGGTGATGATCGGCGCCAGCAGGAACAGCGCGCGGTTGGCGGCTGCGGGAACGATCGTCTCCTGCAGGAACACCTTCAGGCCGTCGGCAAAGCTCTGCAGCAGGCCGAAGGGACCCACCACGTTCGGACCACGCCGAAGTGCCATCGCCGCCCAGATTTTGCGATCGGCATAGATGATCATCGCAACCGCCAGCATCACCGGCAGCGCGATTGCGAGAATGTCGATGATCGTCGCGAGGAAGAACGCCCAGTCGTAACCGAGCGAGGATTCGAACCAGGAGATCATTCGGCTGCCTCCGCAAAGTCTTCCCCGTGGAGAAGTTCAGCCGAGCAGCGCTGCATCGTCGGCGATGCGCGGCAGATCGCGTTGGTCAGGTAGAAGTCCTTGATCGGATAGCCGGCCAGAACCCCCTCACCCGCACCGCCGAGCGACGGCGGGTTCCACTCGAACGTCGCGAGCGCCTGGTGACGCAGCGCGGGAACGGCAGCGAACATTTCTTCGCGCAGCCCCTCGAAGCTGTCGAACGGCAGCGTGTGGCCAAGCGTGTCGGACAGCGCGCGGAAGATCGACCAGTCGTCGCGCGCATCGCCGGGGGCGAACACTGCACGCTCGCCGCGCTGGACGCGCCCCTCGAGGTTGACCCAGGTTCCCGACTTCTCGGCATAGGTCACGCCCGGCAGGATGACGTCGGCAGCCGCCGCACCCTTGTCGCCGTGATGACCCACGAACACCTTGAAGCCTGCGAACTGGCTGAAATCGACCTCGTCCGCGCCGAGGAAGAAGCCGAGCTTCGCCCCCATCACGTCCGCGATCCCGCCCGTCTGCGCATAGCCGAGCATCAGCCCGCCCATCCGCGACGCGGCCATATGGACGACGTTGAAGCCGTTCCAGCCGTCCTTTACGAGGCCCAGCGTGTCGACGAGCTTCAGCGCGGCGCCGTGGCCACCCTTCAGCGCCGCGCCACCGACGATCACCATCGGACGTTCTGCTTTCGCGAAAGCCTCGGTCACCGCCTCGGGCAGAGTGCCGAGCAGCGCCAGATCGTCGCCGAGCCACTCGACCTTGTAGGTCAGCTCGGTCTCGGGGCCGATCGCGAAGACCTTTGCGCCCTTCTTGATCGCCTTGCGGATCCGCGTGTTCACCAGCGGCGCTTCCCAGCGCAGGTTGGTGCCTACCAGCAGGATCGCGTCGGCACGCTCGGTACCGGCGATCGTCGTGTTGAAATTGACCGCGGCGATGTTCGACGCGTCATAGGCCATGCCGGTCTGGCGGCCCTCGAGCATCGTCGAGCCCATCTTCGCGAGCAGCGCCTTGGCGGCGTACATCGTCTCGCAGTCGAGCAGGTCGCCTGCGACCGCGGCCACGCTCGACCCGGCGTCAACCGCCTTGATCGCTGCGAACGCCTCGTCCCAGGTCGCGGGCTGGAGCTTGCCGTTCACGCGGACATAAGGCTTGTCGAGACGACGACGGACGAGACCGTCGATCGCGTGGCGCGTCTTGTCGGTCGCCCACTCCTCGTTCACGTCCTCGTTGATCCGCGGCACGCAGCGCAGCACCTGGCGACCACGGCTGTCGAGCCGGATGTTGGTGCCGACCGCGTCCATGACGTCGATCGTCAGCGTCTTGCGCAGTTCCCACGGACGCGCTTCGAACGCGTAGGGCTTCGAGGTCAGCGCACCGACCGGGCACAGGTCGACGACGTTGCCCGACAGCTCGCTCTTGACCGCGTTTTCCAGATACGAGGTGATCTGCATGTCCTCGCCGCGGAAGATCGCACCGATCTCCTCAACGCCGGAGACTTCCTCGGCAAAGCGGATGCAACGCGTGCACTGGATGCAGCGGGTCATGACCGTCTTCACGATCGGACCCATATACTTCTCGGTGACCGCGCGCTTGTTCTCGTCATAGCGCGAATGGCCGCGGCCATAGGCGACCGACTGGTCCTGCAGATCGCACTCGCCACCCTGATCGCAGATCGGGCAATCGAGCGGATGGTTGATCAGCAGGAATTCCATGATGCCCTCGCGGGCATTCTTGACCATCGGCGAGTTGGTGAAGATCTCCTGCTTGTCCGCCGCCGGCAGCGCGCACGACGCCTGCGGCTTGGGCGGACCAGGCTTCACCTCGACCAGGCACATCCGGCAATTGCCGGCGATGCTCAGACGCTCATGGTAACAGAAACGCGGGATCTCCTTGCCGGCAAGCTCGCACGCCTGCAGCACGGTGGCACCCTGCGGCACCTCGATCTCTACGCCATCGACTTTGACTAAGGGCATTACTCTGCGGCTTCCATCATCGGCGCGGTGTCACCACCACGTTCGCGGATACGGCGTTCCATCTCTGGGCGGAAATGCTTGATCAGGCCCTGGATCGGCCAGGCTGCGGCGTCACCGAGCGCGCAGATCGAGTGACCCTCGACCTGCTTGGTGACCTGCTGGAGCATGTCGATCTCGGACAGCTCGGCATCGCCGGTGCGCATCCGCTCCATCACGCGCCACATCCAGCCGGTGCCTTCGCGGCACGGCGTGCACTGGCCGCAGCTCTCATGCTTGTAGAAGTAGGAGATGCGGCTGATCGCGCGGACGATGTCGGTCGACTTGTCCATGACAATGATCGCCGCGGTGCCGAGGCCCGAGCCGACCGCCTTCAGGCCGTCGAAATCCATCGCGCAGTCCATGATCTGCGCGGCGGGCACCAGCGGCACCGAAGACCCGCCCGGGATCACCGCGAGCAGATTGTCCCAACCGCCACGGATACCGCCGCAATGCGTCTCGATCAGGTCGCGGAACGAGATGCTCATCTCTTCCTCGACGACGCACGGCTTGTTCACATGGCCGCTGATCTGGAACAGCTTGGTGCCGCGGTTATTCTCCGCGCCGAAGCTGGAAAACCAAGCCGCACCGCGCCGCAGGATCGTCGGTGCGACCGCGATCGATTCGACGTTGTTGACCGTCGTCGGGCAGCCATAGAGGCCTGCGCCCGCCGGGAATGGCGGCTTGAGGCGCGGCTGGCCCTTCTTGCCCTCGAGGCTTTCGAGCATCGCGGTCTCTTCGCCGCAGATGTACGCGCCTGCACCACGATGGACGAACACGTCGAAGTCGTAGCCCGAACCGCACGCATTCTTGCCGATGAAGCCGCGATCATAGGCCTCGGCGACGGCTGCGAACAGCGTCTCCGCCTCGCGGATATATTCGCCGCGAATGTAGATGTACGCGGCACGCGCACGCATCGCGAAGCCGGCGATCAGCGCCCCCTCGATCAGCTTGTGCGGATCGTGACGGATGATCTCGCGATCCTTGCAGCTGCCCGGCTCGGATTCATCGGCGTTGATGACGAGGAAGTTCGGCCGGTCGGGCTTCGGCTCCTTGGGCATGAACGACCATTTGGTGCCGGTCGGGAACCCTGCCCCGCCGCGGCCACGCAACCCGCTCGCCTTCATCACGTCGATGATCGCGTCCTGGCCGAGCGCCATCAGGTCCTTGGTATTGTCCCAATCGCCGCGCATGATCGCCGCGTCGATATTCCACGGCTGAAAACCGTAGACGTTGGTGAAGATGCGATCCTTGTCGGCGAGCATCAGGCCCACTCCCCCCGGTAATCGTGGTTCGCGTCGACCATCGCCTTGAGCGAGGTCGGGCCGCCTTCGGGGCAGCTCGCGCGGCGACCGAATTGCGGCCCCGGCGTCGGCGTGCCGCCACTAGCAAGCGCCTCGAGGATCTCGGTCGTCTTGTCGTAGTCGAGATCTTCGAAGTTATCGTCGTTGATCTGGACCATCGGTGCGTTCGCGCAGGTGCCCAGGCACTCGACCTCGGTCAGCGTGAACATGCCGTCCGGCGTCGTGCCGCCCTTGACGAGGCCACGGTTCTTGCACGCAGCCAGCACGTCGTCCGACCCGCGCAGCATGCACGGCGTCGTGCCGCACACCTGCACGTGATAGCGGCCGACCGGCGCGAGGTTGAACATCGTGTAGAAGGTCACGACCTCATAGACACGCATGTACGGCACGCCGATCTGGCGCGCGACGAACTCGATCACCGGAACCGGCAACCAGCCCTGGGTCTGCGTTTCCGCACCAACCTGGCGCTGGGCAAGATCGAGGAACGGGATCGACGCCGACTGCTCGCGGCCCTTCGGGTAGCGCCCGAGGATCTCGTTCGCCTTCACCTGGTTCTCGTCCGTCCAGGCGAACGAGCCCCAGCGTGCGCGGGTCTCTGCCTCGTCGGGAATTTTCGGAGCTTCAGCCATCAGCGGTCACATTCACCAAAAACGATATCCATCGCGCCGAGGATCGCGGTCGTATCCGCCAGCATGTGACCCTTCGCCATGAAGTCGAAGGCCTGGAGATGCGAAAACGCGGTCGGGCGGATCTTGCAGCGGTACGGCTTGTTGCTGCCGTCGGCGACCAGATACACGCCGAATTCGCCCTTGGGGCTTTCGGTCGCGACATAGACGTCGCCGGCGGGCACATGGAAGCCCTCGGTATAAAGCTTGAAGTGATGGATCAGCGCTTCCATCGACTGCTTCATCTCAGCGCGCTTGGGCGGCACGACCTTGCGGTCGAGCGACGCGATCGGACCCTCGGGCATGTCGCGCAGGCACTGCTTCATGATCCGTGCCGACTGACGCACTTCCTCGACGCGCACCATGAACCGGTCATAGCAGTCGCCACGCGTGCCGACCGGCACGTCGAAGTCCATCTTGGCATAGACGTCATAGGGCTGCGACTTGCGCAGATCCCAGGCAATGCCCGAGCCGCGGATCATCGGGCCCGAAAAGCCCCATTTGATCGCATCGTCACGGCTGACGATCGCAATGTCGACATTGCGCTGCTTGAAGATGCGGTTGTCCGCGACGAGCGAGATCGCATCCTCGAACAGCCGCGGCAGGCGCGTGTCGAGCCAGTCGCCGATATCGGCGAGCAGCTTGAGCGGTGCATCCTGATGCACGCCACCCGGACGGAAATAGTTGGAATGCATGCGCGCGCCGCTGACGCGCTCGAAGAAGTTCATGCAGTCTTCGCGGATCTCGAACAGCCACAGGTTCGGCGTCATCGCGCCGACGTCCATGACGTGGCTGCCGAGGTTGAGCATGTGGTTCGAGATACGCGTCAGCTCGGCAAAGAACACGCGCAGATACTGCGCACGCTCAGGGACTTCAAGGTCGAGCAGCTTCTCGACCGCGAGCACCCAGCTATGCTCCATGCACAGCGGCGAGCAGTAATCGAGACGATCGAAATACGGGAGCGCCTGCGTGTAGGTCTTGTACTCGATCAGCTTCTCGGTGCCGCGGTGAAGCAGCCCGACATGCGGGTCGACTCGCTCGACGATCTCGCCGTCGAGCTCCATAACCAGGCGGAGCACGCCGTGCGCCGCCGGATGCTGCGGACCGAAGTTGATCGTGTAGTTCTGGATCGTGACGTCGCCGGTCGTGGGATCGGCCGCATCGCCCTCGCCCAGAAGCTCATCTACATAGAGACTCACTGGTTCTGTCCTCCGCCCTTGGTCGGGATCACGTCTGACTCCACGGGCTTGTCCTGCTTCTGGTTGCCCGGATCGGGCTCGCCCGCACCGCTCTGCGTGGTGTTCTGGACGTCCTTCTTCGCATAGGGCTCGCTCGGCGCGTCGGGCGCCTTGGTCGCGCTCTGTGCCGCATCCGCCTTGACGATCGTATCGGCCGACAGCGGGGTCTGAGCCCCCTTGGCCTGTGGCAGCGCGCCCTTCTCGTCACCCGGAAGCACGTATTCGGCGCCCTCCCACGGGCTCATGAAGTCGAACGTGCGAAAATCCTGCGCGAGCTGCACCGGCTCGTACACGACGCGCTTCGCCTCTTCCGAATAGCGCAGCTCGACATAGCCCGTCAGCGGGAAGTCCTTGCGCTGCGGGTGGCCGCGAAAGCCGTAATCGGTCAGGATACGGCGCAGGTCCGGGTTGCCGCTGAACAGCACGCCGTACATGTCGTACACTTCGCGCTCGAGCCAGCCGGCGACCGGCCAGATGTCGGTCACCGACGGCACCGGCTTGTCCTCGTCGGTCGCGACATGGACGCGCAGGCGGTGGTTCCGCGTCAGCGACAGCATGCAATAGACAACCTCGAACCGCTCGGCACGATCGGGATAGTCGACGCCGGCGATTTCCATGAGCTGCTGGTAGGCAAGCCCCGGCGTATCACGTAGCGCAATCATCGCGTCGTACAGATCTTCACGACGGACGTGCAGAGCGACCTCGCCGACCTTGTCGACCGCGTCGAGCAGCATGCCGCCGAGCGCGGCGCGGGCCGCGTCAATCACGCCGTCATTGGCGGCATAGGCTGGTGCGGGCGCCCTCACCGTTCGATGCTCCCGGACCGCCGGATCTTCCGCTGCAACTGCATTATACCGTACAACAGCGCTTCCGCAGTCGGCGGGCACCCGGGGACGTAAATGTCGACGGGCACGATCCGGTCACAACCGCGCACGACGCTGTAGCTATAATGATAATAGCCGCCGCCGTTCGCGCATGATCCCATCGAGATCACGTATTTCGGCTCCGACATCTGGTCGTAAACCTTGCGAAGTGCGGGCGCCATCTTGTTGCACAGCGTGCCGGCGACGATCATCACGTCCGACTGACGCGGCGACGCGCGGGGTGCGGCGCCGAAGCGCTCGAGATCGTAGCGCGGCATGTTGACGTGGATCATCTCGACCGCGCAGCAGGCGAGCCCGAACGTCATCCACCACAGCGACCCGGTACGAGCCCACTGGAACAGCTCCTCGGTCGAGGTGACCAGGAAACCCTTGTCGGTCAGTTCACCGTTCAGGCCGTCGAAAAAGCCCTGGTCGGGCGGCACGATCGCGCCACCGCCGGCGGGTGCCAGCAGACCGGAACCGGGCTGCGATGTGAGCTCTACTCCCAATCGAGTGCTCCCTTCTTCCATGCATAGGCGAGGCCAAGGGCCAGTTCGCCGATAAAGATCATCATCGAGATCCACGCGGTCCAGCCGAGCGTGAAGACCGAGACGGCCCAGGGAAACAAAAACGCCGCCTCGAGATCGAAGATGATGAAGAGGATGGCGATCAGGTAGAAGCGCACGTCGAACTGGCTGCGCGGATCCTCGAATGCGGGGAAGCCGCACTCATATTCGCTCAGCTTCTCGGGCGTAGGCTTGTGCGACCCGGTGAGCCTGGAGACAGCCATCGGCAGGAACACGAACGTGCTCGACAATGCGATGGCGACCCCGAGGAACAGGAGGATCGGAAGATAGTGCGACAGGTCGACCAAATGGCTTCTCGCAGATGCGAACAGATGGGGAGCCTTTAGGCCGATGGGCCCCGTGGGGCAAGGCTGGCGGCCCGTGAGAATCACTCGCAAGAGCTGTATGAGCCCCACGGGAAACCTGCGTTACCTGCATGGTTCTTCAAGCAACGGCAGCCGCCGGGCGCCGGTCGTATCCCCCAGCAAGACCGTTACCCCAGCAAACGCTGGGGTAACGGTCAATTGGCAGGCCGGCCCGGCCTACCGACCCCAACGCATCAGCGCAGCGCGCCGGCCACCAGCTTATGCAGCCGCGAATGCAGCGCATCATTCGCCGCGAGGAACTCGTTGCGCTCCATCGCGCGGTCGCCACCGCGGAAGTCGGTCACGTAGCCGCCCGCTTCCTTGACCAGCAGCATCCCGGCCGCGACGTCCCACGGCTTCAGGTTCGATTCCCAGAAGCCGTCGAACCGCCCCGCTGCCAGCCAGGCGAGATCGAGCGCCGCCGCGCCGAGACGGCGGATCCCCGCCACCTCGGGCGCGACCGCACCGAAGATGCGGCTCCACTGCGCGAAATCGCCATGACCGAGGAACGGAATACCGGTCGCGATCAGCGAATCGGCCAGATCGCGCCGCGACGACACGCGCAGGCGCTGGTCGGTCAGCCACGCGCCGCGGCCTCGCTCGGCCCAGAAGCTCTCGTCGGTGAGCGGCTGATACACGAGCGCAGTCGTGACCTCGCGCTTGCCGTTCGGCATCGGCTCCTCGACCGCGATCGAGATGCAGAAATGCGGGATGCCGTGGAGAAAGTTCGACGTGCCATCGAGCGGGTCGACGATGAAGCGCGGCTTGTTGGGATCACCCGCGACCTCGCCGCGCTCCTCCATCAACATGCCCCAGTCGGGGCGTGCGTGGCTCAGCTCTTCGAAGATCGTCTGCTCGGCGCGCTGGTCGGCCTGGCTGACGAAGTCGGCGGGACCCTTGCGGCTGACCTGCAGCTGCTGGACCTCGTTGAAATCGCGGCGCAGGCGCGGCGCGGCCTTGCGGGCGGCGCGCTCGATGACGGTCATGATGCCGGAATGGCTGGGCATTTCAATCCTTTCAGCCCCTCCCCTTCAGGGGAGGGGTTGGGGTGGGGCAGTGCCGCAGACCCAGGCCGCGGGCAAGGCCCGCGTCGTCGGCCGGGCCATGCCCGCCGGCCGGGCCGGCGGGTCGTGCGGATAGCTTAGGCTATCCGTCTCGGCCGCTCGGCCTTAATCAGCACGTCTTACATAGGTCTGCTCATAGACATCGACCACGATCCGCGTGCCGGCACCGATGTGCGGCGGCACCATCACGCGCACGCCGTTCTCGAGCACCGCGGGCTTGTACGACGACGAGGCGGTCTGCCCCTTCACGACGGCATCGGCTTCGACGATCAGCGCCTCGATCGTGTCGGGCAACTGGACCGAGATCGGCCGCTCTTCCCAGAGCTCCATCACGACATCCATGCCGTCCTGCAGGAACGCCGCGGCGTCGCCCAGGATGTCGGCATCGAGCGTGATCTGCTCGTAATTGACCTTGTCCATGAACGTCAGCGCGTCGCCGTCGCGGAACAGATACTGGAAGTCGACCGTGTCGAGCCGCACCTTCTCGACGCTCTCGGCAGAGCGGAAGCGCGTGTTGCTCTTGCGGCCGTCGATGAGGTTCTTCATCTCGACCTGCATGTAGGCGCCGCCCTTGCCGGGCTGGGTATGCTGAATCTTCACGGCGCGCCAGATGCCGCCTTCATATTCAAGGATGTTGCCGGGACGAATCTCGACCGCGTTGATCTTCATGACCGATTCCTGCTGGAAAGAGCTAGGGGCCGTCCGCCAGGCAAGGCCGTGCGGAAACCCGAAGCCGCGCGCTTTAGCGGGATGGCCGCGCGCGAGCAAGCAGCGGGTAGGGATTGACCTCCTCGCCCTGCCACCAGCGTTGGCCCGGCTGCATCCGGCTTACCCCGAAATGCAGGTGATAATTGCCTGCGCCCGCGTCCCCGGTGTCACCGACATAGCCAAGCCGGTCCCCCGCCGCGACCGCCATCCCTTCGCGCACGCCCGGCGCATAGCCTCCGAGGTGCGCGTAATAATAGGTCCAGCGCCGGTCGGGTGACCGGACATAGACGGTGATCCCGCCAAGCGCGCTCTGGAACAGCTTCTCGATTCGTCCCGGCGCCGCGGCGACGACCGGCGTGCCGCCCGCCGCCATAATGTCGGTGCCATGATGCCCGCGCAGCCCGCCGCCGCGCGGATCGTTCCAGCTGTTGCCGACCGCGGTGCGTGGGACACCCAGCACCGGCATCGTCAACGAACGGGGCGCGTCCGCAACTTCGTCCTCCGCGACCGCGACGTTCGAAGCCGCCGGCGACGACGCGCGCCACGCCACCGACCGTCGCCCGCCATCCCCAAAAGACAGCATCGAAGCGAACGCACCGACCACCAGGACGATCAGCGCGAGAATAACCCAGAACGTCCGCGTCATCCGATCAGGCCTGGAATACCGCCTTGGTCCCCGGCTTGATCATCATCGACAGCCGCGCCGCATCCCAGTTCGTTAGGCGGATACAGCCATGGCTTTCGGCGCGCCCGATCGTCTCGGGGTTAGGCGTGCCGTGAATGCCGTAATGATCCTTCGACAGGTCCATCCAGACGACGCCGACCGGACCGTTCGGCCCCGGCGGCAGCATCTCCTTCTTCTGCCCCTTCTTCGCATCCCAGAACAGCGCCGGGTTGAAGTGGAATTTGGGGTTATAGTCGGAGCCCTTGATAGTCCACGTCCCCAACGGCAGCGGGTCGTGGCTCGACCCCATCGTCGCGGAGAACTGCGCGATCAGCTTGTCGTTCGCGTCGAGCACCCGCAACACGCCGTCGGACTTGTCGACGACGACGTGATCCGCCTGAGGCTGCTTCGCATCGACGTTGAGCATGTTGAGCGTCGCGCGCCAGTCGGGGCGGAACTTGGGATCATAGTCGCGCGACGTCGGCAGAGCGTTGGGGAACACCACCTTTGTCCCCGCCGACAGCTTGGTCGACGGCGAGTTGAGGGCCATGATCACCGCGGGCGTGGTGTGGAACATCTCACCCAGCTTCTCCATGACCGTCCGGTAGCCGATCGTCTGAAGCTCGGCCTGCTTCGCCGGGTCCTTGGGCAGCGGATTGACGAACGGCCCCGCGAGCATCTCGGGCGTCAGCGCGACCGTGACGGTCGGCCGTGCCGCACGATAGGGATACAGCGCGCGCATCGTCTGCGTGTCGGGCTTGCCCGTGATCGGCAGACCCTTTGCCTCTTGAAACCCCTTGAGCGCGGCCACGAGCGATTGCCCGCCGCGTCCGTCAAGCACCCCGGGCCCGAAGCCCAGATGGTCAAGAATGACCTGCACATGCAAGACGTTGCGATCGATCGGCACGGGCGTAACGGAGGTCGACTGTGCGGATGCAGACGTGGTCGCACCGAGCAGAACGGCGGCCAGAACCGAGGTCTTCGTCAGAAATGCTGTCGTCATGCCGTGATCCCAAACCGTTACGCCTGTGGATCAAACGGTCGGGACGTCTGTTGTTTCCAACGGCTTGACGCAAGCACCGTCAAGCGCTGGAAGTGCAGTCCGTGTAATACCAGTCCCGCATCCGGCTCAGCGCTTGGCGAGCACTTCGCCAAATGCCTTGACCGCAGCGACCTCGTCACCATTCCAGACGGCGCCCGACACCGCGATGAAATCGGCCCCCGCCGCCGCCAGCGCCGCGGCATTGTCCGGCGTGATCCCGCCGATCGCGACACACGGCATTTCGAACAGCGTCGACCACCAGGACAGAAGCACGGGCTCGGCCAGATGCTCGACGGTCTTGGTCGTGGTCGGATGAAAGGCCCCGAACGCGACATAGTCGGCGCCGGCCTCGCCCGCTTCCATCGCCAGATGCCGGCTGCCGTGACAGGTCACGCCGATCTGCGCATTGGGGCCGAGCTGCGCGCGCGCCTCGCGCGGATCGCCATCGCTCTGCCCGAGATGCACGCCGTCCGCGTCGAGCCGCTTCGCCAGCCCGATATCGTCGTTGACGATGAACGCGACGTCGCGCTCGGCACAGATCGCACGCAGCGGCGCGCCGAGCGCGGCGGCGGCATGCTGGTCGATGTCCTTCACGCGGAACTGGAACGCCGCCACCGGCCCGGCGTCGAGCGCGCGTGCCAGCCGCTCCGGAAAGTCGCCGCCGACGTCGAGTGGCGAGACGAGATAGAGCTGACATGGCGGCCGCCGCATGTCGCGGCGGAAATTCTCGGCGAATGTCGGGTCGAGCGGGCCCAGCGGATCTTCTTCGGTCATCCCCCGCCCCTAGCGGGTCGCGCCGCGCCCGTCACCCCGGCGCAGAGCCGGGATGACGGGCGGGCGAAGCCGCGCTTATTCCTCGTTCTTGTAGATCCGGATGATCCGGTCGAGCATCGCCAGTGCCTCGTCGCGCGGGCGCTGGAAGGTGTTGCGGCCGATGATCGAGCCATTGCCACCGCCGTCACGAATGTCGCGTGCATCCTGGAAGACCGCATCGGCACCCTTGGACGCGCCGCCCGAGAACACGTTGATGCGACGCCCGGCAAAGCTCGACTGGACGACGTGTTTGACGCGATCGGCCTGCTTGGACCAGTCGGTCCCGGCATAGAGCGGCTTGGCTTCCTTCTGCTCGATATGATCGGTCGGCAGCTTGGTCTTGATGATGTGCGCGCCGAGCAGCGCCGCCATGTGCGCGGCATAGGCGCCGACGTCGAGCGCGAGCTCGCCGTCCTTGGTCAGCTTGCCGCCGCGCGGATAGGACCAGATGACGGTCGCGATGCCGACCGACTTGGCCTCTTCGCTCAGCTCGCGGATTTCCTCGACCAGGTCGAAGAACTGGTCCGCGCCCGGATAGATGGTAAAGCCGATTGCCGCCGAGCCGAGCCGCACGGCGTCCGCCACGGTCGCGGTCACCGCCTGGTCGATCGTCGTCGCCCAGCTGTTCGAGCTGTTGCACTTCAGAATCGTCGGGATCTGCCCGGCGAACGTGTCCGCGCCCGCCTCGAGCATGCCGAGCGGCGCTGCATAGGCGCTGAGCCCGGCGTCGATCGCGAGCTGGTAATGATAGTGTGGGTCATAGGCCGCCGGATTGACCGAGAAGCTGCGTGCTGGGCCGTGCTCGAAACCCTGGTCGACGGGCAGGATCACCAGCTTGCCGGTACCGCCGAGCTTGCCCTGCATCAGGATGCGCGCAAGGTTCGCCTTCACGGCCGAACTCGTGGCCTCATACTTGTCGAGGATGGTCTTGATTTGCGGTGTGATCGTCGAGGTCATGATAAGTCCTTTTCCAAAATCTAAAGGGCGAGCCACCGGCGCAGCGCCTGATCGACGGCAAACATGGTTTCGTCGGACGCCGCGCCGACCCGTCGACCGATGCGATGCCGCCAGACCGATTGCACTTTGTCGATACTGACCTCACTCGACTTGAGGAGCCCCGTATCGGCATTGGCCGCGATCGGTATGCGGAACAGTCCGAGGCCGGCAAGCTGGCTGGTGATCAAGCACACAGCAACGCTGTCGTGATCCTGCAGGAACGCATCGGCCTGAACCACGAGCGCAGGGCGCGGCTTTCGCGCAAAATCCCCCGCGCCGGCATCAGCAATAGTCACGATATCGCCGCGTTTCATTCGGCGGCAGACAGACTGTTGGTGGCAGGCTCCGGATCATCCCAGGCTACGCCCAGCCGCTCCCATGCCTCGTCGTCTTCGGTCCAGCCAAGTGCTGCGGCCGCAAGCGATTGCCGCCGCGCTTCGGCAAGGAACGCCTCATCGTGGCGTTCGACGTAGCGGCGCACAGCTTCACGTGCGATATCGCTCTTGCTGCGTCCTTGCGTGCGGGCAACCGCCGCGAGTCGTTCTTCGAGGTCGCTATCGAGCCTGACGCCGAGCATCCGAGTCTCCGTTTAACATGTTAAACATAGGCAAGGGGCGGCGCTTGATCAACCCCTGCTCGACTGTACTCGAACGCGCGCCAGGGACGGATTGACGCACCATCCCCGGACGCCAAGGATGGCGTCGGGAAAACCTCCGGGGGGAGAGCGGGCGATGACGGTTTCGACAAAGGGCGTAGTCGCGAGCGCATTGGCGTTGGCAATCGCGATGACGCCGTCCCACGCGTCAGCGACGATCAAGGTCGGCGACCGGGCGCCAAAGTTCGAAATGACGCTGATCGACGGCAGCAGGATCAGCAGCACCGACCTGCACGGACAGGTCGTCATCCTCAATTTCTGGGCGACATGGTGCGGGCCGTGCAAGGCTGAATTGCCGCTGCTCGATACCTATTACCGGCTGCGCAAGGGCAATGGCCTGCGCGTCTTCGCGGTTGCAACCGAAGACTCGCTCCCGGCGTACAAACTGAAACCGGTCTTCGCGGCGCTGGCGATACCATCGGCGCGGCGGATCAAGGGCGCGTTCGGCGTCATGGGCGCGCTGCCGACCAACTACATCATCGATCGCGCCGGGGTCGTCCGCTATGCGAAACCCGGCGCGTTCGACCTGGCCGACCTGAACAGGCTGCTCGTGCCCCTGCTCAACGAGCCGGCGCCGACGCCTTAACGCGTCAGCGCGGCGACGCCGGGCAGGTCCTTGCCCTCCATCCATTCCAGGAACGCACCGCCGGCGGTCGATACGAAGGTGAACGCATCCGCGACCCCGGCATGGTTGAGCGCCGCGACCGTATCGCCACCGCCTGCGACCGAGACCAACGAACCACCCTCGGTGAGTGCCGCCGCGGTCCTGGCGAGCGCGACCGTGGCGGTGTCGAACGGCGGCGTCTCGAACGCGCCGAGCGGACCGTTCCAGACCAGGGTCCGGCAATTCTTCAGGACGTCGCCAAGCGATTCGACCGCAGCCGGGCCGACGTCGAGGATCATCTCGTCCGCTGCGACCTCGTGCACGTTGATCGTGCGCGTTGCGGGGTTCGGCTTGAACTCCTTCGCGACGACGACGTCATAGGGCAGATGGACGGTGCAGTTCGCCTTGTCGGCAGCCTCCATGATCTGTTCGCAGGTCGCGGCGAGCTCATGCTCGCACAGGCTCTTGCCGACATCGACGCCGCGCGCGGCGAGGAAGGTGTTGGCCATGCCGCCGCCGATGATCAGGTGATCGACGCGCGTGACCAGGTGCCGCAGCACGTCGAGCTTCGACGAGACCTTCGCGCCGCCCACGACTGCTGCCACGGGATGCTCCGGCGCACCCAGCGCCTTCTGGAGCGCGTCGAGCTCGGCCTCCATCGCGCGGCCGGCAAAGGCGGGCAGGACATGCGCCAGCCCCTCGGTCGACGCGTGCGCGCGGTGCGCGGCGGAGAAGGCGTCGTTGACGTAGAGATCGCCCAGGCTGGCGAAACGCGCGACCACCGACGGATCATTCGTCTCCTCGCCGCCGAAGAAGCGCGTGTTCTCCAGAACCGCGATATTGCCGGGTTCGAGCATCGCGACCGCGTCGTCCGCGCCTTCCCAGTCGACATAGCGAACCTCGCGGCCCAGCACGTCGCTATACGGCCGGACGACCTGCGAGAGGGAGAATTCCGGGCTCGGATTGCCCTTGGGGCGGCCGAAATGGGCGAGGATCAGGACGATCGCGCCCTTGTCGGCCAGTTCGCCGACCGTTGCGACGGTCGCCCGCAAGCGCGTGTCGTCGGTGACGGCGCCTTCGGCCATCGGCACATTGAGGTCTTCGCGGACAAGCACGCGCTTGCCCCGCACATCGCCCATGTCGTCGAGCGTCTTGAATGGCTTGCTCATGGTTTTTCGATCCTGATCTCGTCACCGACGGCGATCCTGCCGCCCATCAAAACGCGGGTACACGCCCCGCCCCGCCAGTCGGGCGTGAGCGCGGCGAACAATCCTGGCGCCAGGGCTTCCATGCGTTCGCACGGATCGGTGTGGCGCGTCACCTCCAGCACCACGTCCGCGCCGATGCGAAGCCGGGTGCCAGGTATCTGGGGAAGGTCGAAGCCGTCGACGAGAAGGTTCGCGCGGCGTTCGTACCAGGGAATATCACAGCCGACCTCGGCCATCGCGGCGTCCCAGTCGCCGCGTTCGAGCAACGTGACCTGACGCCGGCCCCTGCCGCCGGGCTTTACATAGCCGCGAAAGTCACCGTGCAGGCCGGCCTCGATGGTGATCTCGACATGGTCGATGATCTCCATCGGGGCTTTCGCGCGAGCGTGACGCGCGATGCCGGCGATCGTGCCTGCGGCCCCGGCCTCTTTCCCGTTCGTGTCGAGCGCAGTCGAGACACCAGCTGTCACGAGCGGCGACTTCTCGACTTCGCTCGAAGCGAACGGCAAGGGAGGAAGCGGAACCGCATTCTCGTATTCTACCTCAGATGAACTTCGCCATCGCGGTGGCCGTGTCGACCATGCGGTTCGAGAAGCCCCATTCATTGTCGTACCAGCTGACGACGCGGACCAGCTTGCCGTCGATCACCGCGGTCTCCAGGCTGTCGATCGTCGACGAGGCCGGGGTATGCTGAAGATCGATCGAGACGAGCGGCTCGTCCGACCAGTCGAGCACGCCGACCAGCGGGCCGCTCTCGGACGCCGCCTTCAGCACCGCGTTCACTTCCTCGCGAGTCGTGTCGCGCGAGGGCGTGAAGGTCAGGTCGATCAGCGACACGTCCGGCACGGGCACGCGGATCGCCGAGCCGTCGAGCTTGCCCTTCAGTTCGGGCAGCACTTCGGACACGGCGCGCGCGGCGCCCGTCGTGGTCGGGATCATCGACATCGCCGCAGCACGTGCGCGACGCAGGTCCGGGTGGATCTGGTCGAGGATCTTCTGGTCGTTGGTATAGGCGTGGATCGTCGTCATCAGGCCGCGCTCGATGCCGATCGCGTCGTTCAGCACCTTGGCGACAGGGGCCAGGCAGTTGGTCGTGCACGACGCGTTCGACACGATCGTGTGCTCGGCCGTCAGCTTGTCGTGATTGACGCCATAGACGACCGTCAGGTCGACGTTCTTGCCCGGTGCCGAGATCAGCACCTTCTTGGCGCCGGCGTCGAGATGCTTCTGGCAGCTTGCCTTGTCGGTGAAGAAGCCGGTGCATTCGAGCACGATGTCGACGCCCAGTTCGGCGTGCGGCAGGTTGGCGGGGTCGCGCTCGGCGGTGACGCGGATTCGCTTGCCGTCGACGACGAGTTCATTGCCCTCGGCCGACACGTCGCCCGGATATTTGCCGTGAACGCTGTCGCGCTTGAACAGCCAGGCGTTCGACTTGGCGTCGCCGAGATCATTGATCGCGACGAGTTCGAGTGCGCCGTTCGACTGCTCGAGAACCGCGCGGGCAACGAGCCGGCCGATCCGCCCGAAACCGTTGATCGCAACCTTGACCGTCATTGCTGTATCTCCGCTACGCCCGTGAGTCCGTTCCGGGCGCGCTGCCTTTGCGGGGCGGTGGGGCGCCCTGTCAACACCATGGACGGTGTGCGGCACAGGCGAAAGCCGCTTGCCGCGCCCCCCGGCCATGCTATCTCGCAATCTATGCCAGATACTCTTCCCGACGCGCCGACGGCCGTCGACAGGCCTCCCGACGGTCCAACCGCGGTCGACAGGATCGACGCCGCTATCGGCCGGATCGAAGCCGCGATCCACGCACGCGCCGAAAGCGGCGACGCACTCGCCAGGCGGCATGCCGCGCTGAAGGCGCGCATGGCGGAGGCGGTCGCCGCGCTCGACGACGTCATCACCCGCGGGAGCCCCAACTGATGGCACAGGTCATGCTCGATATCGGTGGCCGCCCGCATGCGGTGGCGTGTCGCGACGGCGAGGAATCGCGCGTGCGTCTGCTCGGCGCGATGCTCGCCGAACGCTGGCCGGTCGCGGACCGCGCCGCCGGGGGGCTCAGCGCCGAACGCGCGATGCTGTTCGTCGCACTGATGCTCGCCGATGATCTCGACGAAGCTGCTCATCGTCCGCCCGAAGGATCGGCGGTCAGCGAAATCGCGCTGACGCGCATCGCCGATCGTCTCGAAGGACTTGCACAGGCCCTTGAGCAAAGCCCGCCGAGCGCCTAGATTGGCCTTGGCGGGTTCTGCCCGGTACGAGCCTTTATTATCCCTGAGGCTATTCATCATCCATAGGGGGCTGTCCCTGTTAGGACCCTGGTCCGAAGCATATGGTCCCCACCTGACGTACCGTGCGTCAGTGGATAACCCGGCACACGGCCATGGTGGGCCCGCCACATCACCATTCCCGTCATCGGACGATACCCGCATGATCGATCCGCACCCGTGAGCGACAAGGCCGCGCGCCGCACCGCATTGCGGGCCGCCCGTGCGGCCGCCGCGCCGGTCGAGATCCGCGTCCCGGACGCGTTCCTGGCCCGGCTTTCGCCCGGCCTGACCGTCGCCTCCTATGTTCCGATGGCTGGCGAGGCGGATCCCTCGCCGTTCGCACGCGCCGCTGTCGAGGCAGGGTGCGTCATCGCGCTTCCACACGTCGTGCAACGCGACCAGCCGATGCGGTTTCTCGCCTGGGAGACGGAGGCGGCGCTGATCGCAGGCCCCTTCGGGCTTCACCAGCCCCCGGCCGATGCCGCCGCGCTCGCCCCAGACATCATCCTGACCCCGCTGGTGGGGTTCGATCGTCACGGCAATCGCATCGGCCAGGGCGCAGGCTATTACGACCGCGCATTTCTCGCGCATCCCGACGCATGGCGAATCGGCATCGCGCTGGCGATCCAGGAGGTCGACGCGCTGACGCCCGACGCCTGGGACGTGCCGCTTCACGCCATTGCCACAGACAAGGACTGGATCACGCCATGACACCTAGCTGGCGCAAACCCGCCGGGATGCTCGGCATCCTCTTGCTGATCACGCTGTGGTGCGTCGCGATCGTCAGCCTGTCGACGATGCTCGGCAGCTGGCACTGGCTGGGCCAGCTGGCATTCTATCTCGTCACAGGGCTGATCTGGATAGCGCCGCTGAAACCCGTGCTGCGCTGGATGGAAACGGGGCGCTGATCCCGGTCGCTGTCCGGACGGCGGCTAAAATTTTAAAGGGGGGCTCGGCCACCCCTTAGGG
>NZ_LMKZ01000001.1:1224097-1224249 GCF_001422525.1 Sphingomonas sp. Leaf30 | reverse complement strand
GGACTCGAACCCGCGACCTCCGGCGTGACAGGCCGGCGCTCTAACCAACTGAGCTACACCCGCATTCCCAATGGCGACCTCTGCACACTACCCGCAAACGGGTGTGGCGGTCGTCACCGTCGTAGACACTATCTCACACCATCGACGAACGA
>NZ_LMKZ01000001.1:1033298-1224026 GCF_001422525.1 Sphingomonas sp. Leaf30 | reverse complement strand
GGACTCGAACCCGCGACCTCCGGCGTGACAGGCCGGCGCTCTAACCAACTGAGCTACACCCGCTGAAACAGCGTGGAGGCGGCAACTAGGCGAGGGTTGGGATAGCGTCAACCCCCATTCAGCCGCCTGTTTCACGTTGGTCGTCGGCCCCATCCCCCCGACGGCGATTCCGCCCGCTTTTCTGCTGGACGAGCGTGCCGTGCTCGAACAGGAACCCCGCGATATCGGGCTTCCCCGCCGCGCCCAGCACCGTCTGGATGATGATTAGCAGCGGCACCGCCAGCAACGCGCCGAGCGTGCCCCAGACCCAGCCCCAGAAGCTCAGAGAGATCAGGATCAGTAGCGGGCTGATCGTCAGCCGGTGGCCGACGATGAACGGCGTGATCGCATTCGCCTCAACGAGGTGCAGGCCGTACATCAAAGCCGGGGGAAGCAGCGCCATCCAGATATCCGAGAAGGTCATCAACCCGCCAAGCCCGAGCAGGAACGCGCCGATCACGGGGCCGAAATAGGGGATGTAGTTCAGCAGGGCGACGATCCCGCCCCACATCGCCGGATAGGGCATGCCGATCGCCCACAAGGCGGTACCGGTCACGATCCCGAGCAGGACGTTGATGACCGTGATCGTGCCGAGATAGGCCGAGACGTCGTCGACCACGTCCTGGATCACGCGGGCGGTCGCCATCGCCCCGTCGAAGCTCGTGCGACCCGTGATCGTCTGCCGCCGCATGCCCGTCCAGCCGGACAGGAAGAAGAACACGATCAGGATCCCGAACAGCAGCTGGACGATGACCGCCGGCGCGGATGTCGCGGCGAATTCCAGGATCGAACTCGGCGCCGCGACGCCCGCGGTCGCGGGCTGCTTGATCGGCGTCGACGCGACCTGCCGCAGCGTCCGGTTCACATATTTCTCGAGGCTCGAATAGAGATCGAGCAGCGGCGCCAGATTGCTCTGGATCCGGTCGAGTCGGGTCGGCAGCAGCCGGAAAAAGTCGGTTGCCGGCACGAGGATCGCGGCGATCGCGACGTTGGCGGCGACCAGGAACACCAGGATGCACGCGAGCGCCGCGATCGGCGACGGCACGCCCCGCCGTTCGAGCCATTCGAGCACCGGAATCAGCGCAACGGCGATCACCAGCGCGGTCGTCAGCGGCAGGAAAAACTCAGCCCCTGCCTTCAACGCGAACGGCAACGCGATGACCAGCCCGATTCCGGCGGTCAGCGTCAGCGCGGCGAGCAGGCGATCGCGCCGCTGCGCGATACGCATCGCATCCTCGACACCAACGCCGAGCGGGGGTTCGAACACCCCTTCCGCGCTGGTCGCCGTGGTCGCCCCACCCTCGGCTGGCGGCGGCCCTCCCTCATGGACGTCCGCCGTACCCGCCTGGGCCGTATAATCGTCGTTCGCCATGCCGTTACCCCTCGCTTGCCCTTCCCCTTGTCACAATCGGGGCGGCATTCAAGCGGTGTTGACGCTCCGCCCGCGCGATGCAGGACGAATCGCCCTGAACTATGATGCCGTGGCGGGAATCCGATCCGCAAAAAGCGATTGCAGGTCCTTTTTCAGGATCTTGCCGTTCGCGTTACGAGGCAAGGTCTCGGGCACGAAGCGGATGGCGACGGGCGTCTTGAACGCGGCGAGCCGCTCGCGCACCCAGGCCTGCAGCTCCGCCTCGCTCGCCTGCGCGCCAGGTGCGAGGTGGACGACGGCGACCGGCTCCTCGCCCAGCGTGCGGTGCGGCAGCCCGATCAGCGCGCAGTCGGTGACCGCGGGATGCGCATAAAGGACGTTCTCAACCTCTGACGAATAGATGTTCTCGCCACCCCGGATGATCATGTCCTTGGCGCGGTCGACGATGTAGCAGAACCCCTCCTCGTCGAGCCGCGCGAGATCGCCCGTCCGCACCCAGCCGTCGATGAACGTCGTCGCGGTCGCCTCCGGCTTGTTCCAATAGCCCTTCACGATCATCGGCCCGCGCGCCCAGAGCTCGCCGACCTCGCCGATCGGAAGCTCGGTGACGCCGTCCTCCGCGACGATCTTCAGGTCGACGACGGGTGCTGGCGGCCCCGCGCTGCTCGGCCGGTTGAGGTAATCCTCCGCGCCGTGATGCGTGACCGTCGCCATCGTCTCGGTCATGCCCCAGCCATTGCCGGGTAGCGCGCCCAGCTCGCTATGGATGCGCCTGACCAGCTCGGGGGCAGAGGGCGCGCCGCCATAGGCGATCGATTCGAGCGACGAGAGATCATAGTTGCCGCGGTCGGGATGCTCGATCAGCTGCCACGCGATCGTCGGCACGCCGCCGGTCACGTTCACCTTCTCGCGTTCGATGATCTCCATCGCGCGGACGGTGTCCCACTTGCGCATGAAGATCATCGTGCTCCCCGTCGCGATCACGCCCATCATGCCCGCCGAGCAGGCGGTGACGTGGAAGAGCGGGATGACGGTCAGCGTCACGCGAGGGGTCGGCTCGGGCGGCATCTCGCCGCGCCGCAAGGCCGAGCGCGCGCCCGAATAGCCCCCGGTCAGGATGTTCGACATCATGTTGCGATGCGTCCCCAGCGCCCCCTTGGGGGCACCGGTCGTGCCGCTGGTATAGAAGATCGTCGCATCGTCGTCGGGCGCGATCACCGCGTCGGGCAGCGGCTGGTCGGGCAGCGCCGCCCAGTGCGAGGACGTCCCGATCACGCCCTCCAGCGGCGCTGCGATACCCGTCAGCGGCGCGACCGCGCGGCTGACCAGCACCTGCTCCAGCGACGGGATCGTCGCGTAGATATCCTCGAGCCGGTGATGGCGTTCATCGTCGGTGATCAGGACCCGGGCACCCGAGTCGGCGAGACCATAGGCCATCTCCGCCCCCGTCCACCACGCGTTCAACGGCACCATCACCGCCCCGATCGCCGTCGCTGCGAAGAACGCGACCGGCCATTCGGGCAAATTGCGCATCGCCAGCGCGACGCGGTCGCCCGGCCCGATGCCGAGCGCCCGCAGATGCGCCGCCAGCGTCGTCACCGCGCGCCACGTCGCCTCATAGGTCACGCGCTCGTCTTCATAGATGGTGAAGACGCGCTCGCCATGTCCGCGCGCGGCCTCGATCAGGTAACGCAGCGACGGCGGCGCATTCTTCCACACGCGCGTCGCGACCCCGCCGATCGTCACGGTCTCCATCTCGAACTTGCCGCCGGGCGCAGTCAGACGCCGTTCGGTTTCCGCCATCGACATGACCGGCCAGTTGGGGTCCAGGGCGATGATTGGTTCATGAGCCAAGGCCAGCCTACTCCAAATATGAATTTCGGGTTTGGCTTATCCGCCAACCGGATGCACGTTTAGAGTTGATTTGCACGCCACTCAAGGCAATAGGAGGACCCATGTTCGAACCGGGGGTATGGTGCATGCGGGGAAGCTGGCGATGACCGCCGCGTTCGCTGGGGCGGCTGAACGGCATGGCTTCGATCCGGCACGGCTCGCCGCGATCGATAGGCTGTTGAAAGACCGCTATATCGTCACCGGCAAGCTCCCCAATGCGCAGCTGCTGATCGCGCGCGACGGCGAAACCGTGCATTTCTCGCATCAGGGCCTAGCCCGCGAGGGCGGCGCGCCAATCGATGAAACGTCGCTGTTCCGGATCGCGTCGATGACCAAACCGATCACCTCGGTCGCGTTCATGATGCTGGTCGAACAGGGCCTCGTCGCACTCGACACGCCGGTCCATCACGTCCTGCCCGCGTTCAAGGGGATCGGCGTCTATAACGGCGGCGGTGCGGGGGTCCCCTTTGCGGTGAAACCGACCGCCGAGCCGATGCGGATGATCGACCTGCTTCGCCACACCTCGGGTCTGACCTACGGCTTCCAGAATCGCTCGAACGTCGACGCCGCCTATCGCGAAGGCAAGATCGAGAACTGGCACGGCAATCTCGATCTCGACGGGTTCGTCGCCGCGCTGGGCGCGCTGCCGCTCGAATTCTCGCCGGGGACCGCGTGGAATTATTCGGTGGCAACCGACGTGCTGGGTGCCGTCGTCGAGCGCGTGTCGGGCGTCACGCTCGACACCTTCTTCACGACGCGAATCTTCGTGCCGCTGAAGATGGACGACACGGGATTCCAGGTTCCTGCCGACAAGACGGATCGCCTGACCGATTGCTACACGGTCGCGCCGGGCAAGGGGCGCACGATGCTCGACCGCGGCGAGAAGAGCGCGTGGAGCCGTCCGCCGACGCTGTTGTCGGGCGGTGGCGGGCTTGTCTCGACCGCGCTCGACTATCAGCGCTTCTGCCAGATGTGCCTCAACGGCGGCGAACTCGACGGTGCGCGGATCCTCGGCCGCAAGACGCTCGAACTCATGACGCAGAACCATCTGCCCGGCGGCGCCGATCTGACGACGATGTCCCGGTCGATGTTCAGCGAGGCGACCAATGCCGGCACCGGTTTCGGTCTCGGCTTTGCGGTGACGATCGACCCGGTACGGTCGATGATGCCGGGGTCGAAGGGCGAATATTACTGGGGCGGGATGTTCTCGACCGCCTTCTTCATCGATCCGGTCGAGCGCCTGTCGATGGTCTTCATGACCCAGGTCTCGCCCAGCAGCCTCTACCCCATCCGCCGCGAGCTCAAGACGATGATCTACGCCGCCATGACCTGATCCGTCAGCGGCCGTCACCAGGAGAGAATAATGACGACCCCGATCCGCACCGAACGCCATGACGACGTCCTCGTCATCATCTCGAACAACCCGCCGGTCAACGCACTTGGCGCCGCAGTCCGTCAAGGCCTCGAAGCCGCGATCAAGGACGGCGTCGCCGACGCGAGCATTACCGCGATGGTGATCCGCTGCGACGGCCGGACCTTCTTTGCGGGCGCCGACATCACCGAATTCGGCAAACCGATGGTCGAGCCCGGCCTGCCGACCGTCGTCGACATGATCGAGGCGTCGTCCAAGCCCGTCGTCGCCGCGATCCACGGCACCGCGCTCGGCGGCGGCTGCGAGGTCACGCTCGGCTGCCACTACCGCGTCGCCGTTCCCTCGGCCAAGATCGGTACACCCGAGGTCAAGCTCGGCCTGCTGCCCGGCGCGGGCGGCACGCAGCGCATCCCGCGCATCGCCGGCGTCAAGCTTGCGCTCGAGATGACTGCCAAGGGCGATCCGATCTCGGCGAAAACGGCGCTGGACGCCGGCCTGATCGACAAGATCGTCGGCGAGGACAGCCTGGAAGCCGACGCGATCGCCTTCGCGCGCGAGATCGCGGCCAAGCGCCCCCTGCCCCGCGCGTCCGAGAAGACCGCGCAGGCCGATCCCGACGCGGTCGCCGCATTCAAGAAGGAGAACGCCCGCCGCTTCCGCAACTTCGACGCCCCCGCCGCCAACATCGCCTGCGTCGAGAAGGCCTCCGACGGGTCGAGCTTCGCCGATGGCGTCGCGTTCGAACGCGAGCAGTTCATGGCGCTTATGATGGGCGTCCAGTCCGCCGCGCAGCGCCACATCTTCTTCGCCGAGCGCCAGGCCGCCAAGATCGACGACGTCTCCGCGGTCACGAAACTGCGCGAGATCAAACGCGTCGGCGTGATCGGCGCGGGCACGATGGGCGGCGGCATCGCGATGAACTTCCTGTCCGCCGGCATCCCCGTCACGATCGTCGAGATGCAGCAGGAGGCGCTCGACCGCGGCACCGGCGTCGTCCGCAAGAATTACGAGGCGACCGCGGCCAAGGGCCGGATGAAGCCCGAACAGGTCGAACAGGCGATGGGTGCGCTGAAGCCCACGCTCGATTTCGCCGATCTCGCCGAATGCGACCTGATCATCGAGGCGGTGTACGAGACGATGGAGGTGAAGAAGGAGATCTTCACCAAGCTCGACGCAATCGCCAAGCCCGGCGCGATCCTCGCCTCGAACACCTCTTATCTGAACATCGACGAGATCGCGGCGTGCACGAAGCGGCCCGAGGACGTCGTGGGCATGCACTTCTTCTCGCCTGCCAACGTGATGAAACTGCTCGAGGTGGTTCGCGGTGACAAGACCGCGGACGACGTGCTCGCGACCGTCATGGCGCTCGCCAAGAAGATCAGGAAGGTCGCCGTGGTGGCGGGCGTCACCTATGGCTTCATTGGCAACCGCATGTTGATGCCGCGCCAGGTCGAGGCGACCAAGCTGCTGCTCGAAGGCGCGAGCCCCGAGCAGATTGACCGCGTCCATGTCGCGTTCGGCATGCCGATGGGCCCGTTCCAGATGAGCGACCTCGCGGGCGTCGACATCGGCTGGCACCGCGACCCGAGCCGGATCGAGAATATCCGCGATGCGCTGGCGGCGGAAAACCGCTGGGGCCAGAAGACCAAGGCGGGCTTCTACGACTATGACGAGAAGCGCACGCCGTCCAACTCCCCCCGCGTCGCCGAAATCATCGACGATTTCCGCGCCAAGTCGGGCGTTACCCCGCGCGAGATCAGCGACGAGGAGATCGTCGCGCGCACGCTCTACACGATGGTCAACGAAGGCGCGCTGATCCTCGAAGAGGGCAAGGCGCAGCGTGCGTCTGACGTCGATGTGGTGTGGATCTACGGTTACGGCTGGCCGGTCTATCGCGGCGGCCCGATGTTCTGGGCGCAGTCGGAAGGCTTGCCAAAGGTCGTCGCCGGGCTCGAGAAATACGGCTTCCCGGTTGCCAAGTCGCTCAAGGACGCCGCCGCGAGCGGTGGGAAGATCAAGTAAATTCTACGCCCTCTCCCCTCGGGGGAGAGGGCCGGGGTGAGGGGCAGCCAAGCCGTGCTCCGCCCCTGGCAGCCCCTCACCCCACCCTCTCCTCGCAGGGGAGAGGGAGAAAGGAAGACCCGATGACCGACCTCGACACCTTCCGCACCGAAACCCGCGCCTGGCTCGCGGAGAACTGCCCGCCCGAGATGCGCAAGCCCGTCCGCTCGGAGGACGATGTCTGCTGGGGCGGCCGCCAGTTCAAGCCATCGAGCCCCGCGCAGAAGGACTGGCTCGACCGGATGGCGGCCAAGGGATGGACCGTCCCCGACTGGCCCAAGGCCTATGGCGGCGGTGGCCTGTCGCCTGCCGAGACCAAGATCCTCCGTGAGGAGATGGCGGCGATCAAGGCGCGCAACCCGCTCAACAGCTTCGGCATCTCGATGCTCGGGCCGGCACTGCTCAAATATGGCACCGAGGAGCAGAAGCTCGATCACCTGACCAAGATCGCGCGGGGCGAGATCCGCTGGTGCCAGGGCTATTCCGAGCCGAATGCGGGCTCCGACCTCGCCGGGCTCGCGACATCGGCAGAGGACAAGGGCGACCATTATCTCGTCAACGGCCAGAAGGTCTGGACGTCCTACGCCGACAAGGCGGACTGGATCTTCTGCCTGGTCCGCACCGACAAGACCTCGAAGCAGGGTGGGATTAGCTTCGTGCTGTTCGACATGGCCACCCCCGGCGTCTCGACCAAGCCGATCCTGCTGATCAGCGGCAATTCCCCCTTCTGCGAGACCTTCTTCGACAATGTCGAGGTCCCCAAGGTCAACCGCGTGTACGAGGAGAACAAGGGCTGGGACGTCGCCAAATATCTGCTCGGTCACGAACGCGAGATGATCTCGGGCATGGGGCTCGCCTCGTCGGGTGGCAACCCGCTGATCGACGGCGCGATCGCCACCGTCGGGCTCGGCCATGACGGCCGCCTCGCCGACCCGCTGCTGCGCGCGTCGATCGCGCTGTTCGAGGTGCGCGCCAAGGCGTTCGGGGCGATGTCCGAACGCTTCATCGACGAACTCAAGGCAGGCAAGGCCCACCCCGCGCAGCCGAGTATGATGAAATATTACGGCACCGAGCTGAACAAGTCGCGCTACGAGCTGATGATGGCGGCGGGTGGCTCGGACGCGCTCGAATGGGACAGCGACCGCTCGCGCGGCGGTGCGATCCCGCGCTCATGGCTGCGCACCAAGGCGAACTCGATCGAGGGCGGGACGAGCGAGATCCAGCTCAACATCATCGCCAAGCGGATCCTCGAGCTGCCGGCCTGAGCTCTACCGTTCTCCCGCGAAAGCGGGAGCCCAGAATCACGAACGCTGCGCGCGGGGCTCCTGGGCCCCCGCCTCCGCGGGGGAACAGAAATGCCACTCTATCTCGACGACGACCAGACCGTCCTTCAGGACACGATCCGCGACTTCGTGGCGGAACACGCCCCCGTCAGCCACATGCGCGCGCTTCGCGACGCCGATGACGCCACCGGCTTCTCGCGCGACCTGTGGAAGCAGTTCGCCGAGATGGGCTTCACCGGCATCCTGATCGGCGAGGACCAAGGCGGCCTCGGCCTGGGCCATGTCGAGGCGGGCGTCGTGCTCGAACAGATCGGTCGCAACCTGTCGCCCTCCCCCTTCCTCTCCACCGCCGTCGCCGCGGTCGAGGCGCTCAAGGGCACCGGCCAGGCCGAGCGCTGGTTCCCCGGCATCATCGCCGGCGACACCGTCGCCGCACTCGCGATCGACGAAGCCGCCAAGCACCGCGACACGATCGCGATGACCGCCGAACGCGCGGGCAACGGCTTCAGGCTGACCGGCGCCAAGCGCTTCGTCGCGCATGGCCACACCGCCGACCTGATCATCGTCGCCGCACGTACCGCAGGCGGTGCGGACGATGCCGACGGGATCACCCTGTTCGCCGTGCCGAAGGACGCCGCCGGGCTCAGCGCGAACGCCGAACGCCTCACCGATGCGAGCCTCGCCGCGCGCCTCGACTTCGACGGGGTCGAGGTCGATGCCGACGCGGTGATCGGCGAGGTCGATGCCGGCCGCGCCCCGCTCGACCGCCTGCTCCGCGCGGGTCGCACCGGCGCGTCCGCCGAGTTGCTCGGCGTCGGCGGCGGCGCGATGGACATGACAATCGGCTATATGAAGCAGCGCAAACAGTTCGGCACGCTGATCGGCAGCTTCCAGGCGCTCCAGCACCGCGCCGCGCATCTCTATTCGGAAATGGAGGTCGCGCGCGCCGCGGTGCTCAAGGCCCAGCAGTTGCTCGACACGGGCCACGACAAGGCCGACGAGGCCGTCTCCGTCGCCAAGGCGATGACCGCGCTCGCGACAACGCTCAGCGTGCAGGAAAGCGTGCAGATGCACGGTGGCATCGGCATGACCGACGAATATGACATCGGCTTCTACATGAAGCGCGCGCGCGTCCTGGCCGAGCTGTTTGGCGACGCCAACTTCCATGCCGACAGGCTGGCCATCGCCGCGGGCTATTGACCCGAACTTGTACCCCCGCGAAGGCGGGGGCCCAGACTGGGCTCCCGCCGTCGCGGGAGACCAAGGAGGTCAAATGCCTGACGATACTGCCGAAGTAACACCCCAAGCCCTCGCCCAGGGCCTCGTCGACCTGCTCGAGATCGACGAGGTCGACACCGACCTCTATGTCGGCAAACGCCAGCCCGGCGGCGTCGGTCGCGTGTTCGGCGGGCAGGTGATCGCGCAGGCGCTCCAGGCCGCGCAGCGCTCGACCGAGGCGCCCAAGGCCGCGCATTCGCTTCACGCCTATTTCATGCGGCCGGGCAACGAGGACTATCCGATCGTCTACCGCGTCGTCCGCGATTTCGAGGGCCGCAGCTTTGCCACGCGTCGCGTCATCGCGATGCAGAAGGGCCAGCCGATCCTCAACATGGCGGCATCGTTCCAGACCCCCGAGGACGGGCTCCACCATCAAGACGCGATGCCCGACGTCGCGCCGCCCGAGGAGCTGCGCTCCGATCGTGACCTGCGGCTGGAGAATATCGACGGCATTCCCGAGAAGTTTCGTGCACACATGCTGCGCTGGCGCCCGATCGAGGTCCGCCCGGTCAACCCGCGCAGCTGGATCGATCCGCCCGCGCAGGCACCGAACCATGCCAACTGGTTTCGCATCGTCGCGCCGATCGGCGATGACCCGGCGATGCACCGCGCGGTCCTGTCCTATGCCTCGGACATGGCGTTGCTGGGAACCGCGCTGCTGCCGCACGCGATCAACTGGATCACGCCGGGTCTGCAGACCGCCAGCCTCGATCATTCGCTATGGCTGCACGAGGATTTCCGCGCGGACGACTGGCTGCTCTATGCCTGCGATGCCCCCTGGTCGGGCCATGCGCGCGGTTTTAACCGCGGCAAGATCTTCTCCCGCGACGGACGGCTGGTCGCGAGCGTCGCGCAGGAGGGGCTGATCCGGATGCGAAAATAGCCTTGGTTTACGCGGGTTAACCCGGTCTTCGTAAACTCCCGTTAGTCCCGCGCGATCATTCTCCGGGATCATCGGCATGCAGCGCCTTCTCTATATCAGCACGTCGCGTAGCCGTGTGACACAGCCAGTCATCGACGAGATCCTGCGGGTCTCGCGTCGCAACAATGCCGCCGCGGGCGTGACCGGTCTGCTCATCGCTGGCGGCAACAGGTTTCTCCAGGTGCTCGAAGGCGATGATCTCGCCGTGTCGCGCACCTTCGATCGCATCCAGCGCGACGACCGGCATTTCGCGATGGTGCAGCTCGCGAAACAGACGATCACCGAGCGCAGCTTCGGCAGCTGGTCGATGGGATTTGCCAGCGGCGCCGCGCCTGGTGGTGGCGCGGCGTCGCCGGCCGCCACGATCGCGGCGCTGATCGCACCGATCGAGGACCCGACGCTACGCGGCTATTTCACCGGTTTCGCCGACCTCCATCTCTCAGCCGCCTGAGCGGACCGCCTCAGGCTGCGGTCTTGCCGTAATCCTGTCGCGTCACGGGATGGCTCGACGACAATCCGCCATCGACCACGATCGCCTGACCATTGACGTAGCTTGCGTCATCGGAGGCGAGGAACACCGCGACCCGGGCAAGCTCCTCGGGCTGCGCGCCGCGGTGGAGCGGGTTGAGGCGGCCGACGCGGTCCATCTTGTTGGCCTCGCGCGCGTAATCGAACACCGGCTTGGTCATCCCCGTCTCGGTCAGCCCGGGGCAGATCGCATTGACCCGGACGTTCGCACCCGACAGCTGCTGCGCTGACACCGCCGCGAGGTTGATCACTCCCGCCTTGGACGCGGAATAGGCCGGCGACCCTGCGCCCGACCGTAACCCGGCGACACTCGCGGTCAGAACGATCGCGCCGCCCCTGCCCGTCTCGGCCGCGTGCGCGACGATCCGTGGTGCCGCGTGCTTGATGGCGAGGAACGGACCGATCAGATTGACCCGCAGCACCTCGGTGATCAGCGCGACGTCGGTGTCGAAGAGATTGGCCATGCCGCCCGAAATTCCGGCATTGGCGAACAGCACGTCGAGCCCGCCATAGGTATCACAGGCGAGCGCGACCATGCGGATCACGTCCTCCTCCTCCCCCGCATCGACGCGGATCGAGGTGGCGATGCCGCCGGCCTGGCTGATCAGATGCGCGGTCTCGTCCGCACCCTCGGTACGGTCCGCGACGACGACACGCCCGCCCTCCGCCGCGAACAGCAATGCCGCCGCGCGGCCGATGCCGGATCCTGCGCCGGTGACGATGATCGACCTGTTCTCGAACCGCATGATGCCCTCCCCTTTAGATCGTGACGCCGCCGTCGATGACCAGCGTCTGCCCGGTCATGAAACGGCTCGCGGATGCAGCGAGAAACACCACCGCGCCCGCGATTTCCTCGGGTTCACCGATGCGTCGCAGCGGCACGCGGGTATTCGCCGCCGCGATCCGCTCGGGATCCTCCCACAGCACGCGCGCGAAGTCGGTGCGGATCAGTCCGGGGGCGATGCAGTTCACGCGGACACCCGACGGGCCGAACTCGACCGCGAGATTGCGTGCCAACTGCATGTCGGCGGCCTTGCTGATGCAATAGGCGCCAATGACCGGCGATCCGCGAAGCCCGCCGATCGAGGAGATGATGATGATGCTGCCGTCGCGCTGCTCCGTCATGCCGGGGGCGACCATCTGGACCAGCCAGTGGTTGGACACGATGTTGTTGTCGAGGATCTTGCGGAACTGGTCGTCGCCGATCCCCGCCTGGGGCCCGTAATAGGGGTTGGAGGCGGCGTTGCAGACCAGCACGTCGATGCGGCCGAACGCGCTGCGAGTCGTGTCGACGAGATGCTGGAGCGCCGCCTTGTCGGCGATGTTCGCCGCGACCGCGATCGCGCGGTCCTCGCCGTAGCGCGCGTTGATCTCCGCCGCGACGGCATCGCACGCCTCCTGTTTCCGGCTGGAGATCACCACCCTCGCGCCATGTGCCGCCAGCTCGAAAGCGCTCGCCCTGCCGATCCCGCGCGACGATCCGGTGATGATCGCGACCTTTCCGGTCAGGTCGAATTGCGTCATGCCCTGCCTCTCCCCTTCCGCCTGCGGGACATGCGTCACGCGCCCGCCTTCACCGCAAACCCCCACGCCGCATCTGCCAGCGCGTGCACCTTGGCGACCGTCGCTTCGGCCTGCGCGCTCGACGCGGTGCCGTCGATGATCCGCTTCTTGATTCCCTGGACGATCCCAGTGAGACGGAAGAGGTTATAGGCGAAATACCAGTTCAGATCCGGCACGCCGTCTCGCCCGGTCGCGGCGCAATAGCGCGCGACGACCTGCTCGATCGTCGGAATCCCGGTCTCCGGACCGGTCAGGCCGAGCACCCCCGACCGGCCTTCGGGCTCGGTCACCCAGCTCATCAGCATGTAGGAAAAGTCGGCGAGCGGATCGCCGAGCGTCGACAATTCCCAGTCGAGCACCGCGATCACCTTCGCGCCCGCGCCGTCCGTTGCATTGGCGAAGATCATGTTGTCGATGCGATAGTCACCGTGGACGATCGACGTCCGCGTCTGGTCGGGCAAGGTGCGCGGCAACCAGTCGATCAGCCGCTCGACCGACTCCATCCGCTCGGTCTCCGCCGCGCGATATTGCTTGGTCCAGCGCCCCACCTGCCGCTCGAAATAATTGCCGGGCTTGCCATAGGATGCGAGCCCCGCCGCCGCGTAATCGGTGTTGTGGAGCGCGGCGAGCGCGTCGATCATCCCGTCATAATGTGCGCGGCGCTCGGCGGGCGTCGCACCCGGCATCGCGCCGTCCCAGATCGTCCGCCCTTCGACCATCTCCATCACATAGAATGGCGCGCCGATGACGTCGGGATCCTCGCACAGCCCGTACGGCCGGGGCACCGGAAAGCCCGTCGGATGAAGCCCGGCGATCACCGCATATTCGCGCTCGACCGCATGCGCCGAGGGCAGGATCGGCCCGAACGGCTTGCGGCGCAGGACATAGGCGCGCGCTGACGTATCGAGCCGATAGGTCGGATTCGACTGGCCGCCGGCGAACTTGGCGTAGCGCAGCGGCCCGGCAAAGCCTTCGACCGACTCCGTCATCCATGCCGTCAAACGGTCGAGATCGAGCCGGTCCCGCTCGCCGACCGGGATCGTACCGACCATCGTGCTGGCTGCGTCGCTGCTCATGCGAAGGTGATCACGCTGCGCGTCGTGTCGCCGCGGCGCAATTCGTCGAACGCGTCGTTGATCCGTTCGAGCGGCATCCGGTCCGCGATGATCGTGTCGAGATCGAGCAGCCCGCGCATGTAGAAATCGACGAGCCGCGGGATGTCGACCGGAAACCGGTTCGACCCCATGAACCCGCCCTGCAGGCGCTTGCCCGACAACAGGTCCATCGCCGACAGCCCGACCTTCTCGCCCAGCGGCATCATCCCCAGGATCGTCGCGGTCCCGCCGCGCCGCAGCACCTTGACTGCGGTCGCCGCCGACTGCGTCCGGCCGACCGCCTCGATCGCATGGTGGACGCCGCCCCTGGTCAGCGCGACGACCTCGTCCGCGGCAGTCTCGGACAGCGCGTCGAAGCTGTGCGTGGCGCCAAGCTTCTCCGCCATCGCGCGCTTCTCCGGCACCGGATCGAGCGCGATGATCTTGCCCGCACCCGCGATCTTCGCGGCGTTCACCGCCGCCAGCCCGATCCCGCCGCACCCGACCACGCACACCGTCTCGCCCGGCGTCACGTCGGTCGTGTTGAACACCGCGCCCGCCCCGGTCGTGATCGCGCAGCCAAGCAGCGCCGCACGGTCCATCGGCATGTCGCGGTCGATCGCGACACAGGCATGTTCGTGCACCAGCATCATCTCGGCATAGGCGCTCAGGTTGAGCATCTGCGCGATCGGTCGGTCACCCAGCATCAGCCGCGGCGGCGCGCCCTTGGGACGTCGCACCGAACTGTCGACGCAGAGCGCCATGCGGCCGGTCACGCAGAACTCACAGTGGCCGCAAAACGCCGACAGGCAGGTGACGACATGGTCGCCGACCTTGACCATGGCGACCTCGTCACCGACCGCCTCGACCACGCCGCAAGCCTCGTGCCCCGGGATGGTCGGCATCGCATGCGGATAGGCGCCGTCGACGAAGTGCAGGTCGGAGCGACACACCCCGACCGCGACGGTACGGATCAGCACCTCGCGCGGACCGGGCTTCGAGACGGTGACGTCCTCGATGCTGAGCGGCGTATTGGCTTCGAAAAGGACTGCGGCTTTCATGGGTGGTCTGGCTCCAGATTTGGCGGGCGCGCAATCAAAAAATGCCGTTCGTCCTGAGCGAAGTCGAAGGACTGGCTCGTTCGGGACATGTCCTTCGACTGCGCTCAGGACGAACGGGACAGGGTTAGCGGCTCACCCCGACATCCCCGCTCGACACGCCGCCTTTGCGAAAGTCCCCGTATTTGCCGAATTCGTTACGCGCGATCGACCGGTTGTGGACCTCATCGGGACCATCGGCGAAGCGCAGCGTCCGCATTGCCGCCCAGTCGTGCGCGAGCCGGAAATCGTCCGACACGCCGCCGCCGCCATGCGCCTGGATTGCATCGTCGAGGATCCTCAGCGCCATGTTCGGCGCGGCGACCTTGATCATCGAGATCTCGATCTGCGCGGATTTGTTGCCCGCCTTGTCCATCATGTCCGCGGCCTTCAGGCAGAGCAGCCGCGTCATCTCGATATCGATCCGCGCGGTCGCGATCCGCTCCTCCCAGACCGAGAAGTCGGCGATCCGCTTGCCGAACGCGACACGGCTCAGCAGCCGCTTCGCCATCGCCTCGATCGCGGTCTCCGCGACACCGATCGTCCGCATGCAATGGTGGATGCGGCCCGGCCCGAGCCGCCCCTGTGCGATCTCGAACCCGCGTCCTTCGCCCAGCAGCACGTTCTCGACCGGAACGCGGACATTCTCGAGCACGACCTCGCCATGCCCGTGCGGCGCGTGGTCATAGCCATAGACGGACAGCATCCGCTTGATCGTCACGCCGGGCGTGTCCATCGGCACCAGGATCTGGCTCTGCTGCTGGTGCCGCGATCCTTCGAAGCTCGTCTTGCCCATGACGATCGCGATCTTGCAGCGCGGATCACCGACCCCCGACGACCACCATTTCGTCCCGTTGATCACGTAATGATCGCCGTCGCGGACCATCGACGTCTCGATATTGGTCGCATCCGACGACGCCACCGCAGGCTCGGTCATCAAAAATGCCGACCGGATCTCGCCGCGCATCAGCGGGCCGAGCCACGCCTCCTTCTGCTCGCGCGTGCCATAGCGATGGAATACCTCCATATTGCCCGTATCGGGCGCCGAGCAGTTGAAACATTCGCTCGCCCAGCTGACCTTGCCCATCTCCTCGGCGCATAACGCATATTCAAGATTGGTCAGCTGCGTCCCCTCGAACACGAAGCTAACATCGACGTGAGTCTGCCCGGAATGGGGGGGCATGAAGAAATTCCACAGCCCTGCGGCTTTGGCCTTTTCCTTCATCTCCTCGATCACCGGAATCACCTTCCAGCGCTCGCCATGGTGGGCCTGCGCGTCGTAATCGGCCTGACGCGGGCGGATATTCTGGTCGATGAAGTCGCGCACGCGATCTCGGAAATAGGTCTCTCGGTCGCTGAAGCTGAAATCCATGCGGGCTCTCCATCGGTCCACGGTCTGGCGGTCGATTAGACCATACCGCGTATTCGGTAAAGCATCCGGGAGCGTGCCGAAAGCCGGTTTTCCACTCGGCCACGAAAGCGCCTAAAAAGCACTGTAACTTCAAATCGAAGCTGTTAGGGTATTTTGATGAAGGTTCCGGCAGAGGCGATCGAAGACGGCGAACAGGGCACGAAGCGCTTCCGTGCCAAGCGTGACGCCATCCTCGCCGCAGCCGCAGAGGCGATCAACGAGCAAAGCGCCAAGGGCATGACCTTCGCGGACGTTGCGCGGCGGGTCGGGCTCAACACGACGAGCGTTACCTATTACTTCAAGCGCAAGGAAGACCTTGCCGCCGCCGCGTTCGAGAACACGCTCGATTATCTGCTGCGGATGCTCGACGAGGCGATGGTCGAGGCGACCCCGCAGGCGCGCGTCGCCCGCTATCTTGCGCTCAACATGGCGCGGCTCGGCCGGATCCACCGCGGCGAGGAAAAGGCGTTCGCGGTCCTGTCCGATCTGCGCGCCACCGAAGATCCGATCCGCAGCCGGCTGATGAACGGCTGGCGCGAGGTTTTCCGCCGCACCCGCCTCCTCTGGGGCCCGTCGACCGGCCGCGCACAGACCGACATTCAGAGCGCGCGCGCGCACGTCCTGCTCGAAAATACCTTCTGGTTGCCGATCTGGCTGACGCGGTACGAGCCGGACCAATATGCCCGTGTCGAGGCGCGGTTGATGGACGTGTTCGCGCACGGCATCGCCGGGCCGGGCGCGCGCTGGGCGCCGACGCTGCTCGATCTCAGCCATGACGATGCCGAGCCGGGGCGCGAGGCGTTCCTGCTGGCGGCGACGCGGCTTATCAACGAACTCGGCTATCGCGGCGCATCGGTGCAGAAGATCGCGTCCGAACTCAACGTGACCAAGGGCAGCTTCTACCACCATCTCGATGCGAAGGACGATCTGGTCATCGCCTGCTATCGCCGCAGCTTCGATACGATCGCCGATGCGCAGGGCCGCGGTGAGGCCGAGGGCGGTAGCTATTGGCACAAGCTGTCGAGCACCGTCGCGACGCTGCTCGACGTCCAGTTCGCCGAGCGCGGTCCGCTGCTCCGCACGACCGCGCTCAGCGGCCTGCCGCCAAGCGTCCGCGACGCGATGGTCGAGCGCTCGAACGGGATCGCGCGGCGCTATGCGGGGATGATGATGGACGGGATCGGCGAGGGCTCGATCCGCGCGGTCGATGCGCTGATCGCCGCGCAGGCGCTGATGGCGGTCCAGAATGCCGCCTTCGACATGCGCAAATGGGCGTCGACCATGCCGCGCGAACGGGCCGTGGCGATGTATGCCTCGACGCTGATGTACGGCCTGTTCGACGATTGATCGGCAGGGGGGCGGCGGGGACCGGCACAGGCTGCGTGCCGCGCCGGTCCCCGCCCCGATGTCTCAGGCCGTCGCGAACGCGGCCTGATGCTCGTCGCGCTTGAGCAGCACGCCCGCACGCCAGTAATGATAGAGCGCCCAGGGCGTCATCATCACGATGATGACCAGCGCATAGCGTAGTGATTCCTCGCCAAAGGTCGGCTTCAACAGGTCGCTTAGCCAGCCGACCATCGTCGGGCCGAGGCCGAGGCCGACCAGGTTGATGACCAGCAACGTGATCGCCGCCCACATCGCACGGGTCTTCAGCGGCGCGAGATGCTGGATCAACGCGAAGCTCGGCCCCAGGTACGAATTGGCGAAGATCAGGTAGACGAAATAGCTGCCGATCGCGATTGCCGGCACGTCGATGAGGTAGAAGGCCAGCGCGAAGGGCAGCGACAGCCCCTTCATGACGAGCACGACCCAGCTCTGCACGTGAAGGCCGTGGCGCTTGGCGAGCACATCGGCGATCTTGCCGCCGGCGAGCGCCGAGATTGCCCCGAACAGGGCACCCGGCAGCGCGATATAGCGCGATACGTCGAGCATCGAGATGCCGAGCGAACGCTGCATGAAGCTCGGCCCCCACCCCGTCAGCGCGTACCCGATCATCGAGGTCAGGGTCACGCCGACGACGAGATGCCGCGCGGGCGCGCTCGCCCACATCGAGGCGAAACCCTGCGCGACGCTCGGCATCGGCGCCGGCGCGGCGACCGGGCCGGCGTCGGACAGGCCGCGACGCGGCTCGACCATGAACAGCCGGACGAGCACCGCCAGCGCGATACCGGGCAGCCCGACGGTCATCATCGCCACCCGCCAGCCATAGCTGTGCGCAACGACGCCGCCGATCAGCGTCCCGAACCCCGCCCCCAGCACCACGCCGAGCGAATAGACTGCCATCGCGCCCGCGCGCTTTTCGGGTGGATAGAGATCGGCGATGATCGAATGGCTGGGCGGGCTGGACCCGGCCTCGCCGATCCCGACGCCGATGCGGAACAGCATGAGTTGGGTGAAGTTTTGCGCCAGACCGCACATCGCGGTCATCGCGCTCCAGATCGTCAGGCTCACCGCGATGATGTTGCGGCGGCTCGTCCGGTCCGCAAGTCGCGCGACCGGGATGCCGAGCGTGGCGTAAAAGATCGCGAACACCAGTCCCGAGAGCAGCCCGAGCTGCGTATCGGTCAGCACCAGGTCCGCCTTAATGCGTTCGAGCAGGATCGCGAGGATCTGCCGATCCATATAGCTGAAGAAATAGGTGAGCGTGAGCAGGGTGAGCGTCAGGCCGCGGCGCTTCATGGCCAGGGAATCGGCGATGTCGGAATGCGTCTTCAACGCTGTCGCCATGGTCATCCTCTCGTATCGTTGCTGGCCTTGCGACCCTGTTGGGACCGTACCCAATCGTTGAAAGCAAGGCCAGCGCCGAGAGCAATCAGAATTTTTGCGACAAACCGAGTTTTGCGGTGAACCCGAGCGGCGAGGCGGTGAACGGATCGTAATTCTGGTCCAGCCGTGCGAAGGGCGGTGCGCGGTCGAAGATGTTGAGCGCGGACAGCGACACCGTCGATCCGGTCGGCAGCGCGATCCTCAGCGTGGCATCCATCGTCTTGAACGCGCCGATCTCCTTGCCGCCCGTCACCGATCCGCCGGCCAGCGCACCGAAGTTGGGCCCGAAGATCGCCGCGCCGCGCTGATCGGTATAGCCATCGATATAGTTGAACTGCACGCGCAGGCTGGCGACGTCGTAATCACCCTGCACATACCAGTTGCCCTTGATTTCGGGCACCGGATAGGCCGTCGTCTGGTAGTTGAGCAGGCCGACACCGTCGAATGCGGGCTGCACGACGATCCCCTCGACCGTCACGTCCTTGGTCTTGTAGTCGATGACATAGGTGCCGGTCGCACCCACCGTGACGGTCGCCAGCCCGAGCTCGCCGCGGAAGCTTGCCTGGACGTCGAGACCCGAGGTCGTGACATTGGCGCTGTTGACATAAACGGTGCGCAACCGCTGGACATTGCCGACACCGCAGCCCGCACCCGTGAAGGTGAAGCGCTGCTGGAGCGCGGCAAAGGCGGCATTGCCGCAATTCGCCGCGCCGCTCGCACCGAACAATGCGTTGACGATGCCCTGTGTCGGCTCCTGCTCGATCGGCCCCTTCAGGTCGTACCGGAAATAGTCGACGCTCGCATTGAACCCGCCCGCGTCGAGGATCACGCCGCCGCTATAGGTCGTCGCCTTTTCAGGCTCAAGGTCCGGATTTCCGTTGATGTCGACCGCGCGGAACGAGGTGCCGATGATCTGCAGCGCGGTCAGATTGCCTTCGAGCTGCTGCGCGGGCGGTCCGCGGAACGTCGTCCCGGCCCCGCCGCGAAGCGCCAGCCACGGCGCCACCTGGATGCGCAACCGCCCCTGCGGATTGAAGGTCGACCCGACATTGCCGCCATAATCCTCGTACCGCGCGGACAGCTGCGCATTGATCGCCTCGAGGATCGGCAGCTGCAGCTCGGCGAACAGCGCCTTCACGTCGCCCACCGAGGACGCGTTCCGGTTGGTGCCGAGAAAGCCCAGTGCGCCCGTCTGCGGCGTGCAGGTCGCGCGCGGATTGAGCGGCGTCCCCGGGCAGGGATTCACCGCCAGATTGCTGTCGGCATTATAGTTCACGGCATAATAATTGCGCCGATACTGGCCGCCGATCGCGAAACCGACATCGCCACCGGGCAGTCGCAGCCCGGTCCGCCCACCGAGCACGAGGTCGCCGACGAACAATTGCGTGTTGTAGACGGTGCGCGTCGTCCGGAAGAAATTGTCGACCGTCGCAATGTCGTTGACCAGCCCCGCACCGGGCGCGGTGCTGAGCCCGTTGGTGCCGCGCGACCCGGCGTAATTGGGGTTCACCTGGCCCGTGACCGGGTTGGCCGCCACTGCGGTCGAGAACGGGTTGAAGAAGGTGCAGCCGTTCGTTCCGGCAAGCGAAGCGATCTGCGCAGCGGTCAGCCCGGCGCGCGACGCGGTGGTCGCATAGGCGCAATTGGGGCCGCCAAAGCCCGCAATCGCGTTCTGCAGCAGGTCACCGAACGTGTCGGTCCCCTCATTCTCGCGGACATATTGCGAATAGGTCCCGCTCGCGGTCAGGTTGATCCGGTCGGTGACCTCCCACGACAGGTCCGCGGTAAAGCGCATTTCCTCGGACTGGCGCTTGGAGAATGCCGATCCGCGGTCATTGTCCCCGCCCCGCATGACCGGATTGCCACCGAGCAGTGCCGGACGGAAGAGTACGGGGAAGGCGAGCGCGGGTGCGAGCGGCGTGCCGTTCGCGGTCAGGCAGCCCGCCGCCGCACCATAGACCTGGCAATAATCGCGTAGTGCCGGCGCATAGGTCGGCACCTGGAAGAAGCCCGCACCGCCGCCCGCCGCATTCGCCGATGGCGGCAGCGTCGGCAGATAGGTTGGCGACGTCGTGATCCGCGTCGAGGTCGCTCCATAAAGCGCGGTCGCGGTGAAGTGGAGCGAACTCGTGAGGTCGATCGCGACCTCGGCATAGGCCTGATACCGGTCCTCCGGCTCGACGAGATTGCCGAACTGGCCGTAATTGTTGAAGCATCGATCGGTCGGCACCGCGATCGTCCCGACTGCGGTCGGCGTCGGTGTGGTCGAGCCCGCGACACTGCGGAATCCGCCGAGCGATTCACACCCCAGATCGCGAACGAAATTCACCCCGTTCGACACGCCGTTCGCGCCATAGCCGGTGAACAGACGCCCGCTGACCGGGTCGAGAAAGGGGACGGTCGCGTTGAAATCAAGGTTGCCGGGATTGCCGCCGCCGGTCCAGCCGCCTTGCGGGTTATTGGCATAGGGCTGGATCGTGAAATCTCGATCGGTGGTACGGAGCTCGGACCGGTGCTGATAGCCGAACGACGCCAGCATCCGCACGCCGTTGCCGCTGTGACCATAGCTCATGGCCGTGCCGTAATCGCCCTTCGACCCGTCGATATAGCGGTAGTCGCCCGACACCAGGAAACCCTGCTGGTCGGTACGCGTGATGAAATTGACCACGCCCGCGATCGCGTCCGAGCCATAGGTGGCGGCGGCGCCGTCCTTTAGCACCTCGACACGGCCGATCGCGGCCGAGGGGATCAGGTTGATGTCGACGATGGGAATACCGCCGCCGACCGGCACCAGCCGCTTGCCGTTGAGCAGCACCAGCGTACGTTGTGGCCCCAGTCCGCGCAGATTGACCGACGCGACACCCTCATTGCCCTGACTGCGGCTGTCGAACTGGTTCGCGTCGCCGGTTACGCCGTTCGAGGTCGGCAGGTTTTTGAGCAGTTCGACCGCGGTCGGCGCGCCCTGTTTCGCGAGTTCATCGCCCGAAATCACGTCGACGGGTGCGGCGGCATCCTCGGACGACCCGCGGATCAGCGAGCCCGTGACGATGATGTCGGCATTCTCTGGCTGGGCGGCGGCAGACTGCGCGGGGTTCGCTGTGACCTGTCCCGCTCCCGTCGTTCCCAATGGTTGTGGATCACCCCCGATCTGCGCTGCCGCCGGAACGGCAAGGGCCCATGCAAGTACGAAAAACGCGGACGCGACGAAATAGCGCTGCTTGGCCACATCACTCTCCCCTGTTCGGCCGAAGCACTTTGGCCCGTACCGCATCATCGAATAGATTCTTCTACGCCTTACGCGTCAAGCGGGAAAATCGTAGCATATTGCTACTAATTCCTGCCAATACTGTCATGTAGACGGCTTTCGCCAGTTCCGGATCGGCCAGAACCATTTTTCGATCTTGCGATAATGTGGCCCCGGGGAGAGGGCCTTTGCCGCAGCGGTCCGACCCTAAGGATACCAGCCGCCGCCGGCCTTCAAGCGCCGAAGTCAGGTGACGCCAGAAATGACGCAAAACGGAACAGCGCATGCGGCGTCAGGCCGGGTCGCACAATGCTCGCTGATGCTGGGGTTTCAGGAAGGACGGCGGAAGGTACGGCCTTGCCGTCCTTCCGCCTTATCCCCTCTCCAAACTCGTCAAGGCGGCGACCTGTTGGACTGCCTGCCTGTCGATACCGAGCACTGCGAGAGTGCTGCGAGGCTCAACCACCCTAAGTCCGTCTCTTTCCGAAACTGAACATCAGGTATGGGCAGCTATTGGCATGATTCGCCGGGGGATGCAAAGGGAAGTTCGGGCGCCGTCGCGGATGCCGGACTAAAGTCGGGGATGCCGGCCTGAGAGCCCTCCCACCACGTCCGGCCGGTCCGGAGCACGAGGCCGGGGTCAAGACCCGGGACGCCAGCGGCGCTAGGCCTGTGCGCTCGGGCGGCCTGACGCACGGTCGTGCCAAGCCCTGAGATGTGTCAGCTCGTCCGGGATGGGAATGCCGACGAACCCGGCGAAGTCGATCGTCGTCAGCAGGACGATGTCGGCAATGGTATAGCGCACCCCGTCGAGCCAATCGATGCCCGCCAGCGCAGCGTCGAACTCGGCCATGGCCGACCGGACACGCGGCCTCTGGGTTTCGCCGAATTCGGTATATTGCGGCTTCACGATCCGCGCCGTCCAGGGATGCGTATGCTGCCACACCAGCGACAGCGGCGTCATCAGCCGCAGCTCGACCCGTCGCGTCCACATGTCCACCTCGGCGATATTGTGCGCGCCGTGCCCGAACAGCGGCGGCTCCGGATGCAGCGCCTCGAAATATCGACAGATCGCGACGCTCTCGGTCAGCACGCGACCATCGTCGAACGCCAGCGCAGGCGTCTGGCCATAGGGGTTCACCGCAAGGAAAGGCGCCGCCTTGTGCTCCGCCTTGGGTATCGACACCTGCACCATCGGGATGCGCACCTGCTTTTCGGCGAGGAAGATCCGGACGCGGCGCGGGTTGGGCGCCGGCGAGGCACTGTCGTAGAACAACATCGGCTGATCCTTTCGCGAGTCGTCTTTTCGAATATCGCGTATGGCATTCGCCGCACACTTCGCCTAGCCACGCGGATATGACGATCGCCTCCGATTTGCTCGCTACCGGCTTCGCGACTCTGCCGGATCTCATCCGCGCCCATGCCCAAGAACGCGGATCATCGACCGCCATCGCAGATTCGCAGGGCAGTATCGACTATGCGACGCTCGACCGGACGATGGACCGCGTGGCGGCGGTGCTGCAACGCGACGGCATCGCCGCGGGACAGGCGATCGCGATCGTCGCCGCGCCGTCGACCAGCTATCTTTCTGTTTTCCTTGGCGCGGTACGGGCCGGCTGTGTCGCGACGCCAATCGCGCCGTCGGCAACCCCCGCGGCGATCGCGGCGATGATCGCGGACAGCGGCGCACCGATCGTCGTCCTGGACGAGGCCATGGCGCAGGCTCTGGCGAACGAACGCGTCACCGCGCGGATCCTGCTCCTGTCGGACGCTAACCTGCCGCCCGAGGGGCCGTCCGGCGACGCCGAGCTGTTGGAGCGCTGGCTCGCGCCCGATGGTGCACGCCCCACGCCCGTGGCGATCGCACCTGGCGATGCGTTCAACATCATCTACTCGTCGGGCACGACCGGTACGCCCAAGGGGATCGTCCAGAGCCATGCGATGCGCTGGGCGCATATCGCGCGCAACAGCGCCGCGGGGTTCGACACTGCGGTCACGATGATCGCGACGCCGCTCTATTCGAACACCACGCTGGTCAGCGTCCTGCCGACGCTCGGCTGGGGCGGCAGCGTCGTGCTGATGGGCAAGTTCGACGCGCGCGGCTATCTGACGCTCGCCGAGCGCTACCGCGCGACGCACACGATGCTCGTCCCCGTCCAGTATCAGCGGATCATGGCGCTCCCCGATTTCGACGCGTTCGACCTGTCGGCCTTCCGCTTCAAGACGAGCACAAGCGCGCCCTTCTCCGCCGCGCTCAAGGCCGACGTCGTCGCGCGCTGGCCAGGGTTGCTCGTCGAGTTCTACGGCATGACCGAAGGCGGGGCGAGCTGCGCGCTCAACGCGACCGCGCATCCGACCAAGCTGCACAGCGTGGGTCAGCCGATGCCGGGGCACGAGATCCGCCTGATCGACGATGACGGTGTCGAGGTGCCGCCGGGCGAATTGGGCGAGGTCGTCGGCCGCTCGCCCGCGATGATGAACGGCTATCACGGCCGGAGCGATGCGACACGCCACGCCGAATGGCATGATGCCGAGGGCAACCGTTATATCCGCCACGGCGATGTCGGGCGGTTCGACGAAGACGGCTTCCTCATCCTGATGGACCGCAAGAAGGACCTGATCATCTCGGGCGGGTTCAACATCTACCCCTCCGACCTCGAGGCGGTGCTTGGGCAGCATCCCGACGTCGCCGACTGCGCGGTAATCGGCATGCCGTCCGACGCATGGGGCGAGACGCCGGTCGCGGTCATCGTCCCTCGCTCGCCCGAGGCTAACCCGGCGGAAATCCTGGCGTGGACCAACGCGCAGCTAGGCAAGACCCAGCGCCTGTCGGGCATCCATCCGACCAGCGAACTCCCCCGCAGCGCGATCGGCAAGGTGCTTAAGCGCGAACTGCGCGACCGGCTGACGGGCACGCCGGCATGACCAGTCTCCGACAGGCGATCGATGCGCTGCACCCGACCAAGGGCGGCTGGCGCGGGACCGTGCCGGACAATTGGTTGCAGGGGCGCACCGCCTATGGCGGGTTCTCGGCCGCGCTCGCGCTGCATGCGGCGCAAATGTCGGACACCGACCTGCCACCGCTCCGGTCGGCGCAAGTCGCGTTCATCGGGCCGCTGTCGGGCGACATCGTCATCCGCGCGACGCGGCTAAGACGGGGCCGCAATGCCGCATTCGTCCAGGCGGACGTCGAAAGCGCGGCGGGGCTCGGGCTGCGCGCGACCTTTGTCTTCATGGGGCCGATCGCCTCGCGCGTCGACCACCACACCGGCACCGCGCCCGCCTTCGCGGTACCCGACGCCGACACCGCGACCTATCGCGGCCACAGCGCGGTCGCCTTCTCGCGCAATTTCGATCTGCTCGACCGGCGCGACGACAGCGTCGGCCCCGCCGAATGGCTGCGCTGGGTCCGGCTGGCGGATCGCGAGGGGCTCGATCCGATGGTCGAACTGATTGCGGTCGCGGACTGCCTGCCACCCTCCGCGCTCAAGCTGCTCGGCGGGCCGGCACCGCTCAGCTCGATGACCTGGCTGCTCAACATTCTCGGCCCGCAACCGGTGACGCAGGATGGCTGGTGGCTGCTGCGCGCGACGACCGACTATGTCCGCGACGGCAGTTCGAGCCAGTCGATGGCGATCTGGAACGCGCAGGGCCTGCCGATCGCCGAACAGATGCAGAGCGTCGCGATCTTCGCCTGACGGCCACGTCAGGTCGGCCGCCCGCGAATGTGACGTGCACGATACAGATTGCGACAGTTTATCCGTCACCTGACAAAGCGTCGCGACAGCCGATCGCCATAACCGGGATATTCGATGGGGATCAGCCCCGTCCGACCGGAGATACGCGATGCGCAAGACCCTGCTCACGCTGGCGCTGACCGCCAGCAGCTTTGCCGCCACGGCATGCGGCGCACAGTCCGCCCCCGCCGACCGCGCCGACGCCGACGCCACCAGCGCCGCCAATCGCGCCGCGCTGCAGACGACCATCGCCGGCCAGGCGCAGGCGGCGCCCGCACCGGCCCCCCGCGGTCCCGGTCCGCGGCACGCAGGCCGGATGCGCGGCGGGCCGATGATGCAGGCTGACACCGATCGCGACGGCATCCTCACCCGCGCCGAAGTCGTTGCGCAGGCCGAGGCCCAGTTCGCCCGATTGGACGCCGACGGCGATGGCATCGTGACCGCGGCCGAACGCCAGGCGGCACGCGAAGCGATGCGCGACCGTCGCGAGGCCCGGATGGCGGCACGCGGCAAGACGCTCCCGCCCGAGCGTGCCGGTATGGCGGACGGCAGGAAGGGCCAGATGATGCGCGGCAGGCGCGGCGGCGATGACGGCGTGCTCACACGCGCCGAATTCATCGACCGTGCCGGGCAGCGTTTCGACCGGATGGACGCCAATCATGACGGACGGCTCGACGCGGGCGAGCGACCCGATCGCCGCGCAATGCGCCATGGTCGCGGGCATCGGATGGACCGGCCGGGTGGCGACATCGATCAGTAATCCGCCCCCCTGCCCCTGCGCGCCGGACGGTCTGCGATCGTCCGGCGCTTCCTTTGGACACGCACCATGCTAGACGTCGCCCCCATGGGAGACATGCCGCATCTGTTGCTCGTCGATGACGAGCGTTCGATCCGCGAGCCATTGGCCGCCTATCTGACCAAGCAGGGATTTCGCGTCACGCAGGCGGGCGACGCGGAGGCCGCGCGGACGCGGCTGACCGCCTATGCGATCGACCTCGTCATTCTCGACATCATGATGCCGGGCGAGGACGGGCTGAGCCTGTGCCGCCACATCGCCGCGACCAGCGACGTGCCGGTCATCCTGCTGACCGCCCGCGCCGAGGAAACCGACCGGATCGTCGGGCTGGAGATGGGCGCCGACGACTATGTCGTGAAGCCTTTCTCGCCGCGCGAACTCGCGACGCGGGTGAAGGTCGTCCTGCGCCGCGCCACCGCGGGCGGCGCACGTCAGCATGCGCCCGAAGCCAATTCCTACGCCTTTGCCGGCTGGGTGCTCAAATCGGGCGAACGCGCGCTGGTCGACCGTGAGGGCGTGTCGGTGCCGTTGTCGACCGGCGAGTACAACCTGTTGCTCGCACTCGTCACGCGACCCCGCCAGGTCCTGACCCGCGACCAGCTGCTCGATCTGACCCAGGGGCGCGAGGCCGCTGCGTTCGATCGCGCGATCGACAATCAGGTCAGCCGGCTGCGCCGCAAGATCGAGGCGGATGCCAAGACGCCCGAACTGATCAAGACGGTCTGGGGCGGCGGCTATACGCTGGCGGCCGAGGTCATCCGCCTGTGATCGCGCACCCGTGACGGCGTCCCGGCCCTGGCCGCGCAGTCTGGCAGGGCAGATGGCGCTGCTGATCGCGCTCGCCCTGTTCGTCGCGCAGGCGATCAATTTCGGGCTCATCCTTCGCGACCGGACCGAATTTCGTCTCGCTCAGGCCACACGACCGGTGGCGACACGGATTGCCGATGCGCTCGAACGCGAGGCGCATGCCGGGCGGCCGCTGACCGCCGACCGCGGCCGGGTCCGTCGCCTCACCGCCAATCCGATCGCCCCCTTCGCCTATCAGCGGCATCCGGAGGTCGCGGCGGAACTCCGTCGCCAGCTTGCCGACCAAGGGCTGACGGTGGGCCGGATCGATACCGGCCTGCGTCCGGTTTCCGACGACGATGAAGGCCCCCGGCGGCGGGAGGGTCTTCGCAAGACTGACCGGCAGAGCGAGCGACAGGGCGACCGGCAGGGCGGAACGCTGGTGATCGCGGTCGAACAGCCGGGCCGCGGGTGGCTGGCGATCACCGCGCCGTGGCCGCAGCCGGGCTGGCGGCTGCTGTTCGCGCTGTTGAGCCAGACCGCGATCCTGTACGTCATCGTGCTGCTGCCGGTGCTGTGGATCGTCCGGCGGATGTCGCGCCCGTTGCGCGATCTGCGCGCCGCGGCGGAGGCGTTCCGGCCGGGCGAGCCGGGCATCGCGCTGTCGGTTCGCGGCCCCGACGACGTCGCCGCGCTGGTCGCCGCGTTCAACGCGCTGCGGCTGCGCGTCACCGCGATGCTCGACGAGAAGGATCGGATGCTCGGTGCGATCGGCCATGACCTGCGCACGCCGCTGGCAGCACTGCGTGTCCGTATCGAATCGGTCGAGGACGACACCGATCGCACCCGGATGGCGGACACGATTGCCGAGATGAACCGCACGCTCGACGACATCCTTTCGCTCGCCCGGCTCGGCCGCCCGAGCGAGCCACCGACCGATGTCGATCTGGCGGCGCTGGTCGACGCGGTGGTCGAGGATTTCCGCGATATCGGTGACAATGTGACGTTCGTCGAGGCGGGCCGGCTGCGGATGCACCTGCGCCCGTCGCTGATCCGGCGAGCGGTGCGCAACCTGATCGAGAACGCGGTCAAATATGGTGTTTCGGCAGAGGTCCGCGTCGAGGCGGATGCGCGTCGCGTCGCGATCATCGTCGCCGATCAGGGACCCGGGATCCCCGAGGATCGCATGGGCGACGTGTTCGATGCGTTCACCCGGCTGGAAACGTCGCGCAACCGTGAAACCGGGGGCATCGGGCTGGGCCTTGCGCTCGCCCGCGCCATCATCCGCGAGGCCGGCGGCGAGATCCGCCTCGTCAACCGCACGGGCGGCGGCCTCGACGCGATCATCGAACTCCCGCGCTGAGGCGTAGCCGGGCGCACACGTCCCCCAAAATCCGTCATCCTGGGCTCGACCCAGGATCCAGAGCCACGCATGCTGCGACATTGGGCTCTGGATCCTGACTTTCGTCAGGATGACGGAGGTTGTGGGGCGAGCGGGCCGAAGCCCCTAGTCCTCGACGATCTGGCTGTTCGTCCGCGTATCCTTCATCCGCAGATACACGATCAGCGACACCGCAATCATCCCGGTCACATACCAGTAGAAGCCGCGCTCGAACCCAGAATCCTTGAACTTGAGCGCGACATATTCGGCGGTCCCGCCGAACAGCGTGTTGGCGAGTGCGTAGGGCAACGCGACGCCCAGCGCACGAATATGCGCGGGAAACAGCTCCGCCTTCACGACTGCGTTGATCGAGGTGTAGCCCGTCACGATCAGCAGCGCCGCCATTACGAGCAACCCGGCATAGACCGGGTTGGTCGCCGTCTCGAGCGCGGTGAAGATCGGATAGGTGAACAGCACGCCTGCAATGCCGAACGCGATCATCAGCGGCTTGCGGCCGACCCGATCCGACAACCCGCCCGCGATCGGCTGGAGCAGCATGAACACGAACAGCGTCGCGGCATTGATCTGGCTCGCCACTTCGCGGCTGAAACCGCTCGTGTTCACCAGGAACTTCTGCATGTAGATCGAGTAGGCGTAGAAGGCGAGCGTACCGCCTGCGGTCAGCAGCATCACCGTCATCGTCTCGCGCGGATGCTTGGTGATCAGCTGGAGGAAGCCCGACTTGGGCTTGCCGTCGCCCGCCTCGGACTTGGCATTCTCGAAGCTCTGCGTTTCGGCCAGCCCGCGACGAATATAGAACACGACCACGGCCAGAACCGCACCGATCGCGAACGGAATGCGCCAGCCCCAGGAATCGAGTGCCGCCTCGCTCATCGTCGACTGCAGCACCAGCAGCACGCAGATCGCGAGCAGCTGTCCCGAGATCAGCGTGACATACTGGAATGACGAGAAGAACCCGCGGCGATCCTTGCCTGCCATCTCGGTCAGATACGTCGCCGACGCGCCATATTCACCGCCGACCGACAACCCCTGCATCAGGCGTGCGATTACCAGCATGATCGGCGCGAACACGCCGATCGTCTCGTATCCCGGCGTGCAGGCGATGATCAGCGACCCCGCGCACATCAGCGTCACCGCGACGGTCAGCCCCGCCTTGCGGCCGTGGCGATCGGAATAGACCCCCATGATCCACGCGCCGATCGGCCGCATCAGGAAGCCGACGGCGAAAATCGCCGCCGCGCTCAGCAGCTGCGCGGTGCGATCCGTCGACGGGAAGAAATGCGGCGCGAAGTAGAGCGTGAAGGCCGAATAGACGTACCAGTCGAACCACTCGACGAGATTGCCGGTCGATCCGCCGATGATCGCTTTCAGGCGAGTTTTCTGATCGGGGGCCATTATTTCGCGTCCTGTGCGGCTTGAGTTGGGGCAAAGCCGCGCTTCTTGAGCAACGCGTTCACATCCGGGTCGCGATCGCGAAAGGCGCGATACGCCTCGGCACGATCGGTCTCGTTACCCGTCGACAGCAGGAGCCTTGCGAACTTGTCCGCGGTCGGCTTGTCCCAGGGGCTGCCCGCCTCCTCGAACGCGGCGAACGTGTCCGCGTCCATCGTCTCGGACCAGAGATAGCTGTAATAGCCCGCCGAATAGCTGTCGGACGAGAACAGATGCTGGAACTGCGGCACGCGGTGCCGCATCACCAGCTGCTTCGGCATGCCGATCTCGGCGAGCGTCGCAGCCTCGAATGTGTCCGGGTCGATCACGCCATTGGCCACGGTGTGGATCTTCATGTCGACGATTGCCGACGACAGATATTCCGCGGTGGCAAAGCCCTGGTTGAACGTCCGGGACTTCTCGATCTTGTCGAGCAGATCCTGCGGCATCGCCGCCTTGGTCTGGTAATGCCGCGCATATTTGTCGAGCACGTCGCGGGTGAGCAGCCAATGCTCGTTCACCTGGCTCGGATATTCGACGAAGTCGCGCGGCGTCCCTGCAAGGCCCGGATACTGGACGTTCTGCAGCATCGCGTGGATCGCATGGCCGAATTCGTGGAACAGCGTCTGCGCATCGTCGAGGCTGATCAGGATCGGCTCGCCGGGTGCGCCCTTGGCGAAGTTATTGTTGTTCGACGACAGCACCAGCTGCGCCGGGGCCAGCCCGCGCTGCCCGCGATAGGTGTTCGCCCAGGCGCCCGACCGCTTGCCCGTCCGCGCGAAATCGTCGCGGTAGAACAGCCCGACATCCTTGCCGGCCTTGTCCGTCACGCTCCACACACGCATGTTCGGCTCGAACACCGGCACCGTGCCGGTGATCTCCTTGAAGGTCAGCCCGTACAGCCGGTTGGCGGCGTAGAGCGACCCCTGGATGATGTTCCCGAGCTCGAAATACGGCTTGAGCTGCGCCTGATCGAGATCGTACCGGCTTTTGCGGACCTTCTCCTGGTAGAAGCGGTAATCCCAGGGCTCGATCGTCACCGACGCGCCGGCGATCTTCTGCATGTCCGCGACTTCCTCGGCAACGCGCCCCTTGGCGGCGTGCCAGACACGCATCATCAGGTCCATCGCCGCGGCGGGCGTCTTGGCCATCGTGTCCTGCATCCGCCAGTCGGCATGCGTCTTGAACCCGAGCAGATGCGCGCGGTCGGCACGCAGCTTGACGATCTGTGCGATCGTCGCGTTCGTGTCGTTGGCATCGCCGTTATCGCCGCGATTGACGAACGCGCGCCACACCTTCTCACGCAGGGCGCGGTCGGTGGCGTAGGTCAACACCGGATCGACCGCGCTGCGCGTGTTGACGATCGCGAAGCCCGGCAGCTTGCGCTCGGCCGCCGCGGCCTTGGCGACCGCCTTCACGCTGTCGGGAAGCCCGGCCAGCTGCGCCTCGTCGGTGACCGAGATCGCCTTGCTCTCGTCGGCGAGCAACTTCTCGCCAAAGGTCGAGAACTGCGTCGCGAGCTGCTGGTTATACTGAGAAAGCTGCGCCTTCTGGGCATCGTTCAGTGTCGCGCCCTGGCGCACATAGCTGTCATAGATCCGCGTCACGAGCCGGATCTGCTGCGCGTCCAGCCCGCTCGAATTGCGCGCGTCGTAGACCGCCTGGATCCGCGCAAACAACGGCTTGTCGAACGTGATCGCATCCGACGCGGCGGAGAATTTTGGCGACCATTCGCGGTCGAGCTTCTGATAGGCGGGCGTGTTCATGTTGCCCGTCATCACGCCGAACAGCGTCATCACCTGCCCGTAGCGCTTGCCCGCAAGCTGCATCGGCACGATCGTGTTCGCGAAGGTCGGCTTGGCCGGGTTGTCGGCGATCTTGCGATATTCGGCGGTGCGCTCCGCCAGCGTCGTCTCGAACGTTTGCGGGAACAGTTCGGGGCGGACCTTGTCCCAGGGCGGTACCCCGCCGGCGGGGCCGGTCCAGTCGGCAAGCAGCGGGTTGGCGGTGGGCGCGACCGCGGTCTGCGCCATGGTAGATGCTGACGCCATCAATGCAGCTGCACTGACTGCGAAGGGTAGAAATTGCACATGGTTCTCCCGGACGATGTTGACGCCATCATAGAGACAATGTGCAGATGCGGAACCCCGCGTGCCGCGGCGGCACCCCCCGGCCCGCGCTGGCAGGCCGTGTCCAGGGCGCCAAAGGACCGCTCAGGCTGCCCGGGACTAGACGTCGTCGGACGCCTCTGAATGCCCATCCATAGCACTTGAAGGCGGGGTCTGCTGTTCAGCCAGACGTGCCGCCTCGATCAGTCGGCGGCCCGTTTCGGCCGCCGCCGCGGGCGTCATCGCGATCGCCAAGCCATTGGGACCATCGAGCGTCACCTGCCCCTGCTCGGCCGCCGCTACGCCCGGCTCGTCCTCCGGCTTCAACCTGTCGTTCATGCAAAGGCTCCGGCGGGGGTGGCGCTCGTCCCGTAAAGATAGTCGGGATGAAATTCCCCAACACTCGCCAGCCCGGCTGGATCCATGATCTCGACGGTATTTGCCCGGAATGTCACCAGCTTGCGCTCTCGCAGCAAGCGCAGCACGCGATTGACGTGGACGCCGGTGATGCCGCAGGCCTCCGCCAGATCGGGCTGGGTCATCGGCAGCGCGTAGCAGCCGTCCTTCGCCAAGCCGACCATCGCCAGTCGTGCGTAGATCTCGCAGAACAGATGCGCCACGCGGCCCTCGGCGCCGAGCCGCCCCATCCGGAAAATCCATTCGCGGTGCATCGCCGCATCGAGCAGCGTGCTGAACCAGAGCCGCTGCGTCAGATGCGGATGCCGTTCGGTGATCGTCTTCAGCGTCTCATGTTCGAACGTCGCGACCTTTACCGGCCCCAATGTGGCGACGTCATGATCCAGCCGCTTCATCGGGAAGGCGTGAAGATCGACAAAATCCCCCGGGATATGGACGGCGACGAGCTGCCGCAGACCATCCCGATCATCCATATAACGGCAGATGAACCCTTCGAGCAGCAGCGTGCTCGTCTGGACGGGCTGGCCGGCACGCACGAGGCGATGGCGCGGCGGCAGCGACCTTACCTCGGCGACGCTGTCCTCTAGGATCTGCTTTTCCTGTGCGCTCAGGTCCTCGCGGCCTCGGCCCAGCAAGAATTTTTCCGTCAGCATGCCTGTTTCCCCACCGCAATACCGCGCGCGTGACGCGCTCATCAGCGGATTCATATTGATTGAGATGAGTCAATCGCATCGAAGGCGAAACAAAGCCGCCGTCCATCTGTTCCTCGTCGACCATGTATCAGCCGCAATCCCAAAACGACCATCCGCTCGCACGCGCGTTCATCGCGACGATCAAGGACACTGCCTTCCCGTGTGTCGGCGCCAAGTCGGCGCTCGCGAAGGGGCAGATGGACATCATCGTCGCGCGCGACCTTCGATCGGCGTGGGACGACCTGCGCATCCTGCCGATGCTGGGTGACACGGTCCGCAAATATCATGAAGACCGCGCGATCTTCCGGACGCTCGTGGTGCTGTTCGAAGGCCCTGCCGACAGCGCGACGCACCTGAGCGAAGAGGAATTCGAATCGCACCTCTGGGCGCGGGCCCAGTCGCTGAGCGACAAGGACGCGTGGCTAGGCCATCGTCCCGATCCCTCGGTCAGCGCCGATCCCGACGATCCGCATTTTTCGCTGAGCTTTTCTGGCGAGGCGTTTTTCGTTGTCGGCCTGCACCCGCAGGCTAGCCGTCCCGCGCGGCGTTTCGAGGCACCAGCGATGGTGTTCAACCTCCACGACCAGTTCGAGGTGCTGCGGACGCAACAGCGCTACGACAAGCTGCGGACGTCGATCCTGGCGCGCGATCTCGAGCTGGCGGGGTCGATGAACCCGATGCTTGCGCGCCACGGCGAATCGAGCGAGGCACGCCAATATAGCGGGCGGGTCGTCGACGATTCCTGGAAATGCCCGTTCAAGCGGAGCAGTGCACATGGTTGAGACGATCAGCCCCCGGTCGGGGACCGCCTTCACGCTCGATCACGGCCAGACGCTGACCGTGATCGATCCCGAGGGCCGGCAGGTCGCCGATCTTCTGGCTTATAGCCGCGCCGACACGCGCGAGGTGATTTCGTCGGGGCGGACGCTGGACTATGCCAGCCGGCTCTATCTCACCACGGGCGACCGGCTCTATTCGAACCGCAGCACCGTGATGCTCGACATCATCGCCGACGATGTCGGCCGGCATGATTTCCTGCTGACGCCGTGTTCGAAGGAAACCTTCGCGATCATCTACGGCGACACCGATCCACACCGGGGATGCTTCGGCAATCTCGCGGCGGCGCTCGCGCCTTTTGGTATCGAGCCGGACGCGATCCCGGTCGCGTTCAACTGCTTCATGAACGTGCCGATCGATGGCACGACGGGGGCGTTCACGGTCGAACCACCGCTCAGCCGCGCTGGCGACACCGTCACGTTCCGCGCAGAGATGGACCTGATCATCGGCCTGACCGCTTGTTCCGCGCTCCAGTCCAATGGCGGCGCGTTCAAACCGATCCAGTACCGGATCGACTGACGCCGTCTGTCCTTTGGCGCCGAAACGCCGGAGGTGCGCTCACAACAAGGCGTCGAGCAGTCCGATCAACGGCCGGTCGGCAGGTGGCATCGGCAGGTCGTGCATGTCCGCCGGGCGGACCCAGCGTAACGCGGTCGCCTCGAGCGCGCGCGGCACGCCGGTCCATTTGCGGGTGATATACAGCAGCAGGAGCAGATGCCGGTCGTCGAGCGGCGCACTGGCAAAGGCGGCGGGGGCAAGGCAGGCCTGCGGCACGGTGATGGCCAGTTCCTCCTCGAGCTCGCGGATCAAGGCGGCTTCGGGCGTCTCGCCTGACTCGACCTTGCCGCCCGGAAACTCCCACAGCCCGGCGAGCGAGCGGCCCTCGGGGCGCTGCTGCAGCAGGACGCGGCCATCCGCATCGACCAGCGCGGCGGCGACGACCGGCAATAAGTAAGCGGCTTTGGTCATTCGTTAATCTCCGCGCTGTATAGGGCACGCCATGAGGCCGAAGCTGATCGTCGTAAAGACCATGCGTCGCAAGATCCGCGCCGCTGCGGCCGCGCTCATCACCGACCGCCGCGGCGCTACCGCAGTTGAATACGGGCTTATTCTTGCGCTCGTCGTTCTCGGCATGATTGCCGGACTCGTCTATCTTGCTGATGGCACTACGGCGCTTTGGGGCATGCTGCACAACCGAGTGGCTAACGCGCGCTAACCATAGCAAAAATCCGCCCGTTTAAGCTTTTCTCAATGGGTCACGTCTAGTCACGGAATTGCTGATCCGGTGTAGCCCCGGGCGGCCGGGTGACTGATGCTTTTAACGATGGAGACCGGAATGCAGACGCTTCGGAAGATTTTCAAGAACACCAAGGGCGCAACCGCAATCGAGTACGGCCTGATCGCCGCGCTGATCGCCGTCGCAGCCATCGCCGCGATGCAGGGCCTGGGTGGCAGCCTGAACAAGACGTTCAACAACGTCTCGACCAAGCTGAACACGGCCGGCTGATCCCGTCGATCCTCGGATCGAACGGTCGGCATAGGGCGGCGAACCTTCGGGTTCGCCGCCCTTTTTGCTGTTGGGGTCAGAGACGGCCCATTTTGAGGAACTTGGCCTGGCGCGCCTTGCGCAGCTCGGCCGGCGACAACGGGACGAGCGAGTCGAGTGCATCCGTCAGCGCGCTGCCCAGTGCGTCGATCGCCACCGCGCGGTCGCGGTGCGCGCCACCCAGCGGTTCGGGCACGATCGTGTCGATCACGCCGAACGCCTTAAGATCCTGCGCGGTGATCCGCATCGCCTCGGCGGCCTCGGCCGCCTTGTCCGCGGTACGCCACAAGATCGACGCACAGCCTTCGGGGCTGATCACCGAATAGATGGCATGTTCGAACATCAGCACGCGGTTGCCCGCGGCGAGCGCGACTGCGCCGCCCGATCCGCCCTCGCCGACGATCGCCGAGACGATCGGCACGCCTGCGTTCAGGCAGGCTTCGGTCGACCGGGCAATCGCCTCCGCCTGCCCGCGCTCTTCAGCCTGGATGCCGGGAAACGCCCCCGACGTGTCGACCAGGGTTACGATCGGCAGGCCGAAACGGTCCGCGAGTTCGACGAGGCGGATCGCCTTGCGATAGCCCTCGGGCTTGCCCATGCCGAAATTGTGCCGCAGCCGGCTCGCGGTATCGTCGCCCTTCTCATGGCCGAGCACCATGATCTTGCGGCCGCGAAACGTCGCAAAGCCTCCCAGGATCGCCTGGTCGTCGCCGAACGCTCGGTCACCGGCCAGCGGCACGAATTCCTCGAACAGTGCGGCGGCATAATCCTTGAAGTGCGGCCGCTCGGGATGGCGCGCGACCTGCGTCTTCTGCCACGGCGTCAACCGGGCGAAGGTGTCCTTCAGCAGCTTGTCGGATTTCGCCTGCAACCGCATGATATCGGCGGACAGATCGAGATTGCCATCGCTGGCGGTCTCACGAAGTTCGTCGATCCGCCCCTGCAGTTCGGCGATGGGTTTCTCAAAGTCGAGGAAGCTTGGCATCCGAGTCGGTTACGGGGCGCGCGCCGGAACGTCAACGTGAGGTCGCGTGCTCCGGATCGGTCAGGGGGTGGCGGGTGTTGACGAGCTCGATCAGTTTGCTCGCCTCGACATGCGTATAGATCTCCGTCGTCGCGATATCGGCATGCCCGAGCATCGCCTGCAACGCCCTCAGATCGGCGCCCCCCGCGAGGAGATGCGTCGCGAAGGCGTGGCGCAGGACATGCGGGCTGACGCGGTCGGGGGGCACCCCCGCCTCTGCGGCCAGCGCCTTGACGATCTGGTACAGGCGAATTCGTGACAGATGCCCCTTGCCGGAGGGGAACAGCCAGGGCTGATCCGCCGCGACATGCGTGCGCCACAGCGCGACGGCGGCACGCGCCCGGTCGGAAATCGGCACGAGCCGCTCGCGCCCGCCCTTGCCGCGCAGGATCAGGAACGGCCGGTCGGGGTGCACCGCGGCGCGCGGCAGGCTGACGAGCTCGGTCGCACGCAGCCCCGATCCGTAAAGAAGTTCGATCAGCGCGGAGAGACGCAGGTCGACCGGATCCATCGGATCGCGCGCCACGCGCTCGACGATCGCGGCGAACAACCGGTCGACATCGGCGTGGCTGAGGATTTTCGGCAGGGGTCGCGCCGTGCCCGGCCGCGGCAGTGCCTTGCCCGGATCGTCACTGCGATGCCCTTCGTCGGCGAGAAATCCGAAGAACCGGCGCAAGGCCGCGGACTTGCGGCCGACCGTCGCGCGCGACAGGCTGCTCCAGCTGTCCGCCAGCCGCCCCAGCGCATCGCCGTCCGCGCCGGCCAGCCCGCCCTCCGCAACGCGTGATGCGAGCATGAGATCGCTGCGATACGCCGCAATCGTGTTCGGCGCAGCGCCCGATTCCGCCGCCATCATCTCGAGGAACCGCTCGATCAGCGCCCGGTCGCTCGCCGCCGGCGGCGCGCGCTCGACCGCATCCGCCCCGGCGACCGTATCGGTCATGATCGCGACCGCGTCACGCGCGCGCGATCGCCTCGGCCGCGATCATCCGCGCTTCGCCCTCAAGTCCCACGGCGCGCAGGGCCGCGACGATCCGGTACAAGGCCTCGGGCGGCATGCCGTGCCAGCTGGCGGTCTGCATGCCCGTCGCCGCGAGCAGCGCGACCGTCCCCGGCTGGCCCGCTCGCGCTGCCTTGTCGAGCGCACGCGTCCAGCCATTTTCGGTGCCGATCGGAACCGCCAGCGCCTGCGCGGCGCGTTCGATATCGCCCGCGCTCAGGCGGCCGAGACCGGCCAGTCCGGCGAACAGCAGGCGCTGCTTCAGGGCCGAATCGCCACGGCCACCGCTATAGGCCGCCAGATCGCCATAGCTCAGGCGGCCGGTCGCATCTGGATCCGCCAGCGCAATCATCGCCCAGCCATCGCCCCCCTTGGCGACCGTGCCCCGCCAGCGCGCCGCCGTCCGGTCGAGCCCCGCAGACAGCATCGCGGCGACCATCCGGTCGGCATCGCGCTCGCCATTTGCAGGCGGGATCCGTGCCGCCGCCCGCGCGGTCAGCACCATCCGGGCATAGGACGGCCAAGCATCGTCCGCCTTGCCCCAGATCGATCGCAGCGCGGTCATCCGGCCTTCGGCATTGCGGTCGGCATAGGCGGTACGCAGATCCTGCACGGTCGCGGACGCCGCGCTCTGCACGCTGTCGTCCGCCTCCGCCGCCGCATAGAGATCGACCAGTGCTGCGCTCGACAGCACGCCTTGCGCCGCGGCGGCGTCCGCGGCGGGCAGGCGGTCGGCGATCGTCATCGCAGGCGACAGCGCCCGCCAATAGGTCGCCTGCACGCCGACGGTCCGGTACAGCGCATCGGGAACGGCGACGCCGGTCGCCATCGCCAGGCCGAACCGCCACGAGGTCAGCTGGTCGACCGAATCCCATTCGATCGTGACCGCCTGACGCCCCTGCCCGCCCGCGCCGACGACCTTCTGCGCGAGCAGCATGTCGACGCCCGACGCGACGTTGCGGCGCCGTGCCGCGGTGATCAGCGTGCCGGCCTGGGTCGGCGATCCCGACAGCCCCGCGCACATCGCCTGCGCCATCGTCCAACCACGCGCCGGTGCGCGTTGCATCGCGCCCTCGACGAGCGGGCACAGCGCGCCTGGATCGCCCGCGGCGAGACCGGCGTTCATCGCTACCTGATAGAGTTTGGGTGTGTAATTGCCGGTATCGACGCCCTGCACCACCGCACGCGCGGCGACGGACTCGCCCATGCGCAGCAACAGCCAGGCGCGCTCGGCGGCGAAATCCGCGCCGTTGACGCCGACCGGGGTCTCGACCCGCGACACAAGCGCCCGTCGCAACAGGATCGACATCCAACGTGACGGGAGCGGCGCGCTCAACCGCCGCATCAGCGTCTCGAGATAGGGGCCCTCGGCATCGCCGAACGCGTCGGCGGCAAGACCGCCCTCGCCGGAACCGATCGGCCCGACACGATCGAGTGAACGCCGCGCCGAGGCCGGCATTTCATATTGCGCGAGCACCGCCGGATCGATCGGTGGCGGCGTGTCAGCGGCAGGCGTCGCCGTTAGTGGCGGAATGCTGCCATCGGGTGCGGGCAGCGGCTGGATCGTCGCCATCCCGGCCGGCGGCGCCGGAACGGGAGCGCCGGGGGACGCGGTCGGGCCCGAAGACGGGGTCGACGGTGCGGACCGGGCTGGTGCCTGTCCGGGCGGCTGGGACTGCGTCGGGTTGGCGGACGGGGGAGTCCGCCGCGGTGCAGGCGCCGGTGTTGGCGTCGTGTCACCGAAACCGGGCGGCAGGAGTGATTCCGGTCGGTCCTGCCCGATTGCCGGCGCAAGCGCGGCCAAGCTGCAGGCGGCGGCGAGCGCCGCCAGCGTGACCTTAGGACAGGTTCGCAAGCGTCACGGCCTTCTCGACTTGCGTCTGCGGGCGCTCGGTTGCGCGACCGGCGAGCAGGAACAACCCACCGACGACGACGACCAGGATAACGACGACCGAGACTATCAGGCGGGACATACGCAAAACCTTGTAATGACTGATAGGACATTGCTGACGGATGCGAATAGGCATGCGGATGCCGTTTCCCCCCGCGCAGTGCCGCTGTATAGCGCGGACCGCGATGTTGCAAAGCCACAACCCGATTGCCCCCTGGAGCGGCCCCCCGATCGTGCTCGTCGGCCTGATGGGCGTGGGCAAGACCACCGTCGGCCGCCGCCTCGCGCACCGCTTGCGGCTGCCCTTTGTCGACGCCGATCACGAGATCGAGGCGGCGTCCGGCATGAGCGTGAGCGAGATCTTCGCCAAATATGGCGAGGCCTATTTCCGCGATGGCGAGCGCCGCGTGATCGCGCGGCTGATTGACGGCACGCCGAAGGTCATCGCGACCGGCGGCGGCGCGTTCATCAACGACGAGACGCGCAGCCTGATCCTCGCCGAAGCCACCGCGATCTGGCTCAGCGCACCGCCCGAGATCCTCGTCGAACGCGTCGGGCGTCGCAACACCCGCCCCCTGCTGCGCAACCGCGACGCGGGCCAGGTACTTGCCGAGCTCGCGCGGGTCCGCAACCCGATCTACGCCAAGGCGCATATCCATATCGCCAGCAACAAGGCGCCGCACGAGGCGACCGTCGCCTCCATCCTGAAAGCCATCGGCCTATGACCGTCATCACCGTGAATCTGGGCGCACGGACCTATCCGATCCACATCCAGGCAGGGCTGCTCGAGAAGGCCGGCGACCATCTGGCGCCGCTCGCGCGCGGTCGGACGATGGCGATCGTCACCGACGAGAATCTGAGCGGCCATCTGGCGACACTACAGGCGTCACTCACGGCGCACGGCGTCGCCAGCGAGGCGATCGTGCTTTCGCCCGGCGAGGGATCGAAGAGCTGGGCGACGCTGGAACGGCTGTGCGACCGGCTGCTCGACATCGGCATCGAGCGCGGCGATCACGTCGTCGCGCTTGGCGGCGGCGTGATCGGCGATCTTGTCGGCTTTGCCTGCGCCATCCTCAAGCGCGGCTGCCGCTTCGTCCAGATCCCGACCACGCTGCTGGCGCAGGTCGACAGTTCGGTCGGCGGCAAGACCGCGATCAACACGCGTGCGGGCAAGAACCTGATCGGCGCCTTCCATCAACCGGCGATGGTCCTGATCGACCCGCAGGTGCTCGACACGCTGCCGATCCGCGAGTTACGCGCCGGCTATGCCGAGGTGGTGAAATACGGGCTGATCGACGACCCCGCCTTCTTCGCCTGGTGCGAGACGAACGGTGCGGCGTTGCTCGCCGGCGACATCGCGCTGCGCGAATACGCCATCATCCACAGCGTCTCGGCCAAGGCCCGAATCGTCGCGGCGGACGAGCATGAGACGACCGGCACGCGCGCGCTGCTCAATCTTGGGCACACCTTCGGCCATGCACTCGAGGCCGAGACCGGGTTCTCGCAGACGCTGATCCACGGCGAGGGCGTCGCCGCGGGCTGTGCGCTGGCGTTCCGCTATTCGGCGGCCCACGGGCTCTGTTCGCGCGACGAGGCCGATCGGGTGGCGGCCCATTGGCGTGCGGTTCAGCTCCCCGACGGACTGGCCGGCGCGCATGTCGCCGCGGATGGCGCGACGCTCGTCGATCACATGCGCCACGACAAGAAGATGGCGGCGGGCACCCTGCCCTTCCTGCTCGCCCGCGGGATCGGCCGGACCTATCTCGACACGACCGTCGACCTCGCCGACGTCGCCGCCTTCCTCGACGCGGAGCCCCGCTAATGCCCAATGGCGTCGCCAAGCAGAACCTGCCGACGAAGATTTGCCCCGCCTGCGAACGGCCCTTCACCTGGCGCAAGAAATGGGCGCGAGACTGGGATTCGGTGATCTACTGCTCGGACGCGTGCCGCAAGAAACGCTAGCGCAGCAGCACCGTCAGCTGCGCGCTGCGCTCCACGCCAGCCACAGCCAGCCGCCAATCAGCAACGCGCCGCCGATCGGCGTGATCGCACCGAACCAGCGCGGCGCCCCGAGCGACATGGCGTAGAGCGTCAGCGCGAAGATCGCCGCGCCGATGACGAACAGCCAGGCAGGCCCCCGCGCCTCCATCCGCACCGCGACCAGCGCCGCGACGACATGGATAAGCTGGTACTGCGCGCCCGTCTTCAGCCACTCCACCGCGGGACCGCTTGCGCCATGCGCACCGAACGCGCCCGCCGCGACCGCGATAGCGCCCGACAGTGCCGCCAGAACTGCGAGCATCATTGTGGATCATTCCCCCATGGAAAGCGCTGCGCGGTTTCGGTGCGCGCCGCGCGAATGTCGCCGGCGGCGATCTGGATGCGCAACCGCTCCTTGTCGCGCGCCCGGTACGCTTCCTCCGCACGATCGATCTCGGCCGGCGCAACGCCGAGCCCGCGCAGTGCCAGCCGCGCCATCTTGACCGCCGATTCGAGAACCTCGCGAACGACATAGGTCGCCGGGCCGTTCTTCAGCTTGACGAGCGTACGGCGGTCGAACGCGCGGACATAGATCTCGGCCTTGGGAAACGCCTCGTGGATCGCTGCGATCGTCTCGGGTTCGATCTGATCGCCGTCGATGCACATGCAGATGAGTTCGGCGTCCGCCGCCCCCGCCTGACGCAACAGGTCGAGCCGGGTGCCGTCGCCGTAATAGACCTTGGCGCCGAACTCGCCCGCAATGTCGATCATCTCGATATCGGTATCGATCAGCGTGACCGGGATGCCCTGTGCCAGCAGCATCTGACCGACCGTCTGCCCGAACCGGCCATAGCCGACGATGATCGCGTTGGCGCCGTCGGCGACGGGCCCCTCGCGGTCTGCGCCCGGTGCCGCCGGCTCGGTCCGGAACCGGCGGGTGATCCCCATCAGGAACGGCGTCGTCGCCATCGACAGTGTGATGATCGCGCCGAACAGGCTCGCTGCTTCCGGATCGATCAGCAGCCCCGCCTGCGCCTGTGCGAACAGCACAAAGCCGAATTCGCCGCCCTGGCTCAGCAACAGGCCGAGCGCGAAGGCCTGCCGCCAGGTCATCTTGAACGCCATGCCGATCGCCATGATCACGCCGGTCTTCGTCGCGATCAGCGCCGCTGCCATCGCCAGCACGAACAGCGGCCGCTCGGCGATCGCGCCGAGATCGAGCAGCATGCCGACCGCGAGGAAGAACAGCCCGAGCAGAATCGACCGGAATGGCTCGACATCGGCCTCCAGCTCATGCCGGTACGGACTGTCCGCGAGCATCACGCCGGCTATGAACGCGCCGAGCGCCGTCGACAGGCCGAGCCATTCCATCACTGCGGCGCTGGCAATGACGGTGAACAGGCCGGCGAACACGAACATCTCGCGCTCACCCATATTGCCGATCAACCGGAAGAATGGCCGCAAGAGAAACCGCCCGGCGATGATCAGCCCGACGACCGCGGCGACCGTGTAGAGCGCGAGCAGCCATCCGGGGGGCGCATTCGCATCGGCGGGATTGCGGCTCATCGCCGCGACGATCGTGATCAGCGGGACGATCGACAGATCCTGGAACAGCAGGATCGAGAAGGCGCGCTCGCCAAAGGGCGTCCGCATCCGCCCCGAGCTTTGCAGCATTGGCAACACCTGCGCGGTCGACGACAGCGCGAGCGGCAGCCCCAAGGCGAGCGCGGCGGGCAGCGAGAAGCGCGCGCCAAGCCACACGATCGCGGTGATCGCGAGACCGCAGGCGACCACCTGCATCAGGCCCAGCCCGAAGATTTCATGCTTCATCCGCCACAGCCGGCTCGGGTTGAGCTCGAGCCCGACGATGAACAGCAGCAGCGTGATACCGAGTTCGGCAAACCCGAGCTTGGCCTCCGCGTCACCAACCAGCCCCAGGACGTGCGGCCCGACGACCGCCCCCGCGACCAGATAGCCCAGCGTCGCGCCGAGCCCGATCCTTCGGAACAGCAGTACGAACACCAGCCCGAAGCCGAGCAGGACCACCCCGTCCCGCAACAGCGACGTCGGCGTGCCGTCATGCATCAGACATCGGTCCCGGCAGATGCGCTCGCGGGGGCCGTGACCGACGCCTCCGCATGACCCGACGCATTGTTCGCCGCGGCCTCGGCCGCCTCCGCCGCCGCTTCGAAGGCGAGGCGGATCGACGGATGCCGCGCGGTATAGTCGAGTGCGGGTGCGAAGACATCCATCCCGGGCCAGTCGGGTGCGTCACCCGTGCGGGCGAGCCAGGCGGTGATCGCATCGCGGGCCGCCGCCAGCTCCGCAGGCGTCCGCCCTACAATGCTCGAGGCGAGCAACGACGAGGATGCCTGACCCAGCGCACAGGCGCGCACCAGCAGCCCAACTGCGGCGACGCGCCCATCCGCGCCCATATCGACGTCCACCGTCACGCGGCTGCCGCAGATCGGCGAGCGGCGTTCCGCAGTCGCCATCGGCGCGGTCAGGCGCTCATGATACGGAATCGACGCAGCAAGACGCAGGATCTCGGCATTGTAGAGGGGGGCGTTCATGGGGTCGGCTCACTTGCGGTATTGGATCGGGACGCATTCGGCTTCGTGCCGAACACCGGTTTGCCGCGACGGCGGCGATCGACGAAATCGGCGATACTCGCGCTCGTCGCATTGAGCAGCGGATAGGTGCGCGAGCGGGTCATCCATTCGGGCCGCCGCGCCGCACCGCCACTCATCGTGTCGATCACCAGCGTCGCGAGCAGGAAGACGAGGCTTGCAAGGATCAGTCCCTTCAAGGCACCGAACCCGAACCCGAGCGCGCGGTCGACCGGTCCCAGGATCGACGTCCGCGTCCGCGCGCCGATCGCGTTGGCGACGAGCCGCCCACCGATATAGGTCAGCCCGGTGATAAGCGCGAAGGCAAGGACCGCCGCACCGCTGACCGTACCGATGACCGGCGTCAGCGCGGCCGCGACGGGGATGTGGAACAGCTTCAGCATCGCCACCATCGCGACCCAGGCGAACATCGAAAGCACCTCGGTCACGAACCCGCGAATCAGGCCGAGTACGGCGGCGCCGGCAACCGCGAGCAGGACGATGACATCGGGAGCGGTGAGGTTCATGATGTCTGGAATAGGGACGAGCGCCGCGAACCGCTAGTGCAGCCGCGCGAACCGCCCATTCATCGCCACCCCGCGGTCGCCGGCCCCGACGCCGGACGCCTCGGCCCGACTCATCCCCGCCCGAGCATGTGGTCGACGAAAGCGGCGAGCGTCTTGAACCCCGACAGCCGCATGCCGCTCTTCTCGTCGCTCATCGACGCGGGGACGAGCGCGCGCTCGAACCCCAGCTTGCTCGCTTCCTTCAGACGCAGCGGACCGTGCGCGACCGGCCGGATCTCGCCCGACAAGGCGACCTCGCCGAACGCGACCGCATCGACCGGTACGGGACGTTCCGCCATTGCCGATATCAGCGCCGCAGCTACCGCGAGATCGGCGGCGGGATCCTGCACCCGGTACCCGCCGGCAATGTTGAGATAGACCTCGGCCGACGAAAAGCTCAGCCCGCACCGCGCCTCGAGCACCGCGAGGATCATCGCCAGCCGCCCCGAATCCCATCCGACGACCGCGCGCCTCGGCGTCGCGCCGCTCGCCAGCCGCACCGTCAGCGCCTGGATCTCGACCAGCACCGGTCGCGTCCCCTCCAGCGCCGGGAAAACCGTCGCGCCGGTCATCGCGTCGTCGCGCGTCGTCAGGAACAGCGACGACGGGTTGCCGACCTCCGCCAGCCCCTCGGTCTGCATCGAGAAGACGCCGATCTCGTCGGTGCCGCCGAAGCGGTTCTTGATCGCGCGCAAGATCCGGTACTGATGACTGCGCTCGCCTTCGAAGCTCAGCACCGTGTCGACCATGTGTTCGAGCACGCGCGGCCCCGCGATGCTGCCGTCCTTCGTCACATGGCCGACCAGCACGACCGCGGTCCCACGCTCCTTGGCGAACCGGATCAGCTCCTGCGCCGATGCCCGTACCTGGCTGACCGTGCCGGGTGCGCCTTCGATCAGGTCGGAATGCATCGTCTGGATCGAATCGATCACCAGCATCGCCGGCGGTCTTGTCTGCAGCGTCGTCAGGATGTCGCGCGTCGAGGTCGCCGCCGCGAGCTGCACCGGCGCGTTGCCGAGCCCGAGACGCCGCGCGCGCAGCCGGACCTGGTCCGCCGCCTCCTCGCCCGAGACATAGGCCACCGACTGGCCGGCAAGCGCCATCTTCGCTGCCGCCTGCAACAGCAAGGTCGACTTGCCGATCCCGGGATCGCCGCCGATCAGCGTCGCCGATCCTTCGACAAAGCCCCCGCCCAGTGCGCGGTCGAGCTCGGCGATACCGGTCGCCATCCGGTCGGGCAGCTTGATCTCCGCATCCAGCCCGACGAGCTGGATCGCGCGGCCGCCGGTCTGCAGATTGTGCTTCGAATGAAACGGCGTCGCGGCGGTATTCGCCTCCTCGACCAGCGTGTTCCATTCGTGGCAGTCGGCGCATTGCCCGGCCCAGCGCGATGCGACCGATCCGCACGCCTGACACACATACCGTTTCTGAATTTTCGCCATCGCCGCGGTGTAGCCAGATAGGAACGATAAGGGAACAGCGATCACCCGCGCGGCGAAACGCCACCGCCTCGGCGACCGAGGATTGTCTGGCGCTAACCGACGGGCAACGCTATCCGCCCGAGCGATGCAGCCGACCGACCTCCGCGTGGCCCTGTTTAGCGGCAACTATAATTACGTCCGCGATGGTGCGAACCAGTCGCTGAACCTGCTCGTCGGCCATTTGCTGTCGCGCGGCGTGAAAGTGCGGGTCTATTCGCCGACGGTTGCGGAGCCCGCCTTCCCCGCGATCGGCGATCTGGTCGACGTGCCCGCGATCCCGCTGGTCGGCGGACGCGGCGAATATCGCGCCGCACTCGGGATCACGCCGCGCGTCCGCCGCGACATCGACGCGTTCGCTCCCAATATCGTCCATGTCTCGGCGCCCGAGTTTCTCGGCCATGCCGCGGTCGCCTATGCTCGCAAACGCGACATCGCGACCGTCGCCTCCTTCCACACCCGGTTCGAGACCTATTTCCGCTATTACCGGCTCGGCTTCCTCGAGCCGATCGCGAAGAAGCGGCTGACGCGCTTCTACAACCGTGTGGAAGAGGTCCTGGTGCCCGGACCCAGCATGGCCGAGCTTCTCCGCGGCTGGGGCGTGAAGTCGTCGATCGGCATCTGGTCGCGCGGTATCGATCACGCGCGGTTCGACCCGGTACGGCGCGACACGGCCTGGCGCCGATCGCTCGGCATCGCGGACGACGAGATGGTGGTCGGGTTTCTCGGGCGGCTGGTGAAGGAAAAGGGGCTCGACGTCTTTGCGGACGTGGTCACCGAATTGCGCCGCCGCGGCGTGCCGCACCGTGTCGTCGTCGTCGGCCAGGGTCCTGCGCGCGACTGGTTCGCGGGCCATGTCCCTGAAGCCGTGTTCGCCGGCTTCCAGTCGGGCGACGCGCTCGGACGCGCAGTCGCGTCGATGGACGTGTTCTTCAACCCGAGCATCACCGAGACCTTCGGCAACGTGACGCTCGAGGCGATGGCGGCGGGCGTGCCCGTGGTCGCCGCGCGCGCGACCGGCGCGGTCGACCTGATCGAGGACGGCACGACCGGCTTCCTCGTACCGCCCACCGATATCGCCGCCTATGCGGATGCGATCGGTCGGATCGTGTCGGATCCCGCGCTGCGGCAATCGATGGGCGAAGCCGGGCACGCCAAGGCCGCGGGCTATCGCTGGGACACGATCAACCAGACGGTGCTCGACACCTATCTGGCGGTGACGGCGCGCCGGCAGCGGTGATTGAATGCGACGCGCGACCGTCCGGTTACGCGTCCACCCAGTCGAACGTCAGCGGCGCCTCGCGAAACGCGAACCGGTCGAGATGACTCGACACCACATCGCGCATCCGTTCGACATCCCCGCCCTCGGGCACCGACAGCGCGACGTCGAGCGTCTGGCTGTCCGCGCGCATCTCGAGCACCGCGCCACCCGGAAACGCGATACGCCCCTCCTGTTCGGTGAAGCGCACCTCCATTTTGTGGCGCCAGTGCTTGGCGAGCTGCTGAAGATACCGGCTCGCCGACTCCGTCGGCACGCGTGCGATCGACATGCTCACTTCACGCGCTCGATCTTTTGCACGACCTCGTCGATCAACGCCGCCACCTGGTGCGCCGCCTCTTCTGAAAAGCCGTCGCCGAGCAGCCGGTCCTGTACTGCATGGCGCAGATTGCCCATCGCGCGCCGGATCGGAGCCCGATCCGCGCGTTCGCGGTGCTCGCCGACCGCCGCCAGCCGCGCCATCAACGCCGCGACCTGCTCCGCATTCTCGTCGAGATGCGTGGTGCCGGCCGGCGTGATCGCAAAACGCTTCTTGGCGCCCTCGGACTGCTGCTCCTCGATCAGCCCCATCTCGTCGAGCAGCGTAATTGTCGGATAGACCACCCCCGGACTCGGCGCATAGGCGCCCCCGGTAAGCTCCTCGATCGCGCGTATCAGGTCATAGCCGTGGCGCGGCAAATCCGCGATCAGCCTGAGCAGGACGAGGCGCAGTTCGCCCCCGTCGAACATCCGCCGCTGCCGTCCGCCCCCCGGCCGCTCACCCTCACCCGGCCCCCAGGCGAAGGCGAAGCGCCCGCCGCCCCGACCGCCGCCATAGCCGCCGCCCATCGCGGCATGGTGTCCGTCACGATGACCGCATCCGCGGCCGTGCATGTGCATGAACATTCGAATCTCCTGTCGAGCGCATCCCGATACGTGCAAGATATATCTTCATCTGCGCTTCGCAAGATCCCTCAAGATATATCTTGCGCATGTCTTAGACAGAGGACGCGTAGTCAGACAGCGGAACGCGAGGCTAGGCCCAGGGTGGCACAGTCGTGCGTATCGACTACATTGCGAGCATGGCCGACCTTTTCGCGGGTTTCGAACCCGCCCCCCCGCCCGACGCGCATCCTGAAAACGCACCGCTTGCCGATCGCCTCCGTCCGCGGACGCTCGACGAGGTCGTCGGGCAGGATCACATCACCGGCGCAGGCGGCGCGATCGGGCGGATGGTGGCGGCGGGACGGCTGTCGTCGATCATCCTCTGGGGACCGCCCGGCACCGGCAAGACGACGATCGCGCGCCTCCTCGCCGACGCAGTCGATCTGCGGTTCGTCGCGATCTCCGCGGTGTTTTCGGGCGTGGCCGATCTGAAGAAAGCGTTTGCCGAAGCCCGCGACCATGCGCGGCTGGGCAAGCGTACGCTGCTGTTCGTCGACGAGATCCATCGCTTCAATCGCGCACAGCAGGACGGGTTCCTTCCCTATGTGGAAGACGGCACGGTGACGCTGGTCGGCGCGACGACGGAAAACCCGTCCTTCGAGCTCAATGCGGCACTGCTCAGCCGTGCGCAGGTCCTGATCCTCGAGCGACTGGGCCGCGGCGCGCTCGAGCTGCTGCTGACCCGCGCGGCGGCGCTGATGGACCGTCCGCTCCCGCTCACGCCCGAGGCGACCGATGCGCTGATCGCCAGTGCCGATGGCGACGGACGGTTCCTGCTCAATCAGGCCGAGACGCTGTTCTCGGTCGACCTGCCCGAACCGCTCGATCCGGCGGGGCTGTCGAACTTTCTTCAGCGCCGCGTCGCGGTGTACGACAAGGATCGCGAAGGGCATTACAACCTCATCAGCGCGCTGCACAAATCGATCCGCGGCAGCGATCCGCAGGCGGCGCTCTATTATCTTGGACGGATGCTTACCGCGGGCGAGGAACCGCTGTTCCTGCTGCGCCGCCTGACGCGCGCCGCGGTCGAGGATATCGGTCTCGCCGACCCCCAGGCGCTCGTCCAGTGTATCGCCGCCAAGGACACCTATGATTTCCTCGGCAGCCCGGAAGGCGAACTCGCGATCGCTCAGGCCTGCGTCTATCTCGCCACCGCGCCCAAATCGAACGCGGTCTACAAGGCGCAGAAGGCGGCCTGGAAATCGGCGCGCGAGACGGGGTCGCTGATGCCGCCCGCCGCGATCCGCAACGCCCCCACCAAGCTCATGCGCGATATCGGCTATGGCAAGGGCTATGCCTATGATCATGACGCCGAGAACGCCTTTTCGGGGTCGGACTATTGGCCCGACGAGATGACGCCGCAGACCTTCTACGCGCCGACCGACCGCGGGTTCGAGAAGCGCATTGCCGAGCGCCTCGCCTGGTGGGACGAACGCCGGCAGGCCAAGGACGCCTAGTCCGCATGAACGTCTGTGAGACGACTGCACGGCCCGCGCCCCGCCGGGTCGTTGTGTGCTGCGTGCGTCTTCGATGACCCCCGATCACTTCGCGCAGTTCGTCGCGATCGACTGGTCCGGCGCGAAAGGGCAGCGGCATAAGGGGATCGCCGTTGCGATCTGTGGCCGTGACCACGCCGCCCCGACGCTTGTCGCCGCGCCGGACGGGATCTGGTCACGCCAGGCGGTGCTCGACTGGCTGGTCGCCCGCCGCGACCTGCCGTTGCTTGCCGGGTTCGACTTCAGCTTTTCCGCCCCCTTCGTGACCCGTGGTGCGCATCTGCCCGGTGAGCCGCCGACCGCCGATGCCCGCGCGCTTTGGGCAATGGTCGACGCGCAGAGCGACGATCCCGATCTCGGCGCCGCATCGTTCATCGAGCGCCGCCGCGGCACGCAGTTCTATCTCGGCGCGGCGGACGGGGCCAAGGCCGATTTCCTGCACTGGCGTCGGTGCGAGATGCCGGACGACGGCAGCCGCAAACCCTCGACCGTGTATGACGCGATCGGCGCGGCGCAGGTTGCCAAGGCGAGCTTTGCCGGGATGCGCCTGCTGCACCGTCTCGACGGGCGGATCCCGGTCTGGCCGTTCGATGCGCCGCCGCGATCCGGCGCCGCGATCGTCGAAATCTATACGAGCATCGCCGCACGCGCCGCGGGGCGGCCCGCCGGCCGCAGCAAGATGCGCGACGGCGCGACGCTCGACGCCGCGCTCGCCGCGCTCGGCTCCGCACCGCACCGCCCCCTCGCGCGCTATGACGACCATGCGACCGACGCGATCCTGACTGCGGCCTGGCTCCGCGCCAATGCGCGGAACGCCGATTTCTGGTGTCCTCGGGCGATGACTTCGCTTATTGCTGCAACCGAAGGCTGGACGTTCGGCGTCACCTGACGCATGAGGCGCCCGCTGCCGGTTTAGCTCAGTTGGTAGAGCGCCAGTTTTGTAAACTGGATGTCGCGGGTTCGATTCCTGCAACCGGCACCACTCCTCCACCCGACCGCACCACCGCGCACGCCCTCAGATCGCTGTGGCGTACAGCGCATGGTGGGTGAGGATGAAGAGCGTGTGGTTGTCGGAGCCGCCGATCACCAGCTGCAGCGGACGGTCGGGCACGTCGATCCGCCGGACCAGCGCACCCCCGGTATCATAGACGAACACCTGCCCATTGGCGACGTAGAGCCGGCCCGCGGCATCGCGCGCGACGCTTTCACCGCCGCGATCGGCGACCGGCTTCAGGTCGGTGACCCTGCCCTGCGCACCGACCAGACCGCTATAGGTGCGGTTCTCCGACGCGTTGGTCAGGACGACGCGCTCGCCAGGCCGCGCGGCGACGAAGCCGTTGGCGTTCAGCGTATCCGACCAGCGCCATCCCTGATGATCATCCGGCCCCTGATTCCACACGCGAAAGGCGGGCAGCGCGAGCGAACCGTCTGGCGACACATACTGCGCTACCTTGGCCTCGCCCATCTTTGCCGCGAACAGGTCCGCCATCGTCGGATACTGATAGGTGACGGGATCGATCCGGTCCGCGAATTCGCCGTTTTCCCAGACGTTGACCGGCAGCACGGTGGCGGCCCCCCTGTTTGCCGGGCCGGACTCGGCAATCGCGGTCGGCGCGATGACCCGGACGTCGGCGGGCTTTGCCGGATCGATGCTGTAGACCGTGGCATCGCGTCCTGCCGACGACAGGACCAACAGCCGCCCCGATCGATCGACCATCAGATTGACCGGATCGAGCGGTGCCTCCGCAACGATCGACAGACCTTCGCGCTTCGACCAGCCATGGATGCGCTGGAAATGGCGGTCGATGAAGTAAAGCTTGCCGTTCGCGTCGACTGCACCGCCGGCGATCGAATAAAAGCCGTCGGCCAGCTTCTCGATGCCCGCCGGAGCCGGAGCGTTGGGCGCGGGAACCGCGGGCACGTCAAGCCGGGCGAATTCGCGCTCGCGGACCTCCTGCCCGCCGGTGATGTCCTTGATCGCGTTCTCGAAGGGATATTTGCTCGCCCGCAGGAAGGTGCCGCAGCCCTTGGCATCGCAGCTCGCAAAGCCGCTCTCCGCGTTCACATGGACGTTGCGGAAGCGGATATCGCCCGACTCGTAGAGCTTGATCGCCGCGTCCATCGGCTTGATCGAGCGCGTGACGCGGTAGCCATGATAATTGGCGAACAGGATGTTGCGCGAATGACGGATCTCGGTCGAGATCGCGTCGACGCCGTCGCGAACCTCCTGCTCGGTCTGTGGCGCAAGGAACTCCCAGTTCGCGACATGATCGAGGACGATTTCGGCGCGATAATGATGCTCGGCCGACAATTGGTAGACATGTCCCGGCGTGCTGGTGTTCGACACGTGAAATCCCGCCGATGCCAGCGTGTTGGGGGACCACAAGGCGGCGAAGGTGCCGCCGCCGCCGTCCGTTACCCAGATGCTGGGATATTGCCCGTCGAAGCGCGCGCGCGGATCGCCGAAGCCGATCGGGCTTCCCTTGGTCAGCGCGGTGCCGCCGCCGCCCTGGATCTTGACGTCGTTGACCATCGACGCCTCGCCCGCCTTCCACAGCAATGCGGTCGCGCGCGGGTTGACGCCGCCGGTCCACAGCCCCAGCCCGGACACGATCGCATCGCCCCCCTTGGCGCTTTCGATCAGCGCCTTGGGGCCCCCGACCCCCATGAAGGCCGGGGTCGAATCGGCGAGATAGAGATGCGTGAGCCCGGGATGCAGCGCGATCAGCACAGTGTCGGGCCGGAGGCGGATCGTGTCGGTGACTCGGTAGCGCCCGGTCGGGAAATACAGCACGCGGTGCGTGTCGACCGCGCGCTGCAGCGCGGCGGTATCGTCGGTCTCGTCGTCGCCTTTGACGCCGAGATCATGGACATTGGCCCAGTCCTGAACCGGCGGCATCGCCCGGATTGCGCGCGCAGGCCGCGCGGGCGTGCGGGTAAGCGGCGTCATCGCGACGTCGGTCGCATAGTCGCCGATCGCACCCAGCGCCGGCAGCTTCAGGCCATAGGAGAAATCGCTGACCCGGTAGCGCGCGCCCGATCCCGCCACCGTCTTGCCGCTGTCGCGAAACCGTACGAAGGTCGGGGTGTCGACCGCCACCGCATTGTCGAACCCGATCTGCGTGAAGACGCTGCCCTCGTTCGAGACGACGATGCCTGCGCGCGTCACTTTCTCGAACCGGACGTCCTTCCCCCACAGAGAATCCGAATAGCCGCGATCGATCTCGATACCGACCGGCGTGTCGCGGATAACGACGTTGACCAGAGTCAGATCGACCTCATGCTCGCGGATCGCGGCATCGCGCTGCCCGGAAAACTCGGAGTCGAGCAGCGTGAACTGCCATGCGGGCGACGTCTTTTCCGACATGATGCCATAGCGCCCACCGAAGAAGCGCAGATTCTCGAAGGCATTGCCCGCCTGATAGACGCCCGCCAGCCCCGATCCGATGTGAAAGTCGGCATGCCGCAGATAGCCATGCTGCGCGACCCGAAAGCGCACCGCGACCGCGCCCGCATTGCCCACGCCGATCCGGAAGTCGATGTTCGACAGCGCCGAATAGAACGTGCTCGACGTTGCGTCGAAGATGCTCGGATCGAACGGCACGCTGGTCCGCGGCGGCACCGGTGCCTTGCCGACCCGGTATTGATCCTCGCCGGTGAAGCTGACCATCGCGGCCACCCCGGATGCGAAGCCTGCACTGTTATCGGCGAGCAGGATCTCGGGCCGGGTCGCTCCCACCCCGAACAGTCGGACAGCGGAGCGGACGAAGATCGTCCGGCTGATCCGGTAGCGCCCAGATGGCAGGAAGACGACGCCGCCCTTGCCGCCCGCCGCCGCCGCGTCGATCGCCTGCTGGATCGCGGCGCTGTCATCGGCACGACCATCGCCGACACCGCGGACCGTGATCGCCCGCGGATCGGCCGGCGCGGTGTGATAGACCGACGTCGTCCCGGCGAACGCCGGGGTCGCGAGCAGCAGCAGCGCTGTGCCCGCCAGCCATTTCACGTCCATCATTCATCTCTCCGTGAGTGCCGCCCGGGTGCCGGCCTAACGAAGGCCGCTGATCGCTTCAGGCGCGACAAAGGTCGTAGTCCGGTCAGGCCGCCTGCAGCATGAGCGTATGCGCGAGCACCGCGACCTGCGTGCGGTTGCGCACGTTGAGCTTGCGCATCAACGCGGTCATGTGCGCCTTCACGGTCGCTTCCGCGATGCCGAGATCGAAGGCGATCTGCTTGTTGAGCAATCCCGAATGCACCCCGCGCAGGACCTTGATCTGCGTCGGCGTCAGCCGCGGCAGCGGCGCGCGCATCGCCAGCGCCTGGCCCGCGTTCGAGATCGCGTTCGAGGTCGTGGGGGCGTGCTGGATTTGCCGTGCGGTCTGGGCAGTCCCGTCCATGGTCATCCTCCTCTGCTGTCGGCTTTTCACGCCCCGGTCGATCGCCGCGGTCAAAGGCTTCTCAGTGCCCGCCCACCCATCTCTCTTGCGGAGTCGGTTGGACAGGTCCTCACTATGCCTCCGCATTTTCGCGGTGATCAAGCCTTTTCGGTATCGTCAGACAGAAACCTGTCCTACAGCTGTCACCAAACCGACAGGCGAACGCGTCGTCGGATCATTGGGAGTGATGTCGATGATGCAGTCACAGCGCGGTCGCATGCGAACGAACGGCACCCATCCGTGATCGGCGGCGACCTGAGGCTCGTGATCGCGGCGCTGGCGGGGATCGCGCTGGCCGTCGTGATGATCGTCCGCGGCCGGCTGCATCCCTTTATCGGCCTGTTGTGCGGCGCCTTCACCGTCGGGCTGCTGGCCGGCTTGCCGTTGCCCGACGTCGCCAGGGCGGTGCAGAAGGGGGTCGGCGACATCATCGGCGGGACCGGGCTGGTCGTCGCGCTCGGCCTGTCGCTTGGCGCGATGCTGCATCTGTCGGGGGCCGCGGCGTCGCTCGCCCGGGGTGCGCTGCAGATGACCGGCGCACGCGCCGCCCCCTGGGCGACGCTGGGCATCGCGATCGTCGTCGGCCTGCCGCTGTTCTTCGAAACCGGGCTCGTCCTGCTGCTGCCGATCGTCGTCGCCGCCGCGGAGGAAATGACGGGCGAGGACGGCCCGGCACGCGATGCCGCCAAGCTGCGGCTGATCATGCCGGCGCTGGCTGGGCTCGGCGTCGTCCATGCGCTCGTCCCGCCGCATCCGGGTCCGTTGCTCGCCGTCGAGGCGTTGGGCGCGGATCTGGGGCGGACGATGCTGTACGGCATCCTGATCGCGATCCCCACCGCGGTGATCGCGGGTCCGCTGCTGGCGAAGATCACGACGCGCGGCGTCCGGCTGGCGTCACCGGTCGCGACCGACGCCGGGCTCGCCATCGCACCGCCGCCGCGGCTCTGGTCGCTGCTGATCGTGCTGCTGCCGGTGCTGATGATCGCGACGGGCGAGCTGGGGCAGATGATGCCCGCGCTGAAGGGGGCGGGCTGGCTCGTCGCGGCGAGCAACCCGGTCGTCGCGCTGCTGCTGACCAACCTCGTCGCGCTGCCGCTGCTGTTCGGGCGACGGCTGCGCGAGGCGGCGATCCAGGACGCGGTGTGGCATGAAACGATGGGCGCGGCGGGGGCGATCCTGCTGGCGATCGGCGCGGGCGGCGCACTGAAACAGGTGTTGGTGACCGCCGGGCTGTCCGACCTGCTCGCCCGGACGGTGCTGATGTATGCGATCTCCCCGCTGCTGCTGGGCTGGCTCGTCGCGGTCGCGATCCGGCTCGCGGCGGGGTCGGCGACGGTCGCGACGATCACTGCGGTCGGGATCATGCCCGGCGTCGTCGCGAACTCGGGCGTTTCCCCCGAACTCGTCGTGCTCGCGATCGGCGCAGGCTCGGTCTTCTTCAGCCATGTCAACGATCCCGGCTTCTGGCTCGTCAAGAGCTATGTCGGCACGAGCACTGCCGACACCTTCCGCACCTGGTCGCTGCTCGAGACCGCGATCTCGGTGGTCGGCCTCGTCCTCGTCCTGGCACTGAGCTATGTCGTCTGAGATGGGACAGGATGCGGTGACGATAGAGGGCGGGTGCTCGTGAGCGAGGGGCGGCTGGCGGATCGCGCCTATACCGCGATCGTGCGGATCATCACCGATGACGAACTCGCGATCGGCGACCGGCTGCCATCGGAGGCGAAGCTCGCGGCGATGTTCGGCATGTCGCGGACGATCGTTCGCGAGGCGCTGGCCCGGCTCGCCTCGGACGGCATCACCCAGGCGCGGCTCGGCGCGGGCTCCTATGTCAAGCGGCGGCCGTCCGCGCGGCTCGGCACGCACATGCCGATGGATGCGCTCGCCGCGACGCTCGGCACCTATGAGGTCCGCTTCGTGCTCGAGGCGGAGGCGGCACGGCTGGCGGCGCAGCGACGCTCGGACGAACAGCTCGCGGCGATCGAGCAGGCGCTCGAGGCATTGCGCGCGGCACTGCTGTCCAACGCGCCCGCGCACGACGAGGACTGGCTGCTCCACCGCGCGATCGTCGAGGCGACCGCCAACGCGGCGTTCCTGCCGGTGTTCGAGCATCTCCAAGATGCGGTGATGCGGATCCTGCGCGCCGGCGTGGACATATCGCGATCGCGCGCGCCGGAGGTGATCGGCGCGATGATGGACGAGCATGACGCGATCGTCGAGGCGATCCGGGCGCAGGACGCGGACGGTGCCGCGCTGGCGATGCGCTGGCATTTGTCACAGGGCCGCAAACGTCTCATGCCCTGAGTTGCACCCCGAACGTTGCGACGATGGTCGTAGATGTTCCCCCCGCCGGTCCACGATAGGATCGCCGCATAACGGATTGCGGACCCGGACCGGACAGACGGCTTGGGCCATGACCGAAAGGGGATGGGATCATGGCGATGGCCAGGCACGACCGAGATTTTGCCGCACGCATCGGCGGCACCGCGACCGGGATGATGGTGTCGGCGATCGCGCTGATCGGGACACCCGTTCTCGCCCAGACCGCCCCCCCGGCCCCGCCCCCGACCGTGACGCCGGCGACGCCGCTCGCCGAGGACAGCCCGCCACCGCCGTCCGCGGTCGATATCGTCGTCACCGGCACGCGCATCACCACCAGCGGGTTCAACGCGCCGACGCCGACGACCGTGATCGGCGAGGAACAGATTCTCAAAAATGCCCAGCCGAACATCTTCAACGCGATCGCGCAGTTGCCGTCGCTGCAAGGCTCGACCGGCGCGGCGACCGGCACGTTCAGCACGTCGAGCGGCACGCAGGGGCTCAGCTCGTTTTCGCTGCGGGGCCTCGGGCCGATCCGGACGCTGACCCTGCTCGACGGGCAACGCGTCGTCGGCGCGAACGTGACGGGCGTTCCGGACATCAGCATGTTTCCGCAACTGCTCGTGAAGCGCGTCGACGTGGTCACGGGCGGTGCGTCCGCTTCCTATGGCTCGGATGCGGTCGGCGGCGTGGTCAACTTCATCACCGACACGCGGTTCACCGGGTTCAAGGGCAATATCCAGGGCGGCATCACCAATTACGGCGACGATCAGCAGGCGCTGGTCCAGGCGGCGTTCGGCAAATCGCTGCTGGGCGACCGGCTGCACCTGATCGTCAGCGCCGAATATGATCATGAGGACGGCGTCGGGCCCGGCGATTTCGGCACCGATCTCGCCAAGGGGCGCGACTGGTACCGCGCGACGACTTTGGTCAATACCGGCCAGGCGAACAACGGCCTGCCGCAGTTCAACTATCGCGACTATGCCCAGCCCTATCAATATGCGCGGTTCGGGCTGATCAACAACGGCCCGCTACAGGGGATCGCGTTCGACCAGAATGGCGCGCCGTTCAACTTCAATTACGGGTCGAACGGGCGCCCGACCGGGACGGGTGGCGTGACCGGCTGCTTCCCAGGTAACAGCTTCTGCGTCGGCGGCGACCTGTCGGGTGCGCCGGGGTCGGGCGCATCGCTCAAATCCTCACTCGAACGCCTCAATGGCTTTACCCGCGTCGGTTTCGACTTTGCCGAGAACAACGAAGCTTATGTCACCGTCAACCTCGCTCAGGTGAAGACGAGCAACCAGCCGAGCCCGGGCTATAACCGCCCCAGTCTGATCGTGCAGTGCGCCAATCCGTATCTGCCGCAGCTGATCCGCGATCGGTGCGCGACCGCCGGGATCACGCAGTTCGGCTTCGGCACGAGCAACGGCAATTTCCCCGATCCTCTGGTGCAGACCGACCGCCGCCAATACCGGTTCGTGGGCGGGCTTAAGGGGCGGTTCGATCTGGCCGGCACCGACTGGAATTACGACGGCTATTACGAACATGGCATCACGATCGCGCATATCGATGTCGAGAACACCGTGTTGCAGAACCGCTATGTCGCGGCCGCCAACGCGATCACGCTGAACGGCGCGATCGTCTGCGCCGACGCCGCCGCGCGCGCTGCAGGATGTCAGCCGATCAACATCTTCGGCGGGTCGCCCCCCTCCGCCGCGGCGCTTGCCTATGTCACGCCGGTCAACGGACCGTTGCAGCGGACCAAGCTGACGCAGGACGTCGCCAGCCTCAACTTCTCGGGCGAACCGCTCGGCCTGTGGGCGGGGCCGCTCGCGGTCGCGTTCGGCGGCGAATATCGGCGGGAATATTACCGCGTGCACGGCGATCCCTATGGCGCCGGCGTCACGGCGCTCAGCCCCAACAGCGCCGACTATCCCGCGGACCCGCTGCTCAACTCGACGCTGGGCAGCAACTGGGCGGCGGGCAATTACAAGAACGGTGGCGGCAAATACGAGGTCTATGAAGGCTTTCTCGAGCTGAACCTGCCGCTTTTCAAGGGCGATGCGATCGGCCGCGCGAACCTGAACGGCGCGGGCCGCGTCACGCATTACAGCACGTCGGGGACGATCTGGGCGTGGAAGATCGGCGGCACCTGGGAGACGCCGCTCGACGGCATCCGCCTGCGCGCGGTGACGTCGCGCGACGTCCGCGCGCCCAATTTGTCCGAATTGTTCGCCGCGCCGACCGTCACGACGCTGCCCAACTTCACCAACCCCTTCCCCCCCGGCGGCGGCGTCCAGGCGTTCCAGAACACCATCGGCAATCCGGACCTGAAGCCCGAGATCGCGCGCAATACCGAAGCCGGCATCGTCCTGTCGCACCCGTCCTGGCTGCCCGGGCTCGGCCTGTCGTTCGACTATTACAGCATCAAGCTCGACGGCGTGATCTCGACGCTGTCGGCAGACCAGATCGTGCGCTTCTGCTTCGAGGGCAATCAGGCCTTCTGCGGCGGCTTCGTCCTGAACAGCCCGACCCAGGGCGGCAATTTCATCAACGTCCAGCCATTCAACCTCGCCTCATGGAAGACCAGCGGGTTCGACATCGAGGCGAGCTACCAGTGGAAGCGGCCGCTCGGCCTGCCGGGCAATTTCACCCTCCGCGCGCTCGGCACCAATGTCCGCGAGTTCCTCGTGAAGGCGGGCATCGCCGGTGTCGCGACGGTCGACCAGGCGGGCGCCAACAATGGTGCGACGCCCGACTGGAAATGGCTCGCCACGCAGAGCTACGACAATGATCTCTTCAGCCTGACTTTACAGGAGCGCTGGTTCTCCGACGGCAATTTCGGCAACCAGTATGTCGTGTGCACGACCGCCTGCCCCGCTTCGACCGCCAATAACCCGACGATCGATCACAACACGATGAAGGGCGCCTTCTACGTCGATCTCGGCGGGTCGGTGAACCTGTCCAAGCAGGTCAGCCTGTTTTTCAAGGTCGACAACATGTTCGATCACGATCCCGAACCCGCGCCGCAGACCAATACCGGCCTCGACGTGAACCCGGCGCTCTACGACACGCTCGGCCGCATCTACCGGCTTGGCATGCGCGCCCGCTTCTAGACCGGGACCCGCCCCCGACCCGGCTGGTCGGTCCTACCAGCTCGGCCGGGTCAGCGCGGTGATCGCGGAGGCGGGCAGCCGCCGGGTATCGCTCGCCAGCGTATAATGGTCGTGTCCACCCGTTGCCACCTGCGCCGCCGAGGCCGGTGCCGCCTGCCGGACCCCGCCGCCATCGACGACGAAGCGTTGCGCGTGCTGTGCGAGCAGCTGGACCTCCTGCGCGAGTTGCCGCGCTGCGGCGGACGTCTGCTCGACCATCGCCGCGTTCTTCTGCGTCGCCTGGTCCATGCTGCCGACCGCGGCGCTCACCTCGGTGATCGCGAGCGCCTGCGCCTGGTTGTCGGTCGCGATCTGCCGCGAGATATCCGCCGCCTCACGCCCCGAGGCAACGATCCCCGACAGCGCCTGATCGACCAGCTGCACCGCGTCGACCGCCGCGCCGATATCGACCTGCGTCACGGTCAGCTGGTTACGCGCACGCTTGGCCTCCTCCTCGGCCCGCATCGCCAGCGCGGACACCAGATCCGCGACCACCGCAAAGCCGCGTCCGGCATCGCCCGCGCGTCCCGCCTCGACCGCGGCGTTCATCGCCAGGACGCGGGTCTGGAACGCGATCTTGTCGAGTCCCTCGATGACGCTGTCGATCCCCTTGGCGCTATCGCTGACGCGCTCCATCGCCTGGACCGCCGTGTCGGTCTTGTGGCGTCCATGATCGAGCGCACTCAGCGCCTGCTCGGACGTCGCCACCGACCGCGTCGCGCCCTGCGCGGTATCCTTCAGGCGATTGTCCATCTGATGGATCGCCGCCGACGTCTCCTCCAGGCTCGCCGCGGTGCTCTCGGTTCGCCGCGCCAGATCCTCGGACGCCTGCGCAATCTCGCCCGAGCCGATCTGGATCCTGGAGGCGCCCTGCGCGACCGAGCGGATCAGGTCGCGCAAGCTGGCAAGCGCGACGTTGAAGTTCGCTTTCAGGTCCTCGTAGATCGCCGGATAGTCCTCGGTGATGTCGACAGTCAGATTGCCCTCGGCCACCTGCTTGAAATTCTGCGCCATGCGGTTGACCACATCGGCGTTACGTGACGCCTCGACGTTCAGCGCAATCTGCACCCGCGCATTCTCCTGGAACGTTCCCATCGCCTTGGTCATGCGGCCGACGCAGTCGCGAAAGTTCGTGAACTCGATCGGGCTTTCGAGATCACCCGCGGCCAGCGCCTCCATACGAACGACGGTGGTGACATAGGGCACTGCGATCATCTCGCGATAGGTATAGCCGAGCCCAACCGCGATCAGCGTTGCCGCGACGCCCGCGCCGATCAGCGCGGTGCCCTTAAGGACCAATCCCGCAATTGCGGTGCAGGCGACCAGAACGACGAAACTGGAAAAGGCGATCAACAGTTTCAGGCGGATAGGCGCGTCGGCTTTGAACCATAGCATTCGGGTTATCCTTTGGGAGAGATCGAGCGGGAAAATGGCGCGCGGAACGGCGGCGTCACGGAGCCCTTGGGATGGATGGCGCGGTCGTCGCACACGGTGTTGCGGCCGGCTTCCTTGGCCCGGTAGAGCGCACGGTCCGCGCGCTCGACGAGATCGTCGGCGAGGACGTCGGCGCTGCGGTGATCCCGGCTGAGCGATGCGTGACCCACGCTGACGGTCAGCATCGGGCGAGTCCCGTCCTGATGGTCGACGCGCAACGTCTCGACCGCCGCACGGATCGTTTCCGCCGCGGTCGCCGCAACATCGGCACCGGCACTGGGCAGCAGCACCGCGAATTCCTCGCCGCCGAAACGCGCGACCAGATCGTTGGCGCGCCGCACCGCTGACCGGATGGCGGTCGCGACGATCCGCAGGCACGCATCGCCCTGCTGATGACCATGATTATCGTTGAAACGCTTGAAATGATCGATGTCGATGAGGATCAGCGACAGGTCGTCACCCGACCGGATCGCGCGGCGGACCTCCTCCGCCAGCGTCCGGTTGAACCGTCGCCGATTGGCGAGCTGGGTCAGCGCGTCGCTGAACGCGTGATGCGCGTTTTCGAGGCGCAGCTCGACCGATTCGGTGATGTCGGTCGCGATCTTGACGATCCGTGTCGGCTTGCTGCACGCGTCGAGGATGGGGTTGTAGCTGGCCTGCAACCAGATCGGCCGCCCGTCCCGCCCGATCCGGCGGAATTCGGAGCGTATGAACTCCCCCTCGCGCAGCCGTTCCCAGAACCGCTCATAGCTGGGATCGCAGGCGTCCTCGGGGGTCACGAACATGCGGTGATGCCGACCGCGAATGTCGGTCTCGGTATAGCCGGTAATTGCGAGATAGAGCGGATTGGCGGACAGGATCGTCCCGTCGAGTGCGAATTCGATCATCGCGGTCGATCGCGAGATCGCCTCGAGCATCTTGATTTTGTCCGCGGCGTGCTGATGCTCATGCGTGATATCGTTGGCGAGCTTGAACACGCGCTGCGGGACGCCGTTGCTGTCCAGCACCGGCATATAGGTCGCCTGCAACCAGACTTCGCGACCATCCTTGGCGACGCTGCCGAACTCGGTCTGGATCAGACGCCCCTTGCGCAGCGTGTTCCAGACGGTCGCATAGTCCGCCGCCCCCGCCGCGGTCAGCCGGACGAAGCTGCTGTGATGGCCGCCGATCAGGTCCTGCGCCTCGCGACCGAAAATGCGCAGATAGCGATCATTGACCGCCAGCACCTCGCCTTCCATCGAGAATTGCACCGTCGGGATCGACCTTGCCAGCGCGTCGACGACGAACGGGGCGTTCGCCATATCCCATCTGCCGCCGCCGTCCGCGACGTTGATCATCGTATCCATGCCGAAACTCTCGGAGTGACGGGCGTGCAACGACACGTCCGGCCTCCATTATAGGCCGGCACCATGGGGCCCCGGGCGTGTCGGCGCTTTTTTGGCGCGGTCCGGGCGACGAACCGTGCGGCCTAGCGCGAGACGGCGCGCCCGGCGATCATGCAGAGGATACAGCCAGACCCGATGAGCATGCCGGGGAGGAACAGCATCGCTGCGGCGATATGGGGCATGTCCCGGTAGAGAAGATAATGCGGCCGGTCGGACACATAGATGCTGAAGCCGCAGACGATCAGCGCGGTCGCCAGGCAAATCATGGCAAGCGAAACCTTGGGAACGGCGTCCCCGACATGCTCCTCGTCATGCTTCGACGGCCGCATCAGGATCACCGAGAGGGCATAGGTTGCGGATATTCCAACGATAATTCCGACGATAAGTATCGTCACCGGCCGATCAAGTATAAGCGAGCATGCCAATATGAATCCAAGCGGGATCATCAGACCAAGCGCAAGCCCGAGCGCCATTGTAAGGAATCTCAATGTTCCGCTGTCATGATCAAAGGCCGCTCTCATGGCTGTCCTAATCTCTCCTCGTGCAGGACTTGCCACATTTGCTGTGTTTTCGCTCATGATTTAGATCATCTTGTACGAATAACTTGAAATTCGCTGATCTGGATCATTGCGGTGAAGGTGAAGACTTTCGGACTGCAATCGGTTGCATACTCGGCGGCAGCCGTTGCTGTGACCGGTCGGGTGATCCCGACGCCAGGACATGGCCGGCGCCTGCGCCGCGATCGCCAATGGTCAGTGCACAGGCTTGCACCAGCGGCACGCCTCGGCTATGCGCGCCAGCTTCCAACATCTGATGATGGAACCTGCGGGAGACGCGCGTCGAGCGTGCGTCGTTCGTACCGCTAGACTCGAAACCGGGCCGTACGCGCTTATGCGGGCGACCCCTATCAAGAGAGTGACATGGCTAAAAAGATTACCGGATACATCAAGCTGCAGGTCCCTGCAGGCGAGGCAAAGCCCGCGCCGCCGATCGGGCCTGCGCTGGGTCAGCGCGGCGTGAACATCATGGAGTTCTGCAAGGCGTTCAACGCCGGCACGAGCGAACTGAAGAAGGGCATGCCGATCCCGACCGTCATCACGGTCTATGCGGATCGCTCGTTCTCGTTCGAGACGAAGACCCCGCCGGCATCGTACCTGATCAAGGAGGCCGCCGGTCTCAAGTCGGGTTCGAAGGAGCCGGGCAAGGTCGTCGCTGGCAAGATCAAGCGCTCGCAGCTGAGCGAGATCGCCACGACGAAGATGAAGGACCTCAACGCCAACGATATCGACGCTGCGACGAAGATCATCGAAGGCAGCGCCCGCGCAATGGGCCTCGAAGTGGTGGAGGGCTGATATCATGGCAAAGCTGACCAAGAAGCAGAAGGCCGTCACGGTCGACACCGTCAAGCTTCACGCAATTGACGAAGCGATCGCGCTCGCACGCTCGGGCGCCACGTCGAAGTTCGACGAGACGATCGAAGTCGCGCTGAACCTGGGCGTCGATCCGCGTCACGCAGACCAGATGGTCCGCGGCGTGGTGACGCTGCCCAAGGGCACCGGCAAGACCGTTCGCGTCGGCGTGTTCGCCCGCGGCGCGAAGGCTGAAGAGGCTCTCGCAGCAGGCGCAGACGTCGTCGGCGCGGAAGACCTGATGGAAACCATCCAGGGTGGCACGATCGATTTCGATCGCTGCATCGCGACCCCGGACATGATGGGCATCGTCGGTCGTCTCGGTAAGGTTCTGGGCCCCAAGGGCCTGATGCCGAACCCGAAGCTCGGCACGGTGACGATGAACGTCGCGCAGGCGGTCAAGGACGCCAAGGGCGGCCAGATCGAATATCGCGTCGAGAAGGCCGGCATCATCCACTCGGGCATCGGCAAGGCGTCGTTCCCGGCAGAAGACCTGCGCGCGAACTTCGACGCGCTGGTTGACGCCGTGGTCAAGGCCAAGCCGTCGGGCGCGAAGGGCAAGTATGTCCGCAAGATCGCGGTTTCGAGCACCATGGGTGCCGGGATCAAGGTCGACACGACGGAAGTCGCCGGCGCCTGATCGGCGTTCGCGCTTTCGAGTGTTAGGAAAGGGGCCGGGAGAGCGATCTCCCGGCCCTTTTTGCGTCAGGGCCGCCTGATGCGCTCAGGTCGCATCGGCTGGAAAGTCCGCACCCAGGCTGATGTCGCGCGCCGCCTCAATCGCGGCCAGCCGTTCGCGCAGCTTTGCGGTCACGGCTTCATAGCCGAATGCGCCGAGCACCAGATGGCGCGGCGTCACGTCCTGGCCGACCGCGGCGATGATCGCCTCGCCTGCCCGGACCGGATCACCGGCCTGCGTCCCGCTGACGTCCTTCGTTCCCGCCATCCGCGCGCCCGCGGTATCGGCATAATCGGCAATCTGGCTTGGCGTCTGGCGCAGTGATCGCCCCGCCCAGTCGGTGCGGAACGGGCCCGGCTCGACACAGGTCACGCCGATGCCGAGTGGCCCGACCTCGGCAAGCAGTGCGTCGGACCAGCCCTCGACCGCGTGCTTCGATGCCGCATAATAGCCCGATCCCGGAAACCCGATGAGCCCGGCGACCGAGGTGAAGTTGACGATGTTGCCGCTGCCCTGCGCGCGCATGATCGGCAGGACCGCGCGGGTGATCGCGAACAGCCCGAACACATTGGTGTCGAACTGGGCACGAATCTCGGCCTCGTTTCCCTCTTCGGCGGTCGCCTGATAGCCATAGCCCGCATTGTTCACGAGCACGTCGATCTGGCCGAACTTCGCCTTGGCCGCCGCGACCGCAGCCTCGACCTGCGCCTGGTCGTTGACGTCGAGCGCGAGGGCGAGCGCGGTGTCGTCATGCCCCTCGACCAGGTCGGCGACCCGGTCGGCGTCCCGCGCGGTGACGACGGCGCGCCACCCGCGATCCAGGACCAGCCTGGCGAGATCGCGGCCGAAGCCGGTGGAGCAACCCGTGATGAACCAGACGGGCGATGCGGGGAGAGTCATGGACGAACCTTTCCGGATACGCTGGATATGCGTTCGCATGAGGTAACGCCGAAAGCCGGGGACGGGTCCGTTATGTGACCCGCCCCCTGCCCTGCTTACAGCCCGATGATACCGCCATCGTTCTTGGTGATGACGATCGTCGACGAACGCGGACGCGACGGGGTCGCGACCGCGCCGGCCTGGTTCGCGGGCCAGCTGCTGGTGATGTTGGTGGGACCACCATTCTCACCGGGATGCTGGATGTTGACGAACAGCGAGCGGCCATCCGGGGTCGAATGAATGCCCGTGATCTCACATTCCTTCGGCCCGACCAGGAAGCGCCGCAGCGTCGTGGCCGGTGCCTTGCCGATCCGCGTCGTGACCGTGTTGCTGGTCCCGCCGAGCGTGCTCGTCACGGCGCGCGTGCCGCCGTCGCCGACACGGCCCGGAATTGCCGCGAGCAGCATGCAGTTGGTGACGTCGGTATAGGCGCCATCATCGGTCTCGATCCACATCACCGGGGTGACGTTGCCGGTCGGATTGCTCGGCAGGCCGAACCACAGGCCATCGGGCGACGAGAAGTCGTTCGTCGCGTCGAGCCCCGACAGGTTGATGTTGGTCGCATCGAGATCGCTGCCCGCACCGAATGCGTAGATGTCCCACGTAAAGGCGGTCGCCTCCGACGTGTCGCCGGTCTCGCGCAGGCGGATGACATGACCGTTGGCGTTGCCCGTGGTCTGGCCGCCGGTGGTCTTGGGGTCGGTATAAGCACGCGGGTTCGACGCATCGACATTCGCCGCGGTGCGCGACGAGTTGTTGGTCAGCGTGCAGTACATCTCGCCCGTCGCCGGGTTCACCGCGGTCCATTCGGGACGATCCATCTTGGTCGCGCCCAGGACATCGCCCGCCAGACGCGCATTGATCAGCACATCGGCCTGATCCGCAAAGGGATAGGTCGTGTTGGCGCTGGTCAGCGGCCCCTGACCGAACACCAGCGGCAGCCACTGGCCCGAACCGTCGGCGTTCAGCTTGGCGACATAGAGCGTGCCCGAGTCGAGATATTTGTCGCCGATCGCGAGCCGGTTGGTCGCGGTCGCGTCTGCAGCCGACCAAGGCGTGGCGGACACGAACTTGTAGATATATTCGTTCTGCGCATCGTCGCCCATGTAGAAAGCCGGCTTGACGCCCGCGATCGTGCGGCCGATCTCGCAACCCTCATGGTTCATGCGGCCGAGCGCGGTGCGCTTGCGCGGAGTCGAGGCGGGATCGAACGGATCGATCTCGACCACCCAGCCATATTGGAACGCCTCGTTGCGGAAATCGCCGGTGCCATCGGTCGCGGCGGTCGTGGTGACGTTCCAGCGCGCATAGAGCGTGTTGGCGGAATCGGCCGGCACGACCGACGCCCAGCCGTAATTGCCGTTGAACGTCGTGGCATTGGCAGTCTCGCGGATACCGTAGCGGGCGAGCGAGACGTTCTGCTTGGCGGTCGACCCGCCGCGTGCGGCGACGTCACCGAACTGACGACGGAAATAGCCCGCCCAATTCTCCTCGTTGGTCAGATAGGTGTGCCAGGGCATCGTGCCGTTCGCGCAATTGTTGATCGTCCCGCGGCCCGCCGTGCCATCGGTCGAATAGCGCGTCCTGAGCAGCGCATTGCCGCGGACCGGACCGCTGAAGCTCATCGGCGTCAGCGGCGTGATACGGCGGTTGAGCGCCGAGGCCGGGACATAGCTCCAGGCGGTCGCCGACCGGCTGATCTCGATCACCGAGACGCCGTGGCATTCCATCTCCTTCAGCGCCTCGGACTCGGGGCGGACACCGCCCGCACCGATCGCGCCGCCGGTGCTGGTCGCGCCGTTGGGGTGCAGATAGGCCTGAGTGATATTCTCGTGGTTGAGCACGAGCAGGCCGCGCGTATTCCCATTGGCGTCGGGGGTGCTGCCGGTCGCGGCCAGGCCGAAATAGCTCATGCCGTCATGATGGTCGCCCGCACGGCGTGCGAAGTTCGTGTCGCTGCCGTCATTGGCATAGGCGCCGACGCCGCTCGCGATCGGATCGCCCAGGCGGTAAAGCACCGTGACGCTGTAGCCGGCCGGCACCGCGACGACGTCGGCAAGACTCTTGGGGACCGCGGTGAAGTCGAGCCGCGCCGGGCTGACCGTGACGCTGGTCGAGGTCTCGCTGCGGATGCCGTCGGTGCTGGTGCCGGTGAAGGTGAAGGTGAGCGTGGTGTCGGCAGCGACGCTCGGCGCGGTGAAGGTCGCGGTCGCGGTGTTCGTGTTGGCGAGCGTCACGGCCGGGCCGCCGGTCTGGGCCCAGGCGACACCCGTCGCGCTGCCCGACGCCACCGTGCCCGTCAGCGTGACCGTCTTGCCCGCCGAGGTCGCACCCGACGCGCCGGCCTGCACCGTCACCGCACGCCGCGGATCATCCTCGTCGCAACCCGCGAGCAGCATGCCGCCGAACACCGCGGCGGTCGCGGCGGACAGGCCGCCCATCAGCGTCTGGCGACGGGAATAGCGCACCGCGATCAGATCATTCAGATGCGGATTGGCGCTGGTGTTCGTGTCGATATCGCCATCGTGATAGGCCATCGTCATGTTCGTCGGAATTTTCATACGTCCCCCCGGGATCGGCCGATCTGACCGCTGGACTGAGCTTTGGCCGGGTAAAGCGGCAGTGCGGTGAAGGAACGGAGACACCTCCGCGTCAGTCGCATGACGGTTCCGCGACACGCACCGGACCGCATCCGGGCGGTTGACTTCGCGACCGATTCGGCTATGCGGCGGCTTCGTTCGGCGGGTCCGCCTGCCGAATTCCGTCCGAGACAGTGGGTGCACCGGGTTTGCCGGCGCTTAATCTCCCACCTAGACGGGGAATGAGATTTTGCGGAGCGCTCCGGCGCCTGCCCTCTCCCATGCCCCATCGACGAGACACCCGGAAGCGCGGGCTTGTCTGCGCCTCCGGTTAGTAACCGGGTCCACCGTGCAAACGGTGAACCTGAAAACGTGGAGAATGGCATGGATCGTGATCAAAAGACCGCGGCCGTAGCCGAGCTGAACCGCACCTTCTCCGAGGTCGGCGTCGTCGTTGTGACGCGCAACCTCGGCCTGACCGTCGCACAGTCCACTGTGCTGCGGAACAAGATGCGCGACGCCGGCGCGACCTACAAGGTCTCGAAGAACAAGCTTGCCAAGATCGCAATGGACGGCACCGACTACAGCTCGCTGGGCGACATGCTCACGGGTCCGGTCGGTCTGGCCAGCTCCATCGATCCCGTCGCGGCCGCCAAGGTGGCCGTGGAATTCGCGAAGACGAACGACAAGTTCGAAATCGTGGGTGGGGCGATGGGCGCGACGACCCTCGACGTCGACGGTGTGAAGGCGCTCGCAACGCTGCCCTCGCTGGATGAACTGCGTGCCAAGATCCTCGGCCTCATCGTGGCACCTGCCACGAAGCTGGCGACGATCACGCAGGCTCCGGCAGCGCAGCTCGCGCGCGTGCTTTCCGCCTACGCGGAGAAGGAAGCCGCCTGATCTTGCAGGCTCTTTCGTTACTTTTTGAACTGATGGGGCACATGCCCCGAGATGGAGATTTATCATGGCAGACCTGAACGCGCTCGTTGAGAGCCTGAGCGAACTGACCGTTCTCGAAGCAGCTGAGCTTTCGAAGCTGCTCGAAGAAAAGTGGGGCGTTTCGGCCGCAGCAGCGGTCGCAGCACCGGCAGCTGGCGGCGGCGCAGCCGCACCGGCCGCTGAAGAGCAGACCGAATTCGACGTCATCCTGACCGGCGACGGTGGCAAGAAGATCAACGTCATCAAGGAAGTCCGCGCGATCACGTCGCTCGGCCTGACCGAAGCCAAGACGCTGGTCGAGTCGGCTCCCAAGGCCGTCAAGGAAGGCGTGTCGAAGGACGAAGCCGCCAAGATCAAGGCACAGCTCGAAGCAGCTGGCGCGACCGTCGAGGTCAAGTAAGCCGCAGCGGGAGAGACGCTTCAGCCACGCTGAAGCGCACTCCCCGCAAGGCCGGCCGGCGGCATTCATGCCGACCGACGAAGCAGGGGCTCTGCCCCTGCTGGCCGCAGCTAAAAAAAGGGCGGCCCCAGCGATGGGGTCGCCCTTTTTTTGTGCCTGATAGAAAACGACGGGGCCGAGTCGATGCGACCCGGCCCCTCGCCTTCGCCCGCCTAGACTATGATAGCGGGCGCATGGGGCCGCGCGGCGATCCCGTCATACATGCGCGCGGGGATATCGAGCCAGAACGGCGCAAGCTTGGCCGAATCGACCCGCTCGACACCGATCGCCCAGGCACGCGCGGTCTGACCGGCAATCGCCCCGCTGGCATAGCGGATATTGACCGCGACGATCGGCACGAACATCGGCCGGTCGGCCGCGGTCATGCTGTGGATCGCCTCGCGCGACATGGCCGAGACCGTCCGGATCGTGCGTGACTCGCCCGGCGCGAGCGTGAACGGCGCAGTCGCCGGACGCGCGACCTGACCGGCATTCACCGCCGTCAGATCGGCGTCCTGTCCAGCATGCGCGCTCAGCAGGACCGCCTGGACGCGGATCGCCTCCGCGACGCCTGCACCGACGTTCGTCACCACGAGCTCACATTCAGCCGTCGCGCTGAGGAGGTTCAACCCCGCGCGAAGCGGGCGCAGCTCGACCGACAGACGTGCCCGCTCCGGCTCGCGCGCATGCCGGTCGAGAAATTGCGGGGTTGCCGCCGTCGCGGGCTCAGGCGGGGACGGCGGTGCGATCGCCGGGGTCGGCGTCACCACCCGCGCGGGGCTCGGCGGGACCGGCGCCGGCGTGGGTAGCGGGGGAAGCGGTCTTGCCGGCGGTGCCTCGGCTTCAATCAGCGGTTCGGGCTCGTGATAGTCCAGCCGATCATGCCGTTTACGCGGCCCCCTGCGCAGCAACCACAGCGCGATGACGACGATCGGAATGACCGCCAGCCACAGCCAGAACGGCATCGCCCTGCCCTGCTCCGGCGCGGCGATCGTGCGTTCGTTGGGAGCGGAGGACGGCGCGGCGGCGGGTGCGACTTCGGGGCTCGCGGTAGTTGCCGGAACGGCTGGTGCCGGAGTCGTCGGCGCCGTGGTGGCGGTCGATGCGGGCGCCGCGTCTACCCGACTATCCGCCGCGTCGCGCGATGTACCTGACGGCACGGCCTCGGTCGCACGCCTGGACGTGGTCACGGCGTCGACCCGCGCGGCTCGCGGCGTATCCGGCTCTGCACTGCGTGTCGCCGGCGCCCGCGCGGGGGTGCGGCTGCGCGGCGGCGCGTCTGCGGTCGTCGGAGCCGGCAGAACCAGTCGTGGCGTATCGGGTACGGGAACCGCTGCCGTCCCCGTGTCGCGGGCCTGTAGCGGCTCGAGCCCGCGAACCGTCCCGGCGGGCGCCGGTGGGGTCGACTGCTGCGACGCGGCGTCCGACGTCTGGCCCGCCTCCTGCGCGACCGCGGGCGGCGCCAGCGCCAGGCCGGCCGGCACGATCAGAAGCGCGCGGCGCCATTGTATGCTCATCGTCGAAAATTCCCTCCTGCAACGCTAGCGCGGGGAGGCCGAACGGGTCGCGGCGGCAAGCCGCCATGCGATGAGCCGCGCCGCGAGGGCGACCAGATGATCGTCCGCATCGCGAACAGCTGGCCTTCAGATCACGCGGACGTGCGCGAAGCTCCCCGCCGCCATCGGCCGGCCCCAGTAGAAGCCCTGCGCACAGCGAGCGCCCAGGTCACGGGCGATCGCGAGATGCTCTTCGGTCTCGACCCCCTCGACGACCGTGCTCAGCCCCCGCGCGTGGCAGGACCGGACGACCTCGCGCAGTATGCCGAGTTCGTGCACGTGGCGTGCGCAATGGCCGAAAAAGTCCTTGTCGATCTTCAGCTCGGCGATCGGCAGCGTGAAGACGCGATCGAAATTCGTCGCCCCCTTGCCGAAATCGTCGAGCGAGAACACCACGCCCAGATCGCGCAACCCGTTCATGTCGCGGACCAGCCGCTGGGTATCGACCGGCCGGGCATCCTCGGTGATCTCGATGATCAGGACGCCCCGTCCCGGCCCGTTCGACGCGACGCCCCGCCGGCGCAGTTCATCGCCCAGCGCCGCCTGGAACAGCGGATCGGCCAGCACCGCCTGGCTGCAGTTGATCGCGACCGGCGCGGACCGTTGCTCGACGCTCAGCGCAAGCCAGAGGTCGAGCGCGGCGGTGACCGCCTTCATCGTCGCTGCCGCCTCGATCCCCGCGTCGGTCATCGCGGCGAATAGCCATTCGGGGTTCACACCCGGGATGTTGCGCAGCCGGGCGAGCGCTTCATAGCCGGCAACCTGATCGGTGGTCAGGTCGATCTTGGGCAGGAACTCGTAATGCAGGTTCGGCAGCAGCCGCGATCCTGCAAGCAGCGCCGCGATCATGCGCCGGTCGCCTGCAGCGTCTTCCGACCGGCCCGTTCCGGTCGCGAGCGACGCGAGGATCGCGGTGAGTGCGCCGATCTTGTAGGTCCGCTCGAGCGACCCGACGAGCGGATGCTCGCCGATCATCGCCTCGCCGAGGACGGCGGACGGATATTCGCCCGGCGGCCGCAACTCGATCACCGGGCAGATCCGGCCGTCGTGCCCGATCTGATCGAGCACGGTGATCAGATCGTCGCCCCGCGATTGCGCGTCGGCAATCACGACGTCAGGCGCGAAAGCCGTTCCCGCCGCAATCTCCGCCGCATGGCCGATCCAGGCGACGGAGTAGCCCCGCGACCGAAGCTCGGCATGCGCCTGGCACGATGCCGCGTCGGCGGCATGGACGAACAACAGTCGCGGCAGAACCGCGCGCCCCTCCCCCGCCACAGGCAGACAAGCGCCCGCCACAGGCAGACAAGCGGAGGCCGGGCTTGCCAGCCCCAGGCCGAAACCGGCCGTCGCACCCGTTGGGGGCGCCAGACTGGGATCGGCGCTCACGCGGACGGGTCCGACCGGGCGGCTATCGACATGGGCGTGAACTCGGCAATAGGGTGGACGCTGACGAATGACGGCTGAACGACACCGGCAAGGCCCCGCCGTGCGGCGGATTCAATTCCGGTAGCCAATTGGTATCTACTAATCCTGATCAGGACTGTCATCCCCGCGAACAGCGCCGCATCCGCACCAGGCCGCTCGTCGCCCAATAAGCCGTTGCGTGGCATTGTGATTTTATTACAAATATTTTTCCACGGGCCGCTGCGCCGCGCTCGCCTGGCCGCGATAGCATCCCGTCTTCGACATTTTCCGCGCGAGACCGGACCGCTTTGACAAGCGCCGGCCACCGTCCTATATGAGCCACTCACCACAGCATCCGGGAAATGACAGGCCGTCGCGCAGCATGTCGATCGTATTGGATGCCGGGGTTTCATTCGCCGAAAGCCGCCGCATGTGATTGCGCGCGGCCTTTTTGCGTTACTGCACGCCCCGTCCGGGGGTTCCCGGGCACGAAATTACGGCTGACCCGTCAGTTTATTGAGGGCAAATAACCTATGGCTTCCAAGGCGATCAACGAGGGCGCTGCCAAGCAGCGTCGCGACGGCGGCACCGCAAAGCGCCGCATCCGCAAGGTCTTCGGCAACATCCACGAAGTCGTGCAGATGCCGAACCTGATCGAGGTTCAGCGCGAGAGCTACGAGCAGTTCCTGCGCTCCGACAAGTCGATCGGCCATGTCTCGGGTCTCGAGAAGACGCTGCGCAGCGTATTCCCGATCCAGGATTTCGCGGGCACCGCGTATCTCGATTTCGACGATTACGTTCTTGAGCCGCCGAAGTTCGACGTCGAGGAATGCCGCCAGCGCGGGATCACCTATGCCGCGCCGATGCGCGTCACGCTGCGCCTGACCGCGTTCGAGGTCGATCCCGATACCGAGGCCAAGTCGGTCATCGATATCAAGGAGCAGGACGTGTACATGGGCGACATGCCGCTCATGACCGAGAACGGCACGTTCTTCATCAACGGCACCGAGCGCGTCATCGTTTCGCAGATGCACCGTTCGCCGGGCGTCCTGTTCGATCACGATCGCGGCAAGACGCACGCATCGGGCAAGTATCTGTTCGCTGCCCGCGTGATCCCGTATCGCGGCTCGTGGCTCGATTTTGAGTTCGACGCCAAGGACATCGTCAACGTCCGCATCGATCGCAAGCGCAAGCTGCCCGTCACGGCGCTGCTCTACGCGCTCGGCATGACGTCGGAAGAGATCCTCAACTATTTCTACAACCGCGTGACGTTCGTCCGCGGCCAGGGTGGCTGGATCGTTCCGTTCCAGGTCGAGAACTGGCGTGGCCAGAAGCCGATGTTCGACATCGTCGATGCGAAGACCGGCGAAGTCGTGTTCCCGAACGGCCAGAAGATCTCCCCGCGCGCCGCGAACAAGGCGTTCAAGGACGGTCTCACCGACCTGCTGATCCCGACCGAGGAAATTTTCGGCCGCTATTCGGCGTACGACCTGATCGACGAGTCGACCGGCCGCATCTACATCGAAGCCGGTGACGAAGTGACCGCCGAGAACCTCGAACTGCTCGACCAGGCAGGCATCGAGCGTCTCGACCTGCTCGACATCGATCACGTCGCGACCGGCCCGTGGATCCGCAACACGCTCAAGGTCGACAAGGCCGAAGAGCGCGAGCAGGCGCTGTCCGACATCTACCGCGTGATGCGCCCCGGCGAGCCGCCGACGCTGGAGACCGCCGAGGCCCTGTTCTCGGGTCTGTTCTTCGATCCGGATCGCTACGACCTGTCGGCCGTCGGCCGCGTGAAGCTCAATATGCGTCTCGACCTCGACGTCGAGGACACCGTGACGACGCTGCGCACCGAGGACATTCTTGAGGTCATCAAGACGCTCGTGAACCTCAAGGACGGCAAGGGCGAGATCGACGATATCGACAACCTCGGTAACCGTCGTGTCCGTTCGGTCGGCGAGCTGCTCGAGAACCAGTATCGCGTCGGCCTGCTCCGCATGGAGCGCGCCGTGAAGGAGCGCATGTCGTCGGTCGACGTCTCGACCGTCATGCCGAACGACCTGATCAACGCGAAGCCGGCGGTGGCCGCGGTCCGCGAATTCTTCGGCTCGTCGCAGCTGTCGCAGTTCATGGATCAGACCAACCCGCTGTCGGAAGTTACTCACAAGCGTCGCGTGTCGGCACTTGGACCAGGTGGTCTGACGCGTGAGCGCGCCGGCTTTGAAGTCCGCGACGTTCACCCGACGCATTACGGCCGCATCTGCCCGATCGAGACGCCGGAAGGCCCGAACATCGGTCTGATCAACAGCCTCGCGTCGTTCAGCCGCGTCAACAAGTACGGCTTCATCGAGACGCCGTACCGCAAGGTCGTCGACCACAAGGTGACCGACGACGTCGTGTACCTGTCGGCGATGGAAGAGGCCAAGCACACGATCGCGCAGGCCAACGCCGATCTGACCGGTGACGGCGGCTTCACCGAGGAACTCGTCTCGTCGCGTCAGGCGGGCGAATTCCTGATGGCGCTGCCCGACAACATCACGCTGATGGACGTCAGCCCCAAGCAGCTCGTCTCGGTCGCCGCATCGCTCATTCCGTTCCTGGAAAACGATGACGCCAACCGCGCGCTGATGGGCTCGAACATGCAGCGTCAGGCCGTGCCGCTCGTCCAGGCCGAGGCGCCGTTCGTCGGCACCGGCATGGAAGAGACGGTCGCGCGTGACTCTGGCGCCGCCATCTCGGCCAAGCGTGCGGGCATCGTCGACCAGGTCGACGCGGCACGTATCGTGATCCGTGCAACCGGCGAGATCGATGCCGGCAAGTCGGGCGTCGACATCTACACGCTGATGAAGTTCCAGCGTTCGAACCAGTCGACCTGCATCAACCAGCGCCCGCTGGTGAAGGTGGGCGACGTGGTCCGTGCCGGCGACGTGCTCGCCGACGGTCCGTCGACCGAGTTCGGCGAGCTGGCGCTGGGTCGCAACAGCCTCGTCGCGTTCATGCCGTGGAACGGCTACAACTACGAGGATTCGATCCTGATCTCCGAGCGGATCGTGAAGGACGACGTGTTCACGTCGATCCATATCGACGAGTTCGAGGTGATGGCCCGCGACACGAAGCTCGGGCCCGAGGACATCACGCGCGACATCCCGAACGTCGGCGAGGAAGCGCTGCGCAACCTTGACGAGGCGGGCATCGTCTACATCGGTGCAGAGGTCGAGCCGGGCGATATCCTCGCGGGCAAGATCACGCCGAAGGGTGAATCGCCGATGACGCCGGAGGAGAAGCTTCTCCGCGCGATCTTCGGTGAGAAGGCCAGCGACGTGCGCGACACGTCGCTTCGCCTGCCGCCGGGCGTGTCGGGTACGGTCGTCGACGTTCGCGTCTTCAACCGTCACGGCATCGATAAGGACGAGCGCGCGATGGCGATCGAGCGCGAGGAGATCGAGCGTCTGAAGAAGGATTCGGACGACGAGCGTTCGATCCTGAACCGTGCGACCTGGTCGCGTCTCCGCGAGATGCTGCTCGACCAGACGGCCACCTCGGCGCCCAAGGGCGTCAAGAAGGGCGTCGTGATCGACATGGATCTGCTCGACAGCGTCGACCGCCACGAGTGGTGGAAGTTCGCGGTCGCCGACGACAAGATCCAGAGCGATCTTGAAGCGGTCAAGATCCAGTATGACGATGCCGCCAAGCTGATCACGGACAAGTTCCACGATCGTCGCGAGAAGCTGGAGCGTGGTGACGAGCTGTCACCGGGCGTGCTGAAGATGGTCAAGGTGTTCGTCGCGGTGAAGCGCAAGCTGCAGCCGGGCGACAAGATGGCCGGCCGTCACGGGAACAAGGGCGTCATCAGCCGCATCCTGCCGGCGGAGGACATGCCGTTCCTCGCCGACGGGACGCCGGTCGATATCGTGCTCAACCCGCTGGGCGTGCCGTCGCGCATGAACGTCGGGCAGATCTTCGAGACGCATCTGGGCTGGGCCGCACGCGGTCTGGGTCAGCAGATCACTCACGCGCTCGAAACCTGGCGCGAGGAGAATCCGGAGGCCAAGGCCGGTGCGATGCCGGAGGCGGTCCGCGATCGTCTCAAGACGGTCTATGGCGAGCAGTATCACGAAGAGATCGACGCCCGTTCGGGTGACGAGATCATCGAGCTGGCCAAGAACCTGAAGGGCGGCGTGCCGATGGCTACGCCGGTGTTCGATGGCGCGCGCGAGGCGGACGTGTCGGCGATGCTGGAACTGGCGGGTCTCGACCCGTCGGGCCAGTCGGACCTGTTCGACGGACGTACCGGCGACAAGTTCGATCGCAAGGTGACGGTTGGGTACATCTACATGCTCAAGCTCCACCATCTGGTCGACGACAAGATCCACGCACGGTCGATCGGGCCATACTCGCTTGTCACGCAGCAGCCGCTGGGTGGTAAGGCGCAGTTCGGTGGTCAGCGCTTCGGCGAGATGGAGGTCTGGGCACTCCAGGCCTACGGCGCGGCGTACACCTTGCAGGAAATGCTCACGGTGAAGTCGGACGACGTGGTCGGCCGCACCAAGGTCTACGAGGCGATCGTCAAGGGTGACGACACGTTCGAGGCGGGCATTCCGGAGAGCTTCAACGTGCTCGTCAAGGAAATGCGCTCGCTGGGCCTGAATGTGGACCTGAAGCAGTCGGAGCCCGGCTTCGACAGCGACGGCATCCAGATCGCGGCGGAGTAACGCGGTTGAACTAGCTCCCCTCCCGCGACGGGTTCCCATCAAAGTAATACTTTGATGGGGCCCTTCCGGGAGGGGCCGGGGGTGGGCTCCCGGCCGGTGATGGAGCGCCAAGATCGAACCGGGTGCCCACCCCTTCCCAAGCAAGAGCTTGGGCCCCTTCCCCTCCCGCTCGCGGGAGGGGAGTTGGAAGGATCAATATATGAACGAAATGACCCCCTTCGCCAATCCGGTCGCCAAGGCCGAGACGTTCGACCAGATCCAGATCGGCATCGCATCGCCGGACAAGATCCGCAGCTGGTCGTTCGGCGAGATCAAGAAGCCCGAGACCATCAACTATCGCACGTTCAAGCCCGAGCGTGACGGCCTGTTCTGCGCGCGCATCTTCGGTCCGATCAAGGATTACGAGTGCTTGTGCGGCAAGTACAAGCGCATGAAGTACAAGGGCATCGTCTGCGAGAAGTGCGGCGTCGAGGTTACCGTCTCGAAGGTCCGCCGCGAGCGCATGGGCCATATCGAGCTCGCCGCCCCGGTCGCGCACATCTGGTTCCTGAAGTCGCTGCCGTCGCGCATCGGCCTGCTGCTCGACATGCAGCTGAAGCAGCTCGAGCGCGTGCTGTACTTCGAGGCGTACATCGTCATCGAGCCGGGCCTGACCCCGCTCGAGAAGTACCAGCTGATGACCGAGGACGAGCTCCTCGACGCGCAGGACCAGTATGGCGAGGACGCGTTCTCGGCCGGTATCGGTGCCGAGGCGGTCCGCATCATGCTGGAGTCGCTCGATCTCGAGGGTGAGCGTACCACGCTGCTCGAAGAGCTCGCGGTCACCAAGTCCGAGCTCAAGCCCAAGAAGATCATCAAGCGGCTGAAGGTCGTCGAGAGCTTCATCGATTCGGGCAACCGCCCCGAATGGATGATCCTCGAGGTCGTGCCGGTCATCCCGCCCGAACTGCGCCCGCTGGTGCCTCTGGACGGTGGTCGTTTCGCGACGTCGGATCTGAACGATCTGTATCGCCGCGTGATCAACCGCAACAACCGCCTGAAGCGCCTGATGGAGCTCCGCGCGCCGGACATCATCGTCCGCAACGAGAAGCGCATGCTGCAGGAGGCCGTCGACGCATTGTTCGACAATGGTCGCCGCGGTCGCACGATCACGGGCGCCAACAAGCGTCCGCTCAAGTCGCTGTCCGACATGCTCAAGGGCAAGCAGGGCCGCTTCCGCCAGAATCTTCTGGGCAAGCGCGTCGACTATTCGGGTCGTTCGGTCATCGTGACCGGGCCTGAGCTCAAGCTGCACCAGTGCGGCCTGCCGAAGAAGATGGCGCTCGAGCTGTTCAAGCCGTTCATCTACGCACGCCTCGACGCCAAGGGCCTCAGCATGACGCTGAAGCAGGCGAAGAAGTGGGTCGAGAAGGAGCGCAAGGAAGTCTGGGACATCCTGGACGAGGTGATCCGCGAGCATCCGGTCATGCTGAACCGTGCGCCGACGCTTCACCGTCTTGGCATCCAGGCGTTCGAGCCAGTGCTGATCGAGGGCAAGGCGATCCAGCTTCACCCGCTGGTCTGCTCCGCGTTCAACGCCGATTTCGATGGCGATCAGATGGCCGTCCACGTCCCGCTGTCGCTCGAAGCGCAGCTGGAAGCGCGCGTCCTGATGATGTCGACGAACAACATCCTGTCGCCCGCCAACGGCAAGCCGATCATCGTGCCGTCGCAGGACATGGTGCTGGGTCTCTATTATCTGTCGATGATGAAGGAGAACGAGCCAGGCCAGGGCATGCTGCTCGGCGACATGGCCGAAGTGCATCAGGCACTGAACGCCCAGGCCGTGACGCTGCACAGCAAGATCATCAGCCGCGTTCCGCAGACCGATGAGAACGGCAAGCAGTATCTCAAGCGTTACGAGACGACGCCGGGCCGCATGTTGCTCGGCGAGTGCCTGCCGCACAGCCACAAGGTGCCGTTCGACACCGTCAACCGCCTGCTCACCAAGAAGGACGTGGGCGACGTGATCGACGAGGTCTATCGTCACACCGGCCAGAAGGAGACCGTACTGTTCGCCGATGCGATCATGACTCTCGGCTTCCGTCACGCCTTCCGCGCCGGCATCTCGTTCGGCAAGGACGACATGATCATTCCGGACGCCAAGGTCGGTCTGGTCGACGACACCAAGGCGCTCGTGAAGGACTTCGAGCAGCAGTATCAGGACGGTCTGATCACGCAGCAGGAGAAGTACAACAAGGTGATCGACGCCTGGAGCCGTTGCGGCGACCAGGTCGCGAACGCCATGATGGACGAGATCCGTGCGGTGAAGGTCGATACGGAGACCGGCCGTGAAAAGCCGATCAACTCGATCTACATGATGGCCCATTCGGGTGCTCGTGGTTCGCAGGCGCAGATCAAGCAGCTTGCCGGTATGCGTGGCCTGATGGCCAAGCCGTCGGGCGAGATCATCGAGACGCCGATCATCTCGAACTTCAAGGAAGGTCTGACCGTCCTTGAATACTTCAACTCGACCCACGGCGCTCGTAAGGGCCTCGCGGATACGGCGTTGAAGACGGCGAACTCGGGGTACCTCACGCGTCGTCTGGTCGACGTGTCACAGGATTGCGTCATCATCGAACCCGATTGCGGCACGACGCGCGCACTCGAGATGAAGGCGATCCTTCAGGGTGGTTCGACGATCGCAAGCCTCGGCGAGCGCATCCTCGGTCGTACGACCGCGGAGGACATCACCGATCCGAAGACCGGCAAGGTCATCATCCCGTCGGGCACGCTGCTCGACGAGCCGATGATCACGACGATCGAAGGCCTCGGCACGCAGTCGTGCAAGATCCGCAGCCCGCTAGTCTGCGAGTCGAAGATCGGCGTCTGCGGCAAGTGCTACGGGCGCGATCTCGCCCGCGGTACGCCGGTGAACATCGGTGAAGCTGTCGGCGTCATCGCCGCGCAGTCGATCGGTGAGCCGGGCACGCAGCTGACCATGCGTACGTTCCACATCGGTGGTGCCGCGCAGCTCAACGAAACGTCGAACCTCGAGGCGCATGCCGACGGTACGGTGCAGTTCCGCGATCTGCGTATCATCGTCGACCAGCGTGGCCGTCGTGTGGTGCTCAGCCGCTCGGGTGAAATCGCGATCGTTGACATGGACGGCCGCGAGCTCTCGGTCGATCGTATCCCCTACGGTGCGTATGTGCTGTTCGACGATGGCCACGTCGTGTCGCGCGGCGACCGGATGGCCGAGTGGGATCCGTTCACCATGCCGGTGATCACGGAGAACCCGGGCACGATCAAGTATGTCGACCTGATCGAGGGCAAGACGCTCACCGAGCAGACCGACGAAGCCACGGGCATCGCCCAGCGCGTCGTGATCGAATATCGTGCGGCGACCAAGTCGAAGGAGGATCTGCGTCCGCGCATGACCCTGCTCGACGAGACGTCGGGCGAGACCGGCCGCTACATGCTGGCGATCGGTGCGACCTTGTCGGTCGAGGATGGCGCACAGGTGTTCGGCGGCGACGTCGTGGCCCGCGTCAGCCGCGAGAGCGCCAAGACGCGCGACATCACCGGTGGTCTGCCGCGCGTTGCCGAGCTGTTCGAGGCGCGAATCCCCAAGGACTCGGCGATCATCGCCAAGATCTCGGGCCGTGTCGTGTTCGGCAAGGATTACAAGGCGAAGCGCAAGATCGGCATCCAGCCCGAGGATGGCGGCGACGTCGTCGAGTATCTGGTGCCGAAGTCGAAGGTCATCGACGTGCAGGAAGGCGATTACGTCAAGCGCGGCGACAACCTGATCGGCGGCTCGCCGGATCCGCATGACATCCTCGAGACGATGGGTATCGAGCCCCTCGCCGAGTATCTCGTGTCGGAAATCCAGGAGGTCTATCGTCTCCAGGGCGTGAAGATCAACGACAAGCACATCGAGACGATCGTTCGTCAGATGCTGCAGAAGGTCGAGATCACCGATGGCGGCGACACCACGCTGCTGAAGGGCGAGCAGGTCGATCGCGAGGAAATGGACGCGACCAACGAGAAGCTCGACAAGAAGCAGACCCGTGCACAGGGCAAGCCCATCCTGCTCGGTATCACCAAGGCGTCGCTGCAGACCCGCAGCTTCATCTCGGCGGCATCGTTCCAGGAGACCACCCGCGTCCTCACCGAGGCCGCGGTCCAGGGTAAGCAGGACATGCTGATGGGTCTGAAGGAGAACGTGATCGTCGGCCGGCTCATCCCGGCAGGCACCGGCGCAGGCCTCAACCGCCTGCGGGTCGTGGCGAACAGCCGCGACGCCTCGATGCGCGTCGCCCAGCGCAAGATGGCCGAAGCCTCGATCATCGCGCCGAAGTCGGCGAAGGAAGAGCATGACGCCGAACTCGCCCGCTCGCCGCGCGATTCCGGCGGCACGGGGGACGACGCGCTTGGCGAAGTCGTGACCTCGGGCACCGGCACCGATGCGGATGCCGGCGACTATCTGAACAAGCCCGAGTAATCGGGCGCATCAGACGCCAGTGAAAAGGCCGCCGTCCGGATATCCGGGCGGCGGCCTTTGTCGTTTCAGGCGACTGGCGGGGCGGACTGGTCGAACCGCGCGCCCTGGCGGGTCAGCCGGTGCCTTCGCCCATGGTTCGCGGGATCGTCCGGAGCTGCTGGCCCGTGACCCGCAGCTCGTTGAATGCGGGCGGACTGCCGCGCGTCCGCTTGGACAGGGTGCCGGCACCGATCATGCGGATCTCCCGGCCGCTGCGTTCGACGGGAATGTCGAAGGGGTCGTGGACATGACCTGACAGCACGGCATGCGCCCCCGCATCGGCGAGTGCGGTCAATGCGCTGTCGCCATGGCGGGTCTTTGCTGTTCCGGTCGTGCCGCCTTCGATCAGCGGATGATGCGCCGCGACGAAGACCAGGTGATCCTTCGGGACATCCTCGATCATCGCCAGCGCGCGCGACAGCGACCCCGGGCTGACACGCCCCTTTGACCAGTTCCAGCGCCACTGCGCGCGGGCAGTCGTCTTGAGCGGGACGATCGTGATCCCGGGCAGTTCCAAGGGCTTCTCGATCATCGACTCGACCGCGGCATAACGCTGATAGGGCGAGAAGAACCGGCGGAACGGGTCCCAGTAATAGGGGATGTCGTGATTGCCGACCTCGAGCGTGACGGGCACGCCGAGGCCGCGCAACCAGTCGCCGCCACGCTGGAACTCCTCCTTCGTGGCGCGCATCGTCAGATCGCCGGTCATGATCACCGCGTCGGGCCGCTCCGCCTCGACACAGGCGGAGAACCAGGCGAGCGCTGCCGGATCCTCTGCCCCGAAATGAACGTCGCTGACGTGAAACAGCGTGTGCGAGCGTCCTGAAACATCTGCCATGTCAGGCAAGTTCGGCCAGCGTCTTGGGCTGGTGCATCGGACACCCGTTGAACGTCCCGCGGAATCCCGCCGAGAGCTCATAGGTCTCCTTGCGGACGCGATTGACGCCGCCCAGCGGCTGATGCTCAACCACCCCGTGCCACACGCTGTACGCCAGCGCATCGTCGGTATGATCGGTCACGCCGTGTTCCCAAGAGATTTGCGGCGCCACCTCGAGCGTGGCGACCGTGACGAACGGGCTGGCCTGCTGATCCCATTCCACCGTCGCGTCTTCGATCGGCATCGCGTCGAGATCGGTGTTCAACTGGACGCGCAGCTCCCAGACGCCGCCATGCTCGATCAGCTCCTCGCGCACGACCTCGCGCAGCGCATCGGGGCGTGCGGTGATGTCTACCGTGTCGCCGGTCAGGCGCGTCAGCGCGGGTGATACCGGGAACAGCGCGACCTTGGCGATATAATCCCCGTAGCGCAGCGGCGTCTGCGAGAAATAGGTCTCGCCGAGCGGGTGGACGGGTTTTGCGCCGCCGAGCGTCTTGAGCGTCGCGGACTCCGCCCCGACCGCCTCCAGCGCGGATTCGACGACGCGGAAGGTCGCCGACATCGCCTTCTTCACACCGTCGAACCGGTCGGTCGTCTTGGCGAGCAGCTTGAGGTTCTTCGAAAAGGCCTTGGGATCGGGTGCCGCAAAGACCGGCGCGTTGACCATGATGAAGTCCTGAGTCGTCTCGCCTTCCGAGCCCGGCAGGCGATCGCCCTGGACGTCGAGGATCTTCAGCGCGACGCCCCGCGGCAGGCTGACGCTGTCATCGAGAATGTCGCCCGCGTTCGTCGATATGCGCAGCACTGCCTCATGACGTCCCGGCTGCGCGAAAATGCCCTGCGCGAGCGTTTCGGGCAGGCCGTCAGCGATCGTCAGTGTGCCGCGCGCGATGCCATGCGCCTTGGCATGAACCGCGCGCACGGCATGCGCATAATCCTGCGACGTGGTCTCGAGGATCTCGCGAAAGCTGTCCTTGAGCGACGCCAGCGTCTCGGCCTCGTCGTCGGCGATGGTTTCGACCGAGGGGGCGAATCGTACGGGCTGGGTGGACATGCGGATCTCCTGTCGTTTCCGATCCAAACCCGCCGAACTCCGCGACGTTCCCGCTGCACGGGCGATCGGTACGATCCCGCACGCTGTTGCAAAGCGCCGCGCCCCGGTCCACGCGGTCGGCGCCCATCGAAGGAGAAACCGATGCAGATTCCCGTCGTCACCGCCCCCACGATCGCGATCGTCGGATCCGCGGCGCGGTTTCCGGTCCGCAGGATCTTCTGCGTCGGGCAGAATTACGCCGACCACGCGCGCGAAATGGGGTCGGATCCGGATCGGCAGCAGCCCTTCTTCTTCACCAAGCCCGCCGATGCCGTCGTGCCCGCTGGCGGCACCCTGCCCTATCCGAGCATGACGCAGGATCTGCATCACGAGGTAGAACTGGTCGTCGCGCTGGGCGAAGGCGGACGGGACATCGATGCGACGGAGGCGACGGCGAAGATCTTCGGTCATGCGGTCGGTATCGACCTGACGCGGCGCGACCTGCAGGCGGCGGCCAAGGCGGCCGGGCGGCCATGGGACATGGCCAAGGGGTTCGACCGGTCCGCCCCGATCGGCGCGCTCACCCCGGGCGCGCCGCCTGCAACAGGTGCGATCGGGCTGACGATCGACGGCGAACCGCGCCAGTCGGGCGACCTGTCGATGATGATCTGGTCGGTCGCCGAAGTCATCGCCGCGCTGTCACGCCAAGTCGAACTCGCCCCCGGCGATCTGATCTTCACCGGCACCCCCGCGGGCGTCGGGCCGATCCTGCCCGCGGCACAGGTCCGCGCGACGATCACCGATCTCGAGCCGCTCGAGATCCTGTTCGACGCCTGATCGGCATGGCGGGACGAGGTTTTTGTATAAATATGGTCGTCCCCGACCTTAGTCGGCTTTCCTTTGTCACCGGCCGCCCGCATGCATCCCCTTCATAAAAAGGGGATGATGATGGCGGATGGATCAACCGGCGGGCTGCTCGACCGGGCCCGGACGGTAGCAGGGCCGGGCTTTGATCGCTGGCTGGTGCCGCCCTGCGCGCTCGCCATCCATCTGTGCATCGGCATGGCCTATGGCTTCAGCGTGTTCTGGTTGCCGCTGTCGCGCGCGATCGGAATCACCGATCCGGTGGTCTGCGAAAGCATGACGCTGGCCCAGGCGCTGACAACCACGACCTGCGACTGGCGGGTCAGCGACCTCGTCTGGACCTACACCCTCTTCTTCGTCGTGCTCGGCGCCGCCGCGGCGATCTGGGGCGGCTGGCTCGAACGCGCCGGCCCGCGCAAAGCCGGCGTCGTCGCCGCCTTCTGCTGGTGCGGCGGGATGGGGATCGGCGCGATCGGCGTGTCGATGCACCAGTTGTGGCTCATCTGGCTCGGTTCGGGCGTGATCGGCGGCATCGGTCTGGGTCTCGGCTATATCTCGCCCGTCTCGACGCTCATCAAATGGTTTCCCGACCGGCGCGGCATGGCGACGGGCATGGCGATCATGGGCTTTGGCGGCGGCGCGATGATCGGCAGCCCGCTCGCCAATTCTCTGATGAAGCACTTCTCCGGCCCGACCGGCGTCGGCGTCTGGCAGACTTTCCTCGTCCTCGCGGTCATCTATTTCGTGTTCATGATGGCCGGCGCGCTCGGCTACCGCGTGCCTGCCGAGGGCTGGAAGCCCGCCGGCTGGACCCCGCCGACCGATGCCAAGGCAACGATCAGCCGGTTCAACGTCGATCTGAAGGATGCGCACAAGACGCCGCAATTCTGGCTCATCTGGATCGTCCTGCTGCTCAACGTGTCCGCGTCGATCGGCATCATCGGTGTCGCCTCGCCGATGCTCCAGGAGATCTTCGGCGGTCGCCTGATCGACGCGCCGGGCGTGCTCTTCACCGCATTCAGCGACAGCCAGAAGGTCGCCGCGGCCGCGGTCGGCGCCGGGTTCGTCGGCGCGATCAGCCTGTTCAACATCGGTGGCCGCTTCTTCTGGGCGTGGTTCTCCGACCGGCTGGGGCGCAAGCCGCTCTACGCGGTGATCCTGGCGATCAGCGCAGTGCTCTATGGTATCGCCGCCCCCGCGCTTGCCGGCAGCAGCCTTGGTCTCTTCATCCTCGTCTTCTGCATCCTCGCCTCCACCTATGGCGGCGGCTTCGCGACCGTGCCCGCCTATCTGGCGGACATATTCGGGACAAAGTTCGTCGGCGCGATCCACGGCCGGCTGCTGACCGCCTGGTCGACCGCGGGCGTTGTCGGGCCGCTGCTCGTCGCCAACATGCGCGACGGGCGGATCGCCGCGGGGATCCCGCGCGACCAGGTCTATCAGCCGATCTTCCTGATGCTTGCAGCGATGCTCGTGGTCGGCTTCGTCGCCAACCTGTTCGTCAAGCCAGTGGCAAGCCGCTTCCACATGCCGGTTACCGAGGGCGTAGCCTCGACGACTGCCGTCGACGCCACGACGGCCACCACCACCGCACAGCATGGCGGTGGATCGCGGTCGACCGTCATCCTCGCCTGGCTGGCGGTGGGTGTGCCGATCCTCTGGGGGATCTACATGACGCTGTCGAAGGCGGTCATTCTGATCAAGTGACCAAACGCGACACCGCGGTCGCATCGCCGGACAGGCGATCGCGACCCGGTGGTCGGCGTGGAAAAGGATTTGCGCTGGCACCGACGGTATCGGCGTGGAGCGGGTGAAGGGAATCGAACCCTCGTCACTTGCTTGGGAAGCAAAAGCTCTACCATTGAGCTACACCCGCATATCGACTGTACGTCCGTGCGGCGAATGAGCGCCGGCGGTCGCGATGCGATGGCGAGCGTCTATCGGCTCGGCGTTGGCGACGCAAGATGCTTCTCGACGCGGAATGGCGCGCTGTGTTGAGAGACGTGGGGCACGACGTAACGAAACTGTCACCCCCGTGTCACCACGCTGCCATTGGTCTGCAATAGGCACCCCGGCAAGCCAGCGCATAGCTGGACCAATCGGGGGACCATCATGATCATCGGCCTGTCACACCGCGCACGCGGCCCTGCTGTCTTGCGCGCGCTTCTCATCGGCAGTGCGATGATCCCGCTTGCGATCGGGATTGCCCGTGCCGAACCGGTCGATGGCCCCGCCGCAGCCGCAGCGCCCGCCCCGCGTGGCAATGCCAGCATCACCGGGACGATCTCGCAGGCCGGCAGTGGCGACTATCTCGACGGCGCATCGGTCTCGATCCCCGCTCTCGGCCTCGCGACCGCGGCGGATCGCGCGGGCCGGTTCACGCTGGCCGGGATCCCCGCCGGGACGCATGACGTCGTGGTCCGCTATGTCGGCTTTCCCGATGCCCGGCGCAGCGTCACGGTCACCGACGCGGCGGTCGTGCTCGATGTCGCGATGACGATCGAGACCAGTGCCGACGGCGACGAGATCGTCGTTTCGGGGTCGCGCCCGATCGCCGAGTCCGAAGCCGCCGCGCTGCAGATCCAGCGGACCAGCCCCTCGCTCGTCTCGGTGATCGCGTCGGATTCGATCGGGCGCCTGCCCGACCAGAATGTCGCGCAGGCGGTCAGCCGCCTGCCCGGCGTCGGCGTCCAGCGCGACCAGGGCCAAGCGCGCTACATCACGCTGCGCGGCAGCCCGATCAACTGGACGACGCTGTCGTTCGACGGGATCAACGTGGTCAGCCCGGAGGGTCGTGACGCACGGTTCGATTCGATCCCCTCGGCGATCGCGTCGCAGATCATCGTGCGGAAAGCGGTGACCCCCGACATGACCGGCGAGACGATCGCGGGCAATGTCGACATCATCACCCGCTCGGCGTTCGACTATCCGGGGCTGAAGGTTCAGGCCAAGGGCGGCCTCGGCCATGTCGAGCTCGGCAAGAAGACCGAATATGAGGGCTCGCTCGTCGTGTCCGACCGGTTCGACACGGGGATCGGCGAATTCGGCATCGTCTCCTCCGCCAGCCTCTATCGCCGCGGCATGGTCACCGACAATTTCGAGACCGATTTCGAAGCGGTCGACCGCGACCTGCGCCCCGGGTATGAGACGCGCAACTGGGCGCGCGAGACCGAGAACAAGCTCTACCGGCTGACGCGGAAGAACTATTCGCTGTCGAGCCGGCTCGACTGGCGCCCCGCCCCCGGCCACAAGCTGTTCGCCGAGACGATCTACTCGGCGTTCGAGGATGACGAGCAGCGCAACAATTACATCTTCGATCTGGACGACCAGCAGTCGCGCACCCCGAACGGCACCGCAGCTTGCGCGGTCAATGCGCGCCCGGCCTCGGGCACCACGGGCTATGCGGATGTCTGCACGGGCAACACCCCCCTGCTCGGCACGGTGTACGGGATCGATCTCAATTCGAACTTCACGGTGCGCAAGTACAAGCAGTCGGTGTTCACCAACACGCTGGGCGGCGATCACGAACTCGGCGACTGGAAGGTCGCGTGGCGCGGCAACTACACCCGGTCGATCGACGACCGGTCGCAGCCTGCGCAGCTCAACTATGACAGCCCCTCGTTCGGCACCAACGGTGCGAATGCCGCCAACCGCCTGACCGTCGGCTATGACCTGACCGATCCGCAGCTCGCCAAGGTGCAGCTGTACCGGACGATCCGCAACGCCGATGGCAGCTTCTCACGCGGCGACCGGGTCACGGCGATCGAGGATTTTCCGCGCACCCTGTCGCGCCTGCGCTCGCTCAAGGCGCAGGACGTGACCGAGGCCTATACCGCCAAGCTCGACATCAGCCGCGAGGCGTCGGTGTTCGGCGCCTCGACGATCCTCGCCGCCGGCGTGCGCTATGACGACCGCACCAAGACGTCGAACGAATATCTGCTCGACCTGTCGACGCCCGCGCAGTTCGCCGCGGCGGGTATCGCGACGAACTATTCGGCGATCGCCAAGCCCGGCGGGTTCCAGGGCGAGATCCCGCTCGGCTACACCTTCCAGTATTTCGACCGCGACAAGGTTCTCGGGCTGGTCGACCAAGCCAAGGCGGTCGGCAGCTATGTGCGCAGCGACGCCAATTTCTACGATGTCGGCGAGAAGGTCTATTCGGCCTATGCGATGGCAACTGCGACGACCCACTGGGGCAGCATCATCGGCGGCGCCCGCGTCGAGCATATCCGCAACGACGCGCAGGCCTTCTCCTCGGTCGGGTTGATCGACGTGAAGGCGAGCCAGACGCTGGTCTATCCTAGCCTCCACCTCAACTGGGACGTCGATGACCGGATGAAGGCACGGCTGTCGTTCAACACCGGCGCCGCGCGTCCCGATTACGATCAGCTGCGCCCCAATCTCAGCTATAACGATGCGAACGCCACCATCTCCGGCGGCAATCCCGATGCGAAGCCCGAAAAGGCGAAGGGCGTCGATCTCTATGTCGAATATTACACGATGCCGCGCGGCTTCCTGTCGATCGGTGCCTATTACAAGGACGTCACCGACGTCCTGTTCGATTCGACGCAGACGTTCGGGCGGACGACGCTGAACACCGGCGGCGTCGACCGATCGGGCTATCTCTATTCGACGATCGTCAACGGCGGCAGCGGCTATATCATGGGCATCGAGGGTGCGATCCAGCAGCAGCTCGAGCCCTTCACCGCCGATCTCGGGCTGCCCGAATGGATGGGTGGCTTCGGCGTCCAGCTCAACGCGACGATCAACAAGAGCCGCGCCGAGACGCCGGGGACCGCGGCCCTGCCGTCGCGCAAGGTGCCGCTGCCCGGTGCGTCCGACGCGATCTACAATCTGATCGCCTATTACGAGAAATACGGCTTTTCGGCGCGGGTGTCCTATCAGAACCGCTCGGCATGGCTCGATGCGATCGGCGGCACCGACACGATCGGCGGCGTCGTCCGCGGGGCCGATGGCGGCGACTTCTACTGGGCGAAGGACAATGAGCTAGACGCCAGCGTGCGGTACGCGATCAACAATAATGTCGAGATCTACGGCGATTTTGCCAATCTGCTGAACGGCCCGGGCCGCCGCTATGCCGGTTCGTCCGCCTATACGATCGAGCATGAGACGTTCGGGCGGCGCTATACCGGCGGCGTGCGGGTGACCTTCTGATGCGCGGACTGCCGCTCGTCGCGCTGATCCTCGCCGGATGCGCGACCACGAGCGTGCCCCAGACGGCCACCGCGCCGCTGGTCGCGGCGACCGCGGAAACCGATCCGGTCGATACCGCGGCGGATGCGGCGGACGATCCCGCCATCTGGCGCAACCCCGCGGACCCGGCGAAGAGCCTGGTCATCGGGACCGACAAGAAGGCGGGCATCCACGTCTACAGCCTGGCCGGCAAGCGGCTGAGCTTCACGCCCGCCGACCGGCTGAACAATGTCGACCTTCGCACGGTCGGCACGCGCGTCATCGCGGCGGCGAGCGACCGCGCCGATGTCGATACCGCGCATGTGTCACTGTTCACGCTCGACACCGCGGCGGCGAAGCTCGTGCCGCTCGGCCGCTTCCCGGTCGGCCCGGGCGAGGCTTACGGCATGTGCCTGTGGACGCGCGCGCGCGATCACGCGCTGTTCGGCTTCGTCGTACTGAAGGACGGGCGGATCGATCAGGTCGCCATCGACGTCTCGCGCACGGTCCCCAAGGTCACGACGGTCCGGTCGATGAAGCTCGCGAGCCAGGCCGAGGGCTGCGTCGTCGACGACCGGACCGGGCGGCTCTACGTCGCGGAGGAAGATGTCGGGCTCTGGCGGTTCGACGCGGATCCGGCGGCACAGGGGACCGCGACGCCGATCGCGCAGGTCGACGGCAAGACGCTCGTCGCCGATGCGGAAGGCCTCGCGCTCGCGCCCTCGGGCCGCCGCGGCGGCTATCTGGTCGTCTCGAGCCAGGGCGACAACGCCTATACGCTCTACCGCCTGCCTGGCGTCACCTATGCGGGGCGGTTCCGGATCGGCGGCGGGGCGATCGACGGGACCAGCGACACCGACGGCATCGACCTGATGCTCGGCGATTTCGGCCCGGCCTATCCGGGCGGCCTGTTCGTCGCGCAGGACGGCGACAACGCCCCCGACACGCAGAACTTCAAGTTCGTCAGCTGGACCGCCGTGCGCCGCGCCCTGCGCCGCTAGCCCGCGACGTCCGCAGGGAACGTCTGGGGCCATCCCGCGCTATAGGAGCTGGCATCGATCGGCGTATCGAGAGGCCGCAGATCCGAGGACGATGATGACCCAGACCCGTACCGCGACGCTGCACCGGATGGTGCTGCCCGATCACACCTGCCCGTTCGGCGTCCGCGCGAAGCAGCTGCTTCAGGCCGAAGGCTATGACGTCGACGACCAGATCCTCCGCGATCGGGATGCGGTCGAGGCGTTCAAGGCCGAGCACGGCATCGCGACAACCCCGCTGATCGTCATCGACGGCGAGACGATTGGTGGCTGCGACGATCTCGAACGCTATCTGGCGGAGCGTTGAGCGATGGCCCATGCTGATCACCATCCGGTCGCGTCGCCCGTTCCGACGCATGCGCCACCGCCACCGCCAGCACTGTCGCGGACCGCTGCCGCGCTGATCGTCGTGTCGGTCCTCGGCGTTAGCGCGGCGATCGGTCGCCGCAATGCGCCCGACCCCTCTCACCCACGGACCCGCCGCTGGTACAAGCGGCTCGACAAGCCGAGCTATACGCCGCCCGATGCCGTGTTCGGCGCGGTGTGGCCGGTGCTCGAGACCGGGCTCGCCGTCGGCGGATATCGTCTGCTCCGCCAGCCCTCAGGGCCACGTCGCACGAGTGCGGTCGGGTTGTGGCTGCTTAACACCGCGATGGTCGGCGGCTGGACCGAGATCTTCTTTCGCAAGCGGGCGCTGCGATCCGGCGCGGTCGTCGCAGGCACGATGGTCGCAACCGGCGGCGCGTATGTTGCGGCGGCGGCGAAGGTCGATCGTCCCGCGGCGCTGCTGGGCGTGCCGTTCGTGGGCTGGCTCGGCTTTGCGACGTTGCTCGCCACGCGCATCAGCGCACGCAATCCCGAGTCCGACGCGGCGGACGCCCGGTGACCGATCTGGTCGTCTGGCATGACGGCGACTGCCCGCTATGCCGGCGCGAGATCGCGCTCATGCGGCGGCTCGACCGGCGCGGTGCGATCACCTTCGTCGATGCCACCGATCCCGATGCGAGCTGCCCGATCGACCGCCGGGACCTGCTCGCGCGGTTTCATGCGCGTGAAGACGGGACGATGCTGTCGGGCGCGGCGGCGTTCGCTGCGATGTGGCGCGCAATCCCGGTCCTGCGGCCGCTCGGCCTGCTCGCGCGCAATGGCACGGCGCTCCGCCTGCTTGAGCGTGCCTATCTCGGCTTCCTCGTGGTCCGACCCCGCCTGCAGGCTGCACTTGGCGGCCGACAGGCGGGCGAGCGGCGGCGTTAAAGCCCGGCGTTGCGCCGGACGGCGGCGCCCACCGCCGACCAGTCGACATCCTCCCCCTCCTTCGCGATCGCGGCGCGCAGATGATCGCGCACCACGCCGAGCAGCGGCATCGGCGTGCGCAGTCGCCCCGCTACGGTGTCGACGAGGTTCATGTCCTTCAGACCCAGCGGCGCGGCAAAACCGGCGGGTGTAAACCGCTGTTCGACCAGCATCTCGCCATACGTCTTGTAGACCGGCGCATCGAACAGCGTGCCCGTCAGCACCTCGAGCAGCAGCGCCGGTTCGACCCCGCCCTTTTCAGCCAGCGTCATCGCCTCCGCCATCGCCTCGACCGCCGCCATGATCATGAAGTTGCCGCTGAGCTTCACCAGATTGGCGGCGGACGGCGTCTCGCCGACACGGAACACACGCTGGCTGATCGCGTCCAGTGCGGGCTCGCACCGGGCGATCAGATCGTCGCGTCCCGCCGCAACGACGAACAGCATCGCCGCCGCCGCCGCGGGCGGACGACCGAAGACGGGGGCCGCGACATAGCCACCGGCCCCGTCCTGATCCGCCGTCAGCCGCTCCGCCAGCGCAACGCTGATCGTGCTGTGCGATACATGGACCGCCGGCGCGCCAAGGATCCCGCCATCGCCGTAGACCACCGCCTCCAGCGCGGCATCGTCCGCCAGCATCGTCATCACCACGTCGCCCTGCGCCGCCTCGGCGGGCGTCGCGGCCCGAGTCGCGCCACGTTCGACCAGCGCATCGGCCTTGTCCGGCGAGCGGTTCCAGACCGTCACCTCATGACCCGCCTCGACCAGATTGGTAGCCATTGCATGCCCCATCTGGCCCAGACCGATAAACCCGATTCTCATGATCATAATCCCTTGTCCGACCGCAGCAGGATCACCCGCCGGTCCTGCCCCGCCCAACGCGCGGGCGGCGCGGATGTTCGACGTGCGCGATCCGGTCGCTGGATCCCGGAACGTCCGGGATACTGGACGTTTTTCCACTTGTGCCTATATACCGACTGGTATGAATAGCTTGTGCACGCTCACCGCCCCCAAGGGCCGCCCCCGCGAGTTCGATCTCGAGGAAGCGCTCGCGGCCGCGCTGCGCGTTTTCTGGCGAAACGGGTATGAGGCGGCGTCGATGGCCGAGCTCACGGCCGAGATGAAGATCACCAAGCCGAGCCTCTATGCCGCGTTCGGCAACAAGGAAGCGCTGTTTCACAAGGCGCTCGACCTCTACGAGCGCGAAAAGCTCGCTTATATGACCTCCGCGCTCGATGCGCCGACCGCCAAGGCGGTGGCCGAGCGGCTGCTGCGCGGGGCGCTTCAGATGCAGACGAGCACCTGCGATCCCAAGGGGTGCCTGAGCATCATCAGCAGCGTCGCTTGCGGCGTCGAGGCCGAACCGATCAAGGCCGAGGTCGCCAAACGCCGCGAGTCGTCACAGGCTGCGCTGATCCGCCGGTTCGACGAGGCCAAGGCGGCGGGCGAGTTCCCCGACGGTCTCGAGTCGCCCGCTCTTGCGCGCTATCTGTTCGCGGTCATGCAGGGGCTGGCGATCCAGGGCGGATCGGGCGCCACCTGTGGCGAGCTCAATCAGCTTGTCGACACCTGCATGATGGTCTGGCCGACGCGCTAGGCGCCGGGACACGCACGCCTCCGTCGCGCGCTCCCCTCCCCCCGGCACGGTCGCTGCCGGTCAGGAGTACCCTCTGGTCTGTCCGTCTGACGCGATCTGCATCAGCACAGGTCCTTCGGCCGCAGTCTCAGCCGGCGCTGGCCTGTCGATCGCCGCCTTGGACGCCGCCCTGACGACAGCCGAGCGAAGTGCCTCGACGCCATAGGGCTTCGGCAGCAGGATCGCCTGGGGATCCCACGGTACGAGCGCGACCTCGCTGTCGCCGGTTGCGAACACCACCCCGATGCCCGGCCGACGCATGCGGACCGCTTCGGCAAGCTCCGGGCCGGACAGCCCCGGCAGGTTGACGTCGCTGACCAGCACATCGACCGGGCGGGCCTGCAGCGCCGCCAGCGCCGCTTCGGCGCTGACCGCCTCGATCACCGCCATGCCCAGATCGCGCAGCATTTCGGCGGCGCCTGCACGTATCGCCGCGTCATCCTCGACAAGCAGGACGCGGATCGGGACGTCTCCATCCGACCGCGGCGCATCCTCGTGACCCTCCGCCGCGCGCCGCCGCGCGCGCTGGCCGGCGAGAACCTGTTCGAACCTCCGGGCGAGCGCCTCGCGCGTATAGGGCTTGGACAACAGCTCGACACCGACGTCGAGCCGGCCGCCATGCACGATCGAATTCTCCGTATAGCCCGACGTGAACAGCACCGCGAGATCGGGGATCCGCTCGCGCGCACGACGGGCGAGTTCGGGGCTCTTCAGCGTCCCCGGCATCACCACGTCGGTGAACAGCATGTCGATCGGCACGCCGCTTTCGATGACGTTCAGCGCACTGCCCGCGTCGACCGCTTTCAGCACGCCATAGCCAAGGTCGCCGAGCATCTCGACGACGGTCGCACGGACCTCGTCATCATCCTCGACCACCAGCACGGTCTCGGTCCCGCCGATGATCGGCCCACCGCTGGTCGCGACCTCGACGTCTTCGGGGCCCATCGCGCGCGGCAGATAGAGCTTGATCGTCGTGCCCTCGCCGACCTCGCTGTAGATCTTCACATGGCCGCCCGATTGCTTGACGAAGCCATAGACCATCGACAGGCCGAGCCCGGATCCCTTGCCCTCGCTCTTGGTCGAGAAGAACGGCTCGAACACCTTGTCGATGATGTCGGGCGCCATGCCGCTGCCCGTGTCGGTGACCGCCAGCATGACATATTGCCCCGCCGCGACCTCCATATGGCCGCGCGCATAGGCGTCGTCGAGGCTGGCATTGCCGAGCTCGATCGTCAGCTTGCCGCGCCCCTCCATCGCGTCGCGCGCGTTGATCGCGAGGTTGAGCAACGCGTTCTCGATCTGCGTCGGGTCGATGAACGTGTTCCACAGCCCACCGCCGACGACCGTCTCCACCTCGATCGCCTCGCCGATCGCACGCCGCAGCATATCGTCCATCCCGCGCACGAACCGCGTGACGTTGACCACCTTGGGTTCGAGCGCTTGGCGTCGGCCGAAGGCGAGCAGCTGCGCGGCGAGCTTGGCACCGCGTTCGATCCCCGCCATCGCGTTGCTGACCCGGCGCTCGGCACGCGCATTCCCGGCAATGTCCTTGCCGAGCAACTGCAGATTGCCTGAGACGACCTGAAGCAAATTGTTGAAGTCGTGCGCGACGCCGCCGGTCAGCTTGCCGATCGTCTCCATCTTCTGCGCCTGGGCGAGCCCCGCTTCGGCAAGCCGGCGCTCCTCGATCTCGCGGATGACGCGCGCCTCGAGCGTTTCGTTGAGAACGCGCAACTGACGTTCGGCGCGTTCACGGTGGCTGATCTGTCGTTCGAGCTGCAGCGTGCGATTGACCCGCTCCTCGACGTCGAAGACCAGCACGTAGAAGCCATTGATCGCCCCATCGGGCTCGACCCGCGGGATATAGCGCAGCTCGGACGCGCGGTCGCCGCCGTCGCGGTGCGGCAGCCGCGCATCGGCGGTTACCGTCTCGCCGGCCAGAGCCCGGTCCATCATCGGCTGCCGTACCGCAAAGGCGGGCTGACCGATGACGTCGCGGACATGCCGTCCGACAACCTGGGCGGGTGTCAGCCCGACCCAGTCCTCGTAAAAGCTGTTGGCGAAACGATAGACATAGTCACGATCGATATAGGAAATCAGCACGGGCAGCGCGTCGGTGACGATCCGCAGCTCCGATTCGCTCCGCGCCAGCTGCCGTTCCGCCGCCACCCGCTCGCTATTGTCGATCACGGTACCCAGCACGCCGCCGACGCTGCCGTCGAAATCATGCACCGGGGTGTAGAAGAGGTCGAGCGTCACCGCGTGCGCCGCGCCGTCATGGTGCAGCGTCATCGGCTGGTCGCGAAACAGCATGACCTCGCCGCGCATCACCTCGCCCAGCACGTGGCGGTTGAAGTCCGCCTGCTCGGGCCAGACGTCGACGGCGCGCGCACCGATCGCGGCCGGATGCTTGCCGCCCGCAATCCTGGCATAGCCGTCATTATACAGCATCAGGCCGTCGGTGCCCCACATCAGCACCTTGGCGACGGGCGAGTTGACCACCGTATTGACGGTCGAGCGAAGCTGCGGGGACCAGGTGTCGATCGCGCGGAGCGGCGTCGCGCTCCAGTCATGCGCTCGTATCGCTACGCCACATGCCCCGCCGGCGATCGGCCAGGCCACCGGGGTGGCGGCGCCGGATCGCCCCAGCCGGTCGCGCAGCAGCGTCAGGGTCTCAGCGGCAACCGCATCGGCGCTGGTGCCGGTGCCGGTGCCGGTGCCGGCAATTACCTGGGCATCGATGAAGCGGTCGAGTTCGGACGCGAGCACCGGGTTGCGGGTCTGTCGGGTAACCATGCCACCGGGGTAGCTCTCCGACCGCGCCTGTCAATCACGCTTGGCATCGGCACCGGACTTGGCAGACGGAGCGAGCCGCGCGCACGACCGACGTGCACGCGGCGCAACGCCCCTCAGTCGAGGGGCTTGGTCACCGGCCGCCACATCACGAAGGCGAGCGCCACCAGCGGCAACACCGCCATACAGCCCACGATCATCAGCATCAGATTGCTTGCAGTCATCCAGCCTCTCCTTCGTATTTTTACGAAGGCTGACGGGTATTGCCGTGCTTTGCAAGCGACTTGGCCCAGCGGGCCGTCCACCAACCTGGAGTACGCCCGCGGCGTCAGATACCTTCGGGTGTCACCACGCGCCCGGTCGCCTCGAGCGCGCTGACCAGATCGGCGATGCAGCGATCGACCAGCGCGGCATCCGCACTGCGCACGACGAAATTCGCGCCCGTCCGGCCGTCGCGGAAAAACGGGTAGCTGCCGACCGCGACGCCGTCATGCGCCTTCTCGGCATCGCGCAGCAGGTCGGCGACTTCACTCTCCGCCACCCAGCAGCCGATCGTCTTCGACACGACCGGGCGTCCACCTTCCAGCGTGCCGGTGAGCGCGTCGAGCATGCCGGCGGTAATGTGCGGCACCCCCGCCATGATGAAGATGTTGCCGATCCGGATCCCCGGCGCGCCCGACACCTTGTTGTCGATCAGGTCGGCACCGACCGGCACGCGCGCCATCCGCGCACGCGCTTCGGTCAGCCCGCCGCGGGTCGCATAATAGGCCTCCAGCACCGCCATCGCGCGCGGATGATGCTCGACCGCGACACCCAGCGCCTCGGCGATCGAGTCGACGGTGATGTCGTCATGCGTCGGGCCGATCCCGCCCGTGGTGAACAGATAGTCGTTGCGTGCGCGCAAGGTGTTCACCGCCTCGACGATCGCCTCGGTCCGGTCGGCGACGACGCGCACTTCGGCCAGCCGGATGCCCTGCACGTTGAGCCAGGCCGCGATCTGCGCGACGTTCTTGTCCTGCGTGCGGCCCGACAGGATCTCGTCGCCGATGATCGTCAGTGCGGCCGTCCAGATGCGTTCCTGTGTCATGGCCCTTCGCATAGCCTCGCAAAACTTGCGCCGCCACGCTATATCGCTCGCCATGACCGAATATGTAACCGTCACGTCCGACGCGCCGGACGCGCGCACCGGCGCCATCAAGCTCCACGGCCCCGCCGCCTTCGAAGGCATGATGAAGGCCGGGCGGCTCGCCGCCGAGACGCTCGACATGATCGTGCCGCACATGGTGCCGGGCGTGACCACTGCCGAGATCGACCGGCTGATCTACGACTTCGTCACAGCCGCCGGCGCGGTGCCCGCGACGCTCGGCTATCGCGGCTATACGCACAGCGTCTGCATCTCGATCAACCATGTCGTCTGCCACGGCATCCCGAGCGAGAAGACGCTGAAATCGGGCGATATCGTCAATGTCGACGTCACGCCGCTGCTCGACGGCTGGCATGGCGACACGAGCCGGATGTACCTGATCGGCGACGTGCCGATCAAGGCGCGGCGCCTCGTCGAGGTGACGTATGAATGCCTGATGCTCGGCATCGAGCAGGCGAAGCCCGGCAACCGCATGGGCGACGTCGCGCATGCGATCCAGCGTCATGCCGAGAAGCACCGCTACGGCGTGGTCCGCGATTTCTGCGGGCACGGCGTCGGCCGGCTGTTCCATGACGCCCCTGAAGTCGTCCATGTCGGCAAGCCCGGCACCGGCCCCGAACTGCGCCCCGGCATGATCTTCACGATCGAACCGATGATCAACATCGGCCGCCCCGACGTGAAGCTGCTCGATGACGGCTGGACGGCGGTGACGCGCGACCGTTCGCTCTCGGCGCAGTTCGAGCACTCGATCGGCATCACCGAAACCGGCTGCGACATCTTCACGCTCAGCCCGAAGGGTTACACGCAGCCGCCCTACGGGTGATACGCACGGGAGGGGGGCGCAATCGCCCCCCTCCCGTCATCCTGACGAAAGTCAGGATCCAGAGCCGCAAGGCGCGTACCGTGTTACCCTAGATCCTGACGTCCGTCAGGATGACGACGCAGAGTGGGATGACGACTACAGGTCGCGGCAGAGGATTGCAGCCTTCCGCAACTCCACGTCGGCGCTTTCACCTGCGGCCGCATCGCCCTTCGCTTCGCCACCCTTGGTCTGCACCGTCAGCTCGGCCGGCCCCTCGATCCGGCACAGGATACCCTTGGGCGACTGGCTGCAGGCCTTCGTCGCCTTGTCATAGGCCGCCTGGGTCTGCTCGCCCGACGGCCGGACCATGAACGACACCATCGACGACCCGCCGAACAGATGCGATCCGAGACCCATTGTATTGACGCGCCATTCGGTGGCCCGCGCGGGCTTCGATCCGGCCTGCTTCATGTTAAGTTTGGGAGCAAGCCGCTCACAGAAACTCGCCGGTGCCTGCGCGGGCAGTTGCATCGCCGTGCTCCCCAGCGCCGCAATCGCCAGTATCGACGCGATCTTCATTTACCCCCCCCGAATGACGACCGCCCTGCCATATACCGGGCGGTATCAAAGGGAAGTCTGACGCCGTTTCATGACATGGCAATTGCACGTCGCCAATCCCTCGCGCTTCGAGCAGGATCGACGCTGGCAAGTCGCCCCCCACCCCGCTAAAGCCCGCCCCATGACCGAGATCACACCGCAGATCGTCGCCGACCACGGCCTGTCCCCCGAAGAATATGAGCGCGTCCTGCACGCGATCGGCCGCGAGCCCAATCTCGTCGAGCTCGGCATCTTCTCAGTGATGTGGTCCGAGCATTGCAGCTACAAGTCGAGCAAGATCCACCTGATGAAGCTGCCCACCAAGGGCGAGCGCGTCATCTGCGGCCCGGGCGAGAATGCCGGCGTCGTCGATATCGGCGACAACCAGGCGGCGATCTTCAAGATGGAGAGCCACAACCACCCGTCCTACATCGAACCCTATCAGGGCGCGGCGACCGGCGTCGGCGGCATCCTGCGCGACGTCTTCACGATGGGCGCGCGACCGATCGCCAACATGAACGCGCTGCGCTTCGGCCGGCCCGATCACCCGAAGATGCGCCACCTGATCTCGGGTGTGGTCCACGGTATCGGCGGCTATGGCAATTGCGTCGGCGTGCCGACGGTCGGCGGCGAGGTGAACTTTCACGCGGCCTATGACGGCAACATCCTGGTCAACGCGATGACCGTCGGGATCGCTGATCAGGACAAGATCTTCTATTCGGCCGCCAGCGGCATCGGCAATCCGATCGTCTATGTCGGCTCCAAGACCGGTCGCGACGGCATCCACGGCGCGACGATGGCGAGCGCGGACTTCGGCGAGGATTCGGACGCCAAGCGCCCGACAGTCCAAGTCGGCGATCCCTTTACCGAAAAGCTGCTGATCGAGGCCTGCCTCGAACTCATGGCGACCGACGTCATCGTCGCGATCCAGGACATGGGCGCCGCCGGCCTCACCTCCTCGTCGGTCGAGATGGCGTCGAAGGGCGGAGTCGGTATCGAACTCGTCATGGACGACGTGCCGCAGCGCGAAACGGGCATGACGCCGTACGAGATGATGCTGAGCGAAAGCCAGGAGCGGATGCTCATGGTGCTGAAGCCCGGCCGCGAGGCCGAGGCCGAGGCGATCTTCAAGAAATGGGAGCTCGATTTCGCGGTCATCGGCCGCGTGACCGACACCGGCCGCATGGTGCTGACGTTCAGGGGCGAGACCGTCTGCGACATTCCGCTCGGGCCGCTTGCCGACGAGGCACCGCTCTACGATCGCCCGCACGTGCCGACGCCCAAGCCCTCACCGCTCGAAAACGTGCCGCACAGCAACGACATCGCCGCCGATCTGGTGACGCTAATGGGCTCGCCCGACATCGCCTCGCGCCGCTGGATCTGGGAGCAGTATGACCACATGGTCGGCGCCGACACCGTCCAGCGCCCCGGTGGCGACGCGGCGGTCGTCCGCGTCCACGGCACGCAGAAGGCGCTGGCGATGACCACCGACTGCACGCCGCGCTATTGCTTTGCCGATCCCGTCGAGGGCGGCAAGCAGGCGGTCGCCGAGGCATGGCGCAACCTGACCGCGGTCGGCGCGCTGCCACTGGCGGTGACGAACTGCCTTAACTTCGCCAACCCGCAGCGCCCTGAGATCATGGGCCAGATCGTCGGCTGCCTCGAGGGGATGAGCGACGCGTGCATCGCGCTCGACTTCCCGATCGTCTCGGGCAACGTCTCGCTCTACAATGAATCCAAGGCGACCGGCGGCGGCTCGGCTATCCTGCCGACGCCCGCGATCGGCGCAATCGGCCTGCTCGCCGACTGGCAGAAGAATGCGACGATCGCGTTCAAGGGCTCGGGCGACATCATCCTCGCGGTCGGTACGCGACACGGTCATCTCGGCCAGTCGCTGTGGCTGCGCGAATGCCATGGCCGCGAGGAAGGCCCCCCGCCCGCGGTCGATCTGGCGGCGGAGCGTCGCGTCGGCGACCTCATCCGCAACGCGATCGCCGAGGGCCAGCTGTCGGCGGTCCATGACGTCTCGGACGGCGGCATCGCCGTGACCCTGGCCGAAATGGCGCTCGCGGGCGGCATCGGTGCGATGATCGACCGCAAGCAGCCCTTCGACTGCGCACGCGCTTTCTTCGCGGAGGACCAGGGCGTCTATATCGTCACCGTCGAGGATCACGCGCTGCTCGACTTCCTCGGCGCCGCGCATGCGGCCGATGTCGAAGCCGAACCACTGGGCCGCACCGGCGGCAAGCGCCTGATCTTCGAACGCCCCGACCGCGACGACGTGATCGCACTCGACACGCTGCGCGCCGCGCATGAGGGCTTCTTCCCGAATATGATGGGGGCCGACGCCGCGCTCGCCTGAACGACACCGCGTCATTAGTTGCGAATCAGACGCAAAAGCGCTTGCGACTGGTTCGCATTATCGCTAATTGGAAGCTCTCATGAGGGAGCTTCCATGGTCGTCTGCGTCTGCAATGCCATTCGAGAATCCGACGTTCGCAGCTGCGCGCGGGGCGGGTGCACGACCCCCTGCCAGGCGTTCCGTTCGCTGGGTCGTCAGCCGAAATGCGGTCAGTGCACGTCGGTCGCCCGGGCGATCATAAACGAGGAACGCGCCGCAGCCTGACCTGGCGCGGCGCCACACGGTGCGGTCCCGTCGCCCTTGCCGCCACGAACGTAAAACCGCTACATGCCGCTCAGAGGTGACGGAGTTATGGCAATGCGCGGCGATCCCACGGTAATCGATTTCCTGAACGAGGCGCTCAAGAACGAGTTGACCGCGGTCAACCAATATTGGCTCCATTATCGGATGCTCGAGCATTGGGGCGTCTACAAGCTCGCCCAGTATGAGCGCATGGAGTCGATCGACGAAATGAAGCATGCCGACTGGCTGTCGGAGCGCATCCTGTTTCTCGATGGCCTGCCCAATTTCCAGCTGCTCGGCCGCCTGCGCATCGGCGAGACCGTCGAGGAGGTTCTGAAGTCCGACCTCGCGCTAGAGGTCGAGGCGACGATCCAGCTGAAGAGCGCGATCGCCTATTGCGAAGAAGTGAAGGACTATATCAGCCGCGACCTGTTCGTGCGCATCCTTGCCAGCGAGGAAGAGCATGTTGACACGATCGAACGCCAGTTCGAGATGATCGCGCGGATGGGCATCCACAACTACATCCAGCTCAACTCGATCTCCGAGCATGATTCGCCCAAGGCCGGTGCGGCACCCTATCTGAAGGGCTGAACCCGTCTGCCGGTCGTCGTCCACGGCGACCGGCAACGCGCGCCGGCAGCGTGCTTATTCGGCGCCGAACCCCGATGGAACGGCACGCCGCCCAAACCCACCCGCCGCGGGACGGCGAGGGACCAGCGGATTGGCCTCGCGCTCCAGAAGCGTCAGCGTCTCGCCGAACAGCGGCCGCAACCGCGCGACATGCTCGAGCGCGGCATCCGGGGTATCGTGAAGCTCGACACAGTCGCGTGCGATCGTCTCGATCGTCTCGGCGAGATCGGCCAGCGGCTCGGCGCCGAACTGGCGCGCCTCGCCCTTCAGGGTGTGGGCTGGAATGATCAGCGCCGCGGCGCTGCCGGCGCGCATGGCAGCCTCGATCGTCGCGACCGACTTCACGCCGTCTTCGCGGAAATAGCCGAGGATGCGGATGAACCCGCCGCCAAGCTCGCTGCGGGCCTGTTGAAACGCCGGCCAGTCGACCAGGGTGTTTCCTTCGAATGACACTGACGCCTACTCCCGTTTGGCCGGCCCGCCATGAACGTCGACGGTCAGCCTATCGCTATTCCGTAAAGACATTGTTGCTGTCGGACCCGCGTGTCACGACAAATATTGGCGCGACTGGATCGGAAATGATCGCCATGTCCGCGCCCGCCGCCGCGGCGACCGCCGCCAGCTCGGCAGGCGCACGCGGATCATCGGCGCGGACCTCGATCCGAACACTGGCCGGCATCCCGTCCGAGCCTGATCTCTCGCCCGCCTGACGCAGCGTTCTGGCCAGCCGCATCGCGGGCCAAGGGCACCGCATGCCCCGCGCGTCGATCCGGACCACCCCGGACGCCACCGTCTAGTAGCCGCCGCCGCCGCCGCGATTATCGTCGTACGGGTTCTTCGGCGCGCGGAACATCAGCCGGACCGGCACCGCGCCGAAGCCCAGATCCTTGCGCATCGAATTGACCAGATAGCGCTCATAGCTCGCGGGCAGCTGGTCGACGCGCGTGCCGAAGATCACGAAGCTCGGCGGACGCGTCTTGACCTGCGTGACATAGCGCATCTTGATCCGCTTGCCGCCCGGGGCCGGCGGCGGCGTGGCCTCAATCGCGCGTTCGAACCAGCGGTTGAGCTCGCCGGTGCCGACGCGTTTCGACCAGGCGTCGCGCGTGTCGAAACACGCCTGGAGCAGCTGGTCGATGCCCTTGCCGGTCGCGCCCGACACGGTCATCACGGTGACGCCCTTGACCTGGCTGAGGCCGTCCTCGAGCGCGCGCTTGACGCCGTTAAACAGCGACGACGCGCTTTCCGCGATGTCCCATTTGTTCAGCGCGATGACGAGCGCACGGCCCTCCTGCAGCACCTTGTCGGCAATCCGCAGATCCTGCGCCTCGAGCCCCAGCGTCGCGTCGAGCAGCAGCACGACGACCTCGGCGAAGTCGACCGCGTGCAGCGCGTCCTCGACCGACATCTTCTCGAGCTTGTCCTGGACCTTGGCACGCTTGCGCATGCCCGCCGTATCGATCAGCCGGACCTTGCGCGATTCGCCGCCGGTCGGATGCCAGTCGTAATCCACGCTGATCGAATCGCGCGTGATGCCGGCCTCGGGACCGGTGATCATCCGGTCCTCGCCCAAGATGCGGTTGACCAGCGTCGACTTGCCCGCGTTCGGCCGTCCGACGATCGCGAGCTTCAGCGGCCCCTCATATTCATTGTCGGGCTGTTCCTCCGGAAGCTCGTCCTTGCCTTCGAGCAGCGGGAGCAACGCCTCGAACAGGTCGCCCATGCCCTCGCCATGCTCGGCGGACAGTTCGACAGGATCGCCGAAGCCGAGCGCCAGCGACTCGAGCACGCCGTCATTGCCCGCGCGGCCCTCGGCCTTGTTGGCGACGAGCACGACCGGCACGTCGGCGGTGCGCAGCCAGCGGGCGATCTCCTCGTCGAGCGGCACGATGCCGGCGCGCGCGTCGAACAGGAATAATGCGACATCGGCCTGGCCAACCGCAGCCTCGGTCTGCTGACGCATCCGCCCGGGCAGCGTCTGCGCGTCGTGATCCTCGTATCCGGCGGTATCGATGATGCGGAAATCGAGCCCGATCAGCGACGCATCGCCCTCGCGGCGATCGCGCGTGACGCCAGGCCGGTCGTCGACCAGCGCGAGCTTCTTGCCGACGAGGCGGTTGAACAGGGTCGACTTGCCGACATTGGGGCGGCCGACGATTGCGACCACAGGGAGTTTGGACATGGCGTGCCCTTAGCGCGGGAACGCTCCGTCGTCACCTGTTACCCCTCTCCCACCGGGAGAGGGGTGATGGTTCACCGATAGGCGGTGATCTTGCCCTTCTGATCGAGCGTGTAGAGCGTCGAGTTCGCGACGATCGGCGGCAGCGTGAAGGGCGTCTTGGTCTCGATCGTGCTGCCGACCGCGCCGTCGCCCGGATTGACCGAGACGATCTCGCCACGCGAATTGGTCAGGATCAGGCGTCCGCCCGCCAGGATCGGGCCATACCAGGTCACCGGCCCCTTCTTCTTCTTCTCGTTATCGAACCGCTGCAGCTGCGCGATCCAGCGCGCCTTGCCGTTCGACCGCGACAGGCAGACCAGCCTTGCATCGTCGGTGACCACGAACAGCCATTCGCCCGCGATCCAGGGGGTCGAGATGCCCGCGAAATTCTGTTCCCACAGACGCTGGCCGGTCGAGAGCTCGAGCGCGACCATGCGCCCGCCCTGCCCGACCGCATAGACACGGCCGCCATCGATGACCGGGGCCGCGTCGATATCCGACAGGCTCGACACCGATGTGGTGATCGACGTGCGCGACAAGGCGTCCTGCCAAAGGATGCGGCCATTCTCGTAGCGATAGGCGCTGAGTTCGCCGCTCGAGAAGCCCGAGACGACCGTTCCCTGGCTGACCGCGGGTGCCGCGACGCCGAACACGCCCTGCGTCTCCAGCGTGCCCGACTGGACCCACTGGACCTTGCCGTCACCCTGGTTGAGCGAGAAGATCTGGTTGTCCTGCGTCAGGACATAGACCGCACCGTTCGACACGGTCGGCGAGCCACGCAACGGGCCGCCGGGCTTGGCGCGCCACAGGATCGCGCCATCCGACGCGTTCATCGCGACCACATCGCCGACGCCGTCGGTCGCATAGACCTTGCCGTCGTCATAGCTCACGCCGCCGCCGAACCGCGCAGACTGGTTAATCTTGCCCTCGGTGATCGGCGTGGTCCACAACGCCCCGCCGGTGTCGGACTTGAACGCATGCGCGACGCCGTGGACGTCCATCACGAACAGCTTGTTTTCACCGACGACGGGCGGCGCGGCCATGCGTTCGCGGTTGGAACCACCGTCGATCGAGGCCTGCCATGCCTTGGTTGGCTGTGCGGCGAGCGCAAGCTGGCCCATCGACTTGGCGGGATTGCCGCCCGGCTGTGCCCAGGCGTCGTTGACCGAGGGGGCCGGCAGGAGGACCTGGACATCGGCGATCGTCGCGTCGGTCTCGACCCCGTTTTCGGAGGTCAGGATCGATACCCGGTTTCCGACCGTCGGGGTCTTCTTGACGCCGCCCTTGAAAATGCCGCAGCCGCTCAAGGCCATGAGCGCAGCCACCGCGACCGTCACCCGATAAGACTTCGTCATTGCGCGTTGGTATCCTCGTTTGATGCAGCAGCAGCGGCGGTCCCGGCCGTCCCGGTGCTGGCAACGGCGTCGACGCCCAGTACACCGGCCATCTGAACAGCGCGTTGACGAATCGTCTCGGGCACGCCGGGATCAGCCGCGATCTGACCGAAAAGCGTCCCCGCCTGCTTGGTCTGGTTCATCCGGACATAGGCGACGGCGACCATCTCGCCCGCGCTGCCGAGCCAGGGGTTGCCCGTCACCGCAAGCGGACGCAGCCGCTCGACCACGACCTGCGGCTTGAGCGTGTCATATTCCGCCGACGTCTGCCGGACCAGCGCAAGGTCGCGGAACGGCTTGGCGACCGACGTGTCGGCAGCGATCGCCGCCAGCTTGGCCGCAGCGCCCTTCATATCCTCCTTCTGGAGAAGGATATCCGCTTCCGTGAACCGCGCCAGCGCGCTGTAACCGGCGCGGTCGGACGCCGCGAGCTTGGTCAGCGTCGTGTTCGCCTCGGCGACCTTGTCCGCGGCCAGCGCGTCATACGCGGCCTGGAGCTGCTCGCCCTCGACACCCGCCTGGGTTTCGGTGCGGTGTTGATAATAGAGGAATCCGGCCAGCGCGACGAGTGCTGCGACCACCCCGAGCGCGACCCATTTGCCCCAGGTCGTCCAGAAACCCGCGAGCTGATCGCGGCGCAGTTCTTCGTCGACCTCGCGGAGGAACGCTTCATCGGTTTTCGGCGGCAGGGCCAAGGGTGACTCCGGAGACAAAGGGAGGAAAGGATATCGGGGGATGGTGGAATGGCGCGGACCTTAGCCGCCACGCGTCCGAAACAAAAGCCGGATCAATCCACCGTGCCGGCGCGCGGCGCATAGCTCTGGTCGGGTCCCGGAAAGGCGCGGGCGCGAACCTCATCGGCATAGGTCTCCGCCGCGCCCGAGATCTTGGCGGCGAGATCCTCGAACCGCTTCACGAACTTGGCGGTACGGTCGAACAGGCCGAGCATGTCCTCGGCAACAAGCACCTGGCCGTCGCACTCGACCGATGCGCCGATACCGATCGTCGGACAGACGACCGCGCGCGTGATCTCGATCGCGATCGGCTCGACCACGCCCTCGATCACCAGCGCGAATGCGCCCGCCTCGGCGACCGCTTTGGCATCCGCGACGATCTTGGCGGCCTCCTCGGGCGTACGGCCGCGCGCGCCATAGCCGCCCAGCACGTTGACCGCCTGCGGGGTGAGGCCGACATGCCCCATCACCGGAATCCCGCGCTCGACCAGGAACTGCACGGTCGGCGCCATCGCGGTGCCGCCCTCGAGCTTCACCGCCGCCGCGCCGGTCTGCTTGAGCAGCCAGGCGGCGCTTTCGAACGCCTTTTCGGGCGATGCCTCATAGCTGCCGAACGGCATGTCGATGACCACCACCGCATGATAGCTGCCGCGCACCACCGCCGCGCCGTGCGCCGCCATCATCTCGAGCGTGACCGGCACGGTCGAGGGCAGGCCATAGATCACCTGCCCCAGGCTGTCGCCGACCAGCAGCATGTCGCAGTGTGGATCGAGCAGCTGCGCGTTGCGCACCGTATAGGCAGTGAGCATGACGAGCGGCACCTGCCCCTTTTGCCGGCGGATCGCGGGGATCGTCAGCCGCTTGAGCGGGGCGGGCGTCGGGTTGGCGCGACTCGTCGCGGTGTCGAGCGTGTAGGTCGTGGACATGGGCGCGCGTTCTAGCGAAGCCGACGCCGCTCGCCCAGCCCGTCCCGTCGCGCCCGCCCGGGCGGCGCGGCTCAGCCGACCGTCACGCCCTTCCAGAAGGCATAGCGATCCTTGATCTCGGCCGCGGCGGATTTGGGATCGGGATAGTACCAGACCGCATCGACGTTGCGTTTGCCGTCGACGACCAGCGTCTTGTAGCGCGCGGTGCCCTTCCACGGGCAGTTCGACTGCGTCGCGCTGTCTTCGAGCAGCGCCGGATCGACGCTGTCCGCGGGGAAATAGTGATTGCCCTCGACGACGACGGTATCGTCGGACCGGGCGATCTCTTGGCCGTTCCATGTAGCGACAGGCATGCTCGTCTCCTTCAGGCGTTCCCCAGCCCCGCCGCCTCATACCGCTCGGCGCTGAAGCCGACCAGCAGTGTCGCACCGGTATCGAGCACTGGGCGCTTGATCATCGACGGCTGCGCCAGCATCAGCGCGACCGCCTTGTCCGCGTCCAGATCGGCGCGCTCGGGCTCGGGCAATTTCCGGAACGTGGTGCCGGCGCGGTTGAGCAATGGCTCCCACCCGACCCGGCCGATCCAGTCGCGCAGCCGTGCGTCCTCGATTCCGGCGGTCTTGTAGTCATGAAACACATAGGCGACGTCATGCGCTTCGAGCCACGCGCGCGCCTTCTTCATCGTGTCGCAATTCCTGATCCCGAACAGCGTGATCGTCAAAATCGCTTCCCCATAAAACACCCTGCCACGCATCCCGCGTGCCATCGCCTGTCAGTCCCGATAGCAGATCTGCCTGCCGATCGCGCAACAGCCGCAGTGCGGATTTTTGCCATGGACGGTGGAACCTCGGCGCCGCGAAATGGCTGTACGATGTACGGAATGACCAAGACAAGTTGCGGACATAGAAGGTTTTTCGGCGGGATGCCGTGAAAGACCTGTCGGGTCCGATGACGGCAGGCGATAGGAGCGGGATGATGACGGACAAGGCTGCAGAAGCGCGACAACTGAACCTCATTACCCTCTTATTCGCGATCCTCGCATTTGGCGGCATACTCGCGCTGGGCAGTGTCGACGCGAAGACGAAGCAGCAGCGGTACCGGATTGCGAAGACCTACCAGATCTCCGAACGGCAGAAGCTCGAACGCCGGCGCGCCCGTGCCGTGCAGGGGGTCATCGCCTCCACGTCTGCGCAGAGCGCCCCCTGACAGCAGCCTCCGCATATCGGGCCGGTGAAGCCGGTAGCATGAACTGCCCCGCGCGTTTAACGATGGAGGCATGACGCATCCATTCTACGCGATCCATACGCACGGCCTGATCCGGGTTGCCGCAGCGACCCCGCGGGCATCGGTCGGGGATACCACCGCCAATGCCGCGACGACGATCGCGCTGGCGACACAGGCGGATGCGCAGCATGTCGACCTCGTCGTCTTTCCCGAACTCAACCTAACCTCCTACGCGCTCGACGACCTGCATCTGCAGACCGCGCAGCAGCGTGCGACGCTGGCGGCGATCGATAGCGTCGTCGCGGCGAGTGCGACGCTGCGGCCAGTGCTGCTGGTCGGCGCGGCGCTGGTGCGCGCGGGGCGGCTGTATAATTGCGCGGTGGTGATCGCGCGCGGTCGCGTGCTCGGGGTCGTGCCGAAGACCTTCCTGCCCAACTACCGCGAATTCTACGAAAAGCGCTGGTTCGCGAGCGGCGCGGGACTGACGGGGCTGTCGATCGATCTCGGCGGCGCGTCCGTGCCGTTTGGCACCGACCTGATCTTTGCGGCGCGCGACCTGCCGGGCTTCGTGGTCCATGCGGAGATCTGCGAGGATTACTGGGCCCCTACCCCGCCGTCGACCGCGGGCGCGCTGGCCGGCGCGCTGATCTGCTGCAACCTGTCCGCATCGAACATCGTCATCGGCAAGGCGCGCGAGCGCGAGATGCTGGCGGCGGCGCAGTCGGCGCGCGCGGTCTGCGCCTATGTCTATTCCGCGGCGGGCCCGGGCGAGAGCACGACCGAGGTCGCATGGGATGGCCAGGGGCTGATCCACGAGCTCGGCGAACAGCTCGCCCAATCACGCCGCTTCGCGACCGAGCCGGATCTGGTCGTCGCGGACGTCGATTGCGAGCGGATCGCGCAGGAACGGCTGCGGACCGGCACATTCAACGACGCGGCGGCGTTCGCGGGGCATCCCGAGACGCGCATCCGGCGGATCGCGTTCGATCACCTGACCGATCCCGCCGTCGCGGACGTCGGGCTCGAACGCGTCGTCCCCCGCTTCCCGTTCGTCCCCAATGATCCCGCCCGCCGCGACGAGGATTGTTACGAAGCGTTCAATATCCAGGTGGAGGCGCTGGCGAAGCGGCTCGAGGCGGCGCACGCCCGCACGCTGGTGATCGGCGTGTCGGGCGGGCTCGACTCGACGCACGCGCTGATTGTCGCGGCCAAGGCGATGGACCGGCTCGGCCGCCCGCGTGCCGACATTCTTGGCTTCACCATGCCCGGCTTCGCGACGGGCGAGGGCACGAAGGCGAATGCCTGGGCGCTGATGCGCGCGCTGGGCATCACCGCGGAGGAAATCGACATCCGCCCTGCGGCGCGGCGGATGCTCGAGGACATGCGGCATCCCTTTGCCGATGGCGCGCCGACCTATGACATCACCTTCGAGAACGTCCAGGCAGGGTTGCGGACCGATTACCTGTTCCGTCTCGCCAACCAGCGCGGCGGGATCGTGGTCGGCACGGGCGACCTGAGCGAGATGGCGCTGGGCTGGTGCACCTACGGCGTCGGCGACCAGATGAGCCATTATGCGGTCAACGCGGGCGTGCCCAAGACACTGATCCAGTTCCTGATCCGCTGGTGCATTCGGACCGGCCAGTATGACGCGGCAACCGATGCGATCCTGTCGACGATCGTCGCGCAGGAAATCTCCCCCGAACTCGTCCCCGCGGGGGCGGACGGCGCGCTGCAGAGCACCGAGTCGATGATCGGGCCTTATGCGCTGAACGATTTCTTCGCGCATTACGTGATCCGCTATGGCCTCGCGCCGTCGAAGATCGCGTTTCTCGCCTGGCATGCCTGGCGCGATGCGGAGAGCGGGGCATGGCCCGCGGACCTGCCGGCGACTGCGCGCGTCGCCTATGACCTGCCGACGATAACCGCATGGCTCGAAAGGTTTCTTCAGCGCTTTTTCGCGACGAGCCAGTTCAAGCGCTCTGCGCTGCCGAACGGGCCAAAGGTCTCCGCGGGCGGCGCATTGTCGCCGCGCGGCGACTGGCGCGCACCGTCGGATGGAACCGCGCGGGTCTGGATCGACGAATTGCGCTCAGCCGTTCCGCAGGCCGAGCCGGGCGACCTTGCATAAATCGCGTGCCGCGCGCATTATGAAAATCCTATGACAGTGGCTCCACCGGATGGATCGCGCGATCGCCGGATCGAGATCCCATCTAACCTTTGGCTGATTCACCCGGCAGGCCGCGCGCTTTTGCCCATCGCACTCGCGCGTCGCATCTCGGCGAACACGGTGTCGGTGGCGGGACTGGTCCTGGGGGGCGCCGCTGCGCTGGCCTATACGCATTGGGGCAATCCCGCCCTGGCACTGGTCGGCCTAACCCTGTCGATCGGGTGGCTGATCGCCGATGGCCTCGACGGCATGGTCGCCCGCGCGACCAAGACCGCGAGCCCGCTCGGGCGGATGCTCGACGGTCTGTGCGATCACGGCGTGTTCGCGCTCATCTATATCTCGCTGGCCCTCACCATCGACACGCCAGAGGCCTGGATCCTCGCGGTGGCGGCGGGCGCCGCACACGCCGTGCAGTCCAACATGTACGAGGGTGAGCGCTCGCGCTTCCATCGCCGGATCCGCGGCGTCGCCCTCGACGCGCCGCCGGTGCCGACCGGCAACGCGCTCGTCCGCTTCTATGACGGGGTGGCCGGCAGCATCGACCGGATCGCGATGCCGTTCGAACGCACGCTCGGTCAGGCCAGCGATCCTGTCGCGCTTGGCCAGAGCTATGCCACGCGCGCCGTCGCGCCATTGCGCTTCATGGCCTTGCTAACCGCGAATGTCAGAGTATGGGCGATCTTCGTCGCCTGCTTTGCGGGCAACCCGCGCATCTTCTGGTGGTTCGAGATCGTCCCTCTGACGCTCGTCGCCATCGTCGGGCTCGTCTGGCACCGTCGTGTCGAACGGGCTTTCGTCCGTAATACCACACCGCCGCGATCGAAGACCGCGTCGCGCATGCATCTTTCGTAAGGAACAGGGTCAGTAATGAATAGCATTCGGATCGCCGTGGTCGGCATCGGCAACTGCGCGAGCTCGCTCGTCCAGGGTCTCGAGCATTATCGCGAGGGGGCAAACGACCAGGTCGGCCTGATGCATTTCGACATGGGTGGCTACAAGCCGAGCGACATCAAGGTCGTCGCGGCTTGGGACGTCGATCGTCGCAAGGTCGGCAAGGACGTCGCCGAGGCGATCTTCGCCAAGCCCAACTGCACCGCGGTGTTCGCCCCCAATGTCGGCAACACCGGCACCATCGTGAAGATGGGCAAGACGCTCGACGGCGTCGCCGACCACATGTCGGACTTCAAGGACGACCGCACCTTCCTCCTCGCTGACGCCGCAGAGCCGACGCGCGAGCAGGTCATCGCGGATCTGAAGGCGTCGGGCGCCGACGTGCTGATGAACTACCTGCCCGTCGGTTCGCAGGAGGCGACCGAATTCTACGCCGACTGCGCGATCGAAGCGGGCGTGGCGTTCGTCAACAACATCCCCGTCTTCATCGCATCGAACCCCGTCTGGGCGAAGAAGTTCGAAGACGCCGGCGTCGCGATCATCGGCGACGACATCAAGGCACAGCTCGGCGCGACGATCGTCCACCGCGTGCTGACCGACCTGTTCGCCAAGCGCGGCGTGAAGCTGGATCGCACCTACCAGCTCAACACCGGCGGCAACACCGACTTCCTCAACATGTCGAACCATCGCCGTCTCGAGTCGAAGAAGATCTCGAAGACCGAAGCCGTCCAGTCGGTCGCGGCCGAGCGCATGGATGACGACAACGTCCATATCGGCCCGTCGGACTATGTTCCCTGGCAGAACGACAACAAGGTCTGCTTCCTGCGCATGGAAGGCCAGCTGTTCGGCGGCGTGCCGATGAACCTTGAGCTGCGCCTTTCGGTCGAGGATTCGCCCAACTCGGCGGGTGTCGCGATCGACATGATCCGCTGCGCCAAGATCGCCAAGGATCGCGGCATCGCCGGCGTGATCGACCCCGCATCGGCCTATTTCTGCAAGCATCCGCGCACGCAGATGACCGACGATCTCGCGCAGATCGAGGTCGAGCGGTTCATCAAGGCCGCCTGACATGATCGAGACGGCTGTCATCCTCGCCGCCGGGGAGGGCAGCCGTCTTCGCGCCTCGGCGCCCTACAAGCCACTCTGCCCGGTCGCCGGCCGCCCCCTCATCGCGCATGCGCTCGAGGGTCTTGCGGTAGCAGGGCTCAAGCGTGCGATCGTCACGCTGAGCTATGGCCGCGACGCGATCGAGGCCTATCTCGCCAGCCGCAGCTGGCCGCTCCATGTCGAAACCGTCCTTGCGGATCACCGCGAGCCCAATGGCGTATCGGTGCTTGCCGCCACCGACGCGCTGGCCGGTGAGGACGCGGTTCTCGCGATGTGCGACCACCTCGTCCTCCCCGCGCTGTATCGCCGCATGGCCGCCGCCGGATCGGGCAACGGGCTTCAGCTCGGCATCGACCGCCGGCTCGGCCATCCCTGGGTCGACCCCGAAGACGTCACGTGTGTCGCGACCAACGGGCCGGCGATTGTGGCGATCGGCAAGGGTCTCGAACCGCATGACGCCTATGACACGGGCGTTTTCGCGATCTCGCCGCGCCTCGGCGCCGCGCTCGCCACGCTGGCGAGTCCCTCGCTGACCGAAGGCGTCCGCATGCTCGCCGCGCAGGACCGTGCCGAGACCATCGACTGCAGCGATATCGACTGGATCGACGTCGACGACGCAGCCGCCCTCGCACATGCCGAACGCTGGATGAGCCAGGCCGCCTGAACAGGCCCCGGGCTCGTCAGCCCAGCGGGCGGTCGAGCGATGTGGGCGGCACGCTGAACCAGCTCGGCCCCGCTTCGGTCATGTGGAAGCAATCCTCGATCCGGATGCCATAGCGCCCGGGGATGTAGATGCCGGGCTCGTCGCTGAAACACATGCCCGCCGCGAGTTTCGTCGCCTCGCCCCGCACCAGATTGACCGGTTCGTGCCCGTCCATGCCGATCCCGTGCCCCGTCCGATGCGACAGCCCGGGCAGCTTATAGCCCGGACCATAGCCCAGCGCCTGGTAATGCTGCCGCACCGCATCGTCGACGCTGCCCGCGGTCGCGCCGATCCGCGCGGCGGCAAACGCGATCTGCTGACCGCGGATCGCCTGGTCCCAGGTCTTGCGCTGGTCGGCGGTAGCCGATCCGTGAACCCAGGTGCGCGAGACGTCGGATTGATAGCCCTGCACGGTGCACCCGCAATCCATCAGCACGACCTGCCCGTCCGCAACGCGGTGGATCTCCCGGCTGCCATGCGGATAGGCCGAGGCTTCGCCGACCAGCGCCATCGAGAATTCGGGCGCCCCGCCGAGCTTCCGGGTCGCGGCCGTCATCAGCGCGCCGATCTCGGGACCGGTCATGCCCGTCTCGACGCGCGCATGCGTCCAGCGATAGGCGGCGAGCGTGACGTCCGTCGCCGTCTGCATCAGTGCGATCTCGGCAGGCGTCTTGATCATCCGACAGCCGCGCACGACCGGGTTGGCGGATACGACCCGCGCCTCCGGTACCAGCCGACGCAGCGCGTCGACGGCGAAGAAGCGCATCGTCTCCTCGATCGCGATCGGCCGCGCGATCAGCCGGCGATCGCGCAGGAAGCCCGCCACCACCGCAAGCGGGTTCTGATCCTCCTGCCAGACGCGAACCTCCGCCGGCACCGCGAGCGTCTCGCGCACCGACGGCTCCTCGAAAAACGGCGTGACGATACAGGGCTGCCCCTCGACCGGCAGGATCGCGGCGGTCAGCCGCTCGCTCCGGCTCCAGCGGACACCGGTGAAGTAGAGCATCGACGATCCCGGCTCGATCAGGACCGCGCCGATCCCTGCCGCCTTCATCAGCGCCTGGGCACGCACCAGTCGGGCGGCGCGCTCGTCCGCATCGATCGGCTTGGCACCCCCCGTGAGATCGGACAGCGCCGCCAGGTCGGGCTCGGCCGCGCGCAGCACCGCGCCGATCGACAGCAGCGGGAGCGCGGCGGCGGCACCGAGGAGCGTGCGCCTGGTGGGTAATTCGGGAGAGATTGCCATGTCGGGACGATAGGGTCCTTGACCCGGGCGCCGCAATCCCCTTCCCTCCTGCGCGAGTTTCGGGAGCGTTTAATGGCCAAGCGGCTAACCTATTATATCCTGTTCGGGCTGGTCGCCGGCATGGCCGTCGGCTGGATCCTCAACGCGTCGATCGACGACGGCAGCGCGCAATCCGCCGCGCAGCTGAAGGACATTGCCGGCTATTTCTCGATCGTCACGTCGCTGTTCCTGCGGCTGATCAAGATGATCATCGCGCCCTTGGTCTTCTCGACGCTGGTCGTCGGCATCGCGCATATGGGCGATACCGGGGCGCTCGGCCGCGTCGGCCTGCGCAGCCTCGGCTGGTTCATCTGCGCGAGCCTGTTGTCGCTGACGCTCGGCATGATCCTGGTGAACGTGCTGCAGCCCGGCGTCGGCCTCGCGCTCGCCATCCCGCCGGCGACCGCGTCGAGCGGCGTCGACCGAGCCGCCTTCGATCTCGCCAAATTCATCACCCATATCGTTCCCGACTCGATGATCTCGGCGATGGCGAGCAACGAGATCCTTCAGATCGTCGTCTTCTCGGTGTTCGTCGGCGTCGCGATCACCGCGGTCGGCGAAAAGGCCGCCCCGCTCGTCAAGGCGATCGAGGCGCTCGTCGCGGTCATGCTGCAGATCACGAATTACGTGATGCGGTTCGCGCCATTCGCGGTGTTCGCCGCGGTGACCGCGACGCTCGCCGAACGCGGCCCGAGCATTCTCGGCGATCTCGGCTATTTCATGCTGACCTTCTATCTCGGGCTGGGGCTGCTCTGGCTGATGCTGATCGGCATCGCCTTCCTGCTCATCGGCCCGCGGACGCGGCTGCTGGTGCGCTATATCCGCGACCCGCTGATCCTCGCCTTCTCGGCCGCGTCGTCGGAGGCTGCCTATCCGCGCACGCTCGAGGCGCTCGACCGGTTCGGCGTGCCGCCGCGGATCGCCAGCTTCGTGTTGCCGCTCGGCTATTCGTTCAATCTCGACGGGTCGATGATGTACATGACGTTCGCGTCGCTGTTCATCGCGCAGGCCTACGGAATCGACATGCCGATCGGGCAGCAGATCGCCATGCTGCTCGTGCTGATGGTCACGTCGAAGGGCATTGCCGGCGTGCCACGTGCCTCGCTGGTGGTGATCGCCGGGACGCTGTCGATGTTCAAGATCCCGGAGGCCGGCATCCTGCTCATCCTCGCAGTCGATCACTTCCTCGACATGGGCCGATCGGCGACCAACGTCATCGGCAATGCGGTCGCCGCGACCGTGGTCGCAAAGTGGGAGGGCGGGCTCGACGAGCGCGAACCCGCCGACCGCGACCCGCCGCATGCACCGACCGGGCATGGCCCGAAGGTGAATGTCGACAGCTATGAGAAGATCAAGCCTGGCCAGGCCTGAGCGGCACGGGACGTCAGGAGGCGATCGGCCTGCCCGCCTCTTGGCGTGTGCCCGGGTCAGGCATAGGCATAGGGGCCGCCCTTTTGCAGGCCCGCCTGATAGGCCGGTCGCGCATGAACCTTGCCGAGCCAGGCGATCGTCGCGGGGCGTGATTCGTCGAGCCCCGCACGGCTGCGCGCCGCCTCGAGCGGAAAGCTCATCATGATGTCCGCCGCGGTCATCTGGTCGCCCGCAAACCAGGGACGCTTGGACAGTTCGGCCTCAACATAATCGAGATGGACATCGATCATCGGCTGAATGCGCTTCAGCGCGATCTTCCCCATCACCGGGATCCTCGCGAGCACCAGCTTGAGCAACAGCGGCGGCATCATCGAGCCTTCGGCATAATGCAGCCAGAACCGATAGCGCAGCGCATCTGCGCGCTTGGCGGGGGCCCCAAGCCGACCGTCCGCCTTGTCGACGAGATACTCGACGATCGCGCCCGTCTCCGCCACGACCCGGCCACCCTCAACATCGCGATCCTCGATCACCGGCGACTTGCCGAGCGGATGGACCGCCTTCAGTTCCGGGGGTGCGAGCATCGTCTTCGGATCGCGCGCATAGCGCTTGATCTCATAGGGCAGCCCAAGTTCCTCGAGCATCCACAGGATCCGCTGCGATCGCGAGTTTTCGAGATGGTGGACGGTGATCATGGCAGGCTCCCTTGGCTGTAGCGCGCCCTGTGTGCCGTCCATATCCAGGCGGCGGCCGGAAATTCGACCGCATCCCCGGCCAGACGATCGACACAGGCGCTGGTCAGACGCGCCAGCGCCTGTTCGCGTTCCGCGCCGTGCGTGTCGCGGATCCGCGACGCCGCGGGACCGATCCGGCTGAGATAGTCGATCGCGTCCGCCACCGGATCCGCGCCGCCTCCCGCGCGATAGCCGAAGTCGACACGCAGTGGTGTCGTCGCGCTCCAACCGGCCTGCTTCAGCATCTCCGCGACATAGGCCGGATCGGCAAAGGCAAAGGGCCCCGGCGTGGTCATGGCCCCCGTCGGTCCGGATGCGTCATCCGCACCCGCGACAGTTTCCACCGCCCAGCGATTGGCTGCACGCTCGGCAAAGCACGAAAAGACGAGCGCGGCGCCGGGGGCGGCGGCCTCAGCGAGCTGGGCAAAGGCCGCCACCGGATCGGCGAAAAACATGACCCCATGCCGCGAGACATAGAGATCGATCGGCGCATGCGTCTCGACGCCCGCCGCGACGTCGGCGCAGTGGAACGCGACATTGGTCAGATGTCCGGCGCGGTGGTTCGCCACTGCGATCAGCTTCGGGGAGAGATCGATGCCGATCACTTGCCCGTCCGGCAGCGCCTGCGCGCTGGCCAGCGACGTGGCGCCGGCGCCGCAACCGATATCGACAACAGTACGAGTCTGCGGGCCTGCCGCCGCAAGGATCGCGGCGTTCAGTACGGGCGCAAGCCCCTCGAAGCTGCGGTCGGTACGGCGCCATTCCGTGGCCCAGGTGTCGCCGACGCGTCCGGTCCAGTCTCGATCACTGGTCATGATTGGCCATATCGCATGGTCGAACTCCCGTCTGTGCGCACAAGATCAGCTCTTGTGGCGCGTTTGACGCAAGTCGTGAAGCATATGCCCGCTAGGGCTCACTGGATTTCCGGACGATCGCCCAACACGCGTCCCGCTGCGGCCCATCAGCTCAACCAGGCGAGACGAAACTCGCCCGACCCATCAGCCCTGGACGCTGCCTCGCCCTGTCACAGGACGCGGAGCCCTTCCCTGCGAGGAAAAGGGCTCCGCCCCTTACTCAGGCGTCGTCTTCGGCGTCGGGACCGACCATCATTTCCTCGGCAACCTTGTCGGTGCGCGCGCGGATCTGCTTTTCGAGACGATCGGCGGTCTCGGGATTGTCCTTGAGGAAGGTCTTCGAATTCTCGCGACCCTGACCGAGCCGTACGCTGTCATAGCTGAACCACGCACCCGATTTCTCGACGAGCCCGGCCTTCACGCCGAGATCGAGGATCTCGCCGAGCTTGGAGACGCCCTGCCCGTACATGATGTCGAATTCGACCTGCTTGAACGGCGGCGCAACCTTGTTCTTGACGACCTTCACGCGCGTCTGGTTGCCGGTGACCTCGTCGCCCGCCTTGACCGCACCGATGCGGCGAATGTCGAGACGGACCGAAGCGTAGAACTTCAGCGCGTTGCCACCCGTCGTCGTCTCCGGGTTGCCGTACATGACGCCGATCTTCATGCGGAGCTGGTTGATGAAGATCACCATGCAACGCGACCGGCTGATCGAACCGGTCAGCTTGCGAAGGCTCTGCGACATCAGGCGCGCCTGAAGCCCGACATGGCTGTCGCCCATCTCGCCCTCGATTTCAGCGCGCGGCACGAGGGCTGCGACCGAATCGACAACGAGCACGTCGATCGCGTTCGAGCGGACCAGCGTGTCGACGATCTCGAGCGCCTGCTCACCGGTGTCCGGCTGCGACACGATCAGCTCGTCGATGTTGACGCCAAGCTTCTTGGCATAGACCGGGTCGAGCGCATGCTCGGCGTCGACGAACGCGGCGGTGCCGCCATTCTTCTGCGCTTCGGCAATGACGTGGAGTGCGAGCGTGGTCTTGCCCGAGCTTTCCGGACCGTAGATCTCGATCACGCGGCCGCGCGGCAGGCCGCCGACGCCGAGCGCGATGTCGAGCCCGAGCGAGCCGGTCGAGATCACCTCGACCTGCATCGTCTCCTTCGAGCCCAGACGCATCGCCGAGCCCTTGCCGAACGCGCGGTCGATCTGCGCGAGTGCGGCATCGAGCGCCTTTTGCCGGTCGTTGGTTGCTGTTGCCATGCCGGTGTCGATCACTTTCAGATTAGCGGCCATCGATAAGCTCCCATCGCTAAAGCAAGCGCGCGTGCCATTCAACGCGTCAAACGCCATGTATTGCTTTTGTTCTCACGGAACAAGTGCGGAACATCGGGGAATGTGAAAAAGGGCGGCCGCCTTTCGGTGACCGCCCTCCCATCATGGGTCCGCTTCGGCGTCTTGAGAGAAACCTTGGGCCGGTCGGCAAACCATGGCGCCGATCCGGTAGTGGACAGCCCGATTTGACGCTTCCGACCGGTGCGATGCAATCGATTTTACAGCGTCCGGAGTCCCAAAGCCGAACAGTTTCAACGCGGCATTTAACCCGCGTTCAGCGCAGCGTGCACGCCAGCGTCCACCAACCCTGCACACCAGCATCCGCCGCCGCGGAATCACGGGCCGCGATGCTGTCGAACAGCGCAAAGCAGGTCGCCCCCGATCCCGACATGCGCGCGAGCAGCACGCCCGGCGCCGCATCCAGCAACGCGCGGACGCGGGCAATCTCCGGCGCGATCGCGCAGGCCGGCGCCTCGAGGTCGTTCCGCCCGGCAATCGCGCGTTCGAGCAGCGGCCCCTCGCCGAGCGGCCCGCGGTCGATCCCGTCCCACGCGCCAAATACCGCCGCGGTCGACACCGCCACGCCCGGATTGACGCACAGCAACGGCGTTCCCGCCAGCCCGTCTACCGCGACTAGCGTATCGCCGCGCCCGGTTCCGAACGTCGTCCGGTTGACGAGGCACGCGGGCACGTCCGCACCCAGTCGGGCGGCAATGTCGTGAAGAGCCGGATCCTGCACCGCGACGCCGTACAGCCGCGCCAGCGCGCGCAGCGTCGCCGCGGCATCGGCGGATCCGCCACCGATCCCCGATGCGATCGGCAGCCGCTTGTCGAGCGTGATCGCGTGGTGCGCGGCGATCCCGAACGTCGCGACGAACGCGTCCGCTGCGGCCGTCACGAGGTTGCCGTCCCACGGCGCCGCGTCCGTGTCCCCTGCTTGCGGGCGCAAGGCCGCTGCGAACGGCCCGATGATGGCAAAGCTGTCAGCGTCCGCCGTGCGCACCGTGACGACGTCGCCATGCTCGGCAAAGGCGAACAGCGTCTCGAGTTCACGATAGCCGTCCGCGCGGCGGTGACGCACATGCAGCGCGAGATTGATCTTGGCAGGTGCGGTTTCGGTCGTCGTCGGCATCGGGGTCTCGGGATCAGGAGTCAACGGCGCGCAGCGATCGGCAGGCCGGTGTCGATCTTCGCGGCGATGCGCGCGCGCTCCTCGGCATCGCCGGTGACGATCGCGGCCTGCCACGCATAGCGCGCCTCGTAGCGTCGGCCCATGCTCCAATAGGCATCACCGAGATGATCGCCGATTTCGGCATTGGTCGGCTCCGCCTGCGCGGCACGCTCGAGCAACGGCAGCGCGCGTCGCGTATCGCCGGCGCGGTGATAGGCCCAGCCGAGCGAGTCGGTGACGGACGGATTGGCGGGATCGAGCCGGCTCGCCCGCTCGAGCAGGCGAATCGAACCCGCGATGTCGTCGCCATGCTCGACCTGCGCGAATCCCAGATAATTGAGCGCGAGCGGTTGCGTCGGGGCGAGGGCAACCGCCTTGCGGAGCGCGATGCGCGCCTCGGGCCAGCGCCCCGCCTGATCGAGCGCCCCGCCATATTGCAGCCACGCCCCCCAGCCGCCGCGCGCGCCCGCCGGCGCGCCGTGATCCGCCGCCAGAACCCGGCCATACCACTGCGCCGCCGCCGCCGCATCGCCGGTCGTCAGCAACAGGTCGGCATAACGCTGCCAGTCACCGGCGACCGCCTCCTGCCGCTCGGCGCGTGTCCTCGCGATGGCCAGCGCCGCCTCGTCACGGCCGGCGACCGACAGGATTTCGAGACGCTTGGCGATCGCCGCCTCTGCGGACGGCGACGTGCCATCGACCCTGTCGAGCACCGCCAGCGCCCGGTCGACCCGGTCGCTATGCGCAAGCGCGTCGGCAAGGACGATTCGCGCGGGGGCATAATCGGGATCGGCCTCCACCGCAGCCTGGGCGAGCGCGATTGCTAGCGGCGACGGCGCCCCTGCGATGAGGTCCCCCGCCAAACCCGCGAGTGTCTGTGCGACGGCAAGGCCGAGTGGCTGGCGCGCGGGGGCGGCAGCGATGCGCTTACGCGTCTCGGCGGCGAACCGGCGCGCGACCGGATCCTCGCCCGCGGTGGCCAGCGCCGCGCCCGGGTCACGATGCTCGGCACGCGCCACCCACGCGTTCAGCGATGGTGCGAGCACCACCAGCGGGCCCTTGCCGAGCGTGGCGATCGCCGTCCGGGTCGCCCGGGTGTCGCCCTTGCGCGCGGCGGCGGCGAGCAGGAACAGTGCGGCGTCCGCGGGCGCGACCCCTGCTTTCGCCAGCACCCCCGCCGCGCGCGCGACGAGCGGCATGTCGCCCGCCTCAATCGCTTCGCCGTAGGCGCGGATCGCGATGACCGGATCGTCGGGCGCCGCCGCCAATGCCCTGGCGTACTGGTCCGCGGCAATCATCACCCTCCCGTCGGCGTCGGCGGCGCGCGCCTTGAGATAGGCAGAGAGACCGCCGGTGTCGGCCAGCGCCGCCGTCGGGTCGGTCAGCAGGCCGATCGCCAGCAGGGCATGCTTACATATTGGGATAGTTGGGGCCTCCACCGCCCTCGGGCACGACCCAGTTGATGTTCTGCGTCGGGTCCTTGATGTCGCAGGTCTTGCAGTGGACGCAGTTCTGCGCGTTGATCACGAACTTCGGATCGCCCGTCTCTTCGCCCACCACCTCGTAAACGCCGGCGGGGCAATAGCGTTGCGCGGGCTCGTCGTACATCGGCAGGTTGTAGGCGATCGGCACCGCCGGGTCCTTCAGCGTCAGGTGGATCGGCTGGTCCTCCTCGTGATTGGTGTTCGAGATGAACACCGACGACAGCCGGTCGAACGTCAGCACGCCGTCCGCCTTGGGATAGACGATCGGCTTGACCAGATCCTTGCGCCACAGGCTTTCGTGATCGGGATGATGGTGCATCGTGAACGGCACCTTCAGACCCCAATGTTCGAGCCACATCGTCACACCGGCAAGCCCGGACCCGAGCATGTCGCCGAACTTCTTGACCAGCGGCACGACGTTGCGGACGACCGACAGCTCCTTCTTCACCCAGCTGCGCTCGAACGCCTCCGGATAGGCGGCGAGTTCGTCATGCCCGCGCTGCGACACGATCGCCTCGACCGCAGCCTCGGCCGCCATCATGCCCGACTTCATCGCGGTGTGCGTGCCCTTGATCCGCGGCACGTTGAGGAAGCCGGCGCTGTCGCCGATCAGTGCGGCACCCGGCATCACCAGCTTCGGAATCGACTGCAGCCCGCCGTCGCTGATCGCGCGTGCGCCATAGCTGACACGCTTGGCGCCCTTCAGCAGCGCCGCGATCTCGGGATGCGTCTTCCAGCGCTGCATCTCGTGGAACGGCGAGAGATGCGGATTGGTGTAGTTCAGCCAGGTGACGAAGCCGATCGAGACCTGGCCATTGGCCTGGTGATAGATCCAGCCGCCGCCGTTCGACCCGTCGGTTTCGCTGAGCGGCCAGCCCTGCGTATGGATGACGCGGCCGGGCGAGTGGAGCGCGGGATCGATGTCCCACAACTCCTTGATACCGAGACCATAGACCTGCGGGTCGCTGTCCTTGGCGAGATCGAACTTCGCGATCAGCTGCTTGGTCAGGTGACCGCGGCAGCCTTCGGAAAAGAAGGTGTATTTGGCGTGGAGTTCGAGCCCCGGAGTATAATCGCCCTTGTGCGTGCCGTCGCGCGCGACGCCCATGTCGCCGGTCGCGACGCCCTTCACCGATCCGTCGTCGTTGAACAGGATCTCGGCGGCCGCGAAGCCGGGGAAGATCTCGACGCCGAGCTCCTCCGCTTTGCCCGCCATCCAGCGGCACAGATTGCCGAGGCTGCCGGTATAGGTGCCCTTGTTGTGCATGAACGACGGCGTGACGAAGTGCGGCATCTCGCTCTTCTTCGTCTTGCTGAGGATCCAGTGATGATTCTCCGTCACCGGCACCTCGGCCAGCGGACAGCCATCCTCGCGCCAGTCGGGCAGCAGCTCGTCGAGGCTCTTGGGATCGATGACCGCGCCCGACAGGATGTGCGCGCCGACCTCGGATCCCTTTTCGAGCACGCAGACCGAGATGTCCGCGTCCTTCTCGGCCGCCAGCTGTTTCAGCCGGATCGCTGCCGAAAGCCCCGCCGGACCTGCGCCGACGATCACTACGTCGTAGGGCATCGATTCACGTGTCGTCATCATCGTCTCCCGGGGGATGGTCCCTGTCTGCCCGGCTTCCCGCCCCTCCCGTTCGTTCGGGCTCGGGCCGGCACCGTCTTGTCCGTGTCGTGTCTATTTAGGCGATTGCGCGAGTTGACCGCCACGTCAACCACGCAGCATAGGAGACATATGGGGGCGGATCAGATCATCGACTGGCGCAACGCCGCGGTCAGCGTGCTCGACTGGTGGCACGATGCCGGTGTCGACATGCTCGTCGACGACGCCCCGCGCGACTGGTTCGCGGCACCCGAACCGCTGGTTATCGCGCCGCCGGCGCCCGCCGGCGTGCCCGTCGCGCCGCCGGTGGCGGTCGCCACGATGCCGCTGTCGCTGACCGAATTCCTGACCTGGCGGACCGGCGCGGACGTGCCCGAGGCACGCTGGAACGGTATTTCGCTGGCGGCCGAGGGGCCTGCTGACGCTACGGTCATGGTGCTTGCCGACTGCCCCGATCGCGACGACGGCACGGACAATGGCGGCGCCGGACAATTGCTGAGCGGTGCATCGGGTCGCCTGCTCGACCGCATGCTCGCCGCGATCGGGCTGACCCGGTCGGAGGTCCATGTCGCCGCGGTCTGCGCCAAGCGCCCGACCGCGGGTCGCATCCAGCGCGAAGTCGAAGACCGGCTGGCGGAAATCGCCAAGCATCACATCGAACTTGTTGCGCCCAAGCGGTTGCTTCTGCTCGGCAATGCGGCGAGCCGTGCCATCCTCGGGATGGAATTGCAGGCGGCGCGGGGACGTTTACATGGAATTAGCCATAAGGTCGGAGAAGCAGGCGTGCTCGCCAGCTTTCACCCGCGCTTTCTGATCGAGAAGCCGGCGGCCAAGGCAGAAGCCTGGAAGGATTTGCAGATGTTGATGGGGGGCCAGATGTCTCAGGAGACGCGGGCATGACCCGCACGCTCGCAATCCTGCTCGGTTGTGCGGCATTGCCGCTTCCCGCTCTGGCGACACCGATCGCCGACAGCGGTACGGGCGATGCCCGACTCGTCGCCGGTGCACCGACCGCTGAACAGATTCCCGATCAGCTCGATCCGGCGCAGCGTGACGCCTATCGCGCGGTCTTCGGCGCGATCCGCGACGGCAAATGGACCGATGCGCAGATCCAGCTCGATACCATGAAGCCCGGCCCGCTCCACGCAATCGCGCGCGCCGAGATGTACGTCGCCAAGGGATCGCCAAGGATCGAGATGGCGCCGCTCGTCGCGCTGCTGAACGAGGCCCCCGAGCTGCCAGAGGCGGAACAGATTGCACGCCTCGCCGCGGTCCGCGGTGCGGTCGATCTGCCTCCCCTGCCCGTCGCGCAGCGTTTGATCTGGCAGGACGGCGCACCGCGTCGGGTGCGCGCGAAGAGCCTCAAAGGCGATATGATCGCCGCCGACCTCGCGCTGAAGATGCAGCCTTACGTCAAGGCGGACATGGGCCGCGAGGCACAGTCGCTACTCGACAGCACGCCCGGGCTCACGCCCGAGACGCTGACCGAATGGCAGCAGAAGATCGCGTGGATTTATTTCCTCCAGGGTGACGACGCCAATGCGCGCGTGATGGCCGCCAAGGGCCAGGACGGTGTCGGCGAATGGGCGGTCCAGGCCCGCTGGGTCGGCGCGCTGGCTGCGTGGCGACAGAATGACTGTGCCAACGCCGGCACGGGGTTCGAAGGCGTCGCGGCGCGCGCGGGCGATGTCGACCTGCGCGCGGCGGCGCTTTACTGGGCGTCGCGCGCCGACATGGTCTGCGCACGTCCCGACAAGATCCAGGGTCGGCTGAAGGCCGCGGCGCAGTTCGGCGAAAGCTTCTACGGACAGCTCGCACGCCAGCAGCTCGCGATGGCCGATCCCGCGCGGGTCGGCGGCAGCGGTCCTGGCGGCGTGGTCGCGCGCGACTGGAAGGTCGTCGAGAAGCGCCCCAATGTCCGGGTCGCAGCCGCGCTCGTCGAGGTCGGCGAGACCGAACTGGCCGACACCGTCATCCGCCAGCAGGCGAAGATCGGCGATCCCCGCGAATTCCGCAATCTCGTCCGGGTCGCAGAGGCGCTCAGCCTGCCCGCGACGACCGTCTGGCTCGCGCACAACTGTCCGCAAGGGATCACCACCGCGGCCGAGGCGCGCTATCCGACGCCGAACTGGACGCCCGACAGCGGCTGGCACATCGACAAGGCGCTGGTCTACGCGCACACGCTCGAGGAGTCCCGCTTCCGCAACACGGTACGCAGCCCCGCGGGCGCTTACGGCCTGATGCAGATCATGCCAGCAGCGGCGACCGACTTTGCGCGCGAACGCGGCACGTCGATCGATCTCAAGGCGCTGACCAAGCCGTCGACCAACATGGACATCGGCCAGCGGCATCTCGAACGGCTGCGCGACATGGCCGGCGTTACCGGCGGGCTGCTGCCCAAGGTGATCGCAGCCTATAATGCGGGCCCGCGCCCGGTCGGCGACTGGAACGCGATCGTCCACGATAATGGCGATCCGCTGCTGTATATCGAAAGCATCCCTTATTGGGAGACGCGCGGCTACGTCACCACCGTGCTGCGCAACTACTGGATGTACGAGGCGCAGGGTGGGCGGAAGGCCTCGACCAGCCGCAACGCACTGGCACAGGGCATGTGGCCGCGTTTCCCCGGCCTGCCCGGCGCGACCGCGATCCGCATGAACGCCCGGCCGAATGCGCGCGCGAGCGCGAGCCTCACCGCGCATCAGCCGATGATCGCGGTCAACGCCAGCGTCGGTGCGCAATCCTCCACCGTCACACGCGCGGACTGATCTTTTATGCCAATCGACGAAAGCCGGACCTTCCTGCCGGTCCGGATCGCCGTGCTGACGGTGTCCGACACGCGCGGGCTGGCCGAGGATCGCTCGGGCGATACGCTCGTCGCGCGGCTGGCAGAGGCAGGGCATGTGCTCGCCGACCGCCGGATCGAGAAGGATGACGTCGAGACGATCGTCGCCCGCCTCCACGCCTGGATCGATGATCCGGCGGTCGACTGCGTCATCACCACGGGCGGCACCGGCGTCACCGGCCGCGACGTGACGCCCGAGGCGGTCGAGCGCATTGCCGAAAAGATGATCCCCGGGTTCGGCGAGCTGTTCCGGATGCTCAGCTACAAGACGATCGGCACGTCGACGGTGCAGTCACGGGCCTGTGCCTGTGTCGCGCACGGCACCTATATCTTCGCGCTGCCGGGTTCGACCGGCGCGGTGAAGGACGGGTGGGACGGGATCCTGCGCGATCAGCTCGACAGCCGTCACCGCCCCTGCAACTTCGTCGAACTGATGCCGCGCCTGCTCGAGCGCTGACCGCGCACGTCGACGGGCCATGTTTCGGTATCGCTTCCCAACTGATGGCGTGATTTCCGTTGAGCGTAGTTCGCGCTGATCGCCGCTGCGAGCAAAAAAGACGAGGTTTTAGAGCGCAGAAGCGAAGTGTCTTAGTGTAGTAGTCAACTGGCACGCCAGATGCATTGGTCTTCATGCTGCCCCCGGGCGGCTCGACCTCATCTTCTGGAAGGACACACCGTCATGCCCGCTCTACCAACCACGCGCACGCTCGGCCGCACCGTTGCCCTCATCACGATCGCTATTGCCACGGCCGTCAGCCCGACGATCGCGAACGCCGCACCGCGGGGAAGCGCGACACAGGCCCAGATGACGACGCTGAAATATGATGCGAAGTCGCGCAAATATTGCCTGACCGAACCCGCAGTCACCGGCACCCGCATCGACCGGATCACCTGCCGCACCGCATCCGCCTGGGCCGCGTCGGGCCTCGACATGCCGAAGGAGGTGATCCTCGCCCAGAAATGATCGTGGCGTTCAGCCTCTCGCGGCGTGGATCAGATCGACGAGCTGCTTGTTGATCGCCGCGCCGTGGAGGTGAAGATGCACCGCGTCATACCCCTCGCGGCGCAATCGCTGGCGCAGGCCATTGACCGAATCGCACTCACCCGACCGCGCCAGTTCGAAGGCCCGCTCCACCGTCGTCAGATTCTCTGCCATGCCCCGCTCTACGCGCAAAACCGCCGCGCGACCATCCGCGGCGCCTTACCCGGCCTGCCGCGCTTCCGGTTAACGTCCTGTCAGCATTCCCGCGCGATACCAGGCCCGTACCGCCCGTCGACGACGGCGGCGGTAAGGGGGAAGTATCAGCATGCGTAAAATCTACCTGCTCGCGCTCGTCGCAGCCGGGACCGCCACCACGCCGGTCGTGGCGCAATCGTCCGACGGCCGGACCTATGACGGCCGCGCCTATGACCGATTCGACCGCGATTCGCGCGGCAATCCGGCGAGCCAGGTCTCGGGCCTGCGGGTCGAACCCCGGATCGGCTATGAACGCGTCATTTCCGAGCTGAACGTCGACACGGCGGACGACTCGGCAAGCGTCCGCGTCGGCAAGAGCGGCGTCACCTATGGCGGCGAGGTCGGCTATGACGCGCAGGTCAATGTCAGCGCGGTGCTCGGCGTCTATGCCGGTCTCGAAGGGTCGACCGCAAAGGAGTGCGAGAACGACATCGTGAGCGTGGGCGATCGCACCTGCATCGCCGCGAACCGCAACATCACCGTTGGCGCCCGCGGCGGCTATCTCCTGTCCCCGACGACGCTTCTGTATGTGAAGGGTGGCTTTTCGAGTGGCCGGTTGCGCCTGAGCAACCGCAACGCGACGGTTGAGGAAAACAACGTCGCGGGGTCCGACTTGCTCAGCGGCTTCCACGCGGGTGCTGGTATCCAGACCGCGTTCTCGTCGCGCTTCTACGGCAAGCTCGAGTACGTCTACACCGATTATAACGGCTATGAGGCGAACGACGGCACGACCAAGACCAGCCTCGATTTCAGCCGCCACCAGGCGATCGCGGGGTTCGGCGTCAGGTTCTGAACGCGCATGACGACATCGGGCGGCGTCGGGGAAGCCGCCCGTTTGTTCTTTCTTCGTTCCCCGCCCGATGTTAGTATCGGGCATGACCAGACCCCGTCCGGTACGCGGTGCGACGCTGAACGGCGAAAGCACGCGCTTCAACCTTCCGCAGACCGAAGCGGACGGCGACTGGCTTGATGCGCGCGATACGATCGACGGTGCTGCCCCCCGATTGCGGACGACCGTCACGGTCGAGCGGGCCAGGACGATCATCAGTCGCAATGCGTCGCCCGACATCCCCTTCGACCGTTCGATCAATCCCTATCGCGGTTGCGAGCATGGCTGCATCTACTGCTTTGCCAGGCCGAGCCACGCGTTTCACGATCTGTCGCCCGGGCTCGATTTCGAAAGCCGGCTGTTCGCCAAACCCGACGCCGCCGCGCTGCTCCGGGCCGAACTGGCGAAACCGGGGTACAGCGCACGGCCGATGGCGCTGGGGACCAACACCGATCCCTACCAACCGATCGAAGCCGACTGGCGGATCACACGCGGCATCATCGAGGTGCTGGCCGAGACCAACCACCCGCTGACGATCACGACCAAGTCGGATCGCGTCATCCGCGATCTCGACCTGCTCGCCCCGATGGCGGCAAAGGGTCTGGCCGCGGTCGCGATGTCGATCACCTCGCTCGATCCTAAGATTGCGGCAACGCTCGAACCCCGCGCGCCGCATCCCGAGCGACGGCTTGCGGCGGTCAGCGCGCTCGCGGCGGCGGGCGTGCCGGTCTATGTCTCGATCGCGCCGGTGATCCCTGCGATCACCGATCACGAAATCGAGCATCTGATCGCGCGCGCCGCGCAGGCCGGTGCGCGTTTTGCTTTCTTCATCCCGGTCCGGCTGCCCTGGGAGGTCGCGCCGCTGTTCCGGGCATGGCTGGACGCGCATTTTCCCGATCGCGCCAGCAAGGTCATGGCGACGATCCAGTCGATCCGCGGCGGACGCGACAATGATCCGGGATTCGGCAGCCGGATGAAGGGGCAAGGGCCCTGGGCGGACTTGCTGAAGACCAGGTTCGACATCGCCGTGCGCAAGCACGGGCTGAACGCGGAACGGGTCGGACTGCGGTGTGACCTGTTCCGCGCGCCACAGGGGCCGCAGGGGGAGTTATTCTGATCCAGGCCCGGGCCGGTTACGGCCCCTGCGATCAGATCAGGCGCAGCGCCTGATCCAGTTGCTCGCGATAATATCGTTCGAGGTCGCGGTGCATCTGCGCGACCGCGGGGTTCGGTGCGATGCGCGCGAGTACGGCCTGGTCGTCCATGAAGCGTTCGAGCTTGGCTGGTCGCACCGGAAATTCCATCCGCCGATCCTGCGCTCAACTCATTACCAGTGTATATCCATAATGCGTCGAAAACAGATCAATCTCGGATAGTTACCCGTCATGCGGCCGGACCGACGATGTCATGATCCAGCCCTTATTCGCGGCCAAGCCGCCAGCGACCAAGACCGTCGGCCGTAAGCTCAACACCGTCATAATCCACAATCGCATGCCGCGCTGCGTCCACGCGGTGGTCGCGGCCATGCGTTGCCGTGATGACGACGACATCGGATCCCGCGGCATCGGCTGCCGCAATACCTGCCGGTGCATCCTCGAAGACAAGACAGTCGGATGCTGGTACACCCAGACGCTCGGCGGCCAGCAGGAAACAATCGGGCGCGGGCTTGCCGTTCGCGACGTCCTCGGCCGCGATGAACTGCGCCGGGATCGCCAGACCCGCGGCAGCAAGACGCCGCTCGGCCAGCGCGCGCGGTGCCGAGGTCACGATCGTCCAGCGCCCAGCCGGCAGTGTCGCGAGGAAATCAGCCGCACCACGGATCGGGGTAATGTCCCCGACATCCTCCATCTCGGCGGCAGTGATCGCAGCCGCTTCGACGACCGGGTCGACGCCGGGCAGACCCAGCCGCCGAACCGTCTCGACCGATTGAACGCCGTGAATCGTCGGCAGGAAGGTCGCGACATCCAGGCCGTGCGCGATCGCCCATGCCGTCCAGGTCCGCTCGGCAGATGCGATCGACGTCAGGATCGTTCCGTCCATGTCGAACAGGAAGGCGGCGTAGCTGCGGGTCGGCAGGGTCATGGCGTATCTCGCTTGATCATTTGGCTGTCCTGATGTGCAGCGACACCATTACCAGGTCCCGCGCGGCGCGCGACGGCGACGCCAAAGAAAAGGCCGCCTCGGTTTCCCGAAGCGGCCATATTCCTGTCATCAAGCCTAAGCTTAGATGTCGTCGCCGAGTGCGCCCTTGACGCTGCCCTTAACGTTCTGCGCAGTGCCCTTGGCCTGCTGTGCTTCGCCTTCTGCGACCATACGGTCGTTGTCGGTTGCCTTGCCCACGGCTTCCTTGACGTTGCCTGCGACTTTGTTGCCTGCGGCCGCGACCTTATCGGTGAATTCGCCCATGAGAGCCTCCACTATGTTGTGCGATACGCCAATCGTACCGCTCTGAACTTGTGAGACTATAACGGCCGTCTTTATCGAGGGTTCCGTGACGTTTGCGTCATGGTGTCAGATCAGGCCGGCAAGCGGGCTCGAGGGATCGGCATAACGCCGCTGCCCCATCCGCCCCGCGCGATAGGCAAGCCGCCCCGATTCGACTGCGGATTTCATCGCCGCCGCCATCATCAGCGGATCCTTCGCCTCGGCGATCGCGGTGTTCATCAGCACGCCGTCGCAGCCAAGCTCCATCGCCACCGCCGCATCCGATGCCGTGCCGACGCCCGCATCGACAAGCACGGGCACCCCTGCCCCCTCGACGATCAGCCGGATCGTCACGCGGTTCTGGATACCCAGACCCGAGCCGATCGGCGCGCCCAGCGGCATGATCGCGACCGCGCCCGCATTCTCAAGCCGCTTGGTAGCGATCGGATCATCGACGCAATAGACCATCGGCTTGAAGCCCTCGTTCGCCAGGATCTCGGTCGCGCGCAGCGTTTCGACCATGTCGGGATAAAGCGTCTTCGCCTCGCCGAGCACCTCGAGCTTCACCAGCTCCCAGCCGCCCGCCTCGCGTGCCAGCCGCAGCGTCCGGATCGCCGATTCGGCATCGAAACAGCCCGCGGTGTTGGGCAGGTAGGTGATTTTTTTCGGGTCGATGAAGTCGGTCAGCATCGGCGCATTGCGATCCGACACGTTGACGCGGCGCACCGCGACGGTGACGATCTCTGCCCCCGAGGCCTCGACCGCGGCGGCGTTCTGCGCGAAGTCCTTGTACTTGCCGGTGCCGACGATCAGTCGCGAGCGGAAGGTGCGGCCGGCGACCGTCCAGCTGTCGGTGTCGATCGCCGCGGCATGATCACCGCCGCCGACGAAGTGCACGATCTCGAGGTCGTCGCCATCCTCGACCATCACGTCCGCCAGCGTCGAACGCGGCACCACCTCCATATTGCGTTCGACCGCGATCTTTTCGGGGATGAGGCCCAGCTCGGTCGCGAGCCCTGCAAGGCTGAGGCCGGTGGAAACACGCTTGTGCTCGCCGTTCACGGTGATCGAGACGGTGCCGTCGGAGTGGGGCATGCAGAGTTTTCCGTTCGTTTCGACCGAAGTCGGGAAACCACCCGTCCGCTGCCGGTCTCATGTCTCGACTTCGCTCGACACGAACGGGTAAGGGGGGTGCATATAGAGGGTGGTTTGCCGCCCCTGCAACCAGGAGCAGCCTTTGCCCGCGACAGTCCCTGCCACCGTCCCTGCGACAATCTTCGTCCTGAACGGCCCCAACCTCAACCTGCTGGGGACGCGCGAGCCGGAGATTTACGGCGACGAGACGCTCGACGACATCGCCGGCCAGCTTGAGGATCGCGCGCGCGAACTCGACCTGACGATCGACATGCGCCAGTCGAATCACGAAGGGCACCTCGTCGACTGGATCCAGGAGGCGCAGGCGCGCGGCGCGAAGGCCGTCATCCTCAATGCCGGCGCATTCACGCATACTTCGGTCGCGGTCCAGGACGCGATCAAGGGCGTGAAGACGCCGGTGATCGAAGTCCATCTTTCCAATCCCCACGCCCGCGAATCGTTCAGGCACATCAGCCTGGTCGGACAGGCGGCGAAGGGCACGATCGCGGGTTTCGGCGCGCTTTCGTATCTGCTCGCGCTTGAAGCCGTCGCACGGTTCTGACAGGAGGCCCCGCCATGACCGATACACCAGAAACAACAGGCGCAATGCAGGTCGATGTGACCCTGGTGCGCCAGCTCGCCGAACTGCTCGACACCACGCAGCTGACCGAGATCGAAGTCGAGGACGGCTCGCGCCGGATCCGCGTCGCACGCAAGGCAGCGCAGGCCGCGCCAGTCGCGCACTATGCCCCCGCCCCTGCGGCGCCCGCCGTCTCCGCACCGCTGGCGATCCCGCAGGCCGAGGTCGGCGCGTCCGCCCCGGCGATCAGCGCGAGCGCGGTCAAGTCGCCGATGGTCGGCACCGTCTATCTGGCCGCCAACCCCGAAGCGAAACCGTTCTCGACCGTCGGCCAGAAGGTCAATGCGGGTGACACGCTGCTGATCATCGAGGCGATGAAGGTGATGAACACGATCGTCGCGCCCTCGGCCGGCACCGTCACCGCGATCCTCGTCGAGAACGGCCAGCCGGTCGAATTCGACCAGCCGCTGGTCGTGGTCGAATAATGAAGCAAATCAAGAAGCTGCTCATTGCGAACCGCGGCGAGATCGCGCTGCGGATCCACCGCGCCTGCCATGAGATGGGCATCAAGACGGTGGCGGTCCATTCGACCGCCGACGCCGACGCGATGCACGTGCGGCTCGCGGACGAGGCGATCTGCATCGGACCGCCGTCGGCGACCGACAGCTATCTGAACATCCCCAACATCATCTCCGCCGCCGAGATCAGCGGCGCGGATGCGATCCATCCGGGCTACGGCTTTCTCAGCGAGAATGCGCAGTTTGCCGAGATCGTCGAGCTGCACAACATCCTGTTCGTCGGCCCGAAGCCCGAGCACATCCGCACGATGGGCGACAAGGTCCAGGCCAAGCGCACCGCAGGTGCGCTCGGGCTGCCGCTCGTCCCCGGTTCGGACGGCGCGATCAGCGACATCGCCGAGGCCAAGCGGATCGCCGACGAGATCGGCTATCCGGTGATCATCAAGGCGGCCTCCGGCGGCGGCGGTCGCGGCATGAAGGTCGTCACCGACGCCGAAGACCTCGAAACGCAGATGCAGCAGGCCGGCAGCGAGGCGAAGGCTGCGTTCGGCGACGCCACCGTCTACATGGAAAAATACCTCGGCAACCCGCGGCATATCGAATTCCAGATTTTCGGTGACGGCGAGGGCAACGCGATCCATCTCGGCGAGCGCGACTGCTCGCTCCAGCGCCGCCACCAGAAGGTGCTCGAGGAAGCCCCCTCGCCGATCATCACCGCAGAAGAGCGCGAGCGGATGGGCGGCATCGTCGCCAAGGCGATGGCTGACATGGGCTATCGCGGCGCGGGGACGATCGAGTTCCTGTGGGAAGCAGGCGAATTCTACTTCATCGAGATGAACACCCGGCTTCAGGTCGAGCATCCGGTGACCGAGATGATCACCGGCCTCGATCTCGTGCGCGAACAGATCCGCATCGCCGAGGGGCATCCGCTGACGCTGCGCCAGGAAGATGTGCAGTTCCGCGGCCATGCGATCGAATGCCGCATCAATGCCGAGGATCCGCGCACCTTCACGCCGTCGCCGGGGCTGGTGAAGCTCTATCATGCGCCCGGCGGGATGCATGTCCGCGTCGATAGCGGGCTCTATGCCGGCTACCGTGTGCCGCCTTATTACGACTCGATGGTCGCCAAGCTGATCGTCTATGGCGCGACGCGTCAGGGCGCGCTGCGACGGTTGCGGCGTGCGCTTGAGGAGATGGTGATCGAGGGCGTCACGACGACGATTCCCCTGCACCGTGCACTGCTCGACGATCCTGAATTCCAGGAAGGCGCGTACACGATCAAGTGGCTGGAAGAGTGGCTCGCCAAGCAGGGGGCGTAACACTCCTGCCACTTAGAATGTTCTCCCGCGAAGGCGGGAGAACAAGAACTGGGCGGGACACATGGTCTGGCCGAGGCCAGTCCAATGACGACGGAGCATTCGTGAAGGCGACGATCTACCACAACCCGAAATGCTCCAAGTCGCGCGAGGCGCTCGCGCTGTTGCAAGAGGCCGGCGCGGACGTTACGATCGTTGAATATCTGAAGACTCCCCCGTCGCGCGCCGAACTCGTCCGTCTCTACGACCGCGCAGGCATGACGCCGCGCCAGGGTCTGCGCATGGCAGAAGACGGCGCGAAGGCGGTCAAGCATGGCGACGCCGAAGCGATCCTCGACGCGATGATGATCGATCCGCTGCTGATCGAGCGTCCGCTGGTCGAGACCGACAAGGGCGTACGCCTCGGACGGCCCATCGCGCGGCTGCACGAAATTCTGTGATCGCTGCCCCCGCATCGTGCACATCCCTTCCGGATGCTGTATTTTCGGGCAGGGTTTACGGGTGAATCGGCCGTTGCCCGAAGTGGCGACAACTGGCACGTTTGGTGCAATGCGCCCTGTAGGGCGTTGGTTTCAACGACAATCGGGGGCGTACCTGTGAAAAAGATCGAAGCCATCATCAAGCCGTTCAAGCTTGATGAGGTGAAGGAAGCGCTGCACGAGATCGGCGTAAGCGGTATTACCGTGACCGAGGCCAAGGGCTTTGGCCGGCAGAAGGGCCATACCGAGCTGTATCGTGGCGCCGAATATGTCGTCGACTTCCTGCCCAAGGTGAAACTCGAGGTCGTCGTCGCGGATGGTCTGGCACAACGCGTCGTCGAGGCGATCGCTGCGGCCGCGCAGACTGGCCGGATCGGCGACGGCAAGATCTTCGTCATTCCCGTCGAAAGTGCGCTGCGTATCCGCACCGGCGAGCGCGACGACGACGCGATTTAACGGCCTTACTGACACCGACTTCATTTGACGCGGCGCAACAATCTGTGGAATTAGCGCGCTGCGCCGCACTATCATTTCCGGCATATCTGCCGACCTATCGAGCAAAGAGGGCTTAGCATCATGGCAAATTCGGCCAACGACGTCCTGAAGATGATCAAGGACCAGGAGATCGAGTGGGTCGATCTGCGCTTCACCGATCCCAAGGGAAAGTGGCAGCATCTCACGATGGTCGCCAGCCTGATCGGCGAAGACGAGCTGACCGACGGCCTGATGTTCGACGGCTCGTCGATCGAGGGCTGGAAGGCGATCAACGAGAGCGACATGACGCTCAAGCCCGATCTCGACGCGGTCTATGTCGATCCGTTCTCGGCGACGCCGATGATGATCCTGATCTGCGACATCGCCGATCCGTCGACCGGCGAGCTCTACGCCCGCGATCCACGCTCGACCGCCAAGCGCGCCGAGGCGTATCTGCTGACGACCGGCGTCGGCGACACCGTCTATGTCGGCCCCGAGGCCGAATTCTTCATGTTCGACGACGTCCGGTTCGAGAACAGCTATTCGACCAGCTATTACAAGATCGACGACATCGAACTGCCGGGCAATTCGGGCCGCGAATATGAGGGCGGCAATCTCGGCCACCGTCCACGCGCCAAGGGCGGCTATTTCCCGGTCGCGCCGGTCGACAGCGCCGTCGACATCCGCGGCGAGATGGTCTCGACGATGATCGAAATGGGCCTGCCTTGCGACAAGCATCACCACGAGGTCGCGGCCGCACAGCATGAGCTGGGCCTGACCTTCGGCACGCTGACGCAGACCGCGGATCGCATGCAGATCTACAAGTACGTCGTCCACCAGGTCGCGCACGCATATGGCAAGACGGCAACGTTCATGCCCAAGCCGATCAAGGAGGACAACGGTTCGGGGATGCACACGCACTTCTCGATCTGGGAAGGCAAGACCCCGCTGTTCGCGGGCAACGGCTATGCGGGCCTCAGCGACATGTGCCTGTATTTCATCGGCGGCATCATCAAGCATGCCAAGGCGGTCAACGCGTTCACCAACCCGACGACCAACAGCTACAAGCGCCTCGTCCCCGGCTACGAGGCGCCCGTGCTGCTCGCCTATTCGGCGCGCAACCGCTCGGCCTCGTGCCGCATTCCCTACGGCACCGGCCCCAAGGCTAAGCGTGTCGAAGTGCGCTTCCCCGATGCGCTGGCCAACCCGTATCTCGCTTATGCGGCGCTGATGATGGCAGGCATGGACGGCATCCTGAACAAGATCCATCCGGGCGAAGCGATGGACAAGAACCTGTACGACCTGCCGCCCGCAGAACTCGCCCAGGTTCCAACCGTCGCGGGGTCTCTCCGCGAGGCGCTCGACTGCCTGCTCGCCGATCACGACTTCCTGCTGAAGGGCGACGTCTTCTCGAAGGATCAGATCGAGAGCTATGTCGAGATCAAGCGTGCCGAAGTTGCGCGTTGGGAGATGACGCCGAGCCCGGTCGAGTATGACATGTACTACAGCGGCTAATCTGCCGGGCCGGCAGCTTAGCCGCTGTCGGCCGGCGTCGCCTATGGCGACGACTGACGACGTGGCTTCGCCACGGCGCTGACGGTAAAAAGGGCGCCCGGAGCAATCCGGGCGCCCTTTCTTCGTTTGAGCATCCCGCGATTTCTGCCCTGCACGGGATGATCAAATTGCGTTCTGCTCTATGCCCATGTGTCCCCGCGAAGGCGGGGACACAGTCTGGGCTCCCGCCTTCGCGGGAGACCATGACTTCAGCGCGCTCAGGCCAGCAGCACGCTGCTCCCGAACGTCTCTCCTGCCTCGAGCGCCCGGTGCGCATCCGCCGCGTCTTCCAGCGCAAAGGTCTGGCCGATCTCCGGCTTGAACGCGCCCTGCTCGAGCATCGCGAACACCCGATCGACCATCGCCTGCCGGTGCTCGGCATAATCAAACAGCGTCGGGCGCGTCACGAACAGCGACCCCTTGGCGGCCAGTACGCCGAGATTGACGCCATCGACCACGCCGCCTGCATTGCCGAAGCTGACGATAAGACCCCGCTTCGCCGCACTGTCGAGTGACGCCTGCCATGTCGCGCCGCCAACGCCGTCGAGCACCACGGGCACGCCCTTCCCGCCGGTGATCTCGCGCACCCGCGCCGCGATGTCCTCGGACCGGTGGAGAATGACGTGATCGGCCCCCGCCTTGCGCGTCCGCTCGGCCTTTGCCTCGCTGCCGACGCTGGCGATCACGGTCGCGCCGATCGCCTTCAGCCAGCCGACCAGGATATGCCCGACCCCGCCTGCGGCGGCATGGACAAGCACCGTCTGCCCCGCCTCGACGCACGCGCAACGTTCGATCAGGAACTCCGCAGTGCAGCCTTTGAGCAGGATCGCCGCGGCGGTGCGGTCGTCGAGCGTGTCGGGCAGGTGGAAAAGCTCGCCCGCGGGCACGGTGCGCTCGGTGGCGTAGGCGCCGCGGGTCGGGCCGAAGGTGCCGACGCGGTCGCCCGCGGCAAAGCCCGTCACCCCTTCGCCCACCGCCATCACCACGCCGACCGCCTCGCTGCCGAGCCCTGAGGGCAACGCTACCGGATAGACGCCGCTGCGGTGATAGGTGTCGATATAGTTCAGCCCGACCGCGGTGTTGCGCATCCACACCTCGCCCTTGCCCGGCGCGGGCAGGTCGACGTCGTCCCACTGGATCACCTCGGGGCCACCGGTCGTCCTGATTGTCGCTACGCGTGCCATGCCCGTCTCCTGTTGGTCATGACCCTAACTAGGCTCCGCGTTTCGGGTTGCAACCGATCCGCCCGACGCCCATTCCTCTGCAAAACACGATGCGGAGAGGCATGATGAAGAGCTATCTGAAGCAGTATATCGACGGCGCCTGGGTCGACAGCGACGGCGGCCGAATCCACCAGGTCATCGACCCCTCGACCGAACAGCCCTGTACCGAGATCACGCTCGGCACCGCGGCCGATGTCGACAAGGCGGTCGCCGCCGCCCGCGCCGCGTTCGAAAGCTGGAGCCAGACGAGCGTGCAGGAGCGGCTCGACGTGCTCGGCCGAATCATGACCGAGTACAAGGCGCGCATGCCCGATCTGGCCAAGGCGATGTCGCAGGAAATGGGCGCGCCGATGGCGCTCGCATCGGTGGCACAGGCGCCGACCGGCCTCGCGCATTTCTCCGCGACCGCCAAGGCGCTGGCGGCGTTCGAATTCTCCGAAGTCATCGGCAAGGCGACCGTCGTGCACGAACCGCTCGGCGTCGTCGCGATGATCACGCCCTGGAACTGGCCGCTCAACCAGATCTGCGCCAAGGTCGCGCCAGCGCTGGCGGCGGGCGACACGATGATCCTGAAGCCGTCCGAGGAGGCGCCCTCCTGCGCAATCATCCTCGCCGAGATCATGGATGCCGCGGGCGTCCCGGCGGGAGTGTTCAACCTCGTCAACGGCGATGGCCCCGGCGTCGGCGTGGCGCTGTCGAGCCACCGCGACGTCGACATGGTCAGCTTCACCGGCTCGACCCGCGCGGGCATCGCGGTCGCGCAGGCCGCCGCTCCGACGGTCAAGCGCGTCCATCAGGAACTTGGCGGCAAGGCGGCCAACCTCGTACTTGAAGGCGCGGACCTTGCCAAAGTGCTGCCGCCGACGGTGGCGGGCGTGCTCGCCAATTCGGGGCAGAGCTGCATCGCGCCGACCCGGCTGCTGGTCCATGCCAGCCAGGTCGCCGAGGCCACCGCGATCGTCAAGACGATGATGGAGCAGACCAAAGTGGGCGACCCTGCCGAAATGGGCCAGCATATCGGCCCCGTCGTCAACAAGGCGCAGTTCGACAAGATCCAGGGGCTGATCCAGTCGGCGATCGACGAGGGTGCGACGCTGGTCACGGGCGGCGTGGGGCGTCCCGACGGGCGCAACGCGGGCTATTATATCCAGCCGACCTTGTTCACCGATGTCCGCCCCGACATGCGGATCGCGCAGGAGGAGACGTTCGGCCCGGTCGCGACGATCACCGCCTACGCCAACCAGGAGGAGGGCATCCGCATCGCCAACGCGACCGAATACGGGCTGTCTGCAACGATCTCGGGCGACCCGGCCGCCGCAGCGAAAGTGGCGCCAAAGCTGCGCGCTGGGCTGGTCACGATCAATTCGTGGAGCCCCGACATCGGCGCGCCGTTCGGCGGCTACAAGCAATCGGGCAATGGCCGCGAGAATGGCCGCTACGGGCTGACCGACTTCATGGAAGTGAAGACTGTGGTGGGCCTGCCCGGCTGATGCCACCGACGCCCCCTCCCCCGCGGGAGGGGGCTCAGTGCATCGGCCATACCGCGACGATCAGCGGCGTGCCGACCAACAGCACCAGCAGCGACAGTGGCGCGCCGAGCCGGGCGTAATCGCTGAACTTGTAGCCGCCCGGCCCCATCACCAGCGTGTTGCACTGATGGCCGATCGGCGTGAGGAAGTCGCACCCCGCCCCGACCGCGGTCGCCATCAGGAACGCCTCGGGCCGATAGCCGAGGTCGCCTGCAAAGGTCGCCGCGATGGGCGCCATCACCAGCACGGTCGCAGCATTGTTCAGGAAGGGCGTGACCGCCATCGCCGCGGCCAGGATCAGCGCGACCGCCCCCCAGGGCGGCAGCGTCGATGCGGTCGCGGACAGCCACGTCGCGATGACATCCGATGCGCCGGTGGTACGAAGCGAATCGCTGACCGGAATCAACGCGCCGAGCATGATCAGGATGGGCCATTCGACATGGTCATAGGCCTCGCGCACCGGCAGCACGCCGGTCGCCATGATCAGCCCCGCCGCCGCGAAGAACGCCACCGCCACGGGCACGAACCCCATCGCCGTTGCCCCCATCGCGACGCCGAGGATACCGATCGGCAGCCAGCTGCGCTTCGACACGCCAAGCCGCATCTCGCGCTGTGCCAGCGGCAGGCAGCCGAGGTCGCGCAACTTGCCGGGCAGCTGTTCGAGCGGCCCCTGCAGCACCAGCACGTCACCCGCGCGCAGCTCGATATTCGCCAGTCGGCGCGACAGATGCTCGCCCTGTCGCGAGATCGCGATCAGATTGACCCCGAACCGCGCCTGCAGCGCAAGCCGCGCCGCGGTCCGGCCCGCCAGCGGCGACCCGACATTGACGACCGCCTCGATCACGCCGACTTCATCGTCGTCCGCCTGATCCGCCTTTTCGCGGTCCTCGCCTTCAAGCTTCAGCCGGTCGCGCGCGATCACGCGTTCGAGCGCATCGGGTTCGCCGCCGAGGATCAGTACGTCGCCCGCCCTCAGGTGCGTATGCTCGTTCGGCGCGCTGCGCATGCCCGCACGCAGGATCCGCGTGATCGACACCTCGCCGTCGTGCCGTGCGAGAAAATCCTCGACCGACTCGTCGACCGCGGGGGACGTCTCGGTGATCGCGGCTTCGGTGATATACCCCTTGATGTCGAGCGCCTCGCCCATCGTCGGCGCAGCCCGCCGGTCGCGCGGCAGCAGGCGATAGGCGAAGCGCAGATAGATCAGCCCCATCACCGTCAGCCCGAGCCCGACCGGGGTATAATCGAACATCCCGAACGGCTGCCCGGTCATCTGCTCGCGGACGCGGCTGACGATGATGTTGGGCGAGGTGCCGACGAGCGTGATAAGACCGCCGAGCAGCGACGCGGTCGCCATCGGCATCAGGAACACCGATGGCGAGGTGTTGTTCTTCTTCGCCATCTGGAACGCGGCAGGCATCAGCATCGCCAGCGCGCCGATATTCTTGACCAGCGCAGACGAGAACCCCACCGACGCCGTCAGCACGACAAGCTGCGACCGCACCCGCGTGACCCGCTTTGCAAGCTTCGCCAGCGCCAGTTCGATCACCCCCGAGCGCTGGACCGCCGCCGAGATGACGAGCGCCGAACCGACGATGATGACGATGTCGTCGGAAAAGCCCTTGAAGGCATCCTTCGGGCTGACAATCCCCAGCGCAATGCTCGCGAGCAGGGCCAGGATCGCGGTGACGTCATAGCGAAACCGTCCCCAGATGAAGAGCATCATCATGCCGATGAGCGTGGCGATCGAAAGGGATTGGGGAAGGGTCATCTGGCCTCGATATGTGACTGCCGATCAACCATGGCCGAAAGCGCTGGTTCCCACGACAAGGGGTCCTCCGGCGTTTGCCGCCGGTTCAATAGTCCTTCGAAATGCGGACGTTCGCACTCTGCCTGCCAAGCGTGGAGATGCTCGACAGCAGCGACAGCCAGCGCGTCACCTGGAACTCGACCTGCGTCGCGCTATAGCCCTGGCCGTCGGTGACGATCTCCGCATAGAGCCGCCGCGTCACATATTTGCCCGCGGCGATCGACGTGCCCTGCCCCGTCTGCGGGTCGGCAGGCAGGATGCGCAACCGGTCGAGACCCGCGGCACGCCGCACCGCGTTGATCGGGTTGATCCCGTTGCCGCCGTCCTGCAACGCCGCCACCGCCGCCGCGAGCTGCAGGGCCTCGGGCGCGGACAGGTTGGTGATCGACGTCCCGAACAGCAGGCGCGAGAGCAGCTCGTCCTGCGGCAGCGCAGGCGTGCTGGTGAACCCGATCTCGGGCTTGAGCGCATAGCCCGTGACGCGGATCGAGGCGTTAAGCCCGGTCGAGTCCGCATTCGCCTCGATGTCGAGCGCGGGATTGGCGGGGACGCCGCCATCGAACCGGATGACGCCGCGCGCCAGTTCGAATTCGCGCCCGGCAAATTCGTAATCGCCACGGATCAGCGTCGCACGTCCCGTGATCGCGGGGTTCTGCGGTTCGCCGGCGATCTGGAGATTGGCGGACCATTCGCTCGTCAGCCCCAGTCCGCTGACCATGACCTGGTTCAGCGCGCGGGCCTTGATCGCCAGCGTCCAGGGGCGCGTCGGCGCAGCCTTTTCCTCCCCGCCCTCGGTCAGGTTGATCTCCCGGATGTTGAGCTGCGGCACCGCGCTCGCCGCGGTCGCCTGGCCTAGCCGGTAGCGGCTCTTGTTCATCACCACGTCGCCTGCGATCACGCCGCCTATCCCGTCCGACGTGAACGTCAGCGGCCCCGTCACCGTCGCACCGATATCGTCGCGATTGATCATCACCGCGTTTGCAGCCTGCAACCGCAGGTCGATGCCGAGCCCGTTCTTGCCTGCGAAATCAAACTGGCCGACCCCCGTCACCCGGCCGCCCTTGCCCGCGTCCGCCGCGAAACGGTCGATCACCAGGCGCGAGCCGCCGAACCGGCCGCTGGCCTGGACGTTCGACAGGATCGTCCCCGTCGTGCCGCTTTCGATGCGAGCGTTGGTTGCACGGACGACGCCGCGGATTACCGGCGCTTCGAGCGTACCGACGACGTCCGCCCCGATCGCGACCGGTCCCGACAGGTCGAACAGCTCGACCCCCGTCAGCCGCCACAGCGTGTCCGCAGGCCCGCTGTAGCGCAGCTGTCCGAACAGCCGCGCGCGCGCGATCCGCGTGGCAAGGTCGCCCTCACCAAGCGGCGCAAGCTGCGCCTGTGCGCGCCCGATCGTCTTGCCACCCGAGGCGATCACCGCACGCAGGCCGAGCTTGTCGGGCGACAGAAGCGCCGCGACCCCGACATCGATCGGCCGCGACGACAGCACCAGCCCCGCACGGCTGAGGCCACGGATTGTCACGTCCGCCTTGCCCGTCGGCGGGTTCCCGCCGCTCGTCGCGACGCTGAACGTCCCCGATGCCAGGCCGCCAAGCCCGAGGCCGGGATAGCCGATGTCGAGGATGGCCAGCGGCATCCGCGTCATGCTCGCGTCGATCGCACTGGTCGATCCGGTGAAGCGTCCGCCGATCTGCGCCTCGCCCCCCGAGAAGCTCAGACGCGTCGGTGCGAGGCGCCAGCCATCGCCGTCGCGGGTCACGATCGCGGGGCTCAGCAGGCGCAGCGGCCGCCGGTCGAGCGTCCCTTGCGCGGCGATGCGATAGCTGTCCGCGGTCACGTCGGTCACGCTCTCGATATCAAATGCGCGTCCGCGCGACCCGGCAATCGACGCCTTGATCTGCCCCACCCCGCCGCGCAGCGACGCGCTGCCCGCCAGCCGCCCGATGCTGAGCGCGCCGCGTTGCAAGCCTGCGCCGGTCGCGGTCGCCTCGATCGAGGTGCCCGCAGGGTCGAGGATCGTGACGAGATCCATATGACCACGCCGCAGCGTCCAGCCGGCGAGCGTCCCTGCGCGCGCATCGAGATGCGCCTCAACGCGCTGATTCTCGCCGACCGGCCGGAAGAGCAGTTCGCCCGACAGACCGCCGCCCGCCACCGCAAGCCGCCCGTTGAAGCCGCCATCGACGATCGCGAGCGTCCCCGTCGCGCGGGTCCCGCTGACGTCCAGCGCGGCGATCGCGATCGTGGCACCGGCGCCGCGCGGCAGGAGAAGCGTACCCGCCGCGGTGAAGGGGCCAAGCCGCGAGCCGCCCGCAGCAGCAAAGGCATAGCCCTGCGCGGTCGGATCGAGATGCGCCCGCACGTTGGTCAGCCCCAGCGCCGGACTGGGGCTGGCGAGGACGAGGTCGAGCGTCGGCCGCTCGATCCTGCCGTCCAGCGTCAGCGTGACCGGACCGTAATTCTTCTGGCGGCCGCCGCCCTCGAACCGGAAGCTGCCGTCGCGCCGTCGGTAGCCGCTGCCGCTCAACCGGATCTGCGGCGCGACGAGGACGAGGTTGTTGAAATGCAGGACTCCGTCCGTCGTCCGTTCGAGATTGGCGGTGAGCCGCGGCAGACCACCTGCGAGACTGCGGAAGAAGGCGTTGTCGAGCCGCAGCACCTGTGCCGCGCCCTGCCCGATAACGCGCGCGCCCTTGCCGTTCGGCCCCGGAACGACGCGCAGCGTCGACGTGACGTCGACGATCCCCAGCCCCGGGATGAGATAGCGACCGAGCCGGCCATTAACCCCGACGTCGAACCGCCCAGTGCGCAGATCGACCCGGATGCCGATCCGTCCGTTGAGCTTGTCGGAGCGCAGCACGAGGTCGTCACCGGTCAACAGCGCAGGCGTGATCCGCAGCCGCCCATCTACCGACAGGTTGCGCAGGATCCCCCCGGCGACATCGCCGACCCCGGTCACGCGGGCGGCGGTGACGCGGATCGGGACGGTGACCGGCGCTGCAGACAATCGCCCTTTGCCAGCGATCCGCACGCGATCGAATCCGGTCTTGTCGAAGGCCAGCCGTGCCGCATCGAGGCGGTAGTCGAGACTGGCGGTCGCGAAGGCACCGTCGAGAATGGCGCGCAGTTCGATGGCGCTGCCCCCCATCGTCCCGATCAGCGCCGTCGGCCGCAGCAGCCGCGCCTTCACGCGGAAATCGCGAAACGCGTTCGCGCCGAGATCGACGATACCCGTCGTGTCGAGCGACAGCGCCGGCGACCGCAGCGACAGCCGCCCGTCGAGCCGGCGTTCGACGAACGTCGCGGCGCCATTGACCAGAACCCGCGGCGTGGTGAGCCGCGCGAGCCGTCCGCTGAGCAGCCCCGAGGGGGCGAGCGTTCCCGACAGCGTATAGCGTCCGCTCGCCTGTGAAAGCGCGAGATCGACCGCGCGTGACGCGCCGACATTACCCTGTGCGCGGCCCGTCCAGCGCGCCCAGCGGCCGTCACCGGTGACGACGAGCGCGACGTTGCTCCGGGCACCGACCATCCGCGCGAGCACCCCGTTCGCCTCACCGCGCGCCGCGACGTCCAGATCGAACCGGTCGCGCGCGGGCTCCGCATCGATCCGCAGCTTGAGCCGATCGCTGCCCGCGACCAGCGCGTTCACATCGACGAGCGCGCGTCCCGAGCGGATATCGGCACGGCCGTCGAGCCGCGCGACGCGGGCGGTGCCGAGCACGCGCGTGTCGAGCAGCAGACGTCCGACCATGAGCCGCCCGATCCGGATGTCGAAATCGGGCAGGATCGGCGTGCGCCTCTTCGACGGTCGGGTGCGCGGGACGTGGAACAGCGTCGCGCGATCGATCGCGAGCCGGCGGATTTCGAGCCGGTTCGAAAACCAGCGGATGGGCGACCAGTCGAGCGCGACACGCGGCGCCTGGAACACGAGCCCGTCGAGATCATAGACGCGCAGATCAGTCAGCCGCGTATCACCATAGAGAGACCCGTCGATCCGCCCGATCGTGAAGCGCAGCCCGTTGGCCGCACGGATCGCGCCGACCCGGTTGGCGACATAGCGGTGGCCGATATCGGTATCGACGATGAGCAGTGCAGCACCCAGGATCGCCACCAGGGCCAGGAATGCCGCCGCAAGCCAGCGCCACCAGCGGCGCCGTGGCACAGGCCGGCCCGGCTCTGTCGCCTCGGTCGCGGCGTCGGTCAAAACGCCTGTCCCAGCGATACATAGACCGCGATCCGGCTGTCGCCCGGTTGCGGGTTGATCGGCGTCCCGACATCGAATCGGATCGGGCCGAAGTTCGAATAATAGCGCACCCCGATCCCCGTGCCATATTGCAGGCCGGTGAATTTGGGCAGCGGCGACGTGTAGATGTTGCCCGCATCGAGGAACGGCACGACCCCGAAATTGCCGAACGCCTTGATCCGCGCCTCGATCGAGAATTCGGTCAAGCTGCGGCCGCCGATCGGGTCGTTGTTCGGATCGCGCGGACCGATCGACTGATAGCCATAGCCGCGTATCGACGCGCCGCCGCCGGCATAGAAACGCCGCGACGGTGCCACCTGGTCGCGCGGCGCGCCGACGATCGTGCCGAGCCGGGTCCGCCCCGCCAGCACGATTCCGTCGCTGACCGTCCTGTACACACTCGCGTCGATCTGCGTCCGGGCGTAGCCGAACACCGATCCCTGGAACGACGCCTCCGGGCTCAGCCGCCCGCCGAGCCGGAACCCGCGCGTCGGGTTGAGCAGATCGTCCGATCCGTCGTAATTCAGCGTGGTCGGCAGCGCGCCGATGAAGAAGGTCCGGCGTCGCGGGTCGCCGGTCGACACGATCACGTCGCGTTCGTCCGACGCGATCAGCTCCGCGCCGAGCGACCAGGTCCAGGTCTTCTGGAAGAAGATGTTCGTCTGACGTTCGATGCTGCCGGCCAGCGTGAAGGTCTTGGCCTCATAGGCATCGCGGTTGATATGCACCGCGGAGACCTGCGCGGTCAGCACGCGATCGCGCGCATGAAAGTTGTTGCGGCGATAGACGATCGCGCCAAGCTGCTCCTGCGTTCCGATGACGCTGCGCAGCGTGAGCGCGCCTTCGGGCGGAAACAGATTGCGATGCGTCCAGCTGACCTCGGCGCGCGCGCCCTCGCCCGTGCCATACCCAAGCTCGCCTGCGACCGTGCGCGGCGGCGCACGGTCGAGCTTCACACCGATATCGACGCTGTCGGCGGTACTACCGGGGATCGGCCTGACCTCGACCGACGACACCAGGCTGGTCTGGACGAGCGCCCGGCGCAGATCGTCCAGCTCGCCCGCATCATAGGGCTGGCCGGGGGAAAACCGCGCGATCTCCTGCACATGGTCCGCATCGAACACGCGGTTGCCGGGCAGCGCGACGATCCGGCCAAAGCGCTTCTGGCCGCCCGGGACGATCGAGAGGTCGAGCGTGGCGGTGCGTGTCGCATGATCGACGACGATCGCCGGATCGCCGACCTTGGCGAAGGGAAAGCCCTCGCGCCCGATCTGAGTCGTCAGCTTCGCCTCGCCCGCGACGATCGCGTCGGAGTTGACCGGGTCGGCAGGCTTGATGCCGAAGGCCTGGGCCAGCGCGGGCGCCTTGTCCCCCGCCGCCGCCAGACCGTCGATCGTCACGCCCGTGAAGGTGTAGCGCGTGCCCGGATCGGCCGAGACGATCACCAGCGGCTTCTGCCCGGGCTCGACCCGGGTGGTGACGCGCGCGTCATAATAGCCCTCGGCGCGCAACAGGCTGTTGAGCAGGTCGCCGTCCTCGCGCGCACGGCGATCGAGCTGCGCTGCGTTGGCGACCTCGCCGTCGTTCGCGTTGAGCGTCGAGAGCTGATCGAACCGCTGTTTCAGCAGCGCATTCTCGATCGAGTCGATCCCTTCCAGCCGCCACGAATAGCGCGTCTCGGTCGTCGCATCGGTGTTGGTCGCGACGGTGACCGGATCATCGGTGGCGGCGGCAAGATCAGGCCAGGCGACGCCGATATCCGGCAGCGGCGCGAGCGGCGACATCGGATCGAGCGACACCGGCGCGTCCGCGGTCGCAGTGCCTTCCTGCGGCGTGGACACCCGTGTCTGCGCGGCGGCGCGGGGGGGCGCCGTCAGCATCGGCACGACAAGGACGGCGGTGGCCGTACCGATCCCGACCCACCCGAAGCGGTACACCATGCTCGCCTCCTAGCCGGGCTTGGCCCCCCGCGACAGTCGTTCGTGACGCATTTTCGCCACGTTTCGTCATGACATCGAAATATCCTGCCGGACAATCAGCGCGTTGCGCGGTGCATCGTCCGCGTCGGCAGCCGGCACTGGCGTCCGCGCGCGCGACGTGGCAGGTGCGGGACATGGCTGACAAACGTCCGACCGCTGCTGGCGGCTTCCTGATCGCACTCGGCATCCTTGGCGGTGCCGGGGTCGGATTTGCGATCGGCCAAGCCACGCCCGGTCTCCTCATCGGCACCGCGATCGGCGTCACCGCCGCGCTGCTCGTCTGGATCCGCGACCGCCGCTAGCTAGGTTCGCGCATCTGCCAGACGACGCGGCCGACAATGTCGACCGGGCCGTCGGGCACCGGCGGCGCTGCAGGATTGTCGCTCGACACGCTGAGCGTCCCATCGCGTAGCGCGACACGCTTGACCATCGTCCGGCCCTCGACCCGGATGACGTAGAGCCGTCCGCGCCCGCCCGGCACCGTGGTCGCCATATCGACGATGATGTGATCGCCATCCTGCAGGCCGGGCTCCATCGATGTTCCCCGGACCCGGATGATCGCCGCCTGCCCGTCGCGCAGCCCGAGCCGCCGCGCCAACGCCGGGTCGATCACATCGGTGCCCAGCAACACCTCGTCATCGACCAGCGCGCCCGGCCCGGCCGACGCATGCACCGCCAGGCGGGCGATCCGGAACCCGGTTCGACTTTCGCCACCCTTCGTTCCGCTCCCGCCGAGCACATGATCCTCAACGCCGAGATACTGCGCGAGCAGGCGGCGATCATCCTCCGCCAGTCGTCGTGGCGACCCGCGCTTCACATACTGCTGCAGATAGGCCGCGTTGCGTCCCAGCATCGCCGACAGGGCCGCCAGACTGTCCCCGCGCGCAGCCGCAAGCCGTGCCAGCGCTGCTCGGGGATCGGGATCGGACATGGTGAGACCATAGCGCAGGAAAAGTCCTAGACAAGTTGGATTTCAAGGAACAGATCGTGAACGGGCGTAGGGAGTCACAAGGAGCAAACGATGTCCGTACTGGTCAAGATTAACCGATATCTGCGGCAGACCGACATGGGGGCGGCGACCTTCGGACGGCGTGCGGTGAATGATTCCCGGCTTGTCGCGGATCTCAGACGCGGTCGCCAGCCACGGGCCGGACTGGTCGCGCGAATCGAGGCGTTCATCGCGAACACGTCCGGGCGCGGCCGGTCGTGAGGATGGACCCCCTGCGCGGCCCCGATGTCGCGACGCGATTGATCCGCGCACTTCACGCCAGTGTCGCCGCATCTGGCACGTCATTCGCGGTGATCGAGACGGTTTCACGCCCATGGGCGAGCGCCACCTTCTCGGGCGAGCAACACCATCTGGTCGTCCTGGCGGATCCCATACCCGGTTTTCGATCCTGGCTTGCCGCCCTGCCCGATACCGAGCTGCCGCTACGGGGGCACATCCTCGCCGATCTCGCGATCGACGCGGTGGAGCAGGTCGGGTCGCGGCTGCGTGTCACCATCGCGGCGTTGACGCTGATCGACGCATAGCCATGCCTTGGGGCTGGACTTTCGGCCTTGGAAACACGAAGTCGGCGGCCAATGAAGGAGATGACGATGGCAGGCACCGGCGCCGGAATGGGCAAGTTCGAATGGGCGGATCCGTTCCTGCTCGACGACCAGCTGAGCGAAGACGAACGCATGATCCGCGACACCGCGCGCGCCTATGCCGAGGACAAGCTCGCGCCGCGGATCATCGACGCGTTCCAGCATGAACATACCGATCCCGCGATTTTCCGCGAAATGGGTGATCTCGGCCTGCTCGGACCGACTATCCCAGAGGAATATGGCGGCGTCGGCGCCTCCTATGTCGCGTACGGCCTGGTCGCGCGCGAGGTCGAGCGGATCGACTCGGGTTATCGCTCGATGATGTCGGTCCAGTCGAGCCTGGTGATGTACCCGATCAACGCGTTCGGCTCCGAAGCACAGAAGCGCAAATATCTGCCAAAGCTCGCGACCGGCGAGTTCATCGGGTGCTTCGGACTGACCGAGCCCGATGCGGGTTCGGACCCCGGCGGCATGACGACGCGCGCGAAGAAGACCGCGAACGGCTATGTCATCTCGGGCGCCAAGACCTGGATCTCCAATTCGCCGATCGCCGACGTGTTCGTGATATGGGCGAAGTCCGACGAGCATGGCGGCGGCATCCGCGGCTTCATCCTGGAACGCGGGATGAAGGGGCTCGAGACGCCCAAGATCGAGGGCAAGCTGTCGCTGCGGGCGTCGATCACCGGCATGATCCTGATGGACGAGGTCGAGGTCGGCGAGGACGCGCTGCTTCCCGACGTCCAGGGGCTGAAGGGGCCGTTCGGCTGTCTCAACCGTGCGCGCTATGGGATTTCGTGGGGGGCGCTCGGTGCGGCGGAGTTCTGCTTCCACGCCGCGCGGCAATATGGCCTTGATCGCAACCAGTTCGGCACCCCGCTCGCCGGGCGGCAGCTCTATCAGAAGAAGCTTGCCGACATGGAGTCCGAGATCGCGCTCGGACTCCAGGCGTCACTCCGCGTCGGGCGGCTGATGGACGAGGGGCGGTTCGCGCCCGAGATGGTCTCGATCGTCAAGCGCAACAACGTCGGCAAGGCGCTCGATATCGCGCGGATGAGCCGCGACATGCACGGCGGCAACGGCATTTCGGGCGAGTATCAGGTGATGCGCCACATGATGAACCTCGAGACGGTCAACACCTACGAGGGCGCACACGACGTCCACGCGCTGATCCTCGGCCGCGCGATCACAGGTATCGCGGCGTTCTAGTGATAGGCCACGTGCTTGCTCACCACCCCGGCGAAGGCCGGGGCCCAATTGGGGGACGCACCTTGGCTGATGCTGCGCGTCGTTACTGCAACCTTTCCAACTGGGCCCCAGCCTTCGCCGGGGTGGTGCTCTAACTTGGAAGCCAAACCTTCGCCCCTCGCCGGCCTCAAAGTCGTCGAGCTCGCCCGCATCCTCGCCGGCCCCTGGGCAGGCCAAGTCCTCGCCGATCTCGGCGCCGACGTCGTCAAGATCGAGAGCCCGGCCGGCGACGACACCCGCAGCTGGGGCCCGCCCTTCATCGACAACCCCGACGGCTCGCGCGACGCCGCCTATTTCCACGCCGCCAACCGCGGCAAGCGCTCGGTCGTCGCCGACTTCACCACCCCCGAAGGCCAGGCCGCAGTCCTAGCGCTGATCGCCGACGCCGACGTGGTCATAGAGAATTTCAAGGTCGGCGGGCTCGCCAAATACGGGCTCGACTACGCCACACTAGCCGCGATCAACCCGCGGCTCGTCTATTGCTCGATCACCGGCTTCGGGCAGGACGGCCCCTATGCGCCGCGCGCAGGCTACGACTTCATCGTCCAGGGCATGAGCGGGATCATGGACCTGACCGGCGAACCCGACGAAGCGCCGCAAAAGATCGGCGTCGCCTTCGCCGACATCATGACCGGGCTGTATTCGGTGATCGCGATCCAGGCCGCGCTCGCGATGCGCGAGCGCACCGGCAAGGGTCAGCAGATCGACATGGCGCTGCTCGACACGATGACCGGCGTGCTCGCCAACCAGGCGATGAACTGGTTCGCCAGCGGCATCTCGCCGACGCGCGTCGGCAACGCGCACATGAACGTGTGCCCCTACGCCGTCTTCCCGACGAGCGACGGGTGGTTCATCCTCGCGGTCGGCAATGACGGCCAGTTCCGCCGCTTCTGCGACGCAATGGAGCTGCCCGCGATGCGCGACGATCCGCGGTTCGCGACCAATGCCGGGCGGCTGGCGTTCAAGGACATCTTGTTCGCGGGGATCGAGGCAGCGACCTCGCTGGTGCCCAAGCTGGAATTGCTCGCGCGGCTCGAGGCCGTGGGTGTGCCCGCCGGACCGATCAACACCGTCGCGCAGGCGTTCGACGATCCGCAGGTCATCGCGCGCGGGATGCGCATCGATGCAGCGCGGCCGGACGGATCGACGGTCCCCGGCCTCCGCACGCCGATCCGGTTCTCCGACGCCGATCTCGCGACCGGCCGCGCCGCGCCGCCGCTTCCGCATCCGTCATCCTGACGAAAGTCAGGACCCAGAGCCACATACGCTAGCGGTCGTGGCTCTGGATCCTGGGTCGAGCCCAGGATGACGAGCGGGTTCAGGCGACCTCAGCCACCGGCTTCCGCGCATACAACCCATACGCCAGGATCAACGCATAGCAGATCGCCGGCAGCAGCAACGCGAAGTGCAGGCTGCCCGAGCTGTCCGCCAGCACGCCGGTGAAATACGGGATGATCGCGCCGCCGACGATCGCCGTGGCGATCACGCCCGACCCTTCGGCCGCGCGCTTGCCGAGGCCTTCGGACGCCAGCGAAAAGATCGTCGGGAACATCACCGCGTTCATCAGACCGATCGCCAGCAGCGCCCAGCCCGAAAGCGCGCCCTCGGTATTCGCCGAGATCAGGATCAGCGCCAGCGTCCCCGTCGCGACGCCCGCGAGCACCTTGCCCGGCGACACCTTGTTGAGGATATACGCGCCGATGAACCGCCCGACGAGCGCACCGCCCCAGTAGAACGGCACGTGCTGCCCCGCCGCGACGTCGCTCAGGCCCATCACGCTCGGCTGCATCAAATAGTTCACGATCAGCGAACCCACCGCGACTTCGGCGCCGACATACAGGAAGATGCACGCCGTCCCCATCGCGAAGCGCGGGCGCTTGAGCAAAGTGAACGCGTGGAAGATGCTGCCGGTCTGGTCCTGCTCCTCGTTGAGCCGGTTGCGCCTGGTCCACACGACCGCGGCGACGATCAGCAGCGCGATCGCGAGGCCGATATAGGTGTGCACCACGGTGCGCGACGATTCGGTGCGATACGCGTCGAGCGCGGCACCGGTGAGCTTGGACGAATCGACCGTCGCGAGCCCGCCGAGGATCAGCGCCGAGCCGACATACGGAAAGATCGTCGTGCCGAGCGAATTGAACGCCTGCGCGAAGGTCAGCCGGCTCGACGCGGACTTGGGATGGCCGAGCGCCGAGATCAGCGGGTTGGCGACGACCTGGACGATGGTGATCCCTGCGCCGAGCACGAACAGCGCGAACAGGAACATCTCGAAGCTCGCCTTGCCTGCGGCCGGGATGAACAACAGGCAGCCCGCGGTCATCGTCACCAGGCCGATCGACGCGGTGCGCATATAGCCCGCCTTGCGCACGATCGCCGCGGCGGGGATCGAGAACAGCGCATAGGCGAGGAAGAAGGCCGACTGGACCAGCATTGCGGTCGCATGGTCGAGCGTGAACAGCTCCTTCATCTTGGGGATGATGATGTCGTTCAGCGAGGTGATGCCGCCGAAGATGAAGAACAGGGCGAAGACGAAGACGCGCAGGTCGGGGGCGTCGTAACCGTGATTGGCATCGCCCTCTGCGGCGGCGCCTCCCGCGGCGGCGGTGTGATGGGTGTCGACATGCATAATAAATTGCGCCCTCTCGCGGTCTTGTTGGGCGGCGGCATAAGCCGGGGCGACCGCGCGTGGCAATGGTTAGAGGCGCGTTCGCGCCCGGCTGCGGCGTGCCACCCGTCGATTGCCGCGCTTTCGGGCTTCGGGTATGCCGTTTGCAAACGCGACAAGGGAGAGCATGAGATGGCGACCGCAGCGCTGCGCAATTCGACGGTTTCACCCGCGGAATGGGAGGCCCGCCAGCAGCTTGCCGCCTGCTACCGGGTCTTCGACATGCTCGGCTGGTCCGAGATGATCTACAACCACATCACGTTGAAGATCCCCGGCGAGGACGGCGCGTTCCTTATCAACCCGTTCGGGCTGCATTTCAGCGAGGTGACCGCGTCGAGCCTCGTCAAGATCGACATCGACGGCAACAAGCTCGACCAGAACCCCTATCCAGTCAATCTCGCGGGCTTCACGCAGCACGCGTTGTTCCACAAGCACCTGCCCGACGCGCATTGCATCATGCACACCCACACCACCGCGGGCATGGCGGTCAGCGCGGTCGAGGGCGGGCTGCAGCCGACCAATTTCTATGCGTGCAACTTCATCGGCCAGATCGCCTATCATGATTTCGAAGGCGTCACCGTCCGGTCGGAAGAGGGCGAACGGCTGATCGAGCATCTCGGCGACAAGCGCGTGATGCTGCTGCGCAATCACGGCATCCTGGTCATGGGCCGGACGCTGCCCGAGGCGTTCATCAAGCACTGGTCGCTGCAGCGCGCCTGCGAGATCCAGGTCGCGACGGCGTCGATGGGCACGCCGATCCTGATCCCCGACGATGTGGTCAAGGTGCACCAGCGCGATCTCGGCAAGGTCTCGCTGCCCGGCGGTGCGGGCAAGGCGGATTTCGAGGCGATGGTCCGGCTGGTCGACAAGCGCGACACGAGCTGGCGGCAATAGCCCCCTCCCCTCCGCCCGGGGGATCGGCTACCGCGCGGGGATGACCCGCTTCACCGTCAACAACCAGGCGATCGAATATCGGCTCGATCCCGCGACGCCGCTGCTCTGGGCGCTGCGCGACGCGTCGAACCTGACGGGGACCAAATATGGCTGCGGCACCGGCCATTGCGGCGCCTGCACGGTCGATATCGACGGCCGTGCGGTGCGCAGCTGCCGTGTGCCGATCGGATCGATCGAGGGGCGCTATGTCACCACGATCGAGGGGCTGTCGCACGAACGCAACCACCCGCTGCAGCTCGCCTTCATCGCCGAAGCGGTGCCGCAATGCGGCTTCTGCATCCCCGGCATGATCATGGCCGCCGCCGCACTGCTGAAACGCGATGCAAACCCGAGCGAGGCGCTGATCCGCGAACAGATCACCAATCTGTGCCGTTGCGGGGTCTATCCGCGCGTCGTCGAGGCGATCCAGCGCGCGGGCCGCGCGACCCGGGGTGAGGAGGTCCTGCCCGCCGGCCCGCGCCCCGGGATCGACCCGGCGGATTCCGCAAGGCTCGTTCCCGCGCTTGTCCCGCCGCCCGCGCGCTAGGCCACCCGCCCACGAATCCTGTCGGATCGCTGACCAAGCCATTCAGCGTCGCCTCACGCCCGTAAGGCTAGACGGGGTGCACCATAGGAGCCGGCTCGTGCGCCGGCAGTCGAGGACGACGGCAATGACGCGGAGTTTCCTGAAGATCTTGCTCGTGGCATCCGCACTGGTGCCGGTTGCCGCACAGGCGCAGCGGTTCAGTGCCGAGGCGCCGGGGAATGGCGAGGTGCGTGGTGATCGGGGCGATCGGGGCGATCGTCCGCAACGTGCGGACCAGGGCACGGTCGTGCAGGGCCAGGCACGCGGTGACGGTGGCTATGGGCGTAACGGCCGACCGGACGCGCCCCGCCAGGACTGGAATGCGCGCGTGGCGTCGGACCGGCAGGCCGATCAGGTTCGCGAGAACTGGGTCCGCGGCAATGCGCAGCGCGATGCCGCCCGCCAGGACGTCCGAAACGATCGCCGCGGTCAGCCCGACCGCGCCCGCTTCGACGGCCGCCCCGGCGACGACCGCGGCTATCGCGACGATCCACGCGGGCGCGCCGACCTTCGCGGCCGCCCAGATGGGCGTGGGCGCGACGACTGGCGCGGACGTGACGGCGATCGGGATCGGGGCGGCTATCGCAACGGCCAGCATTTCGGCGGCTACGGCACCGTCCAGGGCTATGGCCGCGGCGGATATGGCCAGCGCGGCGCATGGAACCGCGGCTGGCGCAGCGACACTCGCTATGGCTGGAGCGACTATCGCGCGAGCAACCGCGGCGCCTACCGCCTGCCGCGCTATTATGCGCCGAACGGATGGGGCTCGGGCTATCGCCGCTTCGGCATCGGCTTTTCGCTGAACAGCATTCTGTACAACCAGAATTACTGGATCCAGGATCCCTACACCTATCGCCTGCCCGAGGCCTATGGGCCGTATCGCTGGGTCCGCTATTACAACGATGCGCTGCTCGTCGATCTCGACAGCGGGCGGGTCGTCGACACGGTCTACGACATCTTCTGGTAGGCGCATCGCGGCACGACGAGCGACCCCGCCCGTCGTGCCGTCCCAGTTGCGCCCCCCTTGCGTTTCGCGGACGGCTGCGCAAATTCGGATCCATGGGTTTATTCACCAAAGCCAAACCGCAGGATCCGATGGCGCCGACACGGCAGGCGGCGGGCGCCACTGTCGCCGCGCGGCTCGACGCCAATCCGAAGGTCCAGCGGGTCGCGATCGACGGGGTGCAATTCTATCACCACGCCAACTTCCTCGACGCCGCGACCTGTCGTGCGCTCATCGCGCTGATTGATTCGAAGCGGCGACCGTCGACGCTGCTGTCCGACCGCCCGAACAGCAGTTTCCGCACGTCGGAGAGCTGCGACATGGATCGCTGGTCCCCCGATGTGCAACCCACTGACGAGGCGATCGCCGCGCTGCTCGGCATCGACCTGCCGCATGGCGAGACGATGCAGGGGCAGCGTTACGCCCCAGGCCAGCAATTCCGCGCGCATCACGATTATTTCCACGCCAGCGAAAGCTATTGGGAAAAGATGCAGGAACAGGGCGGCCAGCGCACCTGGACCGCGATGGTCTATCTGAACGACGTGCCCGAGGGCGGCGCCACCTGGTTCCCACAGGCAGGCGTCAAGGTTGCGCCCAAGCGCGGGCTGCTGCTCGCGTGGAACAACATGAGCCCCGACGGCAGCCCCAATGGCCTGACGCTCCACGAAGGCATGCCGGTGGTCGAGGGCGTCAAATACATCGTCACGAAATGGTTTCGCGAACGCCCCTGGATCAAGTGACGCCCCTCCCGCGTCGGGGGAGGATCGCCTGCCCGCGTCGGTGAACCCGCTCGACAATCCCCCCGCAGCCACTACCTCCGGCGCATGACAGTTCTCGGCGTAACCTCCTCGATCCTCGGCCAGCCCTGGCGCTGGCGCTCGCTCGCCGCGGACGCGCGCGACGGGTTCGGCGGCGACGATCTGGTGACCCAGCTCCTTCTCGCACGCGGCTGCCCTCGCGAGGCGCTCGACGCGCACCGCACGCCGTCGATCCGCGCGTTCATGCCCGACCCGTCGATCTTCCGCGACATGGACCGCGCCGCCGACCGGCTCGCCGATGCGGTGCAGGCGGGCGAACAGATCGCGATCTTCGGCGATTACGACGTCGACGGCGCGACCTCCGCCGCGCTGATGATCCTCGTGCTGCGCGATCTGGGGATCGAGGCGCGCGCCTATATCCCCGACCGCCTGCTCGAAGGCTATGGCCCGTCGGGCGAGGCCATGGTCCGGCTCGCGGGCGAAGGCGCCTCGCTGATCGTCACGGTCGATTGCGGCGCGCAGGCGTTCGACGCGCTCGACGCCGCGCGCGATGCGAAGGTCGACGTGATCGTGATCGACCATCACAAATGCTCGACTGCGCTCCCGCACGCGCTGGCGCTCGTCAATCCCAACCGGCTCGACGAGGACGAGGGCGCCGCGCACGGCCATCTCGCTGCGGTCGGCATGTGCTTCCTCGCTGCTGCCGCGCTCGTCCGCACGCTGCGCACGCGCGGCTTCTTTGAGAACCGCGCCGAGCCCAAGCTCATCGACCTGCTCGACATCGTCGCGCTCGGCACCGTCGCCGACGTCGCGCAGTTGCGCGGGCTCAACCGTGCGTTCGTCGCGCAGGGGCTGAAGGTCATGGGCGCGCGCCGCAACATCGGCGTCGCCGCGTTGATCGCGGCGTCGCGGCTGACGCGCAACCCGACCTGCACCGATCTCGGCTTCGCGCTCGGCCCGCGGATCAACGCCGGCGGGCGCGTCGGCCGCGCCGATCTCGGCGTCCGCCTGCTGACCACGCAGGACCCCGACGAGGCGCGCGGGATCGCCGAGGAGCTCGACCGTCTCAACGAGGAACGCCGCGCGATCGAGACCGCGGTGCAGGAGGCCGCCGACCTGCTCGCCAGTCGCGACCGCAGCGTCGCGGTCGTCGCCGGACAGGGCTGGCATCCGGGCGTCATCGGCATCGTCGCGGGTCGCCTGAAGGAAAAGCTCGGTCGGCCCGCGATCGTCATCGCGATCGACGAACACGGCATCGGCAAGGGATCGGGCCGGTCGATCCCGGGCGTCGATCTCGGCGCGGCGGTGATGGCGGCGCGCGAGCAGGGCCTGCTCGTGTCGGGGGGTGGCCACGCGATGGCGGCCGGTCTGACGATCGCCGAAGCGGCGATCCCGGCCTTTGCCGATTTCCTCGAGGAGCGGCTCGCCGCGGCGGTCGCGCAGTCGAATGACGGCCGCGCGCTGCTGCTCGATGCGGTCCTTGCCGCGGGCGGGGTCAATCCGGCGCTGGTCGAATCGATGGACGCAGGCGGACCCTATGGCATGGGTTGGCCCGCACCTCGCGTCGCGATGGGGCCGGTCCGCGTGATCAAGGCGGATGTGGTAGGCAATGGCCATGTCCGCACGATCGTCGCGGGCGACGACGGCCGCAGCGTCAAGGCGATGGCGTTCCGCGCCGCCGAGACGCCGCTCGGCCAGGCGCTGCTCGGCGCGGCCCCGCACCGCAAGCTCTGGCTCGCCGGTCGCGCCAAGATCGACGACTGGGCATCGCGCCCCGCAGCAGAATTGCACGTCGAAGATGCCGCTTGGGCCGATTGAAGGGTTGACGGGCCAGCCACTTGGCCTTAGGCGCCTCCAACCACGCAGGCCCCTTCGTCTAGCGGTTAGGACGCGGCCCTTTCACGGCTGAAGCACGGGTTCGATTCCCGTAGGGGTCACCATCTCATCGCCAAGCGTTTGAGATCGGCGAAATATCAATAGAATCAACGCCCCGCGAGGCGCCCAGTGCTACAGGCGGCGTCGCATACCGTATTCCGTCGAGCGCGGCAGATCGTGTTTGTCGCAGCTTCGAATGATCGTTGCGGAGGGTGTCCGAGGGGTCATCGGCAATACGGCGTCGACAGGGTGTCTGAGAACCACCGACCCGTTTCTGGCGCATGGGAAACGCGCCGTGCTGGATATCGGATGCCTGGCGAGATCAGGCAGCGCGAGACGGGATAACCGCCCGACAAATGGTCGCTGAACGCACCAAGGCCATATTGCATTGAGACGGCTGTTCCGCGACTGCGGCGCATGCCTCACGCCAGCAACATCGTCTATTGCGACGGTCCAGACAGCCCCCACGCCTTTGACATCGTTCCGATCCAGCCCCGTAAGGGGAGCTTGGATGCACTGTGCCCATTCTGCAAAGGCCGGGGCCAATGGAATACCGAGATTGATCTCGTAAGCTTCCGCTGCAAGCGCACTGCCTGCGATCGGTGCCATGGCGCTGGATGGGTAGAAACCGGCTCGGACCCGGTCGGCCTGCCCGACATCGAGATTTCACCGGAAGGCTACCCCCGGTGGACGCTACGCTTCGAACCTGCGGACGAAGTCACGCCGATCGACCCGGAAAAACCAGGCCTATCGCAGACCTAGGAAGTTATTGGTTGGGTCAGGCGCACCGCGCTTGGCCGCGACCCACGCAACGTCCTCCTCACTTGACGCCTCCGGCAGGTCCTCGCCAGGCGAGAGCGCGTCATCGGGGAGGCCTGGCGCAGTAACGGCAATCGACTCGTCGATGGCGCGCTCGTTGGCACTGTCCGTGATCTTCTCTCTGTTCGGCATGTCATTCTCGGCGGCGGCTCCTGGTCGGCGAACAGTCCCGCTCAGGTCATCCGCCGGGCGTGGCGGAACCGCGCATACCGGTTGAGGAGATCGTTGATCAGCTGTTCGTCGCTTAGGCCGGTCACATCATGCGCCGGCTCTCCCTCCGAGGAATGCGCCACCGCCCGGTAGTGGAGACGCTCCTGTTCGTTCGCCTTGCGCGATGCCGCCCAGGCGAAGCTTGCCTGGCGGAAGCCGCGTGCCCGAACCCCGTAGCGGAACTCGCCACGCTCGCCGTGCGGGATGCGAAGCTCGACCTGGTTTTCGTCCTGAACGAGGGTTGGCGAAAGGCCGCTGTCGCGCATCTGTGCCGCTACCGCGTCGAGCGCCGGGCTTGCCGTATCGGTGAGGAACGCCGCAACCTCACGCTTGTCGTGGAAGCGCGTGATGGTCGCGAGGCGCTGCTGCCAACTCAACGGCGTTTCGGCGATCGGATCGGAACCCGCGGCGGACAGGTCCAACGCTTCCTGGCCCTCGGCCTGCAAGGCGCGCAGCAGCCCATAGCAAATGAACACCATCACCACCGCGAATGGCAATGCACTGGCGATCGCGGCAGTCTGAAGGGCCTGGAGCCCACCGGCGACCAGCAGCACCGCACCGACGGCGCCCGCGGATACCGCCCAGAATACACGCTGCCACACCGGCGGGTTCTCCGCCGCGCCCGACGTGATCATGTCGATGACCAATGCCCCGGAATCCGCCGACGTGACGAAGAAGGTGATGATCAAGAGTGTCGCAATACCCGAGACAACCGTTGCGAAGGGCAGTTGCTCCAGTGTCTCGAACAACGCCACCGGCAGATTGTTGGCGACGGTGTCGGCGATGGCGGCCGTACCCGCCATGTCCAGCGCGATCGCAGTGTTGCCGAACACCGTCATCCACAGGAAGGTGAATAGGGTCGGCACCAGCAGCACGCCGCCGATGAATTCGCGGATCGTGCGCCCGCGCGAGATGCGGGCGATGAACATGCCAACGAAGGGCGACCATGCGATCCACCAACCCCAATAGAACAAGGTCCAATTGCCCAGCCACGGGTTGGGTTCGTAGGCGTAGAGGCGGAAGGTGCGCGGCACGACTTCGCCGAGATAGGTGCCGATGTTCTGCACAAAGGCCTGGAGCAGGAACACCGTCGACCCGGTGACGAGGACGAAGACGAGCAGCAGTCCGGCCAGGATGATATTGAGTTCGGACAGGCGCTTCACGCCCTTGTCCAGTCCGGCGACGACCGACAGCGTGGCCATGCCCGTGATGGCGGCAATCAGGACGAGCTGAACGGGGATGCTCGTCGGCAGGCCGAACAGGTAATTGAACCCGGCATTCACCTGCAGCACGCCGAGACCAAGCGACGTCGCAACACCGAACATCGTGCCCAGCACCGCGAAGATGTCGACAGCGTGGCCGATCGGGCCATAGATCCGCTTGCCGATCAGCGGGTAGAGTGCCGAGCGGATGGTGAGCGGTAGTCCACGGCGAAACGCGAAATAGGCAAGCGCCAGCCCGACCACGATGTAGATCGCCCAAGCGTGCAGGCCCCAGTGGAAGAAGGTGAGGACCATCGCTTCGCGCGCGGCCGCGATCGTCTTCCCCTCACCCACGGGTGGCGATGCATAATGCTGGATCGGCTCGGCCACGCCGAAGAAGATCAGGCCGATCCCCATCCCCGCACTGAACAGCATCGCGAACCAGGACGGGTAGCTGTAATCCGGTTCGCTGTCGTCGGGCCCGAGCTTCACATCGCCATAGCGACTGAACATCAGGAAGATGGCGAAGATCAGGAACCCCGCGACGGCGGCGATGTAGAACCAGCCGAAATCCGCGACGATCAGCGCCTGCACGGTCGTGAACACCCGGTTCGCGGTCTCCGGGGCGAGTGCGCCGAAGAGGGCGAAGGCCAGGATCAGGCCTGCCGAAACGAAGAATACAGGCGGATTGATCTCCGCCTTGCGACCCGCGGCTGGCTGTCGCGCATCATTCGGTACCGGCTCGGTCAATGTACCCCCTATTCATGGTTAATGTACTGTCCAGTGAATGGAACGACGCTGAGCCTTGTCAGTTGCGAACGAGTGTTACGATGGGGAAACGATTGACTAGGCCTCTCGCTTGCGGCCTCGCCCTGTCGGTGGTGCTGTCGTCGGCGGCAGCGCAGGACGCCTGGCTAAACAAAGCGATGAGCGTCCGACCGAGACGATGCTGCCGGCCGAGAAGAAGGCCAGTGTGCTTGCCGGAACATGGAACAGTATCCAGGGGTCGAAGCCCGGGCTCGGCCAGCCGAACGATGGCGCCCTGCCGGGCTGGTACGAAACCGACCTCTATGCCGGCGCGTCGATCGAGCTCGACAAGCGATGGACGGTGTCGGGAACCTGTTATCCGATACGTCTCGCCCTCGGCATGCGTAATCGCGCGGGAAGCGAAGCGCGGTCGTCTCGGACGAAAGCCGTATTTCTCCCTGTCTTGGCTCGGCAGGAATCTCGAGCCTGAACGCTGCGCCCTGATTATAGGCCCGCAGGTGCGGCGGGAACGCCCGTTTACCGACATTGAGCTCACGCCCCCTGACCAGCAATTCCCCGTGTCGCGCTTCATCGTCGTTGACCGACGCAACAGCCTCTGAGCCTTCGATGATCATGGGGCCGTACGCATCGCCCTCTGGCCGCAAACCGACGTCCGAGGGAACAAGGACATCTCGATCATCATGCCGGATTCGAACGGCCAATCCGCCATTTTCAGCCAGCCGGCGACGATTTCGGTTCGGCCGTCAGGCGATCGAAACGAGGCCTCGCCCTATCTTGATGAAGAACGCCATGGATCCGGTAGACGAGGTGCCCCCGCAAAAAACGGCGCTGGCCGGCCATTTGGTGGTAATTTAGCGCCGGGGGACAACCTCAACGATAATATCGCCCGCTTCCAGACGGGCGGCCTCGGGTTCCCAGAAGCAAAAGTCCTGATGCCCACGATAGATGCGGTGGCCGAGCCCGGTGGCGATGGCGGCAAGCGGTTTGCCGACCTCGTCGGCAGCGACCTCGCGTTCCCGCAGGACTACACGCCCGCCCGACGCGGCAAGATCGGCCATGTATTCGGCGGTGTGAGCGCCGTGCGTGGACCCGGCGAGCAGAAGGCCGGCGAAGCTGGCCGGATTGATGACGACGTTTGCGCCGGCCTGATGCGCAATCGCTTCATTGTCCTCCGACCGGATCACCACGCTGATCGGCAGATCGGGCGCGATCCGCCGCGCTGTCAGCACGATAAGGATCGAGGTATCGTCACGGCCGGCGGAGACGATGAGCGCGCGGGCCTTGGAGAGTCGGGCGGCCTCCAGCGCGGCGTTGCGCGTGGCGTTTCCCTCCATCACCGTCGTGCCGCAACTCTCCGCCGTGCGTAACGCCGCAGCGCGCTCGTCGACGACCACGATCATGCCCGGATCGGCGCCGCGACGGATGAGTTCGCTGACGGCCTCAGATCCGCTCGTACCGAACCCGGCGACCACGACATGGTCTTCGAGACGTCGCTGGATCACCGACATACGCCATTTCTCCCAGACGCCCTTGAGCAGAAAATCATATGCGGTACCTAAAAAGATGAGCCATACGAAGAGCCGGATGGGCGTCACGACGAAGGTATCGAACATCCGCGCCTGCTGGGTCACAGGCACGATGTCGCCGTAGCCGACCGTCGTCACGGTAATCATGGTGAAATACAGAATGTCGGCGAAGGTCACGGGCTCGCCCGAATTCTGCCGCAGCCCGCCGCGATCGAACCAGTGGACCGCGAGCGCGATGCCGATCAGCGCCAACGCGACCAGCGCCCGCCACGACAGGGCCAGCCACGCCGGGGTTCGGCTCTGGCGGCGCAGGCGATAGTGCACCGTGTCTGCATCGTCAGTGTGCATGCCGTCTCTTGCCCATCCGCAGTGCCGCTGTGAAGTCTTTCGGTGATCCGCTTGATTGGTTGGCATTTGAGGAAGTTACAGACTTTCGACAGCGCCTGTCTGCAATCGCTTACGGTGGACCGACATGAGGATCCCGAACAGGATCAGGGCCGTACGCCGCGGTGCAGTGCCCCGCTTCATCGAACGGGCGCCCTGATCACTGAGGCAGTGGCCTAGGTCGGGGGCGTTTGCTCGCCTGATGTAGAATGAAAACGGAGATCGCGCTGAGGCACCGGGATGGTGACGCCGTGTTCCTTGAACAGGTACCAGATGCGAAAGAACACGTCGCTTGTGACGTTGCCAACCCCCGCCTCGGGGCTGTCGATCCAGATCCGCAGGTCGAATTCCACCCCATTGTCGCCGAATTCCTTGATCCAGCAGACAGGGGCGGGTTCGGTCAGCACGCGGGGCGAGACGGACGCTGCCTCGACGGCAAGCCTCTGCGCCAGTCGCAGATCGCAGTCGAACGACACCCGAAACCCGACATGGACCCTGACGTCCCGGCTGGAAAAAGACCAGTTTTCGACTTCGTCGGTCATCAGCCGTTCGTTCGGGATCAGATGCTCCTTGCCGTCACGGGTCAGCACCGAGACTGCGCGAACGCCGATCTTGTTGACCCAGCCGAAGGTATCGCCGACCGCGATGACGTCGCCGGGCTTGATCGATCGGTCGAGCAGCAGGATGAGCCCTGCGATCAGATTGCCGAGCGTCTTCTGCAAGCCGAAACCGATCGCGAGCCCGAACGCGCCGGAGAACACGGCCAGCGCCGTGAGATCGATGCCCAGAAGATCGATACCGACGAAGATCGCGACGGTGACGACCGCAATTTGGGCGAGTTTCTGGAACAGCACGCGTTGCGCCGCGTCGAGCAGTCGAGCCTGCCCGATCCAGCGCAGGATCAGCCCGAGCAGCGCGCGTGCGGCGAGGAACAGAAGCAGCGACAAGCCGACCGCGTTGACGATGTCGAGCAGCGAAATACGCCGGGTGCCGACCCCCATGCTGGCGCGGTCCAGCCCCGCGATCAACGGAGCGAGGCCCCCCAGTCGACTTGCCAGCACGATGAGGAACAAGGTGGCGGCAATCAGCGACGCTGGTCGGCTCCGAAGACCGAGCGCACGGCCGAACTCATAGGCCAGCACCGCGACCGCGATGCCGAGACCCGCCGCAAGCAGAAGATCGGCGCCGGGGTTGAGCCCCCGAACGCCAAGAAAGGCAGTCAGGACCAGCGCCGTCATGCCGGCACGGGTAATCGCCATCAGGCGCGGCGCGACCACGTCGGCGTGGCGCGGCGTCAAGGCCGGCAGGAGGTATCTACAGGCAAGGCGCGCTGCAACGATACCCAGAAGAAGGGCCGTGCTCAGGATCGCGACAGCCGCGATCAGGTCATGAAACGGGAACGCCGTCCATTGATCCAGATAGGTCTGCCACCAGGCATCATGTTCCAACCGGTTCTCCAATGCCATCTCGTCGGCGTCGGTCACCCGACAATCACAGCGTCATTCCCATCTGGTCGCCAGATCCCTGTTAAACGGAGTTGGCACCCCGGTCAGCCCTTGTACGTCATGCGCGTTACCGCCGTGCCGTTTGCGCCATTCTGGGCACGGAATAGCTGGTGAAGTAGCGCGAAGCACGGGCGAGTTGCCCGGCGATTGATCGGCACCATCTCTGTGCCCCCTGCCCTGTCATGCGACGCCAAAGCCGTTCGCCAGATACCAGTGTCTTGAGCTGGTCGTCGTGCAACGGCTCTGTCCCAATCATGTACGTCAAATCGGTGAGCTTGGCTTACCGCTCGCGCTGATCCTCGTGATACTCCTGAAGGACCTCCTTTACGTCCTTGCGGTCTTCGTTCGACACTGCGTCAGGCGCCTTGTTGGCGCCTGACCGGCCGGTCAGGCAAAGACGCGAATGTATCGGGAGATGGTCTGAACCCACATCCTCCAGCACCTCCAGGCTGCGCACCTTGAACTCGGGTGTGACGAACATGTGGTCGAGCGGCCAGCCGAGCAGCGGCGTGCGCGCGGGGAAGGTCGCGAACGTGCCCCGGCCGATCCGAGCGTCGAGATAGCCTCCGACCCGTTTGAACAGCTGCGAGGTGTGGGACCATGCAACATCGTTGAAATCGCCGATGGCCAATACCGGTAGCTTCGTACGGGCGGCGCGACTCGCCGCGATCGCGATCTCGGCGTCGCGTGCCTCGGTATCCTGCCCGGGAACGGGCGGGCGCGGGTGAAGCGCTATCACGCGAAATCGATCACCGGCCGTCAGCTCCGCATGGACCGACGGCGTATCCTTCTGTGCAATCGTTTCGATCCGCCCATCGCGCATCGGCAGCCGCGTGGCGAAGATCATGCCGTAGGTATTGCCGATCGGTTGTTCGAGCCGGTGTGGATAGCGCGCAAGCTGCTTGGCCAATGCATCGGCCCAGCGCTGGTCGGTTTCCATCAATAGCAGGATATCGGGCCTAACCCGATCGATCAGCCGCGCCGTTCGCCCATAGTCTCGATTGGACTCCAACACATTCAGCGAAAGGACGCCGAAACACCGGCTCTGCGCAATTGAGGCATCATCCGCAAAGGCCAGCTCCGTCTTCGCAAGCGGTGTATACGGATAGATGCGATACAGTTGCCACCCCGCTGCGACGGCGCACCCCAACGCGATCCATCGTCCTGCCTGCCGATCCAGCCACAGCGCCAGGCCTCCGCCCAACAGCAGGAGGCCGAGTATCTGAACCCGGGGAAAGTCCCAGATTCTGATCCACCATTCATTGGACTCGATGATGCTGAGCCCGGTTACGAGCATCAATACGCCTGTGAGGGCACGGATCGGAAATGTAGCTAGCCGCATTGCTGATGCCTAAGAGCGGCCTTGCCTTGGACCAAGCCCTATAACCTTCAGGCCGAGATATCACCGGCGCCGCTGCCGAAGCCGGAGCCGTATCGAGGCCGTGTTCGGTCGTTTTAGAGACGGGCGCGGCGTCGTCAGTCGCGACGATCGATGCCCGAAGGCCTTCCTCTCCGCAATCGACCTCGCCACCACGGGCCTGGTGTAACACTGATTAACGAGTCGTTGCCCTAGTAACGGGAGTTCCACCGATTCGTCGGCCAAAACGCTCTGTTCAACGAATATTGGATCCCGACTCGGTTTTAGTAGATTGCCATATTAACCACGACCGGGCAGGACGGTCTTGCCGCGGGGCGGCAGCATAATCCATTTAACTCAAAGGAAATTTTATGCGTTATTGGCAGAACGGCAAGCCTTTCAAGGGTTAAGTCGAACATAAAGGACGACTCGCTATCTGATAGTGGGTCGTCCTTTGTTTTTGCATGCTATGACATTGATAAAATTGTTACAGTTTTTTTTACGTTATGATGAATCGACTGGAAAAGATTCATTCTTGCGACAAGCGACGGCTTCTGAGTTCTTATCCCGGATAACTTCTGGATCGGAATAGCCTGTCTGACGGTTTTCAGCCGCCTTAGGGTTGCTGTGATGATACCGAAGATGTTGGCGCCAGGCATGAGACATGCTCTGCCGACCATAATCTAAATCATCTTTACCTCCTGCTGCCCACATTGCGCGGTAACCGGTAATTTAGCGCCGAATGACGGCGCCGATGGCTCTTCAGGGCCCTTTCACCCAGCGCTAATTCGCGGATCTTATCAGGTGGCTGACGCTGCTCGACAGAGTGAACGCCGTACTTGAACTCAGCTTGATACACACCGAGAATAAGTACTCGCTGCTTTCCAGCGCGTAGGCAGGATCGCACGCAAAGGCGGCGAGGCACTCTTGGTCCGCATTGGCGCGACCTTACCGAACCGCAAAGCGGTCAGTTCACCAGAATTCGGGCGATACAAGTTCATCATTTTACGTATTACGATCGCGCCGCGGGTCGGTGCGGCGGCGTGAACGGCGGCCTGATCGCACCGGGACGTCCACTGGCAAACGGTGCAACCCGCGATACATCTGCTGGTCCTATCCAAGCCGGCGACGCTTGCCCGACATAGAGTCGACACGGCATCGCGGCCGCGCCCGCATACGTCCGCGACTCTGCTGCCATCAGACGAAACTTCACCCAGCGGCATGTCAGATCCGCGGAGTCCCCTCTGTCGCGGACGTCAGCGGCACGTCCTTGCCCGTTGTAGCGGAGGCTAACGCGCTCCGCGCCAACGGGCGCCAATCGAAAGAGCCTTCAATAGGAATTACTGAGAAGCCTTCGCCTTGGGATCGAGGGGTTTGGCATACTCGATCTTCGCCGCGTTCCGCAGCGCCGCCTGATGCTGAACGATGCCTGCCTGGATGCGGTCACGTGCGATCCCCTGCTTGGCGAGTTCATTGATAGCAGCAGAGCTCGCTTCGGCTGGACGGACGCTTATGACATGATTGGCGATCGCCGTTGCACCTTCGAGAATAACCAGAGGCTCACCGTTCACCGTCGTCATCAATCGACCGAGTGCGTTACGATCCAGACTTGCGCTGTCGAGCTCCACCGTTGCCCGCTGATAGCTCACGTCCCGGCTATCCAGAACTGCTGTCAATTCCGCCAATGTCTTTGCCGGCTTCATAGCCGCGATCAGGCTCGGATTATTTGGTGCTGGAAAACGAATCTGTTCCACCGACAATGTCCGGCGCTCCCTACTCAGTTCGGGATGCTTCGCCAGATACGTCTCAACGTCGCGCGTCGTGACCGGTTGAGGCACTCCTGCTGCGACCGATTGCAGCGCAAGGTTCGCCATCACGATATTTTTGGCACGCTCCACAGCAAGAACAGCGTTCGGCTTCTTGTAAAGACCATCACGCTCGCCGGCCTGGATGACCAGCTTTCGATCGATAAGGGCCTGCAAGGCCTTTGGCTGAAGGTCTTTCGAGTTTTGCGCGTTGGCCCCGCTCAACCCCAGCTCGAAATTGAGTTCGCTTTGCGTGATGGCTTCGCCATTGACCGTAGCAACCGTCTGGCCGCTCGGTCCGGCCTTATTACAGGCCGCTGTTGCCAGCGTGAGTGCGAGTGCTGCGGCAGACAGGGTTTGCCGCTTGGTGATGAGGAACCTGGAGGATGCTGACATAAGCAATTACCTTAGACAAAATGCAGAAGGAAACGAAATGTGAACCGTATAGAACTGGTTAAGCGTCGTGATTTTTGCGGGGCTTGCGCGTTTTATACCTGCGGCGATCGATGGATGAAAAGCCGGTTGATACGGTGTGGTGCTATTTGCTGTGCGCGCTGAGCAAGTGACGTGACAATGAGGGCGCTGCCGCTCCCACCATATTCATGGTCGCGGCGAGACTTGACGATATATTCAGTGGCTTGCGACCCTCATCGCCTATGCGTTGATCGGACCAGCGAGAAGTGCGCGGCCGGAGGCGCCGCAGGACTCGAACAATGTTTTTGCAAAGCCCATCATGGTTGCCTCTGCAGCCTTGGCATCCGGATCGATGATCGAAAATCGTATCAACGCCCCATCTGGGACAAGGCCGGCCAGGTTCTGCATTGCGATGGACCGTCGCTGATCATCCCACGACACCGGAAAACGATTCCCCAGTCGAGTCCAATAAAGAACCTGCTCTGTACGGGTATCGCGCACGGTCGTTAGGAAGCGCCCTGGTGCACTGATGCCTTTGCCCAGAGGAATATCCACGTCTCGTATATCGGTGATCGTAAAACCGGATCCGGGGTAGCAGGACTCAGGACGATGCACCATCAACATGCCGCTCTGCCGATACGCATAGGCGATCAAAAGCATGATGGGCGGAGCGCCATCGGCACCGTAACTGCGCATCAGCTGCTTCTCATAGACGGCTGCCGCTTTTGCTTCATCCTCGGGGGGTAGAACAAAGCTGACATCCGGCACCATCGCCCAAGGTGCTGCTTGCTTTGGAATGGCGTCGTTCAGGTTTCCGGAAGGAATGGCAACGACGAGCTCGGTAGGGCGTCGAGCATAGGTGACGCCTGCGGTTATGCCGAAGGCGAGACCCAGGGCAGCTTCTCGTCGAGTAAATCGAGCGATTGTCATGTCGTTACTTTCGGGCCCAACGTGAAACAATAGGATGCAGCACCGCATCCAGTCCCAGCAGCATAAGCAATGCCAGGATAAACATGCCCATGCCGACCAGCTCGTGCGCCAGGCCCTGCGCGGCCTCTTCCGAGATGTAATAGGTCATTAGCACCAAGATGATGATACGCAGAAAGTTTGCCGCTATAGCCAATGGTATCATCAGCGATATCAGCAAGAGCGCGTAGCGCGGTGCATTGCCATGCCGCAAATAGACGTAGAAAACGCCCAACGCACAAATGCCGATCAGGGAGTTTATCCCGGAGCACGCCGTCGCGACCAGCAACTGATATCCGCCAATCTGAATAACCGTTCCGGTACTCCCGATGGGGAGACCAAATGCGGCCAGCAAGTTTACGGAAGCATCGGAGATCAAGTCCTTGATGGGACGCGTGGCGACAAAAACCCAGTTCTCCGGCGGCGTGATGATGAACAGCAGGTACACTAGGGGGAACCACAGCCTCTTGAGTGCCTCCTTACCGAGATAAGTCCATAATAATACTACGACCACGGTGTAGAGGGACAGAGCCTCGATCGCCAAGATGCTGGTAATTCGCCCTACGGAATAGAGGAGCAGCGCGGGGACCAACAGCAAGCCGACAGGAAGGAAGGATTGGCGCTTGGCGACTTCCCACGGCCGCGCACGCCAGATCAGCCACAGCGCGGAAATGAATATAATGGGCCCATGTGCGCCCTGTTCGGTGGACCAGCTGACGGTCGCCAGCCGGCTCAGCGTCGGCAGGATGAGGCACGCCAATCCTATCAGAAGCGGCCACCACTTCGCTGTCCAGCGCGCCAGGCCGCTACCGACGTCAGTCCACGACCCGCTTGGCTGCGGCCGCGCCTCTACCCGTATCACGCATTTCTCCCGACGAACTATGAGCGGTAAAGCTAGCGTCTTTTACCTAATTTTCAAAGCCATCGCCGCGGTCGCCGGGAATGTCGTCACCGGCGCCCTTGATAGGCCACCCGTATCGCCCCGGCACACGGCGAGGCCATACTATCCCAATCGCGTCGGGCACCTTCATGAGCCGGAGTGAGGGTTTTCGGTCGCCCTGAGCGGGTTTAAGGCGCGCAAAATGCCTTGCAGCGCAGGATGCGAAACGCGCCCTCAGGCTCTGTCTGCGACGAACGAGGGCTGATTGTCCCAAACTTGGACATTATTGAGATCGTGGGAAAATTCCGGCGATAAACAGGTTTGCGAATCGCCAGGGCGCCCGGTAGCAGCTTGTTAAGGATCAAATAAAGGGAACCGTCATGAAGCGTTTACTTCTTTCGACTATGGCATTCGCATCCGCTTTCGCGATGGCCCCAGCGGCTCATGCAGTCGATTATGTCCCGGGCAACCCGGAGTTCACGGTCGAGGGCAACATCAATAATGGTACCGTTTCGGCAGATTTCGGCCGTTCGGGCATCGCTGCCGGCGCATTCCAGGACACGTTCAACTTCATCATCGATCAGGCTGGCCTGGCCAGCGGCACGCTGAGCACCAGCACGACGCGGTTCAATAGCCCGACCGATCTCGACATTCTGTCGGTGTTCATCAATGGTTTCGAAGCGACGAAAACCATTGTCGGCAAAGCCGAGTTCTTCGAGATCAACAACGTGGCGATCGCCGCGGGTGCGACGAACCAGATCGTCGTGACCGGCACGTCGCGCGGTAACGGCTCCTATGCCGGCACTGCAACCTTCGAGCCGACCGCAGCAGTTCCCGAGGCAGGTACCTGGGCGATCATGCTGTTCGGTATCGGCGGGATCGGCGCATCGATGCGCGTTCGTCGTCGCCAGGCGAAGATCGCTTTCGCCTAAGCGCATTTCACAGCTGGTCCCAGTGTCCATCTGTGTGAAGGCAGCCGTCAACCTTTCGAGGTTGGCGGCTGTTTTTGTTTAGTCTAAGGCCCGGACGCGTCCGCGAAAGGATCCATGCGGCGCAACGAGCGCCGTTGATCGATAATTGGGCAAGCGGGCCGGTCCATGCGGCGCCCAACGGCACAAGCCCCGAGATCGCGAACGCGCATGAATGGATGTCACCAGTTACCGAGCACAAAGCCTGGTATCGGCACCCGTCGGTCGACAACCGCTCCCAGCCACGTACGCGGCTGGGACTGGCAATGAGCACCTGTGTGCGCCGTTCTGCAATCTCTTGATCTTCAAGTACAGGCGGAGAGCTGTAACATGAGTTTGCGGTTGGAGCATGTTACCAAACTTGCACACAGCAAAGAAGGCCTGAGAGCTGCCTACGCCGCGGGTGTTGATCATCAGCAGAATGGCTGGCTGAGATATCCCCCATGCAAATGGGATCATCCCGCAATTCTCGCTTTTGACGAAAGCGGAACGTGCGTTGGCGGTATCAATTGGGGCGAGGACCATGATGATCGAACCCTTACAATCACGTTTGCCTGGGGTTCGCCTACTGCTCCTGCCGCCTTTGCTGCCGTACTTTCGCGGTTTCGGAAGGTTCACCTGAACGGGTGGTTTACGGAAATTCACTTCACGATATCGACGCATAACGAAGCCATGCAAAAGGCTGTAAAAGTACTTGGCCTTGTTCCTCGGGCCTTCACCTTTGAGATGCCGGTAAAGGCTATGGCCAGGTCTTGATGGCAAAAAAATGCCCGGCTTGGAAAGCCGGGCATTTTCGAGTTCAGCCGTTATCGGGCTTCACGGTATTCCAATATCGCATATTGGCTCATGATTTTATTCATGACAATATTTGCCAGTCATCACTCCTGTGAGCCTTATTATTCTTCCAGTAACACATTGCATTATGCCGTGCAGGATGCGTCAATTAAAAGAATATAAGAGCACAGGATGTGGACTGTTTAGCCCCGGATGGGCTTGCCGATTGGCCAGTAGCGCATGTGAATCCCCCTCATTGAAAAAAGTGATTGTCTTTCGACAAGGAGATTTATGCAGCAAATTCATTGCGCAATTGCGACTGCACGCGGTTTAAAGTGCGTTAACCGCATTTCGTGATTTGGAGAATGCTGCGCGTGTGATGATGCATTGACGCTCTCGGAGCCTGCACCCGTGAACAGGGCACCCGAGCCTCGCCGCCGAAACCGTTGTCGAAACCTGGGATCCGCATCTCGCCGTCCTGTCGACGCTACAGCGAACATCCAGGCTTCCGCTTGGTCAACCGGGCGTTGGCATGGAAGATCGGCGATTGAGCGTCAGGGCGTGCGCAAAACGGCGGTTGGATTGCCCCCGCGTCCTATCCAAGGCGAGCTCGAACGACGTGGCGGCCTCGACCCGCAACGAACCATTGCACGCTCCGGATCGAATGTGCGGAGGCTGCAACCGCTTGCGCGCGGAAGTCACCAGGCCATGGTGATCGACAGGGTCGCCAACGGCACGACATCGGCGGTGGTGCCCCCGGGAGCGTCGAGCCGGGCCAGCTGATGGTCACGGACCACGGCGAGGATTTCCCCCTGCAACGATGCCGCCGCACCGGCGATCTTGACGGGCTGCGCGACCGCCACCCCGGCGCTGCCATATACCCTGTCGCCGCTGTCCGCTGCATAGAAGCCCCGCCAGCCGACACCGGCCGAGACCGGCACCGTGAGCGTCGGGCCATCCTTTCCCCGTGTCAGCGCAAAGGCGGGGGCGATGCCGGCAATCGTGTAAAAACCCCTCTCGCCTTTGGTCCGCTTCGTCACGGCGAAACGCGGCGCGAGAAATCCCACTGCATTATCGCCGGTGTAGAGGATCGTCAGGCTGGCCTCGTGGGTCGTGTTTGCCACCCCGTTGGGGCTGGCCTTGATGGCATAGGCCGCAGCGGTGGAGAGCCCATCGGCAGGCCGCCATGCAAGAGCGACGATCGTGTTGCTTTCATACCAGCTGCGCGGGCGCGACCGCTCATCGGCGCGCGCCGCGTGAAAGCCGTTCGAGCTTTGCCCGACCAGGAACAGGGCGCCCTGCCCGTCCGCGCGGCGCGTCAGCACGGCGGCACCACCGATCGAGATATGCACCGGGACCCTGGCGAGGCCGGCATCATCGTCGTCATAGGCGCCGCGCGCATAATCGCCGTTGCGGACGTCGACCGTGACGATCGGATGGACCGTTCCGTCGCCGACATCGACCTCCGACAGCGTCGCGTTTTCGGTATCGATGAACGGTACGGTCTGCGCCGACGCGCGGGACGCATCGACACACGCACACATCGCCGCCAGACCGATCAGCGCCTTGGCGGTCACGCGGTGCGTCGCACCAGCCAGACGGTATCCCCGGCATCGTCGACGACGAAGATCGCGCCATCGTCGCGCGTCTGCACGCTCACCGGTCGACCATAGACTTCGCCCGTCTTTTCATTCGCGACGAACCCCGTCAGGAATGGCTGCGGCGCGGCGGTCGGCTTGCCATTGGCAAAGGGGACCGCGAGGACGTCATAGCCGATGAACGCGGACCGGTTCCACGATCCGTGCCGCGCGACATAGGCGACCTGTTGCGCGGCGGACGTTCCCTTGGCGAACGCCACGCCCAGCGCCGCGGCATGGGGCCCGACGGCAACATCGGGAAGCAACGTCGTCGCCAGCAACTCGCGCTTGGTATTGGCGTGACGCGGATCCTGCTTCCCATAATAGCTGTAGGGCCATCCGTAGAACCCGCCGTCGCGCACGCCGACCAGATAGTCGGGTGCGATATCGTCGCCGAGCTGGTCGCGTTCGTTGACCGCAGCCCATAAAGTGTTCGTGCCGGGCGCCCAGGCCATGCCGACCGGGTTACGAAGCCCCGACGCGTAGAGACGCTCGCGCCCGGTACGCAGATCGATCGCGAGGATGGCCGCTCGTCGCTTCTCCTCGTCCATGCCATGCTCGCCGACATTCGAGGCGGAACCGACCGATACGTACAGCGTCCGCGCATCGGGGCTCAGCAACAGGTTGCGCGTCCAATGATTGTTGTAGCCCCCCGCGGGCAGCGACACGAGCGGCTGCGGGGTTGCGGTCACGCGCGTCTGGCCGGGCGAGAACGGAACGCTGACGACGCCGTCGGTATTGGCGACGTACAGCCGCCCGTTCGCATATTGCATCCCAAACGGCTGATTGAGCCCCTCGATCAGCACGAAACGCTGTTCCGCGACCCCATCGCGGTTCGCGTCGCGCAACAGGGTGATACGGTTGGCGCTAAAACCCGTCGTCTTCGACAGCGCCTGACCGCGTTGAACGTCGGGTTCGGCATCCAGTTTGGGCTTCGTGCGCGCCTCCGCGACCAGCATATCGCCATTGGGCAGCAGCAGCGCCTGGCGTGGATAGTCCAGACCGCCCGCGAACTTGATCACCTCATACCCCCGCGGTGCCACGGGTTTGCGCCCGTCGGGCCAGCCGATCGTCTTGGGATGGTTGACCACGGACGCAGTCGCATAGGGCTCGGCCTGCGTCTTCAGACCCAGCACCGGCGGTGGGGTCTGGGCCATCGCGCCAGCTGCCAAACCCAATGCGCTGACGGCGGCAAGGATCGTCCTCATAATGTCTCCCAGAACATGACAAGAGTGTAACCCTCTCACAATCAACGATATCCATGAGGCTACCAGCGCCGCGGATTAATTTGGCGATGTCGCGACCAATCCCCTCGGCAACAGCCTTGGTGACCACCACAAAACCACCGAACCACCGCCGGAACGAGGTGCCGCCGACATGACAAAATTTTCATCTCGGCCGTGGCACCATATAGCGCCCGAGCGTTGTCGCCGTTCGTCAGAGAATGGGATATCATGCCGAAAACATTGACTATTATCGGCATGGGGGCATGTGGCGTCGCCGCCTTCGCCGAAGCCGTCACGCGACTATGCTATGATCCGGGCGACGGATGGACCATCCATCTGGTCGAGCGAGACGACGAGCTTGCGCGCGGCCTGGCGTTCGGCACGGAACAGCCGGGGCATCGCCTGAACACCGAATCGCGTCTCATGGGGCTCTATGACCGCGAGCCGGGTCACTTCCGGACCTGGCTCGAGGCACGGCGCGCGGCAGCCGGGACGCCGCTCGATCCCGATGGCGTCGAATATCCCGAGCGCCGGGAATATCGCCTCTACATGCAGGACGTGCTCGACCGGGCGCTCGACCAGGCCCGGCGCGCGGGGATCGATGTCCGGATCCACCATCAGGAAGCCGTCAGCATCGAGGGCGACCATGATGCGGCGACCATCACGTTCTCGGACGGATCGACGATCGCGACGGACGTCGTGCTATTGACGATCGGCACGCCCGATCCCGACCGGTTCGGCACCCTGAACGGCGAGCCCGGCTATTTTGACTTGCCCTATCCCGCCGACCGCATGACCAGGGGGATCGACAGCGATCAGTCCGTTGTCATCCTCGGCAGCGGTCTCAGCGCGATCGACGCGGTGATGACGCTGCTCGACGAAGGGCACCGCGGACATATCCACCTGTTTTCGAAGGAAGGCCTGCTGCCGCGGGTCGAAATTCCCGCGCCCGAGACGGGGTATGACCGCCAGCATCTCACGCTTGAAAACGTCCACCGGCATATCCGCGAACGCGGCGCCGCCTTCTCGGTCGTGGACCTGTTCCGCCTCTTCCGCATGGAGGCCGAGACTGCCGCGGGACGGACGATCGACTGGCAGGCCGAGGATCGCGCCGACGGTGACGCCCAAGCCGCCCTGCTCCACGACATCGCCGCGGCTGACGCCGGCGACGAGCCGTTCCAGCGCATCTTGACCGCCGCCCGCCATGATTCGACCGCGATCTGGAACCTGTTGCGACCCGCCGACCAGAAACGGTTCGGGCAATGGCTGGCGCCGCATTTCGCCGCGGCGCGGTTCGTCACGCCGATGGTGAACGCGCGGCGCCTCGCCGATGCGATGACGCGCGGGCAGCTCAGCGTCCGCGGGCGGGTCGATGAAACCATTGCCAACCCGACCGGCACCGGCTTCCTCGTCCGGTTCACGACGGGCGACACGCTCGAGACGCCGATCGTCGTCAACGCCACCGGCCAGGCGACCACCCTCGCCGAGATGAAGGAAACTTTGGTCAAGGATCTGCTCGCCAAGGACTGGCTGCAACCACACCCGGTCGGTGGTGCCATCGCACACCGCGCGACCTGCCGGATCATCTCCGCCAGCCGAGACGCCCCACGCATCTACGCGCTCGGCCAGTTGCTCAACGGCGAGTTGCGCGACACCAACGCGGTCTGGTTCAACGTCGAGTGCGCAGGCCGCGCGATCGACGATATCCTGCGCCAGCAATGAGCGCGCTCGGCAACATCGCGGCGGCACTGCTGCCGCTTTATGGCGTGATCCTGCTCGCCTGGGGCGTCGGGGCGCGTGTGCCCTGGGCGGCGAAGCTGTTCTCGACCATCCTCGTCTTCGGCCTCATCCCGTTGCTGGTCATCGACAAGGTGCTCGGCGCGGAAACGCAGCAGTTGCTGGTGATCCCCCCACTGATGTTCGCGGTCGCGGCGTTGATGAGCATCCCTGCCCACCGGTTGGCCAAGCGGCTTGGCGACGATTTCGATCCCAAATTGCTGTCGGCGTCCTTCTCGTTCTTCAACGTCGCATTCTTCGGCGTGCCCGTCAGCCAGGCGCTCTTCGGCGAGGTCGGCGTCTCGACGGTGATCTGCGCCTATATCGGCAGCGCGCTGTACGGCGACACGATCGGCTATTTCCTGATCGCGCGGACCAAGGAGGGTACGCGCAAGGCCGCAACCAAGGCGCTGCGCGTGCCCGTCGTCTATGTGATCGTCGGCGCGATCATCGCGAAGGCGGCGGGTGTCACGATGCCCGAGGCGGCGTCGCCGATCCTGTCGGTCGCCGGTACGCTGGTGTCGGTTCTCGGCATGGCCGTCATCGGCCTCAACCTTGCCGAGACTGGCCGCGACGACTGGCGGCCCCGGCTGATGACCCGGATTCTCGGCGTCAGGCAGGTCAGCGGGCTCGTTTTGATCGCCACCGCACTTGCGCTCGAGGCCGCGTTCATCGGCATCCTCGCGCCTCGCGACCGCGTCATCGTCGGGCTGATCGCGCTGTTCCCGATCGCGAGCAACGTCACGCTGTTCGCGACCCTGCTCGATACGAACCGCAAGGCCGCGGCCGTTCTTGTCGCGCTGTCGAGCGTCGTCTCGCTGGTGCTTGTCCTGCTGGTCGTCGGCGTGTTTCACTCGGCGATACCTACTTGAGGATTGCGCAAAGCACCGCGGTGCGCGCCCTGAAACAATCTCGGTAGGATCCGGAACAGACACAGTCGGTTGGCGCTTTGGATGTCACGCATCCCGGGAGCTGAACCATGACCGATCCAACACGCCGCACCTTCGTGTCGGGCGCCGCCGTCACTGCTGGCGCGCTCGCCGCGACCACCGTCGCCGCTGCGGCTCAGGGTGGGGGCAAGCCCGCGGCTGCACCGACGCCTGCCGCTGCCGCCTATCCCAAGCCGCCCTATCCCGTCCAGCGTCAGCCCTGGCCGGGTCTCGCGTCGAAGATGACGCCGCGGCCCGATCATGGCGAGACGAGCTACAAGGGGTCGGGGAAGCTGACCGGCAAGCGGGCGCTGATCACCGGCGGCGATAGCGGGATCGGGCGTGCCGCGGCGATCGCCTATGCACGCGAGGGCGCAGACGTCGCGATCAACTACCTGCCAGCCGAAGAACCCGACGCGCGCGAGGTCGTTGCGCTGATCCGGGCCGAGGGACGCAAGGCCGTCGCGATTCCCGGCGACCTGCGTGACGAACGCTTCTGCCGCAAGCTGGTGCAGCAGGCCGCCGAACAGCTTGGCGGGCTCGACATCCTCGTCAACAATGCCGCGCGCCAGCAGACCCGCCCGGGCATCGCCGATATTTCGAGTCAGGATTTCGACGATACGATGAAGACCAACGTTTATGCGCCATTCTGGCTGACCAAGGCCGCGCTCGAGCGGATGGGTGCGGGCGCGGTGATCGTGAACACCTCTTCGGAGCAGGCGGGCAACCCGTCGCCCGACATCGTCGATTATGCACTCACCCGCGCGGCGGTGCTGAACTTCACCAAGAGCATGGCCAAGCAGGTCGCCAGTCGCGGTATCCGCGTCAATGCGGTCGCGCCGGGCCCGTTCTGGACGCCGTTGCAGGTCAGCGGCGGCGCGACGCCTGAAAAGCTGCGCAGCTTCGGCGGCGACTCGCCGATGGCGCGTGCGGGCCAGCCGGCCGAGATCGCCGCGCTCTATGTCGCAGCGGCTGATCCGTCGCTCAGCTATTCGACCGGGCAGATCTTCGGGTCGACCGGCGGCAATGGCCAGCCCGCCTGACGCGTGTTGTCGCGCTGGGGCTCGAAGCATCAGCCTCGAGCCCCCAGCGCGACGCCCCTTACTCGACCAGGGCGACGCCATAGCCCGCGAGGTCGAGCGCGCCGGGCAGCTTCCGCCCCGTCAGGACGTCGCGGGCCGTACCCGACTTTGCGCCGGACATAGGCACGCTGAGCGCAGCGGGCGTGGTATTGACGTAGAGCGTCCGCCCCTCGACCGTCCGCGCGACCACCCCGTCGGGAGTTGCCGGCCCCGTCCGGATCTTCAGCTGGGCGTAGAGCGACCGAATCAGCGGATCGATCAACCCCGGTTGCGCCGCGGTCGCGAGATAGATCGCCTGCCCCTTGCCGAATGTGTTGACGGTGATCGCCGGGCTCTTGTCGGGCGTGTTTTCGAACCGCGCGAGGACCTTTGCCGTGCTCGGCTCGAGCACCTCGTAATAGGGGTCCGTACCGCTGAGTTCGCGGCCCTTAAAGCGGACGCGGAGCGGCTGTTCGGATCGGTAAAAGGCGTTGGTCCGCAGCCCGAACACGTCGGTCATGCCGCCCGGCAGGGGCGTGCCGAACCATTTCCCGGTCGCGTCCACCTTTGCCGAATAGCCCGTCATGACGACCGTGCCGCCGCGCTCGACGTAACCGCGAAGCGCCGCGGCGATCTTCGTATCGACCAGATACGCGCTCGACACGATGACGAGCTTGTAGCTGTCGATCGGGTCGTGGCCGATGTCGATCACCGCCGCATCGATATTGTCGCGGTACAGCGGCGCAAAGGCGGCCTTGACCGCGGTGGTGTAGTCCGTCTTGAAATATTCGGGTGTGGTGTTCGGCCCGGGCGGCGGGCTGGTCAGCCACATCGTGTCGAACGAATAATGCACCGCGACCTGTGGCGGGTCGTAGCGGGGGAAACCGATCGTCTGGAGCTGACGGAACTCGCGCGCGATCTGCGCGAATTCGCCGACCTTCCACGACGGCCGGTCGTCATGGTCGACCAGCCCGAACAAGGCCTGCTCCTCTCCGCCGAGATGAGAATTGAAGGTCCAGGCGAGGACCGTCTGTGCATAATGCAGCAGCCCGAAATACGCCCACATCCGCGACCGCCCGGGTGTGCCGTAATAGCCTCCGCCACCCGCGGTGAACTCATTGAACCAGACCGGCGTCTGGTGCCCGGCCCGGTTCATCATGACCTCGAACCCCGCACCGAGCGGGTCGCCGGGATAAAATCCCTGCGCACCATAGGTCGAGACATCTTCCCAGGACCGGAGATAATCAAACCCCTTGGTTCCTGCGGTCGGCCAGAAGTTCGACGCGACCGGCAGGTTCGGGGCAAAGCGCTTGCGGATGGATTCAAGATCCTTCAGCGCGCCGATCGTATCGTCCGACCAGAAGCGGCGCAGGTCGAGATAGCGCTCGTTGGGCCCCGGACCCCGGCCATAGGGCAGGTCGACCTGATCCCAGTCGCCGATCCGGCGGGACCAGCGCTGCGTCGCCCATGCGGTGTTGAGCGCGTCGACCGTTCCGTATTTCTGCTTCAGCCAGACGACGAACCGATCCCGGTCCGCCGCAGAATAGGACATCTGGCCATTGCCGATCTCATTGTCATAGCCCAGCGCGATCACCGCGGGATGCTTTGCATAACGCTGCATCATCCGCTCGGCGAGACGACCGGCGAGGCGGCGATAATCGGGGTCGCTGATATTGTCCCAGTAGCGCGAGGCGGCGTTGACCCGCACCCCGTCCTGCGTGACGATGTCGACGCCGGGATAGCGCTTGTGCAGCCAGATCGGTGCCGGCTGGCCCGGAATGTCGACGATGACCCGGATGCCCGCCGCCTGCATCTGACGCAGCACATCGTCGAAGCGCTCGAAGGTGAACCGCCCCTCTTCGGGTTCGAAATAGTCCCAGGCCAGATCCCCCATCCGGACCATGTTGAACCCGGCCGCTTTCATCACCGCGATATCGCTGGTGATCTGCGCCGGGCTGCGGTCGACGGGCTGATAACAGGTGCCGACGAACAGCTGCCCCTTGCCGGGCCAGCCGGGATGGCCGGCGGCGCTCTGCGCGCCCGCAGGAGCCGCGAGCAGCGCCGGCGCGGCCGTTGCAAGGGTCAACATCATGGCAATGGATTGCGCGCGGCGGCGTAGCATGGAGATGGTCGTCCTTATCGAAGCGATGCCCCCCGTCGGGGGGCGCCGGTACTGCGCCAAGCTGGCGAATGCGTGGATCGGTGACGCGGGGACCTGACGCTCAGGCAAAGTCGATCCGGAACGCGCTGGCGTGGCGGGTCGGGAGTGTCGCGGGCACGTCGATCACCAGCGCCTGCCCGGTCTGACGAAAGCGGATCGGCCCGCGATGGCCGAGCAGGCGGACCGCCCGCACCGCGCGCGGCTCATTCGGATTGCCGAGCGCCAGCGCGGTGATCGCCACGGTCCCCGCAGGCTCGCCGAGCGTAATCGCGAAGAGCTCATTCTTCTTGGTCGTGAACCGGATATCGCGCGGCGTGTAATCCGCTTTTTCCGAGAACATGCCCGCGGCGGTTTCGGTCGGCCCCTCGCCAAAGATCTTCCAGGGCCGCGTGCCGTGGATCGCCGGCGCGTTGACCGCCATCCACGGCGCCAGTTCCGCCAGAAGCGTCTCGGACTCGGGTGGCAGGCTGCCATCGGGATACATCACGACGTTGAGCAGCATGTTGCCGTTCTTGCTCACGATATCGGCGAGCATCGTGACGATCTGGCTGGTCGTCTTGTAGGGGTGGCGGTCGTTGAAGAACCAGTCGCCATTCGACGTATCGGTCTGCCATGGCAGCGCATTGATGCCCTTGAGCACCCCGCGCTCGACATCCTCGACCGACGCCTCGCGGTGGAATTCCCCAGACCCCGAATTCTTGCAGGTATAGACCGCCTCGAGCCGGCCGCGCCGCGCGATGCTGCCATTGTAGAGATGCGCGACAAGGGCGCGGCCTACGGCCCCGAACGGCAGCCCGCCATCCGAATAGAGCAGGTCGGGCTGATAGCTGTCGACCAGATCGACGATCCGGTCGAACCAGTGCCGCTGATAGGCGGCGTTCGTGGTGTACCAGGAGGCCGGCGTGTTGCGGTAAGGCTCGTCGCGATTGCCGTGATAGAGATCGGCGTTGGCGGGATCGGCACCGTCATAGTCCAGCCCGAGCTTCGGCCAGAACTGATCGTACATCTGGTTCGGATACCACCAGGTATAGCTCGCGGCGAGATGTTCGGACACGCCGAAGCGCAGCCCGCGCCGCGTGGCCGCGGCCTTCCATTCCCCCACCACGTCGCGCTTCGGCCCCATCGCCACCGCATTCCAGCGCTGATGCTTGGAACGCCAGAGGTCGAAATTGTCGTGATGCACCGCCATCGATACGAAATATTTGGCGCCCGCGGCGGCATATTTGTCCATCAGCGCGTCTGGATCGAACCGGTCCGCGGTCCATAACGGCAGCAGGTCCTTGTAGCCGTGCTCCGACGGATGGCCGTAGGTCTTGAGATGATGCTCGTAATGCGGGTGGCCGGGGACATACATGAAGCGCGCGTACCAGTCGCCCTGACGCGGTAGCGCCTGCGGGCCCCAATGCGCCCAGATCCCGAACTTCGCGTCCCGAAACCAGTCGGGCGTCTGATAGGTCTTGAGCGAGGCGACCGACGCGTCAAACCGTCCCGCGGGGATTGCCGGGCCGCCGCGTGCTGCGCCTGCCGGAGCCGCCGCAGCCCCCAGCCGCGCCGCGCCGACCCCCAAGGCGCCGAGCAGCGGTGCGGTCAGCACGTCGCGCTTGCTAAATCCCGCCATGTCTTCTCCCCTTTTGCCCGACTATTGTTCGATGCCGGCGCTGCCTGCCGGTTCCAGCGTGACGAGCGCGATGTCGTTGCTGCGCATCGGCACCGTGACGCGCATCGATCCGTTGCGACCGACCCGGACGGTCCGGGCCTGTTCGGGCAGGTCCTGCGTGGCCTGTTCGAGCCCCTTGCGCTGCGCGGCATCGAGCGACGCGGGCATACCCATGTCGATATAGAGCGAGAGCGGGTCGTTCCGGCGATAGCCGGTCCGGCGGATGGTCAGCCGGTACGTCCCCGCGGGCACGTGTTCGAAGGTCAGCGCGATCGGCCGGGCCGCGACCGCGGGCACCTGCCGCGTGTAGAAGGGCTTGTTGCTCAGCGTCTGGACCGGCTGTTGCCAGTCCCAGACCACGGCCGCGATCCGCTGACCATCGGCGGCGGCAAGCACCGTGTCATCCGTCACGGGTATCGCGCGGCCCTTCAGCGCGTTCAGATATTTATACGCAAACCAGGCCGGCTTGCGGATGCCCTCGCGGTTCATCAACCCGAACCCGCCATGGAAGGGCGTCGGGGGCGGCCCCGGCTCCTCGAACAGGTCGGTATAGGTCCAGTAGCTCATGCCCTGTGCATAGGCCCGCGACTGCTTCAGCTTGGTCAGGATGTACGGCGCGCTGATATAGCTGTCATGGACGAAGTCGCGCGGCGTGTAGCTCGTGCTCCATTCGGTAAAGTAGAGCGGCAGCCCCGGATAGGCCGACGCCTCGATCTGCTCGCGAACGCGGCGCACATCGCCGACCACCGCGTCGGGCGAGGCCGACAGCTTGGTGTCCTGCTTGCCCTCCTCGTCGAGGAAACCACCCTCGACGCCATAGGTGTGCGTCGTCACGAAATCGATCGGCACGGCGTTCCGCTTCGTAAAGGCGAGCAGCTCGGGCACCCAGGCCGCGCCCGCGGTCGATGGCCCACCCACCCGCAACGCCGGATCGATCGCCTTGATCGTCCGCGCCGTGTCCGCATAGAGATCGAAATACGCCTTCTGATCGGCCTTTTCCCAGAACCCGTCGAGATTGGGCTCGTTCCAGACCTCAAAATACCAGCGGCGAACCTCGTCGGCGCCATAACGCTGTCGAACATGGCGGACATAGGCATCGATCAGCCCGCGCCACAAAGCCGGATCGGGATGCGAGGTATTGCCCTTCCAGTAGAAGATCGTCTGCTCCGACGTCCGCATCGCATTGGGCGTGAAACCGAGCTCGACGAAGGGCCGGATCTTCTTCGCCAGCAGCGCATCATAGAGCTGGTCGATCTTCGTCCAGTCATAGACGATCCCCGCATCCGTCTTGCGCACCGTGCCGAGGACATCGTGGAAGATGTCATGGAAGCGGATGTAGCGGAAACCGAGCTCGTCGACCGCGGTCTTGAGCTGCGCCTGGCTGTCGCTGCGGATCAGCGTGCCGGGGAAATCCGAGCCGATCGACAGGTCGAAGGATCGGTCGACCGGACCTGCCGCCTTGGCGGCATCGATGAGGACGCGGCGTTCGCCCCCACGGGCAACGGGGGCCGCTGCGGCTGGCAGAGTGCCCAACGCTACGACTATTGACGCAGCCATTCCCGCGCTCGACGCCCACCGCATACCCGCTCCCGTTTTTATACGAATTGCCGCGATGGTAGCGCGATCAGGCGGAAGGGCAAGCTTTGTCGGACAAATAAGCTTTTTAGCGATCGCGGCGACGTGTAGATCGGATCAGGCCGCGGTTCGCAGCGGTGCCGCACAATGCCGGGCGATGAAGTCGGCGTGGCGCGGCATCGCCTCGGCGGTCTTGGCGACCATTTCCCGCACATGGTCGAGGAACATCGCGCTCTCCGCCACCGGCAGTCCCGCGGTCAGCGGATCGACCGACGCCGGCCAGATGCCCTGCCCGAGCAGGACCGCAATCCAGCTGTCGGGGGTGAACAATTCGCCCTGTTCGCGAAAGATCCGCGCCCGTCCCGCCCAGAGATCGAGCTTGGCCTGCAGCGACGGCGGCAGCGTCATGCTCTGGCAATGACGCCAGAACGCCGAATCCGTCCGCGTCGTCGCATGGTAGTGAAGGATGATGAAGTCGCGGACCTGATCATACTCCCGGAGCATCTGCCGGTTATATTCGGCGATCTCGACCGCGCTGAAACCCGTGTCGGGAAACAGGCTCATCAGCCGCGCGATGCCCGACTGGATCAGATGGATGCTCGTCGATTCCAGCGGCTCGAGAAAGCCGCCGGCCAGCCCGATCGCGACGCAATTGCGCTCCCACAGCCGGTCGCGCCGCCCCGCGACGAACCGCAACTGGCGCGGATCGGCGAGCGGCGGGCCATCCAGCCCGCCCAGCAGGACGTGCAGCGCGGTGTCATCGTCGACATGGTCGCTGGCATAGACATGGCCGTTGCCGACGCGGTGTTGCAGCGGGATCCGCCAGCGCCAGCCGGCGGCTTCGGCGGTCGCGCGTGTATGCGGGGCCGGCGCATCGCGGGGCGCACTCGGCACCGCCCAGGCACGATCGCATGGCAACCAGTGCTGCCAGCTCGTAAACCCGACGTCCATCGCGTCGCTAAGCAGCAGCGATCGAAACCCGCTGCAATCGATGAACAGGTCCCCGTTGATCGCGCGCCCGTCCGCGAGCCGGACCGCCTCGATGAAGCCGGTCCCGGCATGCCGATCGACTGCCGCCACGCGCCCCTCGATCCGCACCACCCCCGCCGCCTCGGCAAGGTTGCGCAGATATTGGGCATAGAGCGCGGCATCGAAGTGGAAGGCATAGGACAGCGTCGACAGGACCGATTGCGGATTGGCCGAAGGTCGCGTGAAACGCCCGTTGCGCGCCGCGACCGTGGACAGGCAATAGTCGCCGATAGGCCCCGGCATGCCGGGTTGCGCGAGGCCGGCCTGACGCAGCCAGAGCTGGTGGAAGGCCACCCCCTCGACGTCGCGGCCATGCGTGCCGAACGGGTGGAAATACGCGTCGCCCAGCCGCCCCCAGTCGCGAAACTCGATGCCCAGCTTGAACGTCGCCCCCGTCGCGCGGACGAAGTCGTCCTCGTCGATGCCGAGCATCCGGTGATAGTCGAGCAGCGAGGGGATCGTCGCCTCGCCGACGCCGACTGTGCCGATCTCCTCGGATTCGACCAAAGTCACCGCGACGCCGCTCTCGACCAGCCGCGCCATCGCGGCGGCGGTCATCCACCCCGCCGTCCCCCCGCCGACGATGACGATCCGGGTGATGCGGGCCGGGCCGGGATCCGTCACGCCGCCGCTCGCGCACCGAAATGATGGTGCTGCGCATAGGTGACCAAATCGCGGTTCGACGGCAGGTTGCGGATCGCATAATCGGCCTGACGCCGGACCTCTGCAAACGCACGCCGCGCATCATCGGCATAGCGCAGCGCGCCGGCCTTTGCGCTCAGGTCGGTCTTCCAGCCCATGCCGTACAGGACATATTGCCAGCTGGCGTCGGTGAAGATGTCGACCTGCCCGTCGATGTCGAGCTCGTTGGGTGGCCGGAACCGCCACCGGTCGAGCAGCTCGAGCAGGCTGTCGGGGATCGAGGCGTCGGCCACATTGTCGCGCCAGAACGCCGTGTCGCGCCGTTCCGAGATGCAGTAATGCAGCTTGATGAAATCGAGCGCGCGCTCGTAGCGGCGCAGCATGTTGGCATTGAACTGGCGCGCCGACGTCTCGTAGTCGCCGCCCCAGGGAAAGAGGTTCGCGATCATCCCTGCCGAGACCTCGGCAAACGCGATCCCCGTCGCCTCGAGCGGCTCGAAAAACCCGCTCGACAGCCCCACCGCGACGCAGTTCTTGACCCAGTTGACCTCGCGGTACCCCGCATCGAACTTGAAATGGCGCACCTCGGCCTTGTCGCCGCCCGCGCCCAGATAGCCGCGCAGCACGCGTTCGGCGGTCTCGTCGTCGCTATGGTCGGACGAGTAGACATGCCCGATGCCACGCCTGCGATCGAGCCCGATGTCCCAGATCCAGCCCGACTCCTGCGCAGTCGAAATCGTATAGGACGCGATCGGATCGCCGGGTTTTGCATAAGGCAGCTGCGCGGCGATCGCGCGGTTGCAGAACAGCACGTCGCGGCACGACCGGAACGGCACCTTCATCGCCTTGCCGATCAGTTCGGCACGAAAGCCCGTGCAATCGATATAGAGATCGGCATCGAGCATCCCGTTCCGCTCGGTGCGCACTCCGCCGATCGCACCATCTTCCGCGAGCAGCACCTCGGACACGGTGTCGGTCAGATGCCGGACACCGTTCCTGACCGCATGCTCGCGCAACAGCCCGGCGAGCGCCACCGCATCGAAGTGAAACGCGTAGTTGAGCGGCCCGACATAATCGGGGTTGGTCGCCAGCTTGGGCGCGCGCATCGCATCCGCGGCCTTTTTCTGCGGATTGGAGACCTCGTCCCAATTCTCCGCGCCGCCATGCCCCAGCAGCCAATAGGGCAGCAGGTCGAGGCCGTCGCTCGCATCGGCGACCTGGAACGGGTGTGAGTAATGATCGGGGCGGCCCTGCCCGGGCGCGTGGCGCCAATGGACGAACTTCGCCCCCTGCTTGAACGTCGCGCCGCATCGCCGGATCAGCTCGGCCTCGTCGATGCCGATCGTCGCCAGGGTCCGCCGGATCGTTGGGAAGGTCCCTTCCCCCACGCCGAGGATGCCGATGTCCTGCGATTCGACCAGCGTGATCGAGACCCCGCCCGCCAGATCGGCGCCCAGCCGCTTCGCCAGATAGCCCGCGGTCAGCCAGCCGGCGGTACCGCCGCCAACGATCAGGATCCTCTTCCGCATCACGCGCTCCGCTCCGTCCCCTGCCGACAGCGCGTCGACAGGGGACGCATCATCGTCAGAAGGCGAGGTTTATGCCAGTGCTGATACGGCGATCGGCCTGGAACCAGCTGCGCCCGACCAGCTTGCCACCGGGATAGCCGCCCATCAGCGTCCGCTGAGTCGCGGCGGTCAGGTTGGTCCCCTGCACGCCGAACGAGAACTGATCGTTCACCTTGAACCGCACACCCGCATCGACCGAGCCATAATTGCCGCCATAGATCGGCAACGCGATCTGTGTCGACGCATCTTGGCCGCCATCCTGGTTGGTCACGACGCCCGGCGCGCTATAATAGGTATACGTGCCGTTCGTGCCGTTGCTGTTCGTCGACAACAGATAGCGCGAGCGCCAGGAATAGGCGACGCGCAACGAGATCGGGTTGCGCTCGTACAGCAGCGTCGCGTTCAGATTATGCTTCGACAGACCCACCAGCGGCGCGTCGTTGCGAGCGGCGCCGGTGATGTCGCGGTAGACATCGCCCGGATTGCTGCTCTTGATGAAGGTGTAATTGCCCTCGAACCCGATCCCGGCAAGCGCACCGGGCAGCATGTCGAGGAAGAAGCGGCCACCCGCCTCAACCCCTTTGACGGTCGCGGCCTTGGTCGAGTTGACATAGTCGGTGGCCGATGCCGCCACATTCTCGGTCGTCCCGTCCGTGAACTGGATCGTGACCTGCCGGCTGGTCAGCGCATAGATCGGCAGGTTGGTCAGCCGCTTGTAGAACGGGGCCAGATGGAAGGACGTGCCCGCCCGCCCGTAATATTCGAGCGAGAGGTCGACATTGTTCGACAGCGTCGGCTTCAGCAACGGATTGCCCGTGTCCGCGGTGAAGTTGTTGAACGTGCCGATCCCGCCGGGCGTCTGGCTGGGGGTCGTTGCCACGCCGATCGAGCCCGACGCACGCAGCGCGTTGAAGCTCGGCAGATCCATCGTGATGTTGTACCCGCCGCGGACCTTGATCCGGTCGGTCGGCGAATATTCGAGATTGATCGACGGCAGCACGCGCGTGAAGTCCGCCTTGCCGCCGCGGGCGAGGAACGTGTTCGCCAGCGTCACCTGCGCGCCGTCGCGGATGAAGACGGTCCCGCCATTCTGCTGGATGAACCCGCTGCCTTCATTCTCGATATGCACGACACGCACGCCGACGTTACCGGAAATGCCGCGTGCGCCTTCCTCGGGCCCGAAGCGGAGCAGTGCATAGCCCGCGATATTCTCGGTACGGTTATTCACCTGATCGCCCGGCAGGACGAACCCGACAGGCCGGATCGCCAGCGTGCCGTCGGGGTTGAACTGGCCGCCATAGCCGGTGACCGGGAGCTGCCCCGCAACCGAGCAGTTGAATTCATTGCCGGTGCAGAAGCCGGCAGGCGGTGCCGTCACCAACCCGGTGCGGTTTTCATTGAAGCGCGACGCCAGATCCTCCGATGCGAACATCAGGTTGCCCGGCAGCGTCGTATTGCCGCGGAAGAAGTCCTTGAATGCATGGCTGGCGACGTCGCCCGGCGCTGCATTGGCATAGGTCAGCTGCGGATCGCCGTTCCAGCCGCGACCCAGCGCGGTCCAGTTATAGCCGTTCGACAGATCGCGCTCGGTCCGCTTGGCATAGCGGCCGCCGACCTTGACCGACCGGAAGAAGCTGTTGTCGAACGTATATTCGGCATCGAGCTGCCCTGAATCGAGCCGCCCCTTGTTCCGTTCGTTGTGCGGCATCGACGCCGTCCAGAAATAATTGGCCGGATCGGCGAACGACGCCTGCGTCGCAGGACTGACGGTGATCTGCGGCAGGTCGCCCGTCAGATCCATGCCGAAGCTCTGGCCAAAGCCGACGTCGCGGAAGATGTCGAGACGATCATAGACCTGCCGCGAATCGACGCGCTGCAGCGATCCCTTCAGCGACACATGGCTGTCTGTGGGCGCCCAGACGAACGACAGCGAATAATCGCGCGTCCGCGTGTTGCTCTCGACGAACCCCTTGTTGCCGCTGCTGTTGACCGACCCGCCCGTCGGGGCAAACGTCGCCGTGTCGCGGTTGAACAGCGCGCTCGTCTTGGTGAGCAGGCCGTTGCTGTCGAACGAGCTGCTCGCCGGATCGACCGCCAGAGTCTGCGAATCCAGCTGCGTGCCGTAATCGCTCGACTGGCTCTTGTAGCGCGACTGGAAGAAGCTGCCGGTGAAGGTCAGCGATTCGGCCGGCTGCCACTGCGCCGCGCCATAGATGCCATAGCGCTTGTACTGGAACGCTTCGTCGCCATAGGCGAAGCCGCTGGGGACGTACCGCTCGTTGCCATCGCTGAGCTTGGTCTTGAAATACGGGCTGACGCGGATGAACTGCGACAGCGAGCTGAACTGGCTGAACGCGACGTCGCCGAGCAGGCCGATCCGGCCGATCGGCGTATCGAACGAATCGGTAATCAGCACCGACCCAGACGGATCCGCCTTGTTCGCCATGTCGCCGAGCGCGAGTTCGCCGGTGCCCGCGATGTGGAACTTGCCGTTGAAGTCGAACGGCATCTTGGTGCGCAGGTCGATCTGGCCACCGGTGCCGCCCTCGATCAGGTCGGCCGTCGATGCCTTGTAGACGTCGACCGCGGCCATCAGCTCGGGCGTGACGTCGCTCCACAGGATCGCGCGGCCGTTGTTCGCGCTGAAGATCTCGCGGCCGTTCAGGCGCGACGCGACGCCCGTCAGGCCACGGACCTGCACGCCCGAGCCTTGGACCGAATAATGGTCGGGATCGCCGAGCGCGGCAAAGCGCACGATCGAGACGCCCGAGACGCGCTGCAGGACTTCGGTGATCGAGTTGTCGGGCAGCTTGCCGGCATCATCGGCGACGACCGAGTCGACGATCGTCTCGCTGCGACGCTTGCGCTCGTCCGCCGCCTCGAGCGCGGCGCGACGGCCGGTGATGACGATATCACCGTCCCCGGTCGCATCGGCCGCGGGTTGACCGACCTCCTGTCCCGGCGTCGCGGCCTGGGTCGTGTCGGGCGACACGGTCTGCGTTTCCGCCTGCGCCCATGCAGCGCTGCCCGCGCCTGCTGCCAGCAGCGCCGCAAGCGACACACCGACCCGCATCGCGATCGCCACACGCCCACGTGGCCCCGAATTCAGAACGAACGCCTTCATAACCCCTCCCCATGCCGCAGCGCATCAGACGCACCACATCAGCAACGGCGCATCTGTAAACGAATGCTACCGCTACCGCCGTTAGGCTGATCTGATTTAGAAGACAATAGAGACAAAGCGAGGATGGGGGGACTTAAACGAAAGCAATCAAATCATAAATTGATTTTGTTAAATCCAAGCAAACAGGTAGCTGCGAGCTGAATTTTGCGACACGAGTGCTTACCTTTGTTGCTGAGCGCCCGCCGGCCCGTCAGGCTAGCCTGGTCCCGTATTCAATGGCCTCGTCGGGCGCAACGGCCTTCGGGTCGCAGTCGGGCGCTATCTCGGATAGCGATATCACGGCCGGGTCGC